>NZ_JBSRYP010000001.1:7862500-9630305 GCF_054056795.1 Bradyrhizobium sp. USDA 3315 | reverse complement strand
CGGATCTGAGCCGGCATCGCGCACCAGCGCAACAAGGCCATCGATACCCTTGCGGAAGTCGACTGGATGGCTCGCCAGGAACACCTTCACGCCGGAGGGGATCATGCCGAACGGACCGCCCGGATCACCCGCTGCAACTGCGCCTCGTCGACGTCCACGCCGGCGCGCACGATCACCTCGCCAATGGCAATCTCGATCACCGCGCCTGCCACAGGCGCCACCACACCCTCGCAACTCGAGTGCCGTGAGCGATAACGCCGCCGCTCGGCCCGAGCGTCACGGCGCCAGGCGAACAGCTGCGACGGGTGAATGCCGATCCGGCGGGCGATCGCCGAGACGCTCGCGCCAGGCTCCAGCGCCTCCATCACGACTTGGGCCTTAAACTCGTCCGACCAGCGTCGGCGAAGCTGCCGCGGCGCTCCCTCAAGACGGTCGGCGACCGCTTCGATCATATGGAAGGTTCTAGTTCCAGAACTAGGCGCAGACATAGAAGCTCACATCGGCTCACAAACTTAGCAGCCGATAGCCGATCGTTCACCCCCTCCGCCAGACGGGGTCTCCTTGCCGCTTACCATCGCAAAGCATGGGCTGAAGAAGGACTCTCGATGCGGCTACGCCCATGGCATAGATTAGTTGGAGCCAACTGCTAGCCTGCAGGATGGGGATCTGACGGAACTGAAGCCGAACATGACCTTCCATTCGATGCTGGGCAATTGGATCGATGAAGACTTTGGCTACGTGCTTAGCGAGACATTTCGGCTGACGGAGTCCGGCGTGGAAGTGTTGACCAAAGCTCGCGAAAACTTTTCGAGCTCTAGTTGAACGGCTCTGTAACAATCCCGTCACGATCGAGTTAGCGGGGATGTGGCTACTCGGCAGTCGGCGGTGGGCATTGTTCCACCCTCCTCACTGTTCCGGGTTGTGTCTGCGCCGGCTCCAACCTGCCGGCAACTGGTGGGGCATTGAAGCTTCGGCGACCGAAGCCCGTGCATGATGCCGGGAGGAGCAGTTCGCTCTTCGCCGGGTTATCAGCTTGCCGCTCGCCCGGCGGTGCTCAATTCTGTTGTGCCGCTCCTAGTACGAAGCTTCGGAGTATGAGATGCAACCACTTTTCTGGACGGATCCAGGATGGAGAACCGCCGCCGGTCTGCAGTGGCTTCGCTTGACATCGAGAAGACCTAACCGCCCGGGGGCTCCAGATGGCCTGAAAGCGCACTGTCACGCGACAGATGCGAGCGTCAAGCGACAGAGGGTCGTGATGTCGTAGATGGGCAGCTTCGTCACACGGCGCATGGTAGGCGCCACTAGCGGAAAAGCCGTGCATTCGAACAAGATCGCAGCAATCGCTGGATGCTCATTTCGAAGCTGCGCGACACGCGCGGCGACTTCCCGTTCAATCACGCTGACATCGGTCTGTGGCGTCGGACGTTTCATCTCGTTTTGCCACATCTCGCCGCCTTCGATGCCGCCAATCACAACCCGCGACCTATGGATAGGATCATCAACCCCTAACAAATCCTCGCTCAAATGCGTGGCATCTGCTGTCAGCACTGCAATCTTAGCAGCCTTCGGCAGCTGGCGAAGAAGGCTTGGCAGTAAGAGCAGGCTGGAAGTCACGACCGGAACTTTAACCGACGCGGCCACTGCGGCCTGGTGCCGAATGGAAAAGCCGCAGTTCGCCGTGATAGCGACAGCTCCCCGCTCTACCAATTTTTGGGCCGCCGAGATAAAAGCTGGCTCAAGTGCTGGATCGCCCCGAATGACGATCTCTGCCCAAGCTCCTGCGACTGTTTCCAAGATGACTGGGAAATCGTAGGAAGTCGGGTTAAGAATCGAGTGAGCGCGGGGTGCCCGAGAAGGAGCGCCGGGCGTCAACCCTTGTTCAAGATTCAGAATTCCAAGAGAAGGTGTCGGTGCCATTTGACAAGTATAGCGCCGCTTTGCTGACATATCTTCCCGTTTGAGAGTGCATCTCGCCGAAAATCTGCACCACCTTATAGGATTCTTCAGGTTTTATACGCTTGCGCTATTCGGCAGGCGCAAGCTGCAGGAGACGGTGAGACCCCAATCATTCGGGATGGCGTCCCGTGCTTTGAGCTTCAAAGTCTTAGCCCGCTTTGCAGCGTTTGAGATGGTACAACGGGGCTCACAGGCCGCTCTTGTGTTTCGCGACGCAGATGAAAGGCAGAGGCGGCGCTCACCGCGGCCGATATCGACGAGGATATCGTGCTGCAATGGCGCGCGGGATTCGCCGATAGGCAGAGGGCACTAGCCGCCGCCTTCCGTTGCCCGGGCGTGCGCCGACACACCCTTGCTTTGACTGGCCTTCTTCGACGTCCTAGCCTAGAGCTCATTCGGCGTGCAGTCGGGCACCTCTTCTCTCCAGCGGACCGATCCGAATGGGCGTTCTAGCATCCGGCGAACACGCACGGGCTCGGGCCCGACGTGGAAAGCCATCGCTTTGTCATCTAGCACGCGCTCCGACTGCGTCCACCGGTTGCGTTGGCGCAAATAATCTAGCCACGTCGGGCAATGATAGCGCTCCGTCCATAGCTCGGGGTCGGCGATGTCACGCGCAATCGACCAGCCATAGGCGCCGTTGCGTTGGCGGTAGAGCTGCATATCCTGCATGACGTTATGGAAGGCACGCGCATTCTCGGAAGCCACCCTGTACTCGAGTTCAACCACAAGAGGGCCGCTGCGGTAGGTAAGGGGAAGCCGTACCTTAGGATCGGCGAGCATCTCGGCGTCCTCTCCCCGCTCCGTGATAGACGGCATGGGCAGCCAGCGCCCAAGAACGGGCAAGAGCAGCATCAATGCAGCCGACACAAGCAGCGCGACCTCAACCCCAAGTCCATCGGTTAGCCGCCCCCACCCCCAGCTGCCGATCGCTAGTCCGCCTGAGAACGATGCCTGCCAAGCCGCAAGCGACCGACCGGCAACCCACCGCGGCGCCGACAGTTGCATGCCGATGTTGAACAATGTCCAGATTATCGTCCACACGGCACCCGCTAAAACCAGAGCTGCGACTGTCAATATCGGTTCGTGGCTGAGGGCGACCGCGGCTATGGCGCCGCTCATCGATATTGTGCAGGTCCGAACCGCAGCCTCGCTGCTCATCCGCGCGCGCAATGCACCAATGTTGAGCGCTCCCATGACAGCTCCCGCGCCGAAAGCACCGAGCATGATGCCGTACGTTTGCGCGCCTCCATGCAACAGATCGCGGGCAACCAGCGGCATCAGCGCCTGGATGCCACTGCCGACTATCCCGGTTATCATCGAGCGCGCAATCACGACTTTGATTGAGGGAGAATTGGCGATATAGCGCAGGCCGGAGACAATGGCGCGGCTTAAGCGTTCCCGCGGCAACCGCGATGGCTTCGGCACACGCTTCCACAGGAACAGCGCAGCTATCAATGGGAGATAAAGAAATGCGTTGACCGCGAAAGCCAAAACGGCTCCTGCAGTTGCAACTATAAGGCCACCAACCGCCGGCCCGAAACTCCGAGCGATGTTGTAGCTGATGCCATTGAGAGCGATCGCAGCCGGCAAGCTCTCGGCTGGCACCTGCTCGCTGACAGAAGACTGCCAGGCCGGTCCCATCAACGCCATGCCAGTGCCGACCACAAAGCAAAGCACCAACAATAGGTTTGGTGTCGTGAAGCCCAACCAGTCAATCGCAGTAAGAGCTGTGGCGCCGCAAAGAGCGATGGACAGTGCAACCAGCATTACGATCCGGCGATCACGCATATCGGCAATAGCGCCAGCCGGCATAGCGACCAACATTATCGGCAGCAACAAGGCTGTCTGCACGAGCGCCACCTTATCAGCGAATGATGTCATCTCCGTCATCGCCCAGGTCGCGCCGACGCCTTGGATAAGTATACCGAGGTTCGACAGCAGGCTCGCCAGCCAAATCCGCAGGAATGTGGGATTGTGCAGCGGCGCGGCAATGCTGTTGGACGTCTGAAAATCGGAAGGCTTTGTCATTTGGTTCGCGAACTCTGCGCGTCAATTTGATCGCAGATCGAAAAATCGTGAAACGTTGAGTCCGAATTAAACGAGCAGCACTGATGCGCTCGAATATAAAGTTTATGCGCGGTGCCGGTTTCGGATTTGCTGCCGCCATCATTGATCCGTAAACACGACATCCAAGTCTAGTGATAATCTGTCGTGCTTTAATCGGACGTTTCCCCCAGTTTTCTGATAGCCCAACGAAGCTTCTAAACAACGCAGCACTGTCATCTCTGAGCTGAGAAGAAAAACGACATCGCCTCTCTTGCAGACGTGAGCGACATCCATTCACTTGCCTAAAGCTATCATGCCCCTACGTTCTTGCGACGTTTTAACATCGCTAGACGACTCTACGACACAGATGGCGCCACTTTCTGGCGTTAAGCATGGATGAGCGACGAAAAAGAGCGGGAAGCCGCGGTAGAACGGCCACAAAGTACGAACATCAACCTTCGTCGGGAGCTTCTACCGGAATCGCAAAACCAGCCTTTACCCGGTCCATCACGACCATTGTTTTGAATCCCTTGATGTCAGGGTTTTCATAGAAGAATCGCCGGGTGAATTGCTCGTAGTCTTCCATCGTCCGCGCGGTGATATACAGGACGAAGTCAGCGTCCCCAGTGACGTAGAATCCGTTGACGACTTCAGCCGACGATCTGATCGCTTTCTTAAATCTGTCGATGATGTCTGCGCGCTCCCGCTCGAGACTTACCAGTACGAGCATTTGGATCGGCCTTCCTACAGCCTTCGCCGAAACGATCGAGACATCGGCTTCGATGATGCCGTCGGAGCGGAGCCTCTTCAAACGTCGTTGGCATGCAGTCGCGGAAAGCCCAGCAAGCTCGCCTATAATCTCAGATGTCAGGCGATTGTTTTTTTGGACAATCTCCAAAATGCGGGCGTCTATTCGGTCGTATTGCATTAATCGGGGCTCCAGTTGAATTCCGCTGCAAAATGGTGGGGTCCTGCAGGAAACCGTCCAAACGACGGTGAAAAGCGACGCAAATCTGTCTGTGACAATTAGTATCCTGATTGGCAGCAGAACTTCAACAAAATGACCGACAGAGACTTCTAAATGGTTTTCCAACTTGCTCGTCCCAAAAGTACACCTCTGCTCGGGCTAGCTAAACAACATCTTGAGAGTCCTGCGCCGTCGGGATTTTCTTGCCGGGGCCGCTCTCATCAACGGACGCCGGATCGAGGGCGACAAAAGAGATGCTGTCGTTGATCCGGCGACTGGCGAAGTCATCGCCCAAGTTGTGCGCTGCGACCAAGAACGCTTTGATCCGCAGCTCAAGGTGGGCGCCCGAATCTTCAAGGTGGTGCGCGACAGGAGATTTATTTCGCGAGCAATGTCGCATGGGGGGAGGGGGGGCATTCTGGGGTTTGCTCCACCCCTCGTCGTTTCCGAACATGAAATTGATGAGATTGTTGAATTCGCCTATCGCGCGACGAAGCAAGTGATGGACGAGCTTACGAAGGAACCTGCAATGTGAGCTCGGCTCTTGTCCTCCGATTCGAGGGGTGGGGCTAGGTAAATTCACGCGTTGGGCGCGAGAAGGAGTCTTCCCGATCACGCTGGAGCAAGGTCTGTGGCAAAAAGACCGTCCTGCGCGTCGGTGTCATGATGGGTGAGTGTGCCGGACTCTCCACTCGGTTCGAGACTATGTGCATCGAACGGTTTGCTGCAATGCCAGTTTCGCCTGTTAACGCGAGCATCAGCCCCCGGTAACGCCCGATGTTACACCGGGAGCGGCGTGGAGTGGCGTTATGTGTGCCCGCTCGCATGGCGCCATAGCCGGTTGGGCGAAATCGCAGTTGCGGTCGCGGCGGTTGCAGGTTTTCTTCGATGATCTCTCTTCCTTTGCTGTCTTTGCGCGTGAGGGTGGCGGTAGATGGTGAAAATCGTTCTGTTAAACCATGTAGTGCTGCGTCGGGAGGGGTGCCATGACCGAAAAGAACTGCCTTGGTCATTTACGTCGGGGCCTGAGCCGGCGCTCGCTTCTTGGATCGACGGCGGCTTTGCTGAGCGCGCCCGTTGTTGCGAACGCGAGCGCGGCCTGGGCGCAGGAAAAGCTTGCCGGCAGTGGGGAAGTTGTCGTCTTCAGCTACGGCGGTTCGTTCACGCAGGGGGCGCGAAAATACGTTTATGAAGCTTTCACAAAGGCGACGGGCATTGCTGTGGTCGATGTGACTGGAGATTTTGCTGAGCCTCAAGTGAAGGCGATGAAAGAAGCTGGTCGGATGGATTGGGATCTGGCCTTCATCGACGCGCAGACTTATCCGGCTATGTCCGAAGCCGGCATGTTCGAGCCCATCGATTATAGCTTGTGGGATGCGGAATCGCTGGCAGGCGTTCCGGCGGGCAATCGTCTTGAGGACGCGGCCGTCGCCTACCGGGCGACAACGGTGCTCGCATATGATGCTCGCGCCTTCCGCGATAAGGAGCCAAAAAGCTGGGCGGACTTCTGGGACCTGAAAATGCTTCCGGGGCCGCGCGGGCTCGCCTCGAACGTCCGGCACAATGTGCCATTCGCGCTGTCAGCCGATGGGTTACCGGCAGCGGATCGGTGGCCCATGACGGAGGACAAGCTCGATCGAGCTTTCAAGAAGCTCGATCAGATCAAGCCGCATATTACGAAGTGGTGGAGCGCGGGCGGCGAGCCCGTTCAGCTATTGCTGAACGGTGAACTGGAAATGACGAGCTGCGGAGACAACCGCGCTTTAGCGGCCATCCGTCAGGGGGCGCCCATTCGCATTGTTTGGGATGGTGGTAACTTGGTTTATGTGTATTGGGCGCCATTAAAAGGTGGCCCTAACACCGCGAATGCGCAGAAGCTGATCGCGTTCGTAAATCGCGCCCAAAACGCCGCCAATTTCACACTCGGGACGCTGCTTCCCGGTCCCAATACGAATCAACTTCAGTTTTTGCCATCTGATCTTCTTCCGCTGCTCAATATCAATAAGGAGGTTGCATCGATGGTGGTAGAACAAGATTCCGCTTGGCTCGCCAAGAAGCGATCCGACGGAAAGACGAATTTGGACCACCTCCAGGAGCGCTGGCTATCATGGCGGGCACAATGAGTTCCATCGTAGTCAAAGACCAGGCGCAATATTCGCGGCCTTGGCCCACGCCGTGGGCCTGGCTCTTGCTGCCCGGCAGTATCTTCCTCGTGGTGCTCTTCGTCGTGCCGCTCACGGGGCTTCTGTTGCTCGCGTTTGGGATGCCAAACTGGACTCTGTCGAATTTCACTCGCATCGGCGACACCCCCGTCTATCTGACCGTGATGCGCAACACGCTAGAGATCAGCGTTACGGTCACTGCACTCGCCTTCGTGCTTAGCTATCCCATCGCCTACGCTCTCACGACGGCCGGCACAGCGTTGCGTACCGTTCTGCTTATTGGAGTCGTGCTGCCTTACTTCACCAGCACACTGGCGCGCACCTTCGCCTGGATTGTCCTTCTCGGGCGCAATGGCGTCATTAACCAATATCTGCTTGAACTCGGCTGGGCGTCTCAACCAATTGCAATGCTCTATAACCGGTTCGGCGTGATTCTCGGCATGACCCACATCGTCATGCCCATGATGATCCTGCCGATGTACACGGTCATGTCCAGCATTGACCCGAAGCTGATGCGCGCTGCTAGGGCCAACGGAGCAAGCCCACTCGCGGCTTTCCTCACTGTCTTTCTGCCGCTTAGCCTCCCGGGCCTGATTGCAGGGGTGCTGCTCGTCTTCATCTACTGTCTTGGCTTCTACATTACACCAGCCTTGATGGGCGGGTTGTCAGACGTCATGATCACGATGGCGATCAGCTCTCAGATCCTGGAGCAACTCAATTGGAATTTCGGCGCTGCGCTTTCGGTCGTCCTTCTGATGGCTGTCCTGAGCATCTTGTGGATTGGCTCGCGCTTTTTTCCAATTGAGCAACTTCTGGGTTTCTCCGATGGCAAGCTCGGTTCGACCCTTGCCCGCCGTCAGATAGGTGCCAAAATGTTGATGAGGATCGGCTCGGCGGCAAACGCTCTTGATCGCTGGATTCCGTCGATGGGAGGTCGAGGTGTCCCGATCCTGGCATGTTTTCTGGCTGTGCTTCTCCTGCTGCCAGTCCTGATCGTTGCATATCTGTCATTCAGCGCCTCGTCCTACTTTGTCTTCCCGTTGCCAGGCTACTCGCTGCGCAACTACGAAGCCTTTCTTTTCGATACGCTGTGGGTGCGCGCGACCTTCACCAGCATCCGTATTGCGCTGATGGCGGTTGCAATGGCGACTACGCTGGGCGCCATGCTAGCTTTCGGTCTGTCGCGCGGCGCCATGCCGGGGCGCGGAGCAATGGTGGCTCTTCTGCTCTCACCGATCATCATGCCGACTGTTATCGTGGCCGTCGCGACCTATTTCCTCTTGGCGCGGTTCGGACTGCAGGGCACCGAGTTCGGCCTGGCGCTCGGACATGCGGTCCACGCCATCCCCTATGTGGTGGTGATTGTAGTTGCCAACCTGCGGGACCTCAACCCGAGCTACGAGCGGGCGGCTCGCAGTCTTGGTGCCGGGTCTTGGGCGACCTTTCGTACCATCGTCGCCCCGCTCGTCACGCCGGCGCTCATCGTCGCCAGCTTCTTTGCTTTCCTGACCTCATTCGACGACGTCGTCTACGTGCTGTTCCTTGGTATCGGAAAGATAACGACCCTGCCGATGCGCATGTGGGAAGGAATCCGGCAGGACATTAGTCCCACCATTGCTGCTGTAGCCACGCTACAGATGCTGTTTGCGACAATTGTGATTGTCGTCGGGACCCTGCTCAAGCGAAAAAAGAGCGCCTGACGTCCTGTGTGGGCACAGGCAATCGAAGCCAAATGATAAATTGACACTAGGGAGCTGAAATGTTGATGAAAGCGACCGCGAGCGGCACTGATGTGAAAACTGGAGGCATCGCCCTGCGTAACCTGCAGAAGCGTTACGGTAGCGCGATCGCCGTCGAGGATGTCAGTCTTTCCGTGTCACCCGGCGAGTTCATCTCGCTGCTTGGACCGAGCGGATCGGGAAAGACAACGACTCTGATGATCATTGCCGGTTTCGAGCTGCCGAACAGCGGTCAGGTCCTGCTCGACGAGAAGGACATCACGCACCTGCCGCCTCACCGCCGCGAGCTCGGCGTGATCTTCCAGAACTATGCCCTGTTCCCACACATGACGGTGGCCGAAAACGTTGCGTATCCGCTTCGGATGCGACGTATTGGAAAGGCTGAGGTCGAAACACGGGTGCGGCACATCCTCGATCAAGTGCATCTTGGCGCCTTGGCCTCGCGCTACCCCCACCAGATGTCGGGCGGTCAGCAGCAGCGAGTGGCGATCGCTCGCGCTCTGGTTTTCGATCCACCCGTTCTACTCCTTGATGAGCCTCTGGGCGCGCTCGACAAGAAGCTGCGCGAGCATCTGAGGAACGAGATCAAGACCCTGCACAAGGAGGTCGGCAAGACAATGATCTACGTCACGCACGACCAAGATGAGGCGCTTGCCATGTCCGACCGAGTTGCGGTGATGCACGAGGGCCGCATTCGCCAAGTCTCGGCCCCGAAGGACATCTATCGCAGGCCGGCCGATTTGTTCGTCGCGGGTTTCGTAGGTGAAGTCAATTTAATACCCGTCAAACTCAAGTCCGGTACCGTGCAGGGTCCCGCCGGCGAAACCCTGCCAGGCCCGACCTGGAAGGATCCCGACAGGGACGCGACGCTGTGCGTGCGGCCTGAGCATATGCATCTCGAAACGAGCGCCGCCGGCGCCCCCGGCGGAATGGAGGGGCACATCACCGGCATGACGTTCGTTGGCGATGCGACAATCTTCGAATTCAGGAGCGAAGGCGGACTACAGCTGATATCGAAGGTGCTGAACGTAACGGCAAAAACAATGCCCGAGGTCGGCGATGCCTGCGTCGCGTCGTGGGCGGCGAACGACGCAACAATCCTCACAGAATAGCTTGCTGAATTTTGCTGACGCGTGCCGCCCATTTTGTATATCGCCAGCTCCGCGTTCAGTAGTTTCCGTGGACAGAGTTCCGCAATTCTCTCGACGCGATTGAGGCCCCGACACGTGCGATCTCAATCGCGTTATGGACTGCTACGCACAAAGCCTGATCCGCAACCGACTAGACAGGCTAGAGCCTGCATTCGAAAAGAGATTAAATCGCCCATGGCTAGTGATGAACCGACCAGGGGGACGCCTAAACTCCCGGTCACCCAAGAAGACGCGATGACCAGCATTTGCGATAACCGCACAGCCATGGTGGTGTGCAAGACCTATCGAATTTTAGCCGGGATGGCGCATACCACGAGATTTACGCGGAGCAATAACGACAAGGCCAGCAGTTCGGTAGAGAACACCTATCTCGCTTCGAACTGACAGTCAGCGCTCGTGTTTTTTTGTCCGCAGAATATGCGCGTCCCTTGGTGGCAGTTTTGCCGCCACCATGCGTTGCCTTTCCTGCTATTGTATCCCGTAAGAAGCTTGATGAGGAAGGGTTCTGCGTTTGAATTGATGTTTCGAGGATTGGCGACGGCCGACATAACAGCAAACAACCTTGGGATTTTCGTTACATGACTACAGTTCTGATTACGGGTGCGAATCGAGGAATCGGCCTCGTTCTTGCGAGGCAATACGCGGTTGATGGTGCCGAGGTCATTGCCTGCTGCCGCGATCCAAGAAGGGCCGATGAGTTAAAAGATCTTGTCGCCGCGTCTGCGAATCGTGCGCGGATTGTGCAGCTTGACGTGAGCGACGAAGTGTCGATTGCGTCGCTTAAGCGCGCGCTAGCCGATCAGCCGATCGACATCCTCATCAACAATGCCGGGATCAATGGCACACCCAAGGATCAGTCGCCCGATCGCATCGACCCCGAGGGTTGGATCACCGTGTTACGTGTCAATGCTCTCGCTCCGATGCTCATCGCCCAGGCGCTTCGAGAGAATCTGTTGCGCGGACGCGAAAAAAAGCTGGTGGCGATCACTAGCGATTTTGGATCCGTTAGCATCGACTGGCCTCCTACCTCAAACGCCCGCGAGAGATATGCCTACCGCGCCTCAAAGGCGGCTCTAAACAGCGGAATGCGTGCTCTCTCGCGAGACTGGGCAGGCGATGGTGTTCTGGTGGCGTTGCTCAACCCAGGCTTTGTCCGAACCGACATGACCGGCGCGCGGGGGGCCGCATCCGCCGCGTCAATTTCCGCAGAAGATAGTGCACGCGGCCTGATCTGCCGGATCGCCGAGCTTACAACCGCTACAAGCGGGGCCTTCCTAGACTACCAAGGCAACACAATTCCTTGGTGACAGGTATCTGTGATGCTATCGCAAGTGGAAGTCTATCCCGTCGACCTCAACAGCGCCTTTCAAACCGCAGGGTCGAGCGGCCGTGATTCCTGCGCCGACACGCATCGTTGATGTTAGGGGTGGTTTGGCAGATCGAGTGCCGGCGCTTCACCCGGCTGACGAGATGACGGTGCCCGGCATCGGCCCACTGTGGCTCCCCGCGAGGCTTCCTCTGGGCGATAAGGTTGTGGAACTAGAGCGGAAAACAAGAGGACGGGTTGAACATGCCAGTTGATCGTGTGCTGAATCACGAGAGCACTCAGCGCGATATGGCCGAAAGGATCGGCCGGCTTTTTCGGCCGGAATCCGTCGCAATCGTGGGCGCCTCACAGAAAGGAGGATTCGCCACCGAAATCCTTGCGAACATCAAAAAATGGGACTTTTCGGGCGAGCTCGTTGCGGTGAACCCTCGCTACGAGCAGATCGAGGGCGTGCCGTGCTTTCCGAGTTTGTCGGCGATACCTCACCCGGTTGACCTCGCCATCATCGCCATTCCAAGTAGGGCTGTTCCCGCAATACTTGAAGATTGCGAAGCTGCGGGAGTGCGAGCGATTCAGATCATCTCAAGCGGCTTTGCTGAGCAGGTCGGGGAAGGGATCACAAAGCAGAGCCGGCTCACGGAGTGGGCCGAACGGACGGGCATCCCGGTCGTCGGTCCAAACTGCTTCGGCTTGATGAACGCGGCTAATCGGCTGATGGCGGTCCCATTAGACTTTCACACGATGAAGGCGGGCGGAATTAGTGCCATCCTGCAGAGTGGCACCCTCGTCTACAGCCTGTTAGTGCCTCTACTGGCTCGTCAGATTGGTATCGGGCGCGTCGTTACAGTTGGTAACGAAGCCTGCCTCGATGTGGCGGATTTCATCGACTACTTTGTCGATGAGGCCGACACCCGCGTCATCACCTGCTACTGTGAGCAAATCAAGCGCCCGCTGGAGTTCATCAAGGCGTGCGAGCGGGCCGCCGACATGGGCAAGCCGATCGTGATGATCAAGGTCGGCCGCTCCGAAAATGCTCGCCAGGCCGCCTTGGCCCATACAGGCTCGCTGGTGGGCTCGGATGTCGCGATCAATGCCGTATTGAAGAAGCTCGGAGTGATCCGGGTCGATACCGTTGATGATCTGATTGAGACTGCGGCTGCGCTCTCCTCGGCCAAGCGGCCGCTCGGGCGGCGCGTGGCGTTCGCCTCCCTTTCCGGCACCGCCGCTAGCATTTTAGCTGACTTCGGCGACTCCTGCGGCATCGAATTCCCACCGCTGCCAGCACCGGTGAAAGCTCGGCTTGAGGTAGTTTTTCCCGAGTTCGGCAACTTGAGCAATCCGCTCGATCTCACCGCGCAAGCCGGTTACGATGCACGCATTATCGATGAGTCATTAGACGCGCTCGCCACCTGCGGCGCTTATGACGTCGTCGTCTGGGGGCGTGGCTTTCCTACGTGCCTGGATATGCGCTCGGTCGCTGGCCAAGCGCTGACGCGAGCGGCGGCGGCGGCTCCAGAGGTGGTCTTCTCCGTGATGAGCCTCGCTGGGGGCCATTTCTATACGTCTCTCGATCCGAAAGTTCCGATGCTCGATCCTAAGGCCGAGTTCGACGGTATGCCTTTTCTGCAGGGAATGGCTCCCGGGCTGAAGGCACTCTCTGCTCTGATGACCTATGCGGAGTTTCTTCGCGACCGCAAGCTTGGCGATCGCCTGTCGAACCGATGGGGCCGGCGCAGCGCCTACTATTCTGAGGCGGTGCGCATCATCCGCGAGGCCAAGGGGGACGTTCTGACTGAGCGTGAAGGCAAGCGTTTGCTCGCGCTCTACGGAATTCCAGTCACACGCGAAGCGCTGGCCACGCGAGCCGATGAAGCCGCCCGCATCGCGCAGGGTCTCACGTTCCCTGTGGCGATGAAGATCGAGGCAGCCGAGATTGTGCACAAGACCGACGTGGGCGGCGTTGTCCTGAACGTCTCTTCACCCGAGCAAGCATCGGCGGCGTTCGACGAGATCGTGGCTTCAGTCCGGTCGCACCGCCCCGAAGCGCATATCACTGGAGTGGTAGTGCAGCAGATGGCCACGTCCGGCCCCGAAATGATGCTCGGCTCGACTTTTGACCGACAATTTGGCCCGGTCATCGCCTTCGGTTTGGGCGGAATCTGGGTTGAGGCGCTCAAGGACGTGCAGGTGCTGCTGCCACCCTTCGATACGGAGGATGTCAAATCAGCGATCGGACAGCTGCGCGGTGCGAGCGTTCTGCGCGGCGCGCGGGGAGGGCCAAAGACGGACTTGAACGGATTGGCCGAGTGCATCGTCCGGTTCAGCACACTCTGCACCGATCTTGCCGACGAGATCGGTGAGATCGACATCAATCCCGTTATCATTTCCGCCAATGGCGCCAGACTAACAGCCGTTGACTGCCTCATCACCAAAAAGAAGCTCAAAGAAGTTTAAGGAGGAAGGGGCTATCTCTAGCCGCTAGATACGATTGGTCAAGATGCTGCCGAAGGCGAACATACCTCCGCCCATGAGGAGACACGCCGCTCTCAGCGAGCTGTGGGGTTGGCGAGATTTGGGTCAGCGACGACCGTTGCTCGGTCTTGTTCTCCTTTCCCAAGAACCTAAACGGGGCGACGGCTCTACAAGTGTGGCGAAGCCTTGGTGTAGTGAAAGATCACCGTGGCAATCGATTATGAGCAGCTGATGGCCGTGAGAGTCTCGGCAAGAAGACAGCTACGGCACCGGGGGCCTGACCCTCTAGGCTCTTGACATCGGCATGGGAGCTGATCCCATGCACGACAAAGAGTTCTCTGTCGTAAACAAGATTGCGCTACCGGCGCCGTCTGAGCTGGGTTCGCTGAACCCGTTGAAATGAATCTCACCTCCGTCGCCTCGGAAGCCGAGCGTGACATCGCATTTCACGACGCGTTTGCGCTACGCATATCGTGACCCGGTGCTCCGTGATTGAGGTGTACGACAAAGGCAAGCATGAAGGCGCAATCATACATTCACCCGCCTCCCGGATCATGCGCGTTTCTCATATCCGATATCCAACGTGAGTTGCGGCAGTCGTATCGCCCCGCTACCAGATTCGAGAACTACCGCCTGGAACTGGCGTTCGCGGCGCGTCAAGCTGCCTAAACGCAGCCCGCAAAGCAATCCAATTACGGACCGTGAGGAGGACGCGTATTGGCGGGGTTTCGCGCTGTCATTGGTTGAATGCGCTCGGCGTTCAGGATAATGTGACAAACAGATTTGTGTCGCTGTTTGCTGTCATTCGAATATTTTCCTGCATTGAACAGCTGTTTCTCGATGAAGGTTACCGGGAGGGGCCCATATGCGATACGACCGAATAGATGCTCGCATTCTCGAGATCGTGCAGAAGAACAACCGTCTTACCTCCGACGTGATCGGTGAGATGGCGGGACTTTCTGCGACCGCGTGTCAGCGACGGCTGAAGAGACTCCGTTCGGACGGCCTCATCGAGGGCGATGTCTCAATCGTTTCGCCGAAGGCGGTAGGAAGACCCATCCAAATGCTCGTGTTTGTAAATCTGGATCGGGATAGTCCTGACATAATGCAGAGATTCAAGAAGGCTATCAAATCGTCGCCTGAAATCGTAAGTGGCTGTTCCGTCACCGGCGAACCTGATTTTCTTCTCTACGTTACCGCGCGGAGCATGGAAGACTATGATCAGTTCACTCAGCGGTTTTTCTATCAAAATTCAGACATCAAGAGCTTCAAGACGATGGTGATATTAGATCGCGTAAAAGCCGGCTTTGCGGTTCCGATTGAGGTTCCGTGCGAGAGTTGAGCCTGATTAATTCGGTACTCCGGGAGCCGGCAAATTAGACTTACGTGCGAGGAAGCTTAGACTTAGCTGAGGTGGCCACAGTGGTGCGCTAGGTCTCTTTTCATCGACTTGGCCAATCGATCTGCTGCCGCTCCCAGGGAAAGTCGAGTAGCTTCGAAGCAGTAATTTGCAGCTTTGAGATGGCCAGACGCACAGTCAGAGCCAGGTAAGCCCACAGACAAGCATCAAGCTACATCCGCGACGCGGTGCCGAAAAGAAACGAACTCTCCGCCTCCGTTCGTCTTATCTCGGTTATCACGCTGTCGATGCGGATCTGCCAAGTCTCTTGACGTCTATCGGGATCGCGGGACGGGTGACTCTCGGACGGAACCATTTTCGTCAACGTTGCTGAATCGAATTGCCCTTCATGTGCGCCAGTTGTTTGGAGAGCCTCTCTAAGGACTTCGTCCTCGATATCTTTGAATAGAATACTCAATGGAGGGTATCCAAGGGATCAAGTATTGAATCTGTTGCACATTTAAAGAAGCCGGCCTCTTGACGGGGACTTCCGCATTGTGATGCCGCTTTGCTCGATGAGCAACTGCTGCGGCGCCGAGCTCGTTACATGTAATCAGCCGGGAGCGGACATGTCGCGATTTTGGGCGTGAAAATGGCTAGGAGCGCAGCAATGCTGCGGATATGCACCGAAGAACGCACGATACCAACAGAAATGCAAATCTAATGTCCCCAGAGAGCAATGGAGACAATATATGGCCGCAACGTCGTCCGCGATTCCTTTGACCGGTATCGCATTCCCGAAATCCGAGTATGAGCGCCGGCAACAGAAGTTGTTCGAGGCGATGGCGCGGGCGAAGTTGGACGCGCTTGTAGTCACCGCCCATGGTCATCTCTTGTATCTCTCTGGATACAACGGAGGTGGCGGTTACTTCGCGCCGTTCCCGTTGATCCTCGTCCCGGGGCGGGCTCCCACCTATGTAGTCAGAGACTTCGATACTCAAGCGGTTCGCGCGAATAGCTGCGTCGATGATATTGTGGGGTATACGCAGCAGCCGGACTTCGCAAAAGTATGTGCCGACGTACTTCACCGAAATGGCTTGCAGAACAAGCGAGTCGGTTTTGAGCTTGGCTGCTGGAATCTCGCTCCGAACGATGTGTATGCGCTTCAGGCCCGGCTACCGGACATGAAGGTCGCCGATGCCACTCACTTGGTTGCATCAGTGGCGGCGATCAAAAACGATCTGGAGCTCCAGGTCATGCGAGATGCGATGGTTATTACCGATATCGCTGTGCGGACCTTTCAGGCCTCACTGCGCGACGGCATCACTGAGATTGAGGTGTTGAGGGCGATCGAGACGGAGGTGGAAAAGGCGGGCGGGCAACTTCGACCGCCCTCAACCAATCTCCTGTTTGGCGATAGGACGAAGTTGCCGCATGGTGCCCCAAGCAAGCATCCGCTCAAGAATAACCAGCCTGCGTATATGGAAATCGGCGGCATCAAAAATGGCTATGCCGCGGGGATCATCCGCAGCGCGGTGCTAGGACGGCACGCTGAGACAGAGGCTCTGCACGAGCTGGCGGAAGAGTCTCTTGAGGCTCTAATCGCCGCGATGAAGCCGGGTGTCACGGCAGGAGCGGTCAATGCCGCCGCGCGTAAGGTGATCGACAAATCCGGACGCCCGAACGCCCTTCGAAGCCGCACCGGATATCAAACCGGCATCAACTGGACAGAGCGGGGCAACATAAGCCTCGAGCCGGATGCTGCAGATGTTCTTGAGGCCGGAATGACGTTCCACATGCCGCTCCTTGTGTTTGGGGAAAGCGGTTATTTGTTTGGGACGAGCGAGCATGTCGTAATCACTGAGCGCGGCGCCGAAATACTCAGTCGTACGTCGCACGCGCTCTATCGCGCGTGATTTGAAACTTGAGGGCTGGACATGAACGGCATTGAAACTTTCCGGAGTCTGCAGGACGAGGCGACCGCGTGGCGGCGTCACCTCCATGAAGGTCCCGAATTGGATTATCGGGTACACAACACGGCAAGCTTCGTAGCAGAGAAGCTGGCTTCCTTCGGCATCAATCACATCGAAACGGGAATAGCTGAAACCGGTATCGTGGCGTTGATTCAGGGTGTGGGTGGAGAAGGGCCGACAATCGGGTTGAGGGCAGACATGGATGCTCTGCCAATACTTGAGGCATCTAATAAACCATGGTCATCGAAAATACCGGGCAAAATGCATGCGTGTGGTCACGACGGTCACACGGCCATGCTGCTGGGCGCCGCAAAATATCTTGCGAATACGCGCAAATTCAGGGGAACGGTCGCCTTGATCTTCCAACCTGCGGAAGAAGATGGGCGCGGTGGCGAAAAAATGGTCCAGGAAGGAATCATGGACCGATTCGGCATTTCCCAAGTGTTTGGCATGCACAACTTGCCAGGCATGGATGTCGGCAAGTTCGGTATTTGCGAGGGCGGAACGTTGGCGGCGCTTGACGAATTTGATCTCATCGTGAAGGGCAGGGGCGGCCACGCCGCTCGGCCACATGATACGATCGATCCTGTTGTCATCGCAGCCCAGATCATCTTAGGCTTGCAGACGTTGGTGTCGCGCAATACCAACCCGCTCGAGTCGCTCGTAATCTCGGTCACTAAATTAAGTGCCGCACAGGCCTACAACATCATCCCCTCTCACGTTGAAATGAGCGGTACTGTCAGAACCCTCGTGCCCAGCTTGCGTGACTTCGCCGAACGACAGATTCTGGCGTCTGCACAAGGTATCGCGCGCGGATTTGGAGGGGACGTCGAGTTGAAGTACCGTCGACTTGAGCCCGTCACCTTCAACCATCGGGATGAGACTAATCTCGCGATCAAGGTGGCACGCGGTCTCGTGGGGGCCGCGTCGGTCGACGATAAGCTGAAACCGCGAATGGGATCTGAGGACTTTGCGTATATGCTTGAGGCGCGCCCTGGAGCCTTCATTTCTATCGGCAATGGATCGAGCGCAGGGTTGCACAACCCAGCGTACGATTTCAACGATGAAGCCCTGCCATATGGCATTGGGTATTGGGTGAACTTGGTTGAGACGGTGCTGGCTGCCTGAGTTTTGGTGGGCGCGAGCTGGTCGGGTGCGAAGCGAAGGGCATCCAACCAGTTCTGCCCCGCCATCTATGGAGTGCAAGATTTAGGTTTGACCAAATTTGAATGGCTTCGGAATATCGTTGCCTGGGGAAATCCTGTTACCGCCGTGTACCCGCGCGGAGTAATGCAGTGTCCGCCCCTGAATTTGACTTTAGTAAGAGCATAGCTCCTACGTCCTCGACCGAGCACAACTGTTCCCGATACTGTTGCTGGCACGTTCGAGAGGTGCCCTCCCTGGGCGTGGTGACCTCACGATCGAAACCTGATCACTGAACGTCGTTTTCAATCCAAGAGCGCGTCGAGCGTTGCCAGCATACACGTTGATACGTGGGGACGGTCGCTTTATGTCGTCCGAATGGTCGTCCATTGTGAGCACTCTTGTCGAAGATGACTCTTCTAACGGTGCTCCTAAGAGTGCACACAAACAGTTTGAAGGCTCTTATCGCCTCGTTTATGTTCGGCTCCATTGGAGACTCCGTCGCTGTTTGCCTCCATCCTTGGCAGAGCGACGCGAATCTACTGCGAATCTATGATTGCGAACTGGTGACGCGGGACACTAGGTCTAACGGATCTCACCTTCGTCCGAGGGGAAAGCCCAAAAGATCTGCTCCATGCTGCGGATCTGGCAACTCGCGATGTATAGCTAGCGATCGTCTAGCAAACGCTCTCTAATGACTCGCGATGTTAAAGCGATAATTCATTACGGGCGCTGCGGAAGCAGTGCTTTGCTTCAATGGGTTTGCGTGCAAGCTTTGGACAACATCTTCGAAGCGCTCGAGCAGAAACTCGCTCGCCAGAGAATTAGGTTGCGCCGTCGCGGCGTCGCGCACCGGCCGATACCTCGCGCCGGTAACCAAACTCCCTGGGCGCGGGATCCGTGGCTGATGCGACCGAGAATACGCTAGCTCGCCAAAGCGTCGCATCAGCCCCACTAGGAGCAGATTTTCGGCCGTAAGGTGCAGAAAATCAGGGACATTCGGCTTCGAGCGCCGCGCATAGTGTGCACACCGATCTGCGCGCTCATCAGGAAGCATATAATGACCATAAACATCAAAGAAATCAGCCAAAAGGACAAAAACTCCGTCCTGCATCCTTTCACGCAGCTCAAGGACTTCGCTGAAGGCAGGCTTGGGGAGCCGACGATCATCGAAACTGGTAAGGGTATCTGCATCCAGGACGCCCATGGTAACCAGCTGATCGACGGGTTCGCGGGAATGTACTGCGTCAATGTTGGTTATGGTCGCACCGACGTGGCCGACGCCATTTCGCGTCAAGCCTACCGTCTTGCGTACTATCATTGCTACGCCGCGCACACCACGGACGAGCTTGCGATCCTCTCCGATCGGCTTGTTAAGATGGCGCCCGGAAAGATGAGTAAAGTCTTTTACGGTATGTCTGGCTCGGACGCCAACGAGACGCAGGCCAAGCTCGTCTGGTACTACAACAACCTTCGAGGCCAGCCCAAAAAGAAAAAGATCATCTCCCGTGAACGTGGCTATCACGGCTGCAGCGTCCTGTCTGGCTCGATGACGGGCATGAGCTTTTACCACGACTACATGGATCTGCCGCTGCCACATATTGCGCGCGCAGGAGCCCCGCATCACTATTGGGGGGCGAACCCTGGCGAGACCGAACGAGAATTCTCGGCCCGCCGGGCGGTTGAGCTTAACAAACTCATCGAAAGCCTCGGCCCGGAAAACGTGGGTGCATTCATCGCTGAGCCGGTGCTAGGCACAGGCGGCATTACACCGCCTCCGGAAGGCTATTGGGATGCGATCCAAGCGGTGCTCAAGAAGCATGATGTACTACTGATTGCTGACGAGGTAATCACCGGCTTTGGCCGCACGGGTTCAATGTTCGGCTCTCAGCATTACGGAATTGAGCCGGATCTGATCACGGTGGCGAAGGGGCTGACGTCCGGTTACTTCCCGCTCTCGGCTGCAATCGTCGGAGAGAAGGTCTACAAAGTGTTCGAGGAGGGCGCTGACAAGGTCGGTGCATTTTCGCACGGCTACACTTATTCTGGTCATCCGATTGGCGCGGCTACAGCAAATGCGGTTCTCGATATTGTCGAGAAGGAAAACCTTCCTGGCAACGCACGCGAAGTTGGTGGCTATTTCCAAGCTCAACTCAGGGAGAAGTTTGCGCAGTTGCCGATCGTTGGCGAAGTGCGTGGCGTCGGCCTGATGGGGGCACTCGAATTTGTCGCTGATCGCGATAGCAAGAAGCGGTTTGATCCATCGCTCAAGATTGGTGCTCGCATTTCCAAGGCAGCACGCGACCGTGGACTGATCGCCCGCCCCATGCCGCATGGTGACATTCTTGGCTTCGCTCCGCCGCTCGTGACCACCAAGGGTGAAATCGATCAGATCGTATCGATCGCCGAAAGTGCAGTTCGCTGCGTGATGGATGAGCTCGTGCGAGCCGGTGAGAGGATCTAAAGAATGGTCGCCGCAGCTACCCCTGGCACCATTCAAGGGAACGATCACTAATTCCTTTGAGAGTTGGCTCAGTTGGCAAGGGCATTCGAGGTGATGGACTGCTCGCTTTGGCTAGATGCTGCAGGGTAACATCGTTGTCTCAATCACCGATCTTGCTGAACGTACAGGCGGATCAAGTGCCGGCGTATCCACCCGAGCTATGTTCAAGTGCGAACTTGAGCGTGTTCATTTACGATAAACTTCAAAACGGATCGACGATCGACGCATGTCCGATAGCATAGGTTACAAACTCTTCATCAATGGGGCATGGCGTTCAGGCGGTAACGGCACTGATCTGGCCCTTATCAACCCCGCCACCGAGCAGGAATTCGGGCGTGTGGCTATTGCATCCTCATCAGATCTCGACGATGCGTTGGCATCTGCGCAAGCCGGCTTGCTGCGCTGGTCCAACACTCCGGCCACTGAACGGGGGGCGCTTCTCGTTCGTGCGGCACAAATTCTAAAGCAGAAAATCGATGCTGCGGGGGCAGCGCTTTCCAGAGAACAAGGCAAGACCTTGGCTGAAGCGAACGGAGAGTACGCGCGCGCGGTCGAAACGCTGGAATGGACAGGTATTCACGCAGAAGAACTATCGGCCCCATTTCCGATAGACGAGAAAAGGGTAATCGCGCCGGAGGCGATTGGTGTAGTTGCTGCGTTCGCGCCGTGGAACTATCCTGCCGTCCTTAACGCGCGGAAACTTGCCGCCCCTATCGCAGCCGGTTGTCCAGTCATCCTGAAGGCGGCCGAAGAAACCCCAAGCGCGGGCACTTTTATCGTCGAGGCCCTACACGAGGCGGGCATTCCGCCTGGCGTTGTGAGCCTTGTCTTCGGACATCCGCCAATGATTTCCGAACACCTGCTCGGATCACCCATTGTCCGAGTTCTCTCGTTCACCGGATCAACGCCGGTTGGCAAGCAACTTGCCAAGATCGCGGCGCGCAATCTGCAGCGATGCGTTCTTGAGCTCGGCGGCCACTCCCCTGTCGTAGTGTTTGAAGACACAGACATTTCGAAGGCAGTTTCAGCAATAACGAGCTACAAGTTTGAGTGCGCAGGTCAGAGTTGCAACGCTCCTAGCCGTATTCTGGTCGCGAGACCGGTTTACAAAGACTTCCTAGCAAAACTGGTCCAGGCCGCAGAAAAGCTCAAGATTGGCCCACCCGACGATCCTGAGACGGACATGGGACCGATGGCCAACGCGAGACGGCTCCAAGCCATGGAACGGCTTACGAAGAATGCCCTCGAGCGCGGGGCAAGGGTCGAAACGGGTGGTAAGCGCATTGACCGGCCCGGGTTTTATTGGCCACCTACAATTCTGAGCAACGTCCATCCTGAAACCCAGGTGCTTCACGAAGAACCCTTCGGACCGATCCTTACGGTTGCCCCATTTGGCACGATTGAAGACGCGATTGCGGAGGCAAACGCGACTGAGTACGGCTTGGCGTCCTATTTCTTCAGCGACTCCCCTGACATTCAGCGGCGAATGATCAGCAGTCTGACGGCGGGTACTGTGAGCGTGAATTTCCTCAAGGGAGTGTCTGCGGACGCACCAATGGCTGGCGTCAAACAGAGCGGCTATGGCTATGAGGGTGGCGTGGAAGGGTTAAGGACTTTCCAAAATCTTAAGCTCGTGAACTCAACCCATCCTATGTCCCTCGCATGAGTCGCCGGATTCGCCTTGAGAATGAACTAATTCCATCCTGTGGACGCCGCCCAAGCACGCAACCGGCCGCTGAACTATCTCAAGCAGAAGTGGCGTGTGAAAAGAGGGCCAGGACCTTCCAAATGCTCCCGATGAATGCGGGAGCGGCTGCCGCATTGGTGACTGGACCGATCTCGTCGCTTCTTCGGTACTCCAACAAAGACATAAGATCGAGTGCGTGATGACAAGCTCTCCCACGGTAAGAGACGTTATTCTGGCTCCCGGCAACGGAAGCTTCTTTTATGACGATCAAGCCGCAATACGGGCCGGCGCTGCCCATGATGGTTTTCGATACGTTGGGCCGCCCCTCACTCCAGGGTTTTCCGCTATCCGTACGCCGGCGCGTTCGCTGAGCATCGGTCTCATGCTCTCGGATGACGTCATCGTGTGGGGCGATATGATGAGCGTACAATATTCGGGTGCGGGCGGTCGTGATCCGCTCTTTCAGGCCGATACAATCGAAGCGATCACCAGATCGGTCGTTATTCCACGGCTTCTCGCGGTCGACGTGTCCAATTTTCTCGATGCCTGCAAACGCGTCCTCGCATACCATGAGAACAAGCGACTACCTCTCGCGATCCAATATGGCGTGAGCCAAGCCTTGCTGCGCGCTGCCGCGCATATCGCCCGTACCACCCCTGCCGAGGTGATCTGCTCCGAATTTTCCTTACCATTGCCGGAGAGGCCGGTTCCGATCTACGCTCAGAGTGGGGATGCAAGAGAAATCAATGTCGACAAGATGATTCTCAAGTCTGTCGATGTGCTTCCGCATGGATTGATCAACTCGCGTGAGAAGTTCGGCACATCGGGCGAGACCTTTCGCGATTTCGTCAAATGGGTCGCCAAGCGCACAACTGAAATCGGACGGCCCGGCTATCATCCTGTGTTGCATTTTGACGTTTACGGTTGGATTGGTCTCGAGATCGGTATGGAGGCGGCAAAAATTGCCGATTTCATCACGCGGGTTGCAGATGACGTTCCCGGATACCGGCTTCATATTGAATGTCCGGCAGATTTTGGATCAACGGAATCTCAGCTCGAAGAATACGCCAAGATTGTTGCGCTTCTCGACCGGCGTGGCACAGAAGCCAAGATTGTTGTCGATGAACGATGTAATACGCTCGACGACATCCGGCTCTTCGCCGAAGCAAAAGCGGCTCACCTAGTTCAGATCAAGATGCCTGACGTTGGGGCGATCGCCGACAGTGCCAGCGCCGTTTTGGTCTGCAAGAAAAATGGGGTCGGTGCATATGTTGGTGGGAGCTGCACCGAAACAGACTTGTCAGCGAGGACCGCGGTACATGTCGCAGTGGCTACACAGGCTGACATGATGCTCGCTAAACCTGGAATGGGCGTCGATGAGGGCCTCTCGATCGTCGGTAACGAGCAAAGCAGGCTGCTTTCCATCCTCAAATACCGACGCTCCCAATCCGTTCGGAATATTGCGGCGGCATCCGCATGAGAAGAAGCCTTGAGGGTATCACCGTCGTTGCTGTCGAGCAGGCGGTGGCCGCGCCTTATGCTTCTTCCCGGCTTGCGGATGCCGGTGCGCGTGTGATCAAAGTCGAACGACCCGAGGGAGACTTCGCGCGAAACTACGACAGGCTCGTTCACGGGCAGAGTGCCTATTTTATTTGGCTAAATCGGGGGAAAGAATCGATTTGCCTCGACCTGACCGTTGCGGAAGATCGCGTAGTTCTTGATGCGATGGTTGCTCAAGCCGACGTTTTCATTCAGAACTTGAAACCAGGCAGCATCGGAAAGGTTGGCTTTGGCTCCGCGGATCTTCGCAAGCGCTTTCCGCGCCTGATAACCTGCGACATTTCTGGATTCGGCGGCGGCGGTGCTTTGTCGCATTTGAAAGCGTACGATCTGATCGTGCAAGGCGAGACTGGGCTGTGCTCCATTACGGGGACAGCGCACGGGCCCGCAAGGGTCGGCGTTTCTGTTTGTGATATTTCAGCCGGTATGACTGCTCTCAATGCTATTTTGCAAGCGCTGTTTCAGCGTGAGCGCACTGGCGAAGGAACGAGTATACAGGTCTCGCTTTTTGATGCCATTGCGGACTGGATGAATGTTCCGGTGCTTCAGTTCGATTACAGCGGCTATCACACTACGCGGGCGGGAGTGAATCACCCGTCTCTAGCGCCATATGGAGCCTACCGCTGCGCCGATGGCAAAGACGTAATCTTCTCCGTTCAAAACGATCGCGAGTGGATTAACTTTTGCACGAAATTCCTTGACCGACCGGAACTCGTCCGCGGGCCCGGCTTCGCCGATAACATGGCGCGTATCAGTAACAGAGCTAATCTGGATGAAATCGTCCTTGATCGATTTGCGCAAATATCGAGCGACGAGGCGATGCGCCAGCTGGAGGCCGCGGGACTTGCGTATGGGCGACTCAACCAGATAGAGGATGTGTCTCAGCATCCACATCTACGACGGGTACCGGTCTCTACGCCGGCAGGCGATATTCAGGTGATTGCGCCAGGCGCGATCTTTGATGAAGAAAAGGCGCCGCCATTGCGACCTGTTCCTGCACGTGGAGCCCATTCTGAGGTATTGCGGAGGGAGTTTCGAGCTTCCTACCGACAGCGCGGCGGTGGTTAGTCATTCTGCAGGTCGCCTTCGCGATAGGGGATGCATCCAAATCGATCGCACCACTTCGGCCGCACATTCCAGCTCCTCAATGCGCACCAAAGCCGCTGCTTCAATGGTCACAAACTCTGCACTTTCAGTTTGGAATTGAACGAGCCGCTGGCACCGGGGATAAGCTTGGGACCCCGTCGAGAAAATTCATAAACTGATAGCCTGCGCTTGCTGCGACAGCGAACCAGTTGATGCGGAACGATGCGACCGCTTTAGCGGTCTCTTCAACGACCTGGACCGCGGCGCGCGTGTTATTCCCTGTGGGCGTAATTTTCTGCTCGGCGTAGGGATGCTGCTCGATCCAGCATTGGAAGTCTCGCAAGGAGATGCTCGCAGCGCTGGAGGCGATGCCCGATGCGCCAGTACAGGCCGAGCCGCCGGCGCGGGCCACGGCTGGGATCGGCGAGGCAAGCACGGCGTGTTCGCAGGCAGCTCGCAACACCTCCGGCTTGGTTGGCGCCACCAGGATTTCCCGCCGCCTAAACATGAGCGACCCGGGTGGCCCATCGAGCTGGTATGGGAAGTCAGGACAGGGCGATCGTTTACTTTCGACGTAACGGTACGGCGGACGATATCCGCCTCGCCCATCTGGAAGGCTTCGGCCAGATCGATCACGCCTAGCGTTGCACGACGCACAAATTCGCGACGGATCAGGGCAAGCTCGACGAGCTTGTCGGCGGTGCAATTCTGGCGGAGGCTCGGTGCAGACGGCGAGAGGTGCCGGCCTTTCATCCTTTAGCAAGCCGCCGCGATTGGTGCGCCCTCAAGGAAAAACACGTAGCGCGTTCAGCCATTCGTGTCGCGGGCCTTCATGTGAGCTTCTCTCGCACCGTCTCAACCACTTTCCGCTACTCCAAGGGTGACCTTGCTTAGTCAGGAGGGGGGCGGTGCTTTGGATACAGATCCTCAGAGTAGACCCTCTCGTTATTAGTTTTGCTGCAGTTTCCAGTTTTTGCTTCGCTCTGCGATTCCGCGTTTCACGCCCATGAGATGGTTAGTTGAAGGAAAACCCCACATTCACATCTCGGGCGCAGACTTTCAGCGCTACAGGGCTACACGTTAGCGCAATGCGGCTTAAGGAGCTCGGTAGCATAGCGGAGACGGATAGGTTTCGGTTGAGCGGAACTTGTCGGAATCAACGCGCCAAACTCTTCCTCCTAGCGGTGGCTAAACGGGCGCACCGCACGATCGTTGGTGTTCCAAAATCAAGCCGACGACTTGCACAGGTGCTTCAAGGTTGGACCGCAATCAAAGCAGGGACCGATTTAATGAACGGAGCCGAAAGTTTAGTTCGAACACTGGTGGCTGGCGGTGTTGATACTTGCTTCGCGAACCCAGGCACATCCGAGATGCACTTTGTCGCCGCTCTCGACCGGGTGGAGGGTATGCGATGCGTGCTCGTGCTGTTCGAAGGCATCGCGACAGGCGCTGCGGCGGGATACGCGCGCATGGCCGAAAAGCCGGCGGCGACGCTGCTGCATCTCGGGCCTGGCCTTGCCAACGGCCTCTCCAACATGCACAACGCCCTAAAGGCTTCCATGCCGATGATCAACATCGTCGGCGATCACGCTACGTATCACCGCAAGTTTGATGCGCCGCTGACCTCGGATATCGAGACCGCCGCGAAGCCATTCTCCACATGGGTCCGCACCTCGCCGGATGCGATGTCGGTCGCTGCCGATGGAGCGGATGCGACAGCGGCAGCGCTTACGCCACCCGGTCATGTTGTGACGCTAATTCTCCCAGCCGACACGGCCTGGGACGAGGCAGAAGGGCCAGCCGGGCCGGTTGCGCCGCCAAGTCGAGCTCGCGTTTCTAAGGAGGTGATCAAGGCGGCGGCCGATGTCCTACGTTCGGGACAGCGTGCGATGCTTCTCCTGGGCGGCATTGCGTTGCGAAAGGAGAGCCTGGAGCTGGCTGGCCGTATCCGCGCCAAGACCGGCGCCCGCATCATGGCGGAGCCCTTTGTTGCACGTATGGACCGTGGGGCCGGCTGCGTTCCGATGGACCGGCTTCCGTACCCCATCGATGACGCTCGAACTGCGTTGGCAGGCCTCGACACCCTCATTCTGGTGGGCAGTCGCGCTCCAGTGGCATTTTTCGCTTATCCGGAGAAACCCAGCCTATTAACCGGCGAGGACACCAACCTTTTGACCTTGTCTCGGCGCGAAGATGACTCCCTGGAGGCGCTCGAGCGCCTAGCGGAGGAATTAGGTGCGCACGATGGGCAGTCTGGGGCGGCCACGCTTGAACCTCCGGCGCTGGCCACGGGCATCCTCACCGGGGACGCAATTGCGGAATCTCTAGGCTGCCTTCTCCCGGAGAACGCGATCGTGATTGACGAAGGCGTATCCATGAGCTCCGCGACGTTTGCAGCGACTTCGCTTTCCCAGCCACACACATGGCTGCAGAATCTGGGAGGGTCGATCGGCAATGGCATGCCCATGGCGATCGGAGCTGCGATCGCTTGTCCGGATCGGTCCGTGATCAACCTTCAGGCCGACGGTAGTGCCATGTACATGATCCAGTCGCTGTGGACCCAGGCGCGCGAGGAGCTCAACATCACAACGGTAATATTCAACAATCGCGCCTATGCCTCTCTGTTCGGTGAGTTGGCCAAAGTCGGCGCTGTGAATCCTGGGCGCAAGGCGTTGGATATGCTCGAGCTTGGTCGGCCAGACATCGACTTCTCGGCCTTGGCGATAAGCGTAGGGGTTCCGGCGGCCCGAGTGAGAACGATGGAAGAATTCAACGAGGAATTGGCGCGCGGTCTTGCGTCGCCCGGACCCTATTTGGTCGAAGTGTTGATGTCTTGACGATTTGAGGTCGTGTTCGAGCTTGAACTTGTCTCGAAATGGCCAAAGTTGAAGCCATTTCCCGGAGCCGAAACGTTGAGGGAGGCGATCAAGCTATATCATCGCCGAACTCGTGCGCTCGCTGACCCTACGGAGAGAATGAGACCGCCGATCTTAGCGGGAATGAGTATCCATACCTGTCGAGTTTGTGCGCGGCATGCACCGCCGGTTGAAGTCGCGATCATTTTGAAGAAGGTGTTCATCGCTCATGGCGATCAATTATGAGCGCCTGATGGCCCTGTGGAAGTTCGGCCGATTGCGATGTGATGCGTTATCCGCCGGCAGACGAACGCGAAATCTTTCTCGTTCAATGAGGCCGCAGTGACACCGTGAGCTCTAAAAGTTGCGCGGGCGTTTGCCTCAGTAGCCTCCGGCTTTGCTGAAACCGGGTAAGATGAATTTCAACCTCGATTTGTTCGCCTTGGACGGGGAGCGACATCACATTTTCACGACACACTTGCGACCGCCGTTCACATTACCGCCGACTCTTCCATGCTCGCAGTCTATGCCAAAGAAGGACAAGGGTGCAGTCGTCCGGTTTCAGAGCGTTCTGAAGGACAGCACCCGCTAACCTGTCGCGACGCTGATCACCTCGTACTTTGCGTCCGGCGATGTCGGAGCCATCCGCGAGCGGGATGGCGTCAAGCGCGAGCACGAGGTGGCTGGTGGTTGAGGATGGTTGCGAAATACTGTCGACGTACTCCTTCGAAGAGCACCTGCTCGATTGAATTCAGGGGTGTTTTAGCGAACGAGCTGCGGGCTGTACCCTGCAGCCGTGGAGACGGGAGAGTCTCGGTGATGTCCTCTCGGGCGCGTGAAATTTGACCAAGTTCGATGGGTACACCTGGAGCTTCCGCGCTAAGCGCGTGATCCCCGCGGTTTCTTTGCCTCCGGGCATCTGCTGATGACGGAGTTGGCGGGAGTGCAGAACACTAAAGCATGATGGCATTAGGTTCGATAGCCTGAGTTTTTGAGGTAGTTCGCGCATTCTTCCGGTGTGAATGCAGTCAGAACTTCACCGATGGCGGCGCAGACGGCATCGACGGTTCGGGCGGCGGCCTTTCGAAGCAGATGTTTGAGCTTGGCAAAGACCTGTTCGATGGGATTCAGATCGGGTGAGTATTTTGGCAGGAAGAACAGCTTGGCGCCGGCGGAGCGGATGAGCTGGCGAACTGCTTTGCTCCTGTGGCTGCCAAGGTTATCCAAGACGACGATATCGCCGGGTCGAAGGGCGGGGAGAAGAACCTTCTCGACATAGGTCCGAAAGCTCACGCCATCGATCGGTCCCTCGATGAACCATGGCACATCGATCCGGTCATGGCGCAAGGCAGCCAGAAAGGTCATGGTCTTCCAGCGGCCGTGGGGAACTTTGGCGGGAAGTCTGTGCCCGCGCGGCGCCCATCCCCACAAAGGGGCCATGTCGGTCCGGGTCCAGGTCGGTCCGGGTCCAGGTCTCGTCGATGAAGACCAGCCGTTCAGCTTCGATGCGACCTTGATACTTTGCCCATTGGGCTCGCCGCCGCGCGACCGCGGGACGATCGCGTTCGCCAGCCGCCACGCTTTTTTTTGAAGCTGAGCTTCTCGGCATGCACGTAGTCCCACACCGAGTGATAGTCGATCTTCAGGCCACGTCCGGCAAGCTCGGCAACGAGCCCGCGTATGGTGAAATCGCCGTCTTTGATCCGCTGCGACAGCCAGACTGCGTGCTCTCCCGAAACCGCCTTCGGCTTGTGACCGCCCATCTGGCCCGGAGCAACGCTGCCGGTCTCATCAAACCGCTTCATCCAACCAATTGCTGTGCTGATTGCGACCCCAAACTGCTTGGCCGCCTGATTGCGGGACATCCCGCCCTCGATCGCGGCTACCACACGCTTGCGAAGATCCAGAGAATAAGGCTTGGCCCATCCATGCTGGCCTCCGCCCAGCCAGCATGATGAATCAGAAATCAATTGATTTGGGAATCCCAAATCGATTCAACCTAACCCCATCCCGCTTTAGCCAAGCAGCGTGATCGATTTCGTGGGGATCGCGGTGTATGACGCCAAATGCCGATTTGTGACAAGCAACCTTGAATTCGGCCGCGGTGGTGACGGAGCTCAGCACGAGCTCTCTCACGAGTGCGGCTTGCCCATCGCGAGAAATCCGAGGCGCAATTGTAAGCTCCCGAATTGTCTCGGTCGAAGGCTTGAAATTCTAACCCTCGATAAGCTTAGGACTTATTGAGCTCAACCGACCCAGCAACCGACTTAACTTCCAGGTAGTCTTCGAGGCCGAAGCGTCCCCATTCCCGACCGTTACCTGATTGCTTGTACCCGCCAAAGGGCGCGGAGCTGTCAAGTGATCCACCTTGTAGATATATCGTGCCAGCTCGAATTAGACGAGCAACGTTTCTCGCGCGTTCCGTTGAGCCTGCGAATACGTAACCCGCGAGGCCGTATGGTGTATCATTAGCGATACGGACTGCGTCGTGTTCGTCCGCAGCTCCAATGATCGCAAGCACCGGCCCGAAGATCTCCTCGCGCGCAATAGTCATTTCGTTTGTGACATCTGCAAAGATGGTGGGGCGAACGTAGAAGCCCTTATCGGTGTCTTCTGGTAGCCCTAGCAGGCTGTTGAAGAACTCAGCCGCGTTCGCAACGAAGCCTGAATCGTCGCCATTGTGGATGTAGAAGTGGCCGACGAGCCTGCCAGCAGTGCTGATCATAACCCATCCGCGACCGCAGACGGGGTCATTCTCGTCGTGCCCTTCCCATGAGAACTCCGCGTAGGCCGAATCGTCTCGCGCGCCGTAGCGGACGTCGAGAAAGCCCTTTAGCGCACCGAAGGCAATATCACCGTCGGACTTACCCTGGAAGGTGAGATGCGCCTCTTCGAGAAGATTGAGGAAGTCGCTGTCCCAGTTGTCCATGTCGGCGATGCGCCAGCGGCCGGCAAAGGCCTTGGCGAAGCCGGGCACCTTGGCCATCAGGCGGCCTCCGCTATCAGCTTGGGCAGCCGCACCAGATTGTAGGCGGCAGCAGCGAAGGTAAAGGCCCATGCGACGCGATCACGGCCCCGGAAGCAGGTCTTCTCTTGCCCGGCGACCGTCTTGATCCAGCCGAACGCCTCCTCGATGCGCTTGCGGATGCGCTGGCTGACGGCATAGCCGCTGTGCCGGGTCGTTCGCCCGTCGATCGCGGAGCTGCGGCCGCTGGTGTTCTGCGCAACATGCGGCGTCACGTTCATCGAGCGCAGCTCGTTGACGAAGTCTTCTGTATCATAGGCTTTGTCGGCGCCAAGTGTGATCGCTGTCGGCCGGTCGGCACGCGGCTCGATCATGTGCAGCGCGGCCACCCGTTCGGCATGCCCGTTCGCCAGCGTCAGGCAGGCGTCGACCGGCAGGCCGTGGCGGTTCTCGATCAGCCCATGCCCGATGAAGCACAGCTTCGTCTCCTTGCCTTTACCCTTGCGGTACAGCCTGGCATCGGGATCGGTGGTCGAAGCATGGGTGTCGTTGGAGCGTTTCTGGCCGTGGAAGTCCGCCTCGGCATTGCGCCCGCCGCATGGCGCCAGCGGCTCGCCAGAGCCGTCCTTCGGCTTCACGCTCTTCATCGAGGCCCAGGCCTCGATCAGCGTGCCATCGACCGAGAAGTGATCGCTCGACAGGAGCTTCTTCACCTTGGGCTGCGCCAGCACCGCCGCCAGGAACTTGGCCGCGATGTCGCCTTCCAACAGCCGGTCGCGGTTCTTCGAGAACACAGAATGGTCCCAGACTGCGTCGTCGATACCGATTCCGACGAACCACCGGAACAGCAGATCGTATTCCAGCCGCTCCATCAGAAGCCGCTCCGAACGGATCGAATAAAACGCCTGCAACAGCATCGCCCGCAGCAGCTTCTCCGGCGGGATCGACGGCCGTCCGATCGGCGAATAAAGCGCGGCAAACTCGTGCTCCAGCGCCGACAGCCCCTCGTTCACCATCGTCCGGATCGCTCGCAGCGGATGATCTCGCCGCACCCGCGCCTCCAGATCAACATAGCTGAACAGCTCGCCCGTTCGATTGTCCCCGCCGCGCACGCATGATCTCCGAATCTCGTCGGAGCCAATGAATCACGGTCACCGGCCCGCGGCGAGCGCCTTTTTCAACAGCCTGCTAGTCCGCCTGTGATCAAGGTGGCGCCCTCATCAATGCCTCTCTGGATCAAAGCCTGGATCTTTTGCCACTGGCCGCGGTGTACGACAGGGCCCATATCAATGCCCTCGGCGCGTGGATGTCCGACCTTGTACCTGTCCGCTATTGTTTTCGCGATCATCGCAATTTCGGCCATTCTAGACTTCGGGACAATGAGTCGCGATGGTGCGTCACAAGATTGGCCGGAGTTTTGGAAAAGCGTCGCGATGCATGTGCTGACGGCCTTTTCAAAATCGGCGTCCTCAAGAACGATGTACGGGGATTTGCCCCCGAGTTCTTGGCTAACGCGCTTGATCGTATAAGCGGCTCGTCTCGCAACGTCGATTCCCGCGCGTGTCGATCCGGTAAACGAGATCATGTCGATGTCTGGATGCTCGCTCATGGCAGCGCCCACTTCAGGTCCCAAACCGTTGATTAAATTGAATACACCGTTTGGTACGCCAGCTTCGTGAAGGATTTCCGCGAATATCAGTGCACAAGAAGGAGCGAACTCTGACGGTTTGAGGATCATTGTACAGCCTGCAGCGAGCGCCGGCGCTACTTTGCAAGCTATTTGGTTTATTGGCCAATTCTAAGGCGTGATCATTCCGACCACGCCAATAGGCTCGCGAACCACGAGCGTACTGTCGATCCGCTCCTCGAAAGAGTAGTTCTGGAGCACATTAAGCGTCGTTGCTAAGTGAGCGATGGCAGAGCTTGCTTGGTTCTGTTCCGCCATCACGAGCGGGGCCCCTATCTCGTCTGAAATGGAATACCCAATCTCCTTCGCACGAGTTTTGAAGATCTCGAGAATGTTTTGGAGAAGGCCCATGCGCTGCTCGCGCGTTGTACGAGAAAAGGTTGCGAATGCGCGCCTGGCCGCGATGACTGCCTTGTCGACATCCGTTTTTGAACCGAGCGCAATCTCGTACATTTCTTCTGCAGTCGCCGGAGTGACGATTGGCGTCGTTTTCATAATGGCGGGATCAACCCACGCGCCATCAATGTAAAATTGCATCCGATTGACCATGTTGTCCTCTCGAGGCTAGTTGGATTGGTTCGCTCAGCCACACTGAATAACTGTCGCTTTCTAAATTCAGTTGGCTTCGCTTGGGATTTTGATCTGCCAAAGGGGACGCCCTCTCGGGCCAGTTCCGAGAAAACGTACGTAGGCCTCTTTTTTTAGGAGACCTCTGATGCGGTGCGGCGGCTCACTCAACGGATTTTGGCCATGTGCGGATCTCAGAACGCCAACTGGTGGTTTGAGCCAAGGCAGAGCTCGTAATGCTTCACGTTCTCATCCCCTCCACAATCTGCCGATGAACCCGACGGCTACGATACAACACAATTTACTTCCGATCGGGCTTGTCCGGACAATAGTGCTGCTTCACGCGTCGCCGAACCTCACGTCCGAAGTCGGGTGTGAATCTGAGCTCGGCCGAAGGCATAAAGCCAATGGTCGGCCCGCACCCCGGCCTGACCGCCTCTCCGCATGCGGGCGATGGATATATTCGTGCCTCACCGAAGGCGGCCCCGCCAATATGATGGCGAAACACCTCACGAGCTTCGAAGTGGCTCGATGAAAAATGCTTGTTCACTGCGGTGGGGATGAGATTATTCATGAGCCATTCCTTTCGTTAAATTCAGGAGAAAAGCTGTGATGCTCAGTGACCGATATCGGGTGGACTTAGAGGCTCGGAAGCGAATCTCAATCCGGTCGGCTTGATGAGATGAGCGCAGCCTTACTCGATACGATCGCGGTTTTCCGGCGTTTAGCCCGTTCACCCGAAGCAGCCCTTTCTTGGATCTTAAGTCTGGCAAGAAGCACCGACAGGGCAGGGGTAGTCTGCTCAACAGGAGTACAGCTACTTGGAGGGTTTGGCCTGCAACGGCTGCTGATCGAGGGTGTGAAGCCGCTGATCGACGCCTCTCACTGCCCGGCACGAACGTGGTTCATTCGCAAGCACCGATGCGCTTGTGGCTGGTTAGCTTGTGGCTGGTTAGCTTGAGGCTGAGTCCTTTGCGCAACCCTGGATCAGATCCATCAGTCACGACGCGCGTTTCAGGAACCCAGCGCTGAAGGTGTGGGGATGGGGGCGGCCGCTTCTCTCCTGGAGTTCTCACGGGGCAGTTATGCTCTGCAGAAATCCGAGCACACGGCTGGCTGCGCGGCTCGCGATACTTGGCAGGCAGCTTCCTTGGAGGCTCCTTTCCAAAGGCATCTTCGGGCAGGCCAGTCCTTAGCCATCTGCGCCGAATGAGGTTGACCCGGACCGGTCGGGGAGCGCGACAACCTAGCTTCGCGGCGCGTGAAAACTTCAAACTCTGGATCATCTGCGCGGCTTTTCGGCTCGCCGTGGTCTAATTTTGGATTTTGGCTTCAGTCCAACGGGTATACTAGACATAGGCGATCGAGCGGCTCTCGCGCAACTAGGAAGCAATGATGGATCTGAACTTTACTCCCGATGAACTTGCCTTCCGCGACGAGGTCCGGGCATTCTGTCGCTCTGCAATACCCGCAGACATCCGCGAGAAACTGATTGCAGGCAGGCATCCTAGCAGAGACGACAAGGTGCGCTGGACGCGCATCCTGGCGCAGAAGGGGTGGGCTGTGCCGCACTGGCCGGTCGAGTACGGCGGGACCGGGTGGACACCGGTCCAGCAGTACATCTTCGGCGAGGAAGTGAGCCAGACGCCGGCGCCGGAGCCAGCCGGCAGCGGCATCAACTTGGTCGGCCCGGTTATCTATAACTTCGGAAATGAGGCGCAGAAGAAGTATTTTCTGCCCCGCATTGTAAACGTCGATGACTGGTGGTGCGAGGGCTTCTCAGAACCTGGAGCTGGCTCCGATCTGGCTTCCCTCAAGACCCGGGCCGTCCGCGAAGGCGACCACTATGTCGTCAATGGCCAGAAAATCTGGACCTCATTGGCGCAATATTCCAACTGGATCTTTTGCCTGGTCAGGACTGATTTTGAGGCCAAGAAGCAGCGGGGCATCTCGTTTCTGCTGATCGACCTGAAGTCTCCCGGCGTGACAGTGCGCCCGATCCAGTTGTTCGACGGTTATCCAGAAGTCTGCGAGGTGTTCTTCGACGACGTGCGGGTTCCTGTCGAGAATCTCGTTGGCGAGGAAAACCGCGGATGGGACTACGCCAAATACGTTCTCGGCGCTGGGCGCGTCACGATTGCCTGTGTTGGCCTTTCGAAGGAGCGCATCCGCCGCATTAAGGAGCTTGCTTCGCGGACGCGTGTCGGTGGCGAGCGATTCATCGACAGGGCCGATTTCCGCAAGAAGATTGCAGCGGTCGAGGTCCACCTCAAGGCCCTCGAGATGACGCAGCTCCGCGTCGTGGCCAACCAGTCGAAACGCGAAAAGGGTACTCAGGATCCCGCGACCTCGATCCTCAAGATCAAGGGATCCGAGATCCAGCAGGCGACCGCCGAGCTTCTGATGGATGTGATCGGCCCTTACGCGCTACCTTATCAGTCGGAGGAGGAATTTCACCGAGGAGAGGCGTCGATCGGTCCCGAGTGGGCCGGATCAATTGCGCCCGCCTATTTCAACGGACGTAAGGTGCCGATCTACAGCGGTTCGGATGAGATCCAGAAGAACATCATCGCAAAGGTCGTCCTCGGCCTCTGACGCTTCAGCAAAGCCAGTAAGGCGCTGAGTGCGCAGGTTCTATAGGTTTGAGGGGCAAGGATGCGGTCCCATTTCAGGAGGGTTTTCTAGTGGATCTTAATCTTTCCGAGGAGCAGCGGCTCCTTAAGGATGGCGTCGAGCGACTGATGCGCGAGCATTACAGCTTTGAGGATCGCCGTAAGTACCAGGCAGGGAAGTCTGGTTTTAGTGAAGCGATGTGGGCGCGCTATGCTGAGCTGGGGCTTCTTGGGCTGCCTTTCTCGGAGGCTGATGGCGGGCTCGGCGCCGGGGCGGTCGAGACAATGATCGTCATGGAAGCTTTCGGTAAGGCTCTCATCCTCGAGCCATATTTCGCAACGGTCGTACTCGCAGGCGGTATCTTGCGGCATGGGGCGAACGAGGCCCAGAAGGCGAATCTCGTCCCGGCGATTACCGAAGGTCGGATAAAACTTGCCTTCGCTTACGCGGAGCCGCAATCCCGGTATGACCTTTTCGATGTGGAAACTCGGGCGAAGAGGGACGGCGAGGGCTGGGTGCTCAACGGCACCAAGGGTCTTGTTCTCCACGGCGATGTAGCGGACAAAATCATCGTGTCGGCGCGAACGGCGGGGGTCGTACGGGAAAGGGATGGGATTGGCCTTTTCCTGGTCGACGCTCATGCGCCAGGTCTTATTCGGCGCGCCTATCCCACGCAGGACGGACTGCGCGCGGTCGAGCTCACGCTACAGAACGTACGGATCGCGGCCGCTGACGTTATCGGCGATCCGGCAGGCGGTTTCCCGATAATCTCACGAGTTTCCGACGAAGCGGTTGCAGCCCTCTGCGCCGAGACCGTCGGCTGCTTTGCAGAAATGCATGCCATCACCGTCAACTACTTGAAGACGCGTAAGCAGTTCGGCACGACAATTGGCTCCTTCCAGGTGCTTCAGCACCGTGCGGTCGACATGTTCGTTGAACTCGAGCAGTCACGCTCCATGGCTCTATACGCCACGATGATGGCTGGAGAATGTGATGTGACGGAGCGTGAGCGAGCCATTTCGGCGGCAAAAGCGCAGATCGGGCAGTCATCGAAAGCGCTCGGACGGCAGGCGATCCAGCTTCATGGTGGCATCGGTATGACCATGGAATACAGCATCGGCCACTACTTCAAGCATGTGACGATGATCGACACCTGGTTCGGCGATATCGACCACCATCTTCAGCGGCTCGCCTCGCTCGGAGGCCTCTTCGGCGAGCACGCGATTCAGCGTTAGGACTGGAACCTGGTCCAAACCAGACGCTATCGTTACGCAAAGCAAAAGCCGGCGGAATGAACATGCAAGTTGATCGTGTGCTGCAACAGGACCGCCTTCAGCAGGGAACGGCAAGGATCAGCCAGCTCTTCCTGCCAGAATCTGTCGCAATTGTAGGAGCTCCCCAGAAGGGCGGCTTTGCAACAGAAATTCTCACGAATATCAAGAAATGGGGTCTCGCGCGGGAAGTCGTTGCAGCGAACCCGCGCTACACGCAGATCGCGGGGCGTGCCATGCTATCCGAGCTTGAAAGCCATACCTCATCCCGTTGGCCTTGCCATGGTCGCCATTCCAAGCAAGGGCATTCCCGAGGTCCTTGAGGATTGTGAAGCCGCTGGGGTGCGAGCGATTCAGATCATCTCGAGCGGGTTTTCCGAGCAGGCTGGAGATGGGGCAAGTAAGCAACGCTGGCTCATGGACTGGGCGTCATCTTGAATATTTCGTCAGCGGAAAAAGCAGCGGAAGCCTTTGAGCAGGAAGCGAAGATCGCCGGAGTTGTCGTGCAAGAAATGGCCAAATCAGGGCCGGAAATCATGCTTGGCGCGACGTTCGATCCGCAATTCGGGCCGGTTGTCGCCTTCGGATTGGGCGGAATCTGGGTTGAGGCACTCAAGGATATGCAGGTGCTGCTGACGCCCTTCGATGCGTCCGATGTGCAAGCTGCTATCGGGCGGCTGCGCGGTGAAAGCGTTCTGCGCGGCGCGCGGGGGAGTGGAAAGACGGACTTGGACGGATTGGCCGATTGCATTGTGAAGTTCGGCACGCTCTGCACGGACCTTACTGAGGAGACCAGCGAGATCGATATAAATTCCGTCATCCTTTCTGCCCACGGCGCTGGGCTGACCGCGGTTGACTGCCTTATCACCAAAAAGACGCTCAAGAAGTTTGATTGATAGCCGACATCGCAGCTCTTAGTTCGACCGCGAGACCTTTGGCGAATACGGATATTACCGCCTGCTCGAGGGAGAGGCCAGCGGGATGATTTTTTCGGCTAGGAGAGAGATCTAAGCCAAGCAATGATCGTTGCTTGCTCCTCCTCTGCAACAATTTAAGCGGCCGAAACCGCTGTAGTTTCGGCCAGGCCGTGGCCCGATGAGAAAGATCGCGATGACAATCAACTATGAGCAGCTGATGGCCATGAAGAAACTTGGCCAAAAGTACAGCTATAGCGATCGCGACGTGATGCTTTACGCCATTGGCATCGGCATGGGAGCTGATCCCCTGGACAAGAAGGAGCTCGCTTTCGTGAACGAGGCGAGGGCGACGCCGCAGCCATTGAAGGTCGTGCCGACGTTTGCCTCAGTCGCAGCCGGCTTCGCCGAACCCGGTGAGTTCAATCTGAACTCCATCGCGTTGGCGGCGAGCGGGATATCACGTTTCACAGTACACTTCCGCCTGCTGCGCATATCACGGCCGATTCTTGCGTCGTTGCTATCTACGACAAAGGCAAGGACAAGGGGGCAGTTATCCGCTTCCAGACCGTGCGGAAGGCCAGCCCGGGCGAACCATTGGCGACTCTCGTGACATCGTACTTTGCGCGCGGGGACGGCGGCTTCGGCGGCTCCTCCCATGGACAGCCCGAGCCACATCAAATGCCGAGCCGAACTCCCGACCGGGTCGTCGAGATTCCAACCCGTCCTGATCAAGGTTTGATTTACAGGCTTTGCGGCGACCGCCACCCTCTGCATTCAGATCCGCAATCCGCTAAGCAATTTGGGTTTCCGAAGCCAATTCTTCACGGCATGTGCACCTACGGAATCACCTGCCGCGGCATTCTGCAGACCTATGCCGACTATGATGCCAGCGTTTTCAGGCGGCACGCGGCCCGGTTTTCGTCGCCAGTCTCCCCCGGGAGACCGTGACTTTGGAGATGTGGAAGGATGGCAACGTGATCTCGTTCGAAGCGAGCGTGAGGGAGCGCGGCGTCACAGTTGTCAAGAACGGCCATGACGGTGCTGGGGTGACATCCTGCGTCTCGGGCATTATGATTTCGAGAAACGTGTCGCGGGGCCCTGTATAGCACAAAGCCGCGATGTTCGCGCAAATGTCGTCCGTGATCAAACGTCGAATTTCATCGAGCTGGCGGTGACAATTGGTGAATTTCGGCTCAATTTGAACAATAGGATCTGTGAAGGAATTGTTGCTCTCTTCGGGCACGCAAGAGCGGTCGCGGGCCCCTGATAGGCAAACTTCATGAGTAATCAGGAATCTCCCAATTCTGGATCCGGTGGCGTGAGCCCGTTCGCTTCTCCGATCAACGCAGGGGTGTCCGGGGAATGATTCACTGTGTCGCGGTGCATGCTCGGCAGGACCGAGGCAAATCGGTCTTTTCTGGTTGTCGAGACACAGAGGGCCGAGCATGCGATATCGCGGTAGCATTTTTGGAAGGCTGCTTGAACCGATCAATCGACGGCAGTTTCAGACGGTTGTGGATCGTCTGGACGGGGATGCCTACGACAAGTCGTTCAGGAGCTGGGATCATCTGGTGGCGCTGATCTATGCCCAGCTTAGCGGCAACAGCAGTCTGCGCGGGGTGGTGACTGGCTTCAACGCCAATTCGCAGCATCACTATCACTTGGGAACCGGCAAGCTGTCGCGCTCGACGTTGTCCGATGCCAATGCCCGCCGTCCGATCGGCATTTTCGCGCAAACCTTTGCGGCGCTGTCGGCGATGGCGCGTCGCCAGCTGCGGAGTGAAGGCATGGAGATGGTGCGTCTGATCGACGCCAGTCCGATCCCGCTCGGCAAGGTCTGCAGTTGGGCGACGTGGAACGGCCGCATCCGCGGCATGAAGCTGCATGTCGTCTACGACCCAAGGAGCGATGTCCCGACCTGCGTCGAGATGACGGCCGCGAACGTCAATGACATCGAGATCGGCCGACAGACCCCAATCCAGCCCGCCACCACCTATGTGTTTGACAAGGGCTATTGCCGTTTCGACTGGTGGCAGAAGATCAATGATAGCAAGGCTTTCTTCGTTACCCGGGCGAAGACGAGCATCCGTCTTCGCTCGCTCAGGCATCGCGCCATCCGCAAGCGTAACGGGGATGGCTTCGAAATCCTTGCCGATGACGAGGTGAAGCTCACCAGCAAGGGCGATTCGCGCCTTCCAATCCCGCTCCGCCGCATCAAGATCAGACGCGAGAAAGGCGGCAAGATCACACTCCTGACCAACGACCTTGCCCGTAGCGCCGTCGAGATCGCCGCCCTCTACAAGAGCCGATGGCAAATCGAGCTGCTGTTCCGCTGGATCAAGCAGCATCTCGATATTCGCAAGTTCCTCGGCGCCAACGACAACGCGATCCGCCTTCAGGTGCTCGCTGCGATGATTGCCTACCTGCTGCTGCGCATCGCCGCTCACACCAACTGCATCAAAATGCTCCCGCTCAGGTTCGCCGAACTCGTCGGCCAGCTCCTGCTCACGCGTCGATCCCTCGCTGCCATCGACAAACCTCCGCCCATCAACCCCAGCCGTCGGAAATCAACCATCTCACCTGACCAGATGGAGCTCCGCTATGCCTGAATTTCCCCGGACACCCCTGCGATCAACGGCGGCCCTGCTGAGTGTGCCCTTGGTGGCCAACACGACCGATGCCTTCGGGCGCGAAAAACTCTCCGGTAGTGGCGAAATGGTCGTTTGTCTGGCGCAAATACGGCCCGCTAGGGACCTTGCCAAGCATCGAATCAGGGCGAGGGTGCCGGGGCGGAGACGCAAAATCTGAAATTGAGCATGCATGCGTATCTGATACGCACACGACACCATACGATCCTGTTCGATAACTGTTGCGGCAATGATAAGGAGCGTTCGTATGAACCGACATGGCATCGTTTGCAGAACCCCTTTCTCCATCGCCTTGCGCGTGCAGGCGTCCTTCCGGAGCAGGTCGACTTTGTCATGTGCTCGCATCTTCACGCCGACCACGTCGGCTGGAACACGCGGTTGCTCAACGGCCAGTGGGTCCCCACCTTCCCCAACGCCCGGTACCTGATCAGCAAAGGTGAATTCGACTGGTGGCGCGACGCCATCGAGGCGGGGAGCGTCAAACCGTACCGAAAGCTATCGTTCGATGACAGCGTGCTTCCTGTGGTGGACCGCGGTTTGGCGACGTTCGTAGAAGATGACTATGCATTGGAGAACCAAATGCCCGACGAGGTGCGCTTTATGCCCCTCCACGGTCACACCAAGCACCACTGCGGCCTTTACCTTTGCTCGCGGTCCCAGGATGCGATCTTCAGCGGCGACGCGATCCACCAGCCGATCCAGTTGGCGCGGCCGGATTGGGTCAACGCAGGGTACTGGACTCTGTCGTTGCATTCCAAAGCGCAAATCTGCTGGTTTATGATCAACGCGCTTTTCCGAAGGGTGGCCCGAACGACTGGGCTGACTTCTGGAATATTAAGAAGTTCCCTGGCTCGAGGGGACTCGGTGCCAATTCTGGTCTCGCCGATTTAGTGTTTGCACTGTCCGCCGATGGCTTCACGCAAAGGGGTCTGTGGCGAATGACTGATGATAAAATCGATCGGGCACTAAAGAAGCTCGATGAGATTAAGCCGCACATCGCCAAGTGTTGGGCGGCGGGAGGGGAACCCATACAGTTGCTCATCAACCGCGAATACGCGCTGACGAGTGCGCCCGATGGCCGAGCCCTGGCGGGTATCAAGCAGGGAGTGCCGATTCGCATGGTGTGGGACGGCGCTCATATAAGCGATAATTGCTGGGTAATCGTGAGGGGCGGCCCGAACAGTGCGAATGCACAGAAATTCATCGCATTTGTAAGTCGAGCAGAAATGGCGGCCGCCTTTACGCAAGGGACCGGCTATCCCGGTCCGAATCTAAGTCAGCTAAAATACTTGCCAGCCGAACTGGTGCCATTGATCGGTATAAGCCCGGACAATGCGGCGAAGACAGTCCGGCATGACATTACCTGGTATTTGGAGAAACGTCCGGACGGCAAGACCAACGCAGATCATGTTCAGGAGCGCTGGCTGGCATGCGGGCAGGATAATCTCCACAGCTACTGCCAGTCGTCCGACGTCTTTGCTGGCTTCATCGTCGGCCAAGCCCACAGAACGGGCTTAGCCGGTGCGCTCTCGTAGTCGCTCGCTGATTGCTGCAATCGGCAAACATTGCGAAAGAATGGAATATGGTGCTGACGCGACAGATTGTGCTGGGAGCAGCGGTGATTGATCCTCTCGGTCTCACACCGCCGCTATGGCTCACGTCCGACGCACAGGAGACGCCGCCAATGTCGGCCGTGGGCCACAACTTCCACCGCATCTTCGCTTGGCTCAGAGAACTCTTGTGCCTTATGTCGAGCTACGGCGCACGTTCGGCCGCACGCCGGGCTCAATTCAGCCTCTTAATGAATGACTAGCAAGCAGACACCGCTGTCATTCGGCCTGCAATATTGGCTCTGACGCAATTTTGGTGCGGCTCCGATTATTCTGCGCCGATTAGCCGGGCCTGGAGCAGATCGATCTTCCCGCGGCCATACATTTGTAAGCGCTTAGCCGGAACCCTTAGTTCGGGATCGGGATAGCTGTGCGAAAGAAGCCTCCGGATTGGACGGAGGTTTGGGATGGGATTGGACAGCAAAAAGGACGTCCATTTGGACGGCTCAACGACGGGGGCGGTGAGCCGGCTGGAGGTTCTTGAAGGACCATCGGGGCGCCGCGTACGTTCGGAAGCTGAGAGAGCTCGGGTCGTCGCCGAGAGTCTGTTACCCGGTGCCCAAGTGTCCGAGGTGGCGCGCAAGCACGGAGCGACGCGCTGGCAGATCTACGATTGGCGACGGCGGTTTCGACAGCGAGGCATGTTGCCTGCCGTGCGAGGCGTCGCAGCCGACATTCGCGCCGCTGGTCGTGGAAGGTGCGTTGGAGGAGCGTCAGGTTCCGGCGATCAAGCTTGAGATCGCGATTGGCGATGTCGTGCTGCGGACGGATATGGCCATTGATGCCGAGCAGCTGTCCCGAGTGATCCGCGCGGTGCGAGCGTCACGATGATCGCGGCTGGTGCGGATCTGAAGATTTACGTTGCAACGCGGCCGATCGATTTCCGCTGTGACCATGATGGGCTTGCGACGAAGGTGCAGGAGATGCTTCGTCTCGACCCGTTCAGCGGCGCGGCCTTCGTGTTCCGATCGAAACGAGCTGACCGGATCAAGATTTTGGTCTGGGATCGAACGGGCCTGGTGTTGGTGCAGAAACGCCTCGAAGGTTGCAAGTTCGTTTGGCCAACGATCGCGGACGGCGTGATGCGGATGTCGCCGGCGATGTTCGCGGCCTTGTTTGAGGGGCTGGATTTGAGGTTGGTCCGTCCGGAAGAAGCACGGCGCCCGCAGGCGGCGGGATAACTGCGACAGAATGACTCGGAAGCTATTTTGAACGTGGCACGCGCGGCGGCGATATGCTCGAAATAGCGCATGAGCATCGCGGCGCTGCGCGACGAAAGCGAACGCCTGAAGGCGCTTTTGGCGCAAACGCAGGCGGCCTTGAGCGAGCATCAGGGGCGCTAGCGGCGTCGGAGGAAGCCCGACGCCGGCTGGAGGTCATTCTCGGCGAATTGCGACGCGACAGGTTCGGCGCGAAATCCGAGAAGCTGCGACCAGATCAGTATCATTTGCCGCTCGAAGACGTGGAGATCGCGCAAGGCATCCTGGATGCCGCGCAGGAGAGAGCCGAGAAGGTCATCCAGGGCCGATCGCGAAACGCGACGGATCAAAGCTCTCATCGCAATCGCGGCTGCTTGCCTGCCCATTTGGCGCGGGTGGAGCGGATCATCGAGCTTGCGAGCACGCTCTGCCCGTGCGGTTGCGGCGACATGACGAAGATCGGCGAGGACGTCAGCAAGCGCCTTGACGTGATCCCGGCACAATGGCGCGTGCTGGTCACACGCCGCCCGAAATACATTTGCCGCCGCTGCTACGGCCCTGTCGTGCAGGCGCACGCGCCGGAGCACGTCGTACCCAGCGGGCTGCCGACCGAAGCGGCCATTGCCCACGTGATCATCTCCAAGTTTGGTGACCATACGCCGTTTTACCGCCAGTCCGAGATCTATGCGCGCCAGGGCAACCGGCTTGATCGGGCGACACTGGGCAACTGGTCCGGTCGGGCCTGCTTCCATCTTCAACCCATCGCGGAGCACATGCGCCGCCACCTGGCCATGGCGGATCGTCTGTTCATGGACGAAACCACGGCGCCGGTACTTGATCCCGGGCGCGGCCAAACGAAGAAAGGCTACGTCGTGTCCGATGACCGCGGCCACAGCGGCCCAAGTCCCCCGATCGTGCTGTTCCGATATGCCCCCAGTCGCAGCGGCGCCTTCGCTGAGCAGTTCCTGGACGGCTTTGGCGGACGCTTCCTGCAATGCGATGCCTATGACGGCTATGACCGGCTGACCGAAGCCGCTCGACCGCAAGGGCCGTGGACACTCGTGCATTGCTGGAGCCACTTGCGCCGGCGCTTCGTCAAATTGGCCCGCAACAGCAAATCGCCGAGGCCGCCGTTCGGCACATCGCACAGCTTTACGCCATCGAAGCCATGGTGCGCGGTGCATCGCCAGACATCCGGCTCGCCGCGCGCAAGGAGCATGCGTTTGCTCTCGTCGCCGCTTTAAACCGAAGTTTGCGGCCGCGATACGCAGAAAGTTGAGTCTTTTGAATCACTTGAGGCGAAATTCGCTTGCCAGAAGTGTCCATGTCATTGCCCGCGCCGATGTTCACAAATCATCTAATTTGTGATTCGATTCGCAACTCCGCCGCAGCGAACTGTATGTCCAGTAGCGAAAAAGGCGATTTTCGAGAATCGTGAGTCAGATCAGTTGGTTGCTCGATTCGCCAACGCAAACTTCGGTTTAAAAATGTGGTTCGAGAAGCAGCTGTCGATGATCTCCAGCGGCTCAACCCTCGCCGAGGATATCCGCTATGCGCTCAATCATTGGCAGGGGCTGACTCGCTTCCTTGAAGACGGACGCCTCGAGCTCGACACCAACCCGGTCGAGAACGCCATCCGGCCAGTTTGCCTGACCAGGAAAAATGCGCTCTTCGCCGGTCATGAAATCGGGGCAGAAAACTGGGCCTTGCTGGCGTCGATCGTCGCCACCTGCAAGCTCAACGACGTCAATCCGGCTGCCTACATTGCCGAAACACTCGGGGCGATCATCGACGGCCATCCCCATAGCAGGATCGAAGAGCTCATGCCGTGGCGATTCCGCAAAACGTCAAGCCAGCCTCAATAGGGTGCCCGGATAAGCGCTTACATACATTTGACGCCTGACGAGCTTGAAGCGCGTAATCTGTCCTTCGGTTTGTCCGTTGGACCAGGGCGAAGTGATCGCCGCGCGCACCGCCGCCTCATCCTTGGCGACGCCATTGGCGAACGAAGCGACGAGACTGCTGCGGGCGCGCTCGATCCATGGAGTAAGTCCCGCCTCAACCTTGCGCCGGACCATCAAGTGGAATTCAGCGATGATCTCGCGTGCCTCGACCAGAGTTGGTATCCCAGCTTCGATTGCCGCTACCGTGACGGTCTCCGCTTTCGTTAGCAAGTCCCGGCCGATTGTCATTAGCCGCGCGATCGTTTTGGCCGACGGAATCCTCTGAAGATTTCGCGCGTCGGCCTTTTCAGCAACAGCAAATCGCCAATCGCCGAGGCAGCCATTCGGCACATCGCACAGCTTTACGCCATCGAAGCCATGGTACGCGGCTCATTGCCGGACGTCCGGCTCGCCGCGCGAAAGGAGCATTCGTTGGCTCTCGTCGCCGCTTTAAAAATGTGGTTCGAGAAGCAGCTGTCCATGATCTCCAGCGGCTCGACACTGGCCGAAGACATCCGCTATGCGCTCAATCATTGGCAGGGGCTGACCCGCTTCCTCGAAGACGGGCGTCTCGACCTCGACACCAACCCGGTCGAGAACGCCATCCGGCCAGTTTGCCTGACCAGGAAAAATGCGCACTGGGCCTTGCTCGCGTCGATCGTCGCCACCTGCAAGCTCAACGACGTCGACCCGGCTGCCTACATCGCCGAAACACTCGAGATTGAACTGACCCCCCAAGCTGATTGGCCATCTTTCATGGTCTCCGACACAGCAGGCACGACGTCTCTTGCTGGTCGGCCTCCGTACTTGTCATGCAGAAGGGATGGCGGTGGCGCTGGCCTGAGGTGCTCCGAAGTACCTTCATCCTGCTGCCAATCCCGGTGCAGTATCGCCAAATCGTCTGGCAGAGATGCCGAATTTCGTCGATCGGCCGCCGAGAATGGTGAACTTCGGCTCCATTGGTCCGATACGTTCTCGTTTAGCTCCAAGTGCCCCTTGGACCACAAAAGATGCGCCGGCTTCCAATAGGGGAAATTCATGACTAAGCAGGATTCTCGCAATTCTCAATCCGGCATCGTGAGCCGACGTTCGCTCCTTCAATCAACGGCGGTCCTATTGAGTGCACCGTTTGTTGCAAAAGCCACTGCAGCCTTCGCGCAGGAAAGGCTCGCCGGCTCTGGGGAGGTAGTGGTTTGCAGCTATGGCGGCTCATTTACGGAAAGTTTGCGCAAATATGTCTTCGATCCCTTTACGAAGAGGACGGGCATCAGGGTTGTCGATGTGACAGCTGACAATGCCGAGCCTCAGATTAAGGCCATGCGCGAAGCTGGGCGGGTCGACTGGGACGTTGCCTTTGTCAACCCTTTTTGGCCAGCCTACTTGGAGCTGCAGCAGGCCGGCGCGTTTATGCCAATCGACTACAGCCTATGGGACGACGAAGCGCTTAACGGAGTGCCGGAATCTGCTCGTCTTAAGGACGCGATCGTTGCATTCCAAAACGCAAATCTGCTGGTTTATGGTGAGCAGGCTTTCCCGAAGGGCGGCCCGAAGAACTGGGCAGACTTCTGGAATATCAAGGAATTCCCGGGACCGAGGGGACTCTCTGCCAATTCTGTTAATGCTGATGCAACAACTGCTTTGATCGCCGATGGCTTCACGCACGAGGGGCTTTGGCGACTGACTGATGATAACGTCGGTCGGGCGCTGAAGAAGCTGGACGAGATCAAGCCGCACGTCACCAAGTGGTGGACGGCAGGCGGCGAGCCCATACAGCTGCTCATCAACGGTGAATATGCGCTGACGAGCGCCCCCGATGGCCGTGCGCTGGCGGCAATTAAGCGGGGGGTGCCCATTCGTACGGTATGGGACGGCGCTACTATAACCGACAACTACTGGATTGTTGTAAATGGCGGGCCGAACAGCGCGAATGCACAGAAGTTCATCGCATTTGTGAATCGGGCCGAAATGGCGGCCGCCTTTACACAAGGGACCGGCTATCCCGGCCCGAACCTAAATCAACTACGGTACCTGCCAGCCGATCTGGTGCCGCTGCTCAGTATCAGCCCTGACAACGCGCCAAAGACGGTCCGGTTCGACGTTCCCTGGTTTTTGGAGAAACGCGCTGATGGCAAGACCAACGCGGAACACGTACAGGAGCGTTGGCTGGCATGGCGAGCGTCGTGATGTCCGCTGCTGCGGTCGATTAGCCGACGGTCTCTCAGGCTTCGGTCAGACCCACACAATTGCGTCTTTACAAGGCGGCACATTGCGGAAATTCGGAAGGAATCCCGTAAGTATCCCCGCGCAGCTTCACGATTGACACAACCCGGCGCCGTCCCGAGAGGAGCGGCGGGGAAGCATGGGAGCGCATTCATGAGTCAGGAACAGGTGGGCATCAAAGCGGAGGATGGCCTTTGCCAGGCTTGGGTCTTCACGCCCGACGGTGTGGGTCCCTGGCCGAGCGTCATCTTCTACATGGACGCGTTCGGCATCCGGGCTGGCATGAAGCAGATGGCGCAGCACATGGCTGACCAGGGGTACGTCGTGCTCCTGCCCGACCTCTTCTATCGCCATGGCGCCTATGCTCCCCTGGACCCGAAGGAGGTACTCCAGCGCGACTTCCGCGCGATCGTTGGCCCGCTGATGGGTAGCACTGATAATCACAAGGCCGGCGAGGACACCGCCGCCTTCCTCGCCTATCTCGATAGCCGCCCAGACGTGGCCGGCGACAAGGTCGGCACGGTCGGGTTTTGCATGGGGGGCGGCATGGCGCTTACAGCCGCCGCCTTCTATCCCGACCGGATCGCCGCCGCCGCCAGCTTCCACGGTGGAGATTTGGCGACGGACTTGTCGGTCAGCCCGCACCTACAAGTGGCCAGGATCAAGGGCGAGGTCTATGTCGCCCTCGCTGACAACGACGGCAGCTATCCTCCTGAGATGGCGAAGCGCTTCGAAGCGGCCATGGACGCTGCCGGCGTCAACTACAGCAGCGAGCTTTACGCGGGAAAGGCGCACGGCTGGATGAAGCCAGACATGCCCGTCTACGACGCGGAGGCGGCTGACCGCGGTTGGGCCAAGCTTTCGGAGCTCTACGCACGCAATCTACCCTGAGCGCGAACGCGCCCGCCGTTGCGCAGTTGGATCGCTGAGACATGGCGTGCTCCTTGTCTTGCTGCCCGGCCCAGTTTTGCGTACTGGCGGGGCCGGAGCACGGCCGGACCATCATCCCATTGGGAGACGCTTCGATCGCACGGAAGCCTCGCATTCTCCAGTTCAGGCGAAGGATTGCGTCGTTACAAGTCAGCACATTGCGCAAATTCGGCTAAGCAATCCCATAAGTATCCCCGCGCACCCCTCGGCGGCTATCAAAAGTCTGGGCTGAGGAGTTCATGCGTTTTACCTAATCATCTGGAGATCTATGGCATGAAGAAAAGGCTAGGAATGAGAGGGAAGATCGAGGAGATCATCTACGTTCGACTGGAGCCTGGCGAAGACTTCGTTCGCTCCCTCTGGGACATCTGCAAGGAATACGATATCAAGACAGGCGTCCTTCTGGATGCGACCGGCAACTTCGCTAAGGTTAGGTTGATGCGTATTTCCAGAGAGCCACGAAGGGACAACTGGGGAGTTGACTTCGTTGAGATGTCGGGACCGCTACAAGTGAGCATGACTGGCATCCTCGGGACGGGCTGGAACCCGGATAATCTGCCGGCGACCCCGGACTTTCACCGGCACTACGCCGACACAGGCTTCGGAGCTGGAGGCTGGGAGGAACATGGGTCCCCCTACTTCAAAATTAATATCACGGCGTCGAACGTCTCGGAGACGGCCTGTGGGCACCTCTTGCAGGGATCGCTGGTGGGCGCCGTCAATTATGACAGATCTGGCGGGAAAGCTGAACTACCGTCGCATTTCACCGTCGCCATCGCGAAGGTTTCGGGTGTCATTTTAAGGGGCACCTTCGGCGAGAACGGCTTCTATCACGACCTGGTACCGGCATAGTTGGCTGGGCAAGAACACGGCGTGGCCTCCGCGGGAAACACCAACCGCAAACAAGGAGTTTAGGCCAGGACCTGCAGCATAGCCCCAACGTGTCTGCGCTGATCTGGTCTGCTGACCGAGTATGTCTTCGGCCTACACTAAGGCGATACCAGTGATCGTGACTACTGATGAAGAGCGGGATGTTTGGATGCGCGCGCCGTGGAATGAAGCCAAGGCGCTGTAGCGGCCATTGCCGGATGATACGTTCAAGATCGTGCTTCGCGGCGAGGATAAGGAAGACCGGGCTACGGCCTAGGGTCTGTTGAGATTCACCTGGAATGGATGACGGCGGTGGCGAGGTAGATCATCGCCTCGAAGCTGTCGTCTGTCTTGTCGCACCGCATCGCTACGCGCTTGAATTCCTTCAGCTTGCCGAAGAAATTCTCGACCAGGTGGCGCCATTTGTACATGTCCTTGTCGATGTCCAGAGGCTGAGCGCGCCTTTGATGCTGCGAGATGACGATCCTGGCCTTGCGTGCGTTCAGCTCTTCGATGATCCAGTTGGAATTAAAAGCCTTGTCGGCGATTAAGCCGCCGAATTCGAGGTCCTTGATCAGGGGCGCAACGCCGACGGTGTCAAAGCCATGGCCGGGGCAGGATGAACCGCACCACACCGGACCTTCCTCACCGTCTTCGCAGACGGCCGTGTCTACGAGGCGCAGCTCGACCCCGGTCGCATGCGTTGCGATCTTCGATTGGCAAGTCTTCGAGATCAGGCGACCGTCGCTGCTTCCCGAAAGGCCTTATGCCGCTCAAACCGAGCTCGATCAGGCGTTCGTGGGTGAGATGATTGAGCATACAGGTGCCTGGGCTTTAGAGGAAATAATCTCGCCCGCGGATGTGCCATGACGTGGTGTTCGGACGCTTCGTCGAGAAAGGTACGACCGTGACCGTTCTGGAAGATGGAGCGGATCGAGGCGACGAACCGCGCCTTGATCAGAATGCCGCTGCGGCAGGCCGCGTGCCCGCGTCCACCGCCGCCAGCACTCGGTCCCGAAGATACACGATAGCGGCTTGCCCATGCATCCCAGCCTCGCCGGCAGTCAGCATGAATCATCGCTCGACTGATCTGGAAATCTTCAGGTCTCTGTGAGGTCTCACGCAGGACAGAACGCGCGGCTCGCGCCTGCCAAGCGACCTCACAGAACCCTCAAGACTCCGCCAGCGGCATGACCTCGCACGTCAACAAGGTTCATCACGTCACCATCATCACCGAGGTCGCAAAGGACCTCGGTAAAGACGAAGACTGGCTGCGCGACATTGCCAATCGAAATGGAGATCGAGGACGGCCTGATGTGGGTTTATGGCGTCGGCGAAGATGGCGTTCAGCCCTTCACCGACTTTGGCATCGAAAACCTAATCGAGCTCCTCAGGTTCTACAAGAAAACCTCAAGCTGCTCGCGCGCTCGCACGGGAATGATCCGACCAGCCTGCGGCCTACGCCGGATGCGTAGTGCGCCAGTGAAACTGGCGAAGGATAGTCGATGAAAGTTCGATACAGGAAAGGAGTAGCGACCCACCCTGACCCCGAGTCATGCGGAGGTGTCCGTGAGGGCGACTTCGAAGCGTTGACAGGGGAAACCGCAGGCCAGCCATTGAGCCGCGAAATCGAAAGTCTGGAGCGCCGACGCAGTTATGCAATGCGGAAGGCAACACGTTGGACGGCGTCTATCGCAAGCCACCCAACGGCTCCACGGTCGGAGACCCTGAGCATGCGGGGAAATCCTTCGCACAGGAACTGGGAGATCTCGTCGTCGCCCGAGGGGGAACAATCTTCGGGCAGGCTGGGGAAGGCTGAATGCCGTAAGCCCAGCACCACCGTCGACGAGAAGTCGGATGTCTGCACAGTACCAATGAACGATCTGAACAAGAGCGACGGGTCCACACCGATGCTCGCGGAAGGTCCGGAGGGAAGGCGGGCAGCCAAGGGCAATAGCAAACATCCTCCCGTGCCCCGGACACAGAGCCGGACCAGCGCGTCGACGAGGTTGGATGTTATACGTGAACTGGCAAGACGGAATAGGAAGACACGGTTCACAGCGCTGATGCACCATGTGACGCGCGAACTGCTAACGGAAAGCTTCAGGGGACTGAAGCACTCCGCTGCATCCGGCGTCGACGGAGTGACATGGCGTGACTACGAGGAAGGACTCGACGAGCGAATCGAAGTGCTTTGGGACGCGGTCCAGTCAGGCCGCTATCGGGCACTCCCGTCTCGCCGAGTGTATATCCCCAAGATAAATGGCAAACTGAGACCGCTCGGAATCGCAGCGCTGGAAGATAAAATCGTCCAGCACGCGGTGACGACGGTCTTGAATGCGATTTACGAGGTGGACTTTCTCGGCTTTTCCTATGGATTCCGGGAGGGGCGGAGCCAGCACCAAGCGCTGGACGCACTGTGGATCGGCATTCATCAGAAAAGAGTGAACTGGGTGCTCGACGCTGACATCCGTTCGTTCTTCGATACGATCGATCACGGGTGGATGATGCAGTTCCTCGAGCACAGGATCGCAGACCGCCGGCTCTTACGACTGATACGCAAGTGGTTAACCGCTGGCGTTGTCGAAGGTGGATTGAAGTCCGTAGCACGAGTAGGTACTCCGCAAGGAGCAGTGATCTCACCGCTTCTTGCTAACATTTACTTGCACTACGTCTTCGACCTCTGGACTCATCAGTGGCGAAGTAAGTCGGCAAAAGGGGATGTCATCGTCGTCCGCTATGCGGACGACAGTGTCATGGGCTTCGAAACAAAGTCCGAGGCCCTGCACTTTCTCGACGCACTGCGTGAGCGGATGGCGAAGTTCGGTCTGTCGCTGAATGAGGAGAAGACGCGGGTATTGGAATTTGGACGGTACGCGGCCGAGCGCCGCGCACGCCGGGGGCAACGCCGCCCGGAAACGTTCGACTTCCTCGGGTTCACGCACATCTGCGCGGTGACCCGGATAAACCCGCACTTCACAATCCGGCGCGTGACCATCGCCTCTCGCTTGCGGGCGACGCTGAGTGCGATACGACACGACCTGATGAAACGCCGCCATGCGCCTATCGGTGAGACCGGCGTTTGGCTCCGTCGCGTGATGCAGGGATACCTGAACTACCACGCGATCCCGGGGAACCTGAAGCGGCTCGGCATGTTCCGCGCCGAGGTCTGCCGGGCCTGGCTGCGCTCGCTTCGTCGACGCAGCCAGCGCTCTCGCATGACCTGGGAAAGGTTCCGACGATTCATTGGGCGATACATCCCGAAAGTCCGCGCATGTCATCCGCATCCCAACCCAAGGTATACGTCATGACCCAAGGCAGGAGCCGTATGCGGTAGTTCCGCACGTACGGATCTGGGCGGGGGGCACGGAGAAATCCGTGTCCCTACCGCGACCATTGGACGGGGCGTCGAATCGACTCTCCACCGTGCGCGGCTGGCCCCGCAAGCGCCGTCATCCACAGGAAGAATCGACAATTAACCATTTTGGGTCTTGCCAGGACATCTCCGTTGAGCGCCTGCGCGACAAAACGGCGGGCCGCGCCTGTTTCTCGCCGAAAAGATGCTCATGTGCGACCGAAAACGGCGAAAATCTTACTTGCAAATGGTGCATCTTAAACCTGCGGCATGAGCTGTCGCGGTCCCGTCGGGCCAAAAGACCCTGACGGATTGGCAGACACAGGTCTCGACACGTAAGCTTAGCTGCTTATTCGGCCTCGCCGTCTGTCAGTAACCGTGACAGCTGAGGTCGTTAATGATCAAAATATCTTTGGTTGTCGGCAATCCAAAGCCGGCGTCGCGAACTCGCAGGATTGGGGAACAGCTGGTCGAACGGCTCTTTCCTTCGGGTTCGTATCAGCTTGTCGTTGTCGATTTAGCGGATCACGCGAACAACCTTTTCACATGGCCTTGTGAGGAAATTGCGAAGCTAAATGCCGCAGTAGCCTCAAGTCAGTTGGCCGTGTTCGCCTCACCAACTTACAAGGCGACATTTACAGGCCTGGTAAAGGCATTTCTCGATCGATACCCGGCGAGCGGGCTGCGGGGAGTAGTGGCTATTCCGCTTATGACAGGCGCAGATCTTGGTCACTCTATGGCGCCTGTATCCAATCTTACTCCACTTCTTATCGAACTCGGAGCCGTAGTGCCCGTGCGTGGACTCTATTTTGTTACTGCGCATATGGACCAATTAGACATCTTTCTAAACAAAGTGGCCGGAGAGGTGACGCAGTCGTTACGGGCCGTGGCTTCTGTCGCGTCACTGCTCCATTTCAACGTCGACAACTTTGAAGAGGGCACCTGAGATGAACGCTTCGATTGATCCTTTCCATTTCAGGCGCATGCTCGGTTATTATGCCTCTGGCTTAACAGTAGTGTGTGGATTGGATTCCGGCGAGCCTTTAGGGTTTACATGTCAATCATTTCATAGCGTTTCGCTTAACCCGCCTCTGGTCTCCCTTTCTATAATGTCGACCTCGAAAACCTGGCCCCGAATACGTGCTACGGGATGCTTCAGCGTGAACATCCTTTCGGAGGCACAGAGGGACATTTCCGATAAGTTTGCAAAGTCAAGTGGTGATCGATGGGCGGGGGTGAGATGGGAAGCAACCGGAGCTGATAATCCCAAAATTCTGGGTGCAATCGTCTGCCTCGATTGCGTTCACCACGCTGAGTATGAGGCCGGAGATCACGTAGTGGCTATCGGTAAAGTGCTGGATATTTGCGGCCCTGATCAGCTTGATCAAAGGACGCCTCTGCTTTTTTACCAGGGCCGATATCACCGTATTGGTGAAGATATCTGAACCCTATGGCAGGGGAATGGTGGATGGGCTGAACCCGAACCACACGCAGGCTGCGAGCGCTGAGCCCGAGACGCCGGATGACGTGGCCGTTCATGCGTTCGAGCACGAGCGTAATTTCGCGATTGGTGGCGGCAAGGCGAAGAATGTCTGATGCCGAAGCCATCCGAGAATGTAGGTTTGGGCAAACCTCACCCCGGCCTCAATTTCAGCCTTCCCTGGGACGGAAACGGAATTTCGTCGGTCCGCCGCCGACAATTGGTGAATTTCGACTCTATTGGTCCGTTACGTTCTCGCTCAACTCCAAGGTAGGTGTGCCCCCTTGGAGCACACAAAAACATGCACCGGCTTCTAACAGGGGAAATTCATGACTGAGCAAGATTCTCGCAATCGTCCATACGATACCGTGAGCCGACGTTTGCTCCTCCAATCAACAGCGGCCCTGCTAAGTCTACCGTTGGTCGCCAAGACCACTGTTGCCTTCGCGCAGGACAAACTCGCCGGCAGTGGCGAAGTGGTCGTTTGCAGTTATGGTGGCTCGTTCACGGAAAGCTTGCGTAAGTATGTTTCTGCCCCCTTTACGAAGGCGACCGGCATCAGGGTTGTCGATGTGACAGCTGACAATGCCGAGCCTCAGATCAAGGCTATGCACGAAGCTGGGCGGGTCGACTGGGACGTTGCCTTTGTCAACCCTTTTTGGCCAGCCTACTTGGAGCTGCAGCAGGCCGGCGCGTTTATGCCCATCGACTACAGCCTATGGGACGACGAAGCGCTTAACGGAGTGCCGGAATCTGCTCGTCTTAAGGACGCGGTCGTTGCATTCCAAAACGCACATCTGCTGGTTTATGGTGAGCAGGCTTTCCCGAAGGGCGGCCCGAAGAACTGGGCAGACTTCTGGAATATCAAGGAATTCCCGGGACCGAGGGGACTCTCTGCTAATTCTTCTCTTGCTGATTTAGTATTTGCGTTGATCGCCGATGGCTTCACGCACGAGGGGCTTTGGCGACTGACTGATGATAAGATCGATCGGGCGCTGAAGAAGCTGGACGAGATCAAGCCGCACGTCACCAAGTGGTGGACGGCAGGCGGCGAGCCCATACAGCTGCTCATCAACGGTGAATATGCGCTGACGAGCGCCCCCGATGGCCGTGCGCTGGCGGCAATTAAGCGGGGGGTGCCGATCCGTATGGTATGGGACGGCGGTACTATAACCGAGAACTACTGGATTGTTGTGAAGGGCGGGCCGAACAGCGCGAATGCACAGAAGTTCATCGCATTTGTGAATCGGGCCGAAATGGCGGCCGCCTTTACACAAGGGACCGGCTATCCCAGCCCCAATAAAAATCAGCTCAAGCACCTTCCGGCCGACCTACTTCCGCTGATTAACATAAATCCCGAAAACGTGGTGAAGGCAGTCCAGTTCGACGTTCACTGGTTTTTGGAGAAACGCGCTGATGGCAAGACCAACGCGGAACACATGCAGGAGCGTTGGCTGGCATGGCGGGCGCAGTGATGTCCGCTGCTGCGGTCGATTAGCCGACGATCTCTCAGGCTTCGGTTAGACCTACACGACAAGGCTGAGCTGATGCTACCTGGATTTCCAACTGTTCGATCTCGTGGTGGCTCGCTGGTTGCTCTATGCAGCGGCAAAACAACGAAAGCGTGGATATGGCGGTGAAGCGACAAATCGTGCTGGGAGCGGTGATGAATCACCCGAACGGGTCTCATACTGCTTCATGGCTCATGCCCGAGGCGCGGGACAACGCTTCGAATGACATTGGTTACTATCAGCGCATAGCGCAGTTATGCGAGCGAGGAAAACTCGACCTGTTTTTCATAACCGACACTCCCGCGGCCCGAACAGACCATCTGCGTGCCTCGAGCCGTTCGCCGACATTCATGAACGTGTTCGATCCAATTACCTTGTTGGCGGCCATCTCAGGAGCGACAACAAGAATTGGTCTTGCTGCGACGGCTTCAACGAGCTTCTCGGAGCCCTATACCATTGCGCGTCAGTTCGCCACGCTCGACCACATCTCTGGTGGTCGGGCTGGATGGAATGTGGTGACCAGCGCTAACGACTACGCCGCACGCAACTATGGCTTGGATCGACTGCCACCGCACGGAGATCGCTATGAACGCGCCCGCGAATTTGTAGATGTGGTCAAGGCGCTCTGGGATACCTGGGAGGACAACGCCTTTGTCTACGACAAGGAAAACGCCCTTTCGTTCCTCCCTGAGAAATTCCATATTTTGGACCATGACGGCAAGCATTTTAAGGTTTTCGGCGGCCTCAATCTCGCTCGCCCTCCTCAGGGGCACCCTGTCATATTCCAGGCGGGCGCCTCGGATGCGGGTAAAGAACTGGGTGCGGAGACCGCGGATGTCGTATTCGGCGGGGGCTCCAGCATTCAATCTGCACAGGCTTTTTATCGCGATCTAAAAGGCCGCTTGGATAAGTACGGTCGCAACTTCGATGATCTCAAGGTACTCGCTGGCGCAACCGTGGTGATCGGAGACAGCAAATCTGACGCCGAACGGACTTTCGCCAGGTGGGAAGAAAAGATCCACCCGGATGTTGGTGTGATGAATCTGGGACAGGATCTCGGGACCGACCTGTCAGATCTCCCGCTCGATCAGCCGATACCGCGAGACAGGGTGCCAACTTCGTCGAATTTCCAAAAGACCTTTTTCGATCACATCGTGAGACTCATCGACCAGTGCCTTAGCTTGCGCGACATTGCGATGCAATACAACAGAGGCAAGCCGACGTTTTGCGGCTCTGCAGTCGATGTCGCTAACCAAATGGAACAATGGGTTACGGAACGGGCATGCGATGGATTCTTGATTTCTTTCCCGGTGCTTCCCAGCACTCTTTCTCACTTTGTCGATCAGGTTGTGCCGGAGCTTCAACGTAGAGGCGTGTTCAAAACAGAATATGCGGGAGAAACTCTTCGGGATAACCTTGGCCTGCAGAAACCACCCAATAGGCACGTTGTTGCCAAAGGTAATGTCAGCGCAAGAGTGCCGCAGGTGACGTAATCAAGCAGCGGCAAGCAAGAAGCAGGCTAGGCCACGCAAGCATCGGAAAGTCCGAGATAACGCCGCCGAATGATCTGTTTTATGATCCGGCGCTTCCGATGGAAGCCCAACTTTGTCTGCCGGAGATCAGACAACGCGGCTACGTTTCACTCCAAAAAAGGCGGTGACGCTATGAAAATGAAAAATCTGAGCATTGCGAGTGGACTACCGGGAGTGAGCCACGCTTGGAGATCCGATTGCGATTTTGCCTATCATGCGATGACATGGCGCATTCCGCGGCTCTTTTTCGCGGATTAGCTAGTGTCGACTTTGACAGTTCAGGCATTCCAAGCGAGCAGAAATACCTTACGACGTATCTGGAGCGAAGGAAGGTGAACGCGCCAGATAACTGGGACTGCTATATCGTGGCGAGCTTGTTTCGGATTGCGTCAATTCTGCAAGGGATCGGCAAACGAGCTGCCGTTGGCACCGCCGCGAATGTAGATGCAAGCGAATTCGGCAGCAAGGCCAGCCGTCTGGCAGCGCTGGCGTGGCAGTTAGCGTCGCGTCTTTAAGGGCTGAAGCTTCCAAAGGAGACAACGTTATGGCGGCCAGAAAAGAGCGCATCGGTGTAGTTGGTGCCGGCCTAATGGGAGCTGAAATCGCCCTCGTCCACGCCTTGGCCGGGCATAACGTAATTCTTTGTGACAGAACCGAGGAGGCGCTGTCTCGTGCTCAACAACGCCTCAATGACATCTACGACAAGGGCGTCTCGCGTTCCTTCTACGACACGGACCTCAAGGCGGCAGTATTGGGCGCTATCCAGACGACAGTCGACTTTCGCAAACTCAGCGACCGCGAGTTGGTCATCGAAGCAGTTTTCGAACAGTCATCGGTCAAGGAAGAGGTGCAAGGCCATCGATGCGATTTGCGGCCTGATTGTAACTTCGCCACGAACACATCCACCATGCCGATCGGCGTGCTGGCATCATTCGTGGCACCGGCACGTCGATCCCGTTTTATCGGGACCCATTACTTCTCTCCCGTTTCGCATGAAATTGGTTGAAGTCATTCCAGCCATCGAGACCGACGAAGCAACCATTGCCAAGGTCATGGATTTGTGCACCGCTATCGGCAAGACGCCAATCCGGATCAAAGATGTCACCGGTTTTGCCGTGAACAGACTGCTACACGTCCTGATGATCGAGGCGGTCCGGCTGATCGAAGAAGGCGTAGCCACCCCGGAAGACATCGATCTTGCCTGCAAACTTGGCTTGGGCCATCCAATGGGTCCTTTCGAGCTGATGGATGCGACAACCTCTAGTCTATGCCTGCAGGCCCAGCAGATCATGTTCGACGCCTATGGCGAGCGTTTCCGACCGCGGCCGTTGCTCAAGCAGCGCGTCCAGGCCGGGTATGTCGGAGGGCGTGGCCGCAAAGGATGGCGCAATTGAGCCGCTCAACAGCGCCCAAGCCATTCCCAGCCCCTGCCTACATCACTGCCAGCGTATCGGATCGAGTCAGACGTCGTGCGGGACTCTACGAGGATAGACAAGAGGACTAGATGAAACATGCGTGAAGCGGTTATTGTATCCACTGCTCGGACGCCGATCGGCAAGGCTTACCGCGGCAGCTTTAACAATACTCAGGCTCAGACGTTAGGCGGGCATGCGATTGCTGCGGCTGTCGCACGTGCTGGCGTGGATCCGCAAGAGATCGACGACGTGATCATGGGTGCCGCTATGCAGCAAGGTTGCACAAGCGGCAACGTTGCTCGACAATCGGCGCTGCGAGCCGGTCTGCCGGTAACCGTGGCCGGCATGAGCATCGACCGGCAATGCGCATCAGGGCTTATGGCCGTCGCCATCGGAGCCAAACAGATTGTAGCCGATGGCATGTCCGTTGTCGCAGCTGGCGGGGTTGAATCCATTTCTTTGGTTCAGAACGAGCATGCGAATACGTGGCGCTCCCAGGATTCCTCCCTCGTTGAAAAAGTGCCCGCCATTTATATGAGCATGCTGGAAACGGCCGAGATGGTCTCTCGGCGTTACGGCATCGATAGGGCGCAACAGGATGAGTTCAGCCTGCGTTCACAGCAGCTTACGGCTCAGGCGCAGAATGCGGACCTCTTCGCCGACGAAATCATATCGGTCTCGACCACGATGCTCGTGGATAAGGAGAGCGGCCAGACATTAGACAAGGCGATCACGCTGGCACGCGATGAAGGAAATCGTCCGCAGACACGGCTTGAAGACCTAAGGACGCTCAAGCCTGCATTTAAGACCGGTTTGCAACTCGGCCCAGGCGAATACATCACAGCCGGCAATGCAAGTCAGCTATCCGACGGCGCGGCGGCATTGGTCCTCATGGAGGCTAAGGAAGCAGAGCGTCGCGGTTTGCAACCGCTCGGCGCGTATCGAGGCATGCAAGTCGCGGGTTGCGAGCCCGATGAGATGGGCATCGGGCCGGTCTTCGCCGTCCCTAAGCTCCTCAAACAGCACGGGCTTAAGATCGATGATATCGATTTGTGGGAGCTAAACGAAGCGTTCGCATGTCAGGTCATCTATTGCCGTGACCGACTTGGCGTTCCTGACGAACGTCTTAACGTCAATGGCGGCGCAATCTCGATCGGCCACCCTTACGGCATGTCCGGCGCTCGCATGGTCGGCCATGTCTTGCTTGAAGGTCGCAGGCGCGGCGCAAAGTACGGAGTTGTCACGATGTGTGTCGGCGGCGGCATGGGCGCGGCCGGTTTGTTTGAGGTATTCCCATGAAGATCCGGAACAAGCACATAGTAGTCACCGGCGGAGCAAGCGGCATCGGCCAAGCGCTCTGTCAAGCGTTTGCGCGTGAGGGTGCCCGGTCAGTCGTCGTAGCAGACATAGACGAGGCCGGAGCGCAGACCGTAGCGGCGGGCATTGGTGGATATGCCCAAATCTGCAACGTTGCTATCGAGGCCGATGTACAGCGCCTGATCGAGCAGTCTGAGGCACGATCCGGCCCGATCGATCTGTTCTGCTCTAACGCAGGCATTGCCGCCGGATTCCAGTCAGACTTTAAGAATGCGGCTGCCGCAGCTAACGATGTCTGGCAGCGCGCCTGGGCGGTCAATGTCATGGCGCATGTGTATGCTGCGAGGTCCCTAATCCCTAGGATGCTCGAACGCGGTGGTGGATATTTTGCCTGCTTTCGCAGATCGGCAGCGCCGTTTATGCTACCACAAAGCACGCGGCGGTCGGCTTCGCCGAGAATTTGGCACTTAGCCATTGGGACGATGGTATCCGCGTGTCCATTCTCTGCCCTCAGGGCGTAGATACGCCAATGCTCCGAGGATTGCCTGAAGGTCCGCAGTCGGCAGACGGAGTTCTATCATCGAACGACGTGGCCGTAGCTGCTCTACGGGGGATAGAAGAAGAAAGTTTTCTCATTTTGCCGCATGCGGAAGTTCAGAAATACGTGCGTAATAAGGCGGAGAACGTCGATCGTTGGCTCCGGGGCATGGCGAAATTGCAAGATCAGATCCGCGCCGCACAAAGGCGACAAGTGTAGACACTTCCGGAAGAGACGCGTCAGAAGGACGATCGCTGTTAGCAAGATAAGAATTCGACGTTGACGCCGACGACAGGGGTCGCTTTGAGACACTACGTCCGATCTTTGAAGATCTATTGAGGCCGGCGGCATGAAGGAAGCGAGCAAATGGAGAACGTGGTAGGCTGCGAACGAGACGGTTCAGTTCGTACAATTACGGTTCGCCGGCCTCAGGTACTGAGAGTGCTGCAGCTTACTGGTCAAGGCGGCAATGCTTTCATCGCTGGGAGCAGACATCTCTGAGTTCGTCGGCGCGATTCCTGCTGATGCCCTGCTTATAGCTGAACGCATCAGGTTAGTCACCGATGCCTTGATCAACTGTCCGAATCGGGTCATCGCCATCATTCGACGGATACTGCCTGGGTGGTGGTTTCGAACTCGTCCTCGCCTGTGACATCAGTACCACTTCGACCAACGCTCAATTCGGGCTTCCTGAGATCAAACTCGGCATTCTTGCGGGCGGAGGCGGCACGGTGCGCCTCACTAAGATTGCAGGTTCGTCGGTCGCACGCATGATGACGATGTTAGGGGACCCCATTCTTGCGCAACGAGCCTACGAACTTGGACTTCTCTTCTCGATCCATGCGCAAGAGGAACTTCCCGAGGCTGCCCAAAAGCTCACAGCCAAGCTCGCTAAACCCCGCCATTCGCTCTTGCGCAATTGAAATCGTCTCTGGACATTGCAGTCGATACTGATACCGCATCGGCTTGCCAGACTGAGATCAAGGCGTTCGCGCTCTGCTATTCGACTTCAGACAAGGAAGAAGGCGTGGGGGGCCGTTCTTAAGAAGCGCAAACCGAATTTCACCGGCGGTTGATGCGGGATTTTTGCCGAACGCGTCCGGGGCAGTTTCATCGTGGGCTGACTCGCGTGACGCTCCCGATGAACTGTGATGGCCGCCATGAGGGACGAAGCATCGTAAAGTCAAGCGCGCGAGCGCAACCCCATTCGCGGCGTGACCGGCGTATTCGCATTGATCGCAGGGTCCATGACGATTGTCGATACAACGATCGGCATTTTCGGGCCGCGCACGAACGGACCAAAGCTGGAAGTGGTGTCTAGATAGACGTTCACGCGATCTTTAGGGCGGTAAAAATGATGAGCGAGCCTAAACGACTGCGGACCCTGTTGGGCGACCGGCACCGCCGCCCTCAAGAAATGCGCGGTGACCTCAGACCAGGTTGTCCTCGAATATGTGCCCCATGCTTCGGTCGAGGGCTCCAAACCTACACGATGATCTCGAAGGACCTGCTTGCTTGCGCGACGGCCCGCAACAACGGGGCGTGCAATAATCGTTTGAACATCCGGCGCGATGCGCCGGAGCCAATCGCCCTCCGCGTGTTTCGGGTCAAGCCTGCGCAAATTCGTCGGATAATGGCTCTCCGAGCGTAAATTCGGCTCATCAGAGCTTCAAAATGACCGAAATAGATTTGAGCTATCGTTAGAACATACGTCGATCCAACCCACGAACCTAGGGAGACCTGCTTGCCTCAGACCTTTCGAGACGCGAAGGCCTATCGCTCGATGCTGTTCGTGCCGGCGCACAAGCTCGACTGGATGCTGAAGGCGCCGAAATACGGCCCAGACGCGCTGATCCTGGACCTTGAGGACGCGGTGGGGATCCCCGAGAAGCCCGCGGCGCGGATCGCCGCCGCCGAGGCCATCAAGGAACTGAGCAGCAAGCCCGTCGGCATATTCGTGAGGGTCAATGGCTGGCGGACGGGATACATGGTCGATGACCTCAACGCGGTCGTCGACAAGGGTCTGGACGGGGTGATCCTGCCCAAGACCGAGGACCCCGAGGACGTCACAGCGCTCGACCTGGTCCTTGGCGAACTGGAGCGCTCGAGGGGGCTGCCGCTGGGCTCCATCGAGATCTATCCGTACCCGGAATCGGCTGCCGCCATGTATCGGCTGTACGACATCTGCATGGCCTCGCAGCGGATCAAGCGGGCGGGCGCGGCCACAGGGCCGAGCCCTCGGGGCGACGGGGGTCGCTCCCTTGGCCTGCAGTATGACGAAGAGGACGCCCCGGAGGGCGTTGCATTCGGCGCGTACTCGGTGCTGCAGGCGCGGGCCGCCGGGATCGTGCACGTGGAAGGCGCCATGTGCGGCCAATTGAATGATCTGGAGCTGGTGCGGCGACTGGGCGAAAAGTCGAAGCGAATGGGCGCGTCTTTCGCCTCGGCGATCCACCCCAGCCACATCCCCATCATCAACGAGGTCTATTCGCCCTCGAAGCAGGAGGTGGATGAGGCGCGCGAGATCATCGCGGCCCTGGCGGAAGGCCTCGCCCGTGGCGACGCGGCGATCCGCTACAAGTCCAGGCTCCTCGACTACGCCAACCTCCGTGGCGCCATGGACGTGATCAAGAAGGCAGAGGCGTCCGGAATGGACGTCGGCGAGGTTCCGAAGGTCGAGATACCGGCGTGCTGAATGGAAGAAGAGTTTGCGCCGACGATGGGCGCGAATTCATGACGGCGGCAATACATTTCGCGGAAAGCCCACTTTAGATCTGGAGACACACGTGGCCGAGGCTCTTGAAGGAATAGTTGTACTTGATCTGACGGCGTATCTCGCCGGGCCTTACGGGTGTGCTCTTCTGAGCGATGTCGGCGCCGACGTCATCAAGATCGAGCCTCCGGGTGGGGAGGCGGCTCGGCAATATCCATCGACCCTGCCCACAGAGAATAGGACCTTTCTCGGGGTGAACAGGAATAAGCGCTCACTGATCCTCGATCTGAAGGACCCCGAAGGCCTGGCCGCCTTCTACCGAATGGTCGAGAAGGCCGATGTGGTGGTTCACAACTTCCGGCCGACCGTGGCGCCCAGGATCGGCATCGACTACGAGACGCTGAAGAAGCATCGGCACGATCTGATCTACTGTTCGCTCACGGGCTATGGCGAGGCCGAGGACGGTCCTCTGCGCAACCACCCCGGCTACGACACCATGCTGCAGTGCTTCACCGGCATGGCCGCCCTGCAGGGCACCGCGCTCGGCGACGACGGACCGCCGATGGTCATGCATGGCTCGATCATTGACTACTACTCCTCCTCCATGGTTGCCATTTCGATCCTGGCGGCCATCGCGCACCGGCTGCGCACGGGCGAGGGACAGCATGTGAAGCCTTCGCTCCTGCGGTCGGCCATCGCCATCCAGGCCGGCCAGTTCATCTGGGCAGACAGCGAGCCGCGCAATATCGAGCGCTGGTGGGGCGCAAGCTACTCGGGGATCTATCCCACCAAGGAAGGCTATCTCTACCTGCAGGCCACGACGCCGGCGTTCTGGAAGAATCTGTGCGAATTCCTGGGCATGACCCATCTGCTGGACGACCCGCGGATGGATACCCTCACCAAGCGCGCCGCTTTGAGGGAGGAGATCAAGCCGCTCATCCGGGAAGGGCTGAAGAAGCACAGCGCCCAGGAATGGGAAGCGATGATGCTCGGCAAGGTGCCCTGCATCACGGTCCGGGATATCGACGAGATGTTCGACCATCCACAGGTCGTTGCCGAAGGGATCGTCACCGAGCTCGATCACCCCAAGGTCGGCAAGTACAAGGCCATGACCAAGGCCGTGAAGATGGGCATCGGGGACAAGCCGGTCAGGCGCGCGCCCTTGATGGGCGAGCATACGGACGAGGTCCTGGCGGGCGTCGGATACAGCAAAGACGAGATCGCCGGGCTTCGCGCAAAGGGAGCTATCGCATGAGGACCCAGGTTTTCGGTGACATTCGCGTCGACAGGATCAGTGAGTTCGATTGCGAGATCGCGCCGGACTGGCTGCTGTCCGGCGTGACGCCGCACGACATCGCCGAGCATGTCCATTGGCTGGGGCCTCGCAATGTCAACCCGGCGTCTCTGAAGCTCAGGATGAGCATGCATGCGTATCTGATCCGCACGCGACACCACACGATCCTGTTCGACACCTGCTGCGGCAATGACAAAGAGCGTTCGTACGAACCGACATGGCATCAGCTGCAGTACCCCTTCCTCGAGCGCCTGGCCGCCGCCGGCGTCCGTCCGGAGGACGTCGACATCGTGATGTGCTCACACCTCCACGCCGACCACATCGGCTGGAACACGCGGCTGCTCAATGGCGAGTGGGTGCCCACCTTCCCGAACGCCCGCTACCTGATCAGCAAGGGTGAGTTCGAGTGGTGGCGCGACGCCATCGGGTCGGGGAGCGTCAAGGCATACCGCAAGCTGTCGTTCGACGACAGCGTCCTGCCTGTGGTGGACCACGGTCAGGCGACCTTCGTGGAGAACGATCACTCGCTCGAGAACGAGATGCCGGACGAGGTGCGCTACGTGCCCCTTCACGGCCACACCAAGCACCACTGCGGCCTTTACCTCTGCTCGAAGTCCCAGGATGCATTGTTCACCGGCGATGCCATCCACCATCCCGTCCAGCTCGCGCGGCCGGACTGGCTGAACGCCGGCTTCGACGCCGCGCAGGCGACCCAGACCATACGGGACATCATTAATCGGATTATCGACACGCCCACCAAGCTGATGACGGCCCACTTCGCCTATCCCACGGCGGGCTGTATCGTGAGTGGTCCGGATCACCCCCGCTTCCGGTTTGCCGGAGAGTGAGGTCTTTCGCAGATAATCTGAGGAAATATTGGAGCATCCCAGGTCCTCGGTCCTTGGTCGCGAGGATTTCAGTCTTACAAATGAATCAAGATAGGAGATAGTTCATGGCAAAGAGGCAATCCGTCTCGGGAAAGTTCGAGGAAGTCGTTTACACTCGACTCAACGCGGGCGACGATCTTCTTCGCGCCTTTTGGGAAATCTGCGAGGAGCACGACATTAAGACCGGTCTTATCCTAGAATGTACCGGCTCGATGGCGAACGTCCGCATGCAGCGCTTTGGCCACGATGAAAACAGTCTGCAGATTGGCGCTGGGATCGACGTGGTGAATATCCGCGGACCGCTGGAGGTGACCGCGAGCGGAGTTGTCGGAACGGGCTGGGTCCCGGACAAATCCGTGACGCCGCCGCCGGAGCTTCAGCGCGAAGGCATGACGGGCTTCGGCTTCGGCGGCTTCAAGGGGCACGAGACCCCCTACTGCCACGTCCATATCGTCGTGTCGAGCAACTCGGAGACGGTCTGTGGGCACCTCCTGGAGGGGTCTTATCTCAGCCCTGTTCCGCCGCCGGAGAAAGTCGACAAGATCACCGGTCGGGGCGTCGTGCCCGAGCACTTCACGGTCGCCATCGCAAAGGTTTCAGGTGTGACGTTGCGGATGGTTGCCGACAAGCAGGGCGTCTATCACGACCTCGTGCCGGTTTAGGCGCGAACGGCGCCCGTAGGCGCCGCCCGCCTGTTGAACCGGTGATCAGTCTTGACGGATCGGGAGCTGTGCGAGGGCTGCCGGAGTCGTCATCAGTTCACTGGAAGCTGGCGCCATGCCCCGGCGATCCGAGGGCATGGCGCTGGCTTGAAAGACTCCGGCCTGAACTGCGTGCGACCCGAGAGCCGATACTGCTCTCCTTGAGGGTCAGCGTCGCTTCCGCGATACGCCTGATCCCCACCCTCACTTGCTGGAGCGACAGCCAGTATTGATCTCTTTGGATCTGGGTGGACTTATGGTCGAGGGTGCGTCGGGGCGCCTCTCACCGAGGCTCAGAGGGAGGACCGCGGCCATCGCCTGATGGCGGCGGCGGGCCGATCCAGATGGGGCCATCCGGACCCCATTCATTCGGAGATCCGGAAGTTGAGGAAGTCGCACACAAGACGACCTTGCTGATGGCTGAGGCGGGCGATGAAACCATCACTGTTGAAGTCGTGCTGAAGAATGGCCACACGCGCACCCTGCGGTCTTCAGACATGGAGGACACGAGCCGAATGTAGACTTTGCTGCCAGGTTCGAGAGGCTCGCAGCTCCGAGACTTCATGGCACCACCCGGACCGTGCTCGATCTCATATCCAGCGTAGAGTCTGCACCTGATTGGCAGGCTTATGCAACTCTTCCTGTCATTCGGCCTGCAATATTGGCTCTGACGCAACTTTGGTGCAGCCGTGGTCATATAACGCCTATCAGAGCGGGCCTGAAGCAAGTCGAGCTTGGCGCGTCCGTACATTTGACGCTTGACCAGCTTGAGCCTGGTGATCTGGCCCTCGGTCTGTCCGTTGGACCAAGACGTCGTGATCGCGGCGTTGACCGCAGCCTTGTCCTTGATGACGCCGTTGGCAAAAGACGCGACGAGGCTTGCGCATGCTCGTTCCAGCCATGTGTCAAGATCTACGTGAGCCTTCTTGCGGATCATCGTATGGAAAGTGGTAATGACCTCTCGAGCTTCCACCAGGAGAGGAACGCCTTGTTCGATCGCCGCAATGGTGACCGTCTCTGACTTTGAGAGCGTATCGCGGCCGTTGGTCATCAGGCGGGCGATAGTTCTCGCGGACGGTACGCTGCAGGCTCTGAGCATCGAGCATTTCGGCACGCCGACGGCGTGTCGCCCATTCGGTAACGACACGCACCGAGCCCCCAAATCCCTGCGCCTTGACGCAACGCCACAGGTCGGCGCCGTTACAATGACCAGCAGCCCACTGAGCGTCGAGCCATGGCAGGTGGTGCTCGAGTGAGCTCTCGCGCACCCTGAACACGTCGGATCGCTGACCTTCAGTACCCTGCGGACGAGGCCCCGACTATGTCCGGTGAGCCGTACGATCTCCTTTATAGAGACGCCCGTCTCAGCCTGTTTGAGGATTGCCGCGTTGGTGTCCTCACGCCGAAGATAGCCCTCATACTGGATGCGCTCCGCGGCGGTCAGCAAGTCGGATTTATGGTGGCGGAGCCGACCGCGACGCGGACCTGGCGCATAGATTTCGAACCGCATCGAGGAAGGCGTGGCTGGCGTTCTCCATGAGCTGCCAACGGTCGGCGACCTGGGGGGCCTGCGGGAGTGCCTTGATCGCAGCAAGGGCGTAGCCGCCGCCGCGGTCGCGCGCGACCACAGCGATCTGTGGTTGCCCCGCGAGCCTGGCTTGCGCAGTGGCTGGCTCTCTGTCGGGTAAGAGAGTGATCGGTCGTCGCCGCTCGAGGTCGCAGATTGTTCCGTACCGCTGATTGCGCCGCCAGGCCCAGTCGTCGATACCGATCACGCTCGGCGCAGCAAAAGGCGGACACCCGCGCCTTCGAACCACCCGAAGTAACGTATCGTTGCTCACGGGCAGCATAAGTCGACGGGCAAAACTCGCGGCTGGACGGCCACCCAAGGCAAGCCCAACGTGATGGACGACCAGATCAAGCCGCGCCGTTCGCCGCGCCCACGGCGCCAGAGCGCCGTCATCGAAACGCTCGGTGAAAATACGTCGACCGCACATAACAGTAACGCAGCGGAAGCGGCTCGCCACGACCACCAGGCGAACCGGCCGCCCCGCCAGGGGCAGATCGGTGAGGAGTCGCTGATATCGGCTATGGATTCGCCCAGAACTGGCTCCGCATCCAGGACAGAGACGCGTGTCGCTCGTGGGACGGCCGGTGATCACGGTCGCGGCGCCGTCACAGACGGCGCTCTCCACGTCAAACCCGCGAGGGACCAGGGCCGACGGACGTAGGGCTCGCTGCAGGTGAAATCCCTCCGGCCTACTCACCCGACCGTGCCGGTGCTGGCCAAGGGCAAGACTGATACGGGACGGTGCTGGATCTACGTCCGGGACGACCGGCCGTTTGCTGGTGCGGGGCCGCCGGCGGCGATGTTCTACTACTCCCGCGACCGCAGGGGCGAGCATCCCCAGGGGCATCTGGCCCGGTATGCCGGCATCCTGCAGGCCGACGCCTATGATGGCTACAACCAGCTCTATCTGGCGGGGCGCCAGCCCGGACCGATCCGGGAGGCGGCGTGTTGGGTCCATGCGCGGCGCCCATTCTTCGCTATGGCTGACATCGAAGAGAATGCGCGTCGCAAGGCCGCCGGCAAAAAGGAGATCCCGCTCTCGCCCATCGCGGTCGAGGTCGTGCGGCGGATCGATGCGCTGTTTGAGATCGAACGCTCCATCAATGGCAGGAGCGCCGAGGAACGCGTTCAGGTTCGGCAGACGTTGAGCCGGCCTGTGGTCGAGGACCTTCGGCTTACATGCGGGAGCAGCTCGCCAAGCTGTCCCGTGGGCACGACCTGGCCAAGGCGTTCAACTACATCCTGAAGCGCTGGGCGAGCTTCACGCTCTTCCTGGAGGACGGCCGCGTCTGTCTCTCGAACAATGCCGCCGAGCGAGGATTAAGAGGCATCGCTCTCGGGCGAAAGGCCTGGCCGTTCTGCGGCTCTGACCGCGGTGGGCGGCGCGCCGCTTCGATGTATAGCTTGATCGTCACCTGCCTATGCCGCGCGCGGCATAGACAGGTTTATGCCGCCCGCCGAACTATGCCGAGTCGGGTTGTTTTCCCCAGATTCTCGCTGATCAGCGTTTGGTCGGTTCGGCATAGTTCGTTCTGTGCCTCCGCTTTCAACAGCGGAGAACAGGAAGATGGAAGTTGAAGAGTACTTGGGCAGAAGCCGGCTGTACCGGCGTCTCAGAAGGGGGCCGCACGGACAGTTCGTTGAGCGCTACGCCGCTCGTCTGGTCGAAGAGAGGCTCGTTCGGCACGGCACGTGGCGTTGCCTCAACGTGGTTGGCGGGCTCCTGAGTTGGATCGCGAGCCGTCGCTACAAGCTGGTCGATCTCGATGAGCAGGTCGCTGAGCGGTACCTCCGACATCGAGGCAGGAGGCAGTCTATCCAACACGGTGATCGAGCTGCGCTCAAGCGATGGCTGTCGGTGCTGCGCGAGGAAGGCGCGATCACGCCGTTGGTGCTACCGCCTCTCACCCAGCACGAACGGATCTTCAAGGAGTTCGATGCCTACCTGCGATCAGAGCGCGGCTTGGCCCCGAGGTCCATCGTCCGCCATCTCCCAGTCATCCGCAGGTTCCTGCACGAAGTGTGCTCCGGCGGCGCCGGTGCCCTGTGCAAGATCAGCCAAGAGGACGTGATTCGCTACGTTGAGCGCCACGCCCAGGATTGGAGTCCGGGAACAGGCAAGGCGATGTGCTGGTCGTTGCGTGCCTTTCTCCGTTACCTCCACCATCGGGGGCTGAGCTCGCGCCCGTTGGCGGATTGTGTTCCATCGATGCGCCGATGGAAGCTCGCAACTCTACCGACCTATCTGCCTGCCGCTCAGGTGCAGAAGGCTCTCGGCGGTTGCGACCGAGAGACGGTGATGAGACGGCGCGACTACGCCATTCTGTTGTTGCTGACCAAGCTTGGCCTGCGAGCCGACGAGGTTGCGACGCTCACCCTCGACGATATCGACTGGCGCGCCAGCGAGATACTCATTCGCGCCAAGGGCCGACAGCGTGCACGAATGCCGATACCGCCAGACGTTGGCGCGGCCATTGTTGCATATCTGCGCAATGGCCGCCCAAAGTCGTCGTGCCGACGGTTGTTCGTCCGCACACTCGCGCCACACGTCGGCTTTGCTTCCGGATGTGCGATCACCATGATCGCCAAGGCCGCCCTCGATCGCGTTGGAATCGAAGGTTGCGCACACCGCGGCGCCCATATCTTCCGACACAGTCTCGCTACCGAGCTTCTCCGATCTGGCGCGACCTTGTCGGAGATCGGACAGTTGCTGCGGCACGAGAACCACGACACCACCCGGATTTACGCGAAGGTAGACATTGATGCACTGAGAGCATTGAGCCTGCCCTGGCCGGGAGGCGTGCAATGACCAATCTGCGCTCCGCACTCGATAAGTACCTGAGCATGCGCAAGGGGCTGGGATACAAGTACGAGCACCAGACCCGTCGGCTCGCCGCCTTCGTCGCCTTCATGGAGAAGCGCAAAGCCAGGATCATCACGACGAAGCTGGCAATGGAATGGGCAACGCTGCCGCCTGATCGTCATGCATCCTGGGCGCTGCGATTGAGCGACGTGCGCGGGTTCGCGCGTCATGTCGCCAACTTCGATCCGAGAACGGAGGTGCCGCCCGTCGGCATGCTGCCAGGGTGGAAGCGTGCCAAGCCCTATGTCTACAGCGACGCGGAGATCGATGCGTTGCTGACGGCAGCGCTGGCTCTGCCGCCAGCGGATGGGCTGCGCCGATGGACCTACCATACCTTGTTCGGGCTGATCGCGGTAACAGGCATGCGTATATCCGAGGCGATGGGCCTGGAGCGTGATGACGTCGACCTCGACGCCGGCGTGCTGACGGTCCGGCTGACCAAGTTCGGCAAGTCGCGGCTCGTGCCATTGCATCCGACGACGAGAACCGCGCTGCGCGACTACGTCCACCGGCGCGATGCGCTGCTCGGATCACGCTGCGGCCCGACCTTCTTCGTTGCCGAACAGGGAGGCCGATTGCTGCACCAGTACGTGCATCGCGTCTTCTGGCGATTGTCCAGAGAGATCGGGCTGCGGCGCCCAGGTGATCGTACCGGGCCACGCGTGCACGACTTCCGTCATCGCTTCGCCATCCGGAAGCTGCTCGATTGGTATCGCGAAGGCAAGGACGTCGAGCAACAACTCCCAGTGCTCCACTTACCTCGGCCACGCCTGCGTGCGCGATACCTACTGGTATCTCTCGGCCTGCCCCGAGTTGATGGAAGAAGCGGCGCGGCGTCTCGATCGGCGATGGGAGGTGACGCCATGAAGCCCGCCTGCAACGTCGCCACGCTGATTGAGCGCTTCTTCACCGATCGCCTCATGCGCCAGCGCAATGTTAGCGGCAACACGATCGCTTCCTACAGGGACACGTTCCGGCTGCTGTTCATGTTCGCACAGGTGCGGCTGCGGAAGCCCCCATCGGCCCTGACGCTCGCCGATCTGGATGCAACGTTCATCGGCGCGTTCCTCACCGATCTCGAGGTAAAGCGCGGTGCCAGCGCGAAGACGCGTAACCTGCGTCTCACAGCCATCAGATCCTTCTTCAGGTTCGTATCCTTCGAGGAGCCGGCACACAGTGCGTTGATCCAGCGCGTGCTCGCCATACCGAGCAAGCGCCACGACAAGCGACAGGTGCACTTCCTGACGCGCCCCGAGATCGAGGCGGTTCTCGCCGCGCCCGATCGAACGACGTGGCTTGGTCGCCGCGATCACACCTTGCTGCTGGTCGCGGCCCAGACGGGCTTGCGCCTCTCCGAGCTGACTGGCCTTGACCGGGATGCCGTCCACCTCGGGTCTGGTGCACACGTACGATGCGTCGGTAAAGGGCGGAAGGAGCGGACCACTCCGCTAACCACACTCGCTCGGTGTGCGCTCCAGGCATGGCTCAAGGAACCGTTACGGAAAGGAGCAACAGCGTTGTTCCCGAACGTGCACGGGGGCCGGCTCAGTGCCGATAGCGTCCAGTCCTTGCTGGGAAAGCATGTTCGTGTCGCTCATAAGAGTTGCCCGTCTTTGAAGGCCAAGAGCGTGTCGCCGCACGTGCTGAGGCACAGCGCTGCGATGGAACTGCTACAAGCCGGCGTCGACTGTTCCGTGATCGCGCTGTGGCTCGGTCATGAATCGGTCGAGACGACGCAGACGTACCTGCACGCCCACCTCACCCTCAAGGAAGCTGCCCTGGCGAAGCTCAAGCCGTACGAGCGCGGCAAGCGAATCCGCTTCCAGCCGAACGACCGCCTACTCGCCTTCCTCGAGGCGCTCTGAACGACCAGACTATGCCGAATGGATGGGGCTGCCCTGCACGCGATCGACGCATGCCAGCGTGACAACGGCGTGCCATACCAAATCCGTTCGGCATAGTTCGGTGGGCGGCATAAACAGCCAGAATGAACGGCTTGATCCGCAAGCCTGGCTCACGGATATCCTTGCCCGCATCGCCGCCCACCCAGCTCATCGGCTGGACGAGCTGCTGCCTCGGAATTGGACGCCGGGATCAGCAATCTCTGCTCGAGCGGCATGACCACGCACGTCAACAAGGTCCATCACGTCACCACCATTACCCAGGTAGCAAAGGACCTCGGCGAAGATGAAGACTGGTTGCGCGACATCGCCATCGGGATGGAGATCGAGGACGGCGTGATCTGGGTCTATGGCGTCGGCGAAGACGGCGTTCAGGCGTTCACCGACTTTGGCATCGAAAACCTGATCGAGCTCGTCGGCCTCTACAAGGAAAACCCTAAGCTGCTCACGCGCTGGCAACGGGAATGATTCAACCAGCCTGCGGCCTACACCGGCTACGCCGGATGCGTAGTGCGCCAGTGAAACTGGCGAAGGATAGTCGATGAAAGTTCGATACAGGAAAGGAGTAGCGACCCACCCTGACCCCGAGTCATGCGGAGGTGTCCGTGAGGGCGACTTCGAAGCGTTGACAGGGGAAACCGCAGGCCAGCCATTGAGCCGCGAAATCGAAAGTCTGGAGCGCCGACGCAGTTATGCAATGCGGAAGGCAACACGTTGGACGGCGTCTATCGCAAGCCACCCAACGGCTCCACGGTCGGAGACCCTGAGCATGCGGGGAAATCCTTCGCACAGGAACTGGGAGATCTCGTCGTCGCCCGAGGGGGAACAATCTTCGGGCAGGCTGGGGAAGGCTGAATGCCGTAAGCCCAGCACCACCGTCGACGAGAAGTCGGATGTCTGCACAGTACCAATGAACGATCTGAACAAGAGCGACGGGTCCACACCGATGCTCGCGGAAGGTCCGGAGGGAAGGCGGGCAGCCAAGGGCAATAGCAAACATCCTCCCGTGCCCCGGACACAGAGCCGGACCAGCGCGTCGACGAGGTTGGATGTTATACGTGAACTGGCAAGACGGAATAGGAAGACACGGTTCACAGCGCTGATGCACCATGTGACGCGCGAACTGCTAACGGAAAGCTTCAGGGGACTGAAGCACTCCGCTGCATCCGGCGTCGACGGAGTGACATGGCGTGACTACGAGGAAGGACTCGACGAGCGAATCGAAGTGCTTTGGGACGCGGTCCAGTCAGGCCGCTATCGGGCACTCCCGTCTCGCCGAGTGTATATCCCCAAGATAAATGGCAAACTGAGACCGCTCGGAATCGCAGCGCTGGAAGATAAAATCGTCCAGCACGCGGTGACGACGGTCTTGAATGCGATTTACGAGGTGGACTTTCTCGGCTTTTCCTATGGATTCCGGGAGGGGCGGAGCCAGCACCAAGCGCTGGACGCACTGTGGATCGGCATTCATCAGAAAAGAGTGAACTGGGTGCTCGACGCTGACATCCGTTCGTTCTTCGATACGATCGATCACGGGTGGATGATGCAGTTCCTCGAGCACAGGATCGCAGACCGCCGGCTCTTACGACTGATACGCAAGTGGTTAACCGCTGGCGTTGTCGAAGGTGGATTGAAGTCCGTAGCACGAGTAGGTACTCCGCAAGGAGCAGTGATCTCACCGCTTCTTGCTAACATTTACTTGCACTACGTCTTCGACCTCTGGACTCATCAGTGGCGAAGTAAGTCGGCAAAAGGGGATGTCATCGTCGTCCGCTATGCGGACGACAGTGTCATGGGCTTCGAAACAAAGTCCGAGGCCCTGCACTTTCTCGACGCACTGCGTGAGCGGATGGCGAAGTTCGGTCTGTCGCTGAATGAGGAGAAGACGCGGGTATTGGAATTTGGACGGTACGCGGCCGAGCGCCGCGCACGCCGGGGGCAACGCCGCCCGGAAACGTTCGACTTCCTCGGGTTCACGCACATCTGCGCGGTGACCCGGATAAACCCGCACTTCACAATCCGGCGCGTGACCATCGCCTCTCGCTTGCGGGCGACGCTGAGTGCGATACGACACGACCTGATGAAACGCCGCCATGCGCCTATCGGTGAGACCGGCGTTTGGCTCCGTCGCGTGATGCAGGGATACCTGAACTACCACGCGATCCCGGGGAACCTGAAGCGGCTCGGCATGTTCCGCGCCGAGGTCTGCCGGGCCTGGCTGCGCTCGCTTCGTCGACGCAGCCAGCGCTCTCGCATGACCTGGGAAAGGTTCCGACGATTCATTGGGCGATACATCCCGAAAGTCCGCGCATGTCATCCGCATCCCAACCCAAGGTATACGTCATGACCCAAGGCAGGAGCCGTATGCGGTAGTTCCGCACGTACGGATCTGGGCGGGGGGCACGGAGAAATCCGTGTCCCTACCGCGACCGCTTGAACAACCGCCGAGGAGCGATCTTGCTGGCCATCTCTAATCGGCGGACGATCTCCGCGCGCAGAGGAAGATGACAGCTTTTCATAGCTCCCCGCGCGTCGGCGGCTCAGGCCACAGCAGCGGGAGGGGCGACATGCCACAGAAGTGCACGGCCTCGATCAGCCGCTGACGGTGCCGGGCGCGCTTGGGCCGTGCCGCCATGCTCCAGCATCACGCTCGCACCGTGCCGGACGTCGCCATCGGCGTGGATCGGGCTTGGTCTTTCTTCTGCTTACGCTCGCGCGAGGGCTCCCATTGTCCACAGTCGGAGACCGTGTCTGGGCCGAATACAACGGTTGAGGTAGGGGCCCACGAGCCCGATCGGAGCCACGTCGGTTCTTGGCGAACACCGAGGCTGCCTGGCCGCGCTTCTTCGTCTTTCTTACCAAGCCCATGTCGGCCGCGGAGGTGTGCGTCGGTCTGAAGGCTTTTGCGCTAGGATCAAGAGGCGAGCGCTGTCGGATCGTACTCACTTTGCTTCCTGTTTACGCAAGATCATTCATCGGAAGGGCGCGCCCTCGACGGCAGTCATAGGCGACGAATGGTGTGGTTATTCTGTAAGCGCGAATTTCGTCGCACCTTTTGCTTTTGAGTGCTCTGATGCATGAGGTGTCCACTTAAATAGGTGGACACCTTGTGATGGCAGACGACGATCAGAAACTGCGGGTCAGGCTTGTTGGCCGAAACGGTCGCCGGCGCTACGAGACGACATCGAAGGAGCGTCTTGTGGCGGCCTGCCTTGAGCCTGGCGTTTCGGTCTCGAGACTTGCGCTCGAACACGAGGTCAACGCGAACCTCCGTCGGAAGTGGATCAAGAAGCACACCGCGGCCAGGTCGCTGCCGCCGCCGTCATGCCCGGCGTTCATCCCGGTTCAGCTTGAGGGGACCTCCGAGCGGGCTCTGTGCGGCAAGGCGGCGTTGCGGCGGTGGATTTTCCGGCGACTTGCGATGAAGTGCGTGGTCGGAACCCAGGAGATCTCCAGCTTTTTGTTCTCCGGCTAAAGTGAGCGTGTCCTTGCCGAACGGCGTGAAGGTCGCGCTGGAATGCGGCGATGTGGATGCATTGACGGCGATCATCGGAGCCCTGGGCCATGTTCAGACTGGGCGGTGACCTGCAGGTCTATCTGCACCGTGAGCCGATCGACTTCCGGGCCGGCATCAACAGCCTTGCGATCCTGGTCCAGGAGACGATGGCGCTCGATCCGTTCGCTCCGGCGGTTTTTGCGTTCTGCAATCGCCGTTGCGACCGGATGAAGCTGCTGTTCTTCGATCGGTCCGGCTTTGTGCTGGTCCTGAAGCGGCTGACCGAGGACAAGTTCCGATGGCCGCGCCGCGAGGCAGCGGTTGTCCGACTTACGACCGAGCAATTGCACTGGATTCTTGACGGCATCGATATCGATGCGATGGTCCGCCATCCGGTGCGGCAATACAAGGTTGCCGGCTGAGCTCTTGAGTTGAGCGGTTGACGCGTCGGCACGGTTCAGATTCAAGAATCCGATGAATCGAACCGGCGATCCGAGTGTTGAGATGCTGTTGGCGCGCATTGCCGCGCTGGAGGCGGAGAATCGTCAGCTTACGGAGCGCGTCGTCAAGCTCGAGGAAGAACTGGCGCTGGCACGCCTGCATCGTTTTGCGCCGCGCAGCGAAAAGCACGTCGATCGTCTCTTCAATGAAGCCGAGCAGGCCACCGATGAGGATGACGCCGGCAGTGAAACGAACGATATCGCCGAACTTCCGGACACGGGCTTGCCACCCGTCGAAAGCGCGCCGGGAAAGAAGCGCGGCCGCAGGCCGCTGCCGGCCAATCTGCCGCGCGAGCGCGTCGAGTATGACCTGCCCGACGATCAGAAGGCGTGCCCTTGTTGCCGTGGCCAGATGCATCGCATGGGCGAGGCTGTCACCGAGCAACTTCATATCGAGGTGAAGGCGAAGGTTTTACAGAATGTGCGCTTCAAATATGCGTGCCGCCATTGCGATCGCACCGGGATCAACGCCCCTGTCGTGACCGCGCCGATGCCGACGCAGCCGTTGCCGGGCAGCGTTGCCACGGCCTCGACGCTGGCGTTCGCGCTGGTTCACAAATATGTCGATGGCACGCCGCTCTACCGCCTGGCGCAGGCCTCTGAACGCGTAGGTGTTCCTGTCAGCTGGGGCGCTTTGGGCCACTGGGTGATCGGCTCGAGCGAGAAGCATCTGCATCGCATTTATGACGCCCTGAAGCTGCGGCTCAGATCACAACCTCTCATCCATGGCGACGAGACGACGGTTCAGGTCCTCAAGGAGAAGGGCCGGGAGGCCACCAGCACCTCGTACATGTGGGCCTATCGCACCGGCAAGGGCAGTCACGAGCCGATCGTTCTTCTGGATTATCAGCCAGGCCGCGGTCAACTCCACCCGCAAGCCTTCCTCGGCGATTACCGCGGCATTGTGATGAGCGACGGCTATACCGCATGGCGCACGCTGGAAGGGGCTACCCACATTGGATGCATGGCCCACTCCCGGCGGCGCTTTGTCGATGCACTCAAGGCAAGAAAGAAGGGTGGCGGGCCGCCAGAACAGGCGCTGCGGTTCTTCGAACAGCTCTACCGCGTTGAAAGGCAGTAGCAGAACGAAAAACCGGAGAAGGGTGAAACACAGGCCGACTGCATTCGCCGCTTCCGCCAGCAACACAGCATTCCCGTCCTGAACGCCCTCAAGGGATGGCTCGATGACATGGCCCCGAAGTCTTGCCTGACAGCAAGCTCGGCGACGCCGTGTCGTACACCCGGAACCAATGGGACTATCTGACGCGTTACACCGAAGATGGCAGGATGCCGATCGACAATAATCTTCTGGAGCGCGACATCAGGGTTTTTGCAACTGGCCGAAAGTGCTGGCTGTTCAGCGACACCATCGACGGAGCCAGGGCCAGTGCCGTTGTCTACTGTCTGATGCTGACCTGCCGCGCCTCACGCGTCGAGCCGTTAGCATGGCTGCGCCACGTGCTCACCGAGTTGCCTCAGCGCGCGGTCGATGCAGATATCAACGACCTGATGCCCTTCAACTTCGCAAAAGCCGCCACGGCCTGAAATCGCCAGGCACCGTCTTCGATACCGAAGGCGAGCCGTCAACACCGCCGGCCTCAGCGTGCCGCGAAACTCGCGCTTACGTTATTCTCTGCCCGGTCGTCGCACCGCAATTAGCCTGCGCGCCAATTTGAGTCCTTGTAATCCACAAAACCGGCCGCCGAATTTGCGCGAGCGCCAGCGGATAGCTGCGGTTGACGCGGTGTAATGCGAAAAGATCACATTGAGGGCCGCGGCCACGGCGGCGGGCTTGGCGAAGGCGTTCTCGATCGGATTGAAGTCAGGTCTGTAGGGCGGCAGGTACAGCAGCCTTGCCCCTGCAGCCTCGATCATCTGGTAGACCTTTGGTCCCTTGTGGCTGGACAGAGTTACGGCTCGCACGCGAGAGAAGTCGACCAGTCGCGAGTAGGTTTCACTGATACATCGCTACGTCTGTAGTGATCCGGCAAATCAGATCTGCCGCTGCATCCCGCCTAAGCGGGCAGAAATACGAGCTCGATGATATCGAACTCGATACTCGTCACGACGACAGGCACCCCGTTGTAGGTATCTTCCTTGTCTGAGGGGCCTTCTGCGTAGATTGCGGTGAACCAGTTCCGCGGCAGCCGAATCTCCTTCAAGCCCAGCTTACGACCTCCGCTTTCCGCAATGACGAGATCTAGGAGCGCCTTCACCTCGCAGGCAAACCAATTTTCGACCCTGCATGTGGTGATCAACTCGTCAGGAAGCGAATCCTTATGGAAATGCTGGTCGACAGCGTCGATGACTGCCGTAGCTTCGTTACGCGTGCGCCAGTCAACCGGGTATGCGGCATAGAATATCTTCGCTTTGTCGCCTTCCCACTTCGTCCGGACACCCTTAGGTAACCAAATTACGTCGCCAAACTTCGCTTCAATTACACGGCTATAGTTTTCGCCTGTGCGAATTCTGAAAATGCCCTCGAGCACAACGATGACCTCGTCATATTTCATTGTCACGTCGAAGGAGCAGCCATCGTAAGCAGCGACTCCAGAAGCGAGTGTCGTGCTGTTCTGCGGATTGATTAGTCGCAAGTTCGACGCATAGCCGCCGGCACGACGCTGTGTATTTGCCGGAAAACTCATTTCCTCGCTCTTAAGATGTAGCACGTCAGCGGTGGTTTCAGTCATCATCATCTCCTTTTGGGTTGGGCGCCAGACTGAAGTCGATTCGCCGCAACATTACTAACTTATGCGAGCAGTCTATATTCTGTGTGGGCGCGCTTTACTCATACGAAGAATGCCCGTTCATATCGAACTCGCAATAGCGCGCTCCGCTTGCGGGAAGTTTGAACTGGGGGAAGGCTGCCTTGCAGTTCTGCGCGTACGAAGGTCGCGGCGGATTCGGCGCGCGCCTTTGGATGACACATATTTCCAAGCCTGCTCTACGAATCTTAGGCTTTGCTTTTACGGCGCTTGGTACGATCTTGAATATCAATTCGCCTCTTTGTCGAATCGAAGGAAGCATCGCCCGATGGTATGCGTCAAATGCAGTTTGTATATTCCCATCATCTGGTTTCGAGATGAGCTCAGAACGATCCCGAAGCCGACTGAAGGTTCAGATCCAGAAACCGGACGCTGTAACCGACGTCTTTGTGCGGGGAAATAGCGCGATGGGTTGATTGCTCTACCGTGACTCTGGGATAGTCTTTCGTTCTGAGGCGAGCCTCGGTGCGCGTTCGCTCGTGCCGCCTGACCACGGTAGCGTGGAGTTTGGACCCCGTTCTTCGTGAAGTGCTCAGATGACACCTCGACTAGCCTTTATCATCAAGTGGCCAGTCTCGAAACGAGATGGCTGTAAGACAGAGAATATATTGGCCTAGTGCGTGCACCGCCTCCATACTTTGTCTGCGCGTTCTTATCAGCACGTTGATCCAGCGCTGTTTCGATGAGCAGGGGAGATGCGTGTTCGCTTATCATGGACATCGTGGTCGCTGCCGAGGAGAAGCGTTGGAATGTCATCTCAATGATTCTAGAATTCGACCTTGGTTCGTCATCGAAGGCATTGCCGTCGGCGCGCCATTTCCGGCTGCGAGCGCCGTCAAAGTCGTCTGAACTGAGTAACACGCCCCGGAGGATAACGAAGTGAACCTTGATAGCGCGAAGCGGGTCTCTTCCATCGTCTTTTCTGACTCCTACCTTGAAGCGAGGCGGAAATTGCTGGCTGCGGCCCCCACGTCCCGACCTTACGGATGCAGCGCAAGCGGACCGTCTGGCGAAGCCCTTTTTACAGACGCGGCTTGGTTCGGCCCTACAGATGCGAAAAAGTTGCTAATCCTGGTTTCCGCTACACATGGTGTAGAAGGTTACAGCGGGTCAGCCGGACAGCTTTCTTTCTTGCATGCCAGACTCCATGAGCAACTTCCGCCGTTCACGGCTGTGCTCTTTATCCACGCGCTCAATTCCTACGGTTTTGCGTGGGACCGTCGTGTGACTGCGGAAGGTTGCGATCTTAACCGAAACTTCGTCGACTTTTCCAAGCCGCTCCCGTCGAGCGACGGGTACGAGGAGTTGGCTGAGTACGTTATTCCTGCCGATCTCTCGGATGCGGCGATTCAGCGTGCCGAAGCTGCGATCGCTGCCTATCAGGCGAAACATGGCGAGGGCCGATTCCGGCAAGCATGGGTTGGTGGGCAACACACTAGGCCGGGAGGCATGTTCTATGGTGGAACTGAACCGACTGAAGCCAGGCGGACGCTCGAACAGATTGTGACTGACTTCGAGGTTGCCGCTCGCCATGAGATCATCATTGTCGACTACCACACGGGGCTTGGCCCTTACGGTTATGGCGAACTGCAGTGTGAGCAGCCCTCGGGACCAGCTGGCTATAAGCGAGCGGCAAAGATCTTTGGCCCGTCTGTAACATCACCAGATGTTGGGAACTCTTCCTCAGTCGTCATTTTAGGGACGGTGGACGCTTATTGGCAGCGACTTTTGGGAGACCGGCACACGTACGTCGCCCTCGAATTCGGAACTTACCCGCCCCCTGGCGGGCGGATCGTGCTGCGCAACGACCATTGGCTCTTCCTGCATCGGCCAGAAGCGGCCAATTCGGAACTGGGTCGCCAGATTCGGCAAGCGACAAGACTGCACTTCTCGCCGCAAGCTTCAGATTGGAAGGAGATGGTCCTTTGGAAGTCCCATCAAGTGCATCGACAGTCGATCGACGCCTTAGCATCTGAGCGATAGCTTCCATTTGCATGTTGTCCGAGTGAATTGTTAGCTCAGGCAAGCGATCGCTCGGCGTTCGTCGGAAGTCCACCCGCCGAGCATTGCGGATATACAGCAGGTGCCTCAAGCCGTTCAAGCGGCGAGAGAATAGCAAACGCTCGCCTCGAGCACGGAGGCCAACTCGGGCAAACGATGCGATGCATTCGGGCCGCCATCTTGAAGAATCAACAGCGTCCGTGATTCCGCTGAGCCACGTATTTGGCCGGTGTACGCGCTGGTCCCGCGCTCGCTGGATCGGCTCTCGCAGGCCTTCAGAGCTCCGCTGATGAAGAGCAATCGTTTCCGCGCCTTCGCTCTCGCGTGCTCCATTCGGCGTCAGCCACCCAGAGACCACCCGGCCACCGCCGACTTTGTGCTTAAAAAATGCGCCCTGAGGCTCCTTTTTGCAGCATTTTACGACTCTGAGCCAATATTCGGGGACTTTAGGCGCCGACGTAGCCGCAGACTATCAAAGTCGCTTCGGCAAGCGAATTGCCGGGTGAACCTTTTTGTCGTCGGTGTGCGATTCCGCAATGAAGACATGAGCGTCAGATGATCGATTCTGCTCTTGCCCCCAACACGCGGCGGTTTGCCTCTCTGAGACCAAGACCCATGTTCTACGGTGCGCCAGTGGGTATCCTGCTGCTGGAGCGCGCCAAGGACCATTTCAGCCGCCCTTTCATTCCGGGCAGTGTTGGGAATGCGGGCACATGGAGTGTTCCCGTGCGCTACAAGATGGTGCCCGATCTCAATGTCGGCCGGATCCTTGAATCCAAAGCTGCAGAGTTGACGTCCGCCGTGGTCGAGGCCGCGAGTGAACTCGCGCGAGAGGGGGCGCAACTAATCACCTCTAACTGTGGGTTCATGGTACGTTACCAAGAGGCGGTCCGCGCAGCGGTCGATGCGCCTGTGTTCCTATCCAGCCTGCTTCTTGCCCCATTTCTCGAACGGATGCTTCCACGAGGTAAGGCGCTCGGCATCATTACAGCGAGTGCATCTTCGCTGACCTCGGACTTACTGGAAGCAGCCGGGCTGCCGCCCAGCTCCGCGCGTATCGTTGTGACGGGTCTCGAGAAAGCTCCCGCTTTCTCCGCAGCGTTCCTTGCCTCCAACGGCGATCTCGATGTCCGCGCCGTCGAGGCCGAAACCGTCGATGCCGCGCTGGCTCTGCTCAACGACAGGCCGGAAATCGGGATGCTGCTCCTTGAGTGCTCTGAGTTGCCGCCTTATGCTGCAGCCGTTCAGCGAGCGACGGGCCTTCCGGTTTATGATTTTACCTCGATGATCGAGTTCTTTGTCCGTGGTTTGGTCCGCAAACCGTTTGACGGATTCGACAACAGGTCGCGGTAAGAGCCGTTGATTTAGCTGCGTGATCCATTTGTATCTTTCGCGAAAGTGAGTTCTCATTGTTTGCGGAGTACGATCAGGATACTGGCGATGCCCTTTGGCCAGCGCGAGGGCTCGCATCGTCGTCCCACGTGGCGGGCTTCAATCACTGCAGGCTCTGCCTGAGGGTCAAATCGATGCGATCCATCTCCATTAGGGTGGACGTCATATGCGCTTTACGCATTCCATCGGCGGTAGAGCCGTCCTGCTTTGTGGATTCCAGCATCCTCTGTTGCTGGAACTCCCGCGATTCTGCCGCTTCGATTGGCGGGGTGCAATAACTCCGCGGGAGGTATGACATGACCAGGCGGAATTCCGCGAGCCATCGACTTTTTCCGCTCAGCCGACGCTCACTAATCCGATCATCGGTGGGCTTACTAAGCATACCATTCGTTGCCAAAACCACTAACGCTTGGGCGCAGGAAAAGCTCGCTGGCAGTGGCGAGGTCATTGTTTTCAGCTATGGGGGCTCGTTCACCGAAGGCGCGCGGCGATATGTCTTTGATCCGTTCACGAAAGCGACAGGAATAAAAGTCATAGATGTGACGGCCGATTTCGCCGTGCCGCAGGTGAAGGCGATGATCCGGGCAGGGAGAGTCGATTGGGACACCGCCTTCGTGGAGGCTCAGAACTATCCCGAGATGCACGAAGCCGGGGCGTTTGAGCCGCTCGATTACAGCCTTTGGGATCAAGAGTCCCTAGAGGGCGCACCGCCGGGTACTCGTCTCAAAGATGCAGTCGTGGGCGGTACGACATCGCAATTGCTCGCGTATGATGAGCGCAGTTTCCCGAAAGGCGGCCCGAAAAACTGGGTGGATTTCTGGAACATCACGATGTTTCCGGTATCGCGAGGTCTCTTCGCTTCTGACGCTAAGCGTAACGCCCAGTTTGCGCTTCTCGCCGACGGCGTCGCGCCAGAGAATATTTGGCCGCTGACTGATGACAAACTCGACCGCGCTTTCAACAAGCTCAGCGAAATCAAGCCGCACATTAGCAAGTGGTGGACGGCCGGCGGAGAGGCGCCTCAGCTCCTGATCAACCGAGAACTCGGGATGACCAGCGCATACAACAATCGTCTGATCCTCGCGATCCAGCAGGGAGCGCCGATCAAAACGGTCTGGGAGGGGGCCTATAATAATCACACTTGGATAACGATTCTGAAGGGTAGCCCAAACACAGCGAATGCGCAGAAATTCATCGCTTTTTTGAACCGGGCAGAGATTGCTGCGGGCTGGACACTTGCCACAGGCTGGTCCGGACCGAATATCAATCAGCTCGCCTACCTTCCGATCGACCTCGTCTCGCTGCTCAGCATAAAACCCGAAAATGGTTCGAAGGCCATTGTCGAGGACGCGGACTGGCTCGCGGCGAAACGCCCGGACGGCAAGACAAACGCCGATCATCTGCAGGAGCGTTGGCTGACTTGGAAGGCAACATGACTTTCCTGATCGACCAACGGCCGTCGCAGCTTTTTTGTGCTCCGGCAGTTCCCCAGCCTACGCGATTTGCTTCGGTTCTGCATGGACTTGCCTGTCCCTTGGAGCTCTAAATCTTGACTCAGACCTTGATCACTTCGGCGCCAGTTGTGCGAGCCTCAATCTCCAGCGTGTTCAATCCGGCGTCCATTGCGGTCGTGGGGGCGAGCTGGAGCGACCCCGCAGGGCGCGTCATAATCGAAAACTTCTCGTCGATTGGTTACCGTGGCAGGGTTGTGGCAGTAAATCCGAGGCGTGATGAGAGTATCGGCTATCCCTGTTATCCGACCCTTAGGGACCTTCCATTTGTTCCTGAGTGTGTCGTCGTCTGCGACGATAGACATCGCGTGCTTGAAATCGTTTCCGAAGCGGCCGAGATCGGGTCCAAGGCGGCGGTCATCTTCGCCGTTGGCTTCGCCGAGGCAGGCTCAGCGGGGCAGGAAGAGCAGCAGCGGCTCCGTGACGTCGCTCTTGCTGCGGGAATGGCAGTGATTGGGCCGAACTCCGCTGGTCTAATCAACTTCGTCAACCCCTGTGCAATGTACATCGACGTTGTCAAGCGGTACGAGCCGGGATGCGTCGCGCTCTTCGCTCATTCCGGCGCGATCCTAAATACTCTTCTGGTCAGCAAACGCGGAGTGCGTTGGAACTACGCCGTCGGCTGCGGTAACGAAGCCGCATTGGATAGCGCAGACCTGCTCGCCTATTTCGTCGACGACGTTCACACGCGCGTCATTTGTGGGTTCATGGAGACAATCCGTGAGCCGAAGCGCTTTTTTCAGGAATGCGACCGCGCGCGAGCCGCAGGCAAACCAGTGATTGTTCTAAAGGCCGGTCGCACGGAGGCCGCGCGGCGCGCGGCGACGGCGCATTCGGGCGCCTTGTCAGCCCCAGATCGGCTCTACGAAGAGCTCTTTCGGCGACACGGAGTCCTAAGGGTTGACTCAACGGAGGAGTTGCTCGAGACCGCGATCGCCCTTCAGAGCCGACGGCGACCGCGAGGGGGGCGGGTGGCTGCGATTGCGCCGTCCGGAGGGAATAACCAGCTTACTCTGGACGAAACGGGTAAATATCCGAACCTGAGCCATCCTGAGTTCGCGCCTGCGACGAAGAAGTTCTTGCGCGGATTGCTCCCCGATTTCCTGGCCACGTCAAACCCGCTTGATTTCTCTGGGACGGTAGACCTCGAGGCGGCATACCCAAGGATTCTGAAAGCTGTCGCAGACGATGAGAACATCGATCTCGTTGTGGCAGTAGCCAGAACCAACCACTATCCAATCTTAAAGGAAAGCGGCGGGCGAAGAGCAATCGAAATGGCTGCTGAGATCGCCGCCCGCACAGACAAGTTGGTCGTTCTGCTTACGCCTACGAATGGCGAACCGCCGCCCGACTTGGTCGAGGAGGCGCTGAGACGTGATGTCTTACTTCTCAGCGGTTTCCAGCAGGGCTATCGAGCGCTCGAGCGGCTCGTGACTTGGACGAGGCCGCCGGCGTGCCCAGGGGCACCCGCGACGCCAGAGTTGGGCAGATTCGAAGCGCAGCTCGATCAACTTGAGAGCAAGCCGTTGGCCGGACAGCCGGCGCTGGACGCTCTCCAGGCGACTGGTTTAGCAACTGTCCAGAGTCTCAGTGTCGACAATCCGCAAGCAGCGGTCTCCGCCGCCGCGCGGCTGGGTTATCCGGTGGTCGTGAAGATCGGCGATGCGGACGTCTTCCACAAGACGGAAGCGCGCGGAGTCGTCCTCAATGTGGCCGACCCGCTGGCCGTTCGTGCCGCCACGACTCGGCTGCAGGCGGCCGGCACGCGCTCTGTGCTTGTTCAATCCCAAGTATCAGGGGGCGTCGAGATGTTCCTTGGCCTGCAGACGGACCCCTCCTTAGGTTCTTTCATCGTGGCCGGCTTGGGAGGCATCTGGACAGAAGTGTTGAACGACGTCGCCATTCGCCCAGTGGGTCTACGCGAAGGTGACGCTGCCGCAATGCTGGCGGAGCTGCGCTCGCGAAAGCTTCTGGAAGGAGCGCGCGGTGCGGAGCCGCTCGACTTAGCCGCATTCGCGACAGCAATTGAATGGATGGACGCCATCGGGCGTACTGTTGGCTCACGACTTGAGGCGATCGATGTAAATCCGCTCGTTGTCTTGCCCGTCGGGGTGGTCGCCGTCGATGCCCTGATAGTGCCCCGGAGTTAGCTTTGTCCCTCACTTGCTGGTCCGACTCGGTGGCATCCCGCCGAGCTTGCTGAGCACGCGGATAGCGTACTTACCTAAGACCGCAAATTCGTGCGGGTCGATGACTTCACCGGAAGTGAATGAATGATCAAACCTGCATGCAAAGAAGCGGCGAGCTTACCAGTACGACTTGGTGCGAGAACGAGAGCAGTCCGATGGTCGACACAGACCTTATGGCGCGCATTCAGGAGACGAAACCGTTTCGAAGTGGAGCCTAGCTGGTTGCCGAGAACCCTCACCAGCCAGTCTTCAAAGACAACTTGGGAAGTGATGATTGAGGTTAGCAAGTTATCTTGAGCGTCGACTTGCGCCAGCCGCAACTTTCCGATGTCCGCCTAGAGACCTATTCCAGCATTTGCTTCGGAGAGCTATTGTGCACTGCCCCGCGCCTGCCTCAATCTCTGTGAGGTTTCAACGCTTCGCGGTCGGCGGCGTTTGTGCATCAGGGAAGTCGATGGGCGCGACGAGCAAATTTGTGTTCATCCAGGATGATGTCGACCGTTTCTTTAAATTTGACGACGAGGCAAAGGCGCTCGGCGAGGAGATACTATGAAAATCCATGACTCGAAAGACGCCGCAGCACCGCTTCCCTTCAGCTCGAACATTGTCGGCGGCGCGAGCGTGGGCGCGGTGGATGGTCGGATGATGAACGTGCTTTGCCCATCCGACGGTAAGCCGTTCGCACAAATTGCCCGCAGTGGTCCGGAGGACGTCGATCGCGCCGTCAAGGCGGCGCGCCACTCGTTCGAAGGCGAATGGGGCAAGTTGAATGCGACGGAACGAGGCCGTTTACTACTCAAGCTCAGCAATGAGATCGCCGAGCATTCGCCCGAACTCGCCACGCTGGAGTCACGTGATAGCGGCAAGCCACTCTCCCAAGGTGTGGCTGACGTAGTTGCTGCTGCCCGCTACTTCGAATATTACGGCACGTCCGCCGACAAACTGCTTGGCGATACGATCCCATGCCACAGCAGCTATACGATAGCAATCGTACGCGACCCGCACGGTGTTACCGGCCACATTATTCCCTGGACATTTTCGGCACATATCTTCAGCCGCTCAGTCGCCGCATCGCTCGCCTGCGGTAACGCCTGCGTAGTTAAGCCGGCGGAAGACGCGTGTCTCGCGGTAATTCGCATCGCGGAACTCGCGCGTGATGTGGGCTTTCCGGCAGGCGCGTTAAACGTCGTCGCTGGACTGGGGAGCGAGGCCGGTGCCGCCCTTGCCGCTCACGCAGGCGTCAATTTCATTTCTTTCACGGGCACTTCACAGACCGGAACGGCAATTCAGGCCGCAGCGGCGCGCAATAATATCGGTGTCACCATGGAGCTTGGCGGTAAGTCGCCGCAGGTCATATTCGCCGACGCTGATATCGAGACAGCCGCCCCCTTTGTTATCAACGGTATTATCCAAAATGGTGGCCAAGGTTGCTCCGCCGCGTCGCGCATCTTGATCGAGCGCAAAGCCTACAACTCATTCGCAAAGATCATCGCCGATTGCTTTTCGAAAGTGCGTGTTGGTGCGCATCAAAAAGATCTCGACATGGGCGCAATGATCAACGCAAAACAGAGGGATCGTGTAGTCGATGTGGTAGCTAAAGCGAATAACGATGGAATCGAGATTATTGCGGAAGGCATGCTGGATTCCGAGGCCCCGAAAACAGGCTTCTATGTCAAGCCTGCCTTGTTCAATAATGTGCCGCGTCACAGTGTGCTTGCCAATGACGAGATTTTAGGTCCGGTACTCGCCCTAATGCCTTTCGACGACGAGGCCGACGCGATCGCGTTAGCCAATGGCACGCCTTATGGCCTCGAGGCCGGCATTTGGACCAGCGACGCCAAGTGCTCAATCAGAGTAGCTCGAGCGATGCGTTGCAGCCAAGTCTTCGTGAACGGCTATGGTGCTCCTCCTAACAGCTACGGCGTAGAACTGCCCTTTGGCGGGGTCAAGAGATCCGGGCACGGCCGCGAGAAAGGCTTCAACGCGCTCTACGACTATTGTGCAACGAAGACCATCGTAATTAATCACGGCTAAACGAAATTACACTGAAAGTTGGAACCAAGTGAGGCCGCACAGCCGCAATCAATGTACATCTTGGCAGCTACTTAGAAAAAAATGCTGCGTGCCATTTCTCCTTGTTCGATTTGCTTTTTTATTACTTTCGCTACGAGCTTACGAACTGCTGATATCGCTGCAGCGCCTTCATCCTTCGGGTTCACCTCAATTACTATATGACGTTCAATCGCCGGGTCGATAATTTTCACCGCTCTAAGTTGCCGTTGCTTGATCTCTTTCTGTACCGCTGACGGCAAGAGTATCGAATAGACCTTCCCTTCCGTCACCAGGCTGATAATTGTTGAAAGAGAATCTACCTCAAAACGAACGTCCAGCGCGCAGCCATGCTCTGCGATAAAGTCCGCAGCGGACCATCTAACGTCGTTCTTGCGTATCACAACCGCGAGCGGGTATGCCTGTAGGTCTTTTAGACGAATTGTGTCTTCGTATGGTGGGCGCTTCGGAGGGACAATCAAGCAAGTGTGTTCGCGTGCCAGTACGGTGGCTGGCTTTGAACTCTCCGCTGCGCGATAGAGAACTGCCAAGTTGAGGCGTCCTCCGTCAATCATTTCCTCCAATGGTCCCGTCATGGCCTCGACCACCTTCAACGAAACCCGCGGCAGTGCCTCTTTTGCCATCGCCAGCAACTCGCAATTGATAGCCCGCGCAATGCCCGAAGTTATGCCGATTGTCACCTCTCCTGCAGGAGAGGCCGTCCTACTAGTTAGTTCCGCCTCTGTTAACTGGATTTCCCTCAGGATCGTTTGCGCGTGTTTTAGGAGCTTGACGCCTGAGGCTGTCATCCTGATGCCCGTCCTCTCGCGCGTCAGTAGCTGCGTACCAAAGCCTTCCTCCAATTGTCGGACATGAAGGCTCAATGCGCTCTGCGCTACGTTTAGATGGGTCGCCGCTTTCGTAAAGCTACCTGCTTCGACCACACCGACAAAATATCTCAACTGCCTGATTTCCATGGCCTGAAGCAGCCACGCCTGATAGTTTGTTGAACCACTCCAAGATATTTCGAAACAAGATGGCTGGCAAGGTAGGAATCACTGAGCCCGTGGGCACATGTCGGTGTAGCCGGCGGCGATCGAAACTCTTGGCTGTGCCTCAGTATCTCACCCAAGGGTCAATGCGCACGCGACAGTGGGCCTAGCCAATCCCATTCTGGATCTTCCGCGCTACCCAACACGAAAACCGCGGCTGCGATGCGCATGCCACGTGAACAGCGTGCGGGAGTCGCTCCATGCCGAGAGACGCCCCCACAAAGACTCTCATCAGCTCGCAGTCTTGCGTACGCGATACTTCCAGCTGCATTCGCCGATGATGAACATTCTCACCATTGCATTGCGCGCGAGCTGCTCCTCAGTCTTTCCCAGCCGAAATCTTCGCGGATCGTGATAAACCCCATCTTGGACGCGATGACGTCGTGGGTGACGGACGTTGCCATCCTTTCACACCGGCCGATGATGTACGAGGAATCCCGACGCCTGCCGCCCGGTACAGGGCGCAATTTCGTGGATAAGCAGGCGGAGATCGCCATTGAATTCGATCGGCGCTGGATGTTGCGACCGCTTCGACAAGATGGCATTCGCCCTGCTTTTGTTTGCGCTTATCGCTTCTGCTCTTCGGATACTCGCCGGCAACTTCTTCTTCCGCCTTATTTGGCCCACATGACGTTTACAGACGTGTAAAAGAAACACCGACCGAGGATCGAGACGTATTCTTTCAAATGGCCGTATATCCGCCATCAACCAGATGGCAGCCGCCTGTAACGAATGACGCCCGATCTGAAAGAAGAAAGGCCGCAAATTCCGCCACCTCTTCTGCCTTACCCAGCCTGCCGATTGGATGTTTGGCGATAATCTCGTCCCGGTCATCTCCCATGTTCTTCAGGAGTGGCGTTTCGATCCATCCTGGAGCGAGCGCATTCACCCGAACGCCTTTGGTGCCGTATTCTATGGCGGCGGTACGTGTGAGGCCCACAACGCCGTGCTTAGCTGTGCAATATGCGGAGGAGCCTGGGAAGCCGCGCTCACCCAGCACCGAAGAAATGTTGACGATAGACCCCCCGCCATTCGAAATGATTTCAGGGATCTGATATTTGAGGCAGTAGAAAAGTGACGACAGATTAGTGTTAATCATCGTTTGCCACGCCGCAAGATCATAATCCGTAACGTAATCACCCGTACCGTTGATACCGGCACTGTTCGTAGCCAAATGCAGGCCGCCGAACCGAGCGAGCGTAGCAGCAACCATGGCTTCCACTTCCTTTGGTGAAGCAACATCAATGACTATTGACGAGGCCCGCAATCCCGCATCAACGAGCGCTGTCGCTTTAGCCGACACGCCTTTTTCATCTCGGTCAACAAGCATGACCGAGCCTCCACTTTGGGCAATTCGCGTCGCGATCGCGGAGCCAATCCCCGAGGCGGCGCCAGTCACAAGCGCTACCTTGCCACTGAACTCTTCGTTATGATTCATCAGGTGCCTTTCATTGTTGTGCCGCTGGTGAAATGGAAGGAGACGTGCCGCGGATTAAGCATCCTGCCATCTGGTTCTCTCTTAGATAACTTTGTCTCGCTTACGTGACGACTTATCTCGTGCGACAGGCGATGACACTAGTCGAACGGTACGTCAAAGTCAGTTTCTATATAATTTAAATCTCAAAAGAAGATGGATCGATCTTTGGCGTTGGAGGTAAGTGGCAAGCTACGATACTGACAGTTCGCGTGGCTGCCGATGTGCATCTCTTTGGCTGGCGAACATTCTAAATCTGGAATGTGCGGCTTCTCCAGTTTTGTTGCCGCGAGGAAATCACATTGCGCGCGTAAGAGCCTGCTCTTGTTCGAGGAGCCTAATGAGCTAGCGGACGTGCTTAGTGGCAGGATTCGGCATGACCTGAGGGCATATGCAGGATTTCTGTGCGCAGCTCGGGTTTCTTTGCAGGAAATGACTGAAGTCACTCGTTATGCTTCGGTTCTATTCGGGGGCAGCACCTACATCGCAAGGGAAGCGGTCTCATGGTGAGGTGCTGGCGGTAATTCGGCAGCGTGTCAGCCAAAGGCTGCAATACAGCGGGCCCAGTGAAGCTATTGCCTCTTTCATCCAACCGACTAAGAACTGAACCACTGGAGAGACATATGAACGGCGCTGATCTTATTGCCGGAATCTTAAAGAAGGAGGGGATAAGATTTATTCCTTCGTTTCCGTACAGCGACGTCATCGATAGCGGTGCGAAGCTTGGAATCCGGCCATTGATCGTGCGTCAAGAGCGTCACGCGGTACATATTGCTGATGGGTTTGCTCGTATGACGGGGGGACGGGAGCTCTGTTGCTCAACAGTACAGTTGGGGCCCGGTTCCGAAAATGCTATTGGAGCTGTGGCGCAGTGCTATGGCGATAACGTTCCGCTTCTGCATATCCCCGGCGGTTACCGTCGTAGTGTTCAAGGCGTTCAGCCGAATTTCAACGCGGCCCGGAACATGCAGTTGATCACCAAGTGGTGCGAGATGGTCATGACGGCCGATCGCATTCCGCAGATGATGCAAAACGCCTTCGCTCTACTGAAGAATGGTCGTCCCGGCCCTGTGGTGCTTGAAGTGCCGTCGGACGTATTCACAGAAGAAGTGAATCCGGCCCTGCTGGAGGCTTATAAGCCGCAACATCGATCAGCGCCTTGTGCTGACGCGGCTCAAATCGACGAGGTTGCCGATATCCATCTGGGGGCGAGATCGCCCGTGATAATCGCCGGCCAGGGGATCTTATACGCAGAAGCGTGGGACGAACTGAAAGAGCTGGCGGAGCTCACTGATACGCCAGTTATAACTACATTGAACGGCAAGAGCTGCTTCCCCGAAAACCATCCACTTTCCCTAGGCTGTGGAGGCGGATCGCGCCCAGAAACGGTAAACCGAGCCTTGGAGCTAGCTGACGTCTACATCGGATTGGGCACGAGCTTCACGAGATCTGACTATATTACGCCGTATCCCGTCAGGGGTCGTAAATTTGTTCAAATGACGAACTGGGAAGGAGATATTTCCAAGGATTATTCCATTGATATGGGGGTGATTGGCGATGCCAAACCATCGATCAGTGCGCTGGTCCTGGCAATCAAAAATAAGACAGGAGGCAAAGGGGTCAGCAGACCGGAAATCGCGCGAGACATCAAGGCCCAGAGGGCGGCGTTTCTCGAAGCTTGGAAGCCTCTCCTGACTTCGGAGGAAAAGCCGATAAATCCATACAGGGTCGTTTGGGACCTTATGAGCACCGTCGATCGGAAAAAGACCGTCATCACGCACGATGCTGGCAGCCCGCGCGACCAGCTAACCGCCTTTTGGGAATCGATCGTTCCGCACGGCTACATGGGTTGGGGCAAGACTACCCAGTTAGGATTGGGACTCGGGCTTATGCAGGGCGCCAAGCTCGCGCGACCCGATTGGACCTGTGTCAATATCATGGGTGACGCGGCCATCGGCATGGTAGGCATGGACTTCGAAACTGCCGTTCGTTGTCGGCTAGGAACCCTGACAATTGTTTTAAAGAACAGCATCATGGGCGGGTACAGCAAGTATCATCCGAATGCTTCCGAGAAATATAGAATTGAGGAGCTTGGTGGTGATTACGCCGCCATGGCACGAGCCTTTGGTGGATATGGTGAGGAGGTTGTCGAACCTAAAGATATCGTTCCGGCCATCAAGCGCGCGTTAGATCAAAACGAGAAAGGCATTCCTGCTTTGCTCCAGATTATCACGAAGGAGGAGGGCCGGATTCCGAAGGATCTTCCAGCTGATACGAAGGCAGATAGGCTTGAGGGATGATCTCGAAAGGCTGCGTACGGCCTGCACGATCTTCGTCATGGTCCTCAAGAGCCATCGCCAATAAGGCGAGGTGACGCGAGTCTTGCATCCCGGAGAGCGAATGCCAGCGATCCTGTCCGTTGCCCTGCGACGGTTATCGGCCGCGGGTTGCTCCCGGTGGACTCAATATAATCGGGGGGGGCCGAGGGTAACACGTCCGGCCGACACCGCCGTCCAGTCCGTGCCGGGTGGCCCCGCTAAGGAAGTGAACTGCGAGGGCGAAGAAGTCTCGAGAAGAGGAAGGATCTCAGCCAGGATTATAGCTAGCGTTCCGGCGCTCGGCCCATCGGAAACTGTTCTGATTGGTGATCTCCTCGGCAGCCAACGAGTGAAGTGTACGTCCAACGAGCACTCGTCGTACAGGATTTCGCCCAAAAATGCCGGTGGCTCGGTTAGTCGGCGGGAAGAGACGCCTTAGCCATTGCGATTAGATTCTGGAACGGGGCGGGGTTGCTGGGATCTGAAGACAGGAAATGATGATCTCATATTCAGAGGCGATCGCGCGTCGGTATTTCGTGCTGACATCGGAGGCGACGACGAAGCCAAACGAACCAAGATTCTGGCGCCAACAAATGGGCCGACGCTGATCGACTTCCTGGCCCACCTTGTCAGCATTGGCATCCCCGCCGATCTTGCGCAATTGGCTGTCGCCGCAGCACGGAGGCGAAGATGTCGGATAGGCAATGCGATCCCGCGGCAAATCCTCCGACGGCTGCAGGGCCGGCTTGTGGCACTAGAAGGATGGCTCCGTGATCTCGTCCGCTGCAGCGTCGGCGCCGTTGTCCCCGGCTGGCGCGGCATTCTCCTCAAGATCGGCGAGCTGCAGTTCGAGCTGGTTCAGCAATGCCCCGCGCTCGAGGATTGTCCGAACTGCTCGTGCTGCAGCTTCTGATCGTGAGGATAGCTTCTCGATCAGCGATGTCCGCGCTTGGGCCTCTTCTTCCGCGGCCAGGCGGGCCGCTCGCTGGGCGCGCAGCAGCGTGGTCACATCGTCGGAGAGGGATCATCGGCGCCCATCGACCAGAGAATCACAATACGCTGTCGCCGCCCGAACTGCGGATCGTGCGGTCGATTTAAATCCCAGCGATCAGCCGTCCGCCTGCGAGCGCCGCGCGTGTTGCGGCGTCCAGCCAGACGAACGCTCGATAAGGCTTTGCCGGACACCTATCTCGATTTGAGATGATGGGCATATGGAAGCTGAGCTTGACCCCTCCCGTCCGCGATGAAATCCTACCGAGCATTGGCGCTTAAACTCGGCAAGAGGCGTGGGCCGGAACTGCAGCGATAGCACTTTGTCCTGAGTTTTGGCGTGCCGGCGACCATTCGGATGGAAGAGCTACACCGTCAGAATGTTTCGCACGAGACGCCTCCGCGCCATGGTGACTGCGGCTATTGGTGACGCTGGATGGGCATGCGCCCAAGGAGCGCCGAGTGGTCTCGGTCGCCGTCCTGCAGAGGCGGACAAGGTCCTAGCCGCCGAAGCCAAACTAATGGACCGGCAAATGGGTCACGAGCCCCAGCGGCAACCGCTTTTGGCAAATAGTGTGGCTCACATGAAAACAACAGGAAAAACTGATGCGCTCCCCAATTAATGCTGTGCCGGTAGACTCGATTGATGGACTGCCATTCACCGCCGACGAATACGCAGCACGTCTCGCGGCGTGTCGGCAGGCGATGCGGGAGCGCGAAATCGATGTCCTCGTGCTAAACGCACCGGAAAGCATCTATTACATGTCTGGGTTCATCACCCGCGGCTATTATGTGTTTCAGGCCTTGGTTGTTAGGCACACGGCCGACCCGGTCCTTGTCGTGCGCCGCTACGAACAGGTTAACGTCGAGCGGCTTTCCCACTACAAAGACGCTGCCATATGGCAGGACACGGATGTCCCGGTCGAGGTGCTTGCCAAAACGCTCACCGACATCGGCGCCTCGAACAAGACCATCGGCGTGGACGCCAATTCCTGGTTCCTGCCGGTCGCCGCGTTCGAAAGGCTGCGCGAACTGCTCGCCGGAGCGAAATTAGTCAATGGCTCGCCGGCAATTGCGGAAATACGCGCCGTGAAGTCTAAGCAAGAGCTCGCCTACATCCGCCGTGCGGCCGAGGCCCGCAATGCAGCCTTCAAGGCTGCCCATGCGACCGCAAGGCCGGGACAGACCGAGAACGATGTCGCCGCCGCCTTCAACTATGCCGCCATCAAGGCTGGCAGCGGCTACGAGGCTGGCGCCGCCTACATCGTTTCGGGGCCCCGCACAGCGCTGCCGCACGCGACCTGGGCCGGTCGCCTTATCGAGAAAGGCGATCTCGTCCAGGTGGAAGGCGCAGCGAACTGGAAACGTTATGGTGCTGCACTGATGCGCACATGGTCCATGGGGAAACCGAGCGACAGCATCCGCCGCGCCGCCGACGCTTCGATCGCCGGCCTAGACGCGGCCGTCGCAGCCATCAAGCCCGGCGCTACCAGCGGTGACGTAGATGATGCCTGCCGCGGTGCCGTTAACAAGGCGGGCTTCGGCTACGCGTTCAATAATAGGGCCGGCTATTCGGTCGGCATCGGCATCTGTCCCGGCTGGGGTGAAGGATCGGTAATGGATCTTAAGCAGGGTGACCCGCGCATCCTGAAGCCGGGCATGGTGTTCCACATGGTACCGGTACTTTTCCCGCAAGCCGATTTCAGCGTCGGTATCAGCGCGCTAGTGACGGTCACGGACAATGGCTACGAGATCATCTCTGACTTTTCCCGAGAGCTCGAGGTACAGCTTTAGGCCGTAGAAAGTTCAGCGTATTGGACGCCTGAGCTCATTCATACGGCGCAGGTAGCGCGGGTGGTCGGGTCGCGTCCGGCGAGCATCGAAGCATGTCCGGCGAGCGTCGGGGCGGGTGCCGCGAGCAAGGACGACGACCTCGAGACGCGCGCGGCGCGAATAGTGCTGCGTGGTTTGAGCGCGCGGGCCACTTGGCCCATCAACGCCACCGAGGCCGACATTCTTGAGTTCATTCTTGAGGTCATCGGACCCGTCTATACGGGTCGCCAAACGGGCTGCGGCTGACAACCATGATGCCCTGCTGCCGCAATTTGCCCAGAGCCCGATAGAGGAAGGCCGCTTGCTTCCTCGCCACTATGCCCAGCACGATATCGCCGAGTGCGGCCTAGAGCGTTTCACGTTTTGATAGAAGCGTATCCGGCGTTTTCGAAGTAGTTGCTGCATTCGTTCGGCTGGATGGTTGTGATGAGGCGGCCGACATGGTGGCAAATGTCATCGATCGTGCGCTTCTGGGCGGAACGCATCCAGTGCTTGATCTTTGCGAAGGTCTGCTCGATCGGATTGAGGTCAGGAGAGTATGGCGGCAGATACCAGAGCCGTGCGCCGGCCGCTCTGATCAAGCTGCGTAGGGCCGCCGACTTGTGGCTGCCGAGATTGTCCATGATCACGATGTCGCCCGGCTGGAGCTGCGGAATGAGAACTTGCTGAACATAGGCACGGAAGCATTCACCGTTGATTGGGCCGTCGAACAGGCAAGGAGCCGTGAGGCGATCACAGCGCAAGGCGCCAAGGAATGTCAGTGTCCGCCAATGACCATGTGGTGTGAAGCTGCGCACGCGCTCGCCTTTTGGCCCCCATCCGCGCAGTGGGGCCATGTTGGTCTTGATCCAGGTCTTGTCGATAAAGACCAGGCGTCGGGGATCGAGGTTGGCCTGCCATGAGCGCCAGCGCAGGCGTCTACGTGCGATGTCTGAGCGAGCTCGCTCGAGGGCGAGCAGCGTTTTTTTTGAACCGCAGCCCTTCACGCTGCAGAAACAGCCAAACCGCATTGTGGGAGACCTTGATCCCGCGCGCGGCGAGCTCGTCCTTGAGGGCGTGAAGCGTCAAATGCGGCGTCTGACCGATCCGTTCCATGATGAAGGCGCGATGCGGCTCAAGTATAGGCTTGCGATGGCCGCCCATCTTGCCGGGCGCTACCGAGCAGGTCGCTCGATAACGCTGCGACCACTTCATAACTGACGACACCGCAACCCCAAACCGCAATGCCACCGAGCGGCAGCTCTCACTCTTCGCAACTGCCGCAACCACCCGCTTACGCAGATCATTGGAAATCGGTCGGACCATCGGATGCTGGCCTCCAGCCCAGCCAGCATCTTGAATCATATTCGTCCGAAATCGGGAATCCCTCCCGATTCAGTCAAGCCGTGAACCGCTCTAGAGCGCCATCTCGTCGAGGCGCGGCGGCTGCCGGAAGGACTTTCACAACTTCGGGATTCGAGGCTGTTCTGATGATCTTCACGGCGCAGATGACTGCGCTGGCCGCCGACGGCTGGCTCGGCTGGTCGCCAATCTGCTTCTGTTCTGCCAGCTGGCGGCCGGGGCAGCGGCAGCGATCGGCCTCGCAGATTAAAAAGCGGATCGCGAGTGCTGATCACCGAGACTAACGATCTCGTGAGGAGATCCAGCTGGCGCGATGCGAGTTCAAAATCCAGGCTGACATCAAGCGCTTCGATCGTTTCCATCTTCTCGTTCTTGACGATCTGGCCTGTGTCACCAAGGACCAAGCTGAGACTAGAGCGCTCTTCTAGCTCATCAGTACACGTTACGAGCGACGCTTAGGGGAATGCGTGTTGCTCGGTCGTTATCTGAGCGATGCCGGGCGATCCTGCGATAGCGGTACGACGACCCCACCTCGTTTAGGGGGACGGGATGAGCGAGACTCGCGCGTGGATTTGACAACGCGAGGGACGCTCATTCCATGCATCAAGACAGACATCAAGACAGGCATGATGCCGCCTCCTATCAGCGGATCGAGGTGATCACAGGGGAGAGGCGACGGCGCAGTTGGAGCGATGCGGAGAAGGCGCGGATCGTGGCCGAGAGCGCCGAGCATTTCCGAGGTGGCTCGACGCAACGGGGTCAACCGGGGACTGCTCAGTGTGTGGCGGCGCCAGGCGCGGCTCGCGTCGAGCGAAGCGCCGCAGTTCGTGCAAGTCAGGCTCGACGCCGCCGTCGAGGCGCAGCCGAACGCGATCGATAAGGCGCATGTTCTGGTGAGTCCGGCCGAGCGGATCGAGGTGATGATCGCGGGCGCGACGGTGCGCGTGCCCGTCGGCGTCGACGCCGCGACGCCGGAGCGCGTGCTGGCGGCGGTGAGGTCGACGCGATGATCTCGTTCGGTCCAATGGTCCGTGTGTTCGTCGCGACGCAGCCGATTGACTTTCGCAAAGGCGTTCATGGCCTGGTCGCGCTGGTAGCGGAGGGATTAGGCGGCAAGCCCTACAGCGGCGACGTTTATGTCTTCCGATCGAAGCGATCGGATCGTTTGAAGCTACTGGTTTTTGACGGCTCGGGAATGGTTCTAGCGACGAAGTGGCTCGAGAATGGGGGCTTCGCCTGGCCATGCCGGTGCCGGGGGCGCAACTGGCGATGCTGATTGAAGGTCTTGCGGAGTGGTCGCGTGTGGTCCCGAAGGTGACGAAGCGGCCGACGAAAGTTGCCTGAATCGTCTTGTTTTGCTGGCGATTGCGAGTGTGTTCGTGTAGCTCTGCGATATGGCGCTTCGCCCTGAAGATCTCCCCTCTGACCCTGCGGCTCTCGCCGAGATGGTGCTGGCTTTCGAAGGCGAGAACGACGATCTGCGCGCAGAGATCGCCACGTTGAAGAGCCTGATCTTCGGCGCGCGATCGGAGCGCTCGGCAATCGTCTGCGCTGAACAGATCGCGCTCGATCTGGAACGGACCGCGGACGCGCAGCCTCCGGCCAATGACGACAAACCGGACGCGACGAGACCGAACCGGCGCAAAGCGAGGCGCAACATCCGCGCGCTGCCGGCGCATCTGCCCCGGGTCGAGCGGGTGATCGAGCCGCCATCCACGCTGTGCCCGTGCTGCACGGGTCAGATGCATCGGATCGGCGAGGAGAGCAGCGAAGCGCTCGATCGGGTTCCCGCGTGGCTGCGTGTGCTCCGCACGATCCGTCCAAAATACGCCTGCCGCTCCTGTGAGGGCCCGATTGTCCAGGCACCGGCGCGGCTCGTCGAGGGCGGCATGGCGACGACGGCGCTGATCGCGCATATCGCCGCGGCCAAATATGCCTGGCAATCGACGCTCTACCGCCAGACGCAGATCCTGGCGGGCCAGGGTGTCGTCGTCGACCGTCAGACGCTGGCGCGCTGGATGGGGAGCACGGCGTGGCTGGTCAGGGGCCTCTACGATCTGCAACTGAAGACCATGCATGGCTTCGAGCGGCTGTTCTGCGACGAGACGCCGATGCCAGTGCTCGATCCGGGACGCGGCGCACGAGGATCTGCCAGTTCTGGGCGCACGCGACGGACGATCGGGCGTGGAAGGGGCCGGCGCCGCCGGCGGTCGCAGGCGGTCGCGGCAAGAAGGAGATCGTGGCGCAGTTGGCCGGCCTCGAAGGCGTGCTGCAAGTCGATGGCTATGCCGCCTACGCCTCGCTGGCGGGCGATGCGAAGATGTCGGGCCAGATCCAGCTGGCGTATTGTCTCGTTCACGCGCGCCGCAACTTCGTGAGGGTGCACAAGACGACGAACTCACCCTTCGCCGCGGAGGTCATCGAGCGCGTTGCGGCCGTCTACGCGATCGAGGAGAGGATCCGCGGTCTCGACGCCGGGGAACGCCGCGCGACGCGACAGGCCGAGACGAAGCCGCTGATGGAGGCGTTGAGGGCCCGTCTGATCGCGGTGAAGGACGGGATCTCCCGCCGCTCGACGCTCATCAAGGCGATCGACTACATGCTCGAACGCTGGCAGGGCCTCACGGCGTTCCTGGATGACGGGCGGCTCGAGCCGGACACCAACACGGTCAAGCGATCGATCAGGCCAATTGCGATCGGAAAAAAGAACTCGTTGTTCAGTGGTGACGACGAGGGCGCTTCATACTACCCATCTGTCTATCTCCTTATAATTCAAGGCATTTCTGGTTGGCGTCGCAAGACGGCGGACTGCGGCGCGATCGCCTGCGAGAGGCATCTTGGCGCACGTCCGGTCGCGTGAGATCAGATTGTTTGATGATCCATGTCGAGTCCCTTGCATAAATGCTCCGCAGGCAATCGTCCCTCAATGATCATGCGACGTATCGTCGATGGACTGACGTCGAGCATCTCTGCTGCTTCGATTAACGAGAGCTCACCTCTATCCTGGCGTTCCCCCTCACGATAACGGGCGATCTCGCGGGTTCTGCGCAACGAACATACGCTCGTCCTCGTCCAGGACGCCCCGTGCGGGGTTGTTTTTCCGGAGCGATTAAGCAAGGCGGCGATCGAGTAGTCAGGCTTTTGACGTGCGAGCATGCGCACAAGATCCACTACCTCGGTGTCGGTCGTCCAACGCGTCACGCCGACACGGTTCTTCTTAACTTTCAGGCGGGTGTGATCGCCACCTTGCCAATGGATGATGAGGTCCAGATGCTGATTGTCCTGATCCAGGTCGACGACGATTTCCGACAGCACTGTACGCAAGATCTTCTTCTTGATCTCCGACGTAACACCGGGGCGCTGCCAAGCTCTATTCAGATCGTCCCCGAGCTTAAGCAGCGCTTCGCGATCGCCGGCGCTAAGTCCAGGAGAAAGCGAGCTGGCCAAACTCTCGATTTCTCGCTCAATTGTACGCACAGCTTGGATGCGCTCGTTCCAGCGACGCTCAAGTTCACCAGCGACGTGACGATTGTCGGGGTCGACCGCGTCATATTGGCGATACGCTCGGTTTGCTTCGTAATGCGCCTGTTCAAGAGACCTTTGGAGCTGAAGCAGTTTTTCCGACTGTTCGGCGCCCCGAGTTTTCATTGCATTTAGCGCAGCCTCAACGCCAAGCGGTTGAAGCCGCTCCAGCACCTCTCGCGCCACCATCCGATCGAGGCGCATTCCACCGAAGCCAAGACAGGCTGCGACGGCCGCCTTGTTGAAGTCTCCGCGGCAGACATATCTCTGCGTGTCGCCGCCTCTGCCAGAATACTGAACGTATAACCGCCGGCCACATCGCGCGCAGCGCAAAAGCCCAGGGAGAAGTGCTTCGCCGCGTCGGACGGCTCCTCGACCCAGGTAGCTCTTGCCGTTGGCATTGTCCGCAATGAGGCGCTGGTTTCGAACAAACTCATCCCAGGAGATGTAGCCCTCGTGATGGTCGCGGAGCAGCACGTCCCAGGCTTTCCAATCTCGTTGGGGATTTCGCTTTACCTTCTTCCGACCGTTCTCGACCGTCATCCGGACACCCCGTCGTCCGAACACGTAGGCACCGGCATACACAGGGTTGGTGAGCATGTGATTCAACGTCGTGTAGCTTGGTGTACGCCATTCGATTTTCGGATCGTGCGAACCTCCCGCGGCGAAGGGTAGTGCGATCTTCTCCTGGAGCAACCAGAGCAAGACCTGCCGGATCGATTGGAGCTCCACAAACTTCCTGAAGACAAGATCCAGCGACTCGCGGACACGTACGTCCGGGTTTTTCTCGATTCGATCATCCTTCGTCTTCACATACCCGACCGCGACTGTCGTGAAGTGCTCGCCGCGCCGGGCCTTTTGTTTGACGGCTTCGACTGATCGCTGTCGAATGACGCTGAGCTCCAGCTCGCTCATCGTACCCTTCATCCCCAAGAGCAATCGATCGTTAATCGACCGAGAATCATAGACGCCATCTTCGTCGATAATGAGCGTGCCGACCAAGGCGCAAAATTCCAACAACGTGTGCCAGTCTCGACCGTTTCGAGCGAGGCGGGAAGCCTCGATTGAAAACACCGCACCGACGCGCCCCTCGCAGATTAACGCCAACAACCGCTCAAATCCACGTCTTGCAACGCCGCCGCCGGACTTGCCGAGATCATCATCAATAACCTCGACATCGCTCCAGCCGAGTGCGCGTGCCTCAAGGCCGTATTGCCTGCGTTGGCTCTCCAGGTTGTGGACAACCTGGTCGACCGAGGACTGTCGAACGTAAACCACGGCGCTACGCGCCAGGTGATCAGTGGTGATCTTCGTCATGATCCACCTCCTGACTTGACTGGGCGGGTGGGGCAGACACCTTTGCTACGGCTTCGTTGAGCAGAAGCGACAGCAACTTGGCGGCCTCGGCTTGCACCACCTGAGGCAGATGCTCCGCTCGCGCCGTCGCGAACAGATCCGGTTGCCGTCTTTTTTGCATCGCCTTGGACATGGGCGCCTGCTCCCTCGACGGGAGGTGATTCCTCCCAACGCGAGGCTACGAGGACGTCAAGGAACGTGCGTAGAAGAAGCCGGTCCACCGGGACAAACGGATCAGCTACAATTTTAGCCGATGCTGATTCGGGCTCTGTCATCCATGCCGGCAGAAGATGGAGACGGCCGTTCTCGCGGCGAACCGTGAAGTGGCGATGACCATCGTGGATTTGTTCGCCGAGCACGACCAGGTCTCGGCCAGCGTCAGGATGGAATGGATATGTTACTCGAACTTCGTTGCCCGGAATCCCTGCATTATGCAGCCCCGCGGAGAACTGGGCGATACTCGCTTCGCTTCTTAGCACAGCGAAATTGAATGGCCTCGACCCCGAGGCGTATCTCGTCGATGTTCTCGATCGCACGGTGAGCGGCGCCACGAAGACCAACCAGCTTGACGAACTTCTGGCCTGGAACTGGAAGGCCGCACGCGAAGCCGAAAAGCGAGCCGTGGCATGACGAAGCCGAAGCAACGGCGGGGAACGCGAAAAGCACGCAAGACGACGATGGCGGACTATGCCATGTCGTTCGAACGGCTCGGGCAACAGATCAGCGAGCGCGCCAGGTCGCCGACGCTTCGGCATCCGTGGGCGACGTCTCTCTCCATGCTCGACGGCGCGGTGGCCGCGGTCGTCGCCGGGCCGGTCTCGATGGCGTCCGAGGAATGGGTGTGCCCGCTCCTCGGCGTAGATCCCGACGCCTTCAATCACGACACCGAGGAGTTCTCGGCGATCGCCGCCACGCTGATGCGCCACAACGCAATCAGCGAGACGCTGTCGACGAGACCGGAGAGCTTCGAGCCGCTGTTCGTGCGATCACCGGACGGCGAAGTCGACCCGCAGCCCTGGTGCATGGGCTTTTACGCCGTCATGAAGCTTCGGCTTCTCGTCTGGTCGCGGCTTCTCTCCCCGAACGGAACCGAACACCTTATGCTGCGGCCGATCTTGGTCCATTGCATCGACGACGCCGGTCGGCCCTTGCTACCCCCGGCCCGGCGCACGCCGGGAACGCAGCCCATTGTCCAAAACGCCTGGCGCGACATTCCAGCAACCGTCGAGGCCCTGCGGCAGTTCTGGATGCCTATACGCTTCAAGCGCGGTGCGTCGGCCGTCCGCACCAAGTCCGTGGCCCTCTCGTACCGTTTACCGCCTAGCAATAGCATCCGGATGTTCACTCTGTAGTGACTTGGTCGGTGGACCCTCGCCGGGCGGCGTACGCCGGGCAGCCTGCCGGCGGTGTCCTCTCTCGGCTGTTCCGCCGCCTCTTTTCTCAAAGAACGCAAGCCGGGGGGAACTGGCGCGATTACCGAGCGCCCTGCGTCCTCAATACTATCCGATTTGGTAGCTGTCCTCGCGACGTGGCCGGTGGTTTAGTCCAATCCCAAGGGTCCACATGACCGAGTGCTTTACTCATGTGATCCCAGAGGCGAGGCTTGACCGCAAAAAGCGGTGAATTCTTCAGGCGAAGACTTTCGTCCTTGCGAAGCGCCACACTGCGGAAATACGGCTAAGGAATATCGTCATATTTCCGCAGAACCCTCGGCGGCTAATCCAGAGCCTGAGGAATTCATGCTTTTCCGGTCATATTTTGGAGATCTACGACATGAGGCAAACGCTCAGCGGGAAATTTGAGGAGGTCATCCGCTACGGCTACCGTCGGGTTCACGCCCTGTGCCGCCGTGAGGGCTGGCCTCATGGGACGCCGCATCTATGGCGAATGGGCCTGCAATTGCGCAACAAAGCGCCCAAGCGCCAAGTCAAGGCCAAGCTGCGCGATGACCTGTAACCGGCCACACGATCGAATGAGACCTGGACGATGGACTTGTCCATGACCAGTTGGCGACGGGACACAAGCTTCGTGTGCTCACGATCGTCGATACCTTCTCCCGCTTCTCGCCGGCGCTGGCGCCACGGTTCGCTTTCCTCGGCGCCGACATCGTGGCTGTCCTGGAGAGGGCCTGCAAGAAAAGTGGGATTTCCGGCAAACGATCCGCGTCGATCACGGCAGCAAGTTCGTGTCGCGCGATCAGATCTGTGGCCTACCAGCGCGGCGTTACGCTGGACTTCTCACGGCCTGGCCAGCCGACCGACGATGCGTTCATCGCTTCCGCGCCGAACGCCTTAAGGCCCATTGGTTCCTGTTCCTTGCGGATGCCGAGAAAAAAGTGGGGGATTGGCGCAGATACTACAATGAAGAACGATCCTACGGGTCGATCGTCGATCGACAGCTGATTTTGCTGCAAGCCACGTCGGCGCAACCAGCCCGCCAATGTGATTAAGGGCGCAAAACTCTAGTATGGGTGGTCCAACCTTCGGTCTCGCTGCAAAATCTCCGAGACAAATTGGAAACATCAAAGCTTGGGACTAACACCTAGTCGACATTCGCGGGTGGCTGCTTGATCACCTTGACACGCGCTACGCTGCACCGACCGTCGACGCTAACCGGCACCTCGCCTTCGATGGCCACGCGGCGAACGACCCGTCGGTGCTCGCCGTAATCGTTGACCGCATAGTGTATTGTGGCGCGGTTGTCCCACATAGCGACGTCGCCCTCCTTCCAGGTCCAGCGGACAGTGTTTTCCGGTGCCGTGATATGAGACTGAAATAGATCGAATAGTCTCTGGCCATCATATTTCGGGACATCAACGAAACGTTTCGCATATGCGCCGAGCACCAGCGTACGCTCGCCGGTCTCGGGGTGGACCCGTACGACGGGATGCTCGGTCTCGAACCTCGCGGTGGTAAGGGCTTCGTCAGCAAGATTCTTGTCGGCTTCGGTGGCGTCGAAGCTATGAACAGCCCAGAGGTCACCGGCAAGGCGCTGCAGCTCCAGCGGCAAGTCAAGATATGCGGCCGCGGTGTTTGACCACACCGTGTCGCCGCCGACTGGTGGGATCACAACGCCACGCAGCAGCGAAAATTTTGGATAGGCGTCCAAGCAGGACCAATCGATATGCCAGAGATCAGTCCGAAAGAGTCTGCGCGCGGAATCAATGTCAAAGATCGAGTTTGTTCCCTCCGAAGGACCCAACTCGGGCGCGGGCTTTCCAAAGCGACGGGCAACGCGTTCTTGCTCAGCGTCGTTAAGATGACCCTGGTCGCGGAAGAAGATGACCTTGTGCTCGAGTAGGAGGGCGTTGATCGCCGCAATGGTCTGGTCCGGCAAATCGCCCGAAAGCTTGATGCTCCTGATTTCAGCGCCGATGCGCGCCGTCTTTTTGACGATATCGGTGCGCGGAATGACACCTTTGACAAAAGCCATCTCACTCATGGTCGCATTCTCCAAGTTGTTTGCCAGACAAACTTATTGGGCAAGGATGATCGACTCCAAAATCGTCACTCAGAGAACCAGACAATGAGCCAACATGCCCGATAAGTGAAACTCATGTGCTGTGCTACGAATGTCCCTGCCTGACCCGGGCCGCCTGGGAAGCGATGATCCGTCTGATCAAAAGAGCACCAGCTCGACACTTTGCACGCACTTCGAAAGGTTTCCGGCGGCTTCATAATATCGCTTCCAATTGATTGTCGGCCAATGTTGCATGTCTTTATGGGCGCCGCACCTATCTCTTTTGGTGGGCTGATTTCATCCGATCGAGGTCCGCGCGAAGTCACAGTTAGAAACAGCGATGACGGTCTCGTAAACGCTGACGTACCGGCCTTGCCTGCGGATTCCAATGATCGCGCGCAGGTAGTCCAATCTGATGCCGCGCAGCGTTCCGATCTAATCGCGCGCAGGTGAAGTACCCGATCTCGTCAAAGGTAACTGGCACTTTCGTTAGCCCGTGGTGAAGCGGGCAGTCCGTAGAGATCACATCTGATGTTTGATGGTGTCGCTCGACGGAGCGAAGATGACAGGACGCGCACCCCCAAGAGTGCCGTAGCGGCCGGTCAGCTTCGCGGGCTGCAGTCTCGGTCTTCATCGGTCGCCAGCGTAATCAAGGCCGAAGAAGAACGGGCGGGCGACGCATGGAGTCACCGTTCAGTTCGAGCCGGTGAGCGTTGTGAAGCAGGCGATCAAGTATGGCATCAGCGTAAGTTGGATCATGGGCTCATGCCATTTGGCAATTGGAAAGCTGGCTGGTGACGAGTGTTGACCGACGGCCGTAGCGGTCTTCGAGGATTTCGAGCAGATAATGACGGGCATTGGCGTCGATCGCCTGGAGGCCCCAATCGTCCAAAATGAGGAGCTCGACGGCGGCGATGCTCTTCATCCGCGAGGCGAGTCGGCCATCGCCCCGGGCAAGGTCCAGTTCTTCGATCAACCGCGGCAACCAGGGGTAAAGTACAGAGCGGTTGTCCCGGCATGCCTTGTGGCCGAGCGCACAGCCTAGCCAGTTTTCCCGACGCCGGTTGGCCCGACAATGGCGCAATTCTCATGGTTCTTGATCCAGTCTCCGTTGAGCAGCACGTCGAACAAGCGGCGGTCGAGCCCACGGGGAGCGCGGTAGTCGATATCCTCGGGCCCGGCATGATGACGCAGCCTTGCCTTGCGAAGACGAAGCGTCAGCGCCGGTTGTTACGCCAAGTCGCTTCATAGTCCAGCAGCAACGCCAGCCATTCGGCGAGAGCAAGCCCCTGGTCTCCTCGTTGTCGGCGAGGCTCGTGAAGGCCTCGGCCATGCCGGTAAGGCCGAGCCGGGTAAGCAAGTGGAGTGTGGGGTGTGTCAGCATTTCCTTCCCTTTCAGTGGTAATAGTCCGAGCCTCTGATGTTGGGGTGCATGATCGGCTCGGGGACACGGGCGTCGGAACGCGATCGAGCCCTTTCTCGAGGATCGATTTGACGCCGGGGTAGTTGCGAGCCTGGATCTCAAGCGCACGCAGCGCGGCCGCCTCGAGGCGCTCGGCGCCAAAGCGCTTCTCGAGCCGGATGATACCCAGGCAGGAACGATAGCCCTGTTCGGGATGCGGCCGAGCCTCGATGATCCGCTCAACCAGCTGGCGCAGCATCGGGCCGATCCGGGTTGCCTCGCTGCGGATCTTTGCCGGCGTCCACTCGCCATAGCGCCGGTAGCTGGAAGGCATGTGGGCGCTGATCGTCGTGTGCCGCCCGTTGCCGCTGCCGCGCATGTGTGCGGCGATACGTTCGCCTCCCAGGAAGATGTCAACTGTTCGCGCACAGATTCGCGCTTCTACCTCCCGACGGGCAAAGCGATAAGGCGCCGAGTAGTAGTGTCGTTCGATCTCGACATGCTAGTCGAGCCCGACCCGGCATCGGCGCCATTCGGCATGGACCCACGGCTCGCCGGGAAGCGGTTTAGATTCGGCGCATCAATTTCCTCGAACAACTGGCGCCGTGTCCGGCCATACTGGCGCAGCACCCGTCCGTCATTGAGCTTGGCCAGCCACTCGGCGAGCGCACCGTTGAGTTCGGCCAGGCCGTAAAAAGTGCGGTTGCGCAGCCGCCCCAGCAGCCAGCGCTCGACAATTCCGACGCAGGCCTCGACCTTGGCTTTATCTCTCGGGCGACGCGGCCGTCGCCGGCAAAATCGTCGTGCCGTAATGCTGCGCCATATCGCTATAGCTGCGGTTGACCATAGGGTCATAGAGACAGGCCTTTATCACCGCGACCTTCGCGTTGTCGGGCACCAGCAGTTGCGTCGTGCCGCCAGAAGATGGCGCGTCGCGCACCTCGCCAGTCTTAGGGTCAACCACCGGCACCGTGTCGCCGGCATAGTCGACAAACAATTTCTCGCGCCCGCCGTGGTACTGGCGCATCACCAGCGGCAGCCGGCCTTCCCAGTTGCGGAACAAGTCACAGAAACGGCTATACCGGTACCCGTCCGGATGCTCAGCAATGTACTCATCCAACAGCACTTGCAAGGTCACGTGCTTGCGCTTGCGCTCGCGGGCAACAACGGACAGTCAGGCTCGGGCACCTTGCGGCGACCCGGCTTCACGCCCGTACAGCAGTTGCTCCAGCTCGGCGTCGCTTGTCACTTCCGGGATTGGCCATGCCAGACCCGCGCGCACAAACCGCTTCAGCGTGTCACGGACCGTCGTCGGCCCGACGCCGACACGCTCGCCAACCACGCGCGTCGAGAGCCCAGCCTCAAGGCTCAACCTCACAATCTAGCGCACCTGGCGCATGATAACCCTCCTCGTCGGCATCCAATTCTCCCAGCTGGTTCCAGCCGGAGAAATGGCCCAACGATCAGTGCGCACACCATCCGAAACTGCGCGCGATCAAATCTGAATGCTGCGCGCGATCATTTCGGAACCCCGCGCGCCATCAGCTCGGTACGGTGCGCACCATCATCTCGGAATCCGCAGCCGCGGAAACTGGCTTTTCTCACACTACGATCCGCCGAATGTGGACGGCGTTTGGCTTGCAGCCTCACCGCAGCCAGACATTTAAACTGTCTAGCGATCGCTGTTCGTCGACAAGGTGCGCGATATTGTCGGGCTTTACCTGTCCCCACCGAACCGAGCCGTTGTCCTCAGAGTTGACGAAAAGAGCCAGATACAAGCACTCGATCGCGAGCAACCGGTCTTGCCGATGATGCCTGGCGTACTGGAGCGTCGCACGTACAGCTAAGTGCGGCATGGTGCGACTACGTTTTTTTTGCCGCGCTCGATGTCGCTTCCGGGTTTGTCATTGGCAAATGCTACAAGCGACATCGAGCGGTCGAGTTCTTGAAGTTCCTCAAAGAGATCGACGCTCAAATCCCTGAGGGGCTCGCTGTCCCATATCGTCATGGACAACTACGCCACCCACAAGACGCCCAAGATCAAAGCGTGGCTCGCTCGCCGGCTGCACTATCATGTTCACTTCACGCCGACTTCCGCCTCATGGGTCAACCAGGTCGAGCGCTGGTTCGCTGAGCTCACCCGAAAGCAAATCCAGTGAGGTGTTCACACCTCCGTCAGGCAGCTCGAGGCCGACATCCGTACTTTCATCGAACTGCACAACAGCAACCCGAAACCCTTCAAATGGACCAAGTCCGCCGACCAGATATTGGCTTCTGTCAAACGCTTCTGCCACAAGGCCCAGCAGACCTTATGTGGCGAACTTTAGATTCACGTGACTAGCGCCTGAAGTACCAAATCCCCGAGATCATCACATCCGGCGGCAGTTCACTCGTGAATATCTCGTCCGTGACGGGGCCGGGGTCTATGGCGGCGATCTGCACCCGCGTGAAGATGGTACAACTTGTTCCGATGTCCGTGCTTGTCGACGACCAAGTAAACACCAGGCTGGCCGCTACTCCGTTGCGGCGCGCAACCTCAGTCACCTTCGCGTTCGGCGCCAACGTTGTTTAGCGTATACGCTGATCGTCGATGGCTTCACGCACAAGGGGCTTTGGCGGCTGACTGATGATATGATCGGTCCGGCGCTGGAGAAGCCGGACGAGATTAAGCCGCACATCACCAAGTGGTGGACGGCAGGGGGGCGAGCCCATACAGCTTCTCATCAACGGTCAGTATGCGCTGACGAGCGCCCCCGATGGCCGTGCGCTGGCGGCAATTAAGTGGGGGCGCCCATTCGGATGGTGTGCGACGGCGCCACTATAACCGATAACTACTGGATCCTTGTAAAGGGTGGGCCGAACAGCACGAATGCACAGAAGTTCATCACATTTGTCGATCGGGCCGAAATGGCGGCCGCCTTTACGCAAGGGACCGGCTATGCCGGCCCGAACCTAAATCAACTGCGGTACCTGCCAGCCGATTTGGTGCCTCTGCTATCAGCCCTGGCAACGCGGCGAAGACAATCCGGTTCGACGTTCCCTGGTTTCGGGCGCAATGATGAATCATCCCAACGGATCTCCTAACGCTTCATGGCTTATGCCCGAGGCGCAAAACAACGCTTCGAATGACATTTGTTACCATCAGCGCATAGCGCAATTGTCCGAGCGAGGAAAGCTCGACCTGCTTTCATAACCACACCCCTGCGGGACGAACAGATAATCTGAGCGTCTCGAGCCGTTCGCCCGCCTTCATGAACGTGTTCGATCCGATTACCTTGTTAACTGCCATCTCATGGGCAACAACCAGAATAGGTCTTGCTGCTACAGCTTCGACGAGCTTCTCAGAGCCCTATACCATTGCCCGTCAGTTTGCCACGCTCGATCACAGCTCTGGTGGTCGGGCCGGATCCGCTAACGACTACGCAGCAAGCAACTATGTCTTGATCGCCTGCCACGCACGAGATCGCTATGAACATGCCCGCGAATTTGTAGATGTGGTCAAGGCTCTTTGGGATACGTGGGAGGACGATGCCTTCGTCTACGACAAAGAGAACGCCCTTCGTTCCTCCCCGAAGTTCCATGTCTTGGACCATGACGGCGAGCACTATAAGGTTTTCGGCAGCCTCAATCTCGTTCGTCCTCCTCAGGGCTACCCTGTCATATTCCAGGAGGGCGCGTCGGATCCGGTAAAGAACTAGCAGGTTGTTGAAATAGGCAATCGCCGCCAACCGGCGAGCGTGATTCATTGGCTCCGACGAGATTCGGGGATGGTACGTGCCGCGGCGGCGACAATCGAACGGGCGAGTTGTTCAGCTACGTCGACCTGGAGGCGCGGGTGCGGCACGATCATTCGCTGCGAGCGATCTGGAGGATTGCGTTCTCAACTCTCTGATTTGGTAGCTATGAGAGCGGTGTAGCCGGTGGTTTGTCTTAATTCCCAGAGTCCACCGCCTGGTGCGTTGCTCGTGTGATCCAAGAAGGCGACGCTTGATCGCACAGAGGCCTCGCATTCTCCGGTTCGGCCGAAGAATTGCATCGTTGCAAGGCTACCATGCGAAAATTCGGCTAGGGAATCCCCGTAAGTATCCCCGCGAACCCTAGGCAGCTACCAAAAGTCTGGGCCTGAGGGATTTCACGCGTTAATCAGTTCGGAGGTGCGGTATGAAGAATAGGCAAACGCTCAGCGGAAAAGTCGAAGAAATCATCTACGCTCGACTCGAGCCAGGTGACGATCTCCTTCGAGCCCTTTGGGAGATTTGCAAGAAACATGATGTCAAGACAGGGATTCTTCTGGACGCGACCGGCTCGATGAAGAACTGCGTTCTGCAGCGGTTTCCCCACGAATCACACGGAGGAGCTGGGATCGATGTCGTCGATGTCCAGGGGCCGCTAGAGGTGAGCGCGCATGGAATCATTGGGATGGGCTGGGTCCCGGACGAGTCGGTGACCCCGCACCCGGCGATCGCCCGCAAAGGAACGACAGGTTTCGGTTTCGGCGGCTTCGAAGGGCACGAAACCCCATATTGCCACGTCCATGTGACGGTGACGAGTGCCTCGGAGACGGTTTGTGGGCACCTCATGGAGGGTTCGCTTCTTAACCCCAAACCATATCCGGACAAAATCGATCCGATCAGCAAGCGGGGCAACGTGCCCGAGCACTTCTCGGTCGCTATCGCAAAAGTTTCAGGAGTCATCTTGCGGGCGACCTTTGACAAGTCGGGCTACTATCACGACATCGTACCTGCATAGGCGTATATAGCGCAGTCCGGCGCCGAGGCGCTTGTGCTGCCGGCCACGGTTATCGCGCTCCAGCAACAGTGCCAACCATGCCTCAGGCCGACGGCTTCGGGTTTGTCGATCAGTTCGCTGATGACCCGCGCCATGCTCTGTGGAACCCAGGGCGTGGCGTGTGGAATTGGGCAGCACAAGGCCGGCGAGGACACCGCCGCCCTCGTCGCCTATCTCGATAGCGTCTAGACGTGGCCGGCGACAAGGTGGGCACGGTCGACTCTTGCTTGGGCGACGGCATGGCGCTTACTGCCGCCGCCCTCTATCTGGACCGGATCGCCGCCGCCGCAAGCTTCCACGGTTATCAACAAGTTGGCCCGAATCGTCTGGGCGATGATGACAACCGGGGAATTCTATCGGCCTTAAGATCGCGGCCCGACTTTCCGCCTATGTTGGCCACCTTATGGTGTGAGGCAAATGACAGCATGATGGACGCCGGCGGAGCTGAGAATCGAGCAAGCCCGAAGAGTTTTAAGCGCAACGAGCGCGACCCGACGAGGCCTCGATCCGCGATCTCCATCAGGGCCAGCGGCCATGGCACCAGTCGCATTAACAGGCCGTATACATGAAAGCACCGGGCCGGTATCCAAAGTGCTGCTGAAATCCCTTGCATCCGCGGGGCCGTCTATACATCGCGATGAAGCCCCTCTGCATCGGCTTTCCCGGCGCGATAAAGTGCCAATGATGACGGCGTCCTTGCTCCAGGCGAGCATGGCGTTGCAGGTGAACTCGGTGCGATGGTCGGACACGATCATTCCTGGCTTGCCGCGTCGCGCGACGATTCCGTCAGCTCGTGGGCCTCGCGCCGTCCCGAGATCGACGTCTCCGGATTGGGGTCAGGCATTCCTTGGCGTCGTCGACGATGTTGAGGATGCGGAAGCGCCAGCCGGCGGTAGCCGAAACGCCGCCGCTCGTTGGCGAGATCGCGCAACCGACCGCGCAGAGCCGCGTCCGCAGGGCGATTGGCGCGATAGCGGATGATCGTCCGATCCGCGCCCACGATCGAGCAGGCCCGCCGCTCCGACAGGCTCATGACAGCCTGGAGATGTGCGACCGCAGCGCGCTTGGCGGCGGGCCCTACCATTTTGAAAGCAGCTCGCGAAAGGCGACCGTATCGAGGATCTGCTCGGCCAGAAGCTTCTTCAGCTTCGCCTTCTCCTCCTCCAAGGCCTTCAGCCGCTTCGCCTCGGAAACGTCCGTGCCGCCGAATTTGGCCTTCCAATTGTAGATCGTCGCTTCGGATATCCCATGCTTGCAGGCAAGGCCAGCGATCTTCGCCTCAGTCTCTTGCTCCTTCCTTCAATACAGCAATAATCTACTCTTCCGTGAACCTCGCTCGCTTCATCTGTCGGTCCTTCTTTCTCTGGTGATCGAGCCAGCGGCCGACGCTGCGTGGGAGACCGAAAAGGGCGCCGTGATCGCGAGTGTCACGTGGCCGTGCTCCCGACGCCTCCGAGGATCGTGAGCCTGTAGGTCGGAAGCAGTTGCATGCAACCGATCTGGCGCAGGCTCTCCGCGACTCAAACTCAAGGCGCTCCACGATCTGGTGGAAACCGATGCGGAGGAAAGTGTCATGCGCCTCATCGCTCGCGCAGTATCCTCGGTGCGACCAAGCCCGACGACACGTGCGGCAGGTCGTCAACAATCTCAACACCGTGCGGAGGCTCAGCGTTGCACCTGAGATAGCGCGGCGCGTTCATTCGGATCGTATGCGTGTCTTATGCGCGAAGGGCGGCGTCTCCGACCACCTGCTCAAATCGCTACACTGTTCCGCGTCGCCGCGCTACCACAGTCGTCTAGCTCATTGATCTCGAAGCGCGGCCTGACTAAGGCGTTATCGATATGGCCGAACGGCTTGTCGGAGCGGCGTTCACGCGCGGCAAGAACGAGCCGGACCGCTAATAGACCGATGGCGAAGGATGTCGGCGCCTGATGTGGATGTTTCGTCGGCACGATCGACGCGTTGGCGCCGGCCGGATCATCGACTACAATGGGCGTCGAAGCATGAATCGTTCGGGCGCCACCCGTCGCGCGTGTTGGAGCGCAGACATTGCCGCAATCCGCGGTGAGTCCGTGGTGAATGTGCATAGATAGCTATCGACGATAGCTTCGCCGATCGGCCGTGAACCGCAATGTACTGCAGCAAAACGGCCGAACCGCGCGATCCGGCTCAGATAAAGCTTAGCGGATGCTTGCTTGTAACCGAGCGAGAAAAAGTGCCCCGCGATGCGATCCATCTCGGCGCCGAGCGCCCCGTCACGAAGGCGTTTAAGCACCCCGCGGTACGAAAAATAGAACTCGAGCATTGTGCCCCTCCGGCGTTCCGGCGCAGGGGGATCCCGCGTCCGCACGAGGGCCACGAAATATTATGTGACGGAGGAATCCAGCCGTGGCCGGCTCTGGATGGCGTTAGGGCGCCTCCGCCACATAATCTCGTCCGACACATAAGTGAGGATCGCGCTTCAGGCTCTCCTGAACTGTAAGAGCCAAGCTTCGCATGCCGCGGCGCATGTCGGTGTGACCAGTGGCGATCCAAACCTTAACGCCGCTCGGAATCGGGATCATCGGCGCCGCAGGAGCTCAAGAACCCGCTGCAGCGTCTCAACGTCCACGTCACGGTCTACGCGAACACGACAGCCGCCGCCAAGCTCGATATCTATGATTCCAGCCCTTGCACGCTGCGCAGGTGGTGAAGACGTCGGTTGTGGCGCGCCGCTCGAGATCGGAGCCGCCACAGGCGTGATCTCGACGGGAACAAAAGCAGGCTCGGCATCTCCGCCCAGTCGACCTTGGCGCGCCAACCGGCGCCATGTGAACAATTGGCTTGCAGACAACCCGTTGCGCCGCGCCGTCACCGACGCCAAGCGTGACCCGCCGTAGCTCTCGGCAACGATCCGCTGCTTCTCCTCGAATGTCCAATGGCGCCGAGCGCCCGTCGAGACAACTTCCAGCCGAGAGACCTTCGGCATAGACGTATGGTCAGTCATACGCCTATGTCTTCAATCTCGATCACACCTCACAAGGCGGCCTTCGCCGGAGCGATACTGGGTAAAAGCCCTGCGGCGAAGTGAATCAGTGAGCTGAAAGGGCAGGGGAACCGGGGCAAAATGTGCTCTGGTCGGGTCAATGACGCAGCCCGATCTCAGCCCTGCGAATGACGTAGAGACGCTGAAGGCTATGGTCCTTGCCATGGCCGAGAAAGCGGCCCGCGCCGATGCTCTGGCGAGCGAAGTCGCCGATCTCAAGGCCTGCAACGCCGATGCCGATGCGCGTATCAAGCGGCTGACGCAGATCCTGAAGGCCTTCGACCGCGCCCGGTTCGGCCGACGATCGGAAAAGCTCGGCTCTGCGAATGGCGACGACGAACAGCAGGCCTTCGTCTTCGAGGAGATCAAGATCGGCACGCTTGATGCCAGGCAGGAAGGCGGCTCCTATCGTCAGATCCGAGGTGATCACGGGGCAGCGTCGGCGACGGCACTGGACGGCGGAAGAGAAGGCCCGGCTTGTGGCCGAGCGCTTCGAGGAAGGGGCCAATATTTCCGAGGTCGCTCGGCGCCGTGGCGTTGTCCGTGGGCGGCTGACGGTGTGGCGGCGCAAGTTCGCGACGGCAGCGGGCTTTCAGGCGCTAGGCTTCGTGCTGGTCCGGATCGCTTCCGAGAGCGGTCCGGCGACGGCAGACGAGCCGGACCGATTAGCGTCCGCGCATAAAGTGCTGCCGCAGATGGCATCGCTCCCAGGCAAGCTTGGCGGGATGATCGAGATCGAGGTGGGCGGGACACGCATCCGGGTCGAACCCGGAGTGGAGTTGGCGATGTTTTCGACAGTGCTATCGGCGTTAGGGCCGTTGATTGCATTACGGTCTGACCTCAAGGTGGTACTGGCAGCACAGCCGGTCGACTTTCGCAAGTCGGTGCACACGCTATCGGCGCTGGTGAGCGAAGCGCTGCGTGCGAACCGCGTATTGGGGCGACGTTTTCGTGCTCCGCAGCAAGCGCATGGACCGTGTGAAGCTTCTGGCGTGGGACGGCAGCGACATGGTGCTAGTGACAAAGTGGCTGCACCAAGGACGCTTCACCTGGCCGCCGATCCGTGATTGCGCGGCGCATCTCCGTGCGACGAAGCTCGCGATGCTGCTGGACGGACTTGACTGGACGCGTGTCTCACCCAAGCCTGTGAAGCAGCCGGCGGTTGTCGGCTGAGAGGTGAGGATTTCGCTGGAGCCTGTGGCGCGCGGATGTATCGTTTGATCATGGCGATTCGCCCCGACGCTCTCCCGACCGATCCAGCAGGGCTAGCCGATTGGTGCTCGCGCTTGACGCCGAGAACGAGAAGCTGCGAGTGGCGATGCAGACGCTCATAGAGCGGGAAGCGCTCGGAGCGGCTTGCGGTGATTGTCGCGGCCCAACTGGCGCTCGAGCTGGGCGATCTCGAGACCGACGCCACCACGCTACTGCGCCGACCAACGACTCTGAGCCCGCGCCGAAGCCGTCCGACAAGCTGCGCAAGAAGGCGCGCCACAACTCAGTGCGGTGCCCAAACTCCTGCCGCGTTGCGAGCAGGTCCTGGAGCCGGCGGCGACCGCGTGCCCGTGCTGTCGGGGTCAGCTTCACAAGATCGGCGAGGGCGTCAGCGAGGTGTTGGACGTGATCCCGGCGATCCTGCGGACGATCCGTCGCAAATACGCGGTTGCACCGACGGCCGGGCGAAAGTGCTGCCGCGTTCGGTTGAGGGTGGCCTGGTATCGACGGCCCTCGTGGCTCACGTGGTGAACTCGAAATTCGCTTGGTATCTGCCGCTGTACGGCCAAGTGCAGATCCTGGCTGGCCAGGGCATTCATCTCGACCGCGCGACGCTCGCCGGCTAGGTGAAGCGTGCGGCTTGGTGCTCTGGAGCCTTTATGAACTTCAGCTGCGGACGATCCAGGCTTCGCCGCGGCTGTTCTGCAACGCGACGCCGATGCCGGTGCTCGATCCCCGGGCGACATCGCAGCCGTATCTGTGGCTCTGGGCGCATGCCATGGATGATCGCCCTTGGGGCAAGCCATCGCCGCCGGCGGTCGTGTGTGGACGCCCCGGTAAATGCAAGCAAAATATAACTTCGGAACGGGCATGTGGTCGGGTGCTGACGTGTGTCCGGCCTCGTGATGCGACCTCGATACGTCGCGGGCCTTATGGAATGCTGGATTGAATCCAATTCGGCTACGCGTGCTCACCGGCACTCATCCACCTGTTGATCTTCCAATCCCAGCCCTGGCCGATTGTCCATAATACCACATTCCCGACGTCTCCGCGTCTGGCCTTGCCGTTACGCAGCGCCGGACGCTGGAGCTTGGTAAGCGCCACCGCGGACCATCAAGGCCCAGGCGATACGCGCCATTTTGTTCGCTAGAGCGACCGCAATCAGTTTTGGGGGCTTCTTCGAGAGCATTCTCACCAGCCAGGATCCTGCTGGCGATCCATGGCGTCTGCCCATCGCACGACGGCGGTCGCGCCAAGCACAAGGAGGCGTCGGAGATCGCGTCGGCCCATCCTGGAGATTTTGCCCAGCCTACGCTCGCGCGCGCTGATCACCGCAGACATGGGAGCTCATACTGGTTACAACCTATTTGTGGGCCTATGCCGGGGACGAACCTTTGGCCGCAGCGGCCCGCCGATGGTGGCTTATCGCTTTCGAAGACAGCCACGCCGGCGAATGCGTTGTCCGGCATCTCGCGGCATCCTGCAGGTTGATGGATACGCCGCCTATAACAAGCTGGCGCGATCCGATCGCGGCAATGAGGGCATCACCTTGGCTGGCTGCTGGTCACACAGCAGGCGCAAGTTCTATGAGCTGCATGTTGCAGGAAGGTCGAAAGCGGCAGCGACGGCGGACGGACCTAGGCGACCGTCGCAACTGCTACAGACGGCAAAGATGAACAACGTCGATCCGTTCGCCTGGCTCACCCTAACGCTTCAGCGCATCGACAGGGGCTGGCCAAGCAGCTAAATCGACGCCCTTATGCCATGGAACCATGCCGCCTAACGGCCTCAGCTTCCAGCTCACCCTGCTCTGCAAGAACTACAAGCAGTATAGAATTGGCGCGTCCTTTGCGTCCTCAACTCCATCTGATTTGGTAGCTACCATAACTATGTAGCCGCTGGTTTAGTTCAATCCCATGAGACCACCGACTTGCTTACTCGCACAAAAAACTCGCATTCTCTAACTGCGGCAAAGATTTTTGTCCTTGTGCACCGCTAGAATGCGGCATTTCGCCCACAGAATCCCGTAATGTCCCCGCAGAACCTTCGGCTATCAAGAATGAGCAACTGAGGAGTTCGTGTGCTTTATCTAATCATCTGGAGATTTATGGCATGAAAAAAAGACTAGGAATGAGGGGTAAGATTGAGGAGATAATCTACGTTCGACTAGAGCCTGGCGAAGACTTCGTTCGCGCCCTCTGGGACATCTGCAAAGAATATGATATCAAGACAGGCGTCCTTCTGGATGCGACGGGCAATTTTGCCAAGGTTAGGTTGACGCGTATTTCCAGAGAGCCACGGAGGGACAACTGGGGAGTTGACTTCGTTGAGATGTCGGGACCGCTACAGGTGAGCATGACTGGCATCCTCGGGACGGGCTGGAACCCGAAAAATCTGCCGGCGACACCGGACTTTCACCGTCACTACTCCGACACAGGCTTCGGAGCTGGAGGCTGGGAGGAACACGGGTCTCCCTATTTTAAGATTAATATCACGGCGTCGAATGTGTCGGAGACTGCCTGCGGGCACCTCTTGCAGGGATCGCTGGTCGGCTCTGTCAATTATGACAGATCTGGCGGGAAAGCTGATCTACCGTCGCATTTCACCGTCGCCATCGCGAAGGTTTCGGGCGTCATCGTAAGGGGCACCTTCGGCGAGAATGGCTTCTATCACGACCTCGTTCCGGCATAGCTCGCTGGACAGGAATTTAGGCCAAGACCAGCAGCACAGTCCTCGGCGCGTTTGCTCTGATCTGCTGTATGTCTTCGGTCTACGCTAAGGCACGCAGCCAGTCGTATTGCTCCTGAGATTCACCCATATCGTGGAACTAAGTGCATTGTGCCTGCCCGCAAGAGAGACATGCCGGCGGCGTTCACGCCCGAAGTACTGAGCGGGAGCCGCCGCTGGCTGGACCTGCATTCGCTGGACGGGGACGTTCCAATCTCTGCCACTAGACGTATGTGGTTCGCAAAAACGACGAGTTTTGCGACTCGAGATTGACGGGCGGCGGAGCCGGCGCCGAGACGGTGGCCGCGGTGATCCGCGCACTGACCGCGACGACGTGATCGGGCCGACAGGCGCCGTCAAGGTCATGGTGGCGACGACCTGCCACTGAACTTTCATCCAGCAGCGGTTAGAATCTGGGGGGGGCAGCGAGACCGAACTTTGGACCACCCAGAACTAGGGTTTTGCGTTTTGGTCACGTTGGCGGGCTGGTTGCGCCAACGTGGTTTTGCAGCAAAATCGACGGTCGATTGCCGATCGCCCCCGCGGGGCCGTTCTTCGTTTTAGTATCTGCGACAATGCGCTACCTTTTCCTGGGCGTCTGCAAGACTAAGGAACCAATGGGTGTTGACCGGCTCGTCAATTTCCTGAGAGCCGTCAGCGTCAGTACACGCATCGCGCACGGCTGCTTGGCTGGGAAAACGTCATCCGCCATCGACGAAGACCTTGGCCGCTCGGGGGGGCGGCACAGCACGTCCCGGCTTTAAGCGCTTGCTAGCCGCGATCTGCAACCGGAAGCCCGCGGACGCCAGGTTGCCTGCGGCATGCGTCAGTCAATTCCGGACAGGAGATAGGATAGTTGCGCAACGCTGATTGTCACAACGCCGTCCGCCAGCTTCGTAAGGCGCTGTGCGTAGTCGGGTGATGACATCTGTCCGGCCTCTGATGCGACCGGTCATGCGTCGCACGCCCGTATGGGAGTCCGCGGATTCGGGGCCAAATCACATAGCGTGCTCGAACTCGGGGCACTGAGAGAGGAACTGCCTTTCCCGATCCCGTCTCATCGACTATCGCGCCGTACCTTCCGTTGACCTTCCTACACACTCGACGATCTCCTGGCCGGTCGGCTTGCCGACGCGACCGGAGCTTGGTAGACGCCGCCTTTCGCCAGAAGAGCCCAGGCGATGCGGGCCATTTTGTTGGCGAGAGCGACGGTCACGAGCATAGGCGGCTTGCGGGAGAGCATCCGCGCCAGCCGCGATCCTTGGGGGGGCCGCGGCGGCGAACGTGCCGCACGACGGCGCAAGCTCCGATGATGAGCAAGCGCCGCAAGGTTCGCTCACCAATTTGACCCTGCGCCAAGCTTTTGCTTCCGCCGGTCGAGTTCTGTTTCGGCGTGAGCCCGAGCCAGGCGGCGAAGCGCGGCCCTTTTTAAATGTCGTGGCCGCAGGGGCCAGGGCGACAAATGCTGTCGCAGTTATCGAACCCACTCCAGGAATGGTTGCCAGCCGCCGCGCGGTTTTGTCTTCCGGGCACGGCGTGCGATCTCGACGTCAAGATGTTTGATCCTGTGGTGCAGCGAGCGTAGCACATCAATCAGCATCTCGAGCGCTACTCGGGCGGCTTCTGGCAAATCGCTTGATCCGCCGCCAGCTCCACGAGCTTGACCTTGTGGGAGGGCCCCGAGGAACTACCATGCCGTGTTCGGCGAGGTGGGCACGCAGAGCCTTGATCACCTGGGTGCGCTGTCGCACCATGAGGTCGCGCGCCCGAAATACGACCGCGGCAGCCTGCTGCTCCCTGCTCTTGAAGGCAACAAAGCACATCGTCGCTCGTTAGGACGCCTCACAGATCGCCTCGGCATCAGCGGCGTCGTTCTTCTGCCGCCTCACAGAAGGCTTCACATAAGCTGGCGGAAAGAGGCGAACCGTGTGACTGAGCTTGCCGATCTCGCGCGACCAATGATGCGCGCGCTGGCACAGGCTTCCATGGCGACCAGGCACGCTGGCTGCTTGGCGAAGAACTCCAGTACCGTGTGACGCCGCAGGCGTTTGCTGAAGGCAGTGGCGTCTGCTGCATCCGCCCCATGCACCTGGATATAGCGCGACAATCAGGATGAGAGGGGCCCGTCAATCAAGATGAGACGAGGCGGCCGAGTCAGGAGATAATTGACGCTGGCCGTCGACTTGGCAAGCGTTGATTGACGCTGCGCGACAATCAAGCGGCGCTGCCAGCGTCAATTAAAGTCTTGTCGAGTTCGTTTGGGGTAGTGTGAACAGGCGGCCGGCCTGGACCGCGCTTGCGATCGAGGGCAACTTTTCGACGGTAACTTTCGACGTTCATCTCGAGGATCGTGGCGTGGTGGACCAAACGATCGATGGCAGCCAACGTCATTGCTTGGTCCGGGAAGATACGCCCCCATTCGCCAAATGGCTGATTGGCCGTGATCAGCAGCGAGCGTCGTTCGTAGCGGGCGGCGATCAACTCGAACAACACACTGGTTTCCGCCTGATCCTTGCTCACATATGTGATGTCGTCGAGGATCAGGAGGTCATAGCGATCGAGTTTGGCGATCGCGGACTCCAGCGCCAGCTCGCGCCGCGCGACCTGCAGCCGTTGCACCAGATCAGTGGTTCGCGCGAAGAGAACGCGCCAACCGTTCTCGACGAGAGCCAGGCCGATCGCCGCGCCGAGATGGGTCTTGCCGCCGCCCGGTGGACCGAACAAGAGCAAATTGGCGCCGGCCTTCAACCAGGCGTCGCCGGCGGCGAGCGCCATCGCCTGTGCCTTTGATAGCATCGGCACGCTTTCGAAGTCGAAGGTTGCGAGCGTCTTGCCGGCGGGCAAACGCGCTTCCACCATGTGTCGCTCGATCCGACGGCGGGTGCGATCGGCGGCCTCGTGCTCGGCAAGGGCGGCGAGGAAGCGGGCGGCAGGCCACCCTTCCTTGTCCGACTGTGCGGCGAGCTTCGGCCAGATCGCCTTGACGCCCGGCAGGCGGAGCTCATTGAGAAGCAGCTCGACACGGGCAGCATCGACGGAGGTAGCGATACCGGTCATGCTGCCTCTCCCAGGTTCGAGCGGCCCGACATGACGCTGACGGAGGCGAGTTCATCGTAGACGTCGAGCGGCGCCAGCTTGACGGCGACACGCGGGATCGAGGCCGCCTCGGGCCGGAAGCGGTCGCGCAGCGCGGCAAGATCGGGTAACTGTCCGGCGTCCAGATCCATCGCGATCGCCTCGGCGAGGTCTGCTTCGCAGGCGCGCTCGTGAGCCAGCGCCAGAAGCTCGACCGTCACCTTGCAGGCGCGCCGGTCATCACCATGCTCCCGCAAGGTCTCGAACAGACGTTTGTAAGCTGCACGCGGGAAGAGTTGGTCGCGATAAACGAGATTGAGGAGCGCCATCGGCTTGCGCCGCAGGGCATGGATGACATGCCGGTAATCCACGACATGACCGCCCTGGCTCTCGGACACAGGCCGACCGCGCCGCAGCGTCACGACCGGTGTGACGCCAAGGAAGCATTCGAGCCGGTCGTCGAAGATGCGCACACGCAGGCGATGGCCGATCAATCTTGAAGGCACGGTGTAGAACACGCGCCGCAGGATGAAGCCGCCTGACGACGTCACCGGGATCACTTTCTCCTCGAAGTCGGTCGTGCGGCCTTTTGGCAGCGGCGCCAATGCCTCCTTCTCGAGCGCGATCGGCTTGGCGAGGTTGGCGTTGCGCCGGCCGACAATCTCGTCGACAAAAGCCCGGTACGCATCGAGACTGGCGAAGTCGCGCGTCCCCCGCAGCAACAGCGCATCTTCCAGTGCCCGCTTGAGATGGCCGTGCGCGCTCTCGATCGAGCCGTTCTCATGTGCGATGCCCGCATTGTTGCGCGTTGGCGCCATGCCATAGTGGCCCATCAGCCCGGCGTAGCGCTGCGTCAGATCCTCCCGTGCGTCGGCGGCCAGATTGCGGAACGCTGCCGACAGGCTGTCGCTGCGATGCTCCCGCGGCACGCCGCCAAGCGCCCACAGCGCGTTCTGCAAGCCCTCCGCCAGGGCGACGAAGCTTTCGCCGCCGAGCACGACATGGGCATGCTCGAAGCCGGAGAACGCCAACCGGAAGTGATAGAGCCGGTGACCGAGCGGCTCACCCGCGATGGTAATACCGAGCGCGCTCACGTCGGTGAAGTCGGACAGACCCAGGCGGCCGGGCTCGTGCTGCTGGCGGAAGATCACGTCCTGTTCGGGGCCGTTGAGCGCCCGCCAGGCGTTGATGCGCCGCTCCAGCGTGCGGCGGATGTTCGGGTTCAGGTCATGATGCCGTCGGCGCAGCTCGTCCAGCACGCCGATCACGCGGATGCCGGGCGCAGCCTTCAGGATCGGAACGATCTCGGCCTCCCAATACTGCGCGAGCGGATCGGACCGGCGCCGGCCCCTCGGCGTCTTCTTCTGCGATGGCGGGCGACAATCGCCCTCGATTCGATACGCGCTTGCCTTCGAGAACCCCGCCTTGGCCGCGGCGGCCTCGGGGGACAGTGTCTGTCGGTAGGTCATGTACAGCCTCATCTGGTGGTCGGTGATGTGGAGGCCAGGCAAGGCATCGATTCCCTCTTGTCGAGACGAATCAACAGCTTGCACCAGCCGCACCCGGCCGCCAGACGGGTCCAAAAACGCGCGACGCCGATGGGGACGGTCCTCCGGTCGGGCTACGCCCTCCCTTCGGTCCGCCCCCATCGGCGCAGTCTCACCTTGATTGTCGCTGAAGTCTCACCCTGATCGCCGCCGCGCAACCTGGAATACGTTCTTCGCCAAATTCAGTCCGATCGTGCTAACTTCCATGGCGGACGCTCCTTCTCTGCGGTAGCTGTTCAACACCCACCATTTCGCACATCGATGCGGTCGAAGGGGGTCCACACCATCACAGGATCGCCAGCGTCACATGCTTGCGCCGGAGCTCGCGGTGCACCGCCGCCCAGTCCGGCTCCGCCTGCCGGCGATGGCCTCATCGCGTGCCGGGCCCGGCTCCCGCGCTGGCGAAAAGCCGGGCCTCCAGCTCCGTGTCGGTGATGTCGTCGGTCAACGGCCAGCTCAGTCCCGCCGCCTCGAACCGGCGGATCGCCAACCGCACCGTCGACGGGGCCGTCCCCACCCGTCGCGCAATCTCGTGGTCAACATTCCCGCCGATTTCAATCTGATCACATCACGCACGTGGCGCATCACAAGCCGATCCGTCGGCATCCAGGTCCCCCTTCGCAAAGCCGAAAGTGGGACCGTATCGGAGCCAGAAGAGGCCTCGTCACCCCGGGGCGACATCATCCCGGAATGGTGGGCAACATCGAGCGGAATCAGCAACTTGTTTACCTAAAGGCGATGGACTTCGTCCATAACCGGTTGCCGACAGGACACAAGCTTCGCGTACTCACGATCATCGATACCTTTTCCCGCCTCTCGCCGGTGCTGGCGCCACGGTTCACCTTCCGCCGTAGCGACGTCGTGGAGATGCTGGAAAGGCCTTGCAAGGAAGCCCAATTCCCGGCGGCGATCGCGTCGATCAGGGCAGCGAGTTGTCGCGCGATCTTGACCTATGGGCTCACCAGCGCGGGGGGGGGGGGGGCATGCTGGGCTTCGCGCGGCCCGACAAGCCGACCGACAATGCGTTCATCGAGGCCTTGTCGCCCGGTCCCGGATCGATTGCCGCACATCAGGCGTTATCTTATTCATCGTTCGCCTCCGGCCACCTTTGGGAGGGCGGTGCTGCATTCGTCGAGTAGAAGTTTGAGCAGACTTGGGGGCTGGACTGTTGCTGCCGACCGCCAGCGGATCGAACTGTCGCCATCGTTGTTCCACACCTTCGACTCGCTCCAGACGACGGTGACAACGATACACGCTGTGCATCAACGAGGCCGCGAAGTTCGCGCAACGAATCCAAGGGAAGCCGAGGGACTTCAACCGTCGGCAGTGCCACGGCGGATTTCTCAGTGATTCATGCGGGCAGCAAGGCGCGAGCCGTCGGGCTGCTCAATCACGAAGTGAAGGCGAGCCCGTGAATGACTCGCCTCCCGCATCCCAATCAAAGATTCATGAGCTTGGTATGTGCAAGAAAGGCGTGATGAAAGGCAACGGTCGCCACCGAAAACCAGGACAACCCAACCAGTCGTGTGAGCTTTAAAGCTCGCATCCTTGATGTGATCCCTTGGTTGTCGGACTTCATCAGGACCAGCGGAGATATGATCCGCGCTAAAGGCAGGACATAGGATCGCAGCCGTCCAGGTCGTTCAAAGTGCCAAATTGTGCTTGCCATCAGAGGCCGTCCACAAACGACGACTAGGGCCTCGAGCCGCTCGATGCCGCGGCCCGCCACGACCTCCTGGAGATCCTCGAGAACCGCTATGGCCGCCGCTCCACCCTCGTCACCAGCCAGCTCCCGTTGATCAATGGCACGGCCTGATCGGCAATCCCACCTACGCCGCCGCCGTTCCCGATGGCCTGATCCACAACGCCCACCGGGTCGACCTTAGCGGCGAGAGCATGCGGAGAACCCGCAAACCCGGCCGAAAGGCCTGAACCCTTGGCGCTGTGGACATGCCGCTGCACTTGGACAAAGTGAAGGGCGTTGCCCACATGCCCACAGCAGGAGCAAACAACCCTTTCGAGCCGGATTCAAGATTGACTACGCGGCTCCGCTAATGCCAGAAACCAGACTGCCAGAACGCCTCCCGCTCCGGACGACATCAAATCGGAATGGTGGGTGAGATCATCTCGCCGGTCGTGCAGGTTTGCCTCTCGAAGGCGTCTAGATCGTTCATCGATCCTTGAGACTGGACTACCAGAGCTCGTTATCTAGCCGCGACCGGAGCCACAAGCGCAACACGCCTCCTCCGTCTGAGGCGAAGCCTCGCTAGAATTTCAGATTCTCAGCGTTTGAGTTGTTGCAAGGTGTTAACACCCCCCTTTCAGGTTACGTCTCTTGTCAATCCATCTAGCATCCCCTTATGCAACTCAGGTGAGCGAGTCCGCGGGATGCACACTGCGCGGTCTTTCGTTGACCGGGTTGTAGCTATAGTGCTTGCGCCAAATTGGCGAGGGATTCCGGCAATCTTCTTAGCCATGCCATGGATCAGACGATGACCGCCGATGAGCAAGTTTTTCGCGCCGTCGAGAATCAAGGTCGGGCCGTCCCCGCGCGGTTCAAGGAAAAGGTTAACTTCAGCGATCTCGTATTCGCCTTATCCGAGACCTTGTTACCTTATCGGCTGACCGAGCTGCGCCAGCTTTCCTCCGATTTGGCCTCGACATTTTAACTCAAGAGCGTACCACCATCCTCGTTGGCGAGCGCCACCGTGGCGCTGCGGCCTTCACAAGCCGCAAGGACAGCCGCAACAGCGTGTATTACCTGCCGCGTCCAGTCTCTGCAGCCGATCTCGCGAGCATGCAGCGTCTCGATCGGCCGCACCTCGCCAGCTCGCGTATGTTGCGCGGCCTGTTGGCTTCCCAGGGGGCAAGATCGGCCGCCGGTGCATGTGAAGACTTTCGATGATAGTAGGCCCCGTGTTGGCGTGGGAGGGCGTGGCTTTGACGGGTTCGGTGGCAGGGCTCGCGCGGTCGAGCCCGGACTTGAGGATGGCGCTCACGGAGGAGTAGCTGATCGCGTTGATGGCGGGCGCCCTCTCGCAGACTGCTTCCAGCCGACTGCGCTCGTAGCGTCGCGCCAGAGCGATGATGCCCATGGCGGAACGATAACCCTGTTCGGGATGCGGGCGCTCGCGCATCAATCGCTCGACCAGCGTGGCGACGCAGACGCCAATCCGCGCCGCCATCTTGATCAAGGCTGTCGGCGTCATATTGGCGTAACGCTGATGGGCCTTGGGCATGTGCTCGTTCACCGTAACATGGCCGCCGCGCTGGGAACGATGCACATGGCTGGCGACACGCTGGTGATCCTGGAAGATCTCGACGGCCCGATAGGTAGGCCGGACGTCCACCCGACGACCGATCAGCCGGTGCGGCACTGAGTAAAAGGTCTTGTCGACCTCGACATGATAATCGGGGTGGACCTTGGCCGTTTTCCATTCGGCATATTCGAATGGTTCGCCGGGCAGTGGCGCCAGCGCGGCGCGCTCGACCTCCTCGATGGCGCATCGGCAGGCTGTTCAGCTCCTCGAGCAATTCACCAATCGCGCTATTGAGATCGGCCAAGTTGAAGAACCGCCGGTGGCGCAGCCGTCCAGCGCTCGACAATCGGCACCGCGCCTTCAACCTTGCCCTTCTCGCGCGGCTTGCGGCTGCGCGTCATGCTCGGCCATGGCAGCAAAGGTTTGATTGAGCGTCGGCTCGAACCACAACGCCTTGACGACCCCGGCCTTCAGATTGTCGCCGACGATCGCTTTGGGAACGCCGCCGAAGTACGCTAAGGCTCGGGTCTGGCCTTCGATCCAATCCGGCAGTCGCTGACCGAAGCTCGCCATAGCGAAGGTTAGCGACGAGGCCCCGAGCACCGCGACAAAAATCTGAGCCTGACGGATCTCGCCGGTTTGCGGGTTGATCACCTCCACCGTGTGGCCGGCATAATCGGTCTGCATGACCGCCCCTGCCGGTGGCGATGGCGGAAGGTCGGGTTCGCCCGGCGCTGGTGGACGGCAAACTTCTCGCAAAACCGCGAAATAGCCATAACCGTCGGGATGGGCCGTTCGGTATTCCTGCCACAGCAGCGTCAACGTCACGCCCTTGCGCTTGAGCTCCTGCGCAACGCGCGGCCACTCAGGCTCTCTCAGGTCCTGGGGCGGCCGTCCGAGCCGGCGGAAAGGGCCCGCTGAACGCCACCTCGCTGGCGCAAATCGGCGGCAGCGGCCAGCTTAAGCCGGCTGCGCGTGCCCGCAGCAGGTAGGTGGCAACTGAGATCTTGCTGATCTGCAGCCGTTCCGAGATAGCCCGGACCGACAGCCTTGCTCATATGTCAGCCTCAGGATCGATCGAAGGTCCTTCGCAGTTGTCCGTTTCGCTTGCTTCCGTCTCGGCATTGCCCCTCTCAAACTCAGCTTGAGAGAGAACATTGCCCGAACGACGCTCCCGAAAACCAATCTTCACAACTGTCCGCGATTTAGCGGAATCCCTGTCCCGAAATTACTGAAATCGCTGTCCGCGAATTACCGAAATCCGTGTCCAGCAATTGCCGAAACACCCACTCTGGGTACGCCCGGCTCATCGCGATTACTGGCTGAGCGAGCCGCATGCCAAAGAATGGCTGTTGATCGAGTGCCCCGATGACGAATCGGAGCAGCCGACGACGAAATACTGGTTCTCGACGCTGCCTGAAGACATCTCCTTCCGCGCCTTGGTCGATTTGACCAAGCTCAGATGGCGCATCGAACGCGACTACCAAGAACTGAAGCAAGAGGTCGGCCTCGGGCACTATGGAGCCGGCTTCCATCACCGCGCCGCGTTATGCATGCCATCTAAGTTCCTGATCTCTCAAAGGAGACGATTCCCTCCCCTCACGACCTCGTCGGCCCGCGTTCGTCAAAGAATTTGCGCTTTCCAAAAATCAAAAACCCCGCGGCGCTTCCGCTCAGAACTGAGCGTCATATGCCGAATTCGACCACAACCATGCGGCAGTACCTCGCGAGCGCATTGGTTAGGCGGTTACGTAGATGTCCGTCCTCCGCAACCCAAATCGAGGCCCATGCACCATCATGTTTTGTGACGCAGTAAGACTAAAGCGAAGATTTCTTCTCTTCGGTCCTGACGCGGCTACCGACATAGCGCAGCGTTGGACTGACGTAAGCATAGGCGAGCAGGCCAGCGAGCACAACGGACTCCAGGAGAAATGGAGCGGGAGCGAAAACCTCGTAGAGGCTCACGGCGAAAGGCGCGAAAAGCACATTCACGCCATTGATCGCCCCGACAGCTCCTGCTACGCGAGCCTGTTCCCTCATCGGAACGGAAAGGGTCGCACCGACGATGAAGCCCGCTCGGGCCAAAGAGAAGCCGAGGCTAGCGAGGGCGTAGCCCAAGATAGCGGTGACACAGTCTTGCGAGAAGGCGACCAAGAAGCTGCCGAGCGACGCCAGTCCGGCACCCCATCGCAGTAGGGCCTTCGGGGGCATGCGGAACATTGGGATGAGGCCCCAGAGCGCAAGTAAGCTTGCGAGCGCCCCGCCGACCATCGCAATCTCGATATGACCTTGAGCTATGCGGAGCAAGGCCGGGAATGGGAGTTCAGGTAGTGCTTCGCTCGCCTTGTCGATGATCAGGAAACCCAACGTTTGTGCCAGCGCATTCTGGCAGACGAAAAGCACGAAGCCGTAAGCGATGAAGGGGGCAAAGTCGGAGTGTAGCCACATCTGTTTACGAGCCGCCTTATCACTCCGGGCCGGCGGCTTCGTCACCAAGATCGGCGCCTCATCTAGATAGAGCGCGACGATGATCAGCATTATCGTTGCGATCAAGGCAAACGCGTACAGCGGTCCTGCGAAGCCAAAGAGTCCAATAATGAAGAGTGGAGCCAGCACTGGGCCAACCACAGTGCCCAGGCTAGATGCGCCCGCAATGCTCGACATCCACCGCGTGCGCTGGGCGGGGCAGGTGCGCTCCGCGATGTAGGTTTGACTCGCCGGGCTGGTGGCCGAGCCGAAGAGTCCATAGATCGCGCGACAGACTAGAAAGAATCCGAAAACGATCGTGGGAGTTGCCAATCCGGCCAGGCCGGCGCTCACCACCAGGCCAAAGAGCATCATGGAAACCGCAAATCCAGCAAGGCCGACGATCATGAGCGGTTTACGCCCCCGCAGATCCGATTGATGAGCCCAAAACGGCGAGGACACAGCCCACAACAGAGAGGAGAGCGAGAAAATGGCCGCCACCATCGAGTCTGCAATACCAATCGAGCGGCCGATCGACGGAAGCACCGACTGTAGCCCATTGTTGCCAATCGCGGTGGTTATCGAGACAGAGAAGATGATGACGTAGGCGCGGCGTGAAAGCCTGGGCGCATCGGACATGTGACGTTCTTACTAACCCCTAGCCGTAGCCCGCCCCCTTGAAAGCGATCATCTGGCCGTGCATTCGTCCGGTCTCTGACCGGCAGTTTTAGAAATCCAAAGTCTAACCGAACTTGCGGCAGGATTTTCCTAATGATCGGCCGGTTTATGCAGGAGTTCGGTTTTTTTTCCCCAAACTGGGTGGAAACCATGCGATGAGTGATCTTCGCGGACCTCCGCTTGTAAGGGCCGCGAAGGAGGAAAGCGAGCTGTTTGCGCGCTAATTTCTCGCGACGCCACGATGTGGAAGGCGAGCGGCATCTCTGAATCTAGCCCTGAGCGCCCGCCACGCGAAGCTTGTGTCCTGTCGGCAACTGGTTATGGACGAAGTCCATCGCCAGGTCCCATCGGACTGCGTCGCCGGGCATGACAGATCTCCTTGATCTTTTGTCGAGGGCAACCTGGTCGGAGCGACGGGAACAGTAGTGATAAGTCGAGCGGTCGAACTCAAGAGTGTCACAGGCTCTGCGGATCGACACCTGCCACTCGCCGCAGACCTCGTCGACCAGCTTGCTTCCCGGCCAGGCTTCATAACTTTCGGCGGATCACGTCCTGCAGCATCTCCTAGTCGAGCGACTGGTCCGCCATCAGCTTCTTCAGCTTGCCGTTCTTCTCCTCGAGCTGCTTCAACCGCCGCATCTCAGTCGGCAGCAGTCCGTCATACTCCTTCTTCCCCTTAAAGTAGGTCGCCGCACTGATCCGGCCCTGCGGCAGATTTCGGTAACCAGCACACCTGTCGGCGCCATGCTTGAGAATGAACGCCTTCTGGGGCGTCCGAAAACCTCGAGGCCTTCATCGTTCTTCGCTCCGCCCAGCGATGCGAAAAACTCTAAAACCTATCTCAAAATTGCCGTAACAGGATCAGCAGACAGCAGGACGAAGTTTTGCGGATAGGACTCCCACTGGACCAGCATAGGCGTCGTCGCACTGTATCCAAGCGAAGAAGCGTTCGACCAGCCAACGCCGATTCGAATCCAATGGTCTGAGCGGAGACACGTGTCGAAGCAAGCCTGCTAGGTCAGTCGGGCTCTAACTCTAACTGCAGGAAATAGGCAGTGGCGGGTCGCGACCTCTTAGAGGGGCGCCCCGACACCAAGACTCCCATGATTACAGCACACACAACGTAAATGGCGGCTGAAGCGCGCTAGCCAGCTCGCGCGTCAAGTTCAGCGGTCAATCGAGCAACAGCATTCGATATTTTGATGCCGGTCAATCCAAAACTATCGAGAGCATCAACGTATGGAAGGTTGCTCGGATATTTCGAGGAACCCGAGAATGGCAAGTGTCTAACGCTATCGATGCCATGCTGAACCAGCATTTCCGAAACGATGCTGGCTAGTCCACCGACTCTTCCGTGCTCTTCCACGGTGACGAGTATATCCGTCGTCTCGAGCGCAGTGAGAAGCGTTGTTTCGTCAAACGGCCACACGCAAACTGCATTTAGAACGCTGCAGCTGATGTTTTTGTTGTTCAGCAAATCAGCCGCGTCGATAGCGGCGAAAACACTACGGCCAGTGCTCACAATTGTCACGCGGTGTCCACGCCTTAGTATCTGCAGGCGGCCTAAATCGGAGTTCTCTCCGCCATGTTCTCTCATGGTTGTCGACAAGAAAGGGCTTTCCACCCGGACATAAGCAAATCCGCGCTCCACAAATAGACGATCGACAATATTGTGCATATCCACGTAGCTACTCGGGCAGTAAATGGACACATTATTTAGCGTGCGCATGATCGAAATATCTTCGTGAGGCACATGGGTGTGCGCCTGAAACGTGTGGTAGAGACCAGACCACAGGCCTACGACTTTGACATCGTAATTTTCATGTGACAGGACCGTGCGGATCTGCTCGTAAGCCCTCATCGTCGTGAACGATGCTATCCCCACGACAAGCACTTTGCGCCCGCAACTAGCCAGCCCAGCAGCCACACTAGCCGCACATTGCTCCATTACCCCGAGTTCAAGAAAATAAGCCGGATATTCAGTTTCTATTTGCCCGACTTGCGACGACTTCTTTGAATCGACGGAAATAAGCGTGAAGGCATTTCCGGCCTTCGCTTTCTCTATGAGCGCAGCTGTGAACGCGGAACGAAGATCGAGAGATTGACTCGACATGGTATGCGTTATCCTGACTGAACTTGAACCGACCTAGCCGGTCACCCACCAACACTGCGCTCGACGTCTAGGCGGCTGTGTAATTGGCCCTGCTTGAAGTCTGAAGCGCGGCCCACATCATCCAGCAAGCCGAGCCTCAAGACGAACGAACATGGCATGGCCTTCCGCAGAAAGAAGTCCCGCGAAACATGTGAGTATCTTACACGGGGCCGACGACAGACACCCGATGCCTCCCTTACCGAGTTAACCAGCGAATCGATACGCTCTAAGTTGCATTGTAGCACTGACACGTACTGAATACCTTTCCGGCCCGTTACGGACCGCCTGTCGACGTGAACGCCTCCAGCTCTTTGAGAGCTGCACTGTACTCCGCCTCAGAGGGAATTCGGGAGTGCCAGTCAACTGAATTCTCCATAAAGGAGATGCCGCGCCCCTTGATCGTATGCGCAATCAGAATTTGTGGAGATGCGGATGTTTCAGCGTTTGATCTGGCGTGGTTGAGCGCGTGTACGATCTCCGATATCGAGTGTCCATCTACTTCTTGCACATCCCAGCCGAATGATTTCCATTTCTCAGTCACAGGCTCAAGAGCCATTATTGATTCTGTTGGGCCGCCGACCTGGAATCGATTTCGGTTTATGATAACTAGTAGATTGCTCAGCTTGAGGTGAGGGCCAGCTAAGGCTGCTTCCCAGATTGATCCCTCATTCATTTCTCCATCGCCAATAAGCACGACAGTCAAGTAGGATTGACCAAACCACTTTGCGTATAATGCGGCTCCAATTCCGAACGCGATTCCGTTTCCAAGAGATCCGCCCGTCATCTCAACGCCGGTTATGCCAATTGTTGGAAGCATAGTGAGTTCTGAATCGCGCACGAGAAACCGCTCTAGCGAAAATGGCGGCAAGAACCCGCGATGCTCCATTACTCCAAAGAGCGCCACTGCAGCTTGGCAAGAACTTAAAATGAAACGATCTCTATTGGGGTCGTCTGGTTTCCGCGGATCGACGTGTAGAAAGCGAAAGAACAGGCAATAGAGGATTTCGATTAGCGAAAGGCAGGAGCCAATATGCCCGCCACGGGCATTTCGGATGGTGCTTAGAGTGCGAGCCCGAAGTGAGGCGCAGATCAACTGATCCTCACTCTGCACTTTCGTGGCCGACGGGAGTGTCGTTACTGTTTTGGCGGGCACGGTCTGCTCCATACGTTCAATGGCTTGCAGGTTAACGCGTGGACAAATATTCACAATTAGCGCGCCCCACCACCTACCAACTCTGGTGTTTGATTTAGATGACCAAGCGTGTGACACAGGGTTAATCAACGCAACTCCTCCTCTCCTCTGCAGCATCGAGCGCAAGCGGCGCGCCGTCGAGACCTGCCGAAAGCTTGGTGCCTGTTGAGCGGCTGCGTCGGACACTCTAAGGAGGCGTGATGTGCAACGATCCACCCAAGCTCTTCAATTTCCGACCTGTCCGATCATGCTGAGCTGTGATCGTGGACCACCAGGCGCGGGGTACGCCATCGATGAACACCGAGACAACTTCGGCGCGAGCCCTCGGCCGACGAGTCCAACGAATTGGTGGCATCGTCGAGGGCTTCGATCATCTCGAGATGGCTGATGACGACTTGCACCGATTGGCGACTATTGATGTAGAGCTTAGAGAACAAATTGGAAGTTTTGTTTTGCCGACCCGAAAGCCATGTCGAACCGATTGGCGATGTCTCGAGAGCGCGCGGCACCGGTCGGCGCCGGAGAAGTGGCGGGCCAAGTTGGATATCTTGTTGGCTCAGCGTGTTAAGACAGCATTGCCGTATGTCGCGCTCAGACCTAGGACCCGATCGCCGCGCAGACGACGGTGACGCAGCATGCCTCGCAGATATCGTCGCGACCTGACGAGCAGAGCTGCGCCGATGACCCGCGGCTCGACCAAACTCTTTCGTTAAGAACTAGTCCCCTTTTCGATAAGAACAAGACTGGAGAAGGCCATGTATTCAGCAACAGTCTGGCTGCCGTCTCTCACACTCGCCACGGCTGGAGGCTGGCTCGCGGCCACGATGTTGGTCGGACCGACCACCAGCAAGGAGCCGCGTTTTCCGCTGCTCACAATGGATCAGCTCAATGAGCAACAGAAACCGCTCGGTGAGCAGATCATGAAGGTGTCGAGCGTCGGCCTCGGCGGGCCATACAATCCGATGCTCCGCAGTCCCGTGCTCGGCCAACGGCTGTTCGGTCTGTTCTACTATTTGCGTTGGCGGACCTCGGTACCAATTAGGCTCAACGAGTTCGCAATCCTGATCATCAGCCGGCAGTGGCTCTCGCAGGTCGAGTGGTTCGCACATGCGCCGCTCGCAGCCAAGGCCGGCTTGTCCAGTAAGGTCATAGTTGAGCTGAAGGCCGGCAATCGCCCATCGAACATGGCCGAGGATGAATCGGTCGTGTACGACTTTGTCACTGAGCTCACCATGACCAGGAAGGTGTCAGATGAAACCTACGCTCGGGCGAAGGAGATCTTCGACGATCAGCAGATCGTCGATCTCACCGCGGTCGCCGGCAGCTACGTGATGGTCGCGATGATGCTGGCGATGGCGGAAGAGACCGTGCCATCAGACAAGGAGGAGCCCTTCAAGCTCGGGGAGATGTAGTCGGACCGCGGCCGTAGCGGCATCGGTGGGTTTGCGCCATCTGCTTCCGCCGATCTTGATCGCGCGATGTCAGCCCGCATGCAAAGGTAGGTGCGGGGGCGAGTCAGCTATGTAGAAAAACGCCGAGCTACAAGGGTCGGCTAGCCAGCAAGAGGCACTGACCTTGATGCGGTGCTATAAATGTGAGTCCAAACGAGGTAGAAACTATGCCCCAGAAAGTGCGCGAAGCTCGCTGGTATCGCTCCATGCTCTACATCCCTGGAAATAAGCTCGACTGGATGTTAAAGGCGCCGAAATATGGAGCGGATGCTCTGATGTTCGATCTCGAAGACTCAGTCGAGCTTTCTCAGAAATCGGTGGCTCGCAACGCGGTCGCAGCAGCTATCAGGGAACTAAGCGCCGGCTCCTTCGGACGCTTCGTGAGACTCAATAGGTGGCGGACGGGTTGCCTGTTAGATGACCTCAATGCGGTTGTGATCGATGGCCTCGACGGGGTCGCGCTTGCTAAGACTGAAACTCCGGAAGATATTGCGGCTTTAGACCTTGTGCTTGGGGAGTTGGAGAGAGCGCGGGGTTTGCCGGTCGGTCGAATCGAGATTTGCGCGCACGCTGAAACTGCACTGGCTATTTACAAGCTCTACGATATCTGCATGGCCTCTCAGAGGATCAAACGGACCGGTGGCGCTGGCGGCCCAACCCCTGGCGGAGACGCGGCTCGTTCCTTGGGCGTGCAGCTCAATGATGCGACCGATGAGGGGAGTTACTTTGGAGTCTATTCCCTTCTGCAAGCTCGCGCTGCTGGGATTATGCAGGTTGAAGGCGCTATGGCATCGACAGTGGATGACCTAGAGTTGGTGCGGCGAGTGGGTGAAAGATCGAAGCGCATGGGCGCATCGTTTGCGGCGGCGATCCACCCTAGCCACATCCCAATCATCAATGAGATCTACTCGCCATCACAGGATGAGATTGATGAGGCATGTAAGATCGTGTCCATCATGGCGGAGGCCGCTGCTCGCGGCGAGGGCGCGGTTCGATATAAGTCAACGATGCTCGACTATGCGAGCGTTCGGACCGCCATGGACGTTCTAAAAATGGCTCAGGCAGCCGGAATTGATGTAGGCAACGTTCCAAAACTCGAGTTGCCACCGCTTTGAAGGGCGTGGCTGCGGTCGAAGATAGAACCTGACGCGTCACAAATCGCCTTCCGGCTTGGTCGGCCATTGCAATGCGGTCTTCCGGTGAGTGTTTCCGGGTGGGCTCGCATTGCTCGTCCGTCAACCGAACCATCGTTCTCTTATAGCCAATCGACTCTGATCTTCGATTTTGGGATAGGTTCTAGCAACTCAATGACCCAACGAACTCGCCAACTCAAGTGAGGCCAACGACCGCTGATCATTGGCTGGCTTCTAACAGCAATACAACGGCTGTCGTGTTCGGAATACGACCAACATTGCGGTGAGAGTTCTCTTCAAAGCGAATCAGGAGCTTAGCGGACTTGCACATCAGTGGCACGGGCGTTGCTATTCAAGCGAGCAACACTGCGGGGAAACGGGCAGGATAGCCAAGCGAGGATGTAGAGAAGGCGAGTAGAGCGGCTGCGCATTTCTTACAATCCAATAACGGAGAACAATATGCGTTCGGTGAGAGGAACCTCCTGTTGCAGGACTACCATCGAAAAAATCGAGCTCCTTGCGGGACGCCGCGATCGGAAAGGACTCGCAGGACTCCCGATTATCTCGCAGCTTCCCTTGGGGGCGATGTTCCCGGCCCGGCGGATCATGCCGGAGAAAGGAGCGAATCCCTCCCGTCCAGCTCTGCCGAACGGCTTCCAGTTCAGTTCTGTGTTGATAACAATTTGCCTTGATGGAGAGGTGTCCTCGGCCTGATTTTACGCGCGTCTTGAAGCGCACCGACCTTTATAATCCGTTATGGAACTCGTTGACTCGTTGACTGGAGTGTCCGATGAATCTCGAATTTACAGCGAAAGAGCAGGCATTTCGCGCAGAGGTGCAGCAATTCCTGCGGAACAACGTGCCGCCGGAGATGCGGCGCAAGCTTGCGGAAGGCTGGCATTTGTCCAAAGACGAAATGATCGCCTGGTGGCGTACACTTAATAAGAAAGGCTGGGGGACTAGCCACTGGCCGAAGGAATATGGCGGCACCGGCTGGAATTCGGTGCAGCACTATATCTTCAACGAGGAGCTTCAAATGTATCCGGTACCGGCGCCGCTCTCCTTCGGAGTTTCCATGGTCGGCCCGGTTATCTACACCTTCGGCAATGAGGAACAAAAGAAATACTACCTGCCGCGCATCGCAAATGTTGACGACTGGTGGTGTCAGGGTTTTTCCGAGCCGGGCGCGGGCTCTGACCTAGCTTCGCTCAAGACCAAAGCCGAGCACAAGGGTGACAAGTGGATCATCAACGGCCAGAAGACCTGGACCACGCTTGCCCAACACGCCGACATGATCTTCTGCCTCTGCCGGACCGATCCAACTGCGAAGAAGCAGATGGGCATCTCGTTCATCGTATTCAGCATGAAGTCGAAGGGCGTCACCGTACGTCCGATCCAGACCATCGACGGCGGTCACGAGGTCAACGAGGTCTTCCTCGACGACGTTGAGGTGCCCTACGAAAACCTGATCGGCGAGAAGAACAAGGGTTGGGATTACGCAAAATTCCTTCTCGGCAATGAGCGCACCGGTATTGCGCGGGTCGGTGTCTCCAAGGAGCGTCTCCGCCATATCAAGGAGCTCGCATCCAAGGTCGAGTCCAGCGGTCGGCCGATTATCCAAGATCCCGCTTTCCGCGAGAAGCTGGCGGCCTGCGAAATCGAGCTAAAGGCGCTGGAACTGACGCAGCTCCGCGTTGTGGCCGATGAAGGTAAGCACGGCAAGAGCAAACCCAACCCGGCCTCCTCCATTCTGAAGATCAAGGGCTCGGAGATCCAGCAAGCGACAACGGAACTTCTGATGGCGGTCATCGGCCCATTCGCTGGACCTTATGACGAGCATCCGGACAGCTCGAACGAAGCCAAGGATTGGAGAGCCTCGATCGCGCCGAGCTATTTCAACAATCGAAAGGTCTCGATCTACGGCGGCTCCAACGAGATCCAGCGCAACATCATCGCCAAGGCGTTGCTGGGATTGTGAGCTCTCTCCGCATCTTTTGCGTGGAAGCGCGGCGAGGTGGGGGCTTCTCTTCTCGCTGGCTAGTTCACGAGAGCGGCAATCTCTCGCCGGATTTGCTTCGCAAATCGAATTCTCCCCGCAGGCGGAGAAGGATGATGAGTGCGCCCAACAGCACAGAGTTGCTACTTGAGGAATCTGAAATGAACTTTGACCTGACCGAGGAGCAGCAGCTGCTCAAGGAAAGCATTGAAGGCCTCCTGGCTGATGCCTACAATTTCGAGAGCCGCAAGAAGTACATGAAGGAGAACGGCGGGTGGAGCAGAGCGATCTGGAGCGTGCTAGCCGAACAAGGCCTATTGGGCCTGCCATTTGGGGAAGCGGATGGTGGCTTCGGCGGCGGCGGCTTCGAGACCATGATCGTGATGGATGCGCTCGGCAAGTCGCTAGTGCTGGAGCCATATCTCGTAACAGTCGTAATCGGCGGCGGCTTCCTGCGACACGCCGGTTCGGATGCGCAGAAAGCCGCGCATCTGCCAGGCATTATCGACGGCAGCAAAACCTTTGCGTTCGGCCAGCTCGAGAAGAATTCGCGCTACGACCTGTTCGATGTCATGACGACCGCGAAGATGAAGGGCGACGGCTGGGTCATCGATGGCGAAAAGTGCGTGGTAACAAACGGTGAGAACGCGGACGCGCTGATCATTACAGCGCGCACACATGGCGCTCGACGCGATACACGGGGTGTCGGTGTCTTCCTCGTGCCCGCCAACGCCAAAAACATCTCAAAAGCGAGTTATCCAACCCAGGACGGCCTGCATGCTGCCGATATTGTCCTAACCGGTGTTGAGGTTGGCCCGGAGGCGGCTATCGGCGACCCCGATAATGGTCTGCCGCTGATTGAGCGCGTGGTTGATGAGACCCGCGCCGCACTCTGCGCCGAAGCGGTCGGTGTTATGGACGAATCCCTGAAGACTACCGTCGAATACCTGAAAACTCGCAAGCAGTTCGGGGTGGCGATCGGGTCCTTTCAGAGCCTGCACCACCGTGCCGCGGACATGTTCGTTGCGCTCGAACAAGCGCGGTCGATGTCGATGCTTGCCGCCATGGCCACCTACCTCGATGATCCCGCCGAAAGAGCGAAATCGATTGCCGCGGCAAAAGTGCAGATCGGAAGAAGCGGAAGATTCATTGGCCAGCAATCGATCCAACTGCATGGCGGTATCGGCATGACTATGGAAGCTAAGATTGGCCACTATTTTAAGCGGCTAACCATGATCGAGAATTCCTTTGGCGACGCCGACTATCACCTCCGCCGAGTCAGTGAGCGCAGCGCACTGGTCTGATCTGTGTTGGTCGAGGCAACAGCTACGCAGCGACAATCATGCTCTGTCTCCGCAAGAGACGGAGCTGGACAAGATCGTCTTAAGCGAAAATAGTGTTGCGGGGCCCTATACGTACCGACCGCGTTGCTTAAGAGACAATTTGCTTCGATCGATCACTGATTTGGCTTTGCAGCCACGGCGAAGCAATGCAACGCGCCGCTGTATCCTCTAGTCACTGACGCGTGAAAAAAGAAACGATGTTGCTCCGCCAGCGCGCGGCTCTCGTGGGGACTCCAGACACGGTTTTTCCTTGTCTCGATCCTCTGTGGCGCGAGCTGCTCGGCAGTCTCTTGATCGATTGTTCTCAACGATACCTGTAATCCACGGCAAAGTCGTGGCACGGTCACTTCGATCGCGGGCCGTGTGTGCAGGAGACGCCCTGGGTTTTGTTGGGTTAATCCAAAGCGGCATCCTCGCTCATGATGGCCGCGTTCACATCGTGCCGGAGCATTCGTTTTGTTCATCCTGACAATGACGGAGGAGCACAAGGCCTGATTGCGCACCGTCTAGCCTACCAAGGAAGGTCGCCGGCTCTGCCGGGGAGGCAGCAGAAGTTTGACATTTCAGGCAGTCGTCCATCGACGAAACTCGCGACTCGTGAGCCACCACGTGCACGAGAAGGAACTTCGCGATGGACGATTACGAGAGCCTAAGCCACAGCAAATGGGAGTGCAAATATCACGTGGTCTTCATTCAAGCGCCGCAGGAAGAAGTTTTATGGGGAGTTGAGGCGGCATCTTGGGGACGTGTTCCGGAGATTGGCCATGCAGAAGGAGTACAAGGTCGAGGAGGGGCGTTTGATGCCGGATCATATTCGCATGATGATTTCGGTCCCACCCAGCGCGATCTTTGGCTTCAGTACCGCATCGATCTTGCGTCTCGTCTTCGTCTTCATTATGCGCTCCGAACGGTGCAGCCCCTTCCAACTAAGCACATGGTCTCAAATTCGGGGTCCTTTCATCAGCTTGAGGACCCCCGGACTAGCGTGTCGTGTGATGCTCGCTAAGGATTTAACGGGTTACAGAGTTTGTGCCGGTGAGTATCTGAACTCGCGTTGCGTTCTACGCAGCGTCCGGTAGGCCATTGTGATTGCTCTCCTGATCGTTTTGGGGCTTATGAGTTGCTGGATGCACAAGCTACCGAAAGTTCGCACCGAACATTCAGTGCGGTGTCGAGATCAAGTATGTCTACCGCCGACCATCGGATTTGCGAGGTGTTGTCGGGCTTAAGATACCGCTTGTGCAAAAGCGTTACAATCCGTGCTCTCGCACTTGGCACGAAGCTTGAAGAGATTGTCTGCCACACATGACTTGCACATGGTTTGCATGGTTGCTCAAGGAGTTGGGTGATCACTCACAAGATTATTGCTTCTCAGTTTACCCGTGGGTTGGGTGTAAAGGCAGCGCGAAAGTCCGTATCAGCCGGCTATCGCTGCTCCAGCGGTAGAGGATTCTACGGAACAAGAACACTCCGCCAAAACAAAAACAGGCAGCATGATTTCCACAGACAAGCCCACTGAGACCAAGCCATTGTCAGCTTTGCGACCTGGTGTCGTGGGACAGAGGGCTCGCCATCACTTCGCTGTCGAGCTCAGCGAAATCGCGAAACTTGCTTTACCGATGGTGGTGACGCAGCTCGGCCAGGTCGCAATGATGACGACCGACCTTGCGTTTATCGGTCGCATCGACGCCGAGGCGGTCGCCGCGGCAGCGCTGGCCGGTAGGGTCTATTTTGTTGGCATCACCTTGGGCATGGGTCTGTTAGTGGCGAGCGCATCCTTTGCAGCGCAGGCGTTTGGGGCGGATAACCTAAATGTGGTACGGCGCTCGTTGCGCATGGGACTATGGACGGCGCTACTGCTATCGCTTCCGATCACGACAATTCAGCTGCATGGCGAACAAATACTGCTGGCTTTTGGCCAGCCGCCCGACGCGGCGCGGCTCGCCCAGCAATACCTTTCCGGAATGGCCTGGGGCGCGGCGCCGGTGCTTTTGTTCCTGGCAATCCGTGCTTTCATGAGCGCGGTCAATCGGCCGGAGCCGGTGTTGTGGATCACGCTCACGGCCATCCCGGTGAACGTCTTATTGGTTTATCTCCTGATCTTTGGGAAGCTCGGACTGCCCCGACTTGAGCTGTTCGGAGCGGGTCTTGCGACCACACTAGTGAACTACGCGACGTTTTTGGCCGGTTTGTGGTTCACCACAATGTGTCGCCCATTCCGCGACTATCACGCGCTTGCGCAGTTCTGGCGCTTCGATTGGCCGCTAATGCGGCAATTGATTGTGATCGGGACCCCACTCACGATGACCCTTCTAATGGAGTGCGGAATTTCGTCTGCGGCTGCACTCCTCATGGGCCTAATCAGCACCAAGGCTCTTGCCGCCAATCTGGTCTCATTTCAAGTTGCCACGATACTGTTTATGATACCTTCCGGCATAAGCATGGCGGCGACCGTGCGCGTTGCCCATGCGGTCGGCCGTACTGACGGTCTCGGCATCATGCGAGCAGGTCTGGCCGCGATGCTCCTGGGTGTCTTAATCATTGCAGTGCTGACCGTTGCGGTTATTGCCGCGCGTTTTGAGATCGCCGAGTTTTTTCTGGGCGATTCAGTCGACGATGTCGACACAACGATCGCACTCGCTGCACACCTCCTTTTTGTCAACGCAAGCGCATTCATCTCTGCTGCAGTGTACACCATCGCGTCCGGCAATTTGCGCGGACTGAATGACACCCGGGTACCGCTTCTATTTGCGGGCATCGCAATTTGTCTGTTCGGCTTTTCCCTCGGTTATCTGCTTGGCTTAAAGCTCGGCCTAGGCGCCACTGGTGTCGGGATTGGCTTATCAATCGGATCGGCCACCTATGCGGCGCTTCTTGTCTCGCGTTTCCAGTTGCTGGCGAGCAGGCTTGCGCTTGAACGCCGACATGCGGATAGAGGAGTTTAAACGACTACCTGATACGTGATTTGTGCTGCGCCACGGACGTAGATGCAATTCTGTACGAGTATGCAAACGCGAGAAGCATGCCCTCCGACTCTGGTGCTGTCACAACGTCCGAGTACCGGGCCTCGGTGCATTGATGCCGAACTGACGCATTGAACATACTCGAAAGCTATTGGAGCAAAGCGTACAACCCATGAAGATCACAGGCGTTCACACCCACATCCTTCAAGCGGCGCTGTCGCAACCTTTTGCCTCTTCGCGTGCCTGGTATGATACGCGCACCGCGATGCTGGTCGAGATCGAGACGGACCAGGGTATCATCGGCTGGGGCGAGTGCTACGGCCCGGCACGGATGACCGCAGCCGTGGTCGATAGCATTGCGCCATGGATCATCGGCAAGGATCCGCTGCGTACAGATTATCTGTGGCGGATGATCTATGCAGGCTTGCGGGATCACGGCCAGAAGGGTGTTGTCATCCAGGGCTTGAGCGGCATCGATATCGCGCTATGGGACATCAAGGGCAAATGCTTTGGCGTTCCTGTGCAACAGCTGCTCGGCGGTGCGCAGCGGACTGAAATCGGCACGTACGCGACTGGCCTGCTTCGGCGACGAGCGGACGATCCGATTCGGTATCTCGCCGAGGAGGCGGCGGGCTACGTCGCGGAAGGATTTCCCGCGGTGAAGCTCAAGATCGGCTTCGGTGTGGAGGAGGATGCGGTCACGATTCGCGTCGTGCGCGAAGCGATCGGACCGACTGTGAAGCTGATGGTGGACGCGAATCATGCGTACGATAGTGTCGCTGCAATCCGTCTGGGACGCATGATCGAGCATCACGACATCGACTGGTTCGAGGAGCCGGTGCCACCGGAGAATATTGCCGGCTATCGGGCGGTGAAGACGGCACTATCCATTCCGATCGCCGGTGGTGAATGCGAGTTTACCCGCTTTGGCTTTCGTGAGCTGTTCGTGTCTCGCGCGCTCGATATCGCGCAGCCCGATATCTGCGCGGCCGGCGGACTTTCCGAATGCAAGAAGATCGCCGACATGGCGGAAGTGTTCGGCGTCCGTTTTAACCCACATGTCTGGGGTACCGGCATTGCCATCGCTGCGTCGCTGCATCTCCTTGCCGTTCTGCCATCGCACACGCCGCCCTCCCTCAATCCCATTGAGCCGATCTTGGAGTTCGACCGCACCGAGTTCCCGATTCGGCAAGCGATTCTCGCCAAGCCGATAGAGCATACCCGAGGCATCGTCCGCGTACCCGAGGGAGTGGGGCTCGGCATCGAAGTCGACCGCAAGGCATTGGTCCGATTTGCGGCGCAATGATCGGTCATCGCCATGCGACCAAGATGCTGCGGCTTCTTCTTCCGCGCGACAGCGCCACGAGGCCGCGCTTCCGGAAACCGTCCATTGTCATCAAGGGCCCGCAGGTCGTCATCCTGGTCAGCGTTGGACGTCACTACGGCAGCACATGCTGGGTGCGACCCGTCCCGTCGTGTGGCAGGGACCACAATTGTCGCGCTACTCGCCGATGCAGTCGACGAAACCGTCATGACCGCAGAGTTTTAGGTAACCTTGCTCGGTGTTCGGCGCGGCTAGAAGTATGGACGCGATATCGGCCATAACTGATGATGAGGGGACTACCGTTGATACAAGACAGCATCAGTGGTTGAGCCTAAGGTAAAGCGGCGGAACTCGGAGAGGAGCGATACCTGCGGCGCTCCTGCGCTCCTGTCTATATCCTTGCCAGCCGCCGCGGGCTGTTCCGCACCGGAAGAAGGCTCCGCGGTGCTCTGCGGTTCGCAAGATAGATTGCCTCGGTTTTCCAACCTGAGAGCCAAGAATCGAAGTCGGCCAGTTCGCACCGGTGTGTCTTCGGAGGGAGGCGCTCGCTGAGGCTACCGGTATTCTGAATTCGATCGGCAATACCTATCTTGAGTGTGTGCTATCGAGAAGACTAGGTGTTCAGTCCCGAGGTCAAGTTGATGGGATCGATCCTGAAACGGTCTGGCTCGTCCGTCCATACCTTGCAGATAGCTTCGTAGGGTGTGAGGCCGCGTAGGGTCTTAAGGCGCCTTGCGAAGTTGTAGGCGTCAAGGAACGCGGCGAGGTGATCTTCTAGCTGCCGGTGGGTCTCGTAGTGGTATCGCCGGACGGTGGCTTCCTTGAGTGTGCGGTTCATCCTCTCAACCTGGGCGTTGGTCCAGGGGTGATTGGGTTTGGTCAGGCGATGCTCGATGCCGTGTTCCTGGCAGGCCCGATCGAAGGGGTGACCGCGCCACCTGGCGGTGAAGCCATCACGGTTCTTGGGCAGGTCGGCGAATTGGATGCCGCTGTCGATCAGCACGGTGTGGATCTAGTAACGGACGGCGGCCACCAGCTCGTCGAGGAAGGCCCTGGCCGCCGCACCCGTGGCCTTCCTCACCAGCCGAGCAAAGGCGTACTCGCTGGTCCGGTCCACGGCCACGAAGGCGGCTGATCCCGTGGCGTTGCAGGCAGCGGTGCAAGGACGAGCGCGTGAGATGCGGGATCGTTGCCTGCAGTTCTGCAGTGCGTAGAGACAGTCATCCAGAGGCAGCAACGTGTGCTTGCGGAAGGCGACGATCATCGCCTCCTCCGCGGTCGAGAGTAAGCGGCAAGGAGACCTTTCAATTACCCATAATTTTTGCCTCGATCGCAGCTCCCCGTTCGATGTCGGTCAGCCGCGATAGTCCGCGCCAGATCATGGTATTTCCTGGAGGCGGATCGTTGGCTCGGGCCAAATATCCTCCGAGCCGCGCGATCTTGACGACATAGTGCGAGAGCGTGCTTCGTCGAGAGCAGTCGCCACCCCTGTCTTTCACCAAATGATCAAGAAGCCTGATTTCGGGATCTGTCAGCGCGGTTTGCGGTAGGGTATTGGGCGAGGAGCGATTGAGCATCGTCATCCAGAAGACGCGCCAACTCACAATGCAGAAGACCGCGATCAGATTGACCAGACGCTCAGCAGTTCGCAATTTTGAGTCCTCTGCTTTGCAGCCAGATTTGAGGATCTTATGGAAGACTTCGATCTTCCACCTCAAGGCATACCATTCGATCTTATTGATGGCGTCCTTGCGCGATTGGACCGGGAGATCGGTGAGGAGCTTCCACTCGATTTTCTTTCGCCGCTTCGGCCTTCCCCGCTCCTGAGCGTGGATCACGGTCAGAGTGAGTGCGGGATATTTCGTCTGTTTGCCGATCGGCGGCAGGACGCGTATCTTGCGGTACCTGATCTCAAGAACGGCGTCGTCGGGATCGCCTTTGTCGTCCTTGACCTTGATCCGATGTAGACCCTTGATCGTCACCTCGTCCATTTCGTCGGCAATTGTATGATTGCCGTCCCCGGCAAGCCGATCAACACAGGTTCGCACCAGGAAATGCGTTCCGACCTCCTCGGCCAGGCAAAACAGCTCATAGATGTCGCTCTCGCGATCACCAATATGAACGCATCGTCCAGGAGCAGCGAGAAGGTCGGTCGATTGCCGTAAATTCTCGAGCCAGCGGATGCTCTCCTTCTGCTCGATCGGCACCCGTGTCGGATTGATCTTTCGCTTCAGCGCCGTCGTCCCCTTGAACTTCTTGCGGGTCCAGAACTTGATTGCCGACAGTCCGAGCGGAAGCCCCTCGGTCGTCACGGCGAGACTCGAATGCATCAGGATGCCGCACTGTGTGCGTCCTGCCGTCTTGCCCGTAAAGCCGATCAGATCCGGCTTCTCGCGCTTGAAGCTGAATTCCGTCGTGTCATGGAGGACGAGGATCGGTCCCTCCGTCGCCGCTACGCGCCCGCGCGTCGCCTCGAAATGACCGCAAAGAATATCCGCCTCATTGACCCGCTCGTTGGAGAAGAAGCGATAGGCGGCCTTTGTGTTGGCCCAGTCCTGACAAACCAACGGGATGCTTTGACCCATGTCGCTCCCGACTTGTGCGAGCAATTTGCAGAACCGGCGACCAAGCCGCTCATCTTTAAACTCGCATCCCGCAGCTTCTCGATCAACCCACGTCGCGATACCGGTCGTCAATCGCTGAGCACGCGTCTCCGCGCGTTCCTTCACCAACCCCATCGAGCACCCCACTTCCGAATCAGGTGCTCAACAATGAATCACAACAGATTCTGCCGATTCAAGATTTCGCCCGCCGCGCCTCGCTCAAATCCGAGTCAAATGTGGGTAATTGAAAGCAAGGAGACCCCGTCTGGCGGAGGGGGTGAACGATCGGCTATCGGCTGCTAAGTTTGTGAGCCGATGTGAGCTTCTATGTCTGCGCCTAGTTCTGGAACTAGAACCTTCCATATGATCGAAGCGGTCGCCGACCGTCTTGAGGGAGCGCCGCGGCAGCTTCGCCGACGCTGGTCGGACGAGTTTAAGGCCCAAGTCGTGATGGAGGCGCTGGAGCCTGGCGCGAGCGTCTCGGCGATCGCCCGCCGGATCGGCATTCACCCGTCGCAGCTGTTCGCCTGGCGCCGTGACGCTCGGGCCGAGCGGCGGCGTTATCGCTCACGGCACTCGAGTTGCGAGGGTGTGGTGGCGCCTGTGGCAGGCGCGGTGATCGAGATTGCCATTGGCGAGGTGATCGTGCGCGCCGGCGTGGACGTCGACGAGGCGCAGTTGCAGCGGGTGATCCGGGCGGTCCGTTCGGCATGATCCCCTCCGGCGTGAAGGTGTTCCTGGCGAGCCATCCAGTCGACTTCCGCAAGGGTATCGATGGCCTTGTTGCGCTGGTGCGCGATGCCGGCTCAGATCCGTTCTTATGTGTCGGACGAGATTATGTGGCGGAGGCGCTCTAACGCCAGCCCGGGCCGGCCACGGCTGGATTCCTCCGCCACATAATATTTCGTGCCCCTCGTGGCGACGCGGGATCCCCCTGCGCCGTAACGCCGGAGGGGCACAATGCTCGAGTTCTATTTTTCGTACCGCGGGGTGCTTAAACGCCTTCGTGACGGGGCGCTCGGCGCCGAGATGGATCGCATCGCGGGGCACTTTTTCTCGCTCGGTTACAAGCAAGCATCCGCTAAGCTTTATCTGAGCCGGATCGCGCGGTTCGGCCGTTTTGCTGCAGCACATTGCGGTTCACGGCCGATCGGCGAAGCTATCGTCGATAGCTATCTATGCACATTCACCACGGACTCACCACGGATTGCGGCAGTGTCTGCGATCCAACACGCGCGACGGGTGGCGCCCGAACGATTCATTGCTTCGACGCCCATTGTAGTCGATGATCCGGACGCTCCGCTTTTGCGCTCCTTTTCTCACTATCTGAGCAGGGTACGAGGCCTTGAGCCAAGGGTCCCGCGATGGCGTTCTCTTGGGCGCACGGCGCTTTCTGGATTGGCTCCACCATCGCCATCCTGGCCAAGACCTCGAGGCGTTGACGGCAGAGCATGTCCTTGCCGCTGTCGAGTATCGGCTGTCGCTCTCGGCGACCTCCGGCACTCGCACGGCGGCGATCTCTCACATCCGAACGTTTCTCCGCTTTCTGCATTGGGGTGGTCACCACGAGCAGGATCTGGCTCCCATCGTTCCAAGAACGCCATATTGGCGACTGGCCCATTTAACGCCCCGGCTTTCGTGGGATGATGTTCGCCGCGCCATCGATGCGATCGGCAAGGTGACGCCGATCGACCTTCGCGATCGAGCTGTTCTGTTGTTGCTCGCCACCACAGGCATTCGCAACGGCGAGCTACGCGCTCTTCAGCTCCGGGATATCGACTGGCGAGCTGGTGAGTTTTTTGTCCGGCGCACCAAGGGCAAGCGTGACCGAGTGGCCCCGCTCATCGAGGAGACCGGCGCCGCGCTCGCCGACTATATCCTGCGGGCTAGACCGAAGGTCGATAGTAAGCATCTGTTCCTGTCCTTCACGCCGCCCGTGGGACCATTCAAGTACGCGTCGTCTGTTTCAAGGATCGTGCGGAGGCGGTTGCAGCATGGTGGGATCGAGCTCGGTCGCGTCGGAGGCGCACATCTCCTGCGCCACAGTCTAGCCACCCAGCTCGTCGGGCGACGAAGGCCGATCAACGAGGTCGCCGATCTTCTAGGGCACCGAAGCATCAACACAACGGCGCTGTACGTGAAGGTCGCGGCCTCGCAGCTCGCTGAGGTCGCGCTCCCCTTTCCGGGAGGCGCCGCATGACTGCCTTCGCCGCATTCCTCGGCGACAAGGTCGAGCGCTACATCGAGCTGCGCCGCTCCCTCGGCTACGCCTTCAACAAGCAAGCCGGCACGCTGCGGGCTTTCGTTCGCTACGTCGAGCAATCTCAGCTGGGTGCGCCCGCCACCCGGACGATGGCGCTGGACTTCGTCCTATCGTTCGGTGGCGCCGCCGACAGCCGCGCGGTCCGTCACGGCGTGCTCCGCCGATTCTACGAGTACCTGGTCCTCTACGCCCCCCAGACCGAGGTCTTGGAGCGCAAAGCTTTCCCGCGGTCCAGGGCGATTCCGCCGCCGCGCATCCTAAGTGAGGCTGAGCTGACGTCGCTTATCGACGCATGCAGCCTCATTTCGCCAGGGAACCCTCTCAGGGGCCGTACGATGGCGACGCTAATCGGATTGTTGGCCAGCACGGGATTACGATCGGGCGAAGCGGTCAGCCTTGATCGCGGCGACGTCGATCTGACCAACGGGATCGTCCTCGTCCGTAAAACCAAGTTCCGTAAAGACCGCCTGATTCCTGTTCACCCAACGACCCAGGCAGCCCTTCGTCGATACGCCCGTGAGCGCGACACCGTGTTTCCCAGGCCCAAAGGCGAGGCCTTCTTCCTCAGCTCGCGAGGCTGCCGTCTGTCGGCGACCGGCCTGCAAAGCAACTTCGCTAAGGTCCGCAAGCTCGCGGGTCTTGACAATGGCAAGCCTCTGCGACCGCACGATCTCCGGCACCGGTTCGCGGTGACCAGGCTCAGGCTGTGGCACCAACAGCGCGCAGACGTCCAAGCGCTGCTGCCCTTACTCGCCACCTACCTCGGCCACGCCAACTATAGCGACACAGCCTACTACCTCACCGGCTCGTCGGATCTCCTCGCCATCGCGGCTGAGCGCGCCTTCCTCGACGGAGGCGCGGCATGAACGAACACCTCCTGCTGGCGCCGCTCCTGGAGTCGTACTTTCGTCGCCGGTTGACCAAGCAGCGCAACGCGACCTCCGCGACCTTAGCCAGCTATCGCGATGCCTTGCGCATGCTGATCCTCTTTGCCGCCGCCCATTTGGGGAAGAAGCCGGCGGCGCTGGCCCTTGAGGATCTCGATCGGGACCTTGTTCTCGCCTTTCTTGACGAGCTTGAGGAGAAGCGGAACAACTCCGTCGCAACGCGCAACGCCCGATTAGCCGCGATCCGATCCTTCTTCCATCACGTCGCTGCCGCCGATCCCGCCTCGTTCGGCGTCGCCCAACGGGTTCTGACGATCCCCACCAAACGGGCCCACATCGAGGTGACGCATCATCTCACCAACGCCGAGGTGGAGGCCATCATCGCAGCCCCTGATCAGACGACGCCCCGCGGCCGGCGCGACCGGGCCTTTCTGCTCTTCTTGGCGAGAACCGGCGCTCGCGTGTCCGAAGCGACTGGCGTCAACGCGAACGACCTTCAGTTGGAGCGAGGACGCCCGCAGGTGCTGCTTCATGGCAAAGGACGCCGAGATCGCGTCGTTCCCATTCCTAAGGATCTGGTGCGATCGCTGACGGACCTATTGAGCGAACGCGGTCTCGCCAATCATGAACCGCGGCCGATCTTCGTCGGGGTTCACAACGAGCGCCTGACGCGTTTCGGCGCGACACACATCGTGCGGCGTGCCGCCTCCCAGGCCGGGTCCACGAGGCCAAGCTTGGAGGGCAAGCCGATATCGCCGCACATCTTCCGGCATTCCCTCGCCATGAAGCTTCTCCGGTCAGGTGTGGACCTCCTGACGATCCAGGCTTGGCTTGGCCATGCTCAGGTCGCCACAACCCACCGATACGCCGCTGCGGATGTCGAGATGATGCGCCGGGGACTTGAGAACGCGGGCGTCTCAGGCGACCGCAGCGCGCGCTTCCGGCCGAACGACACCATCCTGCAGCTGCTGGCCAACATCTGATTATTATGTGGCGGAGAAACCCTGAGTGGCCGGCCCGGGCTGGCGTTAGAGCGCCTCCGCCACATAATCTCGTCCGACACATAAGAACGGTTATGTTGCACGCAACATAACCGTTCGACGGTGCGCTTTATGTGTTCCGCGCCAAAAGAGCCGACCGAATAAAGATCGTATGGTGGGATGGCTCCGGCGTGTGCCTCTATTTAAAACGGCTTGAGAAGGCGAGGTTCTGCTGGCCGCGGATCGGGCATCATCGGGTGCAGCTGAATGCTGCGCAGTTGATGGCACTGGTGGATGGGATGGACTGGAAGCGGGTCCGGACCGCGGCGGTCAAGCCGCCGGAGATTGTTGGGTAAAAGCACTGCGGCGAAGTGAATCAGCGGCCTGAAAGGGCAAGAGAACCGGGGCAAAATGTGCTCTGGTCGGGTCAATGACGCCGCCCGATCTCAGCCTCCCGAATGACGTAGAGACGCTGAAAGCCATGGTGCTTGCCATGGCCGAGAAAGCGGCCCGCGCCGATGCTCTGGAGAGCGAAGTCGCCGATCTCAAGGCCCGCAACGCCGATGCCGATGCGCGCATCGAGCGGCTGACGCAAATCCTGAAGGCCTTCGACCGCGCCCGGTTCGGCCGACGATCGGAGAAGCTCGGCTCGGCGAACGGCGACGATGAACAGCAGGCCCTCGTCTTCGAGGAGATCGAGACCGGCATCGCCGCGATCAAGGCCCAGGTCAGCAAGGGCCGTGCGCAGGCGGATGGCAAGCGTGCACCGCGTCGGCGCAAGGGCTTTGCGCCCCATCTGGAACGGATCGAAACCGTCATTGAGCCGGAAGAGCTGGCTGAGCATGCCGGCAAGCAGAAGGTGCTGATCGGCGAGGACGTGTCGGAGCGCCTGGATGTGGTGCCGGCGAAGTTCCGGGTGATCGTCACGCGCCGTCCCAGGTATGCCTTCAAGAACGCGGACGGCGTCATCCAGGCGCCGGCCCCGGCCCATATCATTGAAGGAGGCATTCCGACGGAAGCGCTTCTGGCCCAGATAGCCGTCGCCAAATATGCCGATGGCCTGCCGCTCTACCGGCAGGAGGCTATCTACGCCCGCGATCATGTCGAGCTCGACCGCCAGCTGATGGCGCAATGGATGGGCAAGCTCGGCTTCGAGCTCGAGATCGTGGCCGACTACATCTTCAGCGAGGTCAAGAAGGCCGAACGGGTCTTTGCCGACGAAACCACTTTGCCGACGCTCGCTCCGGGCTCCGGATCGACAAAGACGGCCTACTTATGGGCCTATGCCCGGGATGACCGAACCTTTGGCCGCAGCGGTCCCCCGATGGTGGCTTATCGCTTCGAAGACAGCCGCTCCGGCGAATGCGCGGTCCGCCATCTCAATGGTTATCGCGGCATCCTGCAAGTGGATGGCTATGCCGCCTATAACAAGCTCGCGCGATCCGATCGCGGCAATGATGGCATCACATTGGCTGGCTGCTGGTCACACTGCAGACGCAAGTTCTACGAGCTGCATGTTGCAGGGAGCTCGGAAGTGGCAACGGCGACGGTCGAGCGGATGGCAAGGCTCTGGCAGGTCGAGAAGACCGTGCGCGGTCAAAGCCCCGACGCTCGCGTTGCCGCGCGCCGGCAAGCCTCCGCGGCGATCGTCGCAGATCTCTTCGATCTCTGGCAGCAGACCTTGCGGCGGATCTCCGGCAAATCAAAACTGGCTGAGGCGATCCGCTATGCCGTCTCGCGGCGTGCCATCTTCGAACGCTTCCTGACCGATGGTCGCATCGAGCTCGACTCCAACGTCGTCGAACGCGCCATCAGGCCACTAACAATCACGAGAAAGAATAGCCTCTTCGCTGGCAGCGACGGCGGCGGACGAACCTGGGCGACCATCGCAACGCTGCTGCAGACGGCGAAAATGAACAACGTCGATCCGTTCGCCTGGCTCGCCTTAACACTTCAGCGTATCGCCAACGGCTGGCCGAGCAGCCAAATCGACGCGCTTATGCCATGGAACCACGCAGCCTGACGGCCTCAGCTTGCCGCTTACGGTCGAGAGCACGGTCGAGCGCACGGTCTTGGGGCCCATCGGCGCATCGGGGACAAAGGCGCGTTTACGCCACTTGGCTACGGACTTCTGATTAAGACCGCGCTGGGCGGCTAATTCTTTGAGCGAAGCCTTCGATCGCTGTATTGCCGCTCGGATGGCGTGCGTGGTCGTGGCGCTGCCATGGAGTATCTGGCCCATAGGTCCTCCCGGAATGAGGGATCAGCATGGCTGATTCCCCCACACCCAGGGACCAGACATCTAGTGCGACCCGCGCCGGAACTGGACTCCAACCGCAAGATGTCCTGCGTGGCATGATGGCAAGGGAAAGTGCCAGGCTGCCTCGCCTTAATCAACGCATGCACGCAATCTCATAATTGAACGGTTCACTCAGCTTCTTCTTTGTGCGGCATTCAACTGCCAACGCTAGTAGTTACTGTGAGAACGATCCCGAACTATCAGTTCGCGTGAAGCATTAGCAAGGTGACATGTCTCGCGGCATCATTGACCACTTGCGTGAGGTGCTCGACAACAGTTCGGTTCTCACCGGCACCGACATCGACGCGCGCTATTACCATGATCTGGCGGGCAAGGCAGTCGCCAAGCCGCGTGCGGTCGTCCGTCCAAGGACGACCGAGCAAGTCTCGGACTTACTTCGGCTCTGTCACCAGAAGAAAGTTCCGCTGACGACGCAGGGCGGCATGACCGGCTTGGTGCGCGGCGCACTTCCAAACGCGAATGAAATCGTCCTGTCGATGGAGCGATTGAATGCGATCGAAGAGGTGGATACCTCGGCACGCGTAGTCATTGCGCAAGCGGGCACCCCGCTGCAAAGCATCCAGGAACGGGTCGAGCAGGAAGGGCACATATTTCCGCTTGATCTCGGCGCACGCGGTAGCTGCACCATCGGCGGCAACATTTCGACTAATGCCGGCGGTAATCGAGTAATTCGCTATGGCATGACACGCGATCTCATACTCGGCCTCGAAGTCGTTATCGCCGATGGAACGGTCCTGCATGGCTTGCGCAGACACCTCAAGAACAACACTGGCATCGACTTGAAACAGCTTTTCATTGGCAGTGAAGGCATCCTTGGCGTGATAACGCGAGCCGCATTGCGCGTCTTTCCGGCACCGACGGAGCAACAAGTGGCGCTTTGCGCCCTGCATTCCTTTGCGCAGGTCTCTTCATTCCTCAATATGGCGCGCCGACATCTCGACGGAGAACTGACTGCATTCGAGGTCATGTGGAATGAGTACTACCGCCTCACCGTGGAGCGAGTGAAGGGCGTGGTGGGGCCGCTGACCGCCGATCATCCCTTCTATGTTCTGCTCGAGGCGGCCGGCAACAATGCGGACAGAATCCATGCTGATCTTGAGGAGCTGCTTGAGGCCGCATTGGGCGTGAACGTGATACTTGAGGCGACGCTCTCGAACTCGAAGGCATCTGCATCGGCGATTTGGCGTATCCGCGATTCTTCGCTGGAACTTGGCCGTACCTTCCCCTATGCCTCCCGTATCGGATTCGACGTCAGCCTTCGCATCGACTGCATGGATGAATATGCGAAGGCGATTGATGCGCGCATCAAGGCTATCGACGCCGGTGCGTTCGCGATGGTCTTCGGTCACGTAGGCGATGGCAACTTGCATTTAGATCTGCATCACGAGGACACGCCTTCCAAGCGGGAGGATTTCGAGAAGCTTGTTTATCAGATCACTGGCGAATTCGGCGGGTCAATCTCTGCCGAACATGGTATTGGCGTCTTGAAGCGGCCATATCTAAAAATTAGTCGGACGCAGGAGGAAATCGAGACCATGCGTGCGCTCAAGCGCGCGATCGACCCAAACAACATTCTGAATCCGGGGCGGATCTTCACAATGTGAAAAGGTGGGTGAATAGAGCCGCTATGTCGAGCTGCGTTGGCTTCGCGATTGTCTGATAGGTAGCACCCGCTCTTGGATTTAGATCTCGTCAAGCGGGGCTCTGTTTGTTTTCCGCACGTTGCAGGAGAGGTTAGAACATTCGCGCGCTCGCGCGCCAGCCCTGGAGCCGCTTCTGCAGCAGTGAAACAGACGAATAAACAAGGGGGAAGCAGGCCGATGCACCAATGAACCACTTTGATGTTCGGATACAAGGCTGCGCCATGAACTGAGCAAAAGAAAAATCGAAGTCCGTGCATGTCGAAAAAGTCTGGTTGATCTCGCAACTATCTTCCATCTCGAGCCGCTCGATGGCAATCGTTATCGCGGTGACATTCCAGAAACCGGCTCGCAGTGGGTATTCGGCGGCCACATCATTGGGCAAGCGATGGCAGCGGCATGCAGCACCGTGACAGGCCGGCTACCGCATTCGCTGCACAGCCATTTCCTAAAGCCCGGCGATCCGCAGGAGCCCATCATCTACCGAGTCGAAGCTCTGCGCGACGGCAGGAGCTATTCGTTCCGGCGCGTCACCGCCGTTCAGTGCGGTGACGCGATATGCTCTATCATGGTGTCGTTTCAAATCGAAGAGCAGGGGTCCTTAGATCATCAGGACGAGATGCCGGACGTGTCGCCACCGGAAAGACTTGCTGCAGAACAATTAGCCAAACAGCCCGTGTTTGTTGAAACGCCAGAATTTATTCGCCGCTATTATGGCATTGAGTTGCTCACGGTTGAGACCGGTCGCTATTTCGGTCAGAAGCTCGACAACGGCCGCACCCATGTTTGGATCAAGACCGCCGCGAAGCTGCCCGACAATCCAACGTTGCATATATGCGCGCTGGCTTATGTCTCCGATTACCCTTTACTCGACGCGGTAACTGCTCGCTATGGCAGCCCGCCATTCGACAAGCGGATGATAAGTGCAAGCCTCGATCACACAATGTGGTTTCACCGGGGGGGGCGCGCGGACGAGTGGCTACTTTATGCGCAGGAATCCCCGAGCGCGTACGCTGGTCGTGGTCTTACGCGGGGGTTGATCTTTGAGGCAGGCGGCTCGCTAGTGGCATCTGTAGCTCAGGAAGGTTCCGTGCGCGAGCGACGTTAGGGCGTTACACGTGCCGAAGCAATCATCGTTGAAGAATCCCTTCGCCAAGGGTGTCCTCGAGCGCCGACCACGTTCATCCACGCGGCATCCTCGTGTTGCGGCTACTGGTCTAGACCCGACACGATGGCACAGCGATAGTGAAGCGCTCGAGGATCGCTTGCGCCGGCCGAGCCTGAGAACCCGCCTTCTATTTGAGCATGCGAAACTGCACGCTGCCCGGGCCCAATGACTACGCTCATTGGTCGGGAACCGCCTTGAGCGCCTAGGTGTTTAGTCCCGGCATTTGCTGGAGCGGGTTGAGTTTGAATCGTTCCGGCTGGGAAGTCCAGCATTTGCAGATGTATTCGTAGGGTGTGAGGCCCTTCAGGGTCTTCAGCCGCTGAGCGTAGTTGTAGGCGTTGATGAAGTCGGCAAGGTGAGCTTCGAGCTGATCGTGTCGATCGTAATGGTAGCGTTGAACGGTCGCTTCCTTGATCGTGCGGTTCATGCGCTCGACCTGGCCATTGGTCCAGGGATGCTTGATCTTGGTCAGCCGATGTTCGATGCCGTTTTCCTGGCATCGCATATCGAACATATGCATCACGTATCGTGCCGTTGGGCCGTCGGCGTAGCGCGGCGGGAAGGTGAACTGGATCCCATTGTCGGTGAGAGCCGTGTGGATCTTGTAGGGGACAGCCGCGATCAGAGCTTCGAGGAAGGCCGAGGCTGAGGTCCTTCCCGTCTTCTTGACCAGTTGCACGAAGGCGAACTTGCTGGTGCGATCGATTGCGACGTAGAGGTAGAGCTTGCCTTCAGCGGTCTGGAGCTCAGCGATGTCGATGTGGAAATAGCCGATCGGATAGGCCTTGAACTTCTTCTTCGAAGGCTTGCCGCCTTCCACCTCCGGCAATCGGCTGATGCCGTGGCGCTGGAGGCAGCGATGCAGGGATGACCGCGTCAGATGCGGGATGGTTGGCTGCAGTGCATAGAGACAATCGTCGAGCGGCAGCAGCGTATGCCGCCGGAACGCGACGATGATCGCCTCCTCCTCGATGGAAAGGACTGTCGACTTGGCTTCCTTGGGGCCTGTCGAACGATCGGCGACAGTCTCGCGCTGCCTCCACTTCGCGACAGTCTTCTGGTTGATCCCGTAGCGCTTGGTGAGGGCTCTCAGGCTCTCTTGACTATTTTGTATTGCTCGACGGACCGCCTCCGTCGTGGTGGCGCAGCCGTGTAAAACCTGTCCCATAGCGCATCCTTCGAATCGTGCGACAAGAATGCACCATCAAAGCTTGGGACTAAACACCTAGCGGGTGTGATCTCGCCGTTGCCCAGTACCTCAACGGCGGACAATATGCTTGAGCGAGCCCGGACGTCACCCGCGAGAGCAAGCACACCCGTATTCAATACGCGAAGTTCGCTGACGATCTGGTTATATTGATCGACGCCTACAAACGTCATGACTGGCTGATCGGAGCCGTGATCAAACGGTTGCAGGAGGAGTTTGCCAAACTGAACGTAGAAATCAATGACGAAAAGAGTCGCATGGTCGACCTGGAACGAGGCGAGAGATTCGGCTTTCTCGAGCTCGACTTCCTCTATCTCCGCTTTGCGCGGAAGGATGCGGCCGCACCATACGCCCAAGCTCAAGAACCGGACAGCGCCTTTGAGGGACTTGAAGGAGGTGTTTCGCCGACACCGATCGCAACCGATCGACAGGGTGATGAACCTGGTCAATTCGAAGCTCCGGGGATGGGTGAATTACTTCGCGGTTGGGGACTCAATCGAGTGCTTCCGCTACGTCAAAAAGCGGATAGAGAAAAAGGTCAGGCACCATATCGCGCATGCTCGCAAACGACAGGGCTTCTGCTGTGGGCGGTGGAACAGTTCGTGGTTGTACAAGACCCTGAAGCTGTTCAATGACTACGAGGCGAAATACGATACGACGAAAGTCGCACCAACATGATAGGTCTCATAGCCCTTGAACTGAAGCAAATGGGGGCGCGCAGTGCGGGAAATCTGCATGCTGCGTGCGAGGGGGCTGGAAACGTGCATGGCCACGAATGCATGGCCGTGCGGCGCGCCAGCCCTCGAACGCGCTCAGCGCAATTATGGTCAAGCAGATCTGCCATCTTCGAGGAAGCGAAGTCATCCCAGAGCATCAGCATGTAGTTGATTGGCTCGAATACCTCGGAGGAGCGCAAGAGGGTTTTGAGTTCTCAGCAACATGTCCTCGAGAAGCAGCTTGTGTCTTCCCTGGCACCCGGTGCTCCGCTCGTCGGCTGCGCGGCCCTCGATGGCGCGCTCGATCTCGACCAACGCATTGAGGCGGCCGACCGCCCCCAGTGCGTTCGGAGAAATCGGTTTGCCCTTGCTATCATATCGAGCAGTTTCTTGATGTCCAGCGAGTTTGAAGAAGCTTGCCGCGAATGGGCAAACTAAAACGGTGGGCGCAATCGGCGCGCCTCGTTGTACGATAGCTCCGCCTGCACGCTGGTAGCCAGCGCTTCGGCTCAGCCGCGCCCCACGCTCAGCCTGAGCGCCGCCAGAGCGCTGGCAAGATCCGATGAAAGATCGTCCGGCTTCGATGTCACGAAGCGACTGAATTAGACTAAGCAGCAGATTCAAACGGCAAAACGGGTACCGACCGCATCGGGTGTTGGGGCTCCGGAGGGGTACGCCAATTGATCCCGGACGATAGATAGCTATGCGCCGGATAGACCGTATGACGAGTAGGGATCGGTCGTTCCGCCGCATAAAGACGGTTCAGTGTGCCTAGCTCCGACTCGATATGATTGCGTTTACGAAACGCGGCGGGCGAAACGAAGCCTTGTTTGAATGCATCGAAATGAGCGCACTGTTCATGCGCTCTTTTCGTCAACTCTATCCGATTTGGTAGCTGTCTGAGCGGTCTAGCCAGTGGTTTAGTCTTTAGCGCGCTGCTCATGGGTAAGAAGCGCCCCCTTAGCTCTTTCTTGCATATTCGATAATAGCTGCTTAGGAGCAAGGGGCATTTTGGAACGTGGCAGGAATCTACGCGTAGGACAATAGCGCATTCGTTGACGTCGTTTTCAAGATCGGAAACGTCAATTGGTCACACTGCAACTATACTCGTCTGTGTTTGGGGGTGTCAGTGGCATTGGTCGCCGAACACAGCGAAGCCGCGGTAACGGTCTCTGCAGCCGACTGCGGTTGCGGGAGCCAGCAAGGCAACAAAATAGAGTTATCGATGGAAGTCTTATCGCATCTGCGGGTCGTCGAAATCGGCAGCTCGGCTGGGACCAGCTATTGTGCCCGGTTATTCGCTGATTTCGGCGCCGATGTTCAAAAGGTCGAACCGCCGGCAGGTGATCCACTTCGCCAGAGCGCGCCTCTTACGCCTGGTGGGCAGAGCGCATGGTTCGCATTCTTGAATTTCAATAAGTCGAGCGTTGTCATTGATCCCACCGAGCCAGATGCGATCACGCGCCTAACGGCCTTGATTGAAGATTGCGACATTTTGATCGATGGACGCGATGTTGATGCCGCTGACTGCCCAGAGATTGATATTAGCGGCATCCGGAAACGACGATCCGGCTTGATCTATCTCGAAGCCAGCTGGTTCGGCGGCGAGGGGCCATATGCGAAATTTGCCGCGACTGATTCTACGGTGCGCGCACTCGCCGGTCTCGTGAAGCTGGTCGGCCCGTGCGATGGCCCTCCCTCGCACGCACCGGATTTTCAGACGGGTATCGTTGCTGGTCTATGGGGCTTCATCGCGGCTGCGTCTTCGGCGTTTGCGCGCATGCAGGGGGAGGCGGGTCGGTCGTGGTCGCTCAGCATTTTCGAAGCGACGCTCACGCCGACCGAGTACCTGATGTTCGACGCGTTTGCGCGCGGCGACGTGATGCGTCGGATCGGAATTAATCGCTTTTGGCCGAATTTTCCGGTTGGCATCTATGAGACCAAAAAAGGGTGGCTCGGCGTTTCAGCAGTTACTCCAAAACAGTGGCGCAAATTCTGCGAATTACTTTGCCTCTCTGAGTTGCGCGACCATCGAGATCTAGTGTCCAACGAAGGTCGTCTGAAAAACATGGATCATATCGACCGACAGTTAATTCCGAGGTTGAAGACGCGGACGGCCCAGGAGTGGTTTGCGGAGGGGGTGAAGCGCAAACTTCCACTGGTCCCAGTGCCGCAATTGTCTGATTTACTACAGGATGTAGAAAAGCTGGCGAGCGGTGCAATCGTGCGAGTTCGGTTTGGCCAAGAAGAGGGGCGGACCGTTGGTTCGATGCAGCGGCTGACATTGACGCCGCCACGTCCGGGCGGGCAGGTTCCGGCCGTTGGCAAACAACAACATCACTGTGATGTACGAACAGCCGAGCCGACCTTTCCGCGATCTTTGCTGGGCTGCACCGATGGCTACCGGTTACCCCTGCTAGGGGTCCGCGTGGTGGATTTCACGATGGGCTGGGCAGGACCATTATGTACGCGTACGCTCGCTGATCTCGGTGCGGAGGTTATCAAGATCGAGGCGATCCAATACCCGGATTGGTGGCGCGGCGTTGACAGGCCCCCTGGCTACGTTGAAGATCGGATGTACGAAAGGGCGCTGTGCTTCTGCATTATGAACCGTAACAAGCGCGGAATCACGCTGGATTTGAAGCACCCGGAAGGACTCGCCCTTACGAAGCGGCTGTTGGCAAAAGCCGATATTGCCGTCGGCAATTATTCAATCGACGTGTTGCCGAAGCTGGGGCTTGGCTACGACGTGCTTAGGGCTCTCAATCCTCGGCTGGTCATGATGTCGATGTCGGCCTTCGGGTCGTACAGCGTCCATCGCGATTGCCGGGCGTATGGTTCGACGCTGGAGCAGGGCTCAGGGCTTCCCAACGTGGTCGGAAGCGCGGGTGGACTGCCGGTCATGAGCCACATCGCTTTCGGTGACCCCGTTGGCGGATTGAATGGCTGCGCTGCAGTTCTGGTTGCGTTGATTCACGCGCGCAAGACCGGAAAAGGCCAATTCATTGATCTGGCGCAAGTCGAATGCATGATGCCGTTCGTGGCACCATGGATCACCGCGCACTCCATCGATGGCATGCCGCCGCCCAGATATGGAAATCGTCACCCCCAGCACGTCCCACATGGCTGTTTCCGATGTGCGGGTGAAGACAACTGGATCGTAGTAACCGCTACCGACGCAGGCATGTGGCAGAGGCTTGCCACCATTATTGGCAGGCCGGACTGGGCCAACGACCCGTCTCTGAACTCACCCGAAGCCCGCCGCGTCATCGAGGATGATATCGAGAGAGGTATCGAAGCCTGGACGCTCGCCCGCGATGCGGATCAAGCCATGTTTGAGTTGCAATCGGTAAGGGTTGCCGCCGGTGTCGCCCGCCTTCCAATTGATATGCTCAAGGACCCGCATCTCAGCTCGCGCGCATTTCTGCAGGAAGTGAACCGCGCCTACGTGGGATTGCACCCGCAGCCATCGATGCCAATTCGTGAGAACGCGACGCCCCATCAGATCCGTACAGCGGCGCCAACTCTCGGACAACACAACGCAGAAATCCTATCAGGGCTTCTCGGGCTCTCCGATACGGAGATCGAGCAATTGGCTGCGGATCACATCATCGGCACGTCGATGCTTTCCGAGGCGGAACTCCCCCTTGCTGAACACACCGCGAATTGAAGGGGCTGGCGGTGTTCATAAATGACAAAGATTGGTTGCGAGAAATACACGCATTCCGAACAACCATTTCATACGCTGCTCGTGCGCGGTAGCTGTCGGAACAAGACCACCAGGTGGCGAACTTTGATTGAACCGTCCATACCGGGCAAAGATGGCCAACAATGGCTGGTATGACTCCAGCTAGAGAGGTCCGCGAGCCGCAACTGTTAGCGAGGCAGCATGGTTTGCTATCCTGCCCCAATCGACTCCGACATTTGAAGCATCTTCGCAAGTAGACTTATGACCCGATAGATCACAGCCACTACAAGTCCTGGTAGCTCCCACGTGTTCCCGTCTCAGGTAAATGAGTTGGCAGAAATACTGCGAGGACCGGCGTTCGCGCTAAGCTAAGCGCGCCATTCTTCTAACTATTCGCTTGTCGAAGGAGCGATGCATGGCTGGAGCGAAACGCGAGTCACGCAAATGCAAACCTTAGAAGCGCTTGAATCCGGCGTGCGCACGCATTTACGTTCGTTTCCTGCCACTTTTTGTCGGACGTGCGGCTCAATCATGCTGACAGAGGATGGCCGAAAGGTCATCGACTTCCTCTGCGGCGCTGAAACCCTCAACTCCGGCCATAACAATAGTCGGTTCAAAGCTGCCATTACCGACTATCTGGCGTCGAATGCCGTCGTCCACGGCCTAAACATCGCCACGCCAGCGAAGCTCGAGTTCATGGAGATCTTCAACTCCGTCATACTTCAGAGGCAGAATCTGCAATACCGGTCCCAATTCACAGGGCCAACCGGCGCAAATGCGATCGAGGCAGCAACAAAGCTCTCGCGCAAAGTCTCAGGACGTCAGAACATAATCTTTTCACCGACAGCTATCATGGCATGCGCTTGGGAGCGATCGCCGTCAGAGGTAGTCGCTATTGTGGCAAAGCCAGCGGTGTCTCCTTGTCAGGCGCAACTGACGCGGCCGACTATTTGCAAAAACTGTTAAGAAACGAGAGCAGTGGCGTTGATTATCCGGCTGCCATTCTTCTTGAAAACAGCACAGGGCGAGGGAGGCATAAACCGAGCGCGCAAAGAGTGGCTGCAGTCGATCAAGGCTATCGCAAAGATCGCAGGCGCGCTGCTCATAGTTGACGATATCGAGATGCTGTAGCCGCACAGGCGAGGTTTTTAGGTTCGAGATTTGCCATCTTGTCGCGCGATGTTGTTGTTTGGTCGAACTCACTGAGTGGGTTCGGTCTGCCCTTATTCATGCTGTTGAATAGGGAGGGGCGCGACGGCTTGGCAGCGGGGAGAGCATACCGGCACGTTTCGAGGAAACCTCTGGCGCTGGTATCCGCGACGGCGGCGCTAGACCTATATTGGCGTGATAACATCTTCGCACAGGGGGGCATCGAACGAGAGAAGTATGCGCCGTCGGCTTGAGTCTATAGCAGCCCACTATGGAAACGGAGTCTCCATTCGTGGGCGCGAAATAGCGTTTTGGTTTGATTGTGAAGCGCCCGAACTTGCTGCGCACGCTCGGCATTTGGAAGAGATTGATGGTGGAACGATGTGAACTCGTCGATCAGGTCATCAAATCTCTGCCTGCACTCACGATCGACTCTGAAGCACTCGATGACGGGCTTGAGATATTCGGGCCCTCCTTGGACGAAGCGCTGAAACAGACTAGGCCATGGTGACCCGAGTCAAAACTGGGTGCTCAACAGATGAAAGGAATGCTATGGCGTACGAGACGATCAAGTATGAAGTTGCCGAGAAGATCCTCACGATTACGTTGAACCGTCCGGAGAAGCTCAATGCGTGCAACTCCGTTATGGAGCGCGAAATTGTAGAGGCCTTCGACCGCGCCGACGGAGACAACGACGTCCTTGCGATTATCGTGACCGGCGAAGGCCGGGCCTTCTGCGCTGGCGCTGACCTTTCGCTGGGAGCCGACACGTTCGATCGTGACGCACGGCGTGGGCCAGTGAAACGGCTGCCCGATGGAAAGGTTGATTACAGCGACCCCTCGGTCAGTGACGGCGGCGGAAAAATTGCGATGCGGATCTTCAGGTGTCTGAAGCCTGTAATCGCTGCTGTGAACGGGCCTGCCGTCGGCATGGGCCTCACCATGCAGCTTGCGATGGATATTCGGATTGCGTCCGACGCCGCGCGCTTTGGCTTTGTGTTCTCTCAGCGTGGCTTGGTGTCAGAAGGGGCCTCTAGCTGGTTTCTGCCGCGCGTCGTCGGCATCGCGCAGGCGCTCGAGTGGTCTTACACCGGGCGAATATTTACAGCAAAAGAAGCGTTCGCAGGCCGCCTTGTAAGCAAGATCGTATGTGCCGATCGGCTATTGCCGACCGCACGTGCTCTCGCCCACGAGATCGTGGATAAGACCTCGCCAGTGTCGATCACGATGATCCGGCAGCTGATGTGGCGCATGTTGGGCGCCGATGATCCTATGGAAGCCCACAAGATCGAAAGCCGCACCATGTACGCGCGAGGTCGCTCCGACGACGCCAAGGAAGGCGTCGTGGCGTTCCTGGAGAAGCGGCCGGCGGTATTTAAAGATAGGGTGCCGGCCGATCTGCCGGACTTCTTTCCCTGGTGGAAGGAGCGGGAATACGAATAGCCGTTTGTCTCTCGACGTTCGGCTTGCCGACTCGGCGAGTGAACAGATTAGTTCAACAAAAATAGCAGGATAGGGTGGCGTCCCAAGGCTGGCAGTTGAGAGCGCGGAATTGATCGACTGTTAGTTCAGCCGGCTATCACGGCGCATTAATGGGAAAGCCGCTTATTCGTAGAGAAGGAAGTCTTGTTGAGCAGCTGCGTTTCTAGCTTCGACTGGGGTGTTCGCTTGTAGCCGGATTGATGCAATTGGGACACCTCCAACTCATATGCGCGAGCGCCTGAACTTGATCGTACCGGGTCAATTCCAATTCTCCCTTCCTCACCGGAGTTGGTAGTGGCCAGCTCCATGGCCAAACTTGTACCCTGTACTTGCCGCCCAGACTCTGATGCTGCTGATCAAGATAGGATAAGTGAGATGAAGCGCATAGTTAACCCTTTAAACGTCTCGCGCTTCCTTCGAGGATATGACGAAGCCGCCGCTCAGAAAGGCATCAAGCTTTCGATAGGGTTTGATTTTCACAAGTATGTATCGATTACAGAAGCGCTAGCAACTAAACCGCCGACATATCCCACGTTCCGTCCGGATCGCTCGCCCATTGAAACAGGGGAGGGATACTGGATGATCGGTCTCGACAGGAACAATGAAGTCGTGCTTGTGCAGGCTGCGCGCTTGTATGACCTTTCGTACAGCAATTTTGCAGAGCATCTCGAATCACTGAGGGCCTTCTATGCCGATCCTGCGACACAGGCACACCCGCAGGATCGTTGTAGTTGCACGGCGCCAAGTGCCAGGAAGATTAATGGAAAAGTCGCGTACCATGGGGACTTTTGGTTGCGCAAAGACTTTCGAGGACAGGGCATGCCTGAGATCATGGCTGCGGTATTGCGTGGCGTGTCGTTCTCGATGTGGACTCCCGACTTCCTCGTCGGACTTCCAGAGCGCTGGCTACTATCTAAGGGCGTTCTTGCGCAATACGGACATTTGCATTGGGAGGCAGGTGGATCGGTGCTGCATCTGGTACAAGAGAATATCGTAGCCGACGATCTCATTGCCTGGTTAACCGGTGACGAGTTGGAGGGTCTTGTCAATCGCCACGACAGAAGCGAGGTGGCGTTGTGCGCGTGAGTATCGACATCAAATCTTCGGAGAGGGAATAAGTCGCGCGAACCGCGTGCTTATCAACGCTCCGGCTTAGACAGGGCAGGCGGTATGAAACTGTCGGCGACTCGCCATTCTACCGCGAAAGTGTCAGCGGCCGGCGGGACGGCGGACTAGTCAGCATATCTGGTAAAGGGGCGGTAGGGGAAAGAGCGGCTGAAATAGGAATACCAGTACTCTGGGCACTCGCAATTGGGAGGTGAGGACTGCTCGGCGAAGGTGAGCAACTCGGCCTCGGTCAACTGATAGCGTGAAATTGCGTACCGGTGAGGTTCGATATGGTGGGCCCCCCCCTTGGGCAAAAATCAAAAGATAATTTCGCTCGCGCGCGGCGAGTGTTCCCTGACGGGACGTCGCGAGTGACGGTCGAGCGGAATCCGGAGCCGGTATACATCGAACGCGGCATCGGTAGTTATCTGTTCGATGTCGACGATAACCGCTTTCTGGATCTCAATGGTAACTTTACCGCGTTAATACACGGCCACGCTTTTGCGCCCGTGGTGGAAGCGCTGACGCGCCAGCTTCAGCGCGGTACTTGTTTCGCGAATCCGACCGAGAGCGAGATCGAGCTTGCCGAATTACTTTGTCGCCGCATTCCGCACGTCGAGCGGGTGCGCTTTGTCAGCACCGGAACCGAGGCCGTGCTGTTTGCGATCAAGGCGGCGCGTGCCTACACCGGTCGTTCGAAAGTCGCCAAGCTCGAGGGCGCATACCATGGCGCTTACGATTGGGTTGAGGTGAGCGTCGCGGCAACCCCAGACAATTGGGGTGATGCGGCAGCGCCTAGGTCGACCGCGTTCTATCGCGGTATGCCTGCGAGCGTGCTGGACGAAGTTGTTGTGCTCAGGTTTAATGATACCGAGAACGCGTGCAAATTGCTGTCGTTTCATGGGCGCAGCCTGGCTGCAGTCATTTTAGATCCGATGCCAAGCCGCGGTGGTCTTACTGCGCCGAAACCGGAATTTATTGCCGCGGTACAGGACACGGCCCGTAAGAATGGCGTTCTAGTCATTGCTGATGAGGTTTTAAATCTCCGGCAGAGTTTCCGAGGTGCTTCCGCCTTGTATGGTCTTGTTCCGGACCTCATGACTATGGGCAAAATCATAGGTGGTGGTTTGCCAATTGGAGCAATCGGAGGGCGCCAGGAAGTGATGAAAGTATTCGACGCCTCAGCCGGCCGGCCGCTACTTCCGCAAGGCGGGACATTTTCCGCCAATCCACTGTCCATAACAGCTGGTCTTGCTGCAATGGAGCATCTGGATCATGCGGCCTTCGCAAAGCTTGACGAGCTCGGGCGTGTTGTTCGGGACGGGGTTGCCCGAGCCATCTCAAAACAGAGGGCGCCGCTCTGCATCACGGGAGCCGCCTCTCTCTTTCGCATTCATCCGACAGCGGTGGCTCCGAAGGACAATCGCGAAGCCTATCCCGCTCCCAGCGCATCTCAACTCATGAAGCAGCTTGGCGACTTCTTTGTGGAAAACGGCGTTATGTTCCCGAATGCCGCCGCTGCTTCAATGTCAACAGCCATGACCCGCGCCGATGCTGAGCTCGTCGTCGAGGTATTTGGAGGCTTTCTCGACAGCCATCGAGTGTGCTGGACAGTATAGGCGAACTACTCGTGGCGCCAGCGAGGGAAGGCGCGATGTTGTGCCGACTCGCGAGTGAGCCCGCGGTCCAGAGATCGCGAGCACTTTTCGATCGTGCAACGGAAGCGGTCACTCTTCGCGCGAAAAATGGCAGTGAAGGACAGCTTTGTGAGTATGGCTACGTGTTTGGATAGGAAGTGGCTTCACGGCGACTCGTGTCGCTGCAAGCATGTTACGATCTGTAGACATTGGATGCTTGATGCTACGGGTATCTGCAAAAAAAGCTGGTGCGTGCGCACGTGACGGTCTGCGAATTTCGGGCGGTCTTGAAGGGTGTGCTCGCGATACGACAGTCTGTCGTTCAGTAGACGTTGCAAACGGTCGCGGCTCCGCAAAGCTTCATCTCACAAGGCGCCCAGCCAATAGAGGACTTAACTCGCGGTGACGCCCATTTGCCTCAAAAAAGAGGGGCCAACGACTTGCTAGCTCATCCTCAAGGTGCCGCTTACTCGCAGTCGTGAGCGCTGCAAGGCCCCTCTGATCTAATAGCTGCCAGCTGAACCTGCGACGTGTAAATTCGCGCTAGCTTATAAGATCCATCAAAGGTGTTTCTCCAGATGTAGAGAGTCCGCCCGACTTCGCCAAGTCGCGGTACTGCGCCATGTCGGCGGCTTGGAGCGCACGCCTGCAGAAGGAACGGAGAACGACATGAAACAGCAGATCGAGCCTCCTGAAGGTGCTCGTCCGAAACGACACTTTCGGAACACTGCGTATGTCATTAATAAGAGCAGGCCGTTCTTTGATGCAGCTCACACCGCTGGTCTCATGGCTGTTCAAGGACGTTCTACGGCTGGGCGCGCATTTGCGCTAGGCACCGGTCCACTTGATGATCGGCGCGAGATTATTGAATTTGTGCGGTGTTCCTATTTGGGACTGGACAATCATCCCGTGATTGTAGCTGGAGCGATCGACGCAATAGAGGCACATCGATCGCTACACTGGTCTTGCGCGCGAACCCGCCTCAATTTCGATTTCTTGGCAGAGCTCGAGGTCAATCTGTCGAACATGTTCCGCGCGCGTGTGATCGCGTTTTCGACCGTCATGCTCGCAAATTTAGGCGCCATGCCAATTCTTGCGTCTGGCGTGTTGACAGAAGGCACGAATCCGGTCGTCGCGTTTGATCGTCACGCGCATCTCTCGCTCGCCTATCACAAGCCGGTGGTTGCGGATGAAACGCGAGTGGAAATCATTGCGCACAATGATATTGACGCTCTTGAATCCTTGTGCCGCAAACACCCGGTAGTCGCCTATGTTTGCGACGGTGTTTATTCGATGGGTGGAAACGCGCCCATCAAGGAGCTGCGCGAGCTCCAGGAACGTTATAACCTCTTTCTATACATTGACGATGCACACGGCATATCGCTATTCGGACGCCAAGGCGAAGGATTTGCGCGCACCCAGTTCCCAGAAGGTCTGGGTGATCGCACAATCATAGCGGCCTCGCTCGCCAAGGGATTCGGAGCATCCGGAGGCATGTTGATGTTGGGCACGGCCGAGCAAGAAGCTCTGTTTCGACGTTACTCTATTCCTTATGCATTCTCGGTGGCGCCAAATTTGGCAGCAGTTGGTGCGGCGCTAGGCTCGTGTAAGATCCATCGCTCGGCAGAACTTGGAGAGCGGCAGAGGCAGCTGGGGCAACGCATAAAGGTTTTTGACGGTCGGATCGCTACGATCGAGCAAGGCAGTTCACTTCCAATCCGAATGGTTTCGATAGGATCGGAAGCCAGGGCTGTCGCGGTGGCACGAGAGCTTCTCGACGCGGGCTTTTACACCTCGGTGATCTTCTTTCCGACCGTTGCGCAAGGAAATGCGGGCGTTCGAGTGTGTGTCACGGCAGATCACGACGTCGGCGACATAGAACGGCTGTGTGACTGCATTTTGGACAGAGTCCCTGAGGTCATGTTCAATCAAGCCGCAACGAGTGTGGCCTAATGATTGCCACCCTGCCGACAGGCCAGGAAGCTGGACAGCGGCAACAAGGTGCATCTGGTGGGGCGCGCGGCAGAAATGAGATTCAACTTATCATTGGTTACTATGCGTCTCGCGCGCACCATTGTTCGCTCGCCGAGCACAAAGATCAACTCTCCGTCAGAGTACCATGAACCATGGTAACAGATAAGCTGAAGGAAGGTGGTGATCCGGGCGTTGTACTCGTAACGGGGGGCGCGCGCGGGATCGGACTTGGGATCGTACAACAGTTCTTGGCGGATGGTTATCGAGTAGCCTTCGTGGCGACACAAGCGAAGCAGGTGCAGCATGCGCTGGAGGGTTTTGGCTGCTCGAAAGATCGTATTTGTGCAGGGGTGGTCGACGTCACTCAGCGACCTGAAGTAATTCGGTTTGTTGACCAGGTCAGAAAAAGCTGGGGCAAAATCACCGTTTTAGTTAACAATGCCGGCATCTCTCCAAAACGCGCAGACCAGAACGTCCCCTGGCTCTCGCAGATGTCATCGCAGGAATGGGCAAGGGTCATCGATGTCAATCTAAGTAGTCCGTTCTTTCTCATACGACTCTTAGCGCCATCAATGATTTTAAACGGTTATGGACGCATCATCAACATTGGCTCTCTGGCGGGCCGCGCCGTGCCGATGATCGCGGGTCCTCATTATGCTGCATCGAAGGCTGGTTTAGTCGGGTTAACCCGCGCTGCCGCACGTGATCTCGCTCCATACGGCGTAACGGTCAATTGTATCGCCCCGGGTCGGATTCTCAGTGATCTAACTGGGCCAGCAGAGGCGGCGGTAAACCGCTCCGCCCTCGCCCGCATTCCTGTCGGTCGTTTGGGAACGGCCGAGGAAGTCGCGTGCCTCGCTGCTTTTCTGGCGTCTCCCGGAGCAAGCTTTATTACGGGTGCGACGATCGATATCACAGGTGGCGAGTTCGCCGCCTAACCGATGAGCGTCGTTGCGACGCAATAGCGGACTTTATGTGCCGACTTGAGAGTGGATGGATCGCCTCGTTTGCGAAGGTGCACGACCACAGTACTTCCCCTGTGCTGATGTAGTCGAATTGATGGCGCGCTGCTGTATCACATCACGCCCGGACTTAAACTTGGAAGAAGACCGGCATGGAACGCCCTGGACGAAGGTCGCGACGCGTGTGTCGGAAGTCGGCGGTTTGCAATGTTCCAGACAGCAATGTTCGGGTGAATTGAGTACTATGTTGTCAATCGGCACACGAGCGTCTTCTGCGGTCGGCCAAGCCGGCCGTGGAGGAATCTCAGCGGCCGGCGTCATCGCAATGTCTGATGAAGATGGTGGCCCGATCAGTATGCGGCGCCTGTCGGGTAAGCTCGTCTCTGTGGGACGATATCCGAGCCCTAAGGACGGCTCTAAGGACGCGGTAGGATCTCAAAGTGCATTCCTTGGCGCAGGATGAGACCGCATATCCATCAGCTGTGAGTTAGTAGCAGTTCGAGATGGTAAACCTCGAAAGCAATGCGTCGTCTTGTGTGGAAAGGAATTTGCTTGAGACAGTGCGCCGGCACGGTCCTTGCTGGGAGGCTGAGCATCAACGAAAGGCGAGCAGTTGGCTCCAAATATATCAATGGTGACGGTGTCCCAGCTATCATAGCTTGAAAGCTTGGGGCTATCGCCCTCTCGTGGACGGCGTGGGGCTGACGCGCACCACCTCATCAGGCTGATTCCGAAGCATTATTACGGCCGAAGAAAATGAAGCGCTCCAGAGAGGTGTTGTCGCAGGTGCGAGTGGTCGAAATCGGTAGCTCAGCTGCGGCAAGCTACTGTGCGCGGCTGTTTGCCGACTTCGGCGCTGAGGTATGGAAGGTCGAGCCACCGTCTGGCGATCCACTTCGCTCCAGCGCGCCGCTCACACCAGGGGGCCAGAGTGCGTGGTTCGCGTTCCTGAACTTAAACAAGTCAAGTATTGTGATCAATCCCGCGGATCCGGAGGCGGTCAAGCGACTGACATTGTTGATTGAGGATTGCGATATTCTCGTCGATGGCCGCAATATCGAGGGCGCCAGCTGCCCGCCCGTTGATGTCGCCGCAATCCGGCGACGGCGGCCAGCGTTAATCTACCTCGACGTGAGCTGGTTCGGTCAGGACGGGCCCTATGCTGAATTCAGGGCGAGCGACTTGATCGTTCGCGCCCTTGCCGGCCTCATCAAGCTGGTTGGGCCGGCCGAGGGCCCACCCTTGCACGCTCCGGATTTTCAGACCGGTATCGTGGCGGGGCTTTGGGGCTTTATCGCCGCTGCCTCGGCAGTGATTGCGCGAATGCAGACTGGAGCAGGGCGGTCGTACACGCTCAGTTCTTTCGAGGGCTGCATCTCGCTCAGCGAGTATCAGCTATTTGAAGCATTTCAGCGCGGTGAGATGATGTGCCGAATCGGCATCAATCGCTTCTGGCCAAATTTCCCAGCCGGCATCTATGAAACAAAAAAGGGGTGGCTCGGCGTCACGACAATAACACCGGCGCAGTGGCGTGCATTCTGCGACATGCTAGGCCTTGCTCAATTGCGTGACGATCCAGCTCTCGTGCTCGGTGCCGACCGTCTGAACCATATGGAAGAGATCGAACGACTCTTCGTCCCAAGACTGAGGAGGCGGACCGCGCAGCAGTGGTTTGCTGAGGGCCTAAAGCGTAAGATCCCGATTGTGCCGGTGCCAGACATGAGCGATCTTCTCCAGGATAAAGAGAAGATTGAGCGTGGCGCAATCGTACCCATTCTGCTCGGCAAGGAAAGAGCGTTGACTGCTGGCTCGATGCAGCGGCTGACCTTGACACCGCCGCGCCGCGGCGGAAAGGTTCCATATCACGGCGAGCGGCAATCGTTCACGAATAGCGCACCGAAATCCACCGACGGAGCGTCGATTTCCCCCGACTTCAGCGGCCCAGCCGAACAGCCTTTGATGGGAACTCGCGTCATCGACTTTTCCATGGGCTGGGCTGGACCATTGTGTACGCGAACCCTTGCCGATCTCGGTGCGGACGTGATCAAGATCGAGGCGATCCAATACCCGGACTGGTGGCGCGGTGTCGATCGTCGGCCGGATTATGTCAACCGCAAGATGCACGAAAAGACGCTGCGCTTTTGCATGATGAATCGCAATAAGCGCGGCATCACGCTCGATCTGACCAGGCCCGAGGGCCTTGCGCTCGCTAAGCGCCTGATAGAGGGCGCCGACATTGTTGTCGACAATTATTCGGTCGACGTGCTGTCAAGGCTTGGGCTTGGCTACGAAGTTCTGCTTACGCTCAACCCACGTCTCGTGGTGATGTCCATGTCAGCCTTCGGAAAGAACAGCGTTCTTCGCGATTGCCGAGCATACGGCTCGACGCTGGAGCAGGGCTCGGGGTTGCCTAGCGTGGTAGGAACTGTCCACGGGCCGCCAGTTATGAGCCATGTTGCGTTCGGGGATGCGATAGGCGGCTTGAACGGTTGCGCTGCACTTCTTGTTGCACTGATCCACGCCCGCCAGACTGGAGAGGGGCAGTTTGTTGATCTCGCGCAAGTCGAATGCATGATGCAGCTTGCTGCTCCATGGATCACTATCCAATCACTTTGTGGTACGTCTACAAGGTACGGCAATCGGCATCCCCAGTGTGTGCCGCACGGCTGTTTCCGCTGCGCGGGGGACGACAGCTGGATCGCGATTGCTGCCACCGATGCCGCTATGTGGCAGAGGCTTGCGAGCGTGATCGGCCGACCAGACTGGGCTGCTGACCCCTCACTAAAGTTGGCGGATCGTCGCCGTACGATGGAGGAGACAATCGAGAGCGCCATCGAGGCCTGGACATGCACGCTTGATGCAGATCAGGCGATGTTGCGGCTGCAGGCGGCAAGCATTGCAGCCGGGGTGGTTCGCCTGCCTATCGACTTGCTAAAAGATCCGCAACTAAGGTCTCGTTCATTCTTTCAGCAAGTTGAACGTGCTTTGATCGGCGTGCACCCGCAGTCGTCGATCCCAATTCGTGAGGGTACACGGCCTCATTCAATCCGCCGAGCGGCACCGACTCTGGGAGAGCATAACGCGGAAGTTTTGGCCGGGCTTTTGGGGCTCTGCGACGCCGAAATTGCTGAACTGGAAGGGAAGGGCATCATCGGAACGAAAATGCTCTCGGATGTGGAGCTGAGACAAAGACGGCGCTCTCAAGAAGCTTCGACGATATAGCGTTGCGTTTACGTGTGGCCTGCTTGAGGATTCACGAACGCATAGCGCACGCAGGCGATTTGCCAGCCAAATGGAAGACGGGGGCGTGCGATAACTGCGCAGTTGCACTTGCGTTTGATTCTTCTTCGCCAGTTGGTCCGCCGTTTCACTGGACACAAATGGGGGCGAAGTGCTGCCCGCGCGCCAAAGGACTGTCACCTTGCTTGAGGAGACGCTTTGAGGCCGCGGCAGGTCTCCTGACCGGATCATAAGGTGAGACTGCAAAGACGATAGGTTGTGATGCATCGGCTCGAGCTGCGTCGATCAGGCGCTCTCTGTAAGGGGCCGAGACAAACGAGGTCGAGCGTGCTGCAAGCCGGCTGATATTTGCGGAAAGTGCAGAGCCGCATGAAGAGTGGCACGCAAGTCAACTACTAGTGCTCGCTGTTGATGGGATTGTGTGCTTGTGGCACCTATAGTTTTGACATCGGCAGCACATTGCTGGAAATCGGCAGCACACTGCTGGAAACGGACTTCGTTCGCGAAGTCCTAGGGTGAAAGAAGAGCGCTTGTACAGCAGCAACCCTTAATCTGTACCGCCGCTGCCTTCCTTCCGCTGCTTTGTTCGCTCCTGCGGTTCTGAAAAACCATGGCGCGGCGTTGGACATGGAATGTGGATTTTCGGCCGAATTGGCCGGCCGCTCTAACATGAGAGACGCTTGAGAAGGGGAGTATGGCATGGCGCGAAATGGTGAGATGGCGCTCGGATTATACGTCTTGCAGGCGGGATATATCGAGGGCGCTTGGCGCGATCCGAGCGTGCCGGAGACTGGCGGAGTCGATATCGACCATTATGCGCGTCTTGCGGCACTGGCCGAAGGCGCGGCATTTCACTTCGTATTTCTTGCGGATAGCCCAAGTGTCGTCGAACGCGATAATGCAAATATAGCGCGTGCAGGCCGAAACGATACGTTTGAGCCAATCACGCTGTTATCGGCTTTGTCATCGAGAACAAAAGACATCGGCTTTGTTGCAACGGCAACCACGACGTATCACCAGCCCTATCATCTCGCACGTATGATCGCTTCCCTTGACCACCTCTCGCATGGGCGTGCGGCTTGGAATATCGTTACCTCCGGAAACAAGTTCGAGGGCGCAAATTTTGGCGATGAGGAAATTCCGGATCATGACGCGCGATATGAGCGGGCCAGAGAGTTCGTAGGCGTCGTGAAGGGGCTTTGGGATACATGGGAAGATGACGCATTCGTTCGTGACAAGCAAAGCGGGATCTTTGCCGACACGACCAAGCTGCACTTCCTCAATCACCGCGGAACTTATTTCTCGGTCAGAGGCCCACTGAACATCGCACGGCCCCCGCAAGGCTATCCTGTACTCGTCCAGGCTGGCTCCTCCGAGGCCGGAGTCAGATTCGCTGCAGAATTCGCCGAAGTTGTTTTTACCGCACAACCTGTACTTGAAAGCGGTAAGCAGTACTACGCAGATCTCAAGAATAAGGCTCGCGGGCTGGGGCGTAAGGACGATCAGGTGTTGGTGATGCCGGGCATCGTCCCTGTTGTTGGAAGGACCAAGCAGGAGGCTTCTGATAAACTCGAGAAACTGCAGTCCTATACTCATACGGATGTTATGATAGAGACTGCAGATCGGTGGTTAGGATTTGTCACTAACCTACGTGCGATCAATTTTGACTCTTTAGTCCCGGCCACCTTGCCGCAGACCAAGTTCATTCAGAGCCGCCAAAAGGTGCTCCTCGAGCTAGCTGCACGTCAAAGGATGACCTGGAGACAACTGATACGCTTGGTTTCCGATTCGCGCGGACATCTAATGGTGGTCGGGACGCCAGATCAGATAGCCGACGCCATGATCAATGCCTTCGATCAATATGCGGCCGATGGATTCAACCTCATTCCCGCGATCGTTCCAAGCGGGCTCAAGGACTTTGTGGAACTCGTCGTTCCTGAATTGCGTCGACGCGGCAAGTTTCGGTCGGCAAGCTCCGGACGGACTCTTAGAGAAAACCTCGGGCTCAAGCGGCCCCTCAATCGGTTTACGCGAGCGGCGTAAGTACTGCTCTGGCTTATCTGGAGACAGATCGTGCTGCGCTGGTTAAGCGGAACCGTGCGGCATCGGCTGGAGCCGCAGGTCGGGACCACCGTCGCAGATTAGAAGTGGGTACGTGAAGCTGCTCCGGCTGGTAGCTCCCTTCGTTAGCTACATGTGGAATAGTTACTTCCTGTCCCGGCACAGGCGCGCCGGCTTGCGTCCCCTAGACATCGGTTTCGGAGGCGTCGCACCCTTGGCCGGTTCCGACAAATGAATACCCAAGGTCGCGGCGATGCGGTCCAGGAGATCAATGGTCGGGTTCTCTTTCTGCTGCTCAATGCGGCCCATGTACGAGCGGTCGATCCCGGCATCAAAGGCCAATTGCTCTTGCGGAATGCCGCGATCTACACGGATCCGGCGCACATTCCAGGCCACAAGCGCACGAGCGTTCATGCGCAAAGGCAGCCATTCCGACGATTATGAAACCACTGGTTATAGCCATACTATTGTGATAAGCTGGACCGGAGCAGTGGGCTGTCTTTGCAGCGATTGATTCTATGAAGCAGTTCACCGTACACGCAGATGTGGTGAAGTTGTCTCTGTCGAAGCCGTCGACCCATCACAACTCGGGCTCACGGCAAGACAGCTCGCTAGTGGCGGGAGACCAAAAACGGCCGCAGCGATAACTGCGGCTTTTTTCCGAGCTCCGCGACCAAATAGGACAACCTGAAGCTCGAAAAGTGAAAACGATTTCTCCCCGTTCGGCTCTTTCAGGCCGCTGCCTTTCACCAACCCGCGACCGACGGCCCCCATTCCGTCCCGGCAGGGTGACAGCAAGGACATGCTAGCTGCGTACCAAACCTGTGATTGGTCACTGCTGTCTGCGAGTAGATCCAGCCTATGGAAGAGCGAAATGCGCAGAATGGAGCCACGAGGTCGTCGTGAGCCGATATGCGCTCGGAGCCCGAGGTCGGCCGAATAAATCTTGGGACCGCGACGATTCGAGCGGTACCAAAATGCCCCCGGTAGGAGTTTCAGGCAGTGCCGGCCGACCCGAAGATCGCAGAGTTGGCGCCCAGCGCGCACGAGCTCACGTCATATGACAAGGAGCACGCTGTTACCTACATGCGACTTCTCGATGCCGCGGCTGATAAGGCAGATTGGCGTGAAATCGCGCACGTTGTGCTTGGGCTTGATCCGGCTCTTGAACCGGATCGTGCGCGACGCACCTTCGAAAGTCATATGGCTCGGGCCAAGTGGCTAGCGGGCCACGGCTATCGTGATCTGCTGCGTGGCGGTTGGCCAAAGGAATGAACAAGGCCGATATCAAGGTCGGCAGAATGCCTAGCAATCGTAAAACATGATCGTTGCATCGATTCCGTGCATGGAAGGCGGGTACGCGGCACGCACGCAACCGTAAGGAGCCACAATCATGGGCTGCAGTTCGACCGTGTGAATCATGCGGGGAAATTGCAATGCCGGGTACTGACTGGAGATCTGAGGAAGCATACAGCGGCCTCAAGAAGGCAGAAGCTGCCGACCTGGCCTGGGAGTGGCTACGCCGGGATCGCGACTACCAAGAGGCGTACAGGCGGTTATCTCGCCGCGAGCGTTCAAAAGCAGCGGCGGCCCAGTTCCGACGGAAGTGGGGGCTCTCGTTTTCCAGCTGATCCGCAAAAGACATTCGACAAGCAAGCAGTCTTCTGGGCGCCCGAAGTCCTGCCGACCGTGCTGGCTGTGCGGGCAGCCAACCACGTGGTGCCCAAAAGGTACCAGCTCGATTTTGCCAATCTGCCGGGCAACCAGCTGCGTCGCGCGTCGGATGGATGGCCTGCGATCGTGCCGTACGGGGGCACAAACCATCGCCTTTGGTTGAGGAAGCTTCCGGCGAGCGCGTCAGCTGCCGTCCTCGATCTGCCGCTCGATGCGAATTTCGAGCTTCGATTGCAAGCCGCACGTCGATTTTGGTACGCGCTTGAGCACCGGCCGCTCGGACCGCCTCCTCTTGCTCTATCGGCTCTGAAGCGGCGTCGGCTAATCCTGGCGCTCCGCGCACTGGATGGGTGGCAGGAAGGAAATAGCTATCGCCAAATTGCGCAAGGCCTGTTTGGAAATCATCGTGCTGCCGAGCGGGGCTGGAAAACAGACGACTTGCGCAGCCGAACCATTCGACTTGTTAAGCTGGGGCGGCGCCTCCTGCGCCTTCGCTGCCGCGCATTTCTCCAAAAGGGCAGACGCAGGAATGACAGTTCATGAGCTCTTGGGCGACCAAACCTTTGTTCTGTGCAGCCAGTTCCTCTGTTAGCATGGCACGATCGCAGATAGGATGAGATTTTGCGTTCGATCTCTTACTTATCATTTGGCGTGCGGATTGCTGCACGAAGAGGCGCTATCTTCACACTTTGGCGATCCTGCTCTGATGGTTTCCGAGGCTGAGTGCTCTCGACTCGACTGGGCGGCAATGCGGCGATCTCCCGCTGGACCGGACTAAAGCTGGGCGTTAGGCAGCCTGCGCAAGCATCGACTTTTTGCAAAGACGAGAGACCCACCGGCAAAAGGAACGTGCGATCTCGGGATGCTCGCTGCGATCCACGGCATAGGCCCGATATTGCATGCCACTTGGAGTGCGCGACCCCGGTATGACCTGCAGAACGCCCCTACGCACCAAATCGCTGACAATGATTTCGGGTGCGACAAGAAGGCATTTTCCTGTCATGACGGCCGGCAGAGCAAGATAGTTGTGATCATAGCGCGCGCCTGGCTTTATGTCGTTTGAAGACAGGTTCATGGCCCTCAGCCAAGTCGGCAGGATGTCTGGCCGAGATGTGATGTTCAGTATCGGGGTTGAGCGGATAATTGAGAGCTCTCCGCCTGCGACCAGATTTGGCGGACCAACGCATACCAGCTCCTCATTGTAGATCTCCCAACTGTCGGCGGGCTCGATCACGGAAAGGTCGCGTGTAATCAAGATATCGAAGTCGTCCGACGATGTCGGCGGCGATAGCGAGCTGACGACATCCACAATGACACCGCCCATTTCCGAAGAGAATGCCTGCAGATTTGGGATCAGAATAGAGAAAGCAAAGGTCGATAGTGACGTGCGGACGACAAGCCGATTGCTGCCCGCGGCCGCACGTCGGCGCATTCTTTTAGCTCTGAAGCCGACCGTCTCGAGTGGTTCCGAGACTGCGTTTGCGGATAGCTTTCCAAACTCGGTCAAATCACGGCGCCGGCCGCGCTTCGATGAGGTCTGCGCCAAGATACTCCTCGCAGGACGGACAAATAGCGGCTGACCGAACTCTGCGTTGTTCCCAAGCTACTGGCGGCTTACAAAGGCGCGGATCGCGTTTAAAGGAACTTCATCGTCTTGAGCCGCCATTGTCTGCTCCGGCGCCGGGAAAAGCCATCCATCACGTTATTCGATGTCCACAGCGGGATTGCCGCGTATCTGCGGCTGGCCGCGCACAAATTACGCGTAAGGCCGGTTTGATGGGTGGTCCAGCACCGCAAAAGATCACAGCGCGTGGGGACTAGGTCTTTCTGCGGCGTGCCGGCTTCGGCTTGCGACCTTTAGGTAAGGTAGCTGGCGGCGGCGCACCTTTGGACGGCCGGACAAACAACTCGGAGACCGCGACGCCGAGCGTCTCGGCAAGGCGATCGAGAAGATCGATTGTCGGGTTCGCCTGTTGACGCTCAAGTCCGCTCATATACGAGCGATCAACACCTGCATCATAGGCCAATTGCTCTTGCGGAATACCGCGCTCCACGCGGATCCGGCGCAGATTGTAGGCCACAAGCGCACGAGCATTCATGCGCGAAGGCAGCCATTTAGATGGCAATCAAACCACTGGCTATAACCGACCTAATAGTATCATCAAACTGGAGGAGTCGATCGTATTGTTCGATGCCTGACGCCGAATGGTTGTTCCCCGACTGTACTCGGGCGTGCCGCGCAGGTGCTGGCATGGAGAGGGGCAATGACATTCGAGAATTGTGAGTTTGAGCGCAGAACTGGGTGGGGTGTTCTAAGTTTTGCGGTGGGCTTACTGGCGTGCGGCGGCACACACGCGGCGGGGTCGGGTACGTGAAGGTCGGTTCGCTGTATGGTGCCGGCTTTTACTACGTCCCGGGCACGGAAACCTGCGTCAAACTGGGCGGTTACCTGCGCACTAACCTGGTCGTTAACAGCAATAGCGATTTTGATCCGGCCTATAACGGGGTGGCGGGTGCCCCGGCTGGGCAACGCTTACACCTCGCGCTCCCGCGGAGATCTGAACATCGATACGCGCACGGAGACCGAGTACGGCACCCTCCGTACGTTCTTCGAGACGGGACTGATCTGGACGGATGGGACCTACAGTGGCGCCGGAACACGCGCGACCGTTTACTCGTCGATCGGCGGTGTTCAGGCGCCGAACAATGCCAATTCCGGCGCCATCGCCGGCGGCACGGTTGGTGTCTACTCTCTAGTTTGCCGGGTTCACCATCGGAAAAGCGATCTCTCAGTTCTCAGTATCCTAGACCAATTATCGAGCCAATAATTACGATGATTTGCCAGGTGGTACAGGCTGGGTTACCGGCGTCAATCAGTTCACTTATACGGCCGACTTCGGCCAAGGCATTACGGCGTCCTTCTCGGCTCAGGATCAAGTTGCCCATGCCACGACAACGTCTGGAACGTGAGCGCCGCAACGGCGTCGGGCCTCGCGACAGGTGCGTACGGCGGTAACGACATCGCCGGTACCGCGACCCCCGACTTCATCACGATGTTGCGCATCGATCAGGGTGGGGTTTGCTCCAGGCATCTCTTGCCGCGCATGACAATCATGCTGCTTACTATGGCGGTGATGAAACAACCGGTCATCCGAGCGACAAGTGGGGATGGGCCACTCAGCTCGCTCTGTCGATCAAGAACATTCCGACTGGACCGGGTGACACAATCAATATGTCTGGCGCCTATACCAGGGACGCCAGCCGTTGTGACTTCAATGAGAATATGTCGACCACCTACGCCATGTATGGCGGCACGGGTCTGCCGGACGTTTACCAGAGCATAGGTCTCGCGGATTTATCTGACTCTGTGTTGGTGAATGGCAGCGCACAGGAGTTGACCACCACCTACGGCTTCCGCGCTGGTTATACCCATAATTGGGATGCGTATTGGAATAGGGGCATTTATGGTGGGTGGGCAGCCGTCCGGTACAGCAGCATCGCGCAAGGCTATATCTGTGGCGCCTTCATTACAGACCTTTTGACCTGCCACCGAATTTTTCATCCAGCGGCAGTTAGAGTCTCAGTGGTTTGTACGCCAAGTGGCGCGGGTGGAGCAACGGACGATCGGCGGAGCTGGTCGGGGTTGCGCAGCCGAGCGTCCGTTGCGGTGAGAGTGGCGGCGTAGGCCGCGGGCGTGAGGTATTGCAGCGAGGAATGAGGGCGCTCGCCATTGTAGTCGGCGACCCATGCCGCGAGTTTGGTCCTGGTGTCGTTGAGATCGAAGAACAGCGTCTCATTTAGGAGCTCGTCGCGCATCCGACCGTTAAAGCTCTCGACGAAGCCGTTCTGCATCGGTTTGCCCGGTGCGATGAAGTGCCAGTCGATGCCGGTTTCCTTGCACCAGGCGAGCATGGCGTTACAGGTGAGTTCGGTGCCGTTGTCGGAGACGATCAGGCCGGGTTTGCCGCGCCGCGCGACAACCGTCGTCAGTTCCCGCGCCACACGCCGGCCCGAGATCGATGTGTCAGGAATGGCGCCCAGACATTCCTTGGTGACATCGTCGACGATGTTGAGGATGCGGAAGCGACGCCCGTTGGCGAACTGGTCGTGGACGAAGTCCAGCGACCAGCGCGCATTCGGCTTCGCTTCCACCGGGATCGGCGCCCGGCACCCCGTGGCCTTGCGGCGAGCCCGCCGCTTGCGGACCGTCAGTCCTTCTTCCCGATAGATCCGGTGAATGCGATTGAGCCCTGATGGCTCACCCTCCCGCCGCAGCAGGACGAACAGTCGACGGTAGCCGAACCGTCGGCGCTCGTGAGCAAGGTCGCGCAGCCGGGCACGAAGCTCCGTATCCGGAGGGCGGCGAGATCGGTAACGGATCATCCCCCGATCCGCGCCGACGATCGTGCAGGCCCGTCGCTCCGACAGGCCCATCACGGCCTTCAGGTGCGCCACAGCGGCGCGCTTGGCGGCGGGCCCTACCATTTTTTTGAAAGGAGCTCGCGAAGGGCGGCCGCGTCGAGCATCTGCTCGGCCAAAAGCTTCTTCAGCTTCGCGTTCTCATCCTCGAGCGACTTCAGCCGCTTGGCTTCGGAAGCTTCCATGCCGCCGAATTTGGCCTTCCAATTGTAGATCGTCGCTTCGGAGACTCCGTGTTTGCGAGCCAGGTCAGATGTCGTCGCCCCAGCCCGTGCTCCTTCAACACTGCGATAATCTGCTCTTCCGTGAACCTTGCTCGCTTCATCTGTCCGTCCTTGCTCAGGCCGGACTCTAACTCCATCTGGAGGAAATATTCAGGGGCAGGTCACTTTCGCTTTGCAGCGGTTTTGCTGGCTGTAACCCAGATTTCAACTACGGCACGCTCGGTGTCATCACGCGTTGGACCCCAAGTCAAGAACCTGGCCTTTTCGGCCGACATTGCCGACACGATGCTTGATCAAAAGTATGCGGGCAGAAGCACATTGACACTGAGCGTCGTAAAACGCAGCCTTTTTCTCAAAACTGGACTGGATCAGGTTGGTCGAGGCTCTTTCTGAGCTCCGGCCGTTGGCCGAGGCGAGGCTTAGTGCGATTGTCGCCAGAAGAGCTGCGCCGCCTATCGGAGGTCAATTGCCATTACCCGTCCGATCGGCCGTTTGCCCGAACCGCCTCAAGCCATAGCCAAAGATCGTCGACGAGACCGAGCCTATTGCACTCCGTTTCGACATGACGAGATGCAATGTCGATGAACGTGTAGGCTCCGTAGTTCGTCTTGAATCTGTCGATCTTTTCCAGGTCGAACGTGATCGACCAGCGCCCCGAGTCGTTATTGATATCGACGCCTATGTCACTTGCTGATGCTGCAGGAGGACGTTCCGATCCCATTTCCTGGATCCAGGTTTTATTTCAGGAAGCGTTTTTCGTTATCCTTGACCTGCTCCAGGTTCTGGAGGCTAGAAAATTTCGTCAACATTGACGATGTCTTTGTGCACGTTCTGAACGCCGCCATCGGCAACGATACGCCGGAAAGTATTCTGCATGGCTGTCGTGCAAGCCCTTATACCATAGTTGCCGTAGATGGTCATCTTGATGTTGCCGAGCGCTTTGATGCACGAAGCTTCAAGCTGTGGAAACGCGTTTGGCACGATGGCCAGCGATACGGATCCGCGCCATGCATGAGAGAAGCGCTCGATTTCGCAAGGCGTCGTTTCCTTAGAGTGGATGAGGATCGTGTCCGCTCCCGCTCAATATAGGCGATGCTGCGCTTTAAAGCCTCTTCCTGGCCCAACCCTGCGATCAGGGCTTCGGTGCGGGCAATCACGAGAAAATCGGGATCTAGCCTGGTTGCGACTGAAGCCTGATCTTACCCTCGAACCCGTCGATGCGAAGAAGCTTCTGACGTCCATCAGCAGCAAGGCTCGTCACGTCTGGGAATGTCTTCTCTTCGACATGACCGCACTCGCGCCGGCACGCCCATATTCGCTGACCGCATGAATGACATTGATCGCGTTGCCATAACCGGTATCGATGTCGGCGACAATCGGTAGCATCGTGCGCGCGCCAATCGACCGAAGCATGTCGAGATGCCGTGTCATGGAGATCAGGCTCATATCTGGCAGGCCATAGAGCGCGGACAACTCAAAGCCCGAGGCCCATAGGCCGTCGAATCCAGCTTCCTGCGCTAAAATCGCCGACAGTGGGCTAAGCGTAGCCATGATGTGGGCAAGGCCAGTCTCGGACATATGTGTGCGAAGGCGCTTGGCTCGGGACATTATAGTCTCGCTAGGAGAAAGCCGTACAAGCGACGATGGTTGGGCCGTGCGCTGCGACCCCAGACGTAACGATACAGAAAACGCCCGCGGACGCGGAGCCGAAAGCGGCCGCCCTCGATGGCCAGATAGCGCCGGCACCGTCCGCTGGCCAGGAAAGCCTTTGCGCTCGCAGTCAATTCCTTTGTCAGGACGACCAATGGCACGGAATCACGGTCGCAGCGTTCAATGAACTTGATTTGCACGTGCTCGTCATTGAAGCCGTAGCCGACAATGGTTCGGAATGGCTCGCTATGTGTTAATCGGTATTTGTCGATGCCGGGTGTGATCATGAGCGGCGCATAACTCGCTGGGATCGCAAGTGCGCTTCTCACGCCGACAATCTGATTGGCCGCGTCCTGGAACCAATCGAGCGATCCGTGGACCTTCCGAACCGCCGCTGTGCGGATGGCCGCCCGTCGACCGTCACGCGCGTGTTCGCAGCTCGTGCCCTGCTTTGCAGGTAGCCATAGTTGAAACCGGTGAACGCGCTGACCTCAGCCGCGTCGGCTGCATATTCTGCCAACCGGTCGTAGTTGGCCGTCACAACGTAGATAGTAGTATGTGTACTATCGAACAGGTGCCGATAGAGCCTGGAGAGCGGCAGAGCGTGCCGATTGGCCGGTACCAATGCGAGCACGTCAGATCGGAGGGCAGTAGAAAGTCTCGGGCGAGGCCCGCAACGAACAACGTTTGACGATCGGTCGCGCGGACCGCCTGTAGTGCGCTCTCAAGGTCGCGGCCAGTAGGCGGCCGAAACGAGCTTGTAGCAACAGCATGCCTTTTCTTCGAGCGCTTTGGGTTCATCGATCTGCAAGACGCCGCGCATCTTGCGAATCAGCCCTAGCTCCTCAAAACGGATCAACGTTTCCGTGACCCCTGCGCGGCGCAGTCCAAGCACCGAAGAAAGGTAATCGTGGGTGACCGGCAGCACACGAGCGTCAACAGCTTCGCTGGCGAGGCAAAGCCAGCTGGCGAGGCGTTGCTCACGATGGTGCCGGACCCCGCATAAGCCTGCTTGAAGGCACTGAAATGTCAGTGCTTGGACATAGTCAAACAAATGGTCTTTGATCTCCGGATGCGCCTTCATGATACGGCGCAAATCCTCGACGCGAAGTTTGTGCGCGGTTCCAGGGAAGACGACCACGGATTGATGGGTTGAAAGATGTCCTCCCCACAAAAATGAAGTGCCGACCACGCCCCGATAACCTATGACTGCGGTTTCGAGCATACTGCCCGCAGCAACAACTCTGAGCGAGACGAGGCCGCTCTCTATAAAGTAGACGTGCTCGACCGGCCTTCTTGGCTCTTGCAGAACCATGCGTTCTTTCAAGACGACCGGCTCGAGACACTCGCCGATTGCTGCAAGCTGTTGCATACAAAGACGAGCCAGGATGACGTTCTTCACAAAGGGCCGCTTCGCAGAACGTACTGGAAGGGAAAGCTGAGGTTCGAATCGTGTGCCCGGCAGCTGCTTCAGAGTTCTATCTTCAGAGCACTCAAGCACTTCCAGGATGGCGGGCGCGCGGTCGGTCATGGTCCCTCTCCTGGCAGTAGGCATTTGCTTGCCTGCGCCTGACCGTAACGAGAACGTGATTGCGACTATAGCAACATCTCCATCTTGAATTGATGCGACGAGCAACCCATTGGCGCCCAATTCCCGCGTTGAGGGGCCCGTCCTCGACGAATTTCGACGAATGCGTTTTGCGCCCGCTCCGGACTTAACTGGGCCAAATTCCTGCTTTGAGCACCTTTTCGCTGGCAATAGATTGGGTCCACAACATTGCCGCATGATCGGGCGGCCACCAGAGCCGTTTCTCAAGAAGCCTGATTGAGGTCCTAAGAAAGCCAAGGAGAGCGAAACGGTGGATCAAACGCTCTATAGCGCGCTAGTTCGCGCATCCGCATGGGTGCAATCAATCGTCTGGGGGAAGCTCAACCGGAACAGCAAATCCGACTTTGATGCGATCCAATATGACCATGCTCTTGAAACCCTTGATATCGCGATTTTCGTAGAAGAAACGGCGCGTGAACTCCTCGTACTCCTCCATGGATCGGGCGGTTATGTACAAGACGAAGTCGGCATCGCCCGTGACATAAAAACCATTAACGACGTCGATTGATGATTTGATAGCCTTTTTGAATCTGTCGATGATATCGGCGCTTTCCCGCTCCAAAGTCACCAGTGCAAGAACTTGAATCGGTCGCCCAACGGCTCTCGGCGATACAACCGATACATCGGCTTGGATGATGCCTTCCGAGCGGAGTCTCTTTAATCGTCGTTGGCAGGCCGTAGGCGAAAGCCCGGCCATCTCGCCGATCACATCTGAAGTCAGACGGTTATTCTTTTGCACGATCTCAAGGATGCGTGCATCTATCCGGTCGTATTGCATGACCATCTCCAGCCTGAGATGAATTTCACCGCGAGATGATCACTCAGCGCAGGAAATCCTCCGGATGGAAAATACGAGGAAATCTTCCGAGACAAAGCCCCAACTTGGATGGGCGTTGTCGCATACCACTATGCAACTAGGATTGAGGGCCTTGCCGCTGGCATTCTGCAGCAGGGAACGGAAGGAGCCGCAAAGCTGGCTCCTCGGATAAGATCCGGCCGTTCGCTTTCGACAGGGATGCGAACCAAAGCGAAGCCGAAACGCAATCAGGCCATGCCGACGACAATTTCGTCCGGAGCGCCATCTCGATTGATTTCAGGCAGCTACCGTCCCGACTGTAAGGGAGGTCGCGCGGACGGTCGCGATGTATGCCGTGATGTGTAGCCGCATCGATCAGCGCACCCTCTGGCCGACTAGGTTCTGGAGAAGATCAAGCAGGGCGAACGAATCTATGCCGATGAGATCACCTTGCCGACGTTGGCTCCCGGTTCCGGCCGAAGGCGAGGTTGCGGCCAAGTTCCTGAACGCGCTTTTGGCGCAGGCGAAGGTCAAGCGTCTGCTATCGAGCGATCACTTCTCGGTGGATGGTACGCTGATTGAAGCCTGGGCTTCGATCAAGAGCTTTCGGAAGAAGGACGGCAGCGACAAAGATGAGGATGGTCCGGGACGCAACGCCGAGCGCAAATTCCACAAGGAGAAACGATCCAACGAGACCCATGCGAGCGCGACCGATCCCGACGCGCGGCTCTACAAGAAGGGTGACGGCCAGCCGGCCAAGCTGAGCTATATGGGCCATGCTCTAATGGAGAACCGCAATGGTTTGGCGGTTCTGGGTGGGGTGAGCCAAGCGACGGGCACCGCCGAACGGGAGATTGCGCTTGCCATGATCGACAGGCGCGGGGGCGCAAAGCGGATCACTCTGGGGGCAGATAAGGCCTATGATGTCACGCAGTTCGTGCGCGACCTGAGAGATAGATCGGTTACCCCGCATATCGCGATCGACGGACACCTGAGTAAGACCGGCAAGCGACGCAAGACGGCAATCGACGCGCGTACCACGCGTCACAGCGGCTACGACGTCAGCCAACGCTGCCGCAAACGCATCGAAGAAGTCTTCGGCTGGATTAAGAGTTCCGCTGGCTTGGCCAAGGCCAAGCTGAGAGGCCGCGACCGCATGGATGCCGTCTTCGTCCTGGCACTTGCAGCCTGCAATCTGATCCGGCTTCCCAAGCTTCTGGCGGCACCGGCATGAGCATTCGGGGCAGATGGCAGGTCGTCGAGACGCCGGGCTACATGGCCTTGGCGGACGGCCACATCCTGTTCGATGAGGCCGGCGGCGAATTTGCCTTCGACTGCCTCACTGGCTCCATTCATGGAGCCTGCCACGGCGATACCGTCGAGTTCGGCTGGCAAGGAAACGACGAAATGGAGCCAGCCGAGGGTGATGGTTGGGCCGAACTGCAGGATGACAGCTCACTCGAAGGGGAGATCTGCCTCCTCAACGGCGACAACATCCCATTCATCACGCGCCGTTCAAAGACTTCTTCAACAGCTTGCTAGTCTACTGAGTCACAAAACCGCCGGCCAGAATCAATGATGGTTGCAGCATGGACCATTAGCCGAGGCCGACATGAGCGGGCGTGGCACGAAGACGAGCGAGAAGCGATTTGCGGCATATTTGGAAGGGCTTGCCAGTGTCATCGGTCATGCTGATCGGAAGGCGCCGCTGCGCGACTATTGCGTCGGCCTGATGGCCTGTGGCGGTCGCAAGAGCGTGGAGCCGATGGCGGCGGTGACGGCTCCGGAGCGGACGGCGGCCCAGCATCAATCGCTGCTGCATTTCGTCGGCAGCGGCGCCTGGTCGGATGAGAAGGTGCTGGGCAAGGTACGCGAGATGGTCCTGCCGGCGATTGAACGCCAGGGCCCCATCGAAGCCTGGATCATCGATGACACCGGATTTCCCAAGCAGGGGCGACATTCGGTTGGAGTTGCACGGCAATATTGCGGACAGCTCGGCAAACAGGATAATTGCCAGGTGGCGGTGTCGCTGTCGATTGCCAACCACCACGCCAGCCTGACTGTCGCTTACCGCCTTTATCTTCCGAAGGATTGGACTGAGGACCGCGATCGGCGGCGCAAGGTGGGCATTCCTGCCGAAGTCGGCTTCCAGACCAAGCCGGAGATCGCGCTGGAGCAGTTGCGGTGGGCCTGTGCGAGCGGACTTCCGCGCGGTGTCGTGCTGATGGACGCTGGCTATGGCAACAACAACGACCTGCGCACCGAGATCACGGCGCTGGGATTGACCTATGTGGCGGGTCTTCTGTCGAGCACGACGGTATGGGCGCCCGGCACCGGTCCCTTGCCGCCGAAGCCATGGTCGGGGCGCGGCCGTCCACCAAAACTGATGCGCCGCAACCGTCAGCATCAGCCAGCCGCCGTCAAAGCGCTCGCGATCGGCCTGCCGGCCCAAGCTTGGCGCACCATAACGTGGCGGCAAGGAACGAACGAAAAGCTGACCTCGCGCTTTGCCCGCGTGCGGGTTCGTGCCGCACATCGTGATTATTGGCAAACCACCCGGCGAGCGCAGGAATGGTTGCTGATCGAATGGCCGAAAGGCGAGGACCAGCCTACCAAATACTGGCTCTCGACATTGCCGGAGGATGTGGCATTCCGGACGCTCGTTGAGACGGCTAAATTGCGCTGGCGCATCGAACGCGACTATCAGGACCTCAAACAGGAGGTCGGGCTCGGCCACTTCGAGGGACGCGGCTGGCGCGGCTTTCATCATCACGCAACGATGTGCATTGCGGCCTACGGATTCCTGATCTCCGAGCGGGAGACGATTCCCCCCTCAGGCGCTCGGCGCGCCCGGCCGATCCCGCTCGATCGCGTTCCCGCACATTACAGACCCCGCGGATCTGCCGCTGCGGACCCAACGTCACATTCCAAATTCGATCGCGACGATGCGACGGCGGCTCGAACATGCGCTCGTCCGAATGCTGTCGAGATGTCCTTGTTGTGCGATCAAGTTCGACCAATACACAGATCATCGTTTGTGGCACAGTAAGACTAGAGCTAGGCCGGCATTCAAGGGTTACCGAAGAGATGAGAAGAAATGGAATGGAAGCAAGACGCGTGTCGGGAGGCGCTTACCTGGCGGCGTTCTTTGCTGGCCGTTTCAGAAACTCGGCAGGCTCAACATCGAGCTTGTCGGCAAGGCGACCTATGATTTTGATGCTGACGTAGTACGTGCCCTTTTCGAGCTTGCTCAAATAGCTCCTGCTGATCTCGGCCTCGAAGGCAAGTTCGTCCTGGGACCATCTCCTCTTATTGCGCAGACGGCGCAAATTAGTGGCAAATGTCTCCCGCAAATCCATGCGGGACAGAAAGCCGTTTGCCCGACATACTGCACCTCGATATACTTCACAAAACGTCGTCTCATGCACATTTTGAACCGGAACTGCGTCGGTCTGCTGCACATGCGCCAAGTCATCCTGCGGAAATGACCTCCCGGACCAGCATTCAACTGCTACGGTAGCCAGAAGAAATGGATTGAGAGCATGACCGAATATTGGGATGGGTCTAGCTAACGCCTTTTGGCAGGGCGTTTAAGGAACTCAGCAGGCTCAACGTCGAGCTTGTCGGCAAGGCGACCTATGATTTTGATGCTGACGAAGTGCTCGGCCGTTTCAAGCTCGCTCAAATAGCCCCGGCTTATCTTTGCCTCGAAGGCAAGCTCGTCCTGCGACCATCCCCTCGCATTGCGCAGACGGCGCAAATTCGTGGCGAATGTTTCCCGCAAGTCCATGCGGGAAAGGATGCCGCTTGCTCGATATACTGCACCTCGATATACTTGACAAAATGACGCCTCACGCTCGTTGTGAACCGGAACTGCGTCGCTCTGTTGCGCGCGCGTAAGATCGTCCGGACCCCACCACTGAACCGTCGCTGATCCTCGTCCGGATAGTTCAGTGCTGTTGCGCCGTGGAGCGTCTGGTGACCTGCCGGCGACTTCTCGATTCGGAAGCCGTCGACACCGACTGGAAAGAGGTTGATCGGACCGTGCTGCATATCGATCCAGATCTCGGCCAGTGCGCGCTCGCGAGCCGTTCGTCAGCCATTTGGCGGCCGCAAAATGCATGGCTAACCGGGATTACCGCGGCTTTCTTCAGGGCGGCGCGACCAAACAGCAAACTTTCTCACGTGGAGTTCGAAATCGAGAACAATGTTCTCGCCAGCCGACCAAACCGAGCAGCCATCATCGGCCAGCGAGAGGAGGCAACAGGTGCGTCAGCCAAACCACACGCGTCGATTTCTACTTAGGCAACGAGCGAGCAAGGGCTTGCAGGACGCAAATCTGCTCATCGCGCTCCAAGCGATATGGACACGGTCAAATCAACACCGGCGAAGGTCAGAGCGAGCGAAATCGAGACAAGCGACGGAGCGAGCCCCAGATATCCGATGGCCGCCTCCAATCGATGTTTCTGCGGGGAACATTTTGTAGACTAGGGCAATCAATACGGTACCAAGATGCCGAGAAGCGGGATACCGTCGCTCAGATTTCTATAGAGTTTTTCAGTTTGCTAGGAGTTCCAGGCAGTGTCGGCCGATCCTAAGATCGCAGATGTGGCGCCCAGCGCGCCTGAGCTTACGCCATACGATGAGCAGCACGTCGTTACCTACATGCGCCTTCTCGATGCACAGGCGGATAATGCAGATTGGCGCGAAGTCGCGCGCATTGTGCTCGGTGCTGATCCGGTCCTTGAGCCTGATCGCGCGCGCCGTGCTTTCGACACTCATCTGGCTCGCGCCAAATGGATGGCGCGTCACGGCTATCGTCATCTCCTGCGACGCGGTTGGCCGAAGAGTGAATAATGGATGCACTTGAAGCGGACGGGATCTCTATCCAGCCCCAATCGCAAACCAGCCCCAATCGCAAAAGTTGATTGTTTCATCGATTGAGCGCATCAACATTGAACAAATGCATGAGCGCAACCAGAAATCGTCACAATCGTGAGGCTGCACTTTCCTTGCGTGAACGTGCGGGGAAGAAAGTACGATGGCAGCTGCTGACTGGACATCAAAGCAAGCATATCCTGACGCCAAGACGGCAGAAGCGGAGGACCTAGCCTGGGAATGTCTACGTCGCGACGTAGAGTATGAAAAAGACTATGAGGTTCTGGCCAGCAGCGAACGATCAGGCGCGATGTCGGATGACTTCCGACGGAAGTGGGGGCTTTCGTTTCGCCGCGGATCCGCGAACGCCGTTCGATAAACAAGCCATTTTCTGGGCGCCCGAGGCGCTGTCGACCGTGCTGCCTGTCCACGCTGCTATCGGTTTGAGGTCGCCCAAACGGTACGGCCTGGATCTCGCCAAACTAACGGGCGGCGAGCTTCGTCGGGCGCCAGATGGATGGCATGCCGTCGTGCCGCTCGGAGGAGCGAAGCATCGCCTTTGGCTGAGAGAACTGCCATCGAGCGGCTCCGTGATTGCCGTCGATCTGCCGCTCGACCGCGAATTCGACGTTCGTTTGCGAGCGGCACAGCGCTTTTGGCGAGCACTCGAACAGCGCCCCCTCGGTCCGTCCCCACGTGCTCTGCCGATCCAGACCCGGCATCGGCTCATCCTTGCTCTGCGTGCCGCAGATGGATGGCTGGAAGGAAATAGCTATCGCGAAATCGCGCAAGGCCTGTTCGGCGCGCTTCACATTCCCGATCGAGGCTGGAAAACAAGCGATACGCGCAGCCGGATCATTCGCCTGGTCAAGAAGGGCTTACGTCTTATCCGGGGTGGTTATCGCGCATTGCTCCGTCACAAGCGCAAAGCCAAGTAAGATCAGTCCTAAGCTCTTGGCTGATCGATTAGTTGCAACCGCGGTCCCCGAAAAGACGCCTCGCAGGTAGGCCAGTGATGTCATCCTTGTGCTGGTTTCCTTCAGGCATTACTCCGGTCGGTTTTCGCGACCGCGGAAGGGCTGTAGACGAATGTAAAGGGGTAGGCTGGTTTGGACCATTCCTCTCGCCGCTTGAGCGATCAGCTTCGGCCACGTTGAACTGCTGTGTCTGGGTCTATTCATCTAAATTGTGGTATCGTCTGATGCGATGTTAGGCGGCTTCCGGGATTGCGGCCTTTTTGCAGAGCCGAGCGATCCATCGGCAAAAGGCACGCGCGACTTCGGGATTGTCACTGCGATCGACCGCGTAGGCCCGATACTGCATGCCGCTTGGCGCGCGCGATCCTGGTATCACATGCAGTGCACCCGCGCGCACGAGATCGCTGACAATGATTTCTGGCGCGACCAGCAGGCATTTTCCCGTCATGACTGCCGGCAGGGCAAGGTAATTGTGATCATATCGTGCCCCCGACTTTATATCTCTTGCGGTCAGGTTCATCGCCCTCAGCCATGTGGGCATGATGTCGGGCCGCGATGTGATGTTCAGAAGCGGCATTGAACGCGCAATCGATAGCGTTTTTCCCGCCACGTGCTCTGGCGAGCCTACGCATACGAGGGTCTCATTGTAGATTTCCCAATCGTCAGCCGGTTCAATGATGGAAAGATCGCGGGTAATCAAGATGTCGAAATCGTCGGAAGATGTTGGCGGAGACAATGAACTGATCACGTCCACGATCACGCCATCCATCTCCGCACAGAACGCCTGGAGATTCGGAATAAGGAAAGAATAAGCGAAGGTCGAAAGCGACGTGCGCACCACAATCCGGTTGGCGTCCGTTTGATTCCGGCGCCGCATTCTCTTTGCGGTGAAACACACTGTATCAAGCGGTTCGGAAACGGTATTTGCAAATAGCCGTCCGAACTGAGTCAATTCACTCCGCCGGCCTCGCCGTTCCACGAGATCTGTGCCGAGATACTCCTGCAACACAGCCAGATAACGGCTGACCGAGCTCTGGGTTGTTCCCAATGCGCTGGCCGCACGCGTAACGCTTCCTTCTCGCGCAATGGTCACAAATGCCCGGACCGCATTGAGGGGCACCTCATCGTATTCGGCAGCCATCTTCCGCTCCGGTACCTCTTGGACTGTTGGCTACTTTCCACGGTAGGCCGTTGCCAAGCGTGGATGCTGTATCATATTATTCGATGCGTACGTCAGGATAACCGCTTATGAAGCGGGGCTCGCGCGCAAAATCAGCAATTGTGGTGCGTTTCGTACGGTTTGGCGCGCGACTGCTGTCGGCGGTTTTTCACAGGTACTAAGCGCCAATGGGTGGCGCAATCACTGCTCTCGCGTCGGCCGCGCGCGACTTTCTAGAGTATTAGGCCGCTACTCAGACTTTCCTAATGCTCGGGATGACGTCTCAGCGGGCCTCTAGGCGGTGTGGACAGTTATCGCAGCCATAGGACGATGGCTGCGAGAGTGATGACGGCAAGGTAATTTCGGGCGGTCTTTTCGAAGCGGGTTGCGACGCGGCGGAATTGCTTGAGCTTTGAGAAGCAGCATTCGACGAGATGGCGCTGGGCATAGAGATGCTTGTCGAGCGGATACTTGAGCGCGCGTGACGGGTTGTTGGGGATGACGGCGAGCGCGCCCTTGGCTGCAATGTCCTGGCGCAGGTGATCGGCGTCATAAGCCGTATCGGCCATGAAAACCTCGGCAGGCAATCCCTCGATCAATGTGGCGGCTTGCGGTGCATCGCCCTTCTGGCCTGCGGTGATCGTGAACCGTACCGGACATCCCAAGCCGCGAACGGCCATATGTATCTTGGTGCTCAGGCCGCCGCGCGAACGGCCAAGCGCCTGATCTTCAGACCCCCTTTTTTGGCCCCGGCAGCATGCTGATGGGCTCGAACAATGGTGGAATCGACAATCAGATATTCGAAGTCCGGATCGTCGGACATTGCCTCGAAGATCCGCCACCAGACGCCTTTGGCACTCCATCGGCTGAAGCGCCGGAACGCGCTGTTCCAATCCCCGAACGCTTCCGGAAGATCACGCCAGGGAGAGCCCGTGCGAACGATCCACAGCACACCTTCCACGAACATCCGATTGTCGCGCCCGGTCGAGCCCTTCTGGTCAGGCCGGCCTATGATCAGCGGCGCCATCCGCTCCCAAGCCGCATCGCTCAACACCAGACGATCCATCACACCCAAGACTGCCTCCCAAAAGCAGCCTTGAATCTGATTTGCTCCTAAAAGGGAATCCTTAGAGTCCACACCGCCTAGCGCTAGGTATAGTTTCAAAAATTGTTACTCGCGAACGGTTCAGCGAAGGAAGCGGGCTTCGGCCGCTTTGACTTCATCCATCCGTTGAAGTCTGAAGATTTCCTCGACTGGTAAAATGTCCTTGTGGACGTGGTGGACACCGCCATCGGCAATGATTCGGCGGAAGGTCTCCTGCATGGCAGTGGCAGAAGCGCGAATCCCGTAGTTGCCGTAGATCATCATGCGGATGTTGCGCAACGCCTTGACCCGCTCGGCGTTAAGATCCGGATAGGCGTTCGGCACGATGACCAGCGGCGCCAAGTCCGTCCAGGCACGTGAAAAGCATTCGATCTCAGAAGGATCCTTCTTTTTCGAATGAATCAGGATCATGTCCGCGCCAGCCTCTACGTAGGCATGGGCCCGACGCAGTGCTTCGGCTTCGCCGAGTCCTGCAATTAGGGCTTCGGTGCGGGCAATGATGAGAAAGTCCGGGTCCCGTCTTGTCGCAACGGCGGCCTCGATCTTCCCTTGGAACTCCTCAATCCGCAGCAGGTCTTGACGCCCATCGGCAACAAGGCTCGTGACTTTCGGAAAAGTCTTGTCCTCGATGACGACGGCGCTGGAGCCGGCACGTTCGTATTCGCCGATCGCATGGATCACATTGATCGCATTGCCATAGCCAGTATCGATGTCAGCGACAATTGGCAGCCTCGTAGATCCAGCGATCGCCCGCAGCATGTCGAGATGCTGTGTCATCGAGATCAGACTCATGTCGGGAAGACCGTAAAGCGCCGACAGCTCGAAACCAGAAGCCCACAGCCCGTCGAATCCGGCTTTCTCAGCAAGGATCGCGGAAAGTGGGCTATGGGCGGCCATGACGTGGACGAGGCCAGTCTCGGCCATCCGGGCGCGCAGGCGTTTGGCAGGGGACACCGAAAGATCCTTCAGGACAGGGTGGCGCAGGCGGCGATGATGCGGTCGCAAGCCCGGGTGAGGTCCGCGAGCGACGAAGCGTAGGAAATGCGGATGAACGGCGAGGCCATGAAGCCGGCGCCGGGTACGACGGCCACGGCGAACGCATCGAGCAAATACATCGCGAAATCGGTGTCCGTTTCGATCACCTTGCGAGTCGGTGTGCTTTTACCGATGACACCTGCACAGGAGGGAAAAACGTAGAAGGCGCCGTCCGGCACCCGGCACGAAAGTCCCTTAGCCTGGTTCAGCTTGGCAACGACAAGATCGCGACGCTGCAGGAAGGCGCTCGCAAATTCATCGATATGCTTCCGTCCGCCGGACAGCGCCTCGATCGCGGCAACTTGCGAGATCGAGCTGGTGTGTGAAGAGGTCTGGCCCTGGATCAGGTTCATGGCCTTGATCAGCGGCAGAGGCCCTGCGCCATAACCGACGCGCCAGCCGGTCATTGCGTCGGCCTTGGATACACCATTGACCGTCAATGTGCGGTCGTAGAGATCCGGTGCTACAGCTGCCATTGTGGCGAAGTCGACGTTGTAGGTGAGTTTTTCATAAATATCGTCAGACAACACGTGGACATGGGCATGGCGGCGCAGCACCGCGGCGAGCGCCGATAGCTCGCTTCGGCTGTAAACCGCTCCGGTCGGATTGCAGGGCGAGTTCAGCATCAGCCACTTCGTGCGAGGCGTGATCGCCGCTTCCAATGCCTCAGGACGCAGCTTGAATCCATGGAATTCATCGCAGGCGACGAGGACCGGCTTGCCGCCAGCGAGCGCTACCATATCGGGATAGGAGACCCAGCACGGCGTCGGGATCACCACCTCGTCGCCTGCGTCGAGGCTGGCGAAGAGGGCGTTGAAAATGACCTGCTTGGCGCCACAACCAACCGTGATCTGGTCGATCCCGTAAGCGAGCTCGTGATCGCGGTCCAGGCTCTTCTGGATCGCCTCGCGCAGCGGCTTGATGCCGGCGACCGGGGTGTATTTCGTCTTCCCGTCATGGATTGCCTGGACGGCCGCGTCGCGGATCGCGGTCGGCGTCTCGAAATCCGGCTCGCCCTGACTGAGCGTGATCACATCGAAACCTCGGTCGCGCAGCTCGGCCGCGCGCGCCGTCATGGCCTTGGTTTCGGAGGGGCGGACAAGTCTGAGCCGTTCTGCAACGAGAGACAAAATGGAGCACCTGCGGATTTCGACGCGAATTGTCGACGCTTCTACTCGCTCGCAAAGCGGCCATCAAACCGACGATCGCGTTTGTCGAATGAAATGATCGCAAGTTGCGATGCCTCGCATGGTGCCGCCAGGGGCGGCCACAGGCGCGGATCATCCGGCGAGCGACGTGCAAGGTTGGTTGGTTTCTGTGTTGATGCGGCGCGGACACGTGGAAAGCCTTTAGGCCAGAAGAGAACGAGCAGGGGGAATCGGCGAGACGCGGCGCGTCGCGTTCGGTGGCCAAATTGCGCTGGTCCCACACGCGATCGGCGCTGAGGCTCGGTTGAGCGCGCGGCAGGTTCTGTTTCCCGAGCGATCTCTAAGCGGGCCGCTAAGTCTTGAGCGTTCGCTTGAAGCTCTGGAGACCCTCGCGCCATCGCAAATAGCTTGGCTTTGCATCGAATTATTTGATCGGTGTCATCCAGCTGTAGCACGATGGGTCTTGAAGCGCAGCCAACCTTTCGGGGGATAGACATCTCCTCGTCGCGCTTGCGCGAAGAGTTTCATGCCAGTGAAGGACATACGCCGTGGCATCGGTTTCGATCGAAAGCATTAGGAAGGACTACGGCCAGACTCCCGTCCTGCGCAGCGTTTCACTGTCGATAGCCGACGGTGAGTTCCTGACGCTGCTGGGGCCGTCGGGCTGTGGAAAATCAACGCTGCTCCGAATCCTCGCGGGACTTGAGGTGCAGGACGCCGGCTCGGTCCGGATCGGCGATCGTGTTGTGGACGGGCTGCGGCCAAAGCGGCGGGATATCGCGATGGTGTTCCAGTCCTATGCACTTTATCCCCACATGAGCGTTGCGTCGAACATGGCATTGCCGTTGCGAATGCGCCGCTTCTCTGCCGTACAGAGGCTTGCCCTTTTAGGCCGTCTGCTGCCAGGAACCGCGCAGATCACTGCGGACATCGACGTGGAAGTCTCCCGTACCGCCAAGTCTCTCGGCATAGGTCATCTGTTGTCGCGCAAACCGGGGCAGCTGTCGGGTGGCCAGCGCCAGCGCGTCGCAGTCGGTCGGGCGATGGTGCGCCATCCGGCCGTCTTCGTGATGGACGAGCCGCTATCCAACCTCGACGCCAAACTGCGCGTGCAGATGCGCGCCGAGATCAAGGAACTGCACCAGCGGCTCGGGGTCACCTTCGTCTATGTCACGCATGACCAGGCCGAAGCTATGACCCTGTCGGACCGGGTAGCGGTAATGCTCGACGGCGAGTTGCTGCAGGTTGCTCCGCCGCAAGACATCTATGCCGATCCGGACAATCGGCGGGTCGCCGAATTCATCGGTTCACCCAAGATCAACATGTTCGACGGCGTGGTGCGCGAACGCGGCCTCATCGACGTGGCCGGCTCAACGCTCACGATCGAAGCCGATGCACTCACAGGTACGCCGCTCTCGCTCGGCATTCGTCCGGAGGCGTTTTATCTCGCTGACCGCGGCGGGCTGGGGACGCTGACGGGTTCCGTGCGAATGATCGAGCATATGGGGTCAGATCTCTTCGTTCATCTTGACCTGGCCGGCATCGACCAGCCGTTGATCGCAAGGCTGCTTGCCGAGCGGGCGCCCCATATTGTGCCCGGCCAGACCTTGCATGTTGGCGTGAGAGCGGACCGCATTCTTCTGTTCACGCGGGACGGGCGACGCTTACGGCGGGAAGGGGATTCTCCTAAGGGTTGCGTCACCCCGTTGTGGGAGGTCGCGGGATGAGTGGACCTCTTGCTCTATCCGAGGCTTCGGACAAGCGATCCATGCCGATCGAAGTGCCGTTGCAAGCCATTCCGCTGGCTCGGAGGCGCGCCCTTGCGGAAGCGCTGGCGGCTTTGGCGCTGGCGGGGCCCGCAGTATTCTTTCTGCTTGTCCTGTTCTTCCTGCCGGTTGCTGCCGTCTTCGTCATCGCGTTGACCGACTGGCGGTTTGGGGCGAACTCTCTTTCTTTTGTCGGCCTTTCGAACTTCCGCGAGGTCTTTTCGGACGCGGGTTTCAGGGCCTCGCTCGTCAATACCGTCCTCTACGCCTTGATCGTCGTGCCCGGAACCGTCATCCTCGGTCTTCTGATTGCGCTCGTCATCGAAAGCGGACGGTCCTGCCGCGGCTTCTATCGCGCCGTCCATTTCTTGCCCTTCATGGCGACGCTCACCGCGATGGCGATGGCCTGGGAAGCGCTGCTGCATCCAACAATTGGTCTCGTCAACCAAGCGCTTGCCGCGATCGGATTGCCGACCGCCAACTGGCTGCGTGATGAGAATATGGCTCTTCCGATCCTCGCCGTGATCGGCATCTGGCAGAATCTCGGTTACGCAATGGTGTTGTTTCTCGCGGGCCTGAAGAGCATCCCGCAGGAGCTATACAGTGCCGCCGATGTCGACGGCGCCGACCTTTGGATTGATCGGTTGCGCACTGTCACCCTGCCGATGCTTGGGCCGGTCACGATGTTCGTTGTCATCGTCGTGGCGTTACGGGCATTCGAGGCCTTTGACACGGTAAAGGTGCTAACTCAAGGCGGGCCGGGCCACGCCTCCGAAGTTCTGCTCTACACGCTCTACCGCGAGAGCTTCGAGTATCTGCGCACGGGATATGGCGCTGCCGTCGCGGTCGTATTTCTCGCCATCGTGGTGACGCTTACCCTCGTTCAGGTCCGCTTCATGGACACCAAGGTGCACTACCAATGAACGGCGCTATTTCCTCGAACCGCTTGTCGCTGTCAGCAGCCCTCGTTCGACACGCGGTGCTGCTCATGACCGGAACGCTCATTCTCTTGCCCTTCGTGTGGATGGTCTCGCTGTCGATCAAGCCGCCGGGGGAGATCTTTCGGGCGTCCTTCTCCCTCTGGCCCGCACAACTATATGCTGTCGAGAACTATACCAAAGCGCTGACGGAGACAGCGCTGCTACGCTATATGGGCAATGGTCTCATCGTCTGCGCGATGATTCTAGTCTCGCAGATCTTCGTCTGTGCCCCTTGTGCCTACGCGCTGGCCAAGCTTCGCTTTCCTGGGCGCAGCCTTCTTTTCGGCATGGTGTTGGTGGGACTGCTGCTGCCGCACCAGGTGCTCTCGCTGCCGATCTTTGCTCTGGGTCATCAGCTCGGCATCCTCAATACCTACGCGGCGCTGATCTTCCCTTATATTGTCTCGCCCTTTGGTATCTTTCTGTTTCGGCAGTTCTTCAAGACCATTCCAGATGACGTCGTGCATGCCGCGCGGCTCGACGGACTTTCTGAGCTCGCCATCGTCTGGAGGATCATGCTGCCGATGGCGCTGCCGGCCGTCATCGCCTTCTCCATCTTCTCGGTTGTCAGCCATTGGAACGATCTGTTCTGGCCGCTCATTGCGGTGCGCGACCAGTCCCTGATGCCGCCTCCGCTCGGCATCATGGCGTTCAAGAACGAAGAGGCTGGCAACGACTATGGGCCCCTCATGGCCGCCTCTACCCTCGTCGTGTTGCCCCTCGTCATCGCCTTCCTTGCCGCACAGAAATGGTTTGTTGAAGGGATGACCGGAGGAGCGGTGAAGTAGCGCTGGGAGATCCTTATGCCTTTGACACGCAGAGATATTCTTGTTGCCGGCACGGCGGCAATCGGCATCGGGGTTTTGCGCTCGTCGCGCGCCGCCACCTCTAAGCTGACATTGAAGATCAGCACCCCAATCGGCACCTATCAGAAAATGCTCGGTGAACTTGGCAGCCGGTTTACCTCTGCCAATCCCGAGATCGTTATAGAGTTCGTAGCCAAAGGCGAAAACTGGGATCCCTTGCTCCAGAACACGCTGCGGGACGGTTTGATCAACGATCTTCCTGATGGCACATGGCAGTCATTGACCTACGCGCCATTGCTCGCCCGGCGTGGCTACGCCCAGCCTCTTGATTCCGTTGCTGGCGGAAGCGCGGCCTTCGCCGAGCTCGGCCTGTCAAGCGCGCTCATGGAGGCCGTATCTGCCGGTGGAGGCGTCCGCGCCATGCCATTCGGCACGACGGTTCCCGTCGTTTACTACAACATGGACCTCCTGAACCGGGTTGGGTACGCCTCGCCCATCCCGCCTTCGACCTGGGAGGACATCATCGCGCTCGGCGTGAAGGTCGCAGCCCTCGACCGAACAATTAATGGTGGCTTCGTCGAGTACGACGCCTCCAATGCCTGGATGTTTCAGAATCTCATCGCCACGTTTGGCGGACGCATGTTGAAGTCCGATTTGAGCGAAATCGCCTTTGATACGGCTGAAGGCTTAAGAGCGTTGGAGGCCGTGTGGCGCTTCGGAGAGGCGAGCACTGTCAATATGACGCGCGAACAGGCGCGCCAAGCGTTCAACGCCGGCACCTGCGGCATCCTCATTCGTTCGGCAAGCGGCATCACATCTGTCGCCAAGGCAGCCAACGGGCGGTTCGAGCTGAAGGTCGGCCAGCTGCCAGTTCCCGCCGCCGGGGGCCGGCTGGTCGGCGCTGCCCATGGCTTCATGATGTTTACCAAGGACTGGGAGCGGCAGAAAGCGCTGTGGGCATTCTTGCGCTTCGCCGCCGGGCCGGACGGCCAGATGATCCTTGCCCGGCAGACTGGCTATCTGCCCGTCAACCTGATGGCGCTTAAGGATCCGGCATTCCGGAACCAGTACCTCGCTATCAATCCCTATCACGGGGAGATCCTTGATCAATTGGCAATCACCACAGATCAGGTCTCCTTCTCTAGCGACAACGCGGTCAAGATCACCGACATGATGACTGAGCTGATGAGGCAGGTGCTTGTGCATCGGACGCAACCAAAGGCGGCGCTCGCCTCGATGGCCGAGCAGACCCGCAAATTGCTCAACACCTAAGCTCGCTCACTTGCCCGCAAGATAGACCCAGGACTTCCGGGCTTTTCGATCATCCGCCGTCCTCTTCAACATAACGGACATCCTCGCAGCGATTCCAAGCATCTTTGACGGGAGGCATACGCCGCGTCGTTCGTCGCGACTTACAGATTTTGAAGCAAACCTACATCGGCGCACCAATTCCGCTGACCGCCTCGTTCCTTCTCACGTCAATCGAGGTGAATCGACCTACCCAGGAGAGAAAAATGCCTAAAATATTGAGTGAAGCGCAGGTTGAACAATATCGTTCCCAAGGGTTCGTCTGTCCGGTTGACGCTCTTTCGGCTGAGGAAGCCAGCGAGTTCTTGGCACGCATGGAAGAGCTCGAAAGTCGCGAGCCAAATCTATGGGCACGATCAAAGATAAAGCCGCATCTTTTGATGATGTGGCTCAATGATCTTATGAGGAACTCGAGTATTCTGGATGCGGTCGAAGACGTTCTTGGGCCGGACATCATGGCATGGGCAACCGGCCACTTTGATAAGAAACCACACGATCCGAGCTTTGTAAGCTGGCATCAGGATGGGACGTATTGGGGGCTTTCCGAGCCAAGCGTTGTGACGGCTTGGATCGCGTTGACGCCAAGTCACCGCAACAACGGGTGCATGCGGGTCATTCCTGGCAGTCACCACCAGGGGCAATTGCCGCATAGAGACACCGACGATAAAAACAATCTGCTCAGTCGTGGGCAGGATGTCGAGGTCAAGGTCGATGAAGCTGACGCCGTCGATCTCGAGCTTCGGCCCGGCCAAATATCCCTTCATCACACGATGCTCATTCACGGTTCAAAGCCGAACTTATCCGACACCCGCCGTCTGGGGATTACCATTAGATATGTGGCCGCGCATGTCAGCCAGACCAGCGGATTTAAAGATAGCGCGACCCTGGTTCGTGGAACCGACAAGCATCGAAATTTTGTCGCCGAGCCACGTCCGAGCTGCGACTTTGATCCGGATGCTGTTGCATTCTATGAGGCGATGGTCGCCGAAAGTCGCAGGCGGAAGGATGCAATTGCCGCCCACCACCAGAGCCGGCAGGAACGGCTCAAATCAGAAAGCAGGCTCTGAGCCCGAGCTCGACGGCTTCGCTCATGGGCGCGAGGGCGGCCGCACCACCTAAGCGTCGCCCTGGCGCATCTGCTGGGCAATGCGTTCGAGCGCACTGCGGTCAAGCGCCGGGCAGGATCGCCGTGTTCCGACGTCTGCTATCGTCAAGAGGCTGGAGAAAGGCTGGCTAGCGTTGTGCGGACAAAATGGTCGTTCAGGCTGAATACCGGCCTATCAGACGAAGGGGGTCCGTATCTCAGCTCGAGAGCGCCAAACAGCGTCGACATTGCCAATCCCGAGCTATTTGATCAGCGGCGCACGGGGTTACTGCCTTGTCGCAAAAGTCACCTCGGTAACGTGCGGTTGACGCAGCAGACCGCCCTGCGCGTAGTGCTCAAATAATTCGGTCAGCCTTTTGGTGACGGCTTGTTGACCGACCATCACAGCCGATCGTTGAATGAGGCTGGAAGAGAAACTCAGTGCGAGGAAATGTGGAAGGCTCGTATCAAAATCCCATTTCCATTGTCGCACCTTCACGTTCTGGAATCTGAGATCGGTTTCGAGCTCACTGTAGAAATTAATCGTTGAGTACGTCCCGGCTGCGGTGGTGAAAGTACCCCTTCGGTACTCCGGAATGCACTGTTCGACGAAATCGTGATATTCCGAAAGCGCGGGACTGTCCGAGTACCGATGTCGATTGTGGACCAGCGCCAAGAGTCCGCCCGGACGCAGTATGCGCGCAACTTCATTGTAGAACGCGTGCCTGTCAAAGCGATGGGCCGCTGTCGCCGCCGCAACAGCAGAGACACATTCGTCTGGAAAAGGTAACCGCTCGGCTGGTGAATTGCGGAATTTGACGTTCAGTTCGCGAGGCGTTGATTGAATAGCAACTTGAATCATGTCGGCGTTCGGCTCGATGCCGATAATGGAGCGCCGACCTTGGGCCGCTGCGGCAAGTACCCTTGTAAAAATTCCTGTGCCGCTTCCCACATCCACAATATCGCCGTCTAGGCGACGGTGAAGCGTGTGATCCACGATGACCTTTGCGACCTCGCCGGGATAGCCTGGCCGATAAAGATCATAATTCTTTCCCTCGCCGGCGAACTCCGACCATGGCGTTTCAAAATTGGGAAAGGTTGTTGCCATGGCAATGTTCGCAAAACTGAAACGTTGTGGCTGCTTTCATGAATTCTCCGATGGCCGACACGCCATCGTCGGGACATTGCTCGCGCCTCCGAATTCCTGTCCAAATCTTGTGAAGAGAGCGGCGATGGCAAAGCGGCCGCCTCCGGAAAACAACAATTCCTCGCTCTCTTTGAACTTCCGCCGCCAAGCGCCACGAGCGCGACGTCGTTTGCGATGCGAGGTGCAGTCGAACGAATTTGCCATCGAAGCCCTGCATGGTCGATGCGTGGGGGCCAGCAGCACAGCTGCCGCGAGGATGAGAAGCCGGGACGTTATCTGGATACAGCGCGTGCCAGCTGATGGTCTGTTCCATGAAGGGGAGAGGGCGCAATGTTGATCGACCCTTGGGTGACACGGTCTTGTCACTTCGATCAAATGCCAGCGTTGATAGTTGACGGCGCGCGAATTGTTGCCTCTAAGCCCAAATGTCAGACCACACTTGGTTGCCGCAATTTGAGGCATTTGCGCGTTTGTCGGTCCATGCGACCGCTTACTGGAATCCCGCGGTGCAGGTAGCTGGCATGCCAGGGGCGTATTGGAAGCCGGTGACAGACCGCGCTTGCATTTGCGCGCCTTGTAACTTCGAGCCCGCGATGCATTGGCGCAGCAATGAGGCACGTCAGCTGGCTAGGCGTGCTTCACTCTGAATTGGATTGTAACGGATTTCTGACGTTGCATGCGTCGCGTTCCACCCGCGACCATTCGTAACGCGGCTAACTTCTTAAACGGAGGCGCCCGGCCGGATGAGGTCGGCTTTCATGCGTCATCCATCATCAAACACGACCGTAACGATCGCACTATTCGATGAGTGGCCGTCAAACGATTATTTTGCGGTGCTACCCGTGGGTCCGACGGGGTCTAACAAGGACAGGGGACAATGACATTTTCCGATGCGCGCTCAGCCTTACATCGAACGATCGAACGGGCTGTACTCGGTTCAACGGCTGGCCTAATTGCATTGAGTGCGGCACGGGCTGCCGATATTCCCGTAAAGGCCAAAGAAATCCAGTATGTGAAGGCATGCTCGTTATACGGTTCCGGATTCTACTACGTGCCCGGCTCTGACACCTGCATCAAACTCGGCGGCTTTGTCCGCGCCGACACGGTGCTGGACAGCTCGAGCTTTGTGATGACACCTGTCTCGGGTCCCGCCGGTGCCAATAATCGGCTGAGCGGTACTTATACCGGTCGTGCCCGCATCGACTTCACCATCGATACGCGCACAGCGACTGACTACGGCTTGGTCCGCACCTTCTTCGAAACGACTCTCAACTGGGCATCGGGCAGCTACACTGGTGCTGGAAACGGCTCTACGGTCTACCAGTCCCTCGGCGGTATTGCGGCGCCGGCCAATGCGGCCGTTGGCAATGTTGGCTATGGTTCGGTTGGCGTCTATTTCGCGTTCATTCAATTTGCTGGATTCACCATAGGAAAGGCAGTCTCGCAGTACAGCTCGCCTTGGGTGCAATATCCAGCCGGCAACTTCGACGGCCTTGCGGGCAGCGGCGGAAATAATACAGGCGTCAACCAGTTTACCTATACCGCCGACTTTGGTCAGGGCTTGACGGCGACGGTTTCGATGCAGGACCCGACTGCCTACTATCAGAGGAATATCTGGAACACGAGTTATGCATCGGCTGCGGGCGTTGTGACAGGCGTTTATGGCTCGCCGAGTTTCGCTGGCACCCGGGCGCCAGATGTCGTCGGCATGACGCGTCTTGACCAGGCCTGGGGTCTCTTCCAGGCTTCGGTCGCAGCACACAATAATCACGCTGCCTACTACGGTGCCGACGAAACGTCTGGACACGCCTCCGATAAGTGGGGATGGGCTGGTCAGCTGGCCTTGTCGATCAAGAACATTCCGACCGGCGTCGGTGATACCATCAACTTGCAAGCTGCCTATGCCAAAGGCGCAATCAACTTTGGTATCAATGAAAACATTCCAGCCTCGTGGGCGATGTACGGCAATTCTGCGAGAGCTGACGCGTATCAAAGCATGGGCCTCGCAGGCATCGCGGATGCCATCTACTCCGGAACGACGGCAGCAACGGGTACAGCTCTTCAGTTGACCACGACGTATGGCTTCAACGGAGGTTATACCCACAACTGGAATCCGTACTGGAACACTGGCCTTTACGGCGGGTGGGCCGCTGTCCGCTACACAGACGCAGCCAAGGCGCAGATCTGCGGCAGCTCTGGCATGGCTGCACTTGGCCTGACCGGTGTCTGCAATCCCGATTTCAACATCGCAGGCGTCGGTACAATCACGCGCTGGTCGCCTGTCACGAACCTGACGTTCTCGGCTGAGCTCGACGCCACTTTTCTCGATCAGAAGTACTCCGGCACAATTAGGGCGCCGGCAGTCGCAGGTGTCGGCAAGCCAGCTGCTGTGTATGAGCTCAAGAACCAGAGCGCGCTGGTCGGGCTTCTACGCGTTCAGCGCAATTGGTGAGGTCCCGTCAGACAACAGCTGAAAGGGAATTCTGTCGTAAAGCCCGGCACACCGATCGACCAGGCTGCGGCCTGATCCCGGAGCCTCTTGCGGTACATTTCCCTCCCCGACCTAGGCCACTCCTTCAGAGTGGCCCTTTTTGGTCGAGCACCATGTGCGGTGATCACTTGAACTAATTTGCCTATTTTTCTCTATTTTTACGTAGGTGCAACAACCTTCAAAAAAGCTCCGGAAGGCTGCTGCCGCACCCGCATCATCAAATGTCGAATCACGGTGATCCTATCACGCCGCTCTGCTTTAAGAATGCTGGTCCTCAGTTTGTGGGCGCTGCACCAATTGTCCGGCATGACAACGATTCCTGGCAGCCGTGAGTTCTTTACTTCCGATCTCACGCATTCTGCGCGTTCGTGGATTGGAGGAGAACCAAGCGGCTGACGATGTTTGGGTTGAAGACGATTGGCGTGAGAAAGATCCATCAGAGCAGGTAGGCTACAAAGCTGAGCTTAGAACGCAATGATCGCGATTTGGCCTGCAGACCAATATTGCAGGCTCGCCTAATCATCCGACAGTGCGGTCAGCCTGAACCTCCAGCAACGGCGTCTCAAGGCTCGGTATGTCCGGCATAGCCTGGCCGGCGATCGCCTGAAGGTCGCCCTCCACCATGCCGACCGTTGATTCAATGACGGACAGGATCTGCGTCTCGCGCTTTGCCCACTGCCGACTGATGAATTTGCGTTCCTTATCGAGGTCCTCGCGCATGTCGGTGAACTTCTCGACGACGGCGTCGACGCGTTGGCGGAATTTTATCCCGGTCAAATAATGGTAAGCCTGCTCCATCTTGGTTTGCTGGCCCTGCTGCACCAGGCGGGAGTTTGTGACGTCGATAAGTCCCTGGCGGAGCGCAACTGCCACAGCAACAGCGCAGCGGGGGTGGGCAACCCATACCCCGTCGATCAGATCGAACTGCTCTACGTGCTTCGGCAGCGCCTGCGAGATGATGAGTGCTACGTCTGCGGCACAACGGCGCTGGTCGTCGCGTAACTTTGCGAGCCCAGCCATCGCTCCAGGCCTTGGTCCGCTTGGATTGCCAAAGGATGATGCCGGTAGGCTGACCGATTGTGCCGTTCACCTGCTGCCTGACGTCGGCGCCGAGTCTTGATACACGAACCGTGCAAGACTCGACTGACGCAACCAACAGGTAGTCGAAGTTGTTCCTATTATGTTCTCAAAAGATTGTGACATAATCGAAGTGTCGCTTCAGATGGAGCGACAACAAGAGCTCAAAAATACTCTTGCAAGGTATTCTAACTAGCCATATATGTCTACTAAATATCATCAATAAGTCATATATGAGTAGTTAAATGAGCTCGCCGAAATCCAATACAGCGCTCCAGCGCTTGGGGCAGGACCTCCGGTTGGCGCGGCTGAGCCGCCGGATCGCAATGACCGATCTCGCGGAGCGCGCCGGAACGTCGGCCAAGACCATCCAAAGGCTCGAGAAGGGCGATCCTAAGGTCGCTGTAGGTACGCTCGCGGACGTGCTCGTCTCTCTCGGACTTATCGAGAAATTGGCCGACCTCGTCGACGTCCGAAAGGACGATCTGGGTCTGGCGCTGGCCTCCGAACGGATACCGCAGCGCGGTCGATCATTCGCGGCTTCCTTGCGAAGGCGGAAGCGGACGGACGATAAGGCCGAGCAGGACGAGCCCGGCGACGTCGATCCCGACGGGGTAGCCTTCTGATGACTGAATACTATGCCCGAGTTGCCCTCGGCGAGGGTCTGACGCGAGTAGGCGAACTGCGCTTCACGAAGACCGGCCCCCGACAGTTTTCGATCTTTGCCTACGATCCGGCCTGGTCGAAGGATCCCCGCGCCTTTGCACTGCAGCCGAACATGCCCTTCGACGGCGGGCCATACCATGCATCGGCGCAATCCGGAGAACCGCGCGAAGCGCTCGCCGGCGTCTTCTCCGACGCTGCGCCCGACAGCTGGGGACGCAGGCTGCTCGAACGCGCCTACGGCAAAGGTCTTTCGGAGTTCGAATATCTGACCCTGTCGGACGACACTTGCAGGCAAGGCGCCTTGCGCTTTATGGACGAACAGGGAAAGGTCATCACCGGGAAGGCCGACGATGCGGTACCGCGTCTGCTCGATCTGCAAGCGATCACGGCGCTCGCGCGCGCTTACGAACAAGGGAAGGAATTGGCGGCGGAGCAGATGCGCGCTCTCGCGGGCGCGGGCGCCTCAGGCGGCGCTCGGCCCAAAGCCAATGTCCGCGAAGGCGACGTTCTCTGGCTCGCCAAGTTCACGTCCGTCCACGACCAGCATCCAATCGAGCAGGTCGAAGTCGCGACGCTGAAGCTCGCGAAGTCGTGCGGCATCCGCATTCCCGAAGTCAGGTTAGAACTCGCCGACACGCAGTTTCCCGTCGCGCTCGTCCAGCGTTTCGATCGACGCGGACGCGCGCGCATTCCCTATATCTCCGCACGGACGGCGCTCGGAAAGACGGGCGCGGAACTCGGCTCGTACACGGAGATCGTCGATTTCATGAGGACATCCGCTCCGGAGCCAAAAGCGGATTTCGAAGAACTCTATCGGCGAATGGTCTTCACCATACTTGTCTCCAACAAGGACGATCATCTGAAGAACCACGGATTTCTGTACGTCGGTTCGGGACGCTGGCGCCTCTCGCCGATGTTCGACGTGAATCCCGCGCCCGATCGCGATCCGCATCTGGAGACGGCGATCATGGAAGGCGGCGCGCACGACCGATCGATCAAGCTTGCCTTGGAGGCCTGCGCGTTCTTCGAAATCGCCGAGGCGGACGCGCGAACGATCATCCGAGAAACGGCTCGGCGGGTATCTGACGGATGGCGCGAGGCTTTCCGCCAATCAGGAGTCAGCGGTGCCCGATTGCGTGACTACGACGCCGCCTTCGATCACGATCAGTCCGAAATCGCTAAATCCGTTTAATTGGATATATACGACCTATTAATATAGTTAAATGGTCATAAATGACCAATTGTTGGATTGTGATTCTCGACATGCGCGAGAGGAGCCGGACGGCATCCGAAGCCGTCCCGTCGACAAGAAAACGGCCGAATTCCCCGTTTAGGGGTCTGGCTTCTTGCCTAGAGAGCCGGACTGCATTGCGCTGTCCGGGCCGCTGCGCGACATGCAACACGTAACGGGTAGTCGCTGGATGTCGAACAGACGGCGCTTGGATCGGGTCGACGACCAGCCGGCGTCGGCGGAAACATCATTTAGATGGGCCTGCCAGTATTCGGGAGGCGTCTCGTCGCCGCGACTAATCGGCGACGGAGACCGGGTCGCGGTCTCCGTGGCCATTATGTCCATCTGCTGAGGGGCGGCGTGCGGGCACGTGCGGGTCTTTCCGAGGCTATACCGGCTCGACGAACGCACATGAACAAAAGAGTCCAGCCGAATTTGAGCTGGCCTCAAAAGCCTGTCTTAGCAATTGAGAAATCCCGGCGTGCTATGGTTTTTTGTAGAAAGCCTAATTATAGATTGGAATTGGCCAACCAAGTTTGGTTTTTATGAAGCGCAGCGATCTCAGCCACACGATCCGGGAGACCCTGAAGAGGCTGCCGCCGCCGTACGATTCCCACTACGGAATCGTGCCGCCGGCCCCCCCGGAGGACGGTATCTTCGCCCCTGGGGCCACAAAAGCCTTGGAGGCCGCTCAAGCGGCGTTCGGCAAGGTCGATGTCATCGCCGCCCAGATGAAGGACCCCTACATCGTCAGCCGCGTGCTGACCAGACGCGAGGCGGTCAGTTCATCTTCGATCGAGGGTACGCAGAGCACTCTCGACGAACTTCTCTTCGTTGAGGAGACGGGTGACGATGGCGCCAGGGACGAAGCGCGTCAGGTGAGAAACTACGCCGTGGCGCTCGATGGATTCATTCCGCTTGCGGCGAAGGACGGGTACGACGTCTTCACGATGGATCTGATCAAGGATCTCCACCGAGCCGTGATGAAGGACGATCCGGACTACAAGGACGTTCCCGGCGACCTCCGCACGCGCGTCGTGTGGATTGGCGGAAACAAGGACATTGCATATTCGACCTTGAACCCTCCGCCTCCTGCGGACGTTCACGACTGCCTCGCTCAAACCGTTGACTTTCTGCGGAACGAGGGAATGCAGCAGATGACTCAAGGGTTCATCACGCGCATGGCGATTGCGCACACTCATTTCGAGGCGGTGCATCCCTTCCGCGACGGCAACGGCCGCGTCGGCCGTCTCCTCCTTCCACTGATGATGGCGGCCGAGAAGCACGTCCCGTTGTACCTCTCTCCCTATATCGAAAGCAAAAAGGATACATACTATGCTTCGCTCAAGGATGCCCAACAGCGGTTGGATTGGCAGCCGATCATCACCTTCATGGCTGACGCCGTAACCGGCACGGTCGAAGAACTCATTCGGACGCGTGAGGCGTTGTCCGAATTATCCGATTTGTGGAGGAGGCGCCGCAAATTCCGCAAGGGATCCGCGGCCGCGCGCGCGCTCGAGGAGCTTCACAACTATCCGGTCGTGACGGCCAAAAGGCTCGGCGAACTTCTGGACATCAGTCCTCCGCAGGTCCACCAAGCGATCGCTCAACTGGACGAAGCAGGAATTCTGGAAGAACGTACCGGTTACTCGCGCAACCGCGTGTATGCCGCTACCGAAGCGCTCGGCATCATCAACCGTCCGTTCGGCGAAGAGCCTGTCCTTCCCGATCAGGTGGATCCGGAAGAGCCCGGTCCCAGGGGACCGTGACCGGTATTGGATTGGTATACCCGACAGTCGCGCTTCCGAGCCTGCTACCCAGTGAACCGCGGACCCGCGCGGCATCTTATGATGGCGATATCGGCACCATGGTGATGCCGGCATTCATGTGCCGATCTTCGGCAGGACCAGCAGCAGCACCAGCAACGACTGAAGTTTTGTTCGCCGTCGCCGACGATGCCAGCGCGTGCTGGGAGTAGTCCTATTTGACCTCACCAACAGTCTAAACGCTTTGGTCCATAAAGAAAGGAAGTACTCTGGCGAGAGGGAAATTTGAGCGGTCGTCTGCGGGAGGCACCTGCGGGTAACTTTCTCGCAAGCCACTGCGTTTTTCTCAGAACAAACGAGAGTCGGCCTGTGAGCGAACTTTGGACCATCAGGATTTGAGTTTCGAGCCTTTGATCGTCGCCGAGGCGCCGGATCAGCCGGCTTGATCTGTGCGAGACGAAATCCGGGCGGAACGGCCCTGCCGGCTCAGCCGTCAGCTACCGAACACGAATTCCACCCGGCTGGCGGCATAGGCGGTCTGACCGAAAGAAATCAGACGCTCCTCGGCGTCGACATTTACGACATCGGTCTGCAGCACATGCTCCGTCGTTGGGATCTTCAGTCGCTCGACTTCAATGGTCGTTGGCGGCCGCGATCGCATGCGAACAGACTTGCGGTGGTAGTCCATTACGCCGAGCTTCTTCAACACCGCCGAGGTGGACAAGACGGCATCGGCGTGCCGCGCCGCCTTTTCGAAAGCCCGACCGATGTTGGGGAGCAAACTTTCGGGGAAGTAACTGGGTCCATAGCCGATCGGCACGCCATCAGCCTCACTCAAGGTAGTCACCACGACCACGCTCTCACGATCACGGAGCCCAAGTGCAGCGCACACCGCAGCCGAGGCGTCGGCTTGCTCGACCGAAATCAGCTTGCGGGAGGGCTTCTTTCGGTTCTCAAGAATGTTTTCCTCGAAGTACTTCCTGTTCTCGAAGTGATAGTTGATTGGGGCGTGGGAAACGAATGTCCCGCGGCCCTGCTCCATGCTGACGACGCCCTCGTTTTCGAGATGCGACAGAGCGCGCAGCACGGTCAGGCGATTGACGCCAAATCTGGTTGCGATCGCCGGCGCTGAAGGCAGCCGCCCTCCGGGCGCCAGGGCGCCGCGGTTGATGTCGTCGACTATGGAATCCACGATCCGCCGCCACATGCTGATTCCTTCCACCGTCCGTTTCACCATGTGCTGATGTGGTCCTCCCAGATAATGCCGAATTTGCCAGGCAACGCCCCTCGACGCCAACAGTAGGTTGGCACGATTCGCCCGATCATTTGCGTTCGCCCATAAGGCTTGGGTGCGAGCCAAGCTCGACTGTGGTCTCGGCGATTGCCTTAAGACCGACGGCAAGCTCATCACGCGTTTCCGGGGACCCGAAGCAGACCCGCGCAGCGTCGGGCACCGGACCACCGTCAGTGACAAAAGGGCCCGCGTCGCCGGCGAGCACGCCGCGGGCCTTGAGCTGAGCATGGAATGCCTCGCGCTGTCCCTTTGGCAGCTTCAGCCATCCATGGATCGCGCCAAGCGGAGAGGCGAAGTCGAGGCCGGCAAGTGCGGAGATGGCCATGGCGTGGCGCCCGGCGGCCTCCGCGCGGACTGCCTCGAACAGCCGACTAGCCATGCCGCTCTCCATCCAGTGTGAGACCACTGCAGCCGTGATCGGTGCCGCCATCCAGAAGGTGGAGCGTACGCCAGGCCAAAAGGCCCGCTTGGCCTCGGTGCCCGAAGGGGCTACCACATAGGCGAACCGCAGGCCCACGGTGAAGCTCTTGCCGAGTCCCAGGATATACCAGCTGATATCCGGCGCGAGCGCACTCATCGGCGGCGGCGCGTCGGCAGGCAAAGCGCTGTAGATGTCGTCCTCCACGATCGCAACACGATAGCGTCGAGCAATCTCGATGATCTCCTGCCGGCGGGAGAGCGGCATGACGACCGTCGTTGGATTCTGCAGGGTGGCCAAGCAATACAAGGCTTTGGGGTTCAGCCGGCGGCAGGCCTCGTCAAGTGCGGCAGGGATCATACCGTCCACATCGCAGGCCACGGATTCGGTGCGGAATCCGTACTGCCGGGCGATGGCGGGGACCGCGGGATAGGTAAGTGGCTCGGTGAGCAGGGTCTCGCCGGGGCGCATGATCGCGGGATAAATCATATTCATTGCGCTGAGCGTGCCGTTGGTGAGCACAACCCGCTCCTCAGATGGCGCCTTGCCTAAGCGACGAGCCAGCCATTGCCCGCCTTGGATGCGATCTCTTTCTGTCCCCATGAAACGATGGGTGCGCGTCAGGGCCGTGAAGTCCGTCTCAACGAGAAGGTCAGTCAGCGCCGTCCGGAACGCTTGATTGGTTTCTGGAACGGGTGGCGGAAGGTTGCGGCTGAGATCGGCGACGACAGTCATGCGGACTCCAGAGTTTGGATGAAATTCGGACGTTCAGCCTAGCTGATAATGATCTATATCACTAGACCTTTTGGAGAGGCCCCTATAATCTGGGAGTAGACAGGGGAACGGCAGGCATGGCGGCAGCACAAAGACGAATGGGGTCGGAAATTCGGGAGCCATGCCCCAAACGGCGCGTGAACCGCCGCCGGCGCCTCGGATGGGACGCGCCAAGCCAGCACGAGTTCGATTTCGATACCCCACGCCATGCTCGCGCCATCGACGTAGCGGCGCTCCAGCGCGCGGGAAGCTTGGCTCAAGAGCGAGATCGTCCCATCGAGGATTTTTCTGCCCGCGGCAAATAAGCCGGCAAAGCGGATCGAGGCCGGCTTCCTCCGCTGATCTATCAACATTCCTTAAGGAGAGAACATGAGCCTGCCTGCGCCATACGCATCGCTGAACGGAAGGATCGTGTCCTGGCCGGAGGCCACAATGCATATCTTCAGCCCGGCGGCGAAATACGGCCTCGGAGTTTTTGAGGGGGTGCGGGCCTACTGGAGCGAGCAGCAGGGCCGTCTCCTCCTGTTCCGGATGGAGGACCACCTGCGGCGCCTGGCCTACAGTCACAAGGCTGTACGCTTCGACACCCCCTTCACGGCCGAGGAGCTGACAAAGCAGACCGCAGATCTGCTCAAGGCCTGCGGGTACCGCGAGAGCACCCACATCCGGATCATGAGTTACCTGGACGGTCAGGGAGACATGACAGTGACGGGGCCGATCGGCACCGCTATCACGGCGCTGGCTCGGCCGGTACCCAATGCGGTGATCGACGGTGTCCAGGCCCAGGTGAGCTCTTGGGTGCGGATTCCCGACCGGGCCATGCCAGCCCGCATCAAGGCTAACGCCAACTACCACAACTCGCGATTGGCTCACATGCAGGCCCTTGCAGACGGCTACCAGCAGGCCCTGCTGCTAAACGAGCAGGGCAATTTGGCCGAGGCCCCCACGTCAACGCCTTTCATCGTCCGCAATGGCGTCGTGGTGACGCCGCCGCTCTGCGAAGACGTGCTTGAAAGTATCACCCGCGATACCATCCTCAAGCTCGCGCGCGAAAGCCTCGGCCTGCCGATGGAGCAGCGGGTTGTGAACCGCTCCGAACTTTATGCGGCCGATGAGGCCTTCCTGGTGGGGACGGGAGCGGAAGTGACGCCGATTCTCGGCATCGACCGCCTCCCAGTGGGCGACGGGAAGGCCGGGCCTGTGGTGAGAGCACTACAAGCGGCCTACTTCGATCTTGTCCACGGGCGCACAAATCTCTGGCTCAATTGGCTCACCCCCGTGGATGTTTAATATGGCGCCATCCGTCGTGACTGAACGCGCAGGATGCCCACCGCCCAAGGGCGCTGTCACCTATCAGGGCTCGATTTTGGGTAACAAAACGCTTCGTCACAGTGCGGCTTGAGATCGACCGAAGTGTCGATCGCATCGCTGCAAGCGTGCCGCTGGAAACTTCTGACAAATGTGAGACGGCGGAGAGCTCTGTCTCGTCTGGACGGCTGCGACGAGCACAAACATAACGCGTGCCCAACATCGTCACCTTGTTCCAAAGCGTTGGACCGAGATCGCTATCGGCGCTCGTCCCTCACATTCCCAACCCGCTACGTCAAGGTTCGACATTCCGGGGCTTGTTCGAATTCTCAGAGGCTTGCAATCTCAAGACCCTCGTGCCCAAACATCGACCCCCGTTCAAGGGATCTTTCCGGGCCGTTGATAAGGCTCGTCTGAATATGTGGTCAAAAGACCGGAGTCCGCCATGAGGGATACGCGCCATCTCTACCGCTAACAACTGCCCGATAGATCTCGATCAGCTGTTGCGTTACCGCTCCAGGTCGACCGTTCCCCACAGGTATACGGTCTACAGATGTCACCGGCACAATTTCAGCGCCGGTGCCGCAGTGGAACACTTCCTCGGCGAGAACCAGTTCAGTCCGATCGACATCGCGCTCGGCCGTCATTAGCCCGAGGTGTCTGCCTGCCAATTCGATGACGGTCTGGCGCGTAATCGACTCCAAAATGTCGTTGGTCCCGCTCGGCGTAATCAGTTGACCCTCGCGGACGATGAAGATGCACATCGCTGGGGCCTCGGCCAGCTTTCCTCTTGAATTGAGCAGGAAAGCTATATCGTAACCGTCCCGCTGGGCCTGCATGGTTGCCAATCGAGCGTTATGATAGTTTGCGTTGCACTTGATGCGCGCGGGCATCACATTGTCGGGCATGCGCATCCAGGAGCTAATCTGAGCAGAAGCGCCTTTGATGGATTGCTGCGCGGACTGCCGTGGGAGCGCCGTGATCGCGGTTCCTACGGGTCCCGTTGCCCCTATCTCGCCAGGCCCGTCGATGAAAGCCATCATCCGGATATGCACGGTCGCACGAAACGCATTTGCGCGACACAAGCCAACGACGGCCTTTGTCAACTCTTCCCGCGATGGTCCCTGATCGAACCGCATCGCCTTTTGCGAGAACGCAAACCGATCAAGGTGCTCTGCGAGACGAAAGAGGTACATTTGCTGCGCCTCTTCATTCCAATAGCCGCGTATTCCTTCGAAAACACCTATGCCATACTTTGCCACCGGTGCGAAAACATGCACCTTGGCATCGTTCCAGCGAACGATTTGGCCATTGAGAAATGCAAACTGTGCCGTCGAATCCATCTTTGCCCCATAACGAATAAGAAGCTGCCGAGACCTGGTTCGCCCCATGAGCGAGCTGGCTACCGCTGCGCCATCGCCGATCGTGCGGCGAGCGCGGTCAGCAACTTCGTCACTTTATCCGCCGGAGTCTCGTGAACTGCGACGATGCGCAAAGTTAAAGGCTCTCCTTGGTTCTGCGAAGCTTGCGTGTCTATGCTTCGTGCTCGGACCGGTCTAATCGAAAGGCCTCAATGCGAGGACGGTCGAAGCGACTATGGCGAAGACGGTGATCGCGGCGTACATGGCCGGGCTCGGCGATGGCACCCGGATAGATGAAACATGCAGTCCGGCAAGTACGAGAAAGATGCTGAGCGTCAGAGTTACGAATAGGTCACTTGGAAACAGCGGTCGAACAACAAAAACAGCGGCCATTATCGGAACATCATACGATAGCGGCACCCCCAGGAAACGCCCATCGGCTGACTTGCCGAAGTTGGCAAAGTAGCTGAGCCTGATTGCCCCTGCTGTGAGTAAGGCGCTTGCAGTTATCAAGGCAAGAATGGAGGAGCGGCTGAGTTGGATTACAATTGCGGCGGGCAAAACGGCTCCGTAGATAATGTCCGCAAACCCGTCGAGGCTCTTGCCCATCTTTGCAACATCTGGATGGCGATGCTTTGTGCGAGCTGCCACGATCCCGTCCAGGTGATCGCACAGGACGGCCCAAAGTGCCGCGGCTATCGACAGCTCAAGACGACCTGAAAGAGCAAGAAACAGACTGGCGGACGAAAAAAGAAGACCCCCGGTTGTTATGGCATTCGCTGGATCCCAGAGATATTTGAGCATTGGACTTCACCGTCTTCGAGTCGTGCCTTGGCGCTGCGCTCCTCTGAAAATGCGCTCTGCGATGTGCAGATCTTCAGGAGTGTCGATTTCGTACCACCTGAGGTGATCGCATCGCGCCGTTGCCAGCTGCAGGCCACGCAGTTCAACAAGATAAGAAAGAAGCTCCTCTGTGTAGGCCTGGGTCACTCCGGACCCGATGATCTCGTCCAGCGCTGGAACGATCGTCGCCTGGAGAGTCGGTGCCGAAAATCGTAACAGGTTCATTGTCTTGAAAAGCCTTGGCCCATTCGCGGCCAGGTTCGCCCCGCTTTGCTTCATTCGGAACTCCGAGATGAGGCCGCTATCCGACAACAGAACTGCCGACCCTTCCATCAATTCATCGAAAGGAGCGATTGCAGCCACGTTGCTCGCCTGGCTGAGCAGCAGATAACGTAGCGCATCCTCCTCGAAGAAGACGTCGCCCTCGAGGAGAAAGCAGTCCCCGGAAAGCAGCGCGTCGCGCGCGAGCCAGAGCGAATAGGCGCTGCCGGTACGGTCGAAGGCCTGCGAATCCACATAGTTGATCCCAAGCGTACCGAAGCGGCGACCGCACGCGTATTGAATAGCATCCTTGCGGTAACCGACCACGAGCGTCACCTCTTCGACGCCAACAGCTTCCAAGTTGCGCAGAGCATTGTGGAGGATCGGCGTGCCGTTGACCTCGACCAAGGGCTTCGGCCGTAGATCCGTCAGCGGTCGAAGGCGAGAGCCGACGCCGGCTGCGAGGATCACGGCTTTCTTGGGTGCATTGATAGCCATTTGAGCCGCTTCATTGTCGGGGGATATCTCGTCTTTGTTCCAAGCCGTCGTGAATTCGACACGCAATATCCGGGCCGTCCGAGCTAGAGACGACAATGGACGCTGGCAAACGCAGCCATGAGCGCTCTCCGTCGATCAAGATACTGCAGGAACTCGCGAGTGCGGCGTGACGCCTAGGGAGATCTTTCAGAGGACCCCGCATTCAAATGGGACGAAATATCGTCCCGATCGGCCGGCTCAGTGCGCTCGTAGATCTCAGTAGGTTGTTCCGCCAGGTGAGGGGATCGGCGCGGGGCATCGCAGGGGTGCAGTGGTCAGCCTGGTAAGAACTTTCGTGCCGTTTGGTGCTGTTTCCAGCATGAGTACTGTTAAAAAGCACCTCGCCGGAAAGTGAAGCGGAATGCTGTCGTGGAGCAGATGGTTGCATGGCGGCCGTCCTTCAGGAGCATGTACGCGAATGCGGGAATGAGGCTATTGCCGGGTGTCTCCAGAATGCAGATATCGCGCTTCCGCCTCGGCGAGTTCGTTGTACTTGAACAGTTCGAAGAGCTCGTCGAGCGTTGCGATATTGGGCTCAATGCTCACAGAGCTTTCCTCAGCGAAGATGCGACCACAGACCTGCCGCATTGCCGCTATTGCTGCTCGCACGGAGTGGTTGGCCCAGATCACTGTGGAAATCCGGGCTTTGCGATAGGCGGAGACCGGCGTCCGATAGTATTTCGTTGGAACAATCACCACCGGCAGCCTGTTCTGCCAGGCGCGCATGAACGCGAGGATTTCGTCGGCTGCGGTCCTTCGCGAATGAATCAGGATCGCATCGGCCCCGGCATCGGCGTAAGCGTGTGCGCGCGAAATTGCGTCGTCCATTCCTTGCCCGGCGATTAATGCCTCGATGCGGGCCACGAGGATGAAATCGTCCGCGACCGTGTCCTTTACGGCGCGCAACCGGCCCGAGAATTCATCGATGTCGGCGAGGGGATGCCGATCACCAACAAATGAATTCGTCTTCGGAAAACAGCTGTCTTCCAGCGCGACACCCGCAGCGCCACGCTGACGGAGTTTGCGCGCCACCAGGCGAGCGTTATTGAAGTTGCCGAAGCCGCCATCTCCGTCGACCAGAACCGGAAGTTGGCTGGTCTCCACAATCCGCTCGACGACGTCGACAAGCTGATTCCATGATGCCTCGTTGGCGTCGCGGTAGCCCAGAGAGGAGGCTATCGACAGACCAGATGCCCACAGGCCCTTGAAACCTGCGCGCTCAGCGATCGCGGCGGAGAGGCCGTCATGCGCTTCCATGAGGAATGAGAGTTCGCTGCTGCAGCAGACCTGGGCGCGCATCAATTCGGCAAATGAGCAATCCGCGGATTGAGCAGAGCCTTTGGCGAGGACAGATGGTGCTTGTTCTTGCATGCCGCTTCCTTGTGCGCCTGACCTGCCGACGTTCGTCAATGAAGGTGACACGCCCTTGTCATCTCGATCAATCAAGAGCCTTGGTAGCTTGACTTGAACTCAAATTGCTGGGTCTCGCCGCCGCCGTGCGGAAGAACTCTGATTAAGCCAGACGATCACAAGATGCCCGCTCAAGCGACGCTGATCTTGCAATCCTTTCCGCGGTCTGGAGGCTCTGCGGGTGCGCGAGGGTTCGGTTTATCTTTATCGCGCCATCTTCGGTTGATCAGGCGTTCGGATACCAACGAGGGGCAAGTCGCCGTCAGAGCCGGGTTGGGGATGCCCAATTCGCCAGCATAGAGTCTCGTAACATTAGCAACAGTATGATCGCTGGGCAGGACGCGCCGGCTGGCGTGATCGGCTGCGCAGGGGCCGCCGAAGAGTGAGGATGAAAGCGTCCGAAACAGATCAGAGTCCGTTCCAATCGAAAAAGTCGATCGTTTCATCGCGCAAGTGCGCCAAACACTGGATCACAGCGAGAGCACAACCATAAATCGTCACAAGGTTGCAGTTTCCTTTTCGTGCATTCAAATGTGCAGGGAAAGAGTTGCGATGCCAGGTGCGGACTGGAGATCAGAGAACGCATACCACGAAATCAAGACGGCCGAAGCGGTTGACATAGCCTGGGAGTGGCTACGCCGCGATCGCGAGTATCAAAAAGACTACAGGACTCTGGTCAGCAGCAAACAATCCAGCGCAACAGATGCCTTCCGAAGGAAGTGGGGACTAACGTTTCCCGGCTGATCCGCAGAAGGCGTTCGTCGAACAAGCTGTTTTCTGGGCACCTGAGGCACTGTCGAGCGTCCTTACCGTCCGCCAGGCGATCTGCTCGACAGATTCCGAAACGTATGAACTTGATTTCGGCAATCTGGTGGGCCACGACTTTCGTGAGGCTCCAGATGGATGGCATGCTATCGTGCCACTCGGCGGAGTAAGGCATCGTCTTTGGCTGAGAGAACTCGTACCCAGCGGCTCGTTGGTTGCCCTCGACCTGCCGCTAGATCGCAACTTCGACATCCGCTTGCGCGCAGCTCATCGATTGTGGCTAGCGCTCGAACAGCGCCCGGTCGGACCGCCCCCTCTTGCTCAATCGATTGCGAGCCGGCACCGTCATATCTTCGCTCTGCGTGGCGTGGACGGATGGCTGGAAGGGAACAGCTATCGTGAGATCGCGCAAGGCCTGTTTGGAATGAACCGCATTCCGGGTCGAGGCTGGAAGACACACGATCTGCGTAGCCGGACCATTCGTCTGGTCCAGATGGGGCTGCGTCTCATGCGGGGTGGCTATCGTGACTTGCTCCGGCGCAAGGGCAAAGATAAGGACGACATCTCCTGAGCTCTTTGCTGATCGGCTAACGCTGCGGACCAGGTCGGTGCGAGATTAGTAGGTGCGCGGTTGCGGGGATATCATAGAGGTGATCGAGATGTCGGTTGGTACGAAGGGGCAGTCCGGCAGAGAACTTAAGGTCGTGCGTCGTGGCCGTTAGTCGCCGAACGTTCGCTGCTGCCGGATTGTCTACCCTCCTGTGCGGATACGCGCAGATGCAGCGGGGGCGAGCCGCGCCGGCTAGAAGCCCCGTGCTCGCCGGCTATGTCGCCCCGTGGAAGGCCCGGCCAGGCGGTCCAAGCATCAAGACGATCCCGGCTCGCGAGCTGACCCATTTAATGTATGCGTTCGGTACCGTTTCTGCGGACGGACTGGCCGAACTTGCGGATCGCTGCGCCGACGCAGGAGCCTGCGACGGAACCTCGCCCTCGAATCCGTTCGGCGGCAATTTCGCCCAGCTCGCCGAATTGAAGCGGAATAGTCCGGAGCTTCGGATCCTGATTTCACTGGGCGGATGGAGCGGATCGAAATATTTCTCGGTCGCCGCTGCCACGCCGGTCTCGCGCGCGCGCTTCGCGCAATCTGTCATCGAGGCGTTCTTTCGGCCGTATCCTGCTCTGTTCGATGGTGTGGACGTCGATTGGGAGTTTCCCGTCTCGGGAGGACGCGCAGGAAATCTCGCACGCCCCGAGGACCGTACAAATTTCACGCTCCTGATCGCCGAACTCCGCCGCAAGCTCACCGCCTTTTCCGCACAGGGGCGCAGGGAGCTGGAGCTCACCATTGCCGTTTCGGCCGCGCCCGACAAGATTGTCAATCTAGAGGCGGCCGCTCTGGCCCGGCTGGTGGACCGGATCCATCTGATGGCCTATGACTATCACGCGGGCTCGGCCTTTGCCGGCTTCAATGCTCCGCTGTTCGCCAGCGCAGGCGATCCGGATCCCGATCTGAATGTCGACGCAAGTGTGAATGCCTTGATCCGGGCCGGTGTGCCGCCGGGCAGGATCACGCTCGGAGTAGCCTTCTATGGCCGGGCTGTTGCGGACATTCCGCGGGAGCACAGCGGGCTCTTTCAAAAGGGGGCGGCGGTGAGCGGGGAGTGGGGAGGGAGCGACGGCATCGATTATCGGGAGCTTGTTGCCCGGCGACCGCAAGAGCAGGGCTTTCGCCGGTATTGGAGCGAGGAGGCCCAGGTACCGTGGCTCTATGACGCCAAACGGCGCATATGGATCAGCTACGACGATCCGCTCTCCATCGCACGCAAGGCGAAGTACGCGCGCGAGCGTAAACTTGCCGGGATCATGATCTGGGACCTGTTTGCCGACGACGGTTCGCTACTCGCGGCCCTCCACGTCCCTCCCGGGCGAACATCCGAATAGGATCGTGGCCATCGCGTCGCGTCAAAACACGTCAGATGCGGACTACGGTGCTGTCAGATCACAGCCACGTCGGTTGAAGCCGGCAATGTCGGAAATCTGACAATTCGGTGGCGACGTTCCAGGGGCATGCTGGCGGCCATGCATGCATGTCTTCTGTCGGGATGTGACGTACGCAGCGGATTGCGGGTTGTGACCTTGGGCGGCGAGGTTGTAGATCCCGGCGGGTCGCGACAGGCGGATCAGATGGCCGAACAAGTAGCATTAGGCAGCTCGTTTCTCTTCCTCGAAAGTCAGGAGTGCGCGGAGGCGCACTTCGCCGGCGGCAGACTAAAATGAGGTCTGCGAGACTGCCAAAAACAACTTGCATCTCACGTGGCGTGAGCTTGTAGGTTTGAGGCCATGACGAAAACGACACGCGGCATCAATGGATCATCGACAAGTCACGGCCTTCACGCTTCTCTTCAAGAGATCCGTACTTCGGCGCACCAGGCGTGAGGGCACCATCTCGATACGTCGGTCGCGTTCTCTTCGAAGAATCGCGCCACATCGCTCCAGCGCGTTGGAAGCCCGGCGCGTTTCTGTCATGCGGGTAATACGCTTCCGTCTCCCGCCTGCCGGACTGCTCGCATGCAGCGTCCCAGGGGGCGCACGCGCGAATTCGAGTAGCGCCGCATGAGGAGAGTGGGAATTTTCGAATGCGCGACTGCAAAGGAGTGGCGGTGACGTCCTACAATTTTCTCTTCGCCTCGTGGGGCACGTTGGGAAATCTCAGTCCGCTGCTTACAGCGGCTCGCCGATTGCGCCGACATGGTCATCATGTCCGGGTGATCGCCGATCCGGCCATGCGGTCAGAAGTCGAGGCCGCTGATTTCGAATTCGTGACATGGCGCCGCGGCCCCAAGGGGGAGGCCGCGGACCCAACGGATGTCTCAAACTTGCGAGATCGCATGCGCAGGGTCGTCTTTGAGCCTTGCTCGGCCTACGCAGCCGATATTCGCGACGAGATTGCTCGCGTGCCAACAGATGCGGTCCTCGGTCTCGACCTCCTGTTTGGCGCGGCGGTCGGGGCGCAGGCATCTGGCGTGCCTTTCGCGTTTCTCTCGCCTCACGTCAGCATTCGGATTCTTCCCGGAATGCCGCCTGCGACTTCCGGGCTGGGGCAACCGAAAACGCCAAAGGAGCGCGCCGAGGTCGAGGCAGCCTCTGCCGCGCTCGCTGCGGCGATGAACGCGTCCCTTCCTGTCCTCAATAGAGCCCGCGTCGATTTCGGCCTGCCTGTTCTTCCAGACGCCATGGACCTGTTCGATCAGGCTGATCGAGTTCTGTTGGCCATCAGCCAGGCCTTCGATTTCAAGGCGGACGCTCTTCCGGGCAGTTTCCGCTATATCGGACCCTTGCTCGATGTGCCGGACTGGTCCAGGTCGTGGCAGGCTCCCTGGTCCGCGGGGCTCGATCGTCCCCGCGCGCTGATCGCCTGCAGCACGGGAGCGCAGGGCCAGCAAGACTTGTTTCAACGCGTCATCAATGCCGTCGGCGCCATGGATATCGAAGCTGTTTTCACCGCAGGTCCGAATCTGGACATAGCCAGTTTTCGTGCTCCGAAGAACGTCCATCTGGTTTGCGGCGCGCCCCACGACACCGTTATGAAGGATGTTTCTCTTGTCATATCTCAGGGAGGCCACGGGACGGTCACCCGCTCAATCATCAATGCTTTGCCGCAACTCATTCTGCCAATGGGAAGAGACCAGTCGGCGAACGCAGCGAGGGTCGAATCAAAGGGCGTAGGGCTTCGATTGCCACCGACAGCATCCGAACCGGAGATAGCGACAGCGACAAAGCAGCTGATCGAAGGATCGCAATTCAAGGTCGCAGCCCGAAAGCTCGGCGAAGTTATCAAAGCCGATATCGATACATCGCCTCTTGTCCAGGAGATGGAGATCCTTGCCGCGATCGGACGACGGCGACGAAGCCGCTCGTGACGAACTGCATCCCGGTCCCGATCCGGCGATCTCGGGGGCGGGTGCCCGGTCGAATGCATTGTCTCCCTGACGAGACAGCTCAAAGCTGCGACATGGCGCTAGCCCTGACACAGATCACGAGAAATAAGGCCGTGCGCATTCATCCCAATTCGTTCGCCTTCACCCTGTTGCCTCGTCCTCTGGCGTCGTTCTTTCGGCCGGACATCTCGTCCAGGTCGCTTGAATGCCAACCAAGTTAAGGAGGAAAGACCGTGATTTCCTGTGGAACATTGCAGCCCGTCTTGTTGTGTCGCGACGGCGTACGTTTGGCACATGTTGAGGTCGGACCTGCAGCCCCGCAAACCCCTCCGCTGCTCCTTATCAATGGCTGGACCGGCGACCACGGCATCTTCACGCCGCAGATCGCCCATTTTGCTCAAAGCCATCGTGTCGTGGCCGTCAATATTCGCGGCCACGGCGCCAGCGATGCGCCCGAGCAGGAGTACACCATCGCAGGATTTGCTGACGATATCGCTTGGCAATGCGCTCAGCTGGAATTGCTCAAGCCGGTTGTAATCGGCCACAGCATGGGAGGGCGGATCGCGCTCGAACTGTGCGGCCGCTATCCTGACCTGGCCTCAGGCGTGGTCATGATCGACACAATCGTCATGCCGCCTCCGATCTTGCGCGAATCTCGCGAGCTTACAAGGCTATTGGAAGGCATTGGCGGACCCGACTATCTAGCGGTCTCAAAGACAAATGCGTGGGAGATGGGCTGCGATTTTGACGATCCCACCCGGCGAAAGACGATATACGAGACCTATGTGCTTCCGTCTTGCGAAAAAACGCCACAGCATGTGGCCTATTCGATGATAAGGAACGCAACCTTGAATTATGATCCCGTCCCTGCAGCGGAAGCCTGCCGGATTCCCATGGCCTATATTTCCGCAGATGTTCCGCTTGTGAACGTGACGCGCGATCTCGATCGGCTGCAGGAGATCTGTCCACAGCTGGTAATAGCGAAGACAATGCTCGCCGGACATTTCAACACGATCGAGGTTGCAGACCAGGTCAATGCCATGCTGGATCGCTTCTTGGCCGTCGGCCTCCGCCGGACTAGATGTAGAAGCCTTAAATAGACGCGGAAATATCGAATTGACTCTGATCGCGCGGCAGATTGATGGCTAAGGCGAATTGATCCTGTTGGGTTCGCCTTTCCGATGTGGGCGACTGCCCCTCGCCGAGGTTGCTTTCGAGATCGCGTTCTTCCAATATTTCGTGGGAGCTGAAATGCCGTTTTGATCTCGAGCTGAAATCGGGGCTCTGTGAGGTTAGGCGCGCGTTGTTTTATGTTTTCCAAGAACGCATGCGTCGAACCTCAAGAATCCCTTGCTGCCGGCGGCACCCCTTTATTGGTCTCAGCCGGAATCAAGATGCTGCATCGGACCTGGCTTCCTTGATCATAGTGATCCGGTGCAGAGCGGCGATCCGTATCGACTCCGTCAGTTCCGACGGAAAGTTCTTCGGAAGCTTTTCAAGAACCCGGGCGAAAGCCGGCTCGAAACTTTCTACCAGAGACTCGAAAATTGCACGGACGACGGTAGCTCCGACACCGGAAATTTCGGCCGTCTGGATGAAGTGGCGAGGCTGAATTTCGCTCATTCTATAGTGACGGCTTTTGCCGACAGACATCGCGAGCTTGAGCGCCTTGGGTTGAATCTGCTTTGCATCCAGGCTCGGTTGGGCGGCGAGCACGTCGTACAGGGGAGTGAGGCGGAAGCGCCCTCCGGGGCTTAGAAACACACTGAAGTTCTTGGCGTGACCATCCGTTGCTCCAACAAGCCAGAACGCGATGGCTGCGCGCATGAATGTCGCCAGATCCTCGGCCGGCGCGTCGCTGCCCTTGAGCAGCTCCAGAATCTCTTTCATCCCCGGGCCGCCTTCCGACTGGTATTTCCTCGAGGGCGGGACCGACAGAGACTGGCAAACATCTTCTTGGGGAAGGCGAAGCAAGCGCTCGTCGCCTGTCCAGCGGCGATCAAATCGCTCGATGATGAGCGTTCGGCGTCCCCCGAAGTCACCGATCTCCGCGTTGGCAGTTGGCACGCCGAGGCCGGACAGCAGTTGCAGGCAGAAATATTCGTTCTCAACGCTGTTGCAGAGGTCTATGCCGTTTGGCAGCCGGCCAATTTGCGGCTTAAGAATGTGCGTGGTCGCGGCAGTGCCGACCGGCTTGTACCATTTGCCATCGCGGCGAAGTAAGGCGGTTTTCTCCTGCGCGCCCGCAATCGAAATTCTGAATTCCTCATCCTCGCCAACCCCCAGCGGGGCTGCGGCGAGGTTCTGGATGATCTTGCCAATATCGGCGTTACTGATCGGTTTCCCATCGACCTTCCCGGCCGGACCTGGATCAATCCCTTCAGGCAAAAACTGGAGCGCGCCAACGCAATCATGCCCGAGCGCGGTCAGCATGCTATAGGCGTCGATTCCAGTCGCCCCAACACGTTCGGCCACGCGTCTGCGGATCTGTTCGCTATCGGGAAGCAAATTGTCGAATACGTTGATGACCGGCGCGCCGATGTAGCGGTCCTCGCGAAGGGGCAGCGATAGAGAAATCGGAAAAGTGGCTTTCCAGGCCAGCCATTGCGGATCGTACCGGAAATCGATTGCTCCGCTTGACTCCCGCCCAAGCGTCCCGACCAACCGTCCGTTGATGAACACATGCAAGGGAGCGTTTGTTCGCGGACGGGCCATCAGAAGACGCTTTCAATGTCGGCAGCGCTCGCCTTGCTGCGCGTGCGGATGACCAACTCGAGATCAAGGGCCGCCAGAGTTTCCATCAGTGTGCGCAGCTGGATTGCAGGCGCGCCCCCCTCCAGGCGGGAGACTGTTCCCTGGCGCAGGTGCATGCGCTTACCCAGATCGGACTGCGTCAGTCCGGCCTGTTTGCGAGCCCGGCGTAATATGGCTCCCAGCTGCTTTTCCGTGCGGGCAATATCCTGCGTCATATCCAACCTCCAATAGAATATACCAGATCGCGTATATTCCGGAAATATACGCGATTTCGTATATCTATAATCTATACGCAAACCCGTATGAAAAAGGAATATACTCGATCGCGAATACGGCCCATTCTGAAAACCAGTGGGTCCGGAATCAGCGCAATTACGCACTTCTCAACAATTTTCCGATCGCGAGGATTGTGCGTTCGGCAAGCCATGAGCGTTTCCGAAAAGCTGCGTGGCGGATCGCTCCTCGACCATCGCTGCATCCTCGAATTGCAGGACTACTCATTTGGGCAAAAGGCGCGAATCCTTTACAACCATCTCTACTTCAGCGATCTGCCAACCGAATATAAGACAGCGATCATTGCGGACGAGTTCTTCTTTCGCATCATCCGGCATCGGAATTTCAATCCGCGCCTCATCGAGTGGCTATCAGGTTACGCCCGCGTCAGAGACGTGCCAGCGAGTAGCTATCAAGATCACATTGCCAAGTTGCTCGACTCACCAGAGGAAATTTGGTCGCACGCCTTCGAGCACCAAATCTCGGAGGCCGCCCGCAATATCCTATTCACGTTGGCCGTCGTGCGGTGGACTACGGAAGCCCAACCGCGTGAGGTGGCGCTCCTCGCAAGGCTTCATCCCATATGGCGAGGCTTGCGCCACCAAGCAGGAGACGGCCGGCATCCCGGCTAGCCTCAGTGCCACGCGCAAGAAGCTCTAGAATAGGAAGAAGGACGGTTTCGGCAAGAATGTCGTCCGCTGGACCATCTCCTTAGAACACTCGCACTGGCACCGGCACGTTGTACGAGCGTAGCCAATAGCCCAGTGTCAACGCCTCGTGGCGATTGAAGAACGTCTCGAAATCGAAAACATGCTGATCGCCATTGAGGTCCGCGAGCAGCACCTCGCTGCGGCCGAGACTGCCGCCGCGCTGCGAACCACAATAGCCGACGATGGTTGCGAGCAGGTCGGTCTCGCGCATGGCGCCGAACCGCTCGCGGAAAGGAGGAGATTCCACGCAATACCGGCACGGGTTCGAAGGATCGAAATCGGCCTTGCGCCGTGTCCGATGCGGATGGCCGGTGACGAGAGCCACGATCGGCCGGTCGCCATGGCCCTGTTCGACGAAGCGCCAGAGCGTGGAAGTCATGGTGTTGCCGAACTCCTTGCTCAGGCTCTTGACGAAGGCAAGGCTCGGTACCGAAGCGGTGGCCTCTTCCACAAAGCGCCCGGCGAGAAAAAGCAGTTGACCAGCGGCATAGTTCGCCTCCGCCTCCATGATCTGATGGCACGCGGGTGTGAGCGTCTGCTCCGTGTCGCCCAACATCATTCCGATATGCCAGGGGATGATGTCATGGCCGATCTCGTGGGCCTCGTTCCAGCGGTGCTTGAGAATAGGGAGATCTTGGTCGAGCAGGATCCGCTTCTGGTCGGGCAGATAGAGGGCCTTCAGGCTGAGACTTTGGACGGCGTCGCGCAGGATGGTTGGCCGCAAGAGAACTTGAAGGCCGGCGACCTTCAGGCGCGAGAAAGTCTCCCGCAAAAGACTGTCGTCGGTAGTCGAGTAGAAGCCGCGGTCGAGCTTCAATAGCTCCCGAACAAGGCGCAGGTCGACCGGCGGCTCGGGGTTGCCAAGGCCCCGCAGGACCTTGTCAACCTGTCCGTCGATGTCGGCGATCGTCCGATCTTTGAGGCTGACGTTTTTCACTTCACTCGTTTGGGATCCTGCTCGCTCAAGACAGCGACGAACGCTTCAAGGGCGGAATTCTCTTCTGGAGTGAGCTTCTGCACAGCCTCGGATCGCGCAGCAAATCTTACAGCTTCCTGCCGGAAGCCGGCATCATTCGCCGCGGCAAGTCCGGCGAGCTGCATCAAGCGCCGCTGCGACACCTCGAAGGTCTGCGCCAGTTTGAAGACCGTTCGCGGCTCCGGAACATAATGGACGTCGTCCTCGATCACGAGGAGCTCGCTGGCGTCGAGGTCGGCGACCTCGGCCAGTCTCTCCATCGAAAAGCCGCGGCGACGGCGCATCAGGTTCACGAATTTGCCAAACGCGATCCGCGTTTCCTCGCCGGCCGCCGTCTGTGCGATGGTGGCCGGCCGCTCCTCCGGCACCGGGTCGAACGCGAGCAAGCCGGCGCCGATGACGGCGTCGCCTTCACGACGTGCCCGAGCCATCCACCACTCTTTGCTTCGTTCAAGTTTCATCGTTCTCCTCCTTTTCGAAGAACGCGCGAGCCTGCTCGCTGGTCATCTCAAAGTATCTTAAATTCTGGTATGCCGCGTCCTGCCCCAGATCCGTCATCCCGATCTTGCGGTAGAAGTTATCGGCCTGGGGCAAGGAATGCAGCCCCAGTCGTCCCTTGAAGCCCTCGTCCTCGCTGAGCGCGACGGCGGCCGTGATGAGGGCTGTACCGACGCCACGCAGACGCGGAACGTTCCCGAGGTCTGGTCGGTTCCAGGGAGCGACCTCGAGGTAGTCGAGATAAACGAGCGGCTTGCCGCGCTGATTTGATTCCCGGCACGCCTTTGTCAGATCAACTTGTGCCAGAGCTTGAGTCTCGCCTTGCGCGATAATGCTGAAGCCTCGAAAAGCCAGCAGGCCCTGCACGCGCGCGGTCTTCTGCGCCCAGTTCCAGTGCCAGCTTTGCGGCCACTGCTCGAACGGCACGCCCTTGCGCACGAGCTCCTGAAGCACTGTCAGCAGGGCTGGCCGCCACTTGGTTTGCCAGTCGTCGAGCTGCGCTTGCTCGATCGCATCGCGCAGCTCGGCTTCGACGTCTGAACCGGTCGCGACATCGAGAAGATAGATTTTCGAGACATCGACCGTCATAGAAGCATCAACTCCGCCTTCTCCTTCGTCGCGTCGTTCTCGAACAAGAGCTTTTCGCCCTTTTCGACCCGAGCGTCGATCGTCTGATAGAGGCGCAAGGCCTGCCGGAGCACGGCGGTCTTGGTGATGTCCTTCCGGGCCGACAATTCGTCCAGAACCCGCATCTCGGCGTCGGTGAGGTTCAGCGTCATGGTTCGCTTCGCCGTCATCTCATCCTCCGTCGTTGTGCGCAGCATATAGAGAATCAATGGATTATGTCAATGCGGAATAGCTAAATTTGGCATCTTGAATAGCTAAAATTTGGCTATTATATCCTGATCTCGAACGCCGCCGCCCCTGGGCAGCCGGCCAAACAGGAGCAGGATATGGGACGGCAACACGTCGGCCATGACGAGATCGCCGCCTTTGCGCAGGACAAGGTGAACCTGCCCAAAGAGAAGGCGGATGAGTACCGGGCGCAGGCCCGGCGGCTTCGCGAGAAGCTCGAAGGTTATCTGTCCGAGCATCCGGACTTCACGCTGAAGAAGATGCTTCTCTCGGGCAGCCTGGCGAAAGGCACGGCGCTTCGCTCCCTCAACGACATCGACATCGCCTGCTACATCAGCGGCGCCGACGCGCCGAAGGATGTGCAAGCGCTGCTCGACTATCTCGCCCAGCGGCTGCGCAAGGCCTTCCCCAATTTTAGCCCCGACCAAGTCCAGCCGCAGACCTATTCCGTCACCGTTTCCTTCCGGGGGACGGGACTCGACGTCGACGTCGTGCCGATCCTCTATGACGGCGACCCCAAGTGGTACGGCAACCTCGTCAGCCAGGACGATGGGTCGTTCCTGAAGACGAGCATTCCGCTGCATCTGGAATTCGCATCCAAGCGCAAGCGCGCCCAGGAGAAACATTTCGCCCAGGTGGTCCGGCTCGTAAAATTCTGGGCGCGGCGCATGAAGCAGGAGCGGGATGGGTTCCGCTTCAAATCCTTCATGATCGAGATGATTCTCGCCAGGCTCTGCGATGATGGCCTGGATTTCGCCGACTATCCGGAGGCGCTCCAGCACTTCTTCACCTATGTCGCCCGCACCGACATGCGCTCGAAAATCGTCTTCGGCGACTACTATTCGGCCTCGTCGGTCGGCGCCTTCACCGACACGGTGCAGATCATCGATCCCGTGAACGCCGCCAACAACGTCGCCCGCCTCTACACGAAGGCGAATGCGGATGCGATCGTAGATGGCGCGCTCGATGCCGGTGATGCCATCGATGCGGCGCTGGCCGCTCCCAACAAGCAACTGACCGTCGCCTATTGGCAGAAGGTCTTCGGCTCCTCCTTCCAGGCGTGAGGTCAATAATGTCCTACAGCTACAGCTTCACCGAGAGCACGACCTTCACGGTCACCCACGCCCGCCACATGGCCGCCAAGGTCGCGACCGACCTGAAGCGCATGCAGCGGTTCTATGGCAAGCCGTCCGACGAAAGCATCGCGGGCTACGAGACCGAAGCAACCGAAATGCTGCGGGCCGGCTACCTCGACACCGTCACCTACGGCTTCAAGAAAGACGGCAAGTGGATCGAGCCGACCCTGCGCTACACCGCCCGCGACCTCGCCGGCGCCTCGGCCAACGACGACGATCCCGGCAAGATCCGCCCGGGCGCCGACATCAGCGGCGCGTCCTTCTACAGCTACATGACCTACACGGCGGCGTGGGACCGTCTCAGTCAGACCGAGCGCGACGCCTTCAAGGCCAGCCTGCCGTTTTCGCGCGGCGGCGCCCCCGAGCCGGGCATCTCCGGCTATCTGTCGAACGACCGCACGTATTCGTCCGGGGGCAGGGCCCTCGACCGCGCCACCGTCAGGAGCTTTTGATGAACACCAAGCCGACCCTCGACGAGTTGTTCGAGCGCCGTATCACCTATCCCGACATCGATCCGCAATCCCGGCTGGCCCGGCTGGTCGGGCTCGACGAGCAGAAGAACCGGCTCGCAAAGATCCTGGGCCTGCTCGTCAATCCGACAGGCCTTGCCGACTGGGCGAAGAAGCATCACCCGGGTGCTCAGGCCTTGCTCGATACGGTGCTGCGGCGCCCGCCGCTGGTCGTGCTTGCCGGCGATGTCGGCTCGGGCAAGACGGAGCTTGCCGAGACGATCGGCGATGCGGTGGCACGACAGGAGAAGATCGACATCACCCTGCTGCCGCTCAGCCTGTCGACGCGCGGCCAGGGCCGGGTTGGCGAGATGACGCAGCTGCTCTCGGCCGCCTTCGACTACACGGCGGCGGAGGCGACCAAGCTAAAGTCAGCGTCCGGCCGCTCGCGTGGCGCCGTGATCCTGCTGGTCGACGAGGCCGACGCGCTGGCGCAGTCGCGCGAGGCGGCCCAGATGCATCACGAGGACCGCGCTGGCGTAAACGCATTCATCCGCGGCATCGACCGGATTGCCAATGCGAAGCTGCCGGCGGCCGTCCTGATGTGCACCAATCGCCTCAATGCGCTTGATCCTGCCGTGCGCCGCCGTGCCGCCGATGTGCTGAGCTTCGCGCGACCCACCGACGAGCAGCGCCGCTTCGTGCTGTCCAGCCGGCTGGAGCCGATTGGCCTCGGCGGCGATCATATCGACGCTCTGGTCGCGGCGACCGGGCCGCAGCGGGGCAGCCGTGACTATGGCTTCACCTTCTCCGATCTGACGCACCGGCTGCTGCCGACGATCGTGCTGGACGCCTACCCGACCAGGGCGGTCGACGGCGCGCGCGCCGTCGAGATCGCCCGGTCGATGGTGCCGACGCCTCCCTTCCGTGACGGCGAGATGCTGAGGTGAGCGCATGACCCAGGCCGTAACCGTCCGGCGCGATGGAGATACCTTCCAGGCGCGGCTCTTCTGGTATCACGCGGCGCGCCTTCTTGACCCGGACAGTCCGGTCGTGCGCGTGGGCTTCGAGACGGGACCAAAGAGTTTCGATGACATCTGGGTCGAATACGATGCCGCGCGCAGTGCGGTCGACCAACATGGCGACCCGCTGCGGCGCGAGCACATGCAGTGCAAATGGCACGTCGCGCCCGACAGCTACGGCTACTCCCACCTGGTCGATCCGGAGTTCATCAACGCCAATGCCCGCTCGTTGCTGCAGCGCGCGCGGGAAGCGCAGCTCGCTTACGCCCCACAGGGGAGTGGCGTGCGGTTCAAGCTCGTGACCAACTGGCGCCTTGACCGCAACGACCCACTGCGCGAAATGGTCGGCACGCGCTCCGGCGCGATGCGGCTCGAGCGGCTCTATGGCTCGGTGACCGACAACAGCAAGGCCGGCGCCGTGCGCAAGGCCTGGCGCGAGCATCTCGGCATCGATGAAACCGAGCTTCGCCTTTTGGCGCGCACGCTCGCATTTGGCGAGGCGACGGATACGCTCGATGGGCTGCGCGATCAGCTTGACCTGTTGTTTGCCTATGTCGGCCTGCAGCGCATCCCCGCCAACCAGAGCGCGTTCCCCTATGACGATGTCGTTTTCCAGTGGATGGCGCAGGGGCGGCTCGAGTTCGACCGCGCCCGCTTCCGCGCCGTCTGCGCCCGGGAAGACCTGTTGGGTGCGGCGCGAGGCGGACCACGGGTCTTCGGCGTCAAATCCTTCGAGCACGCCTTCGATCGGCTTGAGGAGCGTTGTCATGCCGTGCTGGACATGATCCCGTCCTTTGACGAGCGATATATCCGCAGCGACGCCGACTGGGAAGCGAAGCTCTATCCCGCGCTGCGGGGCTTCCTGCTCGCAGCCGCTAAGGACCAGCCGCGCCTGCGGCTAGCGCTTGACGCCCACGTCACGCTGGCCTTTGCCGCCGGCTCCATCATCAACATCAAATCGGGCCGACAAGTCGAGCTCGAGCAGCGCAGCACGGGCCGCCGGCTTTGGTCGGCCGATGACGTGATCTCCGATCCGACTTGGCCGACCCTCGTTGCGGAGACGGTGGAGCTTCGGGATGATCAGCCGGATCTTGCCGTGGCGCTCGGCCTGACCCATGACGTTTCGGCCGATGTACGCCGATACTCCGAAACCGCGCTTCCAAGCGTCGGCCGGCTTTTGATCTTGAAGCCGACTACTGGACCGGGCGCACAGTCCGTTACCAGTGGGCGCCACGCTTTCGAACTCGCGGACGCGGCGACCACCGCGGTTCGGGCCGTGAAGGCCGACGGGATCGGCATGACCCATCTATTCATCGCCGCGCCCAACGCCTTCACGTTCTTTCTCGGCCAGCGCCAGACGGCACTCGGCTCTGTCCGGCTCTACGAGTTCGATTTCGATGGCGGACGTGGCCGTTCCTACACGGCCGCTTTGACGCTTCCGTTCCCCTAGGCAAACGCATGAGGCAAACCCTAAGAGCCCAACTGACGCATGATCCACTAGGATCCAGCGCCACGCGGCCCTTTCTGTTGCGGGGCGCCGCTCGCTTTCGTCTTCAGCTGGGCGATCTCGCCGATCATCTCTTCTATCCGCTTGTGAAGGTCCCGGATTTGCTCCCGGTCCTCGCGCCGATGGCGCTCGAAGGTTTCGATTGTTCGTTGTGCGGCGCGAAAGTCGGCTTCCGCATTGCGCAGGGCCGACTGCAGGGAGCGAAAGTTCCGGGCCAGATCGTCCCTCTCGGTCGCAACCTGCTTCATGGCGCGTTCCGTCTCCTCCCGATGGCTTTCGGCGAGCGCAAGCTTCTCCGACAGGGCGAGCCCGTCTCTCTCCAGACCGGTGATGCGGCTCTGAGGCCCAGCGTTCTCTTCGCCAATCGTATTGGTTGATGCCGTGGGCACGCCTGCCCAATATTTGGCGAGAAGAAGCAGGATTTCCTGGGAGGCTTCGGCTGTGAGGTGCAGCAACTCACGTTTCAATGCGGGTGGCAGGCGTCCCTCAAGCACAGGGCCTTGCGACGGCCGCCGGGGCATCCCGGCAAGCACGGTCTTGATCCGTTTGACATTCCCCCCTCCCAGCCGCATTCGGACGCGCATCGGATTGATTTCTTCGCCCCGTGCAATCAATGCTTGCGCAGCCGCCACAATTTCGGAATCGGTATATTTTTGTGGGCGGGGCATAGGTTCAGTCGGTTTGTTTGATTTGTGCTAACTTACTTTACACACGGTTCCCCGCGATGAAAGGGCAGAATGAGCTTTCTTGATGTCATTCCGCACACGTTGTTTCGCCTGCTGTCGACGCGGGCCCATATTCGCAACGTCGCGATCCTGGAAGCCATCTTTGAACAGTTCTTCGATGATTTTGCTTTCGCGCCGAAGAAGTCCGAGGTGCTGCAGGTCATTCGCCAGGTTCTCGAGAACCCCGATTTCCGGAGCGTTTCTGATGACGACGAGCCAAGCTCAACCACGGAGACCGCCGAGTACGTCATCTATGGGCGATTGCGGGACGATGGCTGGATCATGGAAGTGGCGAACCGAAAGGCCGCCGAGGTCTACATGCCCCGCGAGGCCCACGCTCTGCTTTCCTCGCTGATCACTCTGAAGGAGGAACTCAAGGTCGATATCTCGGCGGAAGCCAGCCTGATCGACAGCGGCATTTTCGCCGCCTATCAGGACCCTGCCGGCAAGGTCATGAACATTGCCAGTGCGCGCCGTCAAGCGGTGCAGTTGCGGCGTTCGATCGACGGTGTCCTGACGTCCCTCCATCGGATCGAAGACGACCTGATGCGGTCCGAAGGCCTCGCCGACCTGCTGGCTAGATTCATGGAACGCTTTGTCGAGAAAATACTGCTGGAGAACTACCGAGCGCTGAAGGCATCCGCCTACAATCCGATGCGCTTTCAGCGCAGTATCCTGACGAATGCCGACCTGTTCATCAATGATGAGGGCCAGATTGCGCGAGCCGCCGTTGCGCTTGCGGATCAGGGCATGGTCGCCGACATTGCTGCGGCCGAAACCCAGATCATCCAGGATCTCATGCGCATCCGTGCCGTGTTCGCCGGTCTCGGAGAAAAGCTGGACGTGATCGACCGCTTTTCGCATCGGCTCGAGCGCCGGATTGCCACGACCGTGCGATACCAGGAGACGGCGCGCAACGTCCGCGAGGAGAGACTGCGAGATGCGATCCGCCTAGCGTTCGTCCATTGGAGCGCCGGCAACGACGAATGTGTCACGCCACTTGTTGAAATCCCGGTTCCTTATGCGACCGCCACTCTGGCTATAGCGAAGAAAGCGCGCGAGCCGGTCGAACCGCAGACGCGGGAGCCGAAGATAGTCGATCCGGCGGACGTCAAGCGCGAGCAGATGATCGACGCCTATGTCGCCGCCATGGACGTTACTCCCCGTGCCGTCGCCGAACGTATGCGGAAGCTGGTGCCGGATGACGGCACCTTCTTCGATCTCGACCAGTTCGAGCCGGAATCGGCGCGGGATGTCGCCATTCTCTACGAAGCACGGTCGGGTGCGCTCGCATCGAACCCCGAATTCGAAGTGCGCGCGAGCGCCGCTCGGACCACAAACAGATTTGTTTCCGGACCCGGCGTGCTCGTGCGCCGCAGACAGGGCAAAGCATGACCTACTTCTCGCGGTGGACGACAAAGCAAGCAGCCCAGGACCCCAACTTCAGCGCTGAACAGCTCACCGAGACGGCCAACCGGCTCCTGCACCGGCAGTTCGTCTCCCGCGGTGATTTCGGCGGAGCCGCGCATTTCGACCGGATCGCGAGCAACCTCGACTATTTCAAAGACCTGTTCGCGAGCTTCGGGTTTAGCTTCGTCTTCAATGACACCTGGGGCTATGCCGGATTCGTCAGCCCGGTTGCCTACGGCAATGCGCGGGTCCCGACACAGGAAACCATCGTTCTCCTATGTCTTCGTATGCTTTACAACGAAGGCGCCGAGAAGGGCTATTTCGTCGACTCGAGCGCGCAGATCCTCGTCGAAGAAGAGGAGATCCAAACCGTCTTCTCCTCCATGGGGTCCCGAACTCTCAAGCCGGGCGAATTGCGATCGATTCTGACGACGTTCAAGCGCAAGGGGTTGGTCACGTTCGACCAGAGCCACTCGCTCCAGGTGTCCGCCGACATCTACATCCGCCCCACCATCACCGAGGTGGTCGACGGTTCTTTCCTGGCCCGCATCGAGGTATGGGCCGGTCAGCCGGTGCGGGCCGCTGAACCTGTCGATGAGGAGGATGATACCGCAGGCGATGCCTCCGATAGCGCGCCGGAGAGCTCACCATCATGATTCCGGCCTTCGTGTTGCGGAACATCGCCGCCGTCAATTTCTATCTCTACGCCCAGGACTTCCCCATTTCCGGGCGCGGCAACGCGGTCTTTCTCGGTGGCAACGGATCGGGCAAATCCGTTCTGCTCGATGCGATCCAGATCGTCATGACGGGCATGAACCGGCGTTACCTCGATCTCAACAGCCGCGTTTCCGAGGGAGGGCGCAGCACCAGAACCGTACGCGAGGCCTGTCTTGGCTTGCTCGATGATGGTGAAGGCTATCAGCGCGACGCCTGCCTGACATATATCGCTCTCGGCTTCGAGGCTGTCGACGGATCGCGTCGCTGCACCGCAGGCGTCTGTCTCGAGGCCAAGGCATCTCTCAGTGAGGAGAACGTTCTCGGCCTCTTCATCCTGGAGGGCGAGATACTGGGTTTCGCAGACTTCGTCCATCCGAAACCCAGGGGCTTTGAGGAGAAGGCGTGGCAGACTTTCCTGGACGAACAGCGCCGTAAGGGACGAGAGGTCAAGACATTCCAGCGGCAGAAAAATCAGGCCTTTTTGCGGGAGCTCTACGCGATCATCAACGCGAATGCCCGCGGGACCCAACTCGATCCCGATCGTGCGCGCGCCGCGCTGCGCCAGGCGCTGTCCTTTGACATCGAACAGATCACGAGCGTCACCGACTTCGTCAAGCGCTTCCTGCTTGACGACCTCCCGATCGAGATCGAGACCTTCCAGGCACGTTACAACACCTGGCGCGACATGCAGAAGACCATCGAGCGCGTCGAGGCGGAAATCAGGACGGTCGAGACAATCCGCGCGGCATGCGAGCGCGTCATGGACGATCAATTTAACGCGCGCATGTGGAACTACGGTGCTCAGCGCGCGGAATACGATCGATATGGTGCCTTCATTGCCAAGCAGCGCCAAGAGATCGCCGAGATGCAGGAGAAGCTCGATAGCACCAGGTCCTATCAGCAGATGCTCGTCGACGGGATCGAGCAGATCCGGCGCCGGCTGGACGCCATCAAGGACCAGATCGACGGAACGCCGGCCTTTGAGCAGATCAAGAAGGCGCAGGCCGAGAGGAACACCCAGGACGCTATCCGCAAGGCCGGCGTCATCGAGGCTAAGCCGATCTTCGATGCACTCAACTCCTTGCGCGAAGCTACGAACAGCCCCGCCTTTCCCAGCGGTCTTGCCAAAATCACAGATTTTGCTTCGAGGCTGACGTCCGACCTGGTCGGCGTCCACGATGCCGCTTGGCCGAATTCTCCCAAGCAGATCGCGGCGCTCGTGTCCGCCGTGCCGCAGCTATCCGACGTCCGGGCCCTGCTCGACGAGCGTCATCAGACCGCCGCCTCGATTAAGGCGGGTTTAACGAAGGAATTTGACGAGGGCCATCGCATATTGAAGAAGCTGCAGTCGGGCGGCACCTACATGTCGAACGACACGCAGGACTTCCTGGCCGATATGGCGAAGATGCATGTGCCGGCGCAAAGTCTTTCGGAAGTCGCCGATATCGCGCCTGCGTTTGCCGAATGGCGCGCCATCATCGAATCGATCCTCGGCGACTGGGCCGATGCCCTCATCATCGAGCCGCGTTTTATGGACCAGGCCTACCGCCATTTCGACAGCCACTATAAGGCGACCAGGGCCAAGCTGATCCAGTCGGAGAATGTGCTGGCCCAGGACCAGAGTGTCCGATCTGGCACGTTGGCCGAGGCGGTGGTTACCGATAATTCATATGCTCGCGCGTTCCTCAACGTGCGCCTCGGCCGGATCATTCGGGCGCGCTCGGCCAATGATATTCGTAAGGGCGATCTGGCCGCATCAGCCGACGGCAAATACGCCCACGGCCGCGGCATCGAGTATCGCCAGCTCAAGCAGATTCCGCGCTTGGGACAATCGGTCCGCGAGCAACAAATCGCCCAGCTCAGCGAACAGCAACGCGAGCTCGAGACAAAGTTGCAGACCGCGCGGAACAATGAACGCCGATCATTCGCTGTCCTTGAGGCCATCAAACGCGCAGAAACGGCTCTCGTGATCAATCGCGGCGCGGCGACCCAACTGCTTGAGACAATCGAGTCCGCGGATCGCGAGAGCGAGCGCCAAGCCGCCCTCATTCGCGAGCTCGAGACCGAGTTGCCGCAAGGGGTGATGCAGGAAAAGCGCGAAGTCGAGCAAATGCTTGTTCAATACAAAAAGGAAAGGGACGAAGAGAGAGAAAAGGAAGACAAGCTCATCGATGCCATCGGACAACGAAAGGGCGCGATGAATACGAACGCAGACGAACGCAAGAAGGCCGCCGAACGCGCCTGCGAGGCATTCCCGCCATTCGATCGGCGCCGTCAGAGACACGATCCCGCGATTGGTTTGGAGGCATTTGCCCGGCGCGCTCGTGCGGCCTATGTGCAGGAGCGCGCCGCACGCGGGCATCCCGCGCATGTCCGCAATCATTTTGACGGTCTTCTCAAGGACAGGGCGCCCGCCCAGCGGGTGGCGAGGCTGAACGCCGCGATCCAGGACTATGTTCAGGCGAATCCAGACCAGCATCCGCACTTCGAGTGGACGCAGTTTGTCGCCACCGAGCAGACGACCACTCTTTATGACTGGATCGACTCGAGACATCGCGAACTCACCCAAACTATTTTGCGTAACTTCAAGGGGCAGATTGACAAAGCCGTCACTGCCCTGGTCGAGACGATGGTGCATGACTTCCTGAGCCGCCTTAGCGGCAACATCGACGCGGTCGACCGCATCAAGGACGATCTGAACCGGGCGTTGCGCGGCAGCGTCTTCATGGGGGAAGTTTATCAGATCCGCCAGGAGCGTGATCAAGACAAGGAGACCATCCGCTACCTAATCGATCGGCTCGACATCGTGGCGCCGAAGGCCACCGCTCTGATGCAGAGCAATCCGGATCCGAACGATCCCGATCAGGTGAAGATCAAAGAGCTGATCGACATGCTGACGATCGAGAATGGCGACGATGCCCAGCATCGCCGCCGCATTCGCGAGCTAGCGGACTATCGGAGTTACTTTCGTTTCAGCATCGATATCTGCGATCCGCAGCAAGGCTACCGCAGGATCTCCGACCTCGAGCAGCGCCGCGGCAAGGCCAGCGGAGGACAGAAGTTCGTCCCTTTCTATATCTGCCTTGGTGTTGCGGCCGCATCAGCCTACTTCAATCACCTTGGGGGCGGTCGCGATGCGCCGCCCCAATCGGCCCTTATGCTGATGGACGAGGCGTTCGAGAAGCTCGATCCCGACAATATCTACAAGATCATCCGGTTCTACGATCAACTCGGCCTCCGGCTCATCATGGCCGCGCCGAAAACGCATCAGGCCCTCTATCAGGAGACGTTTGATACGTTGATTTCGATCATCCGGGTCGGCCGCGCGATCCAGGCTATCCCGCAACATTTCCATCAAGAAGCGCACATTCTCTTGCGCAAAGAGAACCCGATGCATCAGCCGCGAAGTTTCTTCGAAGAGCGTGTCCGCGAGGAGCGGAGGCATGCCGCGGAATAATCAGTATACCGCGGAGACACTGCTGAATCGGCTGCTCGACCGCTTTGAAGCGCCGCTGGCTCGCACTCGCGACATCACGCAGACGATCGACTACACCCTGGTCGGGGGTCCCGCCGCGCAGGACGAGTTTCATCGTGTGCTGCGGGATGCGGAACGAGCGGGCGGTATCGCGCTCGAGCAGGAGCGACTTGGTCGATTCACCGGCGAGTTCGCGCGGGTGCGCCTCGTCGATCCTGACAAGCTCTATCGATTCCTGGTCAGAGCGCCCGCAAGAGCGACCGCTGAGACCGCGCGCCAGGCGATACTGGCCGCTATCCCGGAGATTCTGGCCGATGCCTTCTTTCGAGGTATCGAGCAGGAGGCTATCGCGGCCTGGAAAAACAATAAGACGTTTCTCGGGCTCTCGGTGAGCGAGATCAACACGTTCCTCACAACTATCCGTCTTGTGCATGGCATCGTGAACCTGTCGGGCCGCGATATCGATCACCGGACGTTTTCTCGCCGGATCGCAAAGGACAGCAAGGCCCTCGAACGGATGGAGGGACGCGTCGCCCAGCTGCTCCGACGTCGCGATCCGAGCCTGGCCGGTGAAGAGCCGCGCGAGGTTCTGGAAGCGAGCGGCATCGTGCGTCGGGCCCATCTCCTGCAGGTCAAGGGTCCGCTTCGGCTCTCTTCCGACGCGCTGAGCATCCATGGTACCGGAGACGCGTTTATCGGCCTTCCGTGGCTCTTGGTTCGGCAGGCTTCTTTGGCTCACGGCGTCGACTACGTGATGACTGTCGAGAATCCGACAAGCTTTTGGCGTTACAGCACGGAAATCGATGGAAACTATCTCGCACTCCTGACCGATGGATTTCCGGCGCGCGATGTGCTGTCGAGCATGGTGTATCTCGTCCGGCACGCTCTTCTCCTGGCGCCGGAAACGCCGGTGTACCATTGGGGTGATATCGATGCCGGCGGCTTGAGGATCGCCGCGCATCTCGAAGATGCGTTCGGAATTCATGTTCAACTGCATCAGATGGAGCCAAAACTCGCACGGGCCTTCGGGTCACCGCTGCAATCGCAGAAAGGTCTCGAGAAACTCGCTATGCGCTCAGGCGAAATCGGACAATTGGCGCTCTGGCTCCGTAGTGAGGAAGCAAAAATGTTGGAGCAGGAGGAACTCGATCCGATGCCGCCAATTCTCGCGGCCGGGAGGCTTCTTTCGTCATGAGCGAAAGTAGCGTCGCATCTGCCGGCGGGATCACGATCACGGAACGCAGCCTGGCTGCCTTGTTAATTAATCGCGCTCTCCGCGGATGCGCAGAAGGCGTCCATATCGACATGGATGATCTTCGCCGATGCGGTGCTGGCCCCGTTTGGTAGTCAGTCCCGTCGGTCACGTCGTTGGCCCTGTTAGGTCTTCCTTGACGCCGCGAGCGACGATCCGGAGGCTTCCATCCGGAAGCGGCCTTTGCAATTTCAAGGCCTCGTCCGCAGGGGCCGTCATCCAGGACTCGACCTCGTCCGGCGTCGTCAAGATCACCGGCATGGCCTTCGGGTGCTCTTCGATTTGCCCTTGAGCTCGTTCTGCAGGACCGAGAAGTCGGTCGTGCCCTCGGCGGCCGGTACCACGATCTCGCCGTCCACCACCGCCGAGTTCGCCTTGATCCGCCAGGCGTCATGAGCGATCTTCTTGAAGCGATGCGTCCAATCGTGGCCGCGCCGGGTGAAGATCTTCGCCGTCTCGTTGGCCAGATGGACCTGAACACGTTAGCCGTCGAATTTGATTTCGTGAATCCAGCGCTCTCCGGATGGCACCTTCTCGATTGAGGTTGCCAGTGCCGGTTCGATGAAACCGGGTAAAGGCGCCTTGATGCCGATAGCCACGGGCTTTTTACGCTGAAACGCCACTGAAGAACTCCACGCTAAGGCCGATTCAAATTGGCACAGTTCGAATCGTCCGAAACCTGCGAATCCTTGTCGCGTTGCTTGGATGTCACAACAGGAGGCACTCATGACGGTAGCGAAGAAGAGCAAGACGGCGCGCGGACGAAAACAGGACCGGGCGCGGGTGGCTGGCGGACAGGCCTACGAAGTCCAGTACGAGGCGAAGAAGACAGGAAAGTCGGCACCGGCGGTGAAAAAGGTCGTCAAGAAAGTCGGCAACGCGCGCAAGCGCGTGGAGAAAGGGTTAGGTCCCTGAATCGAAGACGGGTTGGCGTCGATGCTTAGCGCCGGTCCTCCTCGTCAGGGGGGCATTCTGGGCAGGCTCACCGATCGAGTCCAGCACGTCGCGAACCGCGGCCTCCGCTGCATAAGGGGAGACGTCTGCTGGCGGGTCTCGACGGGCGAAGTCGAGGGCCCGCTCGCCGCATGCGGATCGGCGCGGTCCTGCATCAACCGTGCTCCTCGCACTCGCGGATGGCGCCCACTTCATTGGAGCACTTGGATCGCCCATCCCCGCAGCGTCCGTGTTGTCGGCCTTCGTTCACTGGTCACCAGCATTGAAATAGACTCCGAATACGACGAATCCTGTGGTCCGCCGTTTGTTCCGGCTCGTAGTACAAGGCAAAAGGCCGTCTTGCCTTCAAATCCGACATGTCGGCGCCTCATCCGCCACAATCGCGCGCGGTCCTGGATGGTGAACCGATGCGGCTATTTAGCTTGGTGGCCGGTCAGCTTCCCGAAAGCTGGGCCTGCCAACCTGGCGAAGTGGAGATATCTCGGGGCTGATCTGCGAACTGCATCAATCGGAAACATCGTCAAACGGAGTTACGTAATGGTTCGAATCCATGACACTCTCGACGCGGCAACATCGGGTCCCGGCAGTACATCACAGGCCGCTCAGCAAGATGAGACCATAGGCCACGCGGCCTTTGACCTGCACCTGGATGAGATACCGCTGGAGCAGCAAGCCGCTGGAGGTCCTTCTGATCCGAATGTCTTCGACGAGGTGGAGGATCGCTTCGATGCGGTCAACCAGCAACCCGATTTGAAGCTTGTCATCATTTCGAACCGCATTGCACCCTTCGACCCCAATAAACCCCAGACCGGCGGACTCGCCGCGGCCCTCGAGCCGGTCGTGGCACGTTCCGGCGCGGTCTGGGTGGGCTCTTCGGAGAACCGCGGCGACGGGACCGAGCGACCCCTGCCACTCGTCGAGACTGGTGCAGGCCATGTCGCCAGGCTCGATCTGCCAGCCGCGGACTATCCTGGCTACTATCGAGGTTTTTCGAATTCGACGCTATGGCCAGCATTGCACTCCCTGCCGGACCGGATGTCGGGCTCGCAAGAGCATTATGCCAGCTATCGAAAGGTCAACGACTTTATTGCGCGCGCGGCCTTCGACGTACGAGATAGGGACGCATTTTGGGTGCATGATTATCATTTGCTCCCACTCGGGGCCGCTTTGGATGAGCTCGGCATTGAGCGGCCAACCGGCTTTTTCCTCCATACGCCGTGGCCGACGCCCGATATGATAGAGCGCGTGCCCAATCATCTTGAACTGATGAAGTCGATGCTGAAGTACGATCTGCTCGGCTTTCAGACGAACTTCGATCTGAACAATTTCGTGGCCTGTCTGCGAACCCATTTTGGGCTGGAGAGCAAGGATGGCGTCGTGACCACGGAGCACGGCCAGACGCGACTTCAAAAGTTCCCAATCGGTATCGATCCCAAGCAGTTCGCGGATTATCTTGCGGCGGACCTCTCGCCCGCAGAGCAAGAAAGAATCTTCTCGCTGTTGCAAAGCTTCGAGGGCGCCAAGCTTGCAATCGGCGTAGACCGGCTCGACTACACAAAGGGTATCGACAAACGGGTCGAGGCGTTTAATCAGGTTTTGGCCACCGAGCCGCCGCGCAGCATCTCGCTGTTGCAGATCGCCCCGTCATCACGCGCTGACGTCGAAGAATATCAAAGATACAAGGACGACGTGGAGAACGCGATCAACCACGTCAATAACCAGCATGGCACAGACGAGTGGAGGCCGATCCACTACAAGAACGAATCGTTCAGCCAGGCTGCACTCGCGCGTCTTTACCGTGCTGCCCATGTTGGCGTCGTGACACCGTTGCGCGACGGCATGAATCTGGTAGCGAAAGAGTATGTTGCTGCACAAGACCCGAAGGATCCCGGCGTGCTGGTATTATCGAAGTTTGCCGGCGCGGCTGAAGATTTCAACGAGGCGCTGCTGGTGGATCCAAATCACCCCGAAGAGATCGCAGGCGCTATTTCGAAGGCGGCCAACATGCCGCTCGACGAGCGCATTGAGCGCTGGCAGTCGATGATGCACAAGCTTAAATCCTACACCATTCACAAATGGTCGGCGGACTATGTCCAGGAGCTGGACAAAAGCCGCGTCACGGTTCCGGCTGATCAGTTCCACTATCTCGGTCTTGGCTGGACCAACGAGGCTCAAATGCCCCTGTACTGGAACTATGCCGAGGCTCTCACCGCCTACAACGAGATCGGCCCCGCGGATGCCGCTTTAAAGGAGGCTGCCTCCGCTGACGTGAAGTCGGCCTTTGAGGCGCTTTCGGCCCCACTGAAGCATACGCAGGACAGACTCTGGGATCTGACGGCGCCGACAGCTTCGCTCGATAATCGTCGCGGGCAAGAGCTCGGTGCCGGCGAGGAGTGACCGGGCGAAAAGTATAGCACGGCGGATTACACGTCTCTGTAGCAGGATAGGGCAACGATCCAGATCTTTGGCGCTGACGCGGTTCTTGCGGGCCGCGCAGGCCCCGGTGATGACCGGGAACGTTAATGAGCTGCGTCAAGCCAGCATGCGACTGGCCCATGACCAGCCAACTTCTTGTTGCTAATTGTAAACGACGCTGATGCGAGTGGCGGCGCCACGGGGTGGCGTGATGCTATCCGTTGATCGTTCCGCGCCGGAAATGGGCGCTTGCCTATGGACCGCAACAGCGCTGTTGCGGAACAGTTCGAAGCCAGGCTTGCACTCGCCTTCAGCCAGCCCGGATGGCCCGGCTAGCAGCGGGCATTCTCGATTGAAAATCTCGCGCCTATGACGTCCTTTCGCGTGGTTCGCCTTCGATGAAGGACCACGGGCTCGTTCCCGCCGGTCGATTCAGGATCATTCGAGCCTGACCCCAGCTCCCTAAAAGGCTGCTGATGACAGCTTCGTTGCGCCATCTTGTCTCACGATAGAACCTGATCTGGCGCTTGAACCTGTTGTTGACTGTAGGCGCGCCCAACACGCGTTGCTACGTAAGCCCGCAACTGCTGCTTCTGCCCTTGAGGAACGGGGTCGTCGGTGCGTTTTGCGTGTTTCGCAAGGCGGAGCTCGTCCAACTCGACAGATACCTGCGGTCACGAATCGGAAATCACCATGTACGCCGCCCTTGACCTGATCGCGATCTGGCTGCCGATCAACGTGCTGTTCTGTGTCTTGATGACCGCCATCGATCAATCTGCCCGATAACGCCAGCTGCGACGAATCTACTCATATGCGGATAAGCATTGGCGGGCGGTGCATCGTTGTGCCCCTTCTTGACCACTGAAGATCGAAAATACTGGCGGCGTCTGACAGTCGATCCCGCCGACGCGCTGTTGGTGTCTGCTTCGCAACCAATGTCGGCAACCGGACATGGTCGTGCAGCCCTGAGCGGCTGAAACTTGCAATTCTTTAGCCGGCACGCAGTTTGCAGTGAATGGATCACCAGATGGCATAAGCCGCGCTGTGTCATAGGTTGCGTGCTTACGCTTCTCCTTGACAGGCCTGCGAGCGCGGCCGTTCGACCTCAGCCGGAGAAGTCCATGAATACATCATTCCTTTCCGCCGCGCTGCTTTCGATTGCCTGCTTCACCTCCACGGCGCTTTCACAGGAGCGATCGGCTCCGGTGCTGGCTGACGATCCATTTCTCTGGCTCGAGGAGATCGAAGATCCAGGGGCATTGGCTTGGGCTCGCGCCGAGAATGAGAAGACGCTCGGGGCCCTCCAGTCAGATCCCCGTTATCAGCGTTTCTACGAGCAGGCGCTCACCATCTTGCAGGCCAGGGATCGAATTCCATACGTTTCATTGGACCGACACGGGTTGGAAAACTTTTGGAAAGATGAGGACCATGTGCGCGGCATCTGGCGGCGCACCACGCTTGAGAGCTATCGTCGCCAAGAGCCACAGTGGGAAACCATCCTCGACGTAGACGCCTTGGCTGTCGCCGAGAACAAGAACTGGATCTTTCAGGGTGGCAGCTGCCTTCCGCCTGAAGAGCGCCTCTGCCTGATCAGTCTTTCCGATGGCGGCAAGGATGCCGCGTCCATACGCGAGTTCGACCGCGAGGCTAGGACCTTCGTTGCGGAGGGTTTTTACCTTCCAGAGGGCAAGCAGCACGTCAGCTGGGTCGATGGTGACACAATGCTTGTTGCACGGGACTGGGGTGAGGGCTCTTTGACGCAAGCCGGCTACCCCTTTGTTGTCAAGGAGCTAAAACGCGCTCAGCCGCTCGGTGAGGCTCGCGAGGTCTTTCGCGGCGAGCCCACCGATGTTCAGGCGCTGCCCCTGGTGCTTCGTGACAGCGAAGGTCATGTCCATGCGACCGGAGCCATCCGCTCGATCGGGTTTTTCGAGTACGAGTACGTGGTCTTCCGCCCCGATGGGCCCGTCAAGCTCAATTTGCCGAAGAAGGCGGCGATCATAGGCCTCGTGAGCGACCGTCTGCTTGTGAAGGTTGACGAGGAATGGGCGCCATCCAATGATGTCCGCGTCAGCGCCGGCTCGCTGATTTCGTATGACCTGACCGAATGGAAACGGGATCCGCTGCGCGCCAAAGCCTCGCTGGTCTTCCAGCCCGGGCCTCGTCAGGCTCTAAGCGGGGTCCGTCCTACCAAGAACTTGCTGATCTTGACGATCCTTGAGAACGTTCAGAGTAAAGCGTTCGTTTACAAGTACGATCAGGGAGCTTGGTCGGCGACGCCGATCCAGCTGCCGGAACATACAAATGTCAGCGTATCAGCCGCCTCCAATGAAGCGGACCAGGCCATGTTCGCCGTCTCAAACTATATCAGGCCAACGTCAGTCTGGTATTTTGATGCCGAAACTCAAAAGCTTGAGGAATTGAAGACGACACCCACTGCCTTTGATGCGTCCAATCATGTCGTAGAGCAGTTCGAGGCGACTTCGCGTGATGGCACGTCAATTCCCTATTCTCTGGTGCGACCGAAGAACGCAAGGCTTGACGGCGCCATTCCGACGCTTCTTTATGGCTACGGTGGGTTCCAGGCTTCGCTTCTGCCCTCCTATCTCGGACCCGTCGGGCGGCTCTGGCTCGAACACGGCAATGCCTATGTCGTTGCAAATCTGCGTGGGGGCGGCGAGTTTGGCCCCCAATGGCATCAAGCCGCCCAAGGGGCAACGAAGCAGACGACGTGGGATGATTTCATCGCCGTTGCCGAGGACCTGATCCGCCGCAAGATCACAAGTCCGCGCCGGCTAGGAGTGATAGGCGGCAGCCAGGGCGGGCTACTCGTTGGCACCGCAATCACCCAACGTCCCGAGCTCTTCAACGCAGCGATCATCCAGGTGCCGCTGTTTGACATGCTTCGATACACCAGCCTCGGCGCGGGCGCCTCCTGGATCGGGGAGTACGGCGATCCCGCTATCGCCGAGCAGCGTGCGTGGATTGAACCCTACTCGCCCTATCAGAAGCTGGTGCAGGGCAAGACCTACCCGGCTCCTTTAATTCTTACCTCCACCAAGGACGATCGCGTGCATCCCGCGCACGGCCGCAAGGCTGCAGCGAAGCTCGCCGCGCTGGGCCAGCCTTACTTCTACTACGAGAACATCGATGGAGGGCACAGCGCCGCGGCCAATCTCATCGAAATTGCGCGTCGGCTGGCTCTTGAATACACCTACGCATCGAGGCGGCTTTGTTCTGAATAAAACCAGCGGATGGGCTGACCGAACCAAGGTCCAGACCATTCATATTCTCGATGTCACCACGTCCGTCGGCTGAACTCATCGAGGTGGGATGCGAGGCGATACATAGAACAGCCAATCGGCGGCAAGATGCTACCAATCTCAAGGGCAACTGGACGAATTCCCACAGCGCTATAGGTGTTCGAACACAAGCCCGCAATTTCCAGCCCGTCATGCGATGTGGCTGGCCAGGCGCCTCCGCGTCGAGTGTCAAAGTTTTGCTGAGCCAGATTGGCCCGTGAATTGCTATTCCAAACCTCAAGCTCCCTTCGGTTTTCTGGAGAAATCGCGCGGCGATGAACCGTGCGCCGAACGGATATATATCAAATCCAACTGTGCTTCAGAGCCTCAAGATCCGGAGGGTTCGTATGCCTGGATCGATATCTGGTCGACCGGCTGGGGCAGGGATCCTGGCCGTTGAGTTCGCCGTTACAGGCCGATACCGAAAGAGGTCTCAGTCGTGGGCGATTCCGCCAATCAGCGATGGCGGTTGACGATGCTGGAGAAAATCGGTGCACGCTGCATGCTCCGCAACAGCCAGCTAGAGGCAGGAACGAAAGATGCGCAAGCTACCGATCCTGAAAAGCCTTCATCTGTTTGAGGCGGTCAGCGAGTTTCCAAGCTTCTCAAGGGCGGCCGAGCGGCTAAACATGACGACAGGCGCGGTAAGCTACCAGATGCGCCTCCTTGAGGACTGGTTCGGCAGGAGGCTATTCGTTCGCCATAGCTCGGGCGTGCGGCTGACATCCGACGGCCAACAGCTCAAGCGCAGCTGTGCGAGCGCGTTCACAATACTCGAGAAAGGCTGCTATGAGCTACGAAGGAACAACGCAGGACGTTCAGTGGTGGTGGGCTGCTCAACCACATTCTTGTCGCACGGCCTGTTGCCCCGTATTGGTGAGTTCCGCCAGCTCCATCCGGAGATTGATTTTGTCTTTGAGACCGGTGCCGATCTGGACGCACTGGCTGTTGGTGCGGTGGATGTACTGTTCGTTTCCGGCCTGTTGAAGCGACCGCTTCCCGTCCGTGAGGTGCACGTATCGAACGAGATGATTGGTCCTGTCTGTGCGCCTGCTGCACTTAAGGCGATCAAAAGCCCGACAGACATTCTATCTATTCCTCTGCTGCACGAGGCCGCTCAGACGGACGTGTGGAACGAATGGGCCAGCGCAGCTGCAATATGCTTGCAGGGAGCCCGGAACGTCGTGTTCGATACGTTTTCCCTGGCTGTCGAGGCGGCAAAAAGTGGGCTTGGAACCGCAATATCCTCCCAAATTCTGGTCAGGAGCAACCTTGAGAAGGCAGAACTTGTGGCCCCGTTTGGCTTTGTGCCGGTCAATCGCTCAATCTACATGTTTGTCAATGGGCACGCGCGAAAGCTCGCGGCTGTTAAAGAATTTGAACGTTGGGTCCTGTCAGAAATACTGAGCAGGAATCATCCGCTATCGCCTTTCCAGGCCGCATCTTCAGAGATCAATCAGGCCGGTCAATTGAAGCTGCCCGCTAGGTCACTGCTGGCGTCGGCCCGTTGATGGCCATCAATGGGCTTAGAGGGCGCAACTCGTCACGGATGAGGGGCCGGAAATCCGTGGCGCACAGCTAAAAGATGAAGGACCAGAAACGGATCGTCGACATAGGCGAGTCCGTTCGCGTATTTGGCGCTTTCCGGTGCGGGGCGCTCCTTCTCGAAAATGAGAACAGGCGCGGACTGATGATCTGGGCCAAGCTTCTCGATGAGTGCGGTTCGAGGCTTGGCCCAGTCTATCCGACGAACGTCGAGCCTCGCAGCGCGGCCTGGAAACGCGGTCAGCACGCCTTCCAGCAGCGAACATTGCCAGCAATAGAATTGCTGTCCTGGAAATGCCGGATCTGCAAAGGGGCGCTTTAAAAGGAACAGCTGATCCCATGGCATAGCGTGGTTCGCGGATCTATCGATCGACAGGGCATGAAGCTTGAGAATACCTTGATCTGACCACGGCGAAGGTCGCGACCGCAAAAGCGAGAAATGCGCTCGCCGCGCATAGCAGTACGATCGTGCCGAAGGGCAGCCGATCACCTAGAAGCGAGAAAGCAATGCCGTTTCCCGCGACGCCGCTATAGGTACAACATTGAAATAGCCCGGAAAGGCGACCGGCCCGATCCGGAGCGACGGATGAGACCATGTGCGTGTGAGCGGCAGCAGCAAATATTTGGCCAAGGCCAAGCATCGCGCTGCTGGACGCGATCACTAAAGCCAGGCCAGCATCGAGTGACATGATTGCAAGGCATGCCGCAAGCAGCACTGCGGCCCCGGCGATTGTTGGCAAGGCTCCCAACAGGTTGAAAATCGGCTTGACGGCTAGCGCCCCCAGCAGAGCCAAAACGCCATTGGTCATGACGATCGTCAATAGAACACTTTTGTCGAGAACCCCTCCAGCTGTGGCACGTATTGCGGGATAGACATTGATGATGCCGGCGCCGAGATTAAGCAGAAAGACCGCAAAGAATGCGGGATAGAGCGGTGCCAAATCCAAAATGGTTCCGGAAGGCTGCGCCTCAAGGACCGGCGGCGTCCTTTTGAATTGCTGCTTGATGCCGAGCAGCACGATCAAGGAAAGGATGATCGCCGATATGTTGAGCGCCAAAACGCCAGGCAGGTGCAGTTGATCGGAGAGCAGGGCGCCTGCAAACATTCCGAGCAGATAGGTGAGCCAGTCGATATTAGCAATATTGCGCAATACCGAGATCATGCCGTCTTCTGATATGACACGACGGAAGAAAGCGACTTCAGCGGACAGGTAGACGGGCTGGACCAGGCTCAGGACGGCGATTGAGGCATAACTCAACAACGAATCAACCCCGTCCGTGTAGAAGATGGCGAGCAGCGCACATATGCGAATAGCATTGACGATTATCATGGCGGTGATCGGATCACGTCTGTCGACCAGCGGCGACAAGAAGAGGCTCCCAAGCATGATGGGAGCAAAAATGACCGCAACGCCAAGACCCGCGGCGCTCATGCCCGATTGAAGAAGGCCGATCAGGATGCCGATTCGGAAGGCCCAGCCGCCGATCTGAACGATTAGGTGCGACAGATAGACGAGTTGCCGTGTGCTCGACCCACTCATGATGACTTAGCCTACTGAACGCGTCATCGCGTGGATATCGCTTGATGCAGAGGCGAAGATGACGCAGATCATCGTGTCGCGAGATCGGTGCGATGAGCCCGCAAGAGGATGCCGAAAGCTCTCGCAGTAGGACGACTGGTCAAGAGTCATCATATCTGCCTTCTTGTGGCGTGCGGTCGCTTGGGACAAAATGCCAGCCAACTCGGTCCTCTTTGCCTGGTCGGATCCCTAAAATTGCACCGCTTGTCGCACAACAGGATCCGCCAGACATTGTCCATGAGCTGTGAGGTGCAGCTACCATGTGCCTGCCAGCTGTCGCACTCCGCTCCATTTCGACGGCAAGCAGTGCCATGAGCCGCAAGCTCATGACGGCTCGGCGGATGATGCAGAAGTTCTGTTTCGTCGTGAAGCCAGATCAGCTTGCAGACTTGACTGGATATGCTCGCGGGTAAGGAGGTAGTCTGGATCGCCTCCGATTTCGACAGCGACCGTGGCGTGGTTCAGTGATATATCTGGCCGGCCCTCGTTGAAGTACTCGATGGCTAGATTGTTGTGCGTAAGCGCATGCCGAGGGTTGATTTCAAGGGCTCGAAGATAGTGCGCGATGCTCTCGTCGGCCTTGCCGAGCTCAGAATAGGCAAGGCCGAGATTGCTTTGTAAGTCGGGGTTCTTGGAATTGATCTCGGCTGCCGCTAGATAGGACTCCAAAGCAGCTTTCGGCCGATCTTGCCGCACCAGGATGTTGCCCTTCTCGAAGTGAGCTCGCCATTCGTTTGGCTTGATGACAAGTGTCCTGTCGAGATCGGTTAGGGCGCCTGCGGCATCTCCCATTCTGTCACGAAGGGCTGCCCTGTTCAGATGGGCTTCGTAATAGGGTGGGCAAAGTTCAATGGCCCGCGCATAGGCATCTAGAGCCTCAGCTTGCCGTCCGGGTACTTTCGAAAGCAGGTTGCCCAGGTCATTGTGATACTCTCCGTAGTAGGGATCGTAGGCAATAGCCTCACGCAACTGCTTTTCAGCTTGAGGAAGATCGCGGACGAGTTCATAGACCTGACTGGTGTTGTAGATAAGAATCGACTGGTGAAGCTTGAAGCGCTCGTTGCCGTACACCTTAAGCATCTTGCCATGGCCTTCCGCGCAAAGGGTAAGCGCTTCGTCATACTTCTCCTGCTTGGCCTTGATGTAGGCATATGCGTTCTCTGCAAACACCTTGATATAATCGTACTTGTCGTGACCTTTGAAATCCCGTTCGATGGTCTGCAGATTGCGCACGGCATACTCTTCGGCGATCGTGAGGTCGACCGGCTGCTGGTAGCGTCCGTACGTCATTGATTGGGCATAGAGAACGGTCGGTGTGTATTGGCTCTTCGGGAATGTCTTGTAGAATTCATCCAGATAGGGAACCGACACCCGACCGCAGCCTAGCGAGTACAGCACAAAAGCCGCGCTGATGTAGGCGGCGTTCACCGGAGCATCTCCGGAGCCGTAGGCGCGAAGCGCCGGATCGGCAAAGATTTCGCCGAAGTAGCCAAACCACAGATCGTACAGACCGATGCTCTGGAGGATCTCACTCGGTTCTGCGAGAAGTTCCAGCCGCTTGTATTTGTCCCGTACAGATAGCGCATGAAGCATGACGAGCGGCGCCTCGGCCGCCAGATAGCGATGAAGGCAAGCGCGGTGCAACTGCTCGTGCAGATGATCTGCGGTCGCATGCTCGAAGGTTGCATAGTTTCGTTGTGCGATCAGATCAGCCGTCGTGCAGTCTGATTCAATGTACGACTTGAGAAGGCTGTGCCGTTCCCCAACTGTGAGGCTGGCGAGATAGAGGTCCACGATCGCGATCGGGTCGAGATAGCCGATGACCGGCAATCCGGCTGCCGCGCATTTGCTTAAGGCCTCCGCAATCAGCGGATTTCCGCCACTTGCCTCATAGATCTGCCGTTGTTTCTCCACAGAGAGATCCCGATCAAGGACCGGCCCCATTTCCTGCGAGCTGTATCTGCCGAAATGGACTTCGCTGGCGCCCTGAAAATAGAGGCGCTGTTCGTAATCGATCAGGACAAACCGAAACAGACGCGCATCGTCATCCAGCCTGACGAGCAGCTTGATCAGATTCTTCGCCGAACTGGACAGGGCAGCCGCCCGGTCGATGACGATGATGCGACGTTCGTTGCGCTCTTGTGCACACTTGATCAGGAATTCGGCTAATCCAACCAGGAGCTTATTTTGATATTCATGATGATAGAAGCGTGTCCGCTCCTCCTTGCTCGAGGTATTGGTAAGATCCTTCGGCACGGTAAAGGCATTGCTGACCAGGAGGGGAAACAGCCGCTTTAAGGATTGTTGTGCCGCCTCAACCAGTTTTGGCCGCTTTTCAGCCGCCCACCTCAGTTGCTCGTCGATGAGCCTTTGCAGGCCGGCAAGATAGCCGCCGGTCCGCCAGTCGCCGTCGTTGACCGATAAGTCGGAACTAGAGCTCGCGAGTGCCGATTTGATCGTCGGCACCGGTGCCATGCCGGCTTCCGTCTTTAAGATCGTGATCGGGCTGACCTCGACGGATGATGATATTGCCGGAGCAATGCGCTGCTGGATCAGATCAGCCATTTTATTCTCCCGGAACCAGTCACAAAGGAGGGTGGTCGAAAGAACCACCCTCCGATGCCGCTATGCTCTCATCAGGTAGATGCATTCAAGGCACCTGTCGAACCAGCCTAGACCGTCCCCTTGTACGGAGTGGTGGTGCGGATGGTGGTCCTGATCTCAGCGATCTTCTTTTTCATCACGCTTCCCTTTCCTTGTCAGGCACGAGAGACCGAGCGAACGCGCGGCCGGTCGTGCAGGTAAAGGATAGTGAATTGGCGCAGCAATCCGCAGCGAGATTCCTTGACAGTCGCTGTCAAGAAAATTGAAAAGGCGGCCGGATGGCGCTACGCCTGTGGATTGGCACCTGTGCCGCTTACAAGGCGCGATCTCGATACCGCTAGTTGCGCGATGCGCATGCAAATGCGGAGGGTCCGTTCTCCGCTTGAAGTCGATCGCGCGATCCTTATTGTTCTCATCGCGGGCCGCGATCGGGTCGATGACGCAGCACGCGATGATTTGCGTGCGCGGCCGTCCTGCGATTCGAAAGATCCCAAGAGCAGCGGCATGTCTCAAGCTGATCGTGCCGTGTGCACAGGTGGAGGAACCCACGAAGAGGCGGGCGCAAGATTTACAGTTCGGTGGGGACGGTTGGAACCCCCGTTCCACATACATGCTCGTTTATGAGCGTCTGGCGGTGGCCGCTCGACGGCCTTGTCAATTGCAGCGGCAGTATTCGAGCTGCCCAACGGCGTAGAATGCCATTGCTGCTGAGGGCTTGGTCATCCGGATCGGCGAGGACAACAAGATCACTCACCCTCCGACCCCCGCCGGTGTCGAGAAGTGGCTTAAACCCGCCCATATTGCGAGCGGCAAGCTGCGGACCACCGTTTGCCGTTGCCTTGGTTGGTCGCATGGCGATCAAATTGAACCGACCGTGGAACGTGCGGTTCGCCTGGGCGCCCGTTAGCTCATCACGGCCAGCCGACGCATTACTTGCGGCCGTCCTTTCGCGATGCGCTCAGATATCGCGATCTCACGCTCAACGGCCCCGAAGCGCACCTCGTGGGGTCAGTAGAGATGAACCTCGTCGGAAAGAGTGCCACGGAGGACGAGCGCCTTATGCGCTCCACTGCTGCACATGAACGTCCTGGTTGCTGCGGATGACGCTTGAACAGGTTGTGACTGGAGGCTGGGCCTAATGGCGTGTCGCGAATGCAGCCTGTTGCTCTGCTCTGACCCGGACTTGCATCCAGCCCGTTCGGCACCAAGAGCTAGCGGTTCGCACCGCGAGCAAGTTGGCGCAGCGACCCGCCATTGAGGAAGCGTTCCGGAAAGGCAATGCGCGGTGCACCGAGTATGGCGCTGACCGATCAGGGGACGCGCCTTGCGCCAAAGCCGCTTGAGCGCGGAATAAGACCTTCGAATCCAGGCTGCCCTACCAGAAGGCAGAGTTTCAGCGTTGACCGGCTTCCCAGTAAGTTGCGCGGGCGCTCCGATAAGGAATTTGAGCTACCCGAAGGAGTGTGGCAGATCGCATGGCACGCTCGCGCGATGCGATCTGCACTACTTGCCCTACTGCGTTCTGTCCCCAGCAGCCTGCCCTTTGTGCCATCGATCGCCAGGATTTGTGCCCACCTCGCAAATGACGAGCGACTTCGATGGTTAAGCAGATACCCGCGCTGACCGGCATCCGGTTTATCGCGGCAGCAGCAGTGGCATTGTCTCACGGTGGAAGCCTGTTCCTGCAGGGTACAAGTCTCGCACTCGATATCAGCATCGGGACGCTGGGCCTGTTCGGGATGTCCGTCTTCTTCACGCTGAGTGGTTTTGTCATTCAATATAACTATGGCGGCTCGATTGCCGGCAGCCCGCGTAAAGCGATCCCGGAATTTCTCGTAGCGCGCATAGCACGAATCTATCCTCTATTTGTTGTTCTCTTTCTCGTCGAGCTCCTGACCGGACCGATGGTCTGGCCGTGGTTTCTCGGAACCGAGGCGCCGGCTGAGGGATTTTCGTGGCGCGTTGTCCCGTTTCAACTCGGGATGATCCAGAGCTGGTTCTTCGCAAATGTAGCCGGTGTTGCGCCCGTCTGGCAGTACGAAGAGATCGGCATCGTCTCCTGGTCAGTGGGCACCGAATGGTTCTTCTATCTCTTATTTCCGCTCGTTTGTCCGCTACTTGCGCGGATCAGAACCGTGCCTGCCGCGATTCTATGCGCGATTGGCGCACTCACAATCGAGCTTGGCATCGACCTGGCGGTGCTCATGCTTCAGGGCCGCATCAATCTGTTTGCGCTTCATGCCTATGGGACTGACGCGGCTCTGCCGAACTGGAAGAACACGCTCATCCTCTGGGTGGTCTACTTCTCGCCGTTTTGCAGGGTATGGGAATTCGTCCTCGGCTGTTGTTTGGCGAAGCTCCATGAACTGTGGTTGGCCCAGGATTTCAGACCATCTCGGGCTCTGCTCGATATCGCCGCAATCATTGGTGTCGGCGCGACAGTCTGGGTGTTCTGGTTCACCGCCCACAAGCCGCCATTTGGGGCGACCATGAGCCTGTTCGATATCGCACGCAACAATATCGCCCTGGCGGCGCCGGTTGCGCTCATCATTGTCGCGGCGGCGCAGCCCTTCAGCAGTGCAGGACGGCTGCTGTCGGCAAGGTGGCTTGTCTTCCTCGGAGAGGCCAGCTTTGCCCTTTATCTTGCACACATCGTCATCTACCGGCGCTTTCCGGTGGTGCGTTGGGAAACTGCCAGCCAACTGGCTGGCCATCTCGGTGCGCTCGCTCTAGCTTTCACTTTGGCCACCTGTGTCGCGATCCTGCTGCATTTCGGCTTCGAGGTGCCGGCCCGAAGGCGAATTCGCACCGCCTATCAGGCAGCCTCGCCGGAACAGCGCCGGCGCCTCGTACGATTGGGAAGTGTTGGCCTTGCCGCTCTCGTCGGCGCGGCAGCCACGTACGCGCTGCGTAATGCGGCGGGAGATGCCGTCACGCAATCAGGTATTTCGGTCGTTTCTGCCACGTATGGCGGTAACTGCCGGTGGATCTCGGCGCGCGGCAACGCCACGGGCGAGCTTGCAGCAGCGTGTAATGGCAAGGACGAGTGTACTTTCAGTGCAAGCATGGCGCGGATTGGTGATCCTGCTCCGGGCTGTGCGAAGGAGTTTACGGCTGCCTGGTTCTGCAAGGGGGAACAGACCATTCGCTCCAGCTCGGCTGCGGATGAGCATGCCATGGTCTCGGCTCTGCAACTCTCCTGTAACGGGGTCACGCGCGATGAATGAGCCGCACCTTCAGACGTCATCCGGACCCGAAGCCGTGAGGCGAAGCATCTTCGGCGTCAGGGTCCTGCTGTCGATCACCGCACGAAATGTCGGTCGCGTGAGTCGTGCGGCAAAAAAGTCGCGGAACGTCACCGGCGCAACGAACGCGCGTCTCTTTGCCGCCCACCTTGATGGCTCCGAGACTCTTCGCTAGATCATAACGGTTCACTTATGGAGATGCCGCCGTGGCAATGGGTATTGTGAAGTGGTTCAATGCGACCAAGGGTTATGGGTTTATCAGGCCGGAGGACGGAAGTGCCGATGTCTTCGTGCACATCAGTGCCGTCGAAAAGGCCGGTTACACCACCCTCGAAGAGGGAGCCCGGGTAAGTTACGAACTCAAGGCCGGACGTTCGGGCAAGGCGTCAGCCGAGGATCTTAGGGTTGGCTGATCCAGTTCGCCTCCGCGAAACGTCTGCCTGCAGGGCGTATTCTCGCACCTGCGTCTGGAGATGTCTTGTCACTGCGCCGAGCGTTTGCCGTGCGACTTTGTCTTCCAACCATCAGGCTGTCTCCTACACTGCATGACGGCTTGATTTTTTCAAGCCGTCGATCGGCAACCACAGCAGTTCCAGGCTTTATCAGCCTGGTACAGCGTGAGCGTGGCAAGGTAGGCGGCAAACGGTCCGAACCGTACGCTCGTGCCGGTCAGGCCGGGATAAGCTGCTGATGCAACGCCCCAAGTAACGATGCACCGGCCGGTGCTCCCGATCGAAGCGTAATGCTGTCGCGTATGAAGGAGCCCGCACAGCGGAGTTCGTCCGTTATGGACCGTGCTGGCGCGCGGCGCAGCGGCTGCACGTCTGTTCTGCTACGCCGACGTACTTGCCCGCTCGAGGACCAGTCGCGCACGAGCTTGATACGGCGCGGCGAGGTCAAATCCCAGGACGCTGGTGCTCGGGGTTAGTCAATATAGTTGAGGTTAACGGCGCCATGTTGTTGACGATGCGCCCCTGACCTTGATCCATTGCAGGGGAACCGTACCCACACAGCCATCGGAGACACGGCAAGTGTCCTTCCAGCTGACCGTCCTGAAGGTCTTGGCCGGCCAGCCTGCCGGGCAGGCTTCCGTTGCCGAAGTCCGACGCGCCGTGGAGATCTTGATGAACAGCGGCCATGACTGGACCGATCGCATGAAGCGGTTAGCCGAACACGCGCCGGACCTGAATATCTTTTCGGCGAAGTTTGTCTTTCGCGATGCTCTCGGTTGGGAAATTACGGAAGACGGACGGCAATTCCTCTCTGCGCTCGAAAAGGCTGTCGCCGATCGAAGAGAGCTGCCTCGATCAACCATCGATCGCTCATCCAGCGAAGGCGCTACGCAAGCGGTCCCGGATGCGGCACAATCACTTATTCCTCCCCGCAGTCGCCGTCAGAGGCCGCGGCGACGCCGCAGGAAAGGCGGATCCGATCGACGTACAGCATGAAGCTGTCGCCGGATCCCGATGCGAGGCGCGGGCGGCACGTCACCTTGGTAAAAATGCTATCGCTCTGGCGTAGCATCGATCAAATTTACAGTGGTTGTTGATGGGCTTGGAATGATTGTCCTTTCCGTCGGCCAAAGCCTGCGCGTAATCCGTCGCTAGATGACGCTATGATCAGATTGGGTCCATGTCGCCGTGCCGTGGCTGCGAGGCATCAAGAGAGGCAGCATTGAAGGGCGGCTCTCCATGGCCCCTTCGTGAACGGTTCACTGTGGTCGTTCCGCCGAACACAGGACCTGCTCGTGCAAAGCCGTCTGGCGGAAAAGGGCAAGGCTAGGGCTCGCGCTTGTTCCTGAACGAGGCGAGCGCTTGCTCCCAAGCGTTGAGGAACTGCGGGAAAATATCTTGCAATGTATCCTGGGTCATATGCTGCCCAACTTCTCAACGGGCATTATCCGGGAGGCAATTTCAGGGGATGCCATGGACGACGAGTTTTGTAGAGAGAGGGCGCGGACCGTGCGGGCTCTTGCAGAGCAAGCTGACCCGTTCATCAAGAAGCGCTTGTTGCAGCTGGCCGCCAATTATGAACGGCGCGTTGATCCGCCAGAAAGAGCAGATCGAGATCGCGCTGATCTGCCCGTACAGAGGTCATCCATCCGCCCGTCGTGATTTCAGAGATGGCGATTACCAGTACAATCACGGGGCCCGCGATCCCGATGGTCTATTTTCCGTAATGTGCTCGCGCGATATGCGCCGATCTCCCCGGGTGACAGCCAGTCTCAAGTGCAGCCGGCGGACAGCTCCAGCGGTTCGTCCCGGGAGTCGAAAACCCGGCCTCGTTGGTGATGGCATGCCACTGGTATCGATCTGGTCGCTCAGATGCAGGGAAGTGTTGGATGTCATCTAGAGTTCTTCTTTTGGGAGCCACGGCAATTGCGCTCGTCGCGAGCGGTGCAACCAAGGCGGCAGACCTTGAGCCAGGAGTGAAACTGCCACCGGCGATGTGGGCCTGATCCGGAGTCTATATTGGCGGACAAGTCGGTAGCGGGTGCGGTCTTCACTCATCCGTGCGGTCAGTCGATCTATGGCGATGCCGACAGGTTCGATATCACCCGGCGGCACAACCCGCACCTGTCGTTCGGCCAGGGGCCGCATCTGCCTGGCGCTGCGCTGGCGCGCCTGGAATTGCGATGCGCCTTTCCCGCGCTGTTCGTGCTACTGGACGATCTGGCACTGGCCATCGCCGCTGAAGATGTCGTCTACAGGGGGAAAGCGCGCTCCGCTCTTCAACCGGTGCATCGCCGCGATCCTGTCCAGCTCGACGTGCTTTCCTCCAGCGCCAAGCCGGCCCCTACGCGCATGCGGTGCATGACCGGCGGCATGCCACGCGCCGAGGCCATCAACCGGCATCTGAGCGAGGCAGCGCAAGCCTTGGGGATCGCCATGTGCGTCAGTTCGCAGCGCGTGAGCCTGCAATCCCGCAACTCCCGGGGCGCGACGCGGGCGCGGCGCCGCCTGGCCCGAGACATACCCTTGCTGGCCAATATCGGTGTCGCGCAACTGCGCGAGGCCGACGGCCTGGACCTGGCGCGCCGGGCGGTGGACGCGGCTGGAGGCCGATGGACTCATCGTCCATCTCAATCCGCTTCAGGAAGCGGTACAGCCGGAGGGCGACCGCCGGACACCTTCGTCGGCAGGAGGACGCAAGAGCCGCTCCCGAGGAGGAGAGTCAGTATGGGAAATCGTGGCAAGAAGTTGGACACGCACGCTATGCGGACCAGAGCCAGATTGCGCCAGTTGGTGGCCGAAGCGAAGCTTGCAAAGCAGACGAATGCCGCCGAAAATACGGGGGTACGGCGCGCTCGCGGTCCGACAACGAGAGGGAGTGTCGGGCACAAATTGCACTTCCTACGAGCAGAGATTAGGGGTTAAAATAGATTGGTATGCTCCGGGGGATTTCATGGCCGAGATTTTCGTCCGCGTCGGCATTGTTGTGTTGGGACTCTGCCCCATCGCAATCGCCGCACTTGCCCTGCTGGTTTGAGGATCGCTACCACTTGCCGGGGCCGCTCAGCCCATAGGCCGCCGCAATTGGCTGCCCTCTTTTATTCCTCATCTGACTCTGGCGCGATCATTGCGCTCGGCCTCCGCAAAACAGGGCAGACGATATTTTTAGCTTCTGATGGCCTTCGGCCGAAGAGAACGCAGGCAACGACAGGCCGCTGTCCAAGCTGAACGCGTGCTTTGGGGGGCCTGATGCCCTGCAAGCGAGCATCCTCACCGGGGACAATCGCCGGCGAGCGGCGCGGCCCGGGCACGCTTTGACGGCATGAGTTTAGATATTGTCTCGCTTATCAATATATAATTGATTTCATTGGATGTTTTCAAACTACCGCTCAGTTTGAAGATATGCTATGTTATCAACCGTGAGTAGAGAAAAAGGTGGACTTCTAAACCAACTCGCCAGCAAGCTTCCCGAGGGAATGCTTGTGGATGCTGCATGGCTTACAGCTCAAGGCTACTCCCCACAGCTCCAACATCTGTACGTGAAATCAGGCTGGCTCGAACAGCCGACCCGCAGTGTGTTTCGTCGGCCCCGCGGGAGCTTGAGCTGGCAGCAGGTCGTGATCTCGCTCCAGACCATCCTGAATTACTCTCCGCTCGTCGTCGGAGGTCGCACGGCTCTCGAATCGCAGGGCTATGCTCACTACCTCACGCAGTCCCCGGCCACGACTGTGCATTTATATGGGCCGAAGGCTCCGCCCAGTTGGGTCTCGAAGTTGCCGCTCAACGTCCGCTTCGTCTATCACAATGATCAGCGGCTCTTCAAAAACGAGCCCGTGACCAAGGGGCTAGGCAGCCTCAGATGGAACGTCGAAAAAGGTGAGGCTAGCGACCAGACGAGCTTTCGCGGCGGTGAGGTCACGGAGCTCGCCTGGGGCCAGTGGGACTGGCCTCTCACGCTATCAACGCCCGAACGCGCGGTCTTTGAACTGCTTGATGAGTTACCCAACCACGAGACGTTCGAGCAGGTCGACGCCTTGTTCGGCGGCCTCAGCAATCTGCGCCCAACGCGTTTGCAAAAACTACTGAAGGACTGCGCGAGCGTGAAAGTCAAACGCCTGTTCTTGTTCTTTGCGGATCGCCATCAACATCCATGGCTCAAACGCCTCAAGAAAGAGGAGGTCGATCTTGGCAGCGGCAAGCGCATGCTCGTCAAAGGCGGTGTCCTTGATCCGACTTACCACATAACGGTCCCCGGGGATCTCGATGCCGTTCGCTGATGTCTACAAGCGACAAGCAGCTCTGCTCATCCGCGTCCTGCCTCAGGTGACGGAAGAAGCTTGCTTCGCTCTCAAGGGCGGCACCGCCATCAACTTGTTTGTTCGTGATCTTCCTCGTCTGTCCGTTGATATCGATCTCACCTACCTGCCCGTAGCGCCGCGTCCGGAATCGTTAGCCGATATCGACGCTGCCATGAAACGCATCGCTGGCAGCATCAAAACCAGAATTCCAGATGCGCAGATTACCGAGAGCAAGACCGAAGACACCGTGGTCAAACTGATCGTTCGCTCACAAGGCGTTCAGATCAAAATTGAGGTGACGCCCGTTCTGCGCGGCTGCGTCTTCAAGCCTAAACTCATGCCGGTCAAGCCTGCGGTCGAAGACGCGTTCGGATTTGCCGAGGCGCGCACAGTATCATTCGAAGACCTTTATGCCGGCAAGATCGTTGCCGCGCTAGACCGCCAGCACCCCCGTGATCTGTTCGACGTACGCGATCTGATCGCGAACGAGGGCATCAGCGACACGCTACGTCAGGCATTCATCGTCTACCTGCTCAGCCACGATCGGCCAATGTCGGAAGTACTTGCGCCAACGCTCAAGAATATCGAAGGTGCTTTCAAGCATGGCTTTGCAGGCATGACCCACAATCCTGTCGAACTCGCTGATCTGCTCTCTGCCAGAGCGGCGCTGATAGAAGCCGTCGTCGCCGACATGCCCTCCGGACATCGCAAGTTTCTCATCTCGTTCGAACGGGGCGAACCCGACTGGAACCTGCTGGGACTACTGAAGGTCGCCGAACTTCCTGCTGTGCCTTGGCGGCAGCAAAATCTCGACAGGTTGCCGGCGAACAAACGAGCATTACTAGTCGCAAGGCTTGAAGATGTTCTATCCGAAAAGACGTAGTGCCCCGGCAGCCGCACCACAGGCTTGTCCGCGAAATCGATGTTCGTCCAAATCAATTTGAAGATGATACATTGGCGGCTCAGTCTGGATACCTCTAATCGAACTCCGTCAAGCTGAAGTGGACTTCAGGAAAAGGATCACTACGCGCTTCGTCGATGCACGCCTGAAGCGATCCGTCGTCTCCGGCGTGCCCGTTTAGAGCGGCCGCGATCTTTACGCGCTCTGCACCCATGAGTGGCGCAGAAACAGATTCTGTTCAGTACGACATCGTTGTAATGGACTACATTAAAGCCCCTCTCTGGTCACGCCAACGGTCTTGGCGACCTCGTTCATGCCCTGTGCTCGGGCGACGAGATTGAGAGCATCACAGAATTGGCGGAATCGCCATCGGCGAGAACAATGTTCAGATAATCTGCGCGCGCCTCCGGTGTGCGAAGGTGCTCGGCGGCGTCTTCAGTTTGCTGGCTTTCATACTTAGTCCTCCAATATCTCCGCGATTTCCTGGCCTACCGAATGTCCTTGCTCTGGGTTCGCTTGTCGCCGCCGCAGAGCAGAATGACGACGCCCTTGCCGCGCCGGGTGTAATAAATTTGCCGCCGTGCTCAGCTTTAAAAACACGACGAGCGCCGTTGCCGGGAAGTTGTCGTGTCCAGAAGGCCGAGCGGCTCATCTTGCGGGCGGCCGGGCACTTCGCACTGGCCGCAGCCGGCGCTCGACATCCATGTGAGCTGCCAAATCCACTTTGATGATCATATCAGGTCAGCTTTCCGTCAGCCGAACTCGGTATTGGCTTTGCCTCGCCGCTCGTGACGAATGTCCGCGTCGGAGAGCCAGTTTGTTGCGGGTCGGTCATGCTGCCCCCGTCTAGATCGGAGAGGCAAGTTCATGCGGGGCATTGATGAGCGCGGAAAATCGTTCATGTCAGAGGTGGGCCGCACCGAGGTCGATAATGCCGACGGCGCTCCTGTTGAAACGGCTGCTGGCCAGGGTGCAGGGCGTCAATCATTCAACTCTGTCGTAAATCAAATGCGCTCCGAGCCTGATGATTTGCCCACGTCCTCATCTGGTGAGGAGCGCCGTGTGGACGCTGGTCCGCCGGAGCAGCCTGTCCGTCCAACTTCCGCCGCCCATCGGATGTTGGCGCAAGCGCTGCACAATGCGACCAGAGCCAACCAGAATCTGTGCTCTTCCTCCGCCGCCGGCGCGCTGCGTACCGTTGCAAGATCCTCGTTTAATGATCCGCAGACGTCAACCTCGCCGGGGCGCGCGCTGCGGAAGGAACGGCGTTTGTCCAGCAGGGGAGATGTCGCAGGAAGGTCGCGCGTAGACGATGGATCCGCGCCGAGCGCTCGTGCTCTGGATTCCTGGAGGCCGGATCAATTCCACGAGCCCGCACAAAATGCGGGCGCAGCTTCCACGCGTTCGGCAGACGAGCCATGGCGTGGCAATCGATTGGATGGAAGCTCGCAAACTGTTTTGCGCGGGCCGTATAGGGAAGGCAATTCGGATCGTGTTGGCGGGGCGCCCGGCTGGCACACCAATAACAGGCCCTTTCAGGCGGCCGACGGCTCACGCTCTGAGCGATTTGATGCCGGCCATGGCACACCGCTAGGGAACGCAGGCGGCGCGCGTCCGGCAGGCGAACGCTGGCGTGCTGATCGAGCGGAGGAAAGCGCGCGAGAAGACGCGCGTGGCCCTAATGTAGAAGGCCGCTTAGCTCGCCCTGGCGAAATGCCAGCCTGGCGCATCGATGATATGACATCACACAACATTGGTGCGGGCCCTGACCGTTTTTACAGCGCCGATGGCGCTGCTCCTGATGGCGATGCCGGCGCCTCACGTTTCTCAGGCGGGCCCTGGCATGGCGATCAAGCCGCTGGGCGCTTTCCGAGAGAATCGCGGCATTCGCATATGGACGCCGGTTTCGGCCAGGGCGGCGGAGCGCAAGGAGGGCGCCTCGAGGAGCGATCCGCGCCGTTCAGGGATGGTCGAGGACCTGAGCGCGGATCGTGGCGTGCCGATCGAGCCGCCGGATCACCACAAGGTGGCGGCTTGACCTTGCAATCGCAATTCGCCTCCAATTGGCGCGATGGAGCGTCAGGCTGGGGCATGCCTGCGGCGCCCCTTCGTGCCTCGGACTCCACGCAACGCTATCGTGGCAATGTCGCACCAGGCGCCTACGACGGTCTTCCGGGTCGAGGTGGAGAGTCTTGGCGGAGCGATCGAATGGCCGCCAGCTCGCAGCAAGGTGCACTCGAGCGACATACCCGGCCGCTTCCCGGTCGCCAGGACCAGAGGGACGGATGGCATCCCGACGCTGCGCCTTCGCATCAGAATTCGCAGCCTTATGATGTTCCCGGTGGCGCAGCTTACCGAGGGGCTACTGACACGCGTCCGCAAGAGCAGCCCTGGCGCACTCAGGGCCGCGTCGACCCCGAGCAAAGAGGTCGGCTTGCACCCCATCCTCAATCGGTCGCAGGACCAGGTGGCGGAGCTGGATGGCGCGCTCACAATGCCACAGGCCGGAACGTTGGGCATGTAACATCGCAAGCTCATTCCAGAGATTCGGACGACTTCAATGCCGCGCTCGCAGAGATCGCCGGCGCTCGCAACATCGATGCCTTCTCACGTGCCGTGGTGCGTCACGGCAAACAATTCCGCGGACAGGAACTCGCCGAATTCCAGCAAAAGGCGGCTGCACATTTCGAGGCGCGCTTTATTCCGCAACTCGAGGACAACATCGGTTCCTCATGGGCCTACGCAATGGCATGCAACGCGGTCAGCCGCACAGGCGAGGCCGGAGCAAATGCTTGCAGAGCCCTGGCGGCTCGCCTATCGCGCCTTGACGATGATCATATGAAACAGGTCGCCCCCGGAGCCTTCTCCCTTTTTGCTTCCTCCTTTGGCCGCCACTCCCGGTCCATGCAATGTCGCGATGCGACGATCCGGATCGCCGAATTCTGCCGCGATGAGCCAAGGGTGCTTAATAGGTCAAGCAGTCAGGATCTGTCCTTGCTGCTCAACGGTTTCAGTAAGTGGCCCGAACAGGGGCCCTGCCGCGACGCCGCCCTCGTGGTGGCAGGCCATGTTGAGGCCGATGGGTTGACCGATTTTGCCTTGCAACACCTCTCCACCCTGGTGAACGGGTTTAGCAAGTGGCCGCAGGAGCAGGCTTGCGGGCGAGCCACAATTGCGGTTGCGAGCGAACTCGTCCATCGCGGCGCAAGCGAGCTCTTTCGTGCCGATGAGCAGCAATTGGCGAACCTCGTCAACGGCTTTGGCAAATGGCCGCAAGACGCAAATCTTGGCCACGCCGAAGTCTTGATCGCGGCCCAAATCGATCGTCGCGCAAGCGGCAGGCCGGGTCTGACCGATTTTAAGCCAAAGGACCTGGCAATGCTGCTCAACGGCTTTGCCAACAGGGCGGAAGAGCAAGTATGTGTTCGCGCCAGCCGCGAGATCGGCCGGCAGATCGTCTGCCGCGCCGAGCGTCCAGCTCAACTCTCGGATTTTTCGTCCCAGGATCTGTCCAATCTCGTCAACGGGTTCAGCAAGTTAACCGGACAAGTACCAACCGAGGACGTTGCGTGCACGCTAGCCAGCGAGGTTCTTCGCCGCGCCGACCGACCGGCTCGTCTGTCTGAATTCAACCCACAGGACATGGCAAGCCTGGCGAACGGGTTCGCCAAATGGCCGGACATGACGCAAGCGGTCCAGGTGACAAGCGCGATCGCTCGCGAGGTCGTGGGCCGCCGCGTCCAGCTCCCGCGTTTTCACGAGCGGGAGCTGGCGAACCTGGTGAACGCCTTCAGCAAGACCATATTGGCGGACGACAATATCAACCGCGCGGCCACGGTCGAGGTCGCAAGGCAGATCGTGGTTCGGGCTGCGCGCGCAGACGGGCTCACCCGCTTTAATCAGCAGGATCTTGCTAGTCTCGTGAACGGCTTTAGCAAATGGCCGACAGAAGACGGTGGCCAGGCGACAGCTTTGATCGCGGCCGAAATCCGTCGCCGCGCGACGAGCGTCGACGGGCTCGCAGATTTTAGCTTCCAGCACTTGGCGAACCTGGTGAATGGCTTCAGCAAATGGCCGGAACGCGCAGGTCAAGCCGCAGTGCCGATTGCAACGGAACTTAGTCGCCGCGCTGAGCGCGACAACGGCCTTGCAAATGCAGGTCCGCAGGACCTGGCGAACATCGTGAATGGATTGAGCAAATGGTCTGGCGAGCTGAGCTCCCATTCCGCGGCCATCGCTCTTGCCAGCGAGCTGCGCGATCGCGCTGGCCGGGGCAGCGGACTGTCTGATTTCAGTGAGCAGCACCTGGCAAATCTGGCAAACGGCTTTTCCAAGTGGCCAGGACAGGCCGCTGCCCCAGCCCTGGTTTCGATCGCCACTGAACTGGTCAGTCACCGCGCCAACTCGCTCGCTCGCTTCAATAGCCAACATTTTTCAATGCTGGTGAACGGTCTAAGCAAGCTGGCAGACGATAACGACTGCGCACAGGCGACAGCTTTACTGGGCGGCGACCTCGCGCGCCGCGCGGCTGGCGCGCGCGAGCTCGCTGAATTTTCTCCGCAAGGACTTGCAAACCTCGTCAACGGGTTCAGCAAGTGGCCACGCGAGAGGAACTGTAGCGAGGCCATGTTGGCAATCGCGGCCGAAATCTGCGGCCGCGCCGGCCGGGGTGATGGGTTTTCCGGCTTTACCCAGCAGAATTTGCGGAACCTTGCGAATGGATTCGGCAAGCTGGACCACGAACGCTGCGGCGAGGCGACAGCTGTTATCGCCCGCGGCATGATGCGTCGCGAGGGCGGACTGTCTGACCTTGAGCCATTGGCGGTCGCGACCCTCGTGCATGATTTTGCCAAATGGCCGGAAGAGGAGGCGTGCCGGCAGGCGGTGATGGAGATCGCGCGCAGCTTTGGGAGCGGAGCGCGCCGATTTAATGCCTTCACCACGGCAGAGCTCGGCATGCTTGCCAATGCTCTGGCGCGCTGCACGATGGAAGCCGAAGATCGTGGAGAGAACGATCAAGCCGCTGTTCTGAAGAACCGCCTGCACAAGCTCGCGCACCATCTGTACTATGCGAATGATCGCCTGCGGCAGGCCGGCGTTCTGAGCATTGCCAACATTTTCAAAGCCTTGGGTAAGGCGCGGCTGTTTGACGATCTGTCCTTGCTGGCGCCGTTGGGGTTGACCAGGCTTGCGGAACTGAGCACCGGTGACGATTTTGCCACCGAGCATAACCTCGAGATCATGGGTCACCTCAGTGTCGCTGTTTTGCCCCTGGCGCGCAGCTCGCAGAAGCAGCTGCGCTGGCATCGCAGGCAAGCGCTGAACCTGTTGAACGACATTCAAGGCGTCACGCAAGACAAGATCGCGGCGCATCTGGCAGCCACCGATGCGGAGCGGATCCGGGGCCCACACGCGAGCCGCACCCCCGCTTTGTCGGTCTACCAGGTCCTTAAAGCCCGTGTGGTGCTCGAGAAGCTTTATCGACGCCCCTATGTCGAAGGCGACCAATCGGATTTGCGGATCAGGCAGCAGGAGCTGGAGCGCGGGACCAGAGAGATCCTGCGCAGCACACGCGATCTGATCGAGCGCGATCTGTCCAATATGAGCTGGAACCTGATTGCGGACATCGAGGCGGATAACCCGCTCGATGCGCTGGATTCGTTCCTCGAGCAGAATGTCGCAACGGTCCATGCTCAACTTCCTGCCGCGAGATTTGACGCCCACCAGGTGTTGAGCGACATGGACCACGAGCCGCGTCCACCGCAGGGCAATGCCGGACTGATGCAGCTGCCGGTCGTGGACATGCGGGGACAGCCCCTGACCATGGAGTCGGAAGTACGATATTCGGTCTTTCATCGCCTGACGCAGGGGAAAGTACCGGTGGTCGCGGTGCAGCTGCCTGGAAAACCCAGCAGCTTCATGTTGACCCGCACGCTCGCAGTCGATGGCGTACCGTATCGGATGGATCTGTTCGGCGGCAGCAAGCTCAAGCCGCCGCGATTGACCCTGGCGCAGGTCGCCGCGCGCGCGCCAGGCGGGCGGCGGATTGAGCAGACCGGCGGCAAGCTCCTGGCAATTCCGTATGCCGACACCGCAGCGGGCACGGATTTCGAGCAGCTGTCGCGCGCCTGGGGGCCATTCAAGGAGGCTTACTTTTATACGCAGCGCAGGGGATTTGCGGGCTCACCATCCATCAAAGGTCTCGCGCCCCAGGACAGCGTCCTCGAAGGCGCTTTCAAAATCTCCCTTCTCCCCGACCGGCCTGCCGAGCGGGCTCATCCATTCGTGCTCGTTGGGCCGCAAGGTCCAATCGCGTTGCGACCGCATGACGGCACAGGATTCATCAAGGCCTCACTGGCTGAGAAAATGCGCGCCGTTTGCCGCGCCGGCGACCAGAATGGTCCCGATCGCCTCCCGGCCTATGCCGAGGGCAAGAGAGCATCCCTGCCTGCCTCGGCGCTGCATCATTATCCTCGCAGCGAGACCGTCGCGGAGGAGGCAAGAGAGAAGGCCAGGATCTGGCTCAAGAGCAGAGACAACAAGGAACTCACGTCCGAGGAGCTCTATCGGACCGTGACGGCCGCACACATCGATGCTCCTGCCGCAGTTGCCGTCCCCTCAAGCGATGGGCGTCTGCATGTGCCGACCATCAAGAGCGACACCTTGGCGGGTACGACAGGCGTGCTGGTCGGGCGATCGCCGTACGACAAGCCGAACCTGCGTCCATTTTCAGTTGAGCAGGTCAGATCGGCAGCCGATGGGGACCCGACGGCGGCATTCCTCGATCGGTGCGTTGCCATACAATATAGCTTGAATGTCGCCCAGAAATCGCACGACGAACTGGTCGCGGACGATCCGACCTTCTTTGCAAAAGGCTTGCTGATCGTGGTGCCGGACGAGATCTGGCCAGCTGACTTTGCCGACCGCGACCTCGTCATGTCTTCCGAGGACGTCAAGATCCATTCGAGCTGGACGAGCAGTAAGGACCGCGCGAAACAGGACACCGCGCTCGAGACCGTCGGGATCCTGCAGGTGACCGAAGTGTTCGCGCCGGGCTCGCTGGTTGCCGTGCCGCCTGTCGAACAGAAACGCCTCGATGGCGATTTCGACGGAGACGCCGTCATCATCGTCGGTGACCGTCCCGCGCTCTATCAGCATGTGCGGCAATTCGATCAGGAGGAGCAGGCGCGTGGTGTGCATTCGCTCAAGCCGCCGAAATCGCACACCCCCGCGATCGAGGACAATCGGTATCAATTTAGCCGCGCGAGCCAAATCCTCGCCGCCACGCAGGGTGTGCTGGAAACCTATACCGGCCTATTGCGAAGCTTTCTGGGGCAATCGCATGAAGCGCGACACCGGTTTGCCGAGCGTGCCTTGTTCGGCACCTACGAAGGTGTTCACCACGAACTCAAGCGCGAGCTGCGTGGGCTGCTGGACCAGGAAGAGGCGAACCGGACCGATATCGAGGGCAAGCTCGACCGAGCGAGAGCGGAGATCAAGGCGGCACGCCATCCGGTCGCCCGCGAAATGGCCGATCGGCTCATTGCCGACCTCGAGGCCTGGGAGCAATCCTTGGGCGTTGCGCACGACGGGCCGCATGACGCAAGGCTGACATTAAGTGCGGAGCTGTGCGAACTGTTCCCGGATCTGGCGGAGACTTACCCGGCAGCTGTTCAGCCGCGAGAGCGCATCCAGCTTCTCGTCGACAACTATCCCGCGCGTATGCATCCCTTGCCCGATGGTTACGTTGACGACGACCTTGTTAAAAGCGCGAACAACTTCCTGAGCCTCGGCGTCAAGGTTGGCACCGACGCCTATAAATCCGACACGGGTGCTCGGCTGTACGCGGCCAAAAGCAAACGTCTGCAGGAATTGCTGCAGGCAACCCCGACACCGAAGTCGGTGCCTTATACCAAGAGCATGGCGGCCCATCTCAACCGCGGCAGATTGGACGTCGAGGCGACGTTGGCCGATCTGAAGGACAATCCGACGCTGGCAGCCTCCGTCATGGAAGCCTCGATCAGGCTCAGCGTGGAAAGCGGTATTCTGCCAGAGCCGTCCGACGCCCGGCCTGCCGCCGAAGACGGCGCGATGATCACGCTGAGCCGCGAGGAGGCCGCCGTACGCGCCAGGCGCGAGACGGATCGGGCGAGACGCGAAGATGAGGCGATCACGAAAACAGTCGGCGATGTCGTGGCGAACTTAGAGAGACAACACGGCATTCAGGTGAATCTGCCGCACGATCAGCATCGCCTGCGGACCGACCAATCATTGACCGACCAACTCACCGGCAAGAGCCTCCCCTCCGGCACCACCTCACAGCTGATCAGCAACGCCGTACGGCACGTCTTTGAAATCCCTCACGGCGATTTTACAACGGGCTTCAGGAAAGCCGTGCTTGCCTTTGATGAGCAGGGGTATACCGAGCTCAGCACAACCAATTGGTTCAGGACGCGAAATCCCACCTATGTCGGAATCAAAACCGTCTTTGCAACGCCTGAAGGTTACCGCTTCGAGGTTGAGTTCCATACACCAGCCAGCTACCAGGCCAAGCTTGCCAATCACGATACTTACAAGATGCTGCAGCGAGGCAGCAGAGGGACAATGGATCAATCCAGAGTAGAGCACCTCGTGCAGCGCGCAAGACGGATCGTTAGCGAGGTTCCACTTCCCGATCAAGCGACGAGTATCCCAAATTGGGAAGCAGAAGCAGGCGGCACCGATGATGCCAGCGCGGTTCTTGCATGGCGAAATGCCCAGCCCAAGATGCGTAAGCGTTCTCCCATGGCCGGACAAATCGTTGCAGCCTTGGGCGAGAGGCCGATCGTGCTCGTCGGCATGATGGGCGCTGGGAAATCCTCGATCGGCAGCAAGCTTTCGAACATGCTGGGCCTCGATTTCGTCGATTCCGACAAAGTGATCGAGACCAAGGCCGGTAAAGCGATCAACGAGATCTTCAAAGACCATGGTGAGCAGTATTTCAGGGATCTGGAAGAGAGCGAGATCCTGCAATTGCTCGAGCGAGGCCCCATTGTGCTCGCAACCGGCGGCGGCGCCTTCACGAGTGAGAAGATCCGCGACCGTACCCGTGAGAAGGGAATCTCGATCTGGATCAATACCGATCTGGACACGATCACCAAGCGCTTGGTCAAGGATACGGCGCGTCCGCTACTGCAAACCGATAATCCAGAAGAGACGATCAAAGAGATGATGCACGAGCGCGCCTCTGTCTATCAAATGGCCGATCTGAAACTTGACCCGACGGTCCACAAAATCAACAAAAACGCCGGTGCACTGCTGGATAAGCTCCATGCGAAGCTTAGCGGTGGCCTCATCCGCGAACCACGTTGAGCGGGTGTCGAAGGCGTAGAGCTGCACCTCGTTGTCATGCCGGCGCGAGTGCAGGCCATTGAAGTCGCTCCGGCCATCGATGCCCAGCAGCACGGCTTCGCCATCGATCACAACCGCTGACAACGGATGCGAAGCGCCGACTCGGCGACTGGAAAACGGGTGCTCCAATCATGGCCACAGGGACGTGAAGTCAAGCGTGGTCCTCATAACCAAGTCCTCCAAAGAGCAAGGTGGGTACGAAGGAGCGCCGGACACCAATCCAGCGTGCAGTTCAATCCGCCGGCCCCGATCAGGCGGCCGGCACCGCGGTTGTAGCAAAGAATGAGTTGGAAAAACGAGTTTGGCTCCGAGAGGGGTCTGAGAAAAATTCTGGGTTCGATGCAGAAATTTCTGCGTCGGGCGCTTACCAAGCTCCACCTAGAAGAGAGGGAGCCCACTACGGTGCGTCCCGAATCCCTATTGTTGAAATGCGTGGCACCGCCTTAGGCGGCATCGCAAATCTCCGTGGCTTTGGCGAACGAGCTGACGTCAGCACACGCTCTTCCGATGCCTTCGTAGTTAATGACGTTGAACGCAGGCGAGCAGTTCAAATGCGGAGATATGTCGTGCCGCGCAGATGGCTCCTGGCACGGCCATGCTGTTCGCGATCATCAGACAAAGAATGAATGGCGTTAGCATCGTACAGTCAAGCGTCTGAGCCGAAAGTATGTCTACCGTCCTTCGAATGCTGTCTGGACTTTTCAGACAGGCTTCCTCCTGCCAGCATCGCGGACTGTACCTTTTCAAATGATCGTTGCTCGATTTGGCGGACACGCTCGCGCGATATTTCGTACTCCAAGGCAAGCGCTTCGAGCTTCGGGGGATCTTCACTCAAATAGCGTGCTGTGAAGATATGCCTTTCACGTGGGCTTAGCTTCTCAATGGCTGCTGTCAAAGCTTGGCGCCGTTGAGCCAGTTCCTGGTGCTCGGCCAACGTCACGTCATGGGTAGGCGACGGATCAACCAGCCGTTCGAGGGCATCGCCGACGTCGCCGGCATCGTTGTGACGTAAATTCAGGGACAGGTCGCCACGCAGGCGACGGTCCATATTCACGACTTCACGTTCGGGTACCTTGAGGTGAGTGGCGATCGTCTTGACCTGTTCTGGTCTCAGATCCCCGTCCTCCAAGGCGGCGATCGCACTCTTCGATTGCCTCAGTTTGAAGAATAGCTTCTTCTGGGCAGCGTCCGCCGTGATCTTCACCAGCGACCAGGAGCGAAGAACAAAATCTTGGATCGTTGCCTTGATCCACCACATGGCATAGGTGGAAAGGCGGATGCCCCGCTCCGGATCGAATCGCCGCACGGCCTGCATCAGGCCGACATTACCCTCGGAAATGATATCGCCAATGGGTAGCCCATAACCTCGATATCGCATGGCAATTTTCGCAACGAGACGCAGGTGGCTTGTCACCAGGCGATAAGCCGCTTCACGATCGCCGTGGTTTCGCCATCGCCGACCAAGGGTGGTCTCTTCGTCCCGAGTGAGGATCGGAAATTGTCTAATTTCCGTTAAATACTTCGTCAGCCCGGTGCCGAGCGACGGCAGTTTCTGAGAAACAGTTTGAGACATTTTCCCCCTCGCAGCGCTCAACAAATTCCCGCCTCTGCCGCGCTCTCGTAAGAGTCGCGGCAGAGCAACAAAAGCATCGGTCTACAGGGCGGGACTATCGTCCGCCTCATGGCTGCCAAAACGTCGGCCTTTTCGGTTGGAGCCATCGGTCCTTCGATCCGAATCGAACTCCAGAAGGCGCAGGGCATCCACAATGTCGTCGAAGCTCACAGCTCCATCGATTGTCTGGTTCAATTCTGGATCGTCTTTCACGGCGCAAGCATCCGCGGCCCAAAGCGATAGAATGGCCCGTTTCTCGTACGATGTGAGGTCGCAATCATCGACAACATCCATCGGATGAGCAAACGCCTCGGCTGGATGCAGCAGCCGGGCCATCTCCAGGTTCGTTGTTCGTCGGCGATCCGTCGGCAGCGAGAGGCGATCGAGAAACGTCTCGTGCAAAAGGGCCTCCACGGAACGCTGCTCTTCGCTCATCCGGCGTCCGATATACGCTCGCTCCAGGTCCGACAGCCGTGTCGCGAGCAGCCTGCGGTAGCGCCGAATATTGGCGCGATGGGCACGCAGGCGTTCAAGATTTCCCTCGATCATCATTCGTCCCCTTCCGGCTCAGGCGGCCAAGGCACGCTCGGTTGAGCGCAACCGACAAGGCTTTCCACCCGGAGGATTCCGGGGTCCGCCGTCGAGTTCGCACAGGGCCTCGAGGATTTCGTCGATCGATACGGGCTTCTTCAGTCGGGCGGGCGAGCGGAGCGACGGGCATGATGCTATCGCCGATGCGTCGGACGCCCAGGATGCCAGAATTGCCCGCTTCTCGGCCGTCGTCAGGCCGGCGTGGCACACGACATCCCTGGGATGTTCGAAAGCGGTGCCGGGATGCAGGAGCGCGTTGAAGTCAAACACGTTGTCGTCAGCGGTCGTCGGCCGCATGGTATCCTCCTTTGCATTGACGACGAGCGGCAGCCGCGCGAAGCCTCGCGCGGCGCCGGTCGGAGCCTGCTTAGGCTGCCTTGGCTTCCAATTTCTGGACATTGTCGGCCGATACGCCGTTGATTGCGATACGGCGCGGCTTCATGGCTTCCGGAATTTCCCGGACCAGCTCGATCTTGAGCAAGCCGTTGTCGAATGCGGCGCTCTTGACCTGAACGTAATCCGCCAGGTTAAACTGCCGCTTGAAGCTGCGGGTGGAGATGCCGCGATAGAGAAAATCGCGCTCAGCCTTCTCCGACTTGCTGCCCTCAATGGTGATCACGTTCTGTTCGGCCGTGATCGCGATCTCGTTGGGCGCAAAACCTGCAACCGCCAACGAAATCTGGTAGCGGTCCTCAGACAGCCGTTCGATATTGTAGGGTGGATAGTTGTCCTCGCCGGCCCGCTGGGCCATTTCCGCGAGGTCAAAAAGGCGGTCGAAGCCAATGGTCGAACGCCAAAGGGGCGAGAAATCATAAGTGCGCATAGCCAAATCCTCCAAAGAGCAAGATGGTTACGAGCGGCACCGGACACGACCGGTGCCCGTCTCAACGGCCGGACCCATGGGGCGCCCGGACACCACCGTTTGGTGGCGACAAAAAAATTAGCAAAGTCGTTTTTGGTTTCAAGAGGGGGCCAAAAATTTTTTAGGGCTTTGGTCCCATAACCTGACCTGACGTCCGTTTCGTTAACAAGTGCTAAGGCGAATTATGCACCCGGACCCGCAATTCGGCAGCGCGGTTGAGGCGCAGGTTCGCCGTCCTCGAGCGCCAGGGAAGCTGCGTGACCCATAGACGGGCCGCGCGTGGAGCATTAGCTGACCCGGGGTGCAGTCCCCTCGAGGTCGGACGGAAGAAGGACATTGGGTTCATTGCTGTCTGGCAACAGCAGCGCGTCCATCTTGGCCCTCGTGGCCTTTATAGGTGGGTGGGTACAAGTTCGGAGTCCGACTGGACATGCTCGAATTTCGAGTGAAAGCGGTTGAGGACACGCTCAAAATCGTCGCAAGCGCGATCGAGAAGCAGAACGCGAACGAAACTCTTCGCAAGCTGGTGGATCAGCGGGTTGTTGCGGTTGAAGGTCTAATTGAGACCGCGAACAAGGAGATTGCGGATCTCCGCCGCGGCAATGGGTTCATCCAGGCTCCCCGGCGCGGCACATCGGCGGCGAGTAAGCCGTTAACGAATCCGCCGGCATGTCTGGTGACGGCGGTTGCTCAGCCCGAATGCCTTCAGGCTTGTATCCTCCCTAGACTTGGCCCCGCGCCCTAACCGGCGTCGGGCTCCTTGTGCCGCGCCACGGCTTCATTGACCTTCCGACGGTCAAGCCGATCTGCGGGGGAGAGCATGGAGACAGGGCGCCAGATGCTAAAATCGATCTCCAAGTTTGAATCTCGTGGTTTCTTGGCCCACTCCCACCATTGGTCAAATGCGTCTTTGGTACTCAAAACTCCCGCAACATAGCCGGATGCGTCCGGTTCTTGACCTTGATCCAGTACGGGACACCGGCCGCCGCGGTAGGGGCGATCGGATCGCTTCGACACCAGGCCCTCAAATCCGAACTCGCAGGCCTTTCGGAAGAGGTCAGGTCCGATCTCGCCCTGTTCGAAATCCGACAGGAAGATGCCCTCCGGCCGGCGCAAGCAACCGTTGCAGGTTAGTCTTGCGCATCGAGAGCGGCAGATCCCTCAGGTCGTCGCCATCCATCGCCAGAATGTCGAACGCCAGCATCTCGACCTCGGCATTGTGCTTGCCTGAGTGCAGGGCGTTGAAGTCCGAGTAGCCATCGACGCCGCGGACTATGGCCTCGCCGTCAATCACGAACTGCTTCTGGCGGTTCTTGAGGGCGGCTTCCACGATCCACGGGGAGCGCTTCGTCCAGTCGTGGCCGCCCTTGGTGATCAGCCGGACGCGATCTCCGTCGCGCTCGAGGCGCAGGCGGTAGCCGTCGCACTTGATCTCGTGGAACCACTCCGGGCCGGCCGGAACCAACTTTCCAACGGTCGGCAGGCAGAACTCGAATTTGGGCATGACCGGCACATGGGTATGTGATGCCGGTTTTGCGAATCCGCAGCAGAGGCCCCGATGTGGCGCTTCTCCGGGGCCTCGCCTTGTGCGGTAGGGGTTCTCGGCCTGGAGAGGACCGAGGAGTTAATTCAAACTCCCATCGACGACGGCGTCAAGTCTCGGGAAAAAGCGGAAATTGTCTCGCCAGGATTCACATGGTTTATTTTCTATAGCGCGACAATCAGGATGAGAGGGGCCCGTCAATCAAGATGAGACGAGGCGGCCGAGTCAGGAGATAATTGACGCTGGCCGTCGACTTGGCAAGCGTTGATTGACGCTGCGCGACAATCAAGCGGCGCTGCCAGCGTCAATTAAAGTCTTGTCGAGTTCGTTTGGGGTAGTGTGAACAGGCGGCCGGCCTGGACCGCGCTTGCGATCGAGGGCAACTTTTCGACGGTAACTTTCGACGTTCATCTCGAGGATCGTGGCGTGGTGGACCAAACGATCGATGGCAGCCAACGTCATTGCTTGGTCCGGGAAGATACGCCCCCATTCGCCAAATGGCTGATTGGCCGTGATCAGCAGCGAGCGTCGTTCGTAGCGGGCGGCGATCAACTCGAACAACACACTGGTTTCCGCCTGATCCTTGCTCACATATGTGATGTCGTCGAGGATCAGGAGGTCATAGCGATCGAGTTTGGCGATCGCGGACTCCAGCGCCAGCTCGCGCCGCGCGACCTGCAGCCGTTGCACCAGATCAGTGGTTCGCGCGAAGAGAACGCGCCAACCGTTCTCGACGAGAGCCAGGCCGATCGCCGCGCCGAGATGGGTCTTGCCGCCGCCCGGTGGACCGAACAAGAGCAAATTGGCGCCGGCCTTCAACCAGGCGTCGCCGGCGGCGAGCGCCATCGCCTGTGCCTTTGATAGCATCGGCACGCTTTCGAAGTCGAAGGTTGCGAGCGTCTTGCCGGCGGGCAAACGCGCTTCCACCATGTGTCGCTCGATCCGACGGCGGGTGCGATCGGCGGCCTCGTGCTCGGCAAGGGCGGCGAGGAAGCGGGCGGCAGGCCACCCTTCCTTGTCCGACTGTGCGGCGAGCTTCGGCCAGATCGCCTTGACGCCCGGCAGGCGGAGCTCATTGAGAAGCAGCTCGACACGGGCAGCATCGACGGAGGTAGCGATACCGGTCATGCTGCCTCTCCCAGGTTCGAGCGGCCCGACATGACGCTGACGGAGGCGAGTTCATCGTAGACGTCGAGCGGCGCCAGCTTGACGGCGACACGCGGGATCGAGGCCGCCTCGGGCCGGAAGCGGTCGCGCAGCGCGGCAAGATCGGGTAACTGTCCGGCGTCCAGATCCATCGCGATCGCCTCGGCGAGGTCTGCTTCGCAGGCGCGCTCGTGAGCCAGCGCCAGAAGCTCGACCGTCACCTTGCAGGCGCGCCGGTCATCACCATGCTCCCGCAAGGTCTCGAACAGACGTTTGTAAGCTGCACGCGGGAAGAGTTGGTCGCGATAAACGAGATTGAGGAGCGCCATCGGCTTGCGCCGCAGGGCATGGATGACATGCCGGTAATCCACGACATGACCGCCCTGGCTCTCGGACACAGGCCGACCGCGCCGCAGCGTCACGACCGGTGTGACGCCAAGGAAGCATTCGAGCCGGTCGTCGAAGATGCGCACACGCAGGCGATGGCCGATCAATCTTGAAGGCACGGTGTAGAACACGCGCCGCAGGATGAAGCCGCCTGACGACGTCACCGGGATCACTTTCTCCTCGAAGTCGGTCGTGCGGCCTTTTGGCAGCGGCGCCAATGCCTCCTTCTCGAGCGCGATCGGCTTGGCGAGGTTGGCGTTGCGCCGGCCGACAATCTCGTCGACAAAAGCCCGGTACGCATCGAGACTGGCGAAGTCGCGCGTCCCCCGCAGCAACAGCGCATCTTCCAGTGCCCGCTTGAGATGGCCGTGCGCGCTCTCGATCGAGCCGTTCTCATGTGCGATGCCCGCATTGTTGCGCGTTGGCGCCATGCCATAGTGGCCCATCAGCCCGGCGTAGCGCTGCGTCAGATCCTCCCGTGCGTCGGCGGCCAGATTGCGGAACGCTGCCGACAGGCTGTCGCTGCGATGCTCCCGCGGCACGCCGCCAAGCGCCCACAGCGCGTTCTGCAAGCCCTCCGCCAGGGCGACGAAGCTTTCGCCGCCGAGCACGACATGGGCATGCTCGAAGCCGGAGAACGCCAACCGGAAGTGATAGAGCCGGTGACCGAGCGGCTCACCCGCGATGGTAATACCGAGCGCGCTCACGTCGGTGAAGTCGGACAGACCCAGGCGGCCGGGCTCGTGCTGCTGGCGGAAGATCACGTCCTGTTCGGGGCCGTTGAGCGCCCGCCAGGCGTTGATGCGCCGCTCCAGCGTGCGGCGGATGTTCGGGTTCAGGTCATGATGCCGTCGGCGCAGCTCGTCCAGCACGCCGATCACGCGGATGCCGGGCGCAGCCTTCAGGATCGGAACGATCTCGGCCTCCCAATACTGCGCGAGCGGATCGGACCGGCGCCGGCCCCTCGGCGTCTTCTTCTGCGATGGCGGGCGACAATCGCCCTCGATTCGATACGCGCTTGCCTTCGAGAACCCCGCCTTGGCCGCGGCGGCCTCGGGGGACAGTGTCTGTCGGTAGGTCATGTACAGCCTCATCTGGTGGTCGGTGATGTGGAGGCCAGGCAAGGCATCGATTCCCTCTTGTCGAGACGAATCAACAGCTTGCACCAGCCGCACCCGGCCGCCAGACGGGTCCAAAAACGCGCGACGCCGATGGGGACGGTCCTCCGGTCGGGCTACGCCCTCCCTTCGGTCCGCCCCCATCGGCGCAGTCTCACCTTGATTGTCGCTGAAGTCTCACCCTGATCGCCGCCGCGCAATTTTCGGACCGGAGCGTCGTTTGGGATGATCCGAGCAACAGGGCAGCTAATTTTCATTTCGTATTTTTTCAGCCCTAGAACGACGACCGTTGCTTCCTGGCGGACTGCGGCTCGGCGATCCAGCTTGGCCCCAGCATGATCCGGATGCTGGGGTTTCTTTTATGAGTAGGAACGAAGCGCAAGCATTGGCATTTGTCGCCCTGTTCGGTGCCGCACCGCTACAGGCACTGAGACGCCCAGCTACACACTGGCCCCAGCTTCACCGCTGGGGCCCTCTCTTATTACGCCGTCCAGATAGGACACTTGCCGCGACAAACGACAAACTAAGACACCCAATCGCATCGGGAAGGAGTAGCAATTTCTGACACCGGTGTTTGCTTTAAAGCCTCGGGTCACGTCCCGATTCATCTTAGGGCGACTGGCCCCGGCACCAGCCTCTAGGCCCCCAAAGGTGCTGGGGCCGTTTTCTGTTAGAGGCCGCCAGCTGGGGCGGCCTACCCAGGCCTGATTTTTGTTTTCAGCTTACGATCGATCAGCATCTCGGCCCGGCGCTTTGCTAGTTCTGCCAATCGTGTGCGCACGGTATGGCGGGTGGTTTCTCCGCCGATCTCAATGATGATCTCGAACTGATCATCATATAGGCGTTTCACGTCGAAGGTGACGCCCCTGTGGGTGAAGGTGCCTGGCATACGTAGGGAGTAGCAAATCGATGTGCGGTCCTTGCACCGGGATGCTACGGGAAATTGTCCCGCTGTAGGAATGGAGCCATGCGAGGCCACTTGCAGAAGTGGCCTTAATCTTCCGCGTCGCTGGCTAGCGGACTTGCTAGGCTGAGGCCTTCATAGTCCGCCCCACCTCATCAGGTAGCGCCCGGTGGTGTGCCGCCAGCTTGCTGATCAGCTCGCAATCCTCCGCTTCGACGCGAAGCTTCTCTAAGTGCGCCTGCATGTCCTTCATTTTGAGCTCCTGATGCCGAGAACCATGCTTGTGGAACTCATGCAGGGCGTCAACCGTGCGCTGGATACGAAAGCCGTCGGGCGTAGCGTCGGGCACTCAGACTACCCCGAGACGCACCGGGGGGCGAGCTCCAGCTGCACGGCATCCAGTCTTCCGGATCGTCCAGCGCGATCAGCGATGCTCGACGCAACCGCTGGCGTGGTCCGCAGAGCCTCATTACGAGGCAGCGATTATAGCCGGCCACGTACAGGCTCACGGCTGCGATATTATGGCGCAAACGCCACAAGGGTTATGAGGACGAGCGCGGCAGTACTGAAAGCTGCAATGCCAAGGCAAATGCGTGCCGGGACCGAATGGGATTCGAAACGTGGCAGTTCAGGCATTGCGCACTCCACTTGCTTTGCTTGGGGCGAGGCGGGAGCGCGGTGACTGACAGCGATCTCGTCATCGATAAATGCCGAAAGGCCGGCGGTGATAGAGGCAAACCTGCGCTCTATTCCGTGCAAGCGCCAGCAATATGTTTCGCCCCGATTACGGAACGATCTGAAAACGCCTCAAGACACTAAGGTGCAGGTTTTTGCGGTCAAATCTCCTCTAGCACCACTTGCTCAAGCTCTAGGCCGCGTGGACAGTTACCTTAGCCAGAGCAGAGTTGCGGCGATAGCAACGACGGCGAAGTAGTTTCGCGCCGTCTTTTCGTAGCGCGTAGCGACGCGCCTGAACCGCTTCAGTTTCGAGAAGCAGCATTCGATCAGATGACGCTCGGTATAGAGGGGTTTGTTGAGCGGATATTTGATTGCCCGTGAGGGGTTGTTCGGAATGACGGCTTGGGCGCCTTTTGCGGCGATCGCGGATCGCAGCGCATCGGAATCGTAGGCCGCATCGCCCATCACGACCTCGGCTGGGAGCCCCTCGATGAGCGGCTGGGCCTGAGGTGCATCGCCGGTTTGACCTGCCGTTAGGAAGAAGCGGACCGGGCAACCCAAGCCGCGGACAGCCATATGGATTTTTGTCGTCAGGCCGCCGCGCGAACGCCCAATGGCCTGATTTTGAGCCCCCCTTTTGCGCCGCTGGCGTGCTGGTGGGCGCGGACGATGGTGGAGTCAACGATCAGGTATTCAAAGTCCGGATCATCTGCGAGCGCTTCGAACATACGCAGCCAGACCCCCTTGGCGCTCCACCGGCTGAAGCGTCGGAATACGCTGTTCCATTCACCGAACGCTTCGGGCAGATCACGCCACGGCGAACCGGTTCGCACGATCCATAACACGCCCTCGACAAACATCCGGTTGTCGCGGCCCGTCGAACCACGCTGGTCCGGCCGACCGATGATCATGCCGGAGATCCGGTCCCATTGCGGGTCGCTCAGAACGAGCCGATCCATGACACCCAAGGCTTCCTCCTAAAAGAAAGCCTTGAATCACGTTCCCTCTGATTTGAGAATCCCAAGAGTCCACACAGCCTAGCGCTGCAACGCACGCAAGAAAGAAGATCGCCGTAAACGATCCCCGCTTGAGCTTCATGGTGGTCCCGGCCTCGGTTTCATCCTTGAGGCCGTGCTTTTTCAGCCGCTTGACCAACTCGGCATAGGTCACGTCGGCTTTCTTCATCTCAGCTTTTAGGAAGGCGCTCGCGCGCTCTCCCCATTCCTTTTCCGCCTTGGGTAGGACCATGGCGTCTCCTATCGATTACGTGAGCTAACAAATATGATAGACCGGCCTTGACTTCCGGTAAGTCTGAGCGCTCGGTCAGCCAGAACTCCGCGAGAGATGGCTCAATCGTTACGAGGCCGTCTTGACGCTCTAATGCATGCCAAGGACTTAATCCGTCCAGGAATCATGGGTATGGAGTCGCATAGCGAGCGAACGACGGTGGGAGACGTAGTGCGAACGGTCTTGCGGCCTTATGAAGATGAGGCGTCCAGCGAACGCATCATGGTAAGTTTGCCGTGCAACTGGGCGGCAAGGTGGAATATGATTGGTTACCGAGCGGGCTCAGGTTAAGGGTTTCGATTCCTTTGGATCGTCTTGCAGTCTGAGTGCGGGGATAATCTGTTTCGGTCTACTTGACGCCGCTCTCAATAGCGCCGACAGAATAACTGTCGGTGGTCTCATTCACTTTGGAACGTCGGCAGTCGATGCTGTGCACGGCTCCTCCGCCGGCACGAGAGTGCCCAGGAGTGGGCGCCGTTTGAGGCTCCCACGATTCGGAGGAGCAGCCTATGCAGTCAATTTCGACGATCAGTCTGGATATCGCGAAGTCGGTCTTCCAAGTGTACGGCGTTGATGCAGCCGGCCATGTGGTCATACGCCGCCAGGATCGGGACCTATTACCCACAGAAAAACCAGCCTCTCCAGCGCAGCATTGCGGAGCAGCATCTGCTCATCTCTCAGGTGCCAGTGCTCAGGTACGCCAGTCAGCACGTTCCGCAGAACAAGCTGTTTTTCCCTGAGCGGAACGTCACGATGAGCGCTCTCACCGAGGGCACCATAATCGTGGAGGCTAGCGACACGAGCGGGACGCTCACGCAGGCTCGCGCCGCCCTTCAACAGGGGCGCAAGCTGTTCATCCTCGCTTCCTGCTTCAAGCGAGACGACATCACCTGGCCGGCAAACTTCGAGAAGCGGGGCGCGATCCGTGTCCGCGACCTCGCCGATATCTGGGGCGCGTTAGGTGATGGCACGCCTGCTCCAGCAAATTGACGAGACCAACCGGCGAGACCACTGGTACCTCATGAGGACGACGATTGTCATGACCTCTACGAGTACACGGCCGGCAAGGGGTGGCGCGCGGCGACACCAATCAGCTGATCCATAATCTTCAGAAGAAGAAGAAGCGTAACGATGGTGGTCACCAATACAAGGCCCCGGCGATTGCCCGATGCGCTCGCGACCTGTCTGCGGTCTTGAATGCCGAATGGTTGGCCCAGGCCACGATCGTTCCGATACCACCGTCGAAGGTGAAGACCGATCCTGCCTACGATGATTGGATGGTGCAGATTTGCAAAGGGATCCGCGTCCCGACCCCGCCGGACGTCCGGGAGCTGGTCGAACAGATCGCCTCTATGGACACGTTCAAAGGTGGCAACAGGAAGTCTCCGGCGGAACTCAAACAGAATTACAGGATTGCGGAAAACCAGCTGCAAAACCTACGCGGTATCGTCGGCGTCAATCGAGAGCACCACTCTCACATCCAACTCTTCTATTTACAGCGAAAGTTCCGGTCTGGCATTGGCGTAAGAGAGCTAGATTCGAAACACAGTTAAAGACTGCTCTCAATCAGCAGAATTCCAGCAGGTGATCCGTGCGCACCGGGAGATCGCGGAGTTCCGAAATCCGCCCCTGATTTGGTCCCCAGGCAGGCAGGGCCGTCTAACCGTCGGCGGACCACCGTCCGCGATTCGGGTCACCGTCTATTCATGGTCTCTACTGAACGAGCACGGTGGGGTTGATGGTGCTTGTCGTCGAATATTCCTTTGACCCTTTGTAAAAGTCTCGTCGCAACCTCCTTTCGCAGCCCCGGCCTCGCACAGATGATAGCCCTTAGATCGGACAGTTGCGGCAGGTAGTAGTCGGGCGATTGAACCAGATCGTCAGGCACGCAGAACGAAGGCAGTGCAGTCAGACCCACACCAAGGCGCACGGCTGACAGTCTCACCAGGTGGTCGGAGGCGTGAAGAACAATCCTGTAGGCCGATCCCATCCTGTCCAACTGAGCGATCATCCAGTCGTGATCAGGAAGGGTTACTATCGGAATAGGGGTGCCCGGGCGGTGGACGAAATCGCGCGAGCGAACCCAGGTGGCCGGGAATGTCCGTTGTTCAAGGATGGTTTTTGAAAGATCGGAATCCACATCCGTAGTGAAAACGCAGGCTACGTCTATGTAGCCTTCGATCAGACCCTTGCGGATCGCGCTGGAATGATCGGCGCATATAAAGAGGTCCGAAAAGTCGTCTGTTCCGGCCCGCTCCAAAAGTCTTTGAGCAAAGAGGCTGCTGAGGCCGACACGATGAACGGTCGCGTTGCCACGACCGGCAAGCCTGAGCATTTGATCGTTAGCCTCGAGTATTATACGAGCCTGCTGGAGGACGAGTTCGCCGAGATCGGTGACGGTCGTGCCATTGGGCGTTTTGTCAAACAGTTGTCCGCCAATCAGTCCCTGCAATCGCTTGACCTGGGCGGTGACCGCGGGCTGACTAAGCCCGAGCTTGCCTGCGGCTTTCGTCAAGCTGCCTGTCTCGGCTATGGCTACAACAGTACGAATTGACTCAATTGGAACGTTTGGCGCTCGCAGCATAATTTCGCACAGAATCATGAACCTGCATCGGTTCTACCACTGCGGTCGCAATATCACACCGCAAAGAGCAGCCCACATGTCGGGTAAAGTAACTGCCTGTACAGCAGTTGTGTACGTAACGTACTTAACGGCGCGCTCGCGCCCAATCACGACGAATCGTCGCCCCCTGCAATGATCGCGGTCAACTCGCGTCCCGCTCTATACCACGCGCCGCCGCTTGCAAGTGGTCGGGCGCGTGCTGTCTCCTTTTTGGCATCCGATGCGCGGCTGCGGGTCCGCATAGCCGTTGTGGCCATCATCTCCCAACAGACGTGCTGCCTGCTCTTCGAATCGATGAGGCTCGCAAAGCCACGACATGCTGAACGCGGAAAACGCTTTAGGCCGCGAGCACCGGCGCCGCGAACTGCGCTATTCAATCAACTACCGCGCCGAGCCGTTCTGTAAACCACGGCGGCGCCCGAGCAGTAACTTGTCGTTCATCTGCGCTCTGCCGGTTCGTTCTCGTCCCGGCTTGCCCCCGAAAGCGCTGCTCGGTCGGTAAGGGCTTCCGATATTTATTTGACGCTACTCGCCGCGTTCATGGATGTGGATCACGATGCCTCGCGTCGTACGCGTTAAGCGGCCGCACGATGCTGAGCTTGTTGGAAATCTCCTATTCGAGATCTTGCAGGCAAGAATGTTTGATCCAGGGCAAAATGAAGGGCCGAGATCGAGAAATCAGCTCACGTGCATAGCGGTCGATCGACCTGATCCTGCTTCTGGTTCTGTTCAGTCCAAAGCAGGCTGCTCTACCTGGGCACATGGTGCCTGGCCGCCTCGTATCTGGCTTGCGGCTGCTCCGTTCGCTGAAGAATCGATGCGGACGTGAGGTGCTCCGACTCTGCCTCGATGGCATCAGCCGCAGAGTGCAGTCGTTGCCGGCAAAGCCCACGCTCTCGTTTGCGGTCTTATAAATGTCATCTTGCGCGGGCCAGTGCGGCGAGCGGTGGCCGATTGGCTGGCGCTCAGCTCAGGACAAGGTAGTGGCGAGGATGCTCGCGGCAACGAGACGAGGTCGATGACAAAGCTTTTTCGCGAATGGACCCTGTTGTTCAGCATTGCCTTCATCGCTTTTTGCCCCACCGCGAAGGCACAAGATCGCCGCATTGTCGCCGAACCCGGAGCACCTCAGACGGTCTGCGACCGCCCGGTGCCGTCTGGTGGGAACGACACGGCGAGGCTGCAAGGTGCCATCGACCATTGCCCCGCCGGTGCTGCGGTCTATCTCGGGCGTGGCGAGTTCCGGTCGGGCTCACTTGAGATGAAATCGGGCGTGACCTTGTGGATCGGACGCGGTGCAACGCTTTTCGCCATCCCCGAACCTGCTGCCTACGACAAGGGCCGCGGACAGTGTGGTCGCATCGGGGCGAAAGGCGACGGTTGTCGGCCGTTCGTCAGCTTTTCCAAAACGCGCGGCGGCGGCATCTACGGCGACGGCATCATCGACGGCCAGGGCGGTGCACCGATGGTCGGCAGCGCCGAAACCTGGTGGCAGCTGGCCCGCCGCGCACAGGCCGAGGGCGGCAACCAGAACGCCCCGCGTTTGATCCAGATTGATCATGCACAGGACATCAGTGTTTCTGGCGTCACCTTGCGCAATTCACCCAGTTTCCATGTCGCGATGAACCGGGTCCAAGGTGCCACGTTCTGGGGCCTCACGATCGATGCACCGGCCGATGCCCGCAATACCGACGGCATCGATCCTGGCGCCAGCCAGGACGTAACCATCACCCACAGTTTTATCCGCACTGGAGACGATAACGTCGCAATCAAAGCCGGCGACAATGGCGCAACCCGTCATATCTCCATCACCGATAACTACTTCGGCTGGGGGCACGGGATGTCGATCGGCAGCGAGGTGAATTCCGGCGCCAGCGACATACTGGTCCGCAACCTGACCTTGGACGGCACGACGTCCGGCCTGCGCATCAAGAGCGATATCAGCCGAGGCGGCCTGGTCGAACGAGTGACCTATGAGAACGTGTGTCTGCGGGGCAACCGATGGCCGGTCGCGTTCGACACAAAGTACGATCCACGTGCCCAAGGCACGAGGATTCCAGTCTATCGCCAGATCGTTCTGCGCCATGTGCGTGGCGACAATGGTGCGCTGCTGATGCGCGGGGTCGACGAGCGGCACGCCCTTGATGTGACGCTCGAGGATGTTCGATTTGCCGATTCCGCGACTTGGCAGCTCGAAAATGCCAATGTGACCGCCGATCATTCTGAGGTGTCGCCGCCGCTGCCCGGGCGAGCCAGAGAACCGGCCTCGCGCGGATGGGAGGGATGTGCCAGAGCATTCCGGGACGGTAATGACTAAGCACAACTCGGTGTCGAATCTCAGGCCGGTCAGATGCGCCTCGATACCGCTTTGATTCACGGGCGTTGCGACGAGACACGGCGCTGACACCCTCATTGCAGCAGTCCGACAGGGTCACCGCCATTGGACGTCCCGCAGTTGCGCGAGAGTTCCGGCTCGGTGGAGAAACGTGTTGATCATACTCAGCTGCTTGTCGCGGCGGGACGTTATCCCGACTGCATCGAGCGTGCAGCGAGCCCGACAAAAGGTGAGACCACATGCGGATTTTCGCGCTGTTCGCTGCAGTTCTGGTCGGACGTTTCTGCATCTCGGCGGCCCACGCTCAGCCACTTTTTGTCTCGCATGCCGACAGGGCAGCCTATCACTCGGTTCAGGAAGCGATCGACGTATTACCGATCCAAGGCGGGGACATCCAGATCGCGCCGGGCATTTATCGCGAGAAGGTCAAAGTCTCTAAATCTGGTGTTCATATCAGAGGTTCCGGCAAGAAGCCGGATGATACGGTCGTTGTGTATGGCGACGGCGCGATCAATGTCGGAGGAACCGCTCGTTCTGCGACGCTGGACGCCTCTGGCGACGATTTCCGGCTCGATAATTTGACAATCCAAAACGACTACGCGCTCAATCCGGCCAATCCATCCTCGCAGGCGGTGGCGTTGTCGGTTACTGGAGACAGGGACGTTATCACCCGCGTCCGCCTGCTCGGCGCCCAGGACACGCTGTTTGCCGGTAAGCGGCCGAACGGCCGAGTATCGCGACAATACTTCTCGAACTGCTACATCGAGGGGCATGTCGATTTCATATTTGGTGATGCCAAGGCCTATTTCCGACAATGTGAGTTGCACGGCATCGCAAATCAAGCGGTCGTGTATACCGCACAGAGCAAAGGAGCCTCGGACGAGGACAGCGCGTATGTTTTCGATCATTGCAGGCTGACTGCCGACCCTGCCGCGCGCTATGTGGCGCTCGGCCGGCCTTGGCGCCCCTATGCCACAGTGGTGTTCCTGTCGACGAAGATGGATGCACCGATCATCGCGGAAGGCTGGCGCGAGTGGACTCCGGGCAAGACGATTACACTTAAGACGGCCAACTATGCCGAATACAAATCCTCCGGCATTGGAGCCAATCCGGCAGGCCGCGAGCCTCACTCTCATCAACTGACCGATAGCGAAGCCGCGAAATGGTCGCTGAGGGCGTTCTTCGGCGAGGCCACGGATTGGCTGCCCAGCGGAAGATAGGGCACAGAAACATTCACGAAAAAAGCGTAGTTGATCCCATGCGCCGTCCTAGTATGGATGACGGCGAGGGAAGCTTTGGTTGGGTTCGAACGCACCCGCGGCAGCTCAACTTCAGGCGGGCTGCGAAGCCACAGCAGGCCGGATGTTGCATCTTTCAGAAGAAATCATGCGATCGCCGCGCCGCTGCTTGTTGTAACTCTTGATCTCGTCAGCTTTTCGAAAGCTTGTGGCCGCACAATCGCCGATCTGCAAACCCTCGTATAACTCCTTCCCTCTTTCTTTATACCGATCACCTGCCTCCATATAATTGAACATTGGTGCCCAGCCAGCTATCGGAGCGTAGCCTCTAGATGGCAATTGCCTCCACGATGATCGGTCGGATCGATCTCCATGGAGCAAAGCTGCAGCAGCGAATGATTGATACATTGCGAAATTTAACCGGATCGACTGCACCTGGTGCGCCAGAGGCGAACGATCGCGACCTAGCTTTGGATTTTGCCAAAGGAGTGCTGATCATTTTGGTGATCGTCGGTCACCTGATCCAGTATATCCTCTACCGAGATGAAGGCTTCTGGGATTCGCCATGCTTCAAATGGATCTACATGTTCCATATGCCTCTCTTTATGGCGATAAGCGGATATCTTGCTTGCCGTGCGCTGTTGCGAAAGTCGTTGGCGCAAGCCGTCGGCGATCGGGCGATGCGGCTCTTGCTGCCCATGCTGTTTTGGTGTGCCCTCCTGGAGACAGCAAAGTTGGCTGTGCTTCCCCGCGCGCCTGACGCATCGGGCGACATTTTGCCAGTTCTAAACGATGTTGCCGGCACATACTGGTTCATCTGGGCAGCGTTCGTTCATTTTCTTCTCGTTAAAATTCTTTCGATCTTCGATCATTGCTCGCCCTGGATCTTGTTCGTATCAGTCGTACTGGTCGCGTTCGCACCCCTGACATTCTCCATATTTCCTCTCATAAAGTATACTTACCCGTTTTTCTGCCTGGGCTTCTCATTTGCGCAGTCGAAAGGCCGGTGGACAAGCATAACACCCTCTTACAAGCTGATCTTGGTCGTGTCTCTCTGGATAGCGGCACTGGTGTGTTTCCTGGCCTGGCAGAAGGACACTTACGTCTACAAAAATCTCGCGCTGGTTCAAGATGTGCTGTCGGCGAAGAACGTGCTTCTGATGCTTTTTGGCTCTGCGGCAGCCTCAGCGATCATGATCGAGCTCTTCTTGCAATGCTGGAGATCTGGCCGCTCAAATCGAGTGGTCCGCTTTATCGCCGTGGAAATAGGACAGAGCACGCTGGTGCTGTACTTGATTCAGGGTACGGTATTTCGCCTCATGGATTCGATACGGTACGCAGTCCCTTCGGATCTCACAACCAGGTTGGCCGTGGCGGGAATTCTAGGGGGAGCGATTGTTCTCGTCGCGCTGATGGTGCGCCGAACCGTGCGCGACATTCCTTATCTGTCTCAGCTCATTCTAGGAGCTTCGCCCCGCGCCCTTTTGTCCAGCGGATCAGCCCGCGCATAAGTAGAGCTGTAGCCGAAATCCGATCGGAAGCCCCCGGGATCATCCGAGAGCCGGCTCCCGGTTCGCTCTTCGCAGCCTCCAGCCGACGCGTTGACAGAAGTAGCACGTAATTTTTGGTAATGCCTCAATTTGAAATTCAAACTGACGCATTACCTATTTTTAAAACCGAGGACTGGGAAGCCGAATTGGTGTGCATCCTCGATGACTAGAAGAATATCAGCGTAGACACCAGAAGATTGAGGGCGTGCTCCGTTTGGGGCGTGTGTGTGACGCTGGTCGGGTTATGCACGTATGACAGTCCGACGGTTGCATACACACCCGGGGCGAGATGCGCGGTGTATGTTCCCGTAATTGCAGTGGTATCGCGATGCGCAAGCTGTCCTTTTGCCACGGCGGCATCCACTGCAAACTTGCTCCAGGCGGTGTTGGTGGCGACAAGAGCCATCAGATCACTGGGACGACTATCAAAAGGTCCCTTCGCATACAGCCGAAGCTCGTAATACCGGCTGATCCGGTTCAAGTCAGACGGAGCTCCCATGATGGAGAATCCGCCATAGATGCCGCGAGATGGCGTCCCCTCGACATCACTCTGCCAGAGCTGCCTGTCAGCAGCGACGTAATGAAAGTTATTCCCGCTCTCCCTTTGTTGATCCAGATCCGCTAGATTCTTGTAGCGGCTATTGTTGAAGCCAATGCCCGCCCGCAGCCACGTGTCGGGTACGCCGGGAGCGGCCTTGCTCTTGTAGCCAAGTTCGTCAACGAAAAGAATGCCTGTATTGGCCGTGCTCCAGTTCAGGCCGGTTGGATTCTCGGTTATCTGCGCATAAGGACCATCTGGACTGATGGAGCGCTGCACGGAGACTTTGTTGTACCAGCGATCATCAAAATTGTACTTAAGGTTGATGGCGGGCGTGGGAGCGGCGTTAGTGCTCATGCCTGCCTGGAACAAGGCAAACATGTTTGATCCTGAGATCCCTCCGAACAATGTGCCGGTGAACTCATTCTGGTTTCTGAGATAGCCAAGTTTGAGTTCGAATTTCCTGTCGAGGAAAGTTTGATAATAGGCGAGTGTATTTAGCCCCACTCTATCCGGTCCCGGGCGCTTCCATGTCCAGTATTGCTGCTCGGCTCCCACGACAATCTGGCCATCGGGAATGCCAAGCCGGCTGAGATCGTAGGTGACGATCATGAAGTTCGCCGTAGCAAACGTCGGATTCTGCCCCATGTAGAGTTGGTTGGCGATACTGCTTCTGGCCGCATTCGGCAGCTGGTTGTTGGCAAACGTGTTGTGCGTCCAGCCGATATAGCCGATCCCGACGTCCGCCAGCGCGGATCTAACGCCATCCCTGTCCTGAATAATCGTATCGGCAGGGCCGGGTATGGTGAGCCAGATCCCTTTTTCTCGGAAAGTATCGAAGCGTGCGAAGGGGTCGATCGTCTTTCGCGTTTGCGTCTGAACAACCCGATCGGTGCTGCTGCGCTTTATGAGAGACAGGTTGGGAGCTGATGCCAGCGCCGTTCGAACTGGCTGATTGACCACGCCGATCCGGAGCTTTGTGGACATGTCGTGAGCTCCTGGCGTTCTTCTCTTAGTGGCTTGGCCCACAGCGCTGCTTTTGGGACCAGTCTCTTCAGCAGTTTGTGCCAAAACAGGGGGGCCCATCAAACAAGCCGCGAGAGAAAGTGCGACGGCAAGTCGCGGTTTCTTCTCGCTTGATCGCAAGCTGCAGGCAAGTGCTGCCGTAGCCGAAGATGTCTGAGGCGTCGTCACCGCATCAAAGCAATCACCCACAGTGTTCTTCGCGTCCTTGTTTTGCGAGCCATGCATGAATTGAAAACCGGCCTTGATGGCCCAGAACGGACTTCCCAAGTCTTGGCGTCTAAGGACAAAAGGCGCGACGTCTCACGGGCAAAGGCGGTTCGTCTATCAGCGAGATCCGCTTGACTCGCCGAACCTCTTCGCCCGTAAACGCGAGAACGATCTGGTCTGCACCTTGTTGTGCATCAGGCCGGATTTGCCGAGAGTGATCAGCGCTTGCTGGCTGGACGAGAACCGCTGGCAGCGAGCGCGCGGAGCCTCAGCTGTCCTCGCCGTCAAGACATTGCGAGCCTCGACCCTGCTACACTATGGGGCAGAGGACTGCAGTTGTGCCGAGCATCCCGCTCGAAGAGGCCGTTCTCGACGAAATGGCGGCCACTGGAATGCAAAGCTGGCCAAGCCAGCGCCGTGGCTTCATGAAGCTGTCTTGGTAGGGTCGTCTGCGAAGGGCGAAACGATCGACGACCGCGATTTCCAGAGAGCCTTGGAATCTCTTCGCGCAGCGATCGCGTCACAACGTTCATGATGATGGCCCATGAGATCAGAGGAATTAGGCGTCGAGCTGCTTTGGTGGCTGTGGGCGGGCAGTTGCTAACTCCGTACGCTCCATTGGCATGGCCAAATGGTGCATTCCTAGTTCCTGGACCTGTGATCCCGCAGCGTTCGTTTCGGCCACGCTTGCCATATGTCCGTCGTCTCGATCAACCTGCCAGAACTGGTAGTTGGCCATGTCCAGCGCTTGCCGCTCCAATGGCAAGGTGACTTGAGCGCCAGCTGTCGCGCCTTTACGCGGCAGCAAGCCGTGAAGTTGCAGCGCGAAAGCTGAGATTCAGACCTTGAAGGAATAGCGGCCGGTTCGCATCAGGCGCCGGCAAGACAAGAAAACCTGCAAGGTTCTGCTGAATGATGCGAAAATGCTGCGCTATGGCCCTCGAAGGCGAGAACTATTGCTTACCGCGAGCTCTATGATGGATTAGCTCCGCGTAAAGTGTTCGCTTTGCCTCGGTCAAGACGGGCCGCTTCATCGAGGCCAAGGGGGCAACCGATCGGCGAGTTTGTGAAGAATGATGTTGTCGGCGGCTGCGGTTGGCTGGGATGCGTAAGTATCGCGAGTTCTCGCGTCAACGAGACAAGCCGATCAAAACGGGGACGTCGGGCAGGGGACGATGCAGATGATTGATCAGGCGGCCGCTTCGGACTTGCGGCCGCTCTTATATGGCTCGTCAGGCCGCATTCGCTGGGGTTTGATGTTTTTGGTTGTCTTCGTCGGCTTGTGTGCGGCGGCAGCCCATTTTGGGGGGAGCCTCGCAGGATTTGTCGAGACGCCGGCAGCCGGGCCCGCCGATTCGCCGGTGGGCCTGCCGCCGGTGGACAGGGCGTCCCTGACCGAGATACATTGGATGTAGCAGAAGACCAGCGACGACATTGCAGAGCTCAACCGTCAAATCGATGCTCAGCGGCAGGACCTGAGAGGGATCCTGGACCAGATCACCGTGCTGACTTCGCGGATCGATTCTCTGCAACATCCAGCACCTGCCCCTTCTGCCCCCTCCGTTACTTCTTCGCCCGCGCAAGCTACTTCGAGCCCGGCCAAGAAGCGCATCGAGCGGTCCAAACCACAGGGGCCCGTTTCCGTCGGAGGCGCGCCAGTGATTGCAGGACAGAAGACAGGCGAGCCTTGAGGCCTCAGGCTGCTGCGCGGGAGCCTCCCACGTTTGGCAGCCGGCGGCCTGCCCAGTCAGGCTGATCCTGTCTCACCGAGCGACCATGCCGTCGGCGCGTGAGACATCAGGAATGCGGGCAGGTTTCTGACCACGTCAGCGAGCCTGCCGGGTCGGAAAGCAACATCTTCAACGAATGAATTCCACCGCCGAACTTTCGTTGGGTCTTCTGCAAAGCCAGTTGTCAGCGTATCCGGAGCATTTGAGAGGTTTTTAGTTTTCCGTCGAGCGAATGTCGCGGCGATAGCTCGTGGCAGCCTTCCTAATAGGGGGTGCGGTCGAGATAAGCATCGAATGCGGCAGCAACAGAGCGGATAAGAAAACGGTGCTCCTGCTTGATACGGACGAGACCCTCTTCGATGTCCACTACCCCATCCTCGGCGAGCATTCCCAAGCGATCAGCCGAATCGAGAAGAGCGATCGGATCAAATCCGTGAGCGGCACAGATTGCCGGCATGTCGGCCTCCAAATCGCACATCAGGCGATCGATAATTGCAGCCCGGAGCCGGTCTTCATCAGTGAGACAGCAGCCCTTTGCTGTTGCCAGACGGCCTGCTCTGATGTGCTGGTTATAGGAAGCTGTTGCGACCTCGTTCTGGACGTAGCCGTCACGGAGACGGCCGATGGCTGACGGACCAAAGCCGATCACGGTTTTACAGGTGTCGGCCGAATAGCCCAACGAGTTGCGCCGTAGCCGACCGTTTTTTTGGGCCAGCGCGAGCTCGTCGTCCGGCAGGACGAAATGGTCGAGCCCGATTTGGTGGTAGCCAGCGGAGACCAGCGTATCTGCCACGGCCGCGGCTTGCTCGGCGCGGGCAATATTGTCCGGCAGCGCGGCCTCGTCGATCTGGCGCTGACGTTTCATATAGGAGGGAACGTGGGCGTAGCTGAAAACCGCAAGCCGGTCGGGTCGCATGGCGACCGCCGTCCTCGCGGAGTTCACACAGGACTGCACCGTCTGATGCGGCAGTCCGAAGAGAAGGTCGAAGTTGATACGGCTTATTCCATGCTGGCGAAGGCGTTCGACGGCAGAAGCCGTCTGCGCCTCGCTTTGAAGCCGATTGACAGCCCTTTGAACCACGGGGTCGAAGCTTTGCACGCCGATGCTCGCGCGGCTCACGCCGGCTGCACCCAAGGTCTCGGCCATCTCGGCCGTGAACGCGCGCGGGTCGATCTCGATGGCGATGCTTGCCGATTCGATGAAGGTGAAGCAGCGGCGTAGGAGCTCCATCAGGGCGAGGAAATCGGCTGGAGCGATCGTAGTCGGCGTTCCGCCGCCAAAATGTACGTCGTTCACGGGCAGGGCGCACGGCGCTTGCTCTGCGACCAAACGAATTTCCTCGCTCAGCATCGCAACAAAATCGTGAATCGGTCGCTCGCTGCGAGTGAGGTTTGTCGGGAAACCGCAATACCAGCAGATTGATCGGCAGAACGGAATGTGGAGATAGAGCGAGACGGGTTCGTCGGGCGGCAGCCGCCTCAACCATATCTCACAGGTCTCGGCAGCTACGGTCGCGGAGAAATCAGGTACGGTCGGATAGATGGTATACCAAGGCAAGCGTGCATCGCAATATTTGGTCAGAAGCGAGGTCTGCAAGACTTAAACTTTCCATGCTCATACAACATGAAGCTGACCGATGCGCCTTCTTTTGTCTTTGCGTTATGTCAATAATCCCACTTTCGTTTTCAAATCTAATTCGCGTTCTCGATGCCACCAGGCGCCTAGCGTCTGAGAACGGGAGTACTCGCTGGCAATCATTTGATGCTCGCTCAAAGAGTAAATCTTTCATATGAGCACGGCTTCAGCGGCTAGACGTCCCTCAACTAACTTGCGCGCAGTGTCAGTCGTTCATCCAAAGACGATTGGCTTCGCGCCGCTTACCTTCGCCATGGCGTCACCGCTCCCGCAGGCGCCACGAGCAGGATGCATCACCTTGCAAGCTGGTGATGTCACGGACAAGAAATGTTCTTCGATGAAGCCGCCAAGTGCGAGATCGTACAACTTGACGCTGCGTGAGATTCAAGATCCTTGGACCCGCGATGAAAACATTTTGGACTCGACGTTAAAAGAATGTATGAGCCTCAATTCCGCCACGCTGCTTGTCTCATTGGCGTAAGCATCATCACGGATGTACTGATGGTGTTGGGGCGGGCCCGGCGCACTTCCAACCCCGGCAAAGTGCGTCGGGGCGCCTGGCGGCGCCGAACTTAAGCCGCTCCACCAATTCACAACTGTTTCGATTGTTTTTTTCGGCGCTCAGCACGTTACTCTAACGGCTCCAGACCAGCAGGCCGCAAGGACGGACTACTTGCTCAGAACTAATTGCGAAAGCGTGCAGACCGTCTTCACCAAGGTGCCCTCGACATAGTTGACGAAGCGAGTCGACAATGAGACCGGCGCGGCACTTCCACAGTGCTTTCGGCTCTTGACATACGCGCTTGCATTCCGAGCCGTTGCACTGCACGGTTGGTTGCGACCCATCGGGACCGGCCTTGTCGTCGTCTGTGATTGGTAAGTCGCCGTGTTTTCAGTCAAGCGTTGGTGCCTGGCGTACCGACGAGTTGGAGGACAAGAGCGCCTCGAGTCGGCCGTCGTGGAGAGCTGCACTCGTGGATCTAGATCAACCGGTGCGGCGGCTTGCGCAAATGGCGTTGTCGCGTTTCCTCCCGATGTCACGATTGCTTCAATGTCATACGCAGGAACCGACCTCGGTCCCGTCGAGCCGTGTCTAGACGGTCGAATCAGCGAACCCAACAATTGGTACGACACTTGCTGGTCGGATCCGAGGTCCTCTCACTTCTGGAGACGCGCATGCAAAGTGTCCTCTGCATCGAGCAGATCTCGCGACTGCGCGTACCGCCCGTTGTGCCTCTGGTGCCATCACCACGTGCCCCGTCGATTCATTCACACCGAACCTGCGCGGCGGAAGCCCTCAAAGGCCGGGCATTGATGCCGGGCGGTTGCCTCTTGCCGCGACTGTTGCATGTCGCGCATCGATTGCGTCCTCGACAGCGTCGAAGAGCGAAGGCTCGGCCAAGGCTCAGCGATGCCAATCCGCAAGATTGGGATGAAAAATGACGCTCCTGGCATCCTCGCCAGCAAGCAGAGCATCGAAGCCGATATCGCACGCGCGGAACCCGACACCGCTAGGCGAGCCGGCCTGCTCTAGCTCACGATCGCGAAGTTCAGCGCCTCGGGTCCTCTCGCGCTGGCGCTTCGGACGGCGCAGCGTCTCGTTCAGGCCGAACTTCGGGTTCGCACAGTTTAATCTGACCCGCGCCCACGTCGTGGCCGGCGGTGCTGCTTGGTCCGTATGGCCAGCGGCGTTGGTCGGATCGCCTCCGATCGGTTGCCCGCGCACGTCGGACCACCGTGAGACTCTCCGTCAGCGCGGACACTCCTGGGTTAATTCAGCGTCAATCTGCATCGCGGGCCCAGACCGTCAACACGGACAACACTGGGGATCCTCGAGGTCGCCAGTGCGTCGTCGGCGGATCGGACAGATCACATTGATGGGGACCGGCGTTGCGGTTGCGGCATGCCGTTCAGCCTCAGACGAGGGATAGCGGTCGACGCCGCAGCTGTTTGACGGAGACGATCACGCCATCGCAGTCGGCGGCAGAACAACGAATTCGGGAATGGCATCTGAGGCAGCGTACGAGCGCTCCAGACTTCGCAAAGAGCAAACCCAGGGTTCAGGTCATGGAATGGAACTTGGCTCCGCCTGAAACAAGCGCAATTGAACGCAGGGACACCGACGTTGACCGGTGTCCCGGGCCGCGCAACATGGATCTCTTCAGCTTCACTGAATGCGCAAACCAAACGCATTCGCTCAGAGCGCTGTTCGAGCTTCTTGTCAGCTGCGCCACGGAGGAGGGCTTCAGTGAAGTTGCTTACGGCGCCCTCAACTTCGTCGAGCCACTTCGCCTGGCGGAGTATCCACCCCCGACCGTGGCCGTAAAATGGCCGCCAGACTGGTGCGACCGATACTTCAAACGCAAGTACCACACCATCGATCCAGTGGTCCGGCGGACGCCGATGCTGTCGCGGCCATTTTTGTGGGATCAGCTCGCTGAGCACTATCAACTTCATCCCGACGAGAGACGTGTCCTGGATGAGGCCAGAGAGGCAGGCCTGAAGCATGGCATAAGCGTACCGTTGTTTGGGCCCTTGGGCCGGGTATCGGTCGTGTCGTTTGCGTCTCCATCCGAAGATGCGGATCCGCAGGACCGCATCGGTCATCTCAACGCATTGGCCAGTCACTTTCACAGCGCCTATGGCGAGATCGCACGTCCCTGCAACAATGGTGGTGAGAAAAAAGTGGCACTGTCGCAGCGTGAGATCAGCTGCATGCGGTGGGTGGCAGAAGGAAAATCGTCATGGGAAATCGGGATGATCCTGGAAATCAGCGAGAATACAGTCAATTTTCATATCAAGAATGCGATGCGAAAGCTGGGCGCGACCAGCCGGCTCCAAGCGATCGTTATGGCAATCCGCCTCAATGTTCTTTGAATTCCTCCTCGATTGGAAGCAAGCCCCAATTGGCTAAACTGTTGCTCGCAGCGTCTGGCAAGTCGCGGCCCGCTCTATTTTTACCGGAACTGCAGACGCAACGCTGCGTTGGGACAAGAAAGTTGAAATCTGACACTGCGTCAGGTTGTGAATGCGCCGTAACCACCGACAACGTGCCCGATCGACTGACTTGGATCGCAATGTTGGAGCCCGGCGATGCGTATGATCCGGCCAATCACCTAGTTGCACGAACTGGAAAGTGAGGCAGGGGTGATGATTGATTAAGAGGAGCGCTTGAAGAAAGAACCCCGATCGACCGTCGGGGTTCTCGATTGACCATAGCAAGCGCGTGGAGGTCACTATCTACCAAATGCCGGGCTGAACTTGTAATTCAGCCGTGCCGTGATGAGATCGACGTCCTGGTGGACGCGATCGCCACCAACGGCTGTTGGGAAGGATACGTTGCTGCCCTGCATGAACAAGTGGTCATACTCGACGCCGGCGGACCAACTTGGCGTGAGGCTGACTTCGATACCGGCGCCGAGCGTGCCGCCCCAACGCACGTCGTTGTTTCTGGCAATCTGGGCCCCATTGACCACAGAGTTGATGTGATAGGTATTGCTTGTCACCGCAGCGCCCGCCCTTGGCGTAGAGCAGCACGGCATTGAACGCGTAGCCGATGTGGCCGGTCAGCAGGCCGAACGCATCTGTCTTGGTGCCAATGATGTCTGCCGGGAAGGCGGTGCTGACATTGGAGCCGCTGAAGTCGGCCCAGTTGCCCTGACCTTCGATGCCGTAGACCGTATTGAATATCTGCCAACGATAGCCGATCTGGCCGCCGATGGTGCCTCCAGTCGAATTATGGCAGCCCTCGGGCGTGACGCCGTTGAAATCCCAGCAATTGTGGCTCGATCCCCAGCCACCATTGAGACCGATATAGTAACCGGTCCAGTCGTTGATTGTAGCTACGATCGTCGGCGGGGGCGCCTTGATGTTGACGGGCTGCGCGGCGAAGTCCGCGCCAAACGCGGGAGCAGCCGCACTGAGTGCGCCGATGCTTGCCGTCAGAATCAGCAAATTCTTCATTCGAGTGTCGTTCCTTTCGATGCCCCCCGGCACCGCGGGTCTTAACAAGATCATCGCGGATTGCTGTAACTGCAGCACAACATTGTTTCGGAAGAAATCGGTTGAATCGAACCATGCGTCAGATTTCGGTGGGCGCTGCAGTAAGCCGAAGAAGACGCTAGAGGTTTACCCGATTGGTTATTTTCACCGCGGCATTGCTGAACTCTAGAGGCAGGTTCTACCTCTGCGTCGCCATTGATCGCACCAACAAATCCGCTTTCAAACCGCACGATCAAGAGACGACTGAAGAAGTTGTCACCCGCACTTCGCGATGGCGCTTATTTCAATGCGCACGCCCTTCAAGTTCAAGGGCCCTGTCAACGTTTGGGGTTCCACGTTGATCCCGGATACAAAGGCAGCCGATATTCGCAGTGTTCAACACGAGGCCGACAACAGTGCAACTGACAGGGGTGAACGGCTTTTCAAAATCTGGTTTGCCTCAATCGATCAAAAATCCGGCAAGAAATACGTATTCGACAAATCGCCAGTTCAAGACATCGACAAAGAACTCGTGCGCGGAATGACGCGCGAGCTGTTGTCATTGCAACAGTTGAACGGCAAGATCAGGGAGGCTGATGAAGAAGTAGGTAAAAAACTCACCGCTGTTGAGACCGACGTTAGAACGCGTTTCGCGGAACAGAGGTCTACCGTCGATGGCCTTTGGCTCGTTTGGCGCTCCATTACGCTTGGCGTCATCGGTGCCTTGCTCGTTGCTCTTTTCATAACAGACGTCGTCTCAAACTGTGTCGCAACGAGCAAGCGAGCGCCCTGGGCTTTGGCTTCGGCAGAAAACGCTGCACAAGGCAACATGATCGTCACATCAAAGGAGGGTTCCCCGCTATTCGACGGAGGTCGGTCGTCTAGGCAGGACTGATGATGGCGCGCGTAGCACGATGCGCCTCCCGGCGGCCTCGAGCACGTGCGATCACCGATCTGTTAGTATGGCGGCGCTCGGTCGAGGATCAAGTGCGAAATCGGCGTGTGGCAGTGCCTGCAGTTGGTCGGACCAGCCTCCCTCGCTCCACTTGCGAGTTAGGGTTTCAGACATACTGGACCAATTTGAGGTAATCGTCTGTGAGGACTGGCGAGCGGATGGAAGAAGCTGCGTCATGAAGGAAGGTATTCAGAGTCCTACTAGCGCGAATGCGGCCCTCGAAAGACAGTCGCGCTGGCGCGCGAGCTCGGAGGATATCCAATTCGGAACTGATCAGGTCAGCCGCGGGACAATCTGAGGCCGAGAAGCAACCAGCAGAGATGACAGCTTGTGCCAGTCCCAGTGTAGTGAGCCAACCCGCATAGATTAGTACCGCACCGTCTGCCTCATTGAGCCCAGCGAGTTCCTCAATTGCAGCAGCGTGGACTGGTGCGGCTCCAAGAGAGAGAAAAAGATCGGCTATTTCGTCACGTGTGGCTCGAGAGAGAAGGCAGCGGCCGAGATGTGACAGGAGCGTCTCGGTCGGCCCCTCGAAGATGCGCAGAATGCGAGCGTCGCGATAGATCTTAGCTACAGGCGTTCCCTCATCGTAACCACGGCCACCTAACAATTGGACGCATTGATCAGCGACGAGCCCGCACCACTCCGACGACAAAACCTTCGTTGCTGACGCAAGGTGGACGTTCGGCGCGCCCTGCGCTGAGACAAGACGGCAGGATGCACCCAGCATTGCCTTCACGACTTCCCGCCGCAGTACCATCTGGCCAAATAACTGCTCGATATAGCTGTTCTCGATCATGCGCAGCTTGCCTAATCGACGTTGGCTTGCATATGAGGCTGCGACCTGGATAGCGCGCTCAAGGGCTCCAAGACCCATAGCAGCCACACCGATGCGCCCGCGGTTCATACTGGATGCTGCTGCTCCCCAGCCGTCTTGATCGCGAGAGAGCACGTAAGCACTCGGCAGCTCGACATCCTGGAACTCAAGGGTGTTCTGGATAATGCCGCGTAGACCGAGTGTGCGATGCTCGTGAGTGACCTTTAGGCCGGGAGCCTGCCTATCAACCAGTACGCCAACGACGCGGCCTTTCGCATCCGGACCAGAAGCTCGCGCAAAGCAAACGATCCAACGAGCCCAGTCAGCGAGGCCGATCCAAATTTTGCGGCCGGAGACGCGAACTCTATCTTCGTGCATGAAAGCCGAAGCTTCTATATGTCGCGGCGCAGAGCCAGCTCCAGGTTCTGTTAACGCGAAAGCGCAAAGGTCGCCATGTGTTGCACCCCACATGACCTGCCCTTGTTCAGGGATGTGCGTTGCCGCTTCGATGCAGGGCAAGGCCAGGAAGTTATGGATCACGAGGGTAGAGGCAGCCGAGACATCGAAGGATGCAGTGGCGGAGATGAGATCGATGGCCTCTTGCAAGGGAAGAGCTAACCCACCGTGCTCTGTCGATGTAGTGAGCCCGAATAGCCCATGCTTTGATAATACGCTGTGTAGGGTCGGAGGAAATGCTCGACGGTCATCTGCGTCTGCGAAATTCAGCTGACTCAGATCATCGATCAAACGCGAATATAGGGTAGCAGGTGCACAAAAGTCAGATGTGCCTTGCTGCGCCTCCTCGCATAAAGCGTGAACCTGAGTATACATAGCCATAAGAGCAGAATGATTGCGCGCGCGTCCCGTGCCAATCATCCCCGTGGCTAGCTCGAATAGACATTGGTATAGATGGATGTGAGCGTAGCATAAGGTGGTTACCCAAGATCGGAATGTTTCGCCAGCGCTCCGGGGCAGGCAACAAAATGCGTCTTGCACGACTAACCCATCGAGGGCGTGTTCGCGACCGTGCGGTACCGGACGATGGACACCAGAGGTCAGTTGGTCGCCGCTACCACTACGCGCATGGCGTTCAAACTGGTGATCGCCGCGTCAAGGACCTGGCGGCGGCCCAAAGGCAGATCATTTGCCGCAACTCATCGCAGTTGTCAGATTCAACAAGGGTATCGAAGTCATCCAAGCGTCGGCGAACCACAGTGTGTGATCACTCGTCAACCAAGACATCCTGCATAGCAACGACGAACTCATCAGACAAGCTCAAGAAAATTGTCTCCTACACTTCGTAAATCGTTCGACACGCCTAAACGGTATGGGAGCTGCGGCCGTGCGCAAAGCTGATTGCATTGAGCCACGTCGTATCGGAGCGATGGCAGAAGACCGGAGCGCCATCAGCACGAGTTGCGCCACGAAGTGGCTTGGTCATCACGGGGATCGTCATTAAGCAACCAAGCCATACATGGCTGAGCAACTAACGTGCTAGGCACTCATAGAGCGACAAGAAGGGTAAAACGGTACGCCTTTACAAACCCCGGCTGCCTAACCACTCGATAGCTTCCGGACGTGTATGTCGCTAATCGGACGCGGTTGACTACCGACTTCTCGCGCGCGATCGAGAGGAGTTTCACAGGTCTGGCGGGCATAATCGGCTCTCATTCGGGATCGATGCACAGGGCGACCTTCGGGACTTCTCTCAAGTCAGCGCCCTCCGCGACTGCGCCTCGGGGCGCATACAAACGTGGGGGTCATCGTGATGGCGGGGGGCAGGACCGAATCCGTCGGTACCGTACGCACCCATGACGAACCACGCCCCACAGTTCTTTGCGGGACGATACGAACCGGATCGTCGCAACGGCCCGCACGCGGTCAACGATCGAGTGACCCCGCGTGGAGCAAAGCTCACACCACGGAGCCGTTGCGCTCCGTTGAACAGGAGAACGACGGCCAGGCCGCCGACATTTGTCTGAAAGCAAACAAGCGGTGTCCGGAATGCGCAGCGCGCGCTGAAGATGGCATTGGATGAGACGGACGATGTTGAGGTTGGAACGCTCCTTAGCTCGGAGCTCGAATGTGGTGCACGGCCGTTTCGCCAAGTGCGGCTCTGGCCATGATTAGTCCGGCCTTCGACTGCTTGAGCGACCACCGACATCGAGCAATGCAGGAAATCCAGCAAAAAATGCGCGACAGCGCATGCTTGCGTTCAAGCGCTTCAGAATTGGTCGAATTGACTTGGGTAACACGGCGCTCGGTCATCCGCACTTCAATAAGCATCTGTATAGACCTGTTGTAGCGCCGCGAGGAGCTCGCTGCGCGAGCGAACCCGTGGATCCGATCTCTTACCTGCTGCGATACGTTAGAGGCACTCGGTTTCGCTTTGAACAAGTTACTCCCTCGTATTCAGATTTCGATTGGAGTTTTGAGATGGACCAGATTTCATCTGAGCAAGTGCAGGCGCCGGAGGTTCTCGTGAGCGTTGCCTTTGATAAGGCGTGGCGCTTTGTCGAGAAGGACCCGTTACTGGCGCACAATCTCAGGACAGTGCTTCACAGCCGATTGCGGGCGTTCCTGGAATGTTCGATAAGGAGCGGCGAGCGGAATACTTTGCATCTGGCGAACGAGGCGATACGCAATCTGCGCGCCGAACTTGCGCCCTCGACAAAACAATGAGGTGGCTTACACCTCCCGGCAGGAACAACCGGCTTCGTCATGGCTCTCCGCGATCTTGGGCAGCAGAAGAGCAATCCCGATATATCGTGCTCGGAATCTTCTTCTCGACGAATCTTCTGCTTCGACTGAACCGCGTCCTCGCCTAATCTTGCCGGGCTGAGCATCGAGCGCATCCGCGAGGATGTCCGCCGCGATACGGCCGGTCACCGCCGCGCTATGCCACCTGATCCTTGATGCGCCGCCACACCCGGTCAGGGCTTCCGCCCTTCCGCCGGCATCATCCGGCTCGCCCGATCCTAGGGACAACAGTGGCTCGATGCTGCTGCCCTGCGGGTGATCGACATCTGCGCGCATCTGCGGCCCGGTCAAAGCGATTCTTGCCAACGATCTCGATCGACGTCCTTCACTCAAGCGCCCCTTGTTCAGAAAACGCGCCGGTCCTTCATCCGAACCTCCGCAGGCTATGTTACGACGACTAGGAGATCAACGCCTTACGGATCGACTGCGATGCGGACAAGGCAGTAGAAGCGAAGCGCTCGTGAGACGACAAGCCTGTCCAATCTTGCAAATCGTGAACCTTGCGGCGGTACTCGGTAGGGCGTCGTCACCGGCTGAAGAACACGAAATGGAATCTACTCATTTGCACGCGACAGAATTAGCGTGGCGATCTTCATCTGGTTGGCAGGAGTGCGTAGAGCCTCGGGTAAGGCCGCCACTGCTTGATCGAACAGGCGTCCCAAAACCTGAAGGTCTTCTGGATGATAGACGCCGCGGTCTCGGGACATTCGCGCTGTTTGCCCATCTCCATTGCGGCCACTGGTCCTCGCGTCGCTTAGCTGACCGATGGCTAGCTCCGCGTTTATCATTTCGTTTGTGAGTGCATTAAGTAGTCGGACTGCTTCGAGCTCGTTGCCTTCCGCGCCGACGAGGGTGGCAACGATGTCCAGTTGCAAGTCGATGCGATGCGTCAGGTCTTGTATGCGTGAATTGGAAGGATCAAGTTCCACGGCGTTGCTCCAGAGCAATTAAAATCAAGGTAGGGTGAGTAAAGATGTGCGTCGTTTGTCGCGCGTTTGTGGGGCTGCAGGCGCATGGCTAGAACGAATTGCGGCCGCAGAAAGCTGTGCACACGTGCGGTTAGTTGAGAGCGGCGCATAGAATGCAATGACCGCGACGCAAGAGCGCAGGAAACATGTGAGGGCGGCCGGCGCCGAGCAGCACCAAGTACGCAAGCGCAGTGAGGATCCCCGACTACAATGACGTAGGGAATCGCGCTGTGGTACTGCGCAGCCGGTCTGGTCACGCAAGTCGTCAGCGGTGCCTCGTCGTGGCCGGCGAAAATATGGCTTGCAATGGAGTTGTCAGATAGCTGACAGTCCTGCATCGGCTGCAGGCCGTCACAGCGCCAGGTTGATGGCGCGGGCAAGCGGTTCAGGACGACAAGTCCGGTTTGCCTTGGCTTAGGGCGCAGTCTGCCCGTCCTAATTCTAGCGGGCGCACGCATGGACCCCAGCCAATAAGAGTACGCGAGAGCCAATCTCCTGGACCGCCTTTAGCATGAGGACAACTAGGTTGGCGACTATGCGGTAGATTGCGCGTGAGGCGTTGCGATGCGCCATCCGCCTATAAGCGGGCGATACGTGCCGTGATTTGCAGGATAGGGGAGTCTGTTTGGCGATACAGACACGGGGGACTGGAGTTGCCCTGCGACTATGCTCAAAGCAAACTGGGTTCATTGTTACACGTGCTTCGTGAAGGGTACGTTCCGGAGATCGGCGATTGACTATGGGGTATTTGGTTAAGACCGGTAAAATCGAAAGTGTTGATGGGATGCATCCAACTCGCGGATAGCGCGCGCGACCGTGGCCGACCTGTTCTGGATGACGCAGGATGCCGACCGCATATGAACAGAGTTGGCTTGTCATGCGCCGCTCTCCAGTCAGTTCACGTCAGCGTCGGTGACATCGGCCGAAAGGCCGCCATGATGGTGATCAAGACGATCCGGTCCTCATCGGTCTGTGGACCTCCTGCTGGGTAGGCAGGAGGTCCTGAATACGCGCGTTCGGCAGGGCGGCCGATCATAAATGAAGGTCGTAATGCGCAGCTCCTCTAAGGCGCCCACATCCTAGTCATCTTCAGCCAAAGCTAGCGATGATTTCGGATCTAATTGTGGTTGCAGTGTATAGGGAAGCTTCTAGCGGAAGGTTCCCGAATGCAAGCTGGCAAAGTAGGTAGTTTGCACCTGCCTCCTCCATCTGGTTAAGAAGGGTCTGTCGGACGGAAGCTGGCGTTCCGACGACGCATAATTCGCTTTCGAGCGCTGCATCGAAGGTCAGCGGCAGGGTAGGTGGTGTCGGAATGGCGTTCAGCTCGTAAACGAATTTAAAGCTATCGAGCCATCGCTCATACGCGGTTTCCGCTGTTACATGGGCGTCTCGGTCAGACTGCGCGATCACGACCATGCGAAGCAAACCAATAAACGGCTCGCGATCGTCCCCGGCTGTAATGCGTGCTCGATGGGCGCGGAACGCATTCGTAATGTTTCGGACAGCAGAGGAACGGCCTAGGCACGCTAGATTGGCGCCATTGGCAGCAGCCCACTCCGCCGACTCTGCCCGACTGCTCGTGATCCAGGTCGGCGGATACGGATGCTGATGCGGCCTCATGGTCAAAGGTATCTCGCTCAGCTCGAAGAATCGTCCGTGATAGGATAGCGTATGCCCTTTTAGCGCGGCATTTAGGATTTCGCTGGCTTCCTCATAACGCTCTGGCGCTGCGTCCGCGCTGACGCCGAAATAGCCCCATTCGGTCGGCAGGGAGCCACGTCCGATACCGAGCTCGAGCCTGCCGCCGCTTAATTGGTCAAGCATGCAGATCTCTTCGAATGCGCGCAAAGGATGATAGAGGTTGAGCAGCAGGACCAGCGGACCAACACGCAGTCTCTGGGTGCGTTGCGCGACGCTGGATAGAAACAGGTTCGGCGACGGCCCTCTGCCATGTGGTGTGCAGTGGTGCTCCGCCAAATGATAAGCGTAAAAGCCCAGAGAATCGCACACCTCCGCCAACTTGAGCCGATCTTCGTATTGTCGCGCGACATCGCGGCCGTCGTCGTCCAAGTGGTCGAAAATGCCGCACGTTAGTCTTGAAGGAAGGCTGCTTTTCACTTGATCATCTCCGTTTGTGGAACAGGCGTCCTGGTTGCCTGATGCCGTCGCGCTCAAGGACGGCTGTTCGTTATTTGACCGCTTTTGATCTTTCTGGTCGGGTGCGGTGCCTTGGGCTTGCACCATGTGAGTGGGTCATGAGGATCTGCAGATGGCGGTCTGACCACTACTTTGATAGGAGCTCGCGAAGCGCCGCCACACCGAGCATGTGTTCGACCAGAAGCATCTTTAGCTTCGCGTTCTCCTCTTCCAGGGCCTTCAATCGTTTGGCCGCAGAAACGTCCATGCCGCCAAATCTGGCTTTCCAATTGTAGATTGCCGCTTCAGAGGTTCTGTGCCTGCGAGCTAGATCGGCCGCTTTCGCGCCAGCCTCATGCTCTTTCAGTATCGCGATAATTTGTTCCTCCGTGAATCTCGGCCGCTTCATCTGTCCGCCCTTCTTGGGGCAGAACTTGCGCTCCAACTGGAGGAGATGCCCAATGAGAAATCATCTGCCGAACGCCAACACGAAGCTTGGGTCGGAAGGCATTCCAGAAGGTTCGAGTTCAGTGAAGTCTGCTGCAACTTCCCGCCTTTCAAGCCCGATAGGCCGAGGGTTGTCCTCGAAGGCAAAACGGCGCCCAAAGATGCGGACGCCGATGGCATGGCTGATCACATTGTTGTTGAAAAATTTTTGAATCGCGCGAATCGACCCGATTGGCACATCGCTGCGGGCGGCTTGGCGGCTCGCCCCAAGGCGGAGCCGTGCCCTGCGCATCGGCATTGCTGTACGAGGACAGCAACGAGCCTCCAATTAAGGCGGCGGCCAGCGGGAACGAGTTGATGGCAGGGCTGACACAAGCCTCATGGAGATCGGTTCGGCCGGAGCGGCAGTTGATCGTTTTGTCGCGTGCAGTTCGTAGTGTTCCGCCCGACGCGGGACAACCCGTAGGTTGCAGCGCGCAAGTGCATTTATCAGCATGCGTGCTCGATGGGGGAAGTTGTCGCTGCAAATTGAGTTTCGTGGCTATGTTTGTTGGAAAGAACTGCCAGCAGTTCGTGACACCGCCGAGCTGCTGCAGACGGCATGGGGAGCCTATTTGAGAAAGAACCGGTGAACCAAAGAGAGTAACCATTGAGCTTATCAAAACAGGCTTGCCAAGGTCGAGAGTTGCAACACTGAGGGTTGGCACGGGTGCTATTTGTCTATCATAGGACGCAACTCATCCCCCAGCGGATCGACATCAGGCAGCTCTGCGAGCGCTGCGGCGAACGCAAAAAGTGCTGCGAAGACCGCGAGTACAAGGGTGCATGCGAGGATCGTTGCACCAAGGTCGTGAGGACGTCTTATCATCTGTGCCACTGGTTGAATTGTGGGAGGCTAGGTGAGGCCACGATCAGTTCTGCTGGACGTCTTCGACATGTCCGACGCGCCAGCGGGAAACGAGAAAACCAGGAGCCGCTTTAGCCTCGTTGGACTCAAATCGGACCGAACCGATCACGGTATCGGTCAGCCGCGAACGAAGTGCGTCGGTGACTCGTGCAGAATCGAAAGAGCTAGCCCGCTTCACTGCATCTGCCTGGGTTTTGACGGCTGCATAGGCGTAAAGCATGTAGCCTTCGGCGGACATGTTGGCCGCGTTGAGGCGGGTCGCAATGGCGGCCGCATTGGTATTCTTGCCGGGTTCGGGCATGAAGGTGAACAACGTTCCGTTTCCGGCAGCGCTGGCAACGACCCGGAAATTAGAGGTCATCAGCGGATCGTTCGCCATAATGATGAGGCCGGCACCTGATTCTGATGCCCGGCGCACGATCAGTCCGACTTCGATAAGATAGCCGCCGAAATAAGCGAGCCGTAACCCCTCCGTCTTCAATCTTGAGACCAGCGCCGCGTAGTTCTTTTCGCCGGCTACATAGCTTTGGCGATTGACGTATTCACCGGATCTCTGAAGCTGAGCCGCAACCGCGTCGGCAACGTCATTACCCGCCGTGCTTTTGTCATCGAGCACTGCGATCGGATGATTATTATGTCGGCTCCCAATGTACTCAGCTGCAACGAAGCACGGTTTGTCGCCGCAGCCACAGATCCGAAACACAGCCTCAAGGCCGCGGTCTGTTAGCTGAGGATTTGTCGAGCCAGGTAACACTTGAACGATGTCCGCTACGTCGTCGTAGACTGGGATCGACGAAGAAGAGCAAAAATGACCAACGGTCAGTCGGACGCGCTCTTTTGTGAGCTGATTCGTAACTGCGATGGCATGATTGGGATCGCAAGCATCGTCGACGACAGTCGATATCAGCTTGGTATCTGGAAGTAGGCCCGACACGTTCAGGGCCTCGACGGCGGCAGCCGCTCCATCGCGCATTTGTCCGCCAAACGCAGTGCCGCTTCCGATCACGGGACCAGCCACGGCAATATTGACGTCGGAGGCGCGCGTAGGCGAACCGATGGCGCAAAAGAGTAGTGCTGCACTTGCAGCTAAAGCGTTACGCCTACCCAACATTATAGAGCTCCAATGCTCACCAGCTGCCGGGATTTGCGGCCCGACTTGCTTGCAGATATCGATGCGGCTGATTCTGCCAAGCGAAGTCATTCGCGTCAGCTCAGCCACACCGCAGCCACGGTAGAGCCTACAATTTGACGTTACGTACGGTTCAAGCCCCTTTTTGAGGAAGTGTCTGACATGGCGTCGGCGGAAAGGTCGACGAGGCAAAAGTGGGAAGAGCTGTCCGGTTGAGCCGCACAACTCAGCCGCCGCGCATCAGAACCAGCTACCGAAGCCTCATCCCGTTCTCATCTTGACGACAGAGACCGACGGGCAATCCTGCACGCGTCCCTCCCCCAAGCTGTCAGTACGGCTGATCCTCCAACCCGGCAAGGGCGAGATCGAGATACTGCATGAGACTGGGATCCCAACCCGCCAGACTGCGGGGGGCACTTAACCGCGCGAGGACCTTCAAGATCGTCGAAACGCGTGAATCAGCTCCGGCGATTTCGCCGATCAGCAACCGCGCTTCAACCGCGACAGCCTTTGCGCGCTCGCCGCAAGGGTGTTCGCCCCGATCCATACAATCACGCAGTTCGTCCCGGATCCGCCGCCACCGATCTTCGCGCTCTGCAGCCAACTTGCATGTGCATCGGGACGCCTGACTACGCGTCTCGACCCGAGACATGGCATTCAAGGTGGCAGGCAGCTCATCTACACTTACCTGGATTTCACTGTCCGTCGTCATGTCGCGCAAGCGATCTCGCAACAGGGTTGCTCGGGCGACTTGAAGTTCGATCCGCTCCAAATGCTTGCGCAGGAGGTCAATGAGTGAAGTGGTGCCCTCCATGGCTTTACGGATCTCGTTAAGGGAAAAGCCAAGCTCACGTAGCGCGCGAATTTGATGAACCCGCTGAACGCTTTCACGATCGTACATCCGGTGGCCGCCGTCCGTACGCTCTGATGCGGCTAAGAGACCCGTGTGTTCATAATGATGCAGCGTGCGTACCGTTACTCCGGTCGCCTCTGCAAGTTCGCCAATGCGCCATCGACGCCTTCGTGGTGTAGCTTTGCTCATGTTGTTCAATTTCAAAGCCTACAACCTGACGTCACGTATGATTCAAGCTATTTCAAAGCTCTAGCTGGATCGTCTTCCATTCCAGCGTAAGAGATGGTCACTATCCTCAGAACGGCTGGCGATCAACCCTGAGGGGAAATCATGACCAACAAGTTCATCAGGCATGCCAGTCTAGACTCGCCGATCGCTGTACGCTCCAAGATGAGTTTGGCGACGGCTGTTCGATTTTCAGGGGTTCGCATCGACGGGGGTAGCGCGGTGATTGCGCGATCAAAAAGTCGTCCCAAGACAGAAAGCTCTTCCGGATCGAATATGCCGCTGTATTGTTTCAACGTTTAGCTCCTTGTTGGTCATTGCGCCAAGGCAGCGCACGTCGTCAAGGCGTTTGACCGCGGTAGGGCCAAAAGAAGTCAGTCCGGCGGCGCAGCGCGATGAAGATGCAGAGCGCTCTAAGGTGATGCGACAAGGCAACACTGGTACGCGGTGTCTTGCAAAATCGCACGAGCGATTCCCGCTATCTGCGTAAATCAATCGCTGCGCTGGCTGTGCGTCATGTGAAGCTCAGCGGAAGCGAATCGGATCCGGGCATTAGGAGTACTACTGGCTCTGAGGGTAGACGGCGAGCCCCGAGCTGATCTTAGTCATGTATATGAGGCCGCTAGGCGAGGCTCCGCTTGCAACGCAAGGGCCTGGCTTGAGCGTCCAGGCGTGGTGCTCCGTCTCTGATGCGTGATCAACTAAGGCAACGCAGCAGGCGGCTTGAGCGCCGCCGTCATGTGCGGCGTGATACCAATATGGGAGTCTCGCAACGGCATCATGATGGCCGACCGGGCGGCGAGACTGCGGGACGTTCATGAGCAAAGAACGAGTTCAAGCAGGAGCAGCTGTCGAGACATGCAGCCGGATTCAAGTTCGAGCGCTTTGCAAAAGTCGTTACGATAGCCGCGAAGCAGGTCCCGCCAAGCTTGCTTCAGCCTCCGGCTGCTCCAAAGCGCAGATCATGGAGCGTTCGTCAGGAGCAGATGTCATGCGACCCGCCTCCTGCACTAATATCTCTCGCATCCAGATGCTTTCCGGATCGCTGTTATGAAGGGCAGGCCATTGGACCGCCTCGGTGAAGGTGGGGAATGGCTGCGGAAGCTCGGCAATCCGGAGGGGCACCGTCCTTTCGAAATGCTTAACCAGCCTTGATGGCATCGTCCCTACGCGGCTCGTGCCCACTAGCATGGGCGGAATCATGCCGTAGCTCTGCACGAGAACGTCGATGCGTCGGTTGAGGCCGCGATCGAGCAAAAAAGACTCCTCGATGGGAGGCTGACGCGCAACTCCGAGCTTAACCGCAACGTGGCCCATCGACATATATTGATCAAATGTAAGCCGCCGCCGTAGCCGGCCGTTCGTGCCGCAGCCTACGCACACGAGCCTTTCCTCAAATAGGGCTATCCGCGGGTGCGCGCTGGACATGAACAGTTCCGGGAGAATAACAAAATCGACCTCGCCGCGCCGGAGAAGCTCATCGTGCTCATCGGCGAGCGCCACCAGTTCGAAGCTGACGGCCGGTGCTTCTCGTGCGACACGCTCGACGACGTGTCGGAAGAACACGACCGTTATGAAATCAGAAAGGCCGATCCTGAATCGTCGATTCGATTGTCCCGGGTCGAACGCATCCCGCGCGATAATGGAGAGTTGGATGTGCATCAGAGCCTCGCGAACGGGAGCCGCCAGTCCCTCTGCGCGTGAGGTTGGGACAAGTTCCCGGCCTCTCATTGCAAACAGCTCATCGCGGAAATAGGAGCGCAGCCGGGCAACGGCTGCGCTCATGGCTGGTTGACTGAGGTTAATCTTGCGCGCTGCTGCGGAAAGGCTGCGCTCAGCCATTAGAGCATCAAGGGCGACGAGAAGATTCAGATCCAGGCCTTTGAAACGCATATCTAATTATCCGACGCGATCATCTTCACGGTGCATACAATGTTCGGCAGCGGCTGCTTCTGAAGCGGTATCATCGGCTCGCCCGAATCAACTCTGTTCCTGCCGTGTGATCGCGAAAAGTAGCTCGCGGATCACCGCAGAATGGCGAGCAGGGCGACGACCTACGGCTGGACCCGTGGGGAGCGCCAACCCTAGCGAGCTCGTCAATTCCGACAACACTCGCAACTCACCCTGGTCAAATTGCCGCCGGCAGACCAGCGTAGGTGCCTATCCCGTCATAGCCACGAGTTCGCCCAATTCGCCCCATCGACGTCCGCCAGCGCATCGTTGGGAGGCAAACTACAACCTGACGCAGTGTCGGGTTCAAGCGATTTAATTGGGTTCGCTAAACCATCGTACTCGAAAACGCGCGTCCTTCGATGCTGCCGGACCTTGCTTGCAGGACAAGGCACTAAACCGCACTTTGCGAGATCATTGCGGCCACGAGCTGATAAGCCCTCGCAATCCATCGCCGGATCGCGCGCGCATTGCAGCGTGGCCGCACGGGAGTTAGAATGAGGAAGCCGGCAAAGCCGTCGAATGATTGATTAGGATATTTTTGCATCTGCGGGGGCGTGAATCTAGCCGCGCCTGCGCGTTGGGGGCTCCCGATGTTCAGATGCCATGTTGGATGCTTCCTCCAACAATATCCGCCGCATCCAAATGCTCGCCGGATCGGTGTTGTGGAACGCGGGCCACTGCACGGCCTCGGTGAAAGTGGGCAGGGGAAGCGGTGGCTCCACAATCCGCAGGGGCATCCGCTTTTCTAAGTGTCTGGCGAGACGTAAGGGCATTGTCCCTATCCGGCTCGTGTCCAACAATATGGGCGGTATCAGACTAAAGCCTTGCACAACGACCTCGATGCGTCTTTTCAAGCCGTGCTCGAGCAAAAACCATTCCTCGAGATTGGGCCTCAGCGCCCGTCCGAACTTGGCCGTAACATGCCCCATAGAATTGTATTTCTCGAATGTAAGTGGTCTCGATAGCTGCTTGTTCGTGCGGCATCCCACGCATACGAGAGTCTCGTCGAATAGCGTCGCTTTAGGATGCGCACTCGACATGAACAATTCCGGTAGAATGAGAAAATCGACTTCGCCGCGGCGGAGGAGCTCACTAGGTTCATCGGAAAATGGCAGCAGTTCGAACCGCACCGCAGGTGCCTCCTGTGCGATACGATCGACAATTCTCCGAAAAAATACGATTGTCATGAAATCGGAGAGAATGACCCTGAAGCGTCGGCTCGACTGAGCCGGGTCGAACGCGTCCCGAGAAATGATCGAAAGTTGGATGTGCAGCAGGGCCTCGCGTACCGGACCCGCAAGCGCCTCCGCGCCGGGTGTCAGGACGAGCTCGCGACCTCTCATCGTAAACAATTCATCGCGAAAGTAGCTGCGCAGCCGCGCGATCGCAGCGCTCATAGCGGGCTGGCTCAGGTTTATTTTGCGCGCAGCCGCTGTGAGATTGCGTTCCGTCATCAGAGCGTCGAGCGCAACGAGAAGGTTTAGATCTAGTCCCTTGAACCGCATGTTGTGAGTCTATCCATCGTGTGGATGTGTTCTATCGAAACAATCGATTTTACCAAATTGCGGAATGTTGGATAGCAAACATCAGTTTGGAAAATAAATTAGGCATACCACGATGGCTGCTGGTCGTACGCGGGCTCCGAGAAAGACTCCTGGACGTGCAAGCACCCGCCGAATCAGTTTGGGAAACGGATATCGCTGCCGCATGCGAATTGCGCCTCTTCCCGGTGCGACGAGCACGCGATGTGACGCTAGGAAGGCCCCGATAAACCTTCGTATGCGTGTTCCAACCCTTTCCATATCGGCGATTTACCCGCGTACACTTGAGAGCGCGCTCAGCCTCACCTTAGTGTCGCGACCAGGCGGCGTGCGCAGATTGCGGATGCCAAATATCTCCGGCGACTGGCCAAATGGCGCGCCTGTTCATCGCAGTTATCGCAATTCAAGGCGCGTCGAAGATGCATAGAACCGAAGTTGATCTGGTGCCAGTCGGGTGTGTCCTCGATGAGCTCTCACGCATCGATGGCCTGCCCCGCGATGCGACAGCGCCGATCTTGATCTTGGACGAGGCGGAGCCCCTTCATGCTGCAGACAGGCTCCGGGCAATCCAATCGCTTCCTGGGACGTACGCGCATGTTTCGGCCATGGCATTGGCCGGAAAGATGCGCGCGAGATGCGCGATCGTCTTGCCGCCAACGAAGCCGCCATTCCGATTCGGTCTGCTCTCGCGCGGTCTGCGAGGAGAGCCGAGCGCGGATGCCGCATGCCAGCGCATTTCAGATTGATCACCGGTTCGGCAAATAGCGAGTTTCTTACGTGACCATCTCCGCTCTCACGCCCACTGGCGCAGGGAAGTACGCCATGAATATTGCCGTGTCGCGGTCTGCGGAAGAGCCTTCCGCGCGCACTCAAGTCCAGTGGAGCCTTCGCTGGGAAAACGAGCTGCAGCTCGCCGATCATGCCGAGCTTGCCGACTTCTTCCGTAACAGCTACGGGCCGACCGGTGCGTTCAATGCGCAGCCATTCGAAGGTAATCGAAGTTGGGCCGGTGCACGGCCTGAACTCCGCGCAATCGGTTACGACGCACGCGGCGTCGCTGCGCACATCGGCCTACTACGCCGCTTCATCAAGATTGATGGCGTCGATCTTCTCGTGGCCGAACTCGGACTATATGCCGTGCGTCCGGATCTCGAGGGGCTTGGAATCAGCCACTCAATGCGCGTGATGTATCCTGCGCTGCAGCAGCTTGGGGTGCCGTTCGGCTTTGGTACGGTCCGGCCTGCGCTTGAGAAGCATCTCACCAGGCTGGTCGGACGGCAGGGGTTGGCAACCCTGATGTCTGGCGTTCGCGTCCGCTCCACCCAGCCGGATGTCTACCCCAATTTGTCGCCGATCCGTATCGAAGACGTCCTCGTGGTGGTGTTCCCGCTTGAACGCCCAATAGGCGAGTGGCCTGCCGGAACGATTATCGATCGGAACGGGCCCGAGCTGTGACCGAATTCATCCCCCTGTCCGCGGTGCGGCGCAACTATGGTGACGTCAGCGGAACTCGCTCGGTCTACTTGACCTTCGATGATGGGCCAAACCCCTTCTGCACGCCGGACGTCCTCGATGTGCTGACGCAACATCGGGTGCCTGCGACGTTCTTCGTTATCGGCACCTACGTGGCCAATCAACCTGAACTCATTCGACGAATGGTCGCCGAAGGGCACGAGGTTGCAAACCACACGATGACCCATCCCGACTTGTCCAGATGCGAACCAGCAGAGGTACACGATGAGGTGCTAACGGCGAGCAGGGCGATACGTTCGGCTTGCCCGCAGGCGTTGCCCAGGCACATGCGGGCACCCTACGGCATATGGACCCAAGACGTGCTTGCTACGTCAGCCAAGGCCGGTCTCGCAGCCGTGCACTGGTCGGTCGATCCGAGAGATTGGGCGCGCCCTGGGGTTGATCGCATCGTGAGCTCAGTGCTGGCGGCTATTCGACCGGGCGCAATTGTGCTCCTGCACGACGGATATCCTCCCGGCGAGGAGAGATCGTGCACGGATGCCACTTCGCGCGATCAGACGGTGAGGGCGCTGTCATATCTGATTCCGGCACTCCAACGGCGCGGGTTCGAAATCCATCCGCTTCCTCAACTTCACTGAACAAAACTGGCACCCCCATGGACCTGCTTGCTACAACCAGCGCCGTCGCCGTTTCGTCTTATGCGCTGCTCTCGACCGTCTACAAGAGCGCGCAAGCGCTTTATGCTCGGCCGGCCAGCCCCGCATCGCTGCGGGACGGCCTCGGACAAGCCGAAGTGGCTCTACCCAGCGTAGATGTCATTGTACCCTCTTTCAACGAGGACCCAAACACACTCTCTGAATGCCTCGCGTCGATTGCAAGCCAAGACTACGCTGGAAAGCTGCAGGTCCATGTGGTCGACGACGGATCCGCAAATCGCGATCTCGTGGGGCCTGTGCACAAAATCTTTGCGAACGATCCGAGGTTTCGCATCATTTTGCTGGCCAAGAACGTCGGAAAGCGCAAGGCGCAGATTGCTGCGATACGCAGCTCTTCCGGCGATCTGGTCCTCAACGTCGACTCGGATACGATACTTGCCGCTGACGTGGTCACGAAGCTTGTATTGAAGATGCAGGACGCCAACGTCGGCGCGGCCATGGGGCAGTTGATAGCGAGCAATCGCAACGAGACCTGGCTGACCAAGCTGATCGACATGGAATACTGGTTAGCCTGCAACGAGGAGCGCGCGGCGCAGGCTCGCTTTGGTGCGGTGATGTGCTGCTGTGGTCCATGTGCCATGTATCGTCGCTCTGCGCTCGCCTTGCTGCTTGATCAATACGAAACGCAATTCTTCCGTGGAAAGCCAAGTGATTTCGGCGAGGATCGTCATCTAACGATCCTCATGCTCAAGGCAGGGTTTCGAACCGAGTATGTCCCCGACGCGATCGCGGCAACAGTGGTACCTGACAGTCTGGGGCCATATCTGCGACAGCAACTTCGCTGGGCACGCAGTACTTTTCGGGACACATTTCTTGCGTTGCGCCTGCTGCCCGAGCTCGATGGCTATCTCACGCTAGACGTTGTCGGACAAAATCTCGGCCCCTTGCTTCTCGCCTTGTCATCACTGGCTGCGCTCGCACAGTTCGTCATCGGCGGGTCGATCGCCTGGTGGACGTTGCTGACGATTGCGGCAATGACGATGGTCCGGTGCAGTGTGGCAGCGTTCCGTGCTCGCGATGTGCGGTTTCTCGGCTTCTCGCTCCACACGCCCATCAACGTCTTTCTCTTGCTGCCGCTAAAAGCCTATGCGCTTTGCACATTGAGCAATAGCGATTGGCTGTCGCGCAAAGTCGTCAATGTGACAACCGAAGGAGAAAAGAAGGCTGTCATCCCACACGCGACCACCGGGATAAGCTCTGCAAGAAGTGGGGTGAGTTCTGGCGCAACTCGTAAGCCCGGGCTTTCGCACCGTCCATCGAGCTTGCCCGCGACCGAGCGTGTTTGCGGTCGGGATCGATCGACCGCTTACAAATAGGCTGCATGACCCGTGACACCGGACAAGACCTACCAGCTATTGGAGCGCGAGTTGGCCGTCGACGACCCATGGCGTCTCGACAGCAACTCGTTCGAGCAGGGGCGATACGCGCAAATGCTCCGGCTCTCGCGCTGCAACGGAGATATTGCGCATGCCCTCGAAGTCGGATGTGCCGCCGGCGCATTCACCGAAATGCTGGCGCCTCACTGCCAACGGGTCACCGTGGTCGATGTCATGCCGCAGGCGATTGAGCGAGCGCGCCAACGGACGAAGAGATGGTCACATATCACGTGGATAACCTGCGACATTCAACAGTTCTCGACCGCCGAGCAGTTCGATCTGATCGTCGTAGCTGAGGTTCTCTACTACCTCAAGGACGTCGCCCAGATGCACACAGCCATACGCAACTTGGTGAGTATGCTTGCACCCAATGGCACTCTGGTTTTCGGATCTGCGCGTGAGGCCGCGTGTCGACGCTGGGGTCATGCTGCTGGTGCTGAAACGGTGATTGCCCTCTTCAATGAAAGTTTATCCGAAGTCGAGCGTCTGCATTGCCACACCGAGTCGGTCAACGAAGACTGCTTGCTCGTCCTGTTCCGGCAGCCGACTAACTCGTCAGAACAAACAAAGTTAGATCATTAGGCCAGGGGGTCGTATGCGCATCTGCGGTATCAAGTTAACACACGACGGGGCAATTGCTGTGGTCGAGGACGGGCAGCTCGTCTTCTGCACCGAGCAGGAAAAGCGCGGCAATAATCCACGCTATCAATCCGTCGATAACCTTGATGCAGTTGTGCTCGCATTGGCTGAGCATGGCCTGGATCCACGCGACATTGATCAATTCGTCATTGACGGCTGGGATGGGGAGATTGAGTCGCAGTTCCAGGTTCTCAGTGGGGCGGTGCCGATTGCGCTGAAAGGGGCGCCATATGTGGAGCGCCATGCTGAAGGCCTTCTTGATGCCGTCGATGGCTATGGCCTGATCCTCGGCGGCAAGGTGTTTCCCTATAAGAGTTACCCGCACGTCACGGGTCACGTCGCCTCAGCATATAGCACCAGCCCCTTTGCCAGTGCCGGAAAACCCGCGTTCTGTCTGGTTTGGGATGGCTGCATTTTCCCACGTCTTTACTATGTCGAACCTCGGGGCGCGCGGCTCATTGCCTGCCTGTTTCCGATGATCGGTCATGCCTATGCGGCTGCGGGCCTTCATTTCGGGCCTTATAGGCAGCCGAACCGCACCAATTGGGACTTGGGCATCGCCGGAAAGCTGATGGCTTATATCGCACTTGGCTCTGTCGACGAAGCTATCGTGTCAGTGTTTCAGGAGCTTTACGAAAAGCGCTTCGCGGGGGATACGGAGCAGGCGCGTCGCTACCGCGCGGACATCAACAATGCGGAAGCGTCACTTGCAGCTGTGCACGAGTTTTTCGAGGCGAGCGCACTGCGCCTGACGGCCAAGCGAGCGGAGGACGTCCTAGCGTCGTTTCATGTGTTCCTGGAACGTCTTCTTGTTCGGGAAATCGCGATGGTACTGTTACGGCACTCGTCGCTTCCGGGCGCGAGAAACCTATGTGTGGCCGGGGGGTGCGGGCTCAATATCAAGTGGAACAGTGCGCTTCGCGCGGCGGGATTGTTCGATGAGGTCTGGGTGCCGCCATTCCCAAATGACAGCGGCTCGGCAATTGGCGCTGCTTGCAGCGGAATGGCGGCGCAAAATGGGTTCGGGCCATTGGGATGGTCAGTCTACAGTGGTCCGGCGCTGCAGGCCAGCGAGAAGCCGTCAGAATGGGAGGCTGCGCCATGCACTCTCCGCGAGCTCGCGGCCATCCTCGCCGACAACAAGCCCGTAATCTTCCTTTCGGGACGCGCCGAGCTTGGGCCGCGGGCGTTGGGCGGTAGAAGCATTCTTGCAGCAGCGACCTCGCCGGCAATGAAGGATCATCTCAACGACATCAAGCGCCGTGAGCATTTCCGGCCGGTGGCGCCGATTTGCCTGGAGGATCGGGCGCCAGACATCTTCGAGCCCGGGACGCCGGATCCTTATATGCTGTTCGATCACCAGACTCGTGCGGAGTGGCGCGATAAGGTCCCCGCTGTCGTCCACCTGGATGGCTCTGCGCGGTTGCAGACAGTTGCCCGCAACTCTCCGCACAAAATCGCGGAGCTGCTGGTCGAGTTTGAGCAGCTCACGGGCATTCCGCTGCTTTGCAATACGAGCGCCAACCTTCATGGGCGAGGATTCTTCCCGGATGCTGCCGCCGCCTGCCAATGGGGACGCGTGGAGCACGTGTGGTGCGACGGACTGCTGTGGACCAAAGCGGCCGTAACGAAGCCTACGTCGACTGAACGACTTCTGTCGGCCTAGTATGAACATGTCCAGCGCAGCAATCGACCTTGCCGGCGTAAGAAAGTCGTTTGGCGATAAGATCATCGTCGACGAGTTGTCGTTCTCGGTTGCGCGCGGAGAATGCTTCGGCCTGCTCGGGCCGAATGGCGCCGGCAAGAGCACGATCGCGCGTATGCTCCTCGGGATGATCTCGCCGGACGCAGGCAAGATTTCAGTCCTCAATGAGCCCGTGCCTGCACGCGCTCGTGTCGCGCGTGTGCGCATTGGAGTAGTGCCGCAGTTCGATAACCTTGAACTCCAGTTCACCGTACGAGAGAACCTGCTGGTGTTTGGCCGCTACTTCGGCATGAGCGCTCGGAAGATCGATGCTGTCGTACCCGCGTTGCTGGAGTTTGCGCGTCTCGAAAGCAAGAAGGACGTACGCGTCGCCGAGCTGTCGGGGGGCATGAAACGGCGACTGACGCTGGCGCGTGCCCTGATCAATGATCCGCATCTGCTCGTAATGGACGAGCCCACAACCGGTCTGGATCCGCACGCGCGCCATCTAATCTGGGAGCGCCTGCGCGTTCTGCTTGCGCGTGGCAAGACGATCCTCTTGACCACTCACTTCATGGAAGAGGCCGAACGCTTGTGCGATCGGCTGTGCGTGCTCGAGAGTGGACGCAAGATCGCCGAAGGCAAGCCGGACGCCTTAATCGACGAGCATATCGGATGCAACGTGATCGAGATCTACGGCAGTGATCCACATGAGCTCAGTGAGTTGATCAGGCCTTATGCGCGGCACATCGAAGTGAGTGGAGAGACGCTCTTTTGTTATGCGCTGAATCCGGAGCAGGTACGTGTGCAACTGCGCGGGCGAGCGGGTCTTCGGATTCTGCAGCGGCCGCCGAATCTCGAGGACGTGTTTTTGCGGCTGACCGGACGCGAGATGGAGAAATGAGGATGGGTGAAAGTTATGCGGCGCTGATGCCCGCTAACGCGTACAACTGGATCGCGGTATGGCGTCGAAACTTCCTGGCGTGGAGGAAAGCCGCACTTGCATCGGTTCTCGGCAACCTGGCAGATCCCATAACCAACCTGTTTGGCCTTGGCTTTGGCCTCGGGCTAATCGTGGGCCGCGTTGAGGGGACTTCGTATATCGCGTTTCTGGCAGCGGGCATGGTCGCGACCAGCGCCATGACGTCCGCGACCTTCGAAACCTTGTATGCCGCCTTTGCTCGGATGGACGCCAAGCGCACCTGGGAAGCAATCCTGTCCACACAGCTCACGCTTGGCGATATCGTTCTAGGCGAACTGGTGTGGGCGGCCAGTAAGTCCGTTCTAGCCGGAGCTGCGATTGGAATTGTCGCTGCAGCGCTGGGTTATGCATCCTGGCTGTCGATTTTGTATGCAATGCCGACGGTCGCCCTAACCGGCCTTGTCTTCGCAAGTCTGGCGATGGTCGTCATATCTCTTGCGCCAAGTTACGACTACTTCGTGTTTTACCAGACGCTCATCCTGACACCCATGGTGTTTCTGTGTGGCGCGGTCTTTCCGATGAGCCAATTGCCGAGCTCATTTCAGCACTTCGCCGGCTTGTTGCCGCTCGCGCATTCGGTCGACCTCATTCGCCCAGCGATGCTTGAGCGCGCGGTCAGCGTCGGCGCTGCCTTCCACGTTAGTGCGCTTTGCATGTACGCGATATTGCCGTTCTTCGCGTCGACGGCATTGCTTCGGCGTCGCCTGCTGCGTTGACGAATTGTGCCAAGCGCTCCGAACCGGTCGAGACGCGAGCTGCGATCAGGACTGCAATGATTTTGGAAGGACTTGATCAAGCCGGGTGTACGGCTGCCGCTTTGGTCGATGGGTGCGGGACGCCCAGTACCTCAACGGGTTGAGCCGCTGGGCATCGGGACGAATTTCGCAGAAGCCTTGGTTGTGCTGCCTGGCGCGCGGTCGAGGTCGCGTGACAGTACAGACGAGTTAGTTGGAACCGCTGGTGGTCTTCCTGCCGTGATCAAATGGAGAATGAGATGTTGTGTCTGGGAGTGAGTGGCGGTCTGGACAGAATCTATGAAAGCTCGCCCGAGCTGCCCAATACATTTCTGCACGATGGCGCTGCGGTTCTGGTGCGGGATGGCCGTGTGATTGCTGCCGTCGAAGAGGAGCGCCTCAATCGCGTCAAGCACTCGAACAAGTTCCCAAGCAATTCGATCCGGTACTGCCTTTCAACTGCAGGAGTTGAGCTTGGCGAGATCGACCGCATCGCGTTCTACGCGACTGAAACCTACTGCAATACCATGCTCGAGCGGCTGTTCGTTTCTCAGTCCGTTCCGCTGGACGCCAAACTGTTGCTACGGCAGTTACTGGCAAGGGAGTTCGGCACCGAGGTCGATGCGTCGCGCGTGTCCTTCGTAAATCACCATGAAGCACATGCGGCGAGCGCGTTTGCGATGTCTGGATTTGACCAAAGTCTGATCTTTGCGGTCGACGGCGGCGGAGATTTTCTCTCAGGTATGCTGGCGGTGGGGACCGGCACTGAAATCACTCAGCTCGCAAGCTTCCCAGAACATAACTCTCTAGGGCTGTTCTATCTCGAGACGATCCGTTATCTCGGCTACGGGCTGTTCGATGAGTACAAAGTGATGGGGCTTGCCCCCTATGGTGACCCTGCTCTCTATCGCGAGCTCTTCGCGCAGTTCTACGAATTGTTGGACAATGGTGGCTATCGTGTCCACCTGGATCGAATCGGTCCGGCCTTGATCCGCAGCATGCAGGTCCGGCGAAAAGGAACGCCATTCACGCAGCAGCATCGAGATGTCAGCGCTTCGCTGCAGGAAGCGCTCGAGCGGATCGTCTTTCACATCCTGCGGTACCATCGCGAAGCGACCGGCATGAAGCGTTTGTGCCTGGCGGGAGGAGTAGCCCATAATTGCACGGTGAACGGTAAGCTGCTCTATTCCGGGCTTTTCGACGACATCTTCGTCCAACCCGCGGCGCACGACGCCGGTTGCGCACTCGGCGCTGCATTGATGATGTCAAACGAACTGGGCCGGCCTGCGCCGCGCGAGCGATTGGCGGACGTCTATTGGGGGCCGGATCTCGGGACCGAGCAAGCGGTAGAACAGGAGCTCAATGCATGGTCCGGCCACCTCGATATCCAACGCAGTGATGACATCGCAGCCAGTGCGGCCGACTGGATGGCAAATGGCGCTGTGATCGGTTGGGTTCAGGGCCGTTCTGAGTTCGGGCCACGTGCGCTTGGCAATCGTAGCATTCTCGCCGACCCGCGGCCAGCGGAAAACAAGAACCGGATCAACGCGATGGTCAAAAAGCGTGAGGGCTATCGTCCGTTTGCGCCATCAGTGCTGGAGGAGGATGCAGGTGAGTTCTTTGAGCTCCCAGGCGGCAAGCGGGAGTTTCCCTTTATGAACTTCGTGGTTCGTGTGCGTGAAGCCCACCATAGCGTGCTCGGTGCGGTCACGCACGTCGATGGGACTGCTCGGCTGCAAACGGTCTCGCGCAACACAAACCCTGCCTATTGGGATGTCATTAATGCATTCAAGAAGCGAACCGGCGTTCCGGTTCTTCTAAACACGTCCTTTAACAACAATGCCGAGCCAATCGTGGATTCCGTTTCAGACGCCATCGTCACGTTTTTGACGACTGATCTGGACGGACTTGTGGTTGGGCCATTCCTCGTGAAGAAGCGGGCGGCAGCGCTGCAGGATTGGCGTACACTGAGCGTTTCATTGCCTCCGTACGCATCCCTTCATCGTATTCGCTCCCACACAGCGGAAGATCGTCAGGAAACGGTCTGCGAGATCCGTATGGGACATTCGGATCGCGACAGCATGCGTATCTCGCATGAGCTCTTCGACCTGCTGATGCGGATTGAGGGGGAGGCGTCGCTGGGCTGGCTTCTTGACACAACTATGCTGGACCAGCCCAAGCGCGAAGATCTCATGAAGGAACTGCGGCTTGTGTGGGAGCAGCGCAGCGTTCGGCTGCATCCGCCACGCGCTGCTTGCGTCCGCAGTAATGCGCAAGGCAAATCATAACCGGCGATTATGGTATGGCCATGGCTATGCCTCCACGGACAGGAGGCTAGGCCGAGGTTGAGCAGGCACAATAGGCATCCGGCTTAAATCGGGTATATCGGCGCAACAGCTCTGAATGGAAGAAAAGAGGCAACGCGTTGAGAGAACCCGCTACGAGGATAGCGCTGCATGAAGTTCTACCGACGCAACTCGCGAGCAGCACAAGCGCCGACCATAACATCGGCGGAGATCATATGTGAGGTGTCTCCAATGACGTCTCTTGTTCAACCAGGAGCCCGGAAGGAGGCAATGCAGATGCGTGGTGGTTCAAAAAATGATCGGTTCGTTGTTTCTCGACGGCGTACGGGGTTGGGCGACTGCTTGTGGTCCCTGGCGGCAGCTTGGCGTTTTGCGCAGCGGACCGGACGGAACCTGGTCATCGATTGGCGGGGGTCCTGTTATCTCGATCAACCATTCACCAACGCCTTTCCAGTCTTCTTCGAACCAGTTCAAGACATTGCTGGCGTACGGGTGATCTGCGACGACCAGATCAATCAGCGCACATTTCCGGGACCGTTCTTTCCGGCATGGTGGAATAAGTCAACCATAGACTGCGCCTATCGACCGGACGAGCAGATTTTCCGGGAACGCGACGAGCTCGATCAACTGTTCCAAAGCGAGCAAGATAGCGATGCAAACACGGTTGTGTGTGACGCCTGCCTGATGTGGCGCTGCGACGAGGAGGCTGAACGTGAGATCTTTCGGAGCATCAAGCCGCGACCCGAAGTGCAGGCACGGATCGATGCCATCTTCCGGGAGCACCTTGAACCGTACAGCGTGATCGGCATTCATGTTCGGCACGGCAACGGCGAGGATATTATGGGGCATGCACCCTACTGGGCTGATCCGGAGCGCGCCTTGCAACAGGTCTGTAATGCCATCGACAAGGCCAAGGCGTTACCGCATGCGAAACCTGTCAGGCCTTTCCTGTGCACGGATAGCGCGCTCGTCCTTGAGAAGGTGTCGGCTTTGTTTCCCGATGTTTTCACGATCCCAAAGCGCTTCCAGGCGCCTCAGGCCGGACCGTTGCACAGTGCGGCGCTCGGAGCCGGGGGCGGCGTTTCCGCCCTCATCGAGATGTATCTCCTTGCGCGATGTGACACTGTGATCCGCTTCCCCCCGACGAGCGCTTTTACGCGTTATGCGCGCCTCTTTGCGCCACGCGTTATAGAGTTCGATTTGAATGATCCGAGCCGATTGATCTTGATTGAGGAAACTTCACAAGAGCTCGTGGCTTCATGACAGTCGTAACCCGTCTCATCGACCTGGTGGCCGCTTTTTGCATCGAGCAGTACTGCCACTATGTTTCCGGGCGGCAATTGGTCGCTCAAACCAACGCTTCAACGCGCCCTTGCACTGAAGAAAAGCAAGATACGGCGGCGGAATGCGATCCGCTGAAGCTCGAGCGCGACAAGAGCGGCCTTAACGTATCGCCACCGCGCTAAACGGGTGAAGATCGTCCTCGGCTTTGCCTCGCGTGCACCGGAAGTGAAAATTTCGCGGTGGCTGATCGCAGATTAAGTTTTCGAAAGCTTCTACGTTGAGCCGGCGAGTCTGTTGCGGCGGCCGGCCACTCGCTCGCGCGGACTGACTCATTCGGGATCGATGATCTTGGGCTGGACATTCAGTGTCCCAGTTTGTGATCCTGCAACCAATCGGCGCGGCGATGTGCTGCGATGAGGTCGGTATCAGTTGCGACAAAAACCTAACGTGCGGAGCTGGTACATGAGGTTTCGATTGCATCGACGCGGCTAGCTGGGCGGCTTCGTCATCCTGACCAATCGTGTCTCGGCGATGGACGCTGTTCATCCGCTCGCCCCTGCGGTTGCGCCAAGCAGTGGGCCAAGTGGGCTGCCGGGATTGTGTAGGTGATGCATCGTCGCTGTCGCAAAGCACACGCAACATGTCTAGAATCCGCCAAGCGTTTCGCGTGCGCGACATTAGGACGCAAAACCGGAGCGCCTTTGCGTGCATCGCGGTGGCCCGATTCCTGCTACGCGTTCACCAGCGGCGCTACAGGAGAGGAGGCGGGCGTGGGTCTCGATCAGCCGAATGACGATCTGGTCGGAGGTCCGCCGCCCCAGACACACTTGGGTTGTCGCTTTCACTTCGATAAAGTTCGCGTCCATCGGGGAGAACAGAAGGCGATGCTGCTGACTGGGGCATCGCGCGGAATTGGTCATGCCACTGCCAAGCTGTTTTCGGAAGCGGGCTGGCGCATCATTTCCTGCGCGCGCCAACCGTTCGACGGCGAGCGGTGCCCGTGGGGGTCCGGCCGCGAGGATCATGTCCAGGTCGACCTCAGCAATCATCGAATGCTGCCGCGCCTGATCACCGAGGTCAAGAAACGCCTGGCTGGTGCACCTTTGCACGCGCTGGTGAACAATGCCGGCATCTCGCCGAAAACACCCGATGGTGACCGGCTGACTTCGTTGACGACTTCAACGGAAACCTGGATGAGGGTGTTCCATCTGAATCTGGTGGCCCCGATTCTGCTGGCGAAGGGCTTATTTGACGAGCTAAGGGCCGCGTCAGGATCGATTGTCAACGTGACGTCGATCGCGGGTTCGCGTGTGCACCCGTTTGCCGGCAGCGCCTATGCGACGTCAAAAGCTGCGCTTGCGAGTCTTACACGCGAAATGGCCCACGATTATGCGCCGCATGGCATTCGCGTGAACGCGATCGCGCCCGGCGAGATCAGAACGGACATGTTGTCGCCCGATACAGAAGCGCGTCTTGTGCCAACTATCCCGCTGCGCAGAGTGGGAACCCCCGATGAAGTGGCTGAGGTCATCTACTTCTTATGTTCGGATGCCGCAAGCTATGTGACGGGGGCCGAGGTGCCGATCAATGGTGGGCAACATCTGTGAATCGAGCAAGCCTGGCAACACGGCTGACTTGAGTTTCAGCGCTCGAGCTTGTGTTCTAGGCTGACGGCGCGCACCCATTCCGAAAAAGTGAAATCAAGGGACTGTAAGGTTACCTTCGTGCCATGAAAAGGTGTTACGCTTCTATGTCATCTCGTCAACTCGTGGCGCTAAATCGAGCATGACATGCAAAACGAAGCTCGCAAACCCGAACAAGGTGCCAGGGAGGATGATCAAAATAACGGAGACCGCCTTATGCTGCATATCGCTTCCGCACGCGAAAGACCTGCCGCTCACCCAGAGACGGAACGCGAGCTCTCGGGTGAGCCGCTGCGCGAAAGCGCGCTGACCGGTATCTTCGAGATATCGAAAATACTCACTGCTCCTTGCCGCCTCGAGGTCACGCTGGCGAACGTCGTGAGTCTTCTGCAATCGTTTGTGCAGATGCGACACGGTATCGTCTCACTGTTCGACGATGACGGGATGCCGGACATTACCGTGGGCGCGGGTTGGAGCGAAGGGAGCGACGAGCGCTACCGGATGCGCCTGCCGCGGAAGGCGGTCGACCAGATCGTCGCGACCGACAGGCCTCTTGTCGCCGAGAACGTGGCGGCGGAGCCGGCATTCAGCGCAGCTGATCTGGAAGTGCTCGGTGCCTCAGATGATATGCCAGTGTCCTTCATCGGAGTTCCGATCCGCATTGATCCGAACGTCGTGGGTACGCTGACCATCGACCGTGTCCGTGACGATAGGTCGAGTCTCCGGCTCGATTACGACGCGCGGCTGCTCGCCATGATCGCCAACCTGGTAGGACAGACAGTGAGGCTGCATCGCTTGTTCGCCTGCGACCGTGAGCGACTGATGGCGGAGAAGGACCGTCTGCAAAAGCAGTTGTTCGAGCTTAGGCAGCCTGCACGGGAACGTAAGAAGCTGCCCGTCCATGGGATCATTGGCGACAGCCCGGCGCTGCGCGGGCTGCTCGAGAAGATCGCAGTCGTAGCCAAATCGAACAGCACGGTTCTGCTGCGCGGCGAATCCGGCACCGGAAAGGAACTTGTAGCCAAGGCCATTCACGAATCATCCTCCCGCGCCAAGCGGCCCTTCGTTAAGCTGAATTGTGCGGCACTGCCCGAGACAGTGCTGGAGTCCGAATTGTTCGGTCATGAGAAAGGTGCCTTTACCGGCGCCTTCAGCTCGCGCAAGGGACGTTTCGAGCTTGCTGACAAAGGCACGCTGTTTCTTGACGAGATCGGCGAGATCTCGGCCCCGTTCCAGGCGAAGTTGCTGCGAGTCCTGCAGGAGCAGGAGTTCGAACGGGTTGGCAGCAATCAGACCATAAAGGTCGATGTTCGAGTCATAGCCGCGACCAACAAGAACCTAGAAGAGGCTGTGGCAAGAAGCGAGTTTCGCGCAGATCTTTACTATCGCATCAGCGTTGTTCCCCTGCTGCTGCCACCGCTGCGCGAAAGACGCAGCGATATCCCGCTGCTTGCCGGCGAGTTCCTCAGGAATTTCAATAGCGTGAACGGCCGTACGCTGACCTTGGAGCCGAGTGCGATCGATGTGCTGATGAACTGCGGCTTTCCGGGCAATGTGCGCGAGCTCGAAAACTGCATCGAGCGCACAGCGACCCTGTCGGCCGGGCCCTCGATCGTGAGAAATGACTTTGCATGTTGCCATGGTCAGTGCCTTTCCGCGATGCTGTGGAAAACTACGTGGGAGGAGGCGACCGTCCAACCGGCACCGACCGTGCCAGCGCCCGCCAAGCCGATCACTTCGCTGTCTGAAGCGACCGCGCCGGTCCCGCCTGCTGGCAGCGAGCTGGCCCCGCTGGTGCCTCCCGGCACAGTCCTCGTAAGTGGCGCGAAGATGGCCGATCGCGAGCGGGTCATCGCAGCCATGGAAAAATCTGGCTGGGTGCAGGCAAAAGCAGCGCGCTTGCTCGGACTAACGCCGCGCCAGATTGGCTACGCGCTGAGGAAGTACGGAGTCGAGATCAAGCGGTTCTGAACGTACGCACTTACGAGAGGACGATGGGTTTCGTGACATCGTGGTCAAGCCGTAGGAACGCGCAGTGTGACCGCTGGCACCGTTCAGCCTGAACTGCAGGGCGTGCTCGACGGTATTGCGGCGCGCGCTCGGTGGCTTCCACCGCCGCCATGGTCGGGCAGCAACGGGCTGCCGATCCAGTTCGTCATCGGCACGACGGGTTCGTTGAACGACCTCGACGATGTCGCCCGGAGATTCATGGCGGACGCGCTCAAGACCCGGACAGTTCATCTTTCGCGACAAGTCGAAGAGAACGGTCATGTTCGACCGCGGCAAGACCGGCGATCTCGGGCTGAACATGAGCGATGTCGGCGGTTCGCTGGCGATCATGCTCGGCGGCAATTACGCCGAGTATTTCAGCCTGGACGGCCACTCCTAGAAGCAATCCCGCCGGTCCGTCAGACCGCCTCACGAACGCGCAGCTCCTGACCCACGAGATCCGCACCAGCAACAACATGATGCGGCCGCTGGCGACGGTCGCCCATCCGAAGAACAACACCGTGCCGCAGGCGATCAACCATTTCCAGCAGGTCAACGCCGCAACGGTTTCCACGTGGCGATGTCGGGCGTTGAAATCGGCGATGCGCGCGACGTTGAGGAACCTCGCCCAGCCGGTTCCGGCCGGTTAGTCGGTCAACTACGCAGACTCCTCCCGGCAGCTCGAGAAGGAATCGGGCGGCTTCATCACAACCTTCTTGTTTCGCGTTCGCGTTGATCATCATCTATCTTTCGTTCGCCCGACGGTACAACAGCTTCGTTTGATGCCGCGATGTCGCTCGTCGGCACGCTGATCTAAACGGCGGTAATCTGTCGCAAGCGATCCTGTCGCCACTCGGCTGGCATGCCCAGCGGAATAGCGCTGTCGCAGCTCCGACGCGTGTCGGTATTCGTTCGTCGGGAACGTCGAACGAGATGAGTGCATAGGCTCCCTCTAAGGCATTGTAGTAACGAGCTAATTCAGGGAATTGGGTGCGATGGTACAACACTTGCTGTTCTCTTCGCAGCTGTCGCAACTTTTGGAGCAACTCCGTGCACAATGTCGTCTGCATCAAACAGGTTCCCGATTCTGCGCAGATCCGCGTGCACCCGGTGACCAATACGATCATGCGTCAGGGCGTGCCGACCATCATCAACCCATATGACCTCTTCGCGCTCGAGGCTGCGCTGGAACTGCGCCATCGGTTCGGCGGCGAAATAACCGTACTGACAATGGGGCCGCAATCGGCGGAAGACTCCTTGCGGAAAGCGCTGACCTATGGCGCCGATCGCGCCGTACTGCTCACCGATCGTTGCTTTGCGGGCTCCGACACCCTGGCCACGACGTACGCACTGGCAACCGCCATCCGAAAAATCGGTAAGGAATATGGCCCGCCAGACCTTATCTTTACCGGCAAGCAGACCATCGACGGGGATACCGCGCAGGTTGGTCCCGGCATCGCAAAGCGGCTGGGCGTGCTGCAGCTGACTTACGTCGCCAAGGTCAGATCCCTCGACCTGGCCGCACGCACGATTGAAGCGGAGCGACGCTCCGAAGGTGGTGTCCAGGTTTTGCACACGAGGCTGCCCTGTCTCATCACCATGCTAGAGGCGACCAACCAGATACGGCGGGGCACGATGGCGGATGCCCTGCGTGCCGCGCGTGCACCAATCGTGAAATGGAACGCGCACGATGCCGGCGTCGAGGACGTCTCCAAATGCGGTCTTAAGGGCTCGCCGACCGTCGTCAAGCGAGTGTTTGCTCCCTCTGCGCGGGCCGAAAAGGCGGCGCTGGTTGAGGCCGCCGAACAACCAGCGCAAGCCTTGATTGAAGCCATCTTTAAGCATCAACCGAATCTCGAAACCGATCTTGCGGCACTAGCCCGCGAGGCTTGATCTGAAGAGTCCTTACGATCCCGAACGCTCGTCGCTGGTCAAACGGAGTGCCCACCCGTATTCGATAGGCATGTCGTGGTTAGGGGAGCTGCCATCATTAGGTCGTTTTGCCACCAATGTAGATCGGCAACGAAAACCTGGGCAGCGTCGATCTTTGAAAATCATTTCCACGACGGTGGTTGCCCGCCACGCCGCGCGTATCGCTATCGATTTCAAGTCAATAAGATTTGCCGATCGAGGCATCCGCGGCGACGATCTCGCATCGTCTTTTTGCTGAGCACTCAGGGAATAGCCGGCTACATTCGTCGGATAAGCAATATTATTCTCCGCCTAAATTGCGGAGAAAAGGTCAAATCTCCGCACCACAGGTATCCCGAACTAAGAGTGTCCCAGGCGATCGGCATGCCGGTCGTCCGCTCCCCGACCGCCCTAATTCCTTGACTTGACGGTGCCGATCAAGGAGATCTGTGGCGCTCTTGGTCGTGTCGCGAGCCGCCGGCTGATCGTTTGTGCGACATCCTCTGTTTCCATATCAGCAACTCGTAAGCCGGACTTGCGCGCCATTGGCACGAGCACGTCTGGCGGCGACGCTTGAGGATCAACGTCGTGAAGCCCTGTCGTCCAATCACTGCAATGGGCGCTTACTCGCCCGTTACGGACGGCTCGTCGCGATGCTTGAGGTGTCGCTTCCGTGTATTGTAACTGACCAGCCAGATAACCCCGACTGCGATCGGCACGCACGCTGCGGTTAGATAGGAGGGTTCTACACGAAGTCCGACATCGTGCGCTCCCTTGGCAAGGTAGCCGAACAGGCTGACCACATAATATCCTATCGCCGCGACCGACAATCCCTCTACCGTGCACTGCAGCCGAAGCTGCTGTCCAGTCCGTTCATTGATCGCGTGCAATAGGTCACGATTCTGCCGTTCGATTTCAACGTCGACACGGGTTCGCAAAAGATCCGCGGCACGCGCCAGCTTAACCGACAGGGTTACTTCACGATCCTTGGTCGTCTCGCAAGTCCGCATCGCCGGCGCCATCCGGCGCGCCAGGAACAACGACCAGGTCGGATAATCCGCGATCTCACTGCCCTCGATGATGGACAGTCGGGATTGGACCAACTCGTAATAAGCTCTGCTGGCATCGAAGCGAAACAGGCTTCCGGTCGCACCACGCTCGAAAGAGGCAGCCAATGCGGTCAGTTCGGCAAGCAGATGGTTGTTGAGTTTCAATCCCTCCGCGCCTTGCATTTCGTCGAGCACCTCGCCAAGACGTCTATCGATGCGATCGACGAATGGACCGAGCTCGAGAGCGACCGATAGACCAAGCAGCGCCAACGGACGATAGGTCTCGACTTCAAGGAGCCGTTGCACCAGTGCTCCGAGATTATGGGGCGTCAACCCGAGGTCGCAGACAAGAATTTTGGTGAAACCGTCTTCGTCGACGCGAAAATCAGAGGCCATGACACTTGTTCCGCCTTTTATGCGGACCATGGCGAGGCTGCTCTTGTCGAAAAGTTGTTCGGCGCGTTTCAATGGGGAGGCGTTCTGCTCTACATCCAACTTGATTGCGACCAGTAATTGTCCTTCCTGTCGCAAGGCGCTCATCAAGGAGTGAACGGCGCCTTGGGCGTCCTCCGTCTGACGAGCGAACGGACTCTGTGCTATCCAGGTGAAGGTTGCGAATTCGGCATGCTGCTCCCAGCGAAGCACAACGGGCCCGATGTCGATTTGGTGATGTTTCGCCGAGAGCTGCGGAGGTGGAAGGTCGCGCTCTCGACAAAATGCGACGAAGCCGCGGCGAACGCTTGTGGCCGCATCGCCCTTCGCAAGAAATGCGAAGTGGACCACCTTAAATGGCGGAACAAGCTGCATAAAGGGGCGCGCGTGTACTTCATTGAGCACAGCATCCCGCTGCGGATGTAGTTTGAAACTTCGAAGGTCCAGCTTATCGAGCACGTGTAAGCACCTCGTCTCAGAATTGGCACGCAATTGTCCGCGTCGCCGCGAGCGGCGATGGTGTTGACTATAAGGATCTGTTCGCGCAGGCCTCCAATGGCGTCGTGGCGAAAAGCGACCCGAGCCGGTCTCAATTCGCGAAAGCAGTGCCGAACGTGACTGGCTGCCCCCGGGTCCGCACGAACATCACTCGGCATCGATGTGTTGGCGCACATTAGCCGTGATGCGCAGAGCCGCCTCCCAGAACGACTCTCGAGCGGCGTGACCGAGGCACCTACGATTTCTACTCTTTCGTCTCCGTGAAGTTGCTAATCGCCGTCGCCGGCTCTGCACCGGTAGCTGCATCGTCGATTGATGGATCAAAAGCGTAAACGAGGCCCTCGTCTTGCCGCTCATCTTCTCGCATTTGGACGCGATGCAGGATCTGGGCCAGCACGGAAGCAGCGGAACGGTCGAGTTCTTGCGTGATGTGACCGTTGAAACTGCCAGCGGGGATTTCTGAAGGAACGCGGTTACATTCGTGCCACCCGCACATCTGGGGTTCTTGGAACTGAAGCCCCAACGGCTGGAATCCGATTCTCATTGCAAACCGGCCAGCTCGCGCTTCTTTGGGCTTGCCCTCTGTGACGGCCGAGACTAGCTCTCTTCGTCAAATGGCCTCGGTGATCGCGGAACGCTGACAGGACTGTCGTGCTTGATCCTGCGGCGCCATCGACCGCTGCGCATCCGCCTTCAGCGCTTGGAAATCCCCTGTGATATCAGTTATCGCCTGTGGCGGAGCCGATCTGGATTCCGACACAAGGCCGCCCTGCAGCCCGGTCAAGTAGCAACCTTGCCGACGATGAACGTCGAGCATTCCATGCGTTCGATTAGCATGGGAAAACGCATTGCATTGTTCGGGGATGGCCAAGGCGGCCGAGAGCTCGCGGTCCAGGCTTTGCTCACGGCAAAGCTTCATGAATTTGACCGGCAGGTCTATCTGACCAATGTACTGAGCGAGCGCATCGAGTCCGAGCAGAATGGCGTACTATCGCACCAGGTTGTCTCGTGAGCGCGCGTCATCATAAGGCAGCATCTCGTCAGCGGCGATGCTGCTTGCGGGCCTCAAGCGATGGCGCCAGGCTCACGACAATCGACATCTGCCGCCATGAGCATTCCCATGCTCGACGGCTGTGCCGCTGTGGTCGTACCCGGATCGGCGTCGATCGACTAGATTTGCCGCTACGCGCGATCGATGCCGAAGCTTTCAACAATGGCAGCACCCCGCAGTTCGCCGCGATATCGGCCGTGCCGCTGCGCCGCAATAATATCAGCAACGCCCACTCGACTGCGCTCGATCGGTTCAGGCCGATGCAGAGGCGAGCAGTTGATGGTGATTTCGATCCGAGCACCTGGTGCCAGGGGTTCTATGCCGCGACGTAGCTCAAGCTGTCGGTGTGGGCGCGGAGCTGGACGCTGGCAACGTCAATCAGGGCCCGCTGCTGCCATGCTGCTCCATAGCTGCGACATAGAGCTGTCCGGAGCGCCGCAGGGCGGTCGCGGGACCGAGCGGCCGTCGAGGCCTGACGTCGATATTCAATGCCGATCAGCTGCGCACGCTGATCATCGCTGACGTGGTAATTCATACTGCTTACTCGTAAGTCTTCAGACGTGCAATCTGATGTGTCTGGTTTCCGACAATGTCGAACAAGCACGCCGCATAGGCCTAGTTGACGTTGGCTCTCTGGTATGCCGACGCTTCCACATCTTGAAACTTGCACGCGCCGCGATCGTCCCATTTGGCTTCTCGATCTCTGTTTTGATAAGGCGTTGACCTTGACATTGTGGTCGCGGAGTGTCTCGAGGCCTTCGAGAGCGTCGGTCAAGTGCGTGCGCAACATGTAGCCCGGGCCCGCGATCTGCGCATTCTGTCGGGGACCTTCTTCATTTGCCCGCCAATCATCTGGTTCCGCAAACTGTGTTACGGCCTCGATCAACGAGGGGAACCGGCCGAGCCCATCAAGCGCGTCGACAAGAGGCTGCGTATCCGTGTCCAGCTCGCGATACTTCGCAGGCGTATGCTCGTCGTTCGCAAGCCGCCGAGGCCAGAGCGCTACGGTTAGTTGTAATGAACGAGAGGGAACACTTAAGGGTTACAGTATCCTAGCGCGATGCAGCTTGCGCGCCTAGGGCGGTGTCGGACGGCTCAGAGCGCGAAGGCTTCTCGACCCTCGATGGCTTGGCGGTCCCCCGATAGATGGTGAGCGCCGCTATGATGCCGAGCGCGGCTGCAATCATCAGCCAAAACCCGGGTGAAGCCTTGTCATTAGTCCGTTCAATGAGCCAAGTCGAAGCGAGTGGCGTAAAGGTGCCAAATAGAGCTGCCGCGAGCGCAAAGGCCAGGGAGAAGCATGTTGTGCGCACATATGCAGGCACGATCTCGACGAGAGCCCCGAGCATAGTTCCGCTATAGATGCCGAAATAGAACGAGAACATCATCGCCACGGCCAGCATCTTACCGAAAGTGGGTGCGCTCACCAGCCAACTTAAAGCCGGATAGGCGGTCATCAACGCTAGGCTAGCAATGCCGAGCACAACCGGCTTGCGGCCGATACGGTCGGAAACGGCGCCGCCAATTGGATTCCAGATGAAGTTGGTCGCGGCGACCAAGAGCGTCACCAAGAGCGCGTCCTGGGTGGACAGCTTCAAGACGGTCTTGCCAAACGTGGGCGTGTAGACCGTAACGAAATAGAAGGTCGTTGTGGTCAGGATCGCCATCATCATCCCGAGAACGATGGTGCGCCAGTTGATTAGCGCCGAGGCAAAGATTTCGCGGGCCGTAGGATGCTTCTTCATCGCCAGAAATCCGGGGGTTTCCTCGAGCGTTCGACGAAGGAAGAATATTAGCGGGATGATAAGGCAGCCGAGAAAGAAAGGAATGCGCCAACCCCAGGAGGCGACGGTTTCGACTGGCATCGATGCGTTCAGGAGGTAACCCACGATTGCCGCGACAAAGATAGCGACCTGCTGGCTGGACGACTGAAACGAGGTATAGAAACCACGATTGCCCGGGGTTGCGATCTCCGCCAGATAGACCGAAACGCCGCCGACCTCGACACCGGCGGAAAAACCCTGCAACAACCGTCCGGCTAGAACGATGATCGGGGCGGCAATACCGATTGTCGCATAATCGGGACAAAAGGCGATAATCACGGTGCCAATCGCCATGATCGATAGCGTGATGATCAGGCCTTGGCGACGGCCGATCTTGTCGATATAGGCGCCCAGCACGATTGCGCCCACCGGACGCATTAAGGCGCCCAGCCAGAACACGCCAAAGGTGTTGAGCAATGAGGCGGTTTCGTTCTCTGACGGGAAGAAGGCGTTCCCAATCGCGCTGGCGTAAAAGCCAAATAGGAAAAAGTCGAACTGCTCAAGGAAATTCCCGCTGGTCGCACGCAGGATCGCGTTGATGCGCGATTTGACCGTCGCGTGCTGAATGAACGTTTGTGACACCGCGAGTTTCCTTCCCGTCTGAAATGGCCGGTTGCGGAAAAACCTCGCGGCCAGCCCAAGGCAATCAGGCCGTGACTTTCTCTTAGAGACAGACGTAGCCGACAACCGGAAGGCGCCTCATCTTTTCGGCTTATTTTCGGCGACAGCGCATTGGTGCACAGAATCTCGGGATTTGTTTGACAACCAAGAGCGTTCCTCTACGTCTATCGCGGCAAGCCCGCTCTTGAGATGAAATTTGGCCGATGGGGTTCGTTTTCCGCCATTCGTTGGCCATCTATGAGGCCCTGCGGTCCGCGGACTCGCCGGCGCTGTCCGGTTTTTGACCGCCGCGCAAATCCTGTCAGGTTCAAAACACCTGCAATGATGAGCCGGTCACGAGCGTGTTTTTTCAGCGCATTCAGAACTTTATGGATTGGCGGTAGGCTTGGCATGCAGATTGCTGCTAAGCGCGCAGGAACACAGGATGGTGGACGAGTGCACGTAGGACGCACAAAAACCAGTAGAGGACTCTTTGCATTGAGACACTCGCGCTGGCCAGCCGGGTGCGGTTCACACCAGCAGTGCGGTACTAGGCCCGCAGCGAGTTCGTTGAACTGTCAGCGAGGCGAACCACGAGAGCGTGGCCAATCCAGGACACGTCGCGCAAGCTCGAAATGTCGGGGCGACCAGATATGTCACTCCCGCATGTGACGTGAGCCTCCCCAGGGCTGCGCGTCCCTTACCGCTTCTGCAAGCGCGAGTGGCCACCCTGCTCTGGCATCGGATCGCTCGTGGATCGGGATCCGAGTACGGGATGGTCCTGGCTTCAATCAATGCCCAGTTTCCTATCCACGACTCATGAACAGGGACTGAGCCCATGATGCCACTCTTTGTTGCTGCGAAGATGGTCCAGGGAAAGGTCGCCTACATGGCGACGCGACCAAAAACTCGTCGAACCGACGAACTCTCCGATCTCGCTACTGCCAATAGTTGGCCCTTACACGGAGTTGCTCGTCAAGAATCGTTCTCTCCTCACGGCTAGGGTTCAAATGAGGTCTTCTCAAGCGTCTCAAGTTCAACTGGATCAGCCTTCGCAGATAGTCTTCGAGTACTTGACTGAGCAAGCGCGAACTCTGTTTGGCCCGCATCCGTTCGCTGCGGAGATGTCTGAGGGCCAGGTTGCGGGCATGCTGCCTGAATATTTGGCGATGTCACAGGCGTTCCCTTACCTGCAGGCAGGTTCGCAAAAGGATCTCATATTTGATGCGATGCGTCGCAATCGAGACCTTCCGAGGGATATTGAATTAACCAGCGTGGTCGCAAATTTCATCTGTTGGGATGAGATGGGTGGTTATGGCCGAGTTCTCCGTGGCGGCAAGGCTGCGCTGCCCGATATCCTGGCCACTGAAAACTTCCACTCAAATCTGCTTAGAAAGGACGCATCGCGACTACTCGGCAGACCAATACAGCCCAGCTACAGCACTACAACGAAGCGATACCTGCATTCCATCTACACCGGATTGTCGTCGAAAGACCCGTTAGTGCGCTGCGCCTACATGGTGGCTTTTGAGCTGCATGCTGCGGAAATGATCCAATCGCTGTGGACCACTCTGGTCAAAATCTTTGATGTACGGTCTGACGATCTTGAGTACTTCCGCAGTCACGTCGGCGGCGACGATCCTGCCGAGAAGTATCACGGAGAAATGACGACCCGGCTCATTCGCGAACTTGTGCCTGCTGACGGTAATAGTCGTTTTTTGGATGAATTCGATCGCGCCTATCGGCTCAGCTTACAGTGGTGCCGCGATCTGCTGCGAACTGTCTCAGGTGAGGGAGACGGCCTTGCGGAGATCGAACACCATGGCCGTTGTCATTGTGGTTCCGTCAAGTTCTACGTCCGAGCGCCGCGAGAGCTATCTGCGGTTCGATGCAACTGCTCGATCTGCCAAATGTCCGGGGTACTGCACCTCCTCGTGCCCGGCAATAAGCTCACGATTGAGTGCGGCGAAGAATTTCTCACCACGTATCAATTCAACAAGAATATCGCTCGTCACACGTTTTGCCGGATCTGCGGCGTAAAGCCATTTTATAGGCCGCGATCGAATCCCTCCGGCTTCAGCGTGAACATTCGATGTTTGGATAAGAGAACGATCGAAAACATGAGAATAGAAGATTTCGACGGTGAGCATTGGGAGGAAGCGTTCCGCTCGACGCACGAGGATTGGGAAGCCAATCGTTAGATCAAACCTTGGAGTGAAGCCGTATGGCCCGCGCAATGAATGATAGATCTCGTCTGCTTTCAGAGGAAGCTCTCACCAAATATCGTATAGAGCTGTTGGTGAAGGGTACGGTCGTGATCGCTCCCCAGACGTTGTTCACCCAAGATGACTTGGCGAGGATCGATCAGCTCCAGATGGAAATTCCCGAAGAGGAGGTGCGGTTGGGCGATGCTGGCGATTCGCACAATGTCTTTGTAAAGCGGGTGAGGGTGGATCCGCCCGGCCGCCCTCCTAGCAATGCGCATGGAAGAGCTACAGGACAGATCATCGAACTGCTCGAGAGGAAAGACCGCAGCTTTGCGCTGAAAAAGATCTTGGGAGCATCGTCAGATTACGTGATTCGCCGATGCCAAATGCATCGACTGCCTCCCGGTTCGTTTGTTGGCATCCATTTGGATGCTGAGAGCGACCCCGACTTCGACTACTCCGTGATCGTTCAGCTCGCGAGGGACTTTGAGGGGGGTGAGTTTGTGGTCTATCCGAGCGCGTACGAACAGCAGGTATTTCGTCCGCCGCTCGGGGCCGTGCTTGTCACCACATGCAAGCTTCGGCATGAGGTGAGGCCCGTGCACGCTGGCGAGCGCCGATCGCTGGTGTATTTCTGTTCAAAACGCAGCGGCGCGAATCGCCGGAACATCGAAAGCTCTGCTGATGACTTATAGGAGCCTTTGCTGGAATGGCCTTCGAACGGGTTGAATATGGAGAGCCAACCTGTGACAGACACCGTGCGCTTCGAAGAGCGGACCTTGCGCCGTATCCTAAGTTCGCGGTGGGATCTACTTCGAGCGAGACGAAGCAGATACTCACCTGACGTTCCCAACCGCCGGCGTGCGGGCACAGGCAGGGGTTCGAATGAACGGAAGAGTTTGAAACAGTGATTTCAATTGACCATTGCCAATAACGAGTGCTGCAGAGCGCGGGCAGTGGGCCTATCGCGCGCGATCACCAGGCACTCCACCGTGCCTGCATCTTGATCGACGGCAAGCGGAATCACGCCTTCCTTCCGTGTGTCATCGAATAGAAATCCAAGCCTGACGAAACGATCAAGCGCAGCTTGGAGAGAACATGATGGGACGTTTCGCACGGATGAAATGACGTGGCGACCGGAGTAGTCGATGCCGAGCAGCCGGACGGCAATGCTGTGTAACACCGAACCTCCGCCCCATCGGCCGTTCGCTTCGTTAAAGAAAAGCCGGCCGTCGCTCGCGAAAATGCCATCAATGTTGATCATTCCGCGGTATCCCAACGTTCGCGCGAGCTCCACAAATCGGTAGGCGTGCGCCTGGGCGGCCAGCCATTGCTCGTTCGTCAGGTCGCTGGGAAGCTCAAGTCCTGTCCAGATGAGCGCCCGTTCGGATCGATCTTTGCTGCGACGTAGCCGTATGTTGCCGCTGTTGATGAAAACGATGGAACCGTCCTCCTCTATCTCATACTCGAGATAGAAAAGAGCGCGAGCCAAGTGGTACGATTCAACGACCAACGTCTTGCAGGATGCTGTTGTCAGCTCGGACCAAAGTGCTTCAGGATCAAACGATGGCCAAGCAACCGCTCGGGTATCTCTTGCCCCAGGGAGTGGACTGCTTTCATTGCCGGTCAGGATGACATTTCCGACTCCGCCCGCTCCATTGTCCAACTTGACGATCACGCTGCCGCTCTCTGACCTCAAGGAGGTCACCGCTCTGAATAGTTCGTCTGGGCTCGTGGTCGCGCATCCACTGGGCAGCGGGAGCGCGACACTAGTCGCCAACTGACGGAAGTGACTCTTGCGGTTCAGGAGATCCGGCCCTCGCTGCAAAGCGAAGTCGTCCCCGCTCTGCGGGATGCCTAGCAGCGCCGCCAAGCGCGCTACGCCTTCGCTAGAGTAGCAGGAATGGATTTTCCAAGATGAGAAATTCCGGCGAATATGGCCGTTGAGTCGCTCGACGAGCGTATTGGACAGCAGGGTGCAATCATTAAGAATCGGTGATCCGCCGCTGCCTTCAGGCACAAGCGTAGAGAGACTCGAGGCATCGAAATCGAGCGTCGCGCCAATGAAGAATAACAAGTCTGTCGGGATTGCTATCGGAGAGACTATTAGGTCACCCTCCTGTGCAAACCAGGCAGAGCGGCATGCGGAGTTGGCGGAAAGGGACAGTTGAGTTGCTGTCAGATCGCTGCCCGACATTTGAGCCGTCCCGGCATTCATGATTAGGACCCGAGGCAACGACGGTCCCCCAGGCACTTGGCGTGATCAAACACAGACCGCCATGCCAGCAACGATGAACTCGCAGCGGCGCATCGTATGCAGGTAGTGACCGAAAGGCGGTATTGCGCCGTCTCGATATCTCTTTTGGTGCAATTGGGAACTACGCCCAGCCAATCCGTCGATCTCAATCGTTGTCTCCTTGCGGGCTTGACTGCGTGTCGAGCATCTTCAGCATGAAGTGCTGGACCTTGCCCAACGCCGTTTTCGGCAGCTGTTGCGTGAAAATGATTTCGCGCGGTACCTTAAAACGGGCAAGCTGCGATTGGACATGCGCCAACAGCGCGTCGGCTCCGATCCGGGTCCTCGGTCGCCTGATCACATAGGCTATCGGTACTTCTTCCCAGCGCGGGTCCGGTCGACCGACGACTGCGCATTCGGCGACATCGGGATGGTCCATGAGCACACGTTCCACTTCCGCCGGATAGATATTCTCTCCGCCGGAGATGATCAGATTCTTCTTGCGGTCGCGGATCCAAAAATATCCATCGGCGTCGCAGCGGCCGATGTCACCAGTGCGATACCAACCTTCACTAAAGGCCTCATGCGTCGCCTGTTGATCGCCCCAATATCCGCAGAAAACGTTGGGCCCGCGTACTGCGATCTCGCCTGGGGTCCCTGGCGGCAACTTGGTGCCGACATCATCGATGATGGCTGCTTCGCAATAAAGACCAGGCAGGCCGCTTGCGCCGTCAGGTACGGGATCTGCGCCGAGCTTGGTATACACAGCGATGGGAGAGGTCTCCGTGGAACCATAAACCTGTAAGACTGGCACTCCGCGCCTGACAAAGCGCTCGACAAGGCGCTGAGGCACCATCGTCGATCCGGTACAGATTGCTTTGAGCGCGGACAGGTCCGTGCTTACCCACCGCGGATGGTCGGTTAGCGCTTGCATCATGGCCGGCACTAAGGCTGCTACCGTGGGCCGGTCCAGTTCGAATGCATCAAACGTTGCCTCTGGCGTAAAGCGGCTTTGGATAGTTATCGTCGCGCCGTGATGCAAGCCTGGGGTCGTCTGGATGTTCAGGCCGCCGACGTGGAAGAGCGGCAAAACAGTCAGGGCGTGATCGGTCGAGGTTAGGTCATGCATATGCTGACTCATGACCCCGTTCCACAGCAATGCTTCCTGACGCAGCACAGCGCCTTTAGGTCGCCCTGTGGTGCCCGAAGTATAGACGATCAGAAGCGGGCAAGACAGGTCCGCACGTGGATTGCGTTCGCCACCACAGTCTCCGTCCATAAGGTCGTCCAACTTGCTTCCGCCCGGCGGCTCAAAGTCCAGCCCGACGAGGCAGATATCAGGAAGTTGCCGCGTCAGATCCGGCAAGACTGCGTTAAAGGACTGCTCAAGCATGAGAACTTTTGCCCCGGAATCGGACAGAATGAAAAGCCGCTCGGCGGCCGCAAGGCGCCAATTCAATGGGACGAGAATTGCGCCGAGCCGCGCGCAGGCATAGAGCAAGGTCAGATAGTCAGGCCGGTTGAGGCTGAGGATCGCGATCCGGTCACCTCTCTCGACGCCGAGTTGGCTCTTGAGGCCGCGAGAGACCCGCTCAATCCGTCGATAGAAGCCGGCGTAGCTCAGGGTCTGTCCCTCGAAACGGATCGCGGCTTTGTCGGGAGCATACGCAGCGTTGCGCTCGATCAATGTGCAGAGATCCAACTCATTCTCCGTGTGATTGCGCTTCGCAAGAGACGTTAGTTCCAATGTAGTTCAGCCGCGAGTCCGGAATTACTTCGCCAGACCTCGATTGAGTGCTTCGGCTACCCTTCGCAAAGGCTATGATCACGTGGCCTTTAGCATGACGAAGCGGTTCTTGAGGATTGTCGTGGATTGCGAACGATCGACACTTTTCGAAGTATCTCAGGCACTTGATCCACTTGCTCTGCTGTTCTCGGCAGAAGTGGCGTGCATCTGTCCGTAGTGATAGGTACACCATGACGACTGTTTCTTGCCTGGTCTTTGACATACAGGTTCGCCGCACATATATGCTGATCTTGGATCTCCATCTTTGAAGCCGACAATGGCCCGGCATTGGCCTTCAATGTGGTCGATCAGCAGGACCTTTTTGACGCCGTCCGGCGCTTTCAACTTGCTGCTCCAAAATACCGCGCCATCTCTTCCGACGTCACGCCGGTCACGCCGAGCGCCACGTGCAGCTCAAGTCTCTTGAAAGCCTCGGCTGTCACACGCTTGCGCGAGGGGAGGGCCCCGCCAGTGACGGGAAAGTGGTGTGAACCGAGCGAACCACCGGTTCTCCGAATTGAGTTCGGTACGGTGGTCTCGCCGTTCGGTTTCAAATTCGGGACGCGGCGGCGCCGTGCAAGGGCCCGGGATTTACGCCGATCTCTTCCGGCATCACCGTCTCGCCGGCGCCTCACTTTGGGATAGCCCCATAACATCGGTTCCGGAATCTGGGGCCGTTCACATCTACCTTCGAGCCGTGGCGCTGCGATCAAGACTAGCTGCATGAGCATCTCGACCAACTCGCTGTTGGGGATGAGGATCATGACCAACACCCAGCGTATGTTCTGATGAGGTGAGACATTCGCAATCCTTCACGATTCCGACGGCAGACGAAGGCTCGCGTCGTTCTTCGGATCGTACAACTTAACGTTACGTCCGATTCAAGCCCTTTCGGCAAAGCTCTCAGGTTTGTCGGGAAAGCGCTGCCGAGAGGCGTGGTATCGACAGCAATTCTGCGCCACGGTCTGCGTCAGAATGTCGCTTGAGACTAGGTTCGCGGGCGATGAGGCCGTGATCGAAACGCCCACGCTTATGCGATCGGGCATCCGTCGTCTTCGCAACCTATAGCGGATGGAACGTCCGCTGCGCCGTCATTGAATCCTTCAGTCCGCGTCTGTCGGATGCACAGGGCGAGATCGGACGATCATGTTCGACAAGTCGGCCTCATGGCAACTTATCACGTTGCGCCGTTCGAACCGGCCGCGCCAATGTGCAAGCGTATCTTCATTCGGTGCACGTCGCGATCGCGGGCTCCTCAAGTGCGAAGATCATTGCAGCGTCTGATAGAGGCGATAGAGGAGCCGGGCGCGCGGCTCAATCGATGAAATGTAGAGTTGCTCGTAATGCGTATGGGCTCCCTTGCCGTCAACGCCGAGACCGTCGAGGGTCGCGGTGTGCGGCGCGGTGAAATTGCCGTCCGAGCCGCCGCCGCTGAAGACGTCGAGCAGCTTGAAGCCGAGCTCGGCGGCAAGGCCCTTGGCGTGTTCGTAAAGTGCGGCCCCGGCGTTGCTCTTCTCATACGGTGGACGGTTCAATTCGCCGGCGACCTTCACGCTGACGCCCTTGGTGCGCGAGGTGATGCCGAGGATCTTCGGCACCAGCTCGTCGGCGTCAGCCATGGTCGGCACCCGCATGTCGACTTCCGCATAGGCGTCTTCGGCAACCACGTTGGGCTTGGTGCCGCCGCGGACGACACCAACATTGACGGTGACACGGCGCTTGAGATCGTTCATCGCCTCCAGTGTCTGGATCACATTGCCGAGTTCCCGGATCGCGCTGCAGCCGTCTTCGGGGCGCGCGCCGGCGTGGGCCGGCGTGCCCTTGACGAAGACGTCGAAGCGCGCAACGCCTTTGCGTCCGGTGACGATCTTGCCGCCGTCGCGCGCGGGCTCGGTCACCAGCACGTACTTGGCCTTGCGACCCTCGGCCTCGATCAGCGGCCGCGACGTCGGGCTACCGGTCTCTTCGTCCGATACGTAAAGCTGGGTGATGCCGAGCGGAGGGCGGACATCATCGGCGCAAGCCTGCCGGAACGCGTGATAGGCGAGGTAGGCGCCGCCCTTCATGTCGTAGATGCCAGGGCCGAACGCCCTGTTGCCCTCGACCTTGAACGGCAACCGCTCGATGAACCCCATCGGATGAACTGTGTCGAGATGGCTCAGCACGAGAATGCCCGGTACGCCCTGCCCCCAGGACGAGCGCGTGACCAAATGATCGCCGCGGCCGTCACGCCCCGCAACGCGCTCGACGGTCGCCGACAAGTCACGATAGCCCGACGCGACGAGATCAGCCAGTTTGTTGACCTGATCCGGCCGCTCGGTCGGAGACTCGATTTCGACCCAACGGCGGATGCCATCGAGAATGACCGCGGTTTCGAACGGGTTGCTGGACATAGTTGTCTGAACCTTTGAATTCGACTTCATCGGTCGCAAAAGAAGGCCTGCGCGCTGGATCACAATGCGTCGGGTGGACCTCTGAAGTCTGGTCTTGCCGCAGGCAATAATGCCGCGCCGGTTGCAATAACGGACCTACCAAGCTTGGTAGGACGCGATTATGAAAGCTCAAGATTCCGTACCGGTTTGGCTGTTCTCGCGAGCCGCAGCCGTTTCAATCAGGAAGTTCCTTCGATAACTGCGCAAATTACATTCCCTGGCATCAATCCAGCCGCCTCGTGGGTGCTAGCTGTCATCTTCCTGTCATTTCACGTTTCTGCGATCTTTGGGGGGGACCGGCAGGCAAGAATGTGCGCAAGTTCGGCCACGCAAGGACCGGCACCCCCCTTGTGTAGGTGCGTGCTGGATTGGCTAACCGCGGCGGTCGCGCAAGCCGTCGATCAGCCCGAAGGGGTGCGTGCGGAGTTCTTCGTTGTCTATGGCCGCGCTTGTAGGGCTAGTCGCGATTCGCAAGCAATTCCTGCAACGCATGTAACGACACAGATCATGAAAATGCAGATCATCTCTCCCTCAACTCTCGCAGACTCGCGTGAGTGCCGCGCTTGCCCGAACAGCGCTGGGAAGTCGCACTCAATCAAGCAACAAGGTTCGAAGCGCGCCCCTGAAATTGATCAATGGATTGCCGTGACCTACACGGGTCGCGATAACTCGGCCGATAAAGATGCTATGTGTCCCAATTACCTTGTGGTCGTACAAGACGCATTCCAGCGCACAAAATGCGTTCCGCAATAGCGGTACATCGAGAGCGCCCTGTTTCCAGGGCGCGGTATCAAAGCGGTGAATACCTTTCGCTCCTCCCTGACCGCCAAAACGTAGCGCAAGGTCCTCCTGGTCAGTGCTGAGAAGACTGACGCCAAAGCTGCGACTGGCGAGTATCCCGTCGTGCGTCTCGGAGCCGGCATTTATGCCAACGAGCAGACACGGCGGCTCCATGCAAATGGAGGTCACAGAACTAACCGTCAGCCCCCGTCGTTCGGCGGCCGTTCCTGTCGCCACGATGGCGACACCACCTGCCAGATTTCGCATGGCCTGACGGAACTCTGTCGCTTGGACTGATGGAATATCCCGAATCCCAGGAGCAGACTGGTGGCTCATGACCTGCCTCTGGAGTTGTACTCCAATTCTGGTGCTTCCGTTACGAGCAGATGAGGTTGATCCATTTGCATTTGCTATTGGGCGCGCTGTAATCAAATGGCTGCTCCATTTCGCAGGGTAGCTCAGCGGGAGGAGATTTCCTGCTTGCGAGCGCCCTATTGATGGGCAAGGCGGCGGCTCGCAATTGTTCTCGGGCGTCGATCGCGGCGAGGAATCCATGAGTAGTCGGCCGGATGTTCTCCGCATTTAGCAACATCGGCACGTTAATGTACTCTCAAAAGAACACGCTTTTTCGCATCGAGAAGATGCTCATCGAGCGTCGCGTGCAGCGCACCTCGCAGCTCCGGCGGGATCGAGCCGTCCGTGTCGATCAATTCCCGAAACTTTCGAATGATGTGTTCTATCGTGGCAATAGATCCGAGTGTTTCCATATCCTGTGAGGACATCCCCGCTTATCTCCTTTGGAGCGCAGCGCGCCCACTCCGTCGCGGATCCCGACTTCGACGGTGTGCCGCAACGGGCTCTTGCCGATGAAGAGGGGTGGTTCTCGCGCGACGTGCTTAAGGCTAATTGTTTGATCAAGGCGCGGACTGGCGCACACCGTCTTCGAAAGCTCGCAGAAGCAGCGCACATTCCTGGCTGCACTCCCTTCGCGCTTGTCAGAACGTTGGAACATCGACCAACTCGGCTGTCACGCATTAGAAACCGTGATCAGGCGCTTCAGTCGAGCGGCCGCGGCGCCACGATCAAGCGAATCTTTCCCAAGTGCAACGCCTTCCTGTAGCGTCGAAGCTCGGCCGGCTACAATCAAAGCCGCCGCCGCATTCAAAAGCGCGGCGTCGCGAAATCGACTTGGTGCACCATCGAGCATGCATTGCAGTGCGGCGGCGTCGGCATCACCGCCTTCCAGCGCATCCTTGCGGCAGCGGGGGAGCCCGGCTTCTTCCGGCGTCACCTCGAACGTACGGACTGTACCCGCCTCAAGCGCTGCAACAAAGGTCTGGCCGGTAAGGGTTAGTTCGTCGAGCCCGTCCGAGCCATGAACCACCCATACCGATTCCGCACCAAGGTTCTTCAACACGTACGCCAGAGGCTGGACCCATTCGCGAGAGGATACCCCGACGATCTGTCGCTTGACCCTGGCCGGATTGGCCAGTGGTCCGATTAGGTTGAAAATTGTGCGGGTCCCAAGTGCGGTCCGAATCTGGCCAACGCGCTGCATCGCCGGATAATGGGCCGCCGCAAACATGAAGCCGATGCCGGCTTGGTGCACGCAACGCGCAACTGCCTCAGGCTCAAGATCGATCTTCACGCCGAGGCGCGCCAACACGTCTGCGGCGCCCGAACCTGAGGACGCAGCGCGGTTGGCATGCTTGGCAACAGGAACGCCGGTCCCCGCGACGATAAAGGAGGCGCACGTCGACACGTTGACCGAACACAAAGGACCGTCGGTCATGCCAGCGATATCGATGGGATCGCATGCCGCCTCGACCCGCGGCATTCTATTCCGAATCGCGGAGGCTGCACCCGTGACTTCTTCGACCGTTTCGCCGCGGACCCGCATTCCCATCAACAAGCCGCCGATCTGCGAGGGAGTCGCGTGCCCCGACATCACGCTGTCGAAGGCTAACGCGGTTTCCTCACGCGTCAGAGTGGCGCCGTTGGCAACTTTGCCAATGATCGATTTGAGCGCTTCCATTGAACTTTACACGGTCCCTGTCCAAAGCTTAGGCTTGTCCGTTCAACGGGGGCTTTTCGTTGAAGAGACATGGCATTGGTGCATCGAAGCAGCTGGCTACCCTGTCCCCGGGCGGCTGATAGTTCATTGACCCTTGCGCATCAGTTGGTTGAGCGCGGGGCTCGAAGTGAGGCTACAACCTGACGCTACGTGAGGGTCAAGCTCTCCATTTCATGGTGCGGTCCGGACTGATAACAGCAGTGCTGGCGCATGGACGCCAGCGCGAACATAATTGTCTCACGCCGGCGCTTGCCGCGGCTGCCTCTTGATCGCGGTGTTCCGATCCGGTGCACGGCATCCTTCCAAGCCTTTTGCCCTGGGGCGCTGCTCCACGGAGCGTTGAAGCGGGCTTCTATTATCTGCTTCGGGTCGATCGAAGCCAAACCTCTTGGCTAATAGAGAGTAACGCGCATTGCAGACGAAGATGCACGGCACGTAACGAACGGTACGCTCCCCTGCTTTCATAGAGTGCTTGAAAGCTTTGTGGACCCGCTGGGGGCCGCGCTAGTTCAAGCCAATGAGGGAAAAACGGCGCTCCAATTTGAGATGCCGATGGAGCACACGTCGATCTCGGTACCGCCGGCTCGCGGAAGGTGGCTTGTCTCAATCCGCAACTCGTGTTCGGTCCTGCTTTACAGCCGGAATACCCCGTACTGCGGCGCGTCGATCGGCGTATTGAGCGAAGCGCTCAATGCAATCGCGAGAGCGGTTCTGGTGTCGGCAGGATCAAGGATGCCGTCGTCCCAGATTTCGGAGGTCGCATAATAGGCGCTCGATCGCTCGTGATATTCTTCAAGAATTGGCTCTCGAATGGCTGCCAGTTGTTGTTCGGAGAGGCGGCCGCCCGCGCGAGCCAGCTGTCGCGCCTTGACGTGGGTGAGCACGCCCGCGGCTTGCTCGGCACCCATCGCAGATATCTGGGAATTAGGCCAGCTGAACACAAATCGAGGGTCAAACGCGCGTCCCGACATAGCGTAAGTTCCCGCGCCGTGCGAGCTATTACAAACGATCGTAAACTTCGGCACGGACGCTCCGGAAACAGCCATGATCAGCTTAGCGCCGTCCTTGGTGATCCCACGTCGCTCATACTCGCGGCCAACCATGAAGCCCGTGACGTTCTGCAGGAAGAGCAGGGGCGTCCGATTCTTGTCGCATAATTGGATGAAATGAGCGCCCTTTAGCGAACTATCGCCGAATAGCACGCCATTATTGGCAAGGATCCCGACTTGATATCCATGAAGCCGCGCAAAGCCACACACGAGTGATGTCCCATAGCGGGGCTGGTACTCATGGAAGCGGCTCCCATCGACCAAACGGGCGATGATTTCTCGCATGTCGAACTGCGCTCGCGTGTCCGTTGGAATGATACCGTAAAGCTCGGAAGCACTGTAAGCGGGCGGCTCAGGAGCCTCTCGATCGATACAGGTCTTCGCCGGTTGGTGGAGGCGAGCGACGATGTCGCGTGCAATCGCAATTGCATGCATCTCGGAGCTTGCGACGTAATCACTGGTACCCGACACGTTGGTATGCATGAGGGCGCCGCCAAGGTCTTCGGCGGACACTTGTTCCCCGGTGGCAGCCTTTACGACCGGGGGGCCGCCGAGAAAAATCGCTCCCGTACCTTCGACCATAATGTTGTATTCACTAAGCGCGGGGACGTAGGCCCCTGCCGCGGTGCAGTGCCCCATGACAATGGCGACCTGCGGCACTCCAATCTTCGAGAGAATGGATTGATTCCGGAGTATTCGACCGGCATGGTAGCGATCCGCAAAGAATTCTGCCTGCAAAGGCAGGAATCCGCCGGCGCAGTCGCACAGATGAACCACCGGTAGACGGTTTTCGATGGCGATGTCTAAAGCCCGCACAATCTTCTTGACCGAGAGCGGATACCATGCACCGCTTTTTACGCTGGCATCGTCGGCATGAACGATTACCTCCCGACCCGCCACAATGCCGATGCCGACAACCTGCGCGGCGCTGGGCACCTCGCCATCATATGCCTTGTTGGCGGCCAGCGTGGAAAGTTCCAGGAACGGAGTTTCCGGGTCGAGCAAGGCCGCGAGTCGCTCGCGAACAAACAGTTTGTTTTGTCGACGCAGTCGCTCGAAGTCCCGTTCGGGCCGGTCGAAGCGGGCAGCGCGTTGCCGTTCCTTCAATTCGGCCGCTAATTGCCTGTTGTGGAGATCATTGCGGCGAAACGCTTGCGAGTTCACGTCCGTTACGGAATCGATCCGCTGCATTTCAGCGCCCTTCCTTGGAGAGCGTGACCAGCACAGCATCATGCTCGAAGCTCTCGCCTTGCTCGACGTGAATCCGGTCGACGATGCCGTCCCGTGGTGAGCGTATGATCGTCTCCAGCTTCATGCTCTCAATCATCATCAGCGCCATTCCCGCCGAGACTGATTGACCAGGCGAAACGGTGGTCGCAACAACGACGCCAGGCATCGGCGCCCGGGCGGTTAGAGGACGTATTTCGTCATTCGCGGGAGCGAGCGTTCGCAACGGGTCGTTGTAGCGCAAAACGCGGGTTCTGCCGCGTATATGTAGGTGAATCAGGTCGCCCTCGATGGCGAATCTGACCGGTTCACTCTCACCCGCAATGGTCAGGATGCCGCTACTCTCACTGTGATGAGTGAAGGCGACCGGAGCAATCACTTGGTCTCGCAAATGGAGCCGGTAGCCCTGCTGGCCGGTTGAAAGCCATAGCCTATGGTCTACGCGGTCGAGCTCGAATGAGTGATACACGTCAATTCCTCCAGCTGCCGAGTGCTGCGTGAAGCTCGGGCACGGCGTCAGCGGAAGCACGCACCGGTCTCGTCAGGAGAGCGGCGGATGCCAGGAACGCACACAATCCGGTGGCAAAATTGTCCGCTGCGAGATGCGGATTTTCTTCAAGGTATCCAGTATGGAATTGACCGCCGAGAAATGTCTCGTCCGCCAGGATTCGGGCGAGCAAGCTAGCGTTGGTCTCGCACCCAAGTAGAACAAGCTCTCGGACGGCGCGATGAGCTTTCAGAGCAGCCTCTATGCGGCTCGGCGCATGCACGACGATCTTCGCGAGCATCGGATCGAATGCCGGCGTGATGTGCTGACCTTGCATAATACCGCTGTCGATCCTTACGCCATCCGGAAATTCGAGAAGAAGTACTTTGCCAGTGGTTGGGACGTATCCGCGTTCGGGAGCCTCTGCGTACAGCCTGAGCTCGATTGCGTGCCCATTCGAAACAATATCGGATTGCGAAAGTGAAAGTGCGCGGCCCGCTGCGGCATAAACCTGTTCGGCGATCAGATCGACGCCGGTGATCATCTCGGTCACTGGATGCTCGACTTGAAGGCGAGTATTCATTTCGAGAAAGTAGAACGCGCCTTCGCTGAGAATGAACTCAACCGTTCCAACATTCTGATATTGCGCTGCACGGGCGATGCCAACCGCGGCCTCGCAAATCCGCTTCCGCAATTCTGGCGATAGCGCGGGCGAGGGCGTCTCCTCGATGATCTTCTGGAAGCGCCGCTGCACCGAACACTCGCGCTCGAAGAGATGGACCAGGTTACCGAAGGCGTCACCCAGCACCTGCACTTCGATGTGCCGTGGGATTTCGAGATATCGTTCGACATAAAGTCGGCCATCTCCAAAGTAGCGACGCGCTTCACTGCGCGCCTGCTCAATGGCTGCTTCCAATGCACCGAGGTCGCGAACAATCCGCATGCCCTTGCCGCCACCGCCCGCTGATGGCTTCACGAGCAGAGGAAATCCAACCGCTTGCGCTCTGGAAACGAACGTCGTCGGTTCATCTTCTTCGATGGCGCAGGGAACGACTGGAAAGCCGTTCCGTTGAACGAAATTGCGGGCCCGGATCTTGTCTCCCATGAGCTCGATGGCTTCCGGAGCAGGTCCGATGAAGGTAATGCCGGCCTCGATCACAGCCCTGGCGAACTCCGCATTCTCGGAAAGCAATCCATAACCCGGATGCAGCGCGCCGGCACTCGCCTTGCGAGCGGCAGCGATGATTTGTGCGAAGTCCAGGTAGCTCGCGACCGGCGTGCGGCCGCTGATCGGAATCGCCAGGTCGGCCATGGAGACGGCGGGGGTCAGGGCGTCAACCTCGTGGTAGGCAATTGCAGAACGAAGTCCAAGGTTCCGCAACGTTCTGATGATTCGCGCAGCTATCTCGCCCCTATTGGCGATCAGAACTGTATCGAAGGGTAGTGTGTGCATTCGCCTATCCGGACAAGCCAGCTGTGGCCAGAGCCTCTGTCAGTTGTGACGCGATTGGTGCCACTCTCGATGGCCAGCGCTTGATCAGTTGTCCTGGTGGAAGGTCAGGCTGGGTCCAGTTCTGAGCGTGAGTTGATCGGCACCGGCATGATCGGCGGTCCTTCACTTTGGGTCGCCGTTTTTCTTGCCAGTATCTCGAGCGGAGATCACGTAGCGACACTGCTGGCTGAGACTCGCTTGCTTGGATCTGAGACAAGACGTGATGGCGACACGATCTGGTATGTGGCTGCTGCAAAGGCGGAACACGTCCTCCATACAAGCCTCTTTCTCCTCTGCGGTCGGCGCTTGGTCGCGCGCATTCACCTGCTCGGGGATTACTGCTGTCAATGCGATAGCAAGCGCGATCGCGCTGTGACTGGCGTTGGCGCGCGAAGCCAAACGGATTCGTTGGTTTTGAGTCATGATATATCCTTTCAAGCTGGTGGGCAGCGGTTGTTGTTCCCTGCGCCAAACGCAAGTTGACGTGTCAACCGGGAAGCAAGGCCGGGTGCGCAGTTCTCGTTATCTGTCAGGAAGCGTCTAGATTGTCGAAGGTGTTCCCCACTTGTCTAGGATCGTACAATCTGACGCAGCGTGTGATTCAAGTCCCTTCGAGGATCCGATCGTCTGATCTGTGGAATGTGCATATTCCGTCTTACACGGATGCCTGCGCGAGGGCGCTTCGGAAGGAGGGGTACACATTGATTGCTGTACGCCGGCTGTGTATGGCCGCGCGGCAGCGGAATCAACGAGATAAGCGTTGCTGTTACGTAATTGTACTTAGCGGCTTGTCGTAATTCGTTGATCTGAAAATTGCATGCTCGTTGCCATGAATCCGAAAAGTAAACTCTACGAGACCGATCACTGGCGAGGCCGTGCGGAAGCAACGCGAAAGAAGGCGGAAGCGCTCGCTTACGGCAAATCCAGAGATAGGCTTCTTAAGATTGCCATGGAATACGACAAGCTGGCTCGGCATGCTCAAGACTGGCAGGCGCGCAGAAACGAGGACGATACGTTGTCCGATTGTGAGTTCTAACGGCTCGCTCCGTTTCGGCAGAACGCCCCGCGGGTACATCGGCTCGCAATTTTATTGGCGGGGCAAATATCACTCAGCGTCTTGGCGCGGCCAAGTAGTGGCAGGTCTGCACGCGGGGCGAGCCGAGCCGTATGGCGGGGCGTCGGATCTCGGGGGAGAGGGGCGGCGTGGCCGCGTGCAATATGCTGATATGCGAACGCGCTCCTGTCTCAATGTGATCGCGACACTGGCGCGGCCGGCGACCGATCCCTTTAGCCGTTCTCGCGCGTGTCTCGCAAAGCACGTCTCCGGATTTTGTTGCGCATCTGGTCGCGGGTAATAGCCAATGTTAGCCGGTATGCTTGCGGGCATATCAGTTTGCAGAGACGAAATGCCGTCCTCTTGTCTCTATTTCGTTAGTGTACGGTGCGCATGTTCCGTCCTCCGCACGGTTGGATCGGAAGCCGCGGCCTACGAGAGGCTGTACCGAACCATTTGTCGTGACATTGCCAGTGGGTCGGGTCGATTCCTCATAGGAGGGCTGTGACAATCCAGCACATACCGGCCCAGAGCAGTGCATTTAGGAGCAGCCCGACCAGTGGCCACAGGTTCCATTTCCTGTGCGGCTGCCAAGGTCCGCAGTCAGTGCCGTAATGTTTGATCATGGGGTGCTTTGGTGTACGCCAGTGCATCATTCATCCCATGACGCGCTGGCCCACGGAAATAGGCTCGTGTTTGCACGCTTCGGATCACTCATGAGTTTCGCGGTCTTCTTTCAAGGCTCGGGTATCAGAATTCTGTTCGCTGCGCGGCAGGTATCCAGCTAAGTGATTTCGTTTGCATTGTCGCTCAGGCGGAACACCTTGAGACTTGCACACCTGTTTAGCACTGCACCGCTCTGGACAAATCAAATGGCCCGTTTTGAATTGATGCCCGGATATGGCGCGTCCTGTCGACTTCGTGTTTCGTCACCCAGCAATCAGCATGCCACGAGCGGAGAAGTGCAGGTGCCGCTTTGACAGAAGAAAAAATGGTGTCTGTCGGATCCAGTTCCGGGAATTAGCTGCCTGTAGTCGAATTCGCGACACCGATGTCTGAAGGCGAACACCTGCAGATGGAGGTAAATGCTTCGCCAGCGCCATACGGCGGCGACAATGCGTTAAGTGCTGCATTGCGGTGACGCTCCGAAAGATCCGCGTTACTCGCAGTTGAGTCTGAGGAAGTGAATCAGGCTAGTCTCCTTCCCTGACCGCTAGCTTACGAAGAGCCGCTGAGATCGCGGGACGAGGGCTAGGTGTTAGCAGCTCACTCAAGGACATGTTCGGCCCAGCCGTCTGCAGCTCTGATGCGAGCTGGTTTGCGCTCATACAGCACGACAATGGTCACATAGATGACGCATTGGCACTGTTTCAGACCACGAGAAGCAAGCGCTGCGACCTATCGAGTACCAGATGGCAGCACGGACCGAGGCGCCGTCGCCCTCGAATCACAGTGGCGACGGCGCGCGTGGTTTGCGAGCCACAATGGAATCCACAAGCAAGTACCACATGCGATCAAATGGAGCGGCCGGGATGACGATCGATCTATCGGCGATGCGTTGATGGGACATGATCGGCCCATTTCATATGTTCAAGCACATCGCCAGATGATCTCAACGGGCAGGGCAATCAATACTTGTCTGGAGGTGCCGAAGCTCAAGGGCTCATCTGGCTGAAGGCGTTTCTGTTCGGCGATATGAGGTCGCGCCTGCCGGCATCGATGAGCAAGAGGGCCCGTGTGAGGCTCGACCTTGCGACGGAGTCGTCCACGGATCTTGCCCGTCAGGTCACCATGAGTGTGGAACTGGGTGATTCGCATCGAGCAGATCTTGCACGGCTTGCATTCAGGCAACCGGAAGCCGTGAGGGCGTTCGTTGCGTTCTCAAAACACGATGTGAGCGGCCGAAAACCAATAATAGGAGAGCAAGTGATGATGGACATCTGCGGCTTTCTCAGCAGATGGTTCGCTGAAGAGCGGTTTTGGAACGCTGCGTTGAGGACCGAGGTGGCGCGGGTTAATGAGTTGCCAGACAACGTCGTCTATGTCGACTTCAAAGCGATCCGCGAGGCAAAGGAGGGGACGTGCGAGCGCAGATTATAGAAAGGCTTGAGACTGGCCGGGTAAAATACGGCCAGTTCGCCAGTGTACCCGGATCAGGCCCTTGCGGCCTGTTTCTTGTGCAGGGGCCTTGCGGGTGTGAGCTCAAGATCAGTGGATTAGTCCGTCCTAGCTGGGAGCATGTCGCTGTCTCGACGCCGCGGCGTTGTCCAAACTGGGAAGAGATGTGCTTCGTAAAAGACCTGTTCTGGGACGAGGAGGAATGCGTGATGCAACTGCATCCGCCACATTCGCAATATGTGAATAACAGCCGATATTGCCTGCACCTGTGGAAGCCTACTCATCGGGACATCCCAATGCCGCCGCCAAGCTTTGTAGGCGTCGTTGGGCTAGGACCATCCGAAGCGGCAATGTTATTTGCACGGATGAGCGCGACAGCATGACGTTGGGTCAACAATTCTACATGGAAGAGATGCGCTGGGCCCGGGCAGAAACGTCGGTCCTGCGCCGCCGGAAGGCTGTGCGACCGGCGCACATGTCCGGCTTTTCTGCCAGTTGCAAGGCGCGGGGTTTCTGCTGTCGGGCAGGAGACTGTGCACTCAGCCGGCACGAGATGTCCCATATGCACCGGCGGCCGGGTCCGTCGTGGACAGAACGATAGGATTGGATCGTTTCTCGCGGCGTCCGAACCGGTGCTCGTGGAAGCCGCGCTGAACGTGGGGCGCGAGCAGCATCTCCTGGAAGGCGGCAACTTCAACCAGAGCCGCAAGTTCCTCGGCCATCGCCGAACGGAGCCGGCTAAGCAAAAAAAGCTAGACTCACAAATAGCCCTCGGTGCGATAGCGTTTCCGGGTTCTTTCTGTTCGTCAGCTCGTCGTCAGCTTGCTGCAATATCGTTCGCGCGCGGGGCATGAAAAGCCCGTACTCGCCTTGGGGAAACGTGCGCTAAGACAGGCGAACAATCATGTATAATCGGATTGCTGGCCAATCCACGCGCCCTGATCAAGCTGACGAACCGAATCCGTCGATGGATAGTGATAGCTTTGCGCAAACGCTTGCGGATCTCACCCAACGGCAGAGATCGCCATCCGGGGAGTGGTCCGACCAAATGGGGCTCTGCTGCGGCAAACCACATACCTCAGACGCAAACGTTTATGGTTCAGTCTCCTCAGACCCCAGCACATCCTCTCTGTCTTCCAGCCCAAATCCATCCTCTCCGGAGAGACCGGTCCGTCCACTGTTCCAATACAGGACTGCTGAATTACCTGGGGCCAATGTCAACGGGATCTGCGTCGGTCTGGCAGCGGAGTGGCTCCTCAGCCTCCAAAGCAGCCCCTCATCCAGAATGAGAGCGCGCTGGTCCCGGGCGCTGAAAACCACGCCTCAGCGGCAGTGCGGCAGCAGCGGTATGAAGATCTCAAGACTCGGTTGCAAGATAATAGGGGAGGTTCTCACAATCTTCAGGCAAGAAGCGCAATGCTGCGCGAAGCAGGCTTGGACCCATCAGACGAGCAGACGCGATATAGGTTTGGCTCATCTTCGCGCGTTGCCCGGATAGTGAACGAAGTCATCGCCGACCCATCGATCTATTTGCTCGGCCTGCGTTTCGCCACAGGTGGCGCGCACACAATCGCAACGTCGACATCGAACCGAATGATCACCCTCTTTGATCCCAACTATGGCGAGTTTACTGTTCGGCCAGATCAGATGAGTGAGTTGTTCAAAAGCCTCGCTGACCGTTACAGAAATCTGAATGGACTCGATGTATCAACGATCGTCACACAAAGGATGGCCTGAGCCGTTTCAGAGCTTCGTCTTTTACTCAGTTTAGTGCTCCGCAGTCGACGGGCAGCAGGCTTCCCAAAACGGCTAAATGCGGCCGAGAGCAAGGACACGCGACCTGCAGAGGCGGCCGAAAGGGCTGGCCGCGAAACATTCAGCAGAATCCATTCGCCAGAACCGTGTCGCGAAGTATGAAGCGACGGCTCGAGTTGATTTGCCCCGGTCCCAACGGACTGACTGAACGTCAGATCCCCAACCCGACCTCGTCAGACGGCGAACGCACGATCGAGGGAAAATCGATCTGTTTCAAACTCGCCTGATCGGCTCAGAATGAAAAAGTAACTGAATCAAAGCTGCTCAGAGTCTTCGTCGGACGTACCTCTGCCTGAACAGCACGACCCCACCCGAGCCTGCATCCGCGACATCACCTTTCCCGTGACTCACGATCGCGGCGTGCAGGTGCGCTTGTCTTGCCGATTCTTGTCAGCTTCCCGAAAGCTAAGTCTCTTAGCATAAGACCCACGTCTCTCGAAAGTGATGCTGCCTATGACTGAACTGGTAGCATTACCGGCCGCGCGGATCGGCAAGAGATATGTTCTCAACATAGAAGGAGAGCTGTATGGATTTTAACCCGATCGACGGAGGCGGATCCCCGGGGTCTCCAGGGGCGTACACCTGGACACACGAGGATCACGATCTATTTAGTCGGATCATCAATGAACCCGGACCATCGTCGTCCGCCGCGCCTGAGGAGACGGCATATGACGTCTCATTCGCCGTTCCCGAGAAGTTTCCCCACGGCTCCCAATCAGCCCCGGACCGAATGGTCGAGAAACTGAGCCACTTGGGTCTCCTGCCTGACGCCGACCAGCCGACCATGACCTATGAGATCCAAGGGCACCGCTACACGGCCGCGTTGGACCCGTCTAACGGAGTACGTCTCATCCATAACCATCCGGAAGACCAAAATGTTGGAGCCGGGCCGGCAGGGCTGCCAGACTTCGGAGCATTTATCGTGGAGACCCGGCGCCGGGGTTTCCCGCTTCCGGAGCAGTGGGCGCCCATAGCCCTAATCGAGAAGTTGCGGGAAACGGGTTTCATGCCTACCCCGAGCAACCCAACAACCTTTGCGCTCAATGGTCGGGCTTACAATGCCGAGTTAATGGACGGAGGCTTCGTTAGGCTTAGGCGGGCTGGGTGAGAGACTCTGGGCAGTTGAAGCAGCGGAGCTGGGCTTGCTAGAGTTTTGCGGCCATTCGGTTCCAATCATGTCGACAGTTCAGAGCTCACAATGGACTGTCCGCGCCGCCAGCGGGTGCGCAGCATCGGCCCCTGGCGGATCGCGGCTGTCATCGCTGTAGCCGAAGCCTCGGCGAGGAATAAGCCTCCGAGGACGGACGCCTTGCGACGGTCTGAGGAGAAGAGGGCGCGGATTGTTTTGGAGAGCCTGTCAGAGCCGCGCCTGGTTGCGCGCCCTCTCGCCTCGCCGTCGTAGAACAGCGCCGCCGGCGGATCTCGCCCCCCCGAATGGCCGATCGTCGCGAACATAAGTCCAAATCCGGCCGGTAAGTGTATGCTGGCGTTGGTCGAAAGCACTGGCCGGATGATTTGAAGGCACGGATTGTCGCGGAAAGCCTCGAGCCAGGCGCGGTTGTAACAGATATCGCACGCCGTTGGCTGCCGGCCGCAGTAGGTGCATGACTGGCGGCGCCGAGAGCGTTTAGGTCAATTGGTGCTGCCGGCTTCGGCCGACACAGTATCGTGCTTTTGGTGTCGGAAGCGTCGCTACCGGCGGCTGCGGAGTCCTCCGGATCGCCGGAAGCAGCCACTGTTACGGTTGAGTTCCTGAATGCACGGGTGGAGGTGCGCGGGACGCTTGGCCCTCGCCGTGCTGAGTGATGTGTTCACGGCGCTCCGACGGACACGTTCATGCTGACGGTTCCCGCTGGCCTCATGATTTACGTCGCGACCCGACCTGTAGACTTTCGGAAGGGCGCGGATGGCCTGGCGCTCTTGGCGAAGGCGCTGGGCTACGATCCGATGAAGGGCGTGGCGGTGGTGTTCCGTGCGAAGCGCACCGATCGGGTGAAGTCGTCGCTTGGGATGGCAGTGGTCTTGTGCTGTATTGGAAGCGGCTTGAGGGCCCTGCCTTCAAGTGGCTGCCCGTTATTGACGGCGTGATGCGGATGAATGCCGCGGAGCTGTCGGCGCTTCTGACCGGCATGGATTGGACACGCATGCATGCGCCTCGAATCCCGCAGCCGAAAGCGCTTGCGTAAGGACATAAAGTCTTCGCATCGGAGTGCGAAGCATGGCAGACTCGGGCCAATGAGTGATTTGCCTGATGGGCTGCCGAGCGATCCAGCCGAGTTGCGTGTCTTGCCGCGGCTCTGCTCGATCGCTGTGCCAGGCTCGAGCGGTTGCTCAAGCTCGCAAAAGATGCGCAGGTCGGTCGATCCTCCGAAAAGCCCGTCGCGGCTCTCGAAGCAGTCGAAGATCGCGCCAGTCCCAAAACATGCAAGAAGAGAACTGCTAAGCGCAGAGCCAACCGTGGTCAGTTGCCGGAGCATTTGCCATGCGTCGTCGAAACCCTGATGCCCGCTGAAACCTGCTGCTCGTGCTGCGAAGGCGTCCTTTTTGAAATTGGGAGCGATGAGAGCCAGAGGCTGGACGTCGTACCGGCGCAGTATCGCGTAATCATCACCCGCCGGCCCAAACTCGCGTGCCGCGCCTGCTATGGCGTCGTTCTCCAGCACGCGGCGCCCGAGCGATTGATCAAGGGGAGACTGCCGACCGAGCGGCTGGTCGCGCGTGTGATCGACGCCAAGTATCATTGGCATTTGCCGCTTTACCGCCAGGCGCAGATGCTGGCGACGCATGGCATCGCGCTCGACCGTTCCACGCTCGCCTTCTGGGTTGGCTATGCCGCCCAGGAGCTGAAGCCCTTATGGCACCGTCTGCGCGAGGTTTTGCTCGCCTCCGTGAAGCTTTGTGTCGATGAGACCCCGGCGCCGGTGTTGGATCCGGGGCGTGGCAGGACCAAGACCGGCTACTTCTGGGCGCGCGATGACCGGCCTTGGGCCGGACCTGACCCACCTGGGGTGGTCTATGCTTATGCACCGGGCTGCGGCGCCGTTCATGGCTTGAGATTGCTCGAAGGCTATCGCGGCATCATCCACTGCGACGGCTATGAGGCCTACAAGGCCATGACCAGAACGATGCGTGCGGACGCTCTGTCCGGCACGCTCGCCTTCTGCTGGTCGCATCTACGACGCCAGTTTGTGAAGATCGAGCGCGAGGCCTCGCCGGCGCCGGCTCCGGTTGCCAGCGATGCCCTCAAGCGCATCGCCCAGCTCTACGCGGTCGAGAAAGCCCTCCGCGGCCGATCTGATGCCGAGCGCCGCGCGGGCCGACAAGCGCATGCCCGACCTCTGGCTACAGTCTTGAAGCAGTGGTTTGAGGCAAAGCTTGATCACCTTGCGCAGACGAGCGACACCGCGAAGGCTTTGCGCTATGCGCTGTGTCATTGGAACGGCTTGACGCTCTACCTTGATGACGGGCGCATCGAGATGGACACCAATGCCGTCGCGCGCGCGATGCGGCCGATCAAGGTCAATGCCAAGAACTCCCTTTTTGCCAGTTGCGACGAGGGCGCCGAGAGTTGGGCAGTGCTAACTTCGTTAATCGAGACCTGTAAGCTCAATAGCGTTAGCGCCGAGCACTGGCTCTCCGACGTCCTCGCAAAGCTGGTCAATGGCTGGCCTGCGGCGCGACTGGACGAACTGCTTCCCTGGTCGTCGACCTACACGATGCACGCGCACGATCCGAGGCTGGCAGCATGAGCCTGAACACGACCGCCGTCCGGATCAAGGTGACCCTCAAGGACGTGAAACCAGAGGTGATGCGTCGCCTTGTCGTCCCCGTCACCCTGCGCCTTGATCGGTTGCACCTGACGCTTCAGGCGGCATTTGGCTGGACGGATAGCCATCTCTTCGAGTTCCTCGCTGGCGAAGGACATTGGGGCATCCCTGATCCCGATGGTGATTTTGGCCCCCAGCCCATCGATGCCCGCAAGGCGCGGCTCTGCGATATCGTCCGGGAGACCGGCGCCAAGACGATCCATTATCTCTATGACTTCGGCGACAGCTGGGACCATGTGATCAAGCTCGAAAAATGGTTCGACAACACGTCGACGGATGGTCTTCCATTCTTGCTCGAGGCCGCCGGTCGTTGTCCTCCGGATGATGTTGGAGGTGCACACGGATATGCCGACTACCTCGATGCCATCGGCGATCCTACCCATCCAGAGCATGAGAATATGCGCCTCTGGGGTCCCCCGCAGTTCGATCCCAACGTCGTCGATCGGAAGGCGCTAGAGGCCGCCGTCAACGCATTGTCCGAAAAGTGGAAGCCACGCCGACACAAGCTGCGATCAAAATAGACGTCAAGCGCCAATCAAAAGGGCCGCAGAGCTACGCTTACCATAGATATCGCGCTCGATCTCGAACAATCGGTCAATCCGACGAACCGCTTCCAGCGCAACGGACGAGGTCGCCGTCGCCGATCTTTGCCGGCGAGCGTTCTGGGACGATGTCGGCCAGTTCGAAGAACGCCCTCCGGCCATGTGCCCAGCAGAAGGCGGGCGTGGCTGGCAACGCCTTGCGTCCGGAATCGAAGAGAGCGTTGAACCCGCTATAGGCATCGGCTTGCAGAATGCCGGCGAAGTTCTGAAGATGCCGCGCGGGATGCTCGCCGCGCCGATCAAGTGAGGCGCAGGATGCATAAGAAAGACCCCGAACTCCTTAAGCGATGGGATCGGTGATCCACTATCAGCGGCTTAGCTCGGACTGACGGCGAGGACGTGGATCGCGTTCCAGAAATCGCCATCGACATGACGCGTGGGTCTGCGGAAACGACCTATGGCTGGACTGGTCGACGCCCCAAAGTCGTCGGCATACAGTCGACTGCAGCCAGCTGGCGGCAGTTAGGCTAATGGTGTCGCGCAAAAGGAAACTTCGTCCCTCTACGGACCACTCTCATCCGCTGTTACTGGGCCGCTTGTGAGATTCGCGACCAATGTCGGAAAGGTGACGACACGCAGGCTCTGACAAAGCACATAAACAGCGATTTCAATTGGCGTGCCGTTTGCTTCGGTTGCGGCGTGAGCAGGTTGGCGTCGTCAGTCAGAGGCGGGGAGATTATCCTATGTTGCAAGCAGAGGTAGAACGATACATCGAGTATCCAACGAAACAGCGTCGTCTGCTCTAAATCTCAAACAGAACGTTGCACGTCTGGCGTATGGAGCCCAGTTCGAAATACGCAGCCGGACATCCATACCCGTAAGTCGCGTGCGCCTTCCTGTTTCTGGGTGCGATGCTTGGCCACCTGATTGGATGTTTCCAGATATGCACCCATAGAAGTCATTGTGCAGCTATGAAAAGAAGTCCAACGATCTCACGGATAAATTTAGCGAATACGCATCCCGCTAATGTGTATATATCTCCTGTCAACTTGACAGCCAATGGCAGAGCACATTTGGGGCATGCCGCTGGGCCATATCTCAGAATGGACGTTGTGCAGAAGCACCTGAAGAGGGCAGGGCATCATGTCCGTTCTGGGCTGACGACCGACGGTTTCGAGAATCACGTCCTGGTCCGAGCGGCTATTGAGAACATTGACCCGTCCGACCTGGCACATGGCTTCCATATCAGAATCGTTGAGGATCTCGCCTCGTTAGGTATCGTTTTCGATCATTTCGATGATCCGGCGTACGGTAGGAATCTGCAGCGCTTTTCGAATGTCGGTAACGCGCTCATGGGCGCCTTATCTGCGGCGGGCTCGCTACATTTCTCCGCAGCGCGCTTACCAGTGGACGACGCGGGTTCGGCCGCCACGCCACGGGAAGAGCGTTTCTGCATTGGGGGCTGGCTTGGTGCAACCTGTCCGGTTTGCCTGGCATCTGCGGGCAGCTTCTTCTGCGAACAGTGCGGACATCATTTCGAGCCCGAGGAAGCGCTGAATACGGTATCCAGGCGCGGCCGGATTGTCGAATGGTCCGAAAACATTTCCGCCTTCCTTTCAATTTCGGGAAAGGACCGACTTTTACGGGCGTGGGACGACATCGCCGTCGAATCCAGCTTTCTGGAGATAGGGAAACGGTACGTCGCACGCAAAGGACAGCAAATGCGGTTGACCGTACCGGGACTGCACGGGTTGGCTTGGAACTCACGGCATTTCAACAGCCGGCAGATATTATTTAGCTACTCCTCGTTGCTCTACGCTCATTCTCTCTATTGTGGGCATAAGGATACGGAGGGCACCGGCAAGCCCAATCCGTTTGCGCGCGAGTCCGATGCGTTCCTCATTGGCGCTACTGGTCTCGATAACACAATTCCGATGCTTGTCGGAGTTACTGGATGCGCATTGGGCCAGAACTCGTTCCGCCCGTTTGATCGAATATTCTTTAATCATTTTCTTCGGTTGAACGGTTCGAAGTTCTCTACCAGTCGCGGTCACGCGATCTGGGCAGGTGAAATCGCTCGAATTCCAAACATATCCGTCGACGTCCTTAGAGTGTACCTGTCGGAAATCTGCCCGGAAGAAGCCGAAACCGATTTGGTGTCAAAGCAATTGGTCGATCGTTACAACGCAATTCTCGACAAGATGTCTGCGGCCATCGACCGCTGCACGGAGTCCATAAACGCGACATCGGCCCTCGCTGGATGTCAGGTGGATAGTGCGATGATGGTTGCGTTGGATCACCTCTACGAAAAACAGTGCGCCGCGCTTTCGCTTGACTATCTGCGGGTATCGCAAGCGTCGCGGCCGCTTATCGAGTGGGTTGATCATCTTGATGGCACGCCGGACCATCAGGCCGCTTACACTTGGCTTATGGGGTTCAGCATATTGGCTTGGCCGCTGATGCCCAAGATAACAGGAGCCCTATGGAACTGGCTCGGTCACTGCGGGCATCCCGTTGCCGCACGCGCTTCGACGCCTTCATCCCAACGAAGTGGAGCGGCACCTAAGATCGATGGGCGCAGGTTGTCGGTTGGTGACATTGAGCGATGCCTTCCGGGAAAGATTGCAGCATGACACGCGCCGCGAACGTCGTTCCTGCCGAGAAACTGCCCAATGCAGTGCCGCTAGACGTCTCCATCCCTTTCATGCTTGGTAGTGTCAGCTTGGCCGCATCCTATGGCTCGAGCTTCCTTCTCGTGGACGCTCTGCGGTCCATACAACAAAGCGCCACGACCGCCGGAGCCGTTATCTCGACCGGTACGATCACGACAATACTGTGTTCGCTTGTTGCTGGTCGCATCGCGGATTTACTGGGCGTGATGCGAACTATCACTCTCGCCGCGGGGGTGATGGCGATAGCGATGATATGCTTCGCATCAGCATCGACTTTGACGCTCTTCCCTTACATCGGTGGGCTTTTTCTCGGCATTGGATGGTCAGCCTTCTACATCCTGGCGCCGCTTCAAGTCTTGTGTCACGTGCGGGCTGAGGCCCGTATCAAATATCTTACCTTACTTTCCGGATCTCAAATGCTGGGCATCGGGCTTACTGTCCCCCTAGCACGCGCCATTGCGGAAATTGCTGGATCCTACATTGCAGTTTACGCGCGTTTTGCGGCTGCGTGTCTCGTTGGTGCGATGCTTTTGGAGTTCGCCGGTCGAGCACTAGCGCAAGCTCCACAGATCGAAATGCCGACCGTACGACTCACCCTCGAAGGCGTGCTAGGGACCTTTAAATCGAATACGCGCTATCCGATCATCATGATCGGCGTCGGGGCTTGCGTTTTTGCAGGTCTTTCCACATTCCAAACGCTTTACGCGATCACGCGAGCGCAATCTCCCGATACGTTCTTTATAGTCTTCACTCTGACAGCCGTCTTGTTGCGATTTGCAGTTGCGCCGATAATTGGAAAGTTTCGGCTTGAACGCCTGGCCGCGTTTCTTATCGTGTGCACTATCGCGGGGCTGTCCATGCTTTTTATGAACGTAAGTAGTACGGCAATCTACATCATCGGAACAACGATGTTCGCGCTGGGATATGGTCTTAGCTATTCGACATTAAACAGTATGGTCGTTGATATCGCAGGCATGGATGGGACATCGTTGGCCATTGCTTCTCAAGTCTTCACACTCTCCTATTTCATAGGCCTATTTGGATTTCCATACATCGCTGGGCAGATCGTGAAGGCCGGAAGCTTCGATCATCTGCTGATAAGCATGATGGTGCTTATCGTCGCTAATGCAATTCTACTTGCAACTCAAGTGTTCTCGGCCAGCCGAGATCGTTGACTGCCAAGGGATCGTGGGATGCTGAAGCACAGCGACGGTTGTAACGTAATCGCGATCGGTGCAGGACCGGCTAATCTGAGTTTGGCAGCGCTCGCCGCTCCGATTCCGGACATTTCGTTGAGCATCCTCGAAAGCTCAGAAGAGGTGAAGTGGCATCCCGGCCTGCTTTTGGCAGGTGCCGTCATGCAAACCAGCCCGATGAAGGACTTGGTTACACCGGCGGATCCGACGAGCGCGTACAGTTTCCTCGCCTACTTGCATGATAAAAAGCGCCTTTATCAAGCTATCGTGCGGGGACTGGCGTCTGTTAGCCGTAGTGAATTTGAAGACTATTTGCGCTGGGCAGCAGCGAAGCTGGCAAACATTCAATTCGGCGAACACGTGACTGCGGTAGAACTGCGCGGCGAGTCCTTTAGTATCATAACGAGTTGCGGCAATCATCAAACCGGTACGATTGTGCTTGGCGTGGGAAGGGTACCGTCTCTACCTGAGTGGGGCAGGAATGCGCCGCCAAACGAGGTATTTCACGGGAGCTCCCTTCTCGTGCGGCGACGCGAGCTTTCAGGCAAGCGTGTCGTGATCGTAGGTGGCGGCCAAAGCGGGGCTGAAATATTTCTTCATCTTCTCAGCGGTGCATGCGGTCCGTTGGGAGCCCTGACCTGGGTGACGCGCCGCGCAAACATATTCGCGCTTGAGGACAGTCCTTTCGTCAACGAATGGTTCTTTCCGCAACATGGTTATTGGTTCTTTGACCAGAGTGAAGCGGCCCGGAAGCAAATCCTTGAGCGACAATCGTTGGCCAGCGATGGCGTCAACGGCTCGACGCTGCGCGCTATCTACAACGCGTTGTACGATCGCGAGGTTCATAGACGGGCCTATCCGGCGCACGTAGAAATACGCGTGGACACCACGGCTGAAGACTTGCGCGGCGTATCTCCCGTTCGCTTGGACCTGCGTCAGCGGAAGACAGGCACTTGTTCGCAACATGTCGCAGACATTGCCGTCTTGGCCACAGGCTACCGCACCGAAATCCCTTCGTTTCTGGCGCCGATCGCAGACCGGCTCGCGGTCTTGAATGCCCCGGAGGGCTCTCAAGAGATCGTGGTCGACAAGGACTTCTCGGCTCGTTTTGACGGTCCCGCAAAGTGTCGTTTGTACGTCCAGAATGGCGCACGCTTTCAACATGGCATCGCTGACACAAATCTGAGCCTGGTTCCTTGGCGCGCTTCGCTGATCCTCAATTCGATCCTCGGCCGCTTAGCCTACGATTGCGGGCCTGCAACAGGCGTCATCAAGTGGAATAGCGTTGGTTTCGAGGGATCCTGCTGATCGGCGAACCAGTCTGCCGCATGCCACGGCCACCCGATAGTCATTCGGAGTATACCATGAAGAATGCACAGTTGATGGCCCTAGGCGACATGACGGTCTATAGCCCTGGCGTAGTCTTGCAGCAGGTCGAACAAAACGCTGATTCCGAGACCGCTTGTCCCGTCGAACTCATTGAATTCCGACTGGATCCGTTCGCAGTGTCGACGCCTCATTCCCATCCGTCCTGCGAAATATGGCGCATCACGAGCGGCCACGGTCGGGTGATAACTGACGATGGAGAGTTGGCTATCAAGGCGGGCGATCTCGTGTTTCTGCAGCCAGATCGCACCCATCATTTGGAAAATCGCGGCAGCGAAGTTCTGAGCGCTTTGTCTATCGCCTGGGGACGAGACCGATGACCGACAACATTTATGACCTAGCGGTCATTGGCGCCGGCGTCATGGGCCTGAGTGCCGCCGTCATTGCAGCGAACAATAGTCCCGGTGAACGAATCGTCATTTTCGATCGGGAGACCGTTGGGGCGGGTGCCAGTGGGTTTGCCCCCGGAATCCAGATCAACATCGGTCGTAATGAAAAGGAAAGAAGCCTCGTCAACGCTGGTTCGAAGATTTGGCGAGATATCTATCCCCATGGCCAATGGCCCAAAGGTCGAAACTGCGATGTGTTTTGGTTGACGCGTAATCCAGAAGAACTCTCGCGAACGAGCTGTGTGGTCGGAACCACCCCATCAGCTTCTTTCGCGCTCACGGAGAGGCTTTCCTCGCTGCCGCAATTGTCGATTCCCGCCGATATGGCCGTGGCGCTGGATCGGGGGTCTTACTGTCCAGTCGATTCCATCGTTCAGGATCTGGCCCAAAGGCTCAAGGCTGTCGGGATTGCGATATGCGAGGGTACATCCATTGAACGGATACGGCAGGGACCAAGCCATATACTTCTTCAGACCTCTGTTGATGGCGAACTCTCGGCAAGACGGGTCGTTCTGGCAATCGGTCCATGGCTGCCAGAGTCACCGTTGCGCGCGCATCTCGCGGCGGAGCCGCGATTGCGAGTTAAAAAGGTCGTCGCGCTTCACTTGGCGGCGCGCCCCACCGCGAACTGTCCAATGATCGGCTTGTTCGACGATTACGCGTTCCTCGTTCCCATGATCGAGGAGGGATATTGGTTGTTCAGTTTCACCTCGCAAGAGTGGAATGTGAGGCCTGACACCAGCCGGCTGAATGTCAATTCGGATGATCTCGCGCGCGCCACCGCGATCCTGGCAAAATGGTTTTCGCCGGAGATACCCGCGGTGGCGTCAGCGCGTGTGTTTTGCGACTGCTATTCTGATGATGGTGTCCCATTCTCTCGTCCAGCTCAAGACGTCGCCGGTCTGTATGTCATTGGTGGCGGTGCAGGTAACGGGTTTCGCTTTGGGCCCGCGTGCGCGGAAGAGGCAATAAGATCCCTGTATTCTCACCATCGATAGGTCTTCGGCGGGCCCTGATAAGAAGACATATGCCGGATACGATCGGTATCGAAGCAAATCCCTATCATAAGCTTGCTGACGTCGGTTGCGAGACGTCGAGATCGACCATGATTGTTGATCTCAGCGCCATTGAAGCCAACTATCGGAAGTGCCAGGCGCTTGCGCCTCACAGCGCGTGCGGCGCCGTTGTCAAGGCTGATGCCTACGGCCTTGGCGCGGCACGTGTAGCGCCCTTCCTAGCTTACCTCGGCTGCGCGCATTTTTTCGTCACCGATGTGGCGGAAGGTATTGCCCTGCGCGATGTTCTGCCATCATCGGCAAAGATCTATATGCTACACGGCGCTATGCCAGGCACGGAGCTGGCGGCCGAGCAGCACAATTTGTTGCCAATCCTCAATAGCAGGGAACAATTGGAGGCTTGGCTTCGGCATTGCCGACTTCGGAATCGCGCGCTGCCGGCAGGGATTCATGTCGACACAGGCCTGTCTCGGTTGGGATTTCCCATTGATGAGTTGCACACAATCGCCGAGAATAAAGGCGGGCTATCGGAATTGCCTGTAGTGTTGTTCATGAGTCAGCTCGCCTGTGCGGAGTGGCGAAACGAGATCTCTCTGCAACAACTAAATCGGTTCCGCAGACTGTCCCATTTGTTCCCGAATGCGAGTCTTTCTCTATCGAATTCGGCGGGACTATTTGCCGGATGTGAATTTCATTTTGACCTCATAAGATCGGGTGGGGGGATCTTCGGCTTCTCAACGGCCGATGATCCCGATTTCAAGCCAGCACAAGTCGTCCGTTTGCGAACGCAAATCATTCAATGCCGCAAACTCGAGCATGGGGAAGCCATCGGATACCTCAGGTCATACACAGTCAAGAAGCGGATGCGGGTTGCGACGGCCGCTATTGGTTATGCAGATGGATTTCCGCGTACTCTGGGCAATCGAGGTCATGTCTTCATATGTGGTAGTCGTGCGCCTATCGTTGGCTTCGTTTCGATGGATCTTATTACCATTGACGTAACTAATCTGCCCGAGAGTTGGACTCTGCCCGGTACCGTGGTGGACCTCATCTGCCCCGAGCAAACCGTGGGGGATCTGGCATCAGCCGCGAAAATGCTGAGCGACGAATTGACCACAGGGATCGGACAGCGATGCCGCAGGCTTTACGTCTCTTCCTAACGAGATACTATGAGGCGCCGATGAACTCCTCCACGCTCCGATCCCAGCAAGTCAATCGAGCGATCTATCTAGGCGATGAAGGCGTGCGTCTCATGCGTCCGAGCTGCTTCACCGCAGAGGTACGTCAATTCCATCACCGTGAGAGACTATTCTACCTCGATCTCCTAGGTACGACCCGATACGAGTTGATCATAGAAGTAGGTTGTAGTGGCTACCGTCTTATTGGCATCAAGGACGATGACAATGATTATCTTGGCATCGAAATAAACCCACCTCGTGTGCGCCGGTTAAAGAGTAGGAGAGCGGCGGTTATGCGCTGCGAGGCCGGAAAATTCTTCAAAAGAACGCGACTGATCGATGAAATCATGCGCCGGTATGATGAGAAAGTGCTTTGCATACTGCCGTTCAATTTCCTTGGTACGATGGATGCGCCAATGGAATTTCTGACGCTGGTCTGTAAAGCGCCCTTTGATCTAGCTTTGTCGCTCTTTTCGACGAGCGAGACGGCAACGCTGGCTCGCCACGAATATTATGATCTTTGTGGCATTACCGTTCAGGGGGTGGTGCGCACGGATGACTATGTTCGATTAGAGTGCTCCAACGGTTTCCAGGCGTTCGCTTTCGATCCGGTCTTTTTGGTGAACTGCATATCGGCGTATGGCTTCCGCTTGAATGACATAGAATACTATGATGTCTGTAACCTCCTCCATTTCAAAAAAAGAAAATCCTGAAATGAGTGGTCAGCATAATGCCAACCGTGCCCGGAAACAGATGTTAGATCCTCGACGCCAGCCGGATCACTAGAAAGCAAGCAGCAGGGAAGGCCACCGCCATCGCTTCACCTCATGCGACAACGCCAAGGGATACAAGTGATCAAGGTGTGAGGCGACTTTCCGCAAAACGGCGGGTATCGGACTTGCGTCCGGCCGGGTCGGTTACTGACTTCACGAGGCTGACACCCCCGATGTTCCGAGATGGATAGCGAGAATGTCCTCTGGAGTCTCTCGGACCTCGATCGTCTGAGCGCCGCTGCCGACGAACTCCAGGATCGTCTTGTCGCCGTCCCGCCACATCCCGCCCACCAGCGAGAAGTTGACATAATACGGCTTGCCGCTGTCGAAGCGGGTACATCTGATCCAGAAGCGCATCGGCATTCTCCGGTTGGGCGGGCGTCGGCGATCCGCGTTTCCGCGCCTATAACGCCTTGCGCAACTCGCGTGCGGCAGCGACCATGTTGACGAGCGCGGGACGCACTTCCTCCCATCTGCGTGTCTTCAGGCCGCAATCGGGATTGATCCAGAGCTGCGAGTCCGACAAACGTTTTCGGGCCAGCGTGATGAGGTCCCTCATCTCGGTGGTTTCGGGGACGCGTGGAGAGTGGATGTCGTAGACTCCAGGACCGATATCGTTAGGATATTTGAAGCTGGTGAACGCATCGAGCAGTTCCATCTTGGACCGCGACGTCTCGATCGAGATGACGTCGGCGTCCATCGCCGCAATCGCGTCGATGATGGCGTTGAACTCCGAGTAGCACATGTGGGTGTGGATCTGCGTGGCATCGGCAACGCCCGTCGAGCAGATGCGGAAGCTTTCCACGGCCCATTCGAGATAGGTCTTCCACTCGGAATGACGCAGCGGCAGGCCTTCGCGCAAGGCGGCTTCATCGATCTGGATCATGGTCGCTCCGGCCTTTTCGAGGTCGGTAACCTCGTCGCGGATCGCGAGTGCGATCTGGCGGCAGGCTTCGCTGCGCGGCAGGTCGTCGCGAACGAACGACCAGTTCAGGATCGTCACCGGTCCGGTGAGCATCGCCTTCATCGGCTTCTTGGTCAGCGATTGCGAGTAACGCCACCACTCGACCGTCATCGGTTTCGGCCGGGAGACGTCACCGAACAGGATCGGCGGACGAACATAGCGCGAGCCGTAGGACTGCACCCAGCCATACTGGGTGAAGACGAAGCCGGAGAGCTGTTCGCCGAAATACTGCACCATGTCGTTGCGCTCGAACTCGCCATGAACCAGCACGTCGAGCCCGATCTCCTCCTGCCAACGTACGGTGCGGGCAGTCTCCTCCTTGAGGAACTGCTCGTATTGGGCGTTGGTCAGTGTGCCCTTGGCGTGGGCCGCGCGAGCATTGCGGACGTCGGCGGTTTGCGGGAACGAGCCGATAGTCGTCGTTGGGAAGGCAGGCAGGGCAAAGCGTTTGCGCTGGACTTCGGCGCGGCTGGCAAAGGCGCTGGTGCGACGGCGCATCGCGTCGTCGATCGCCGCCATCCCCTTGGCAACGGCCGCGTCGTGGATCTTGGGCGAGGTCTGGCGTGCCTTGGCGGCCTTGTCCGAGGCGGCTAGGGCGTCCGCGACGCTGGCGTCGCCGGCCAGTGCCTTCGCCAGCGTAGAGAGTTCGGCGATCTTCTGCACGGAGAAGGCAAGCCAGCTCTTCACATCCGGGTCGAGACCGGTCTCAAGCTCTAAGTCGATCGGCGTGTGCAGTAGCGAGCAGGACGGAGCGATCTGGACGCGGCCAGCGCCAAGCTTGGCGATGACCGGCTTGTAGCGCTCGACCAGCGCCGACAAATTGGAGCGCCAGACGTTGCGGCCGTCAATGACGCCGAGCGAAATCACGAGATCCTGGCGGGCACCGGATTCGATCTGGCTCAGTTGCTGCGGTGCGCGGATCAAGTCGACGTGCAGACCTGCCACCGGCAGGGCCAACGCGGTCGCGATAGTGTCGCCGATCGCACCGAAGTAAGTGGCGAGCATGATCTTGATGCCCGGTACGCCTTTGGCGAGCCGAGCATAGGCGCGCTGGAGCGCATTCCTCTCGGTCTCGTTGAGATCGAGCACGAGGCAGGGTTCGTCGATCTGGACCCATTCTGCGCCGCGCCTGGCGAGCTCCTGGAGAACCTCGACATAGACCGGCAGCAGGCCGTCGAGCAGCGAGACCGGATCGACCGAGGCATCATGGCTCTTGCCGAGCTTCAGGAAGGTGACAGGGCCGACGAGCACCGGACGGGTCTGATATCCGAGCGCTTTCGCCTCGTCATACTCTTCGATCACCTTGCGGGACGAGAGCTTGAATGTCTGTCTCCTGTGAAATTCCGGGACCATGTAGTGGTAATTGGTGTCGAACCACTTGGTCATTTCCTGCGCTGTCGCGCCGTGGCCATGGTGGGCGTGACTGCAGCTGGCGTCGTGCGCGTCGCCTTGCGAACCGCGCGCCATCGCGAAATAGGTCTTGAGCGAGACTGCTCCGCCCTTCCAGCCATAGGCCTCGGGGATGGCGCCGACCATCACGCTGGTGTCGAGCACGTGGTCGTAAAGCGAAAAATCGTTCGACGGTATAATGGTCGCGCCGAGTGATTTCTGGCGTGCCCAGTTGGCGACACGGAGCGCGGCTGCAGCTTCGAGAAGTTGCTGCTCGCTAATCTTGCCGGCCCAGAAGCTTTCGAGCGCGAGTTTGAGTTCGCGGCGCGGCCCGATGCGGGGCGTGCCGAGTGTTGCAATTGGAACTGAAAGAGAAGTCATAGCTTTAACCCCATGTGGTGGGGGCAAAAGGCCATGGCGGACGCTGGCAGGGCAGCCGCGGATGCGGCAGCTGCTTGGCGTACCACCGGGACACCCCGCCCGTGGACGATTATGTTGTCGGGGCAGGTCTCCTGGCTCGCGGGTCGTCGCCTGCATCCGGCCTTCCCGAAGCTTTCGCTTCAGTGACACTGATGGATGCGGGCTCACCGCTTACAGTTGCGGGGGCAGCGCCGGCATTGCCTCAATCCTGAACGGATGGAAAACGCACCGGCTTCCCTCTTAGCTCCGGATCAAGCGGGACCCGGAGAACCTCGACGTCTCCGATTATCTGCAACGGCGGGCTCTCGTCAACCTATCGTCGATCACTTGCGTTGCGGCATGCCGGACGGAACGATTGTTTGAACGATCGAAGAATCGAGAGCTTCATAGTCGTGTAATCCAATTGCCGCATAGAGTTCCGCGCGCGTCTGCATCCGCTCTACGATCTTGGGCGTGCCACCATCACGTAAAATTGCAGCATACAATTCTGCCTGCGCCTTGTTCGCCACTCGCAATGAGGACACAGGCCAGATCACCATGGCATATCCTATCGCCTCGAACTCGGCGGCGGTGAAGAATGGGGTCTTTCCAAACTCCGTCATGTTCGCGAGAAGCGGCGCGCCGGGCATGCGCGCCGCAAAAGCACGGAACATCTCGGCCGTGTTGAGTGCCTCCGGAAAGATCGCATCGGCCCCGGCCTCCCTATAGGGCTTTTGCCCGGGCTACGGCGCCAGCGAGGCCCTCGCTGGCGGCGGCGTCGGTCCTGGCGATGACCATGAGATCGCGACGCGCTTTTGATGCCGGCGCGACCTTGGCCGCCATGTCATGCGCATCGGCGACTTCTTGTCGTTCAGATGGCCGCATTTCTTGGGCAGGATCTGGTCTTCCAGATGAAGCGCGCCGGCACCGGCATCCTCAAAGACGCGGGTGGCGCGCATCACATTCAGCGCCGCCTCACCGTAGCCGGTGTAGGCATCGACGAGCAGCGGCAGGTCCTGCGGCACGGACGATCTGCGTTTCCTTCCATCCCACGGAGACACTGACCTCCGTCAGCGGTCAGAAAGCGCTTCAAGCGCTTCGGCTCATTAAATCGAATGTTTCGTCGTCAATTCCGATGCCGTGTAAATCAGAGGGGCAATGGCGTGACGATCGAATGTCCGGGCGCAGCCGAGAGCGCCATTTTGCGGGTGTGCGGTATCGTCGACCACAAGCTTCAGTGGTTACAGGATGAGCTTCTCACCGCGATGTCCGGCGACTTCACGGTCGTGAACGAGTTCCTTGGGTGAGACCTGAAGGCGAGAGGGCTGTGGGACGAGGTGATAGTCTCTAATCGCCGCTATGCCCAGATCGGGCTCGCGCCTGTCTTCGCCGACGTTGAGAACGCGTTACCGTGGATGTCGGAGGCGATGGATCTGAAGAAGGAGAAGAACTCCTTCGAGACCGGCGACATCGAATACCAGAACGGTGGCGCGCTCAGCTGGGATTGAGCATCGGGTCACGATGACGACCAGTGCCTTTTCTAGTTGAAATCGCGCTTACGCGCTCAAACGGGCGGGGCGGGATTATAGTTTCGGACCCGCGCATCACTATGAAGATAAGTGGGAACTGGCGCACCCGATACGATTCGAACGTGTGACCTTTACCTTCGGAGGACAAAGCGCCCTGTGCGGCTTTCTTGAGACTGTGTCGTCGAAGTCACCAAAGGGTCTGAGCTTCGGCCTATGTTCACACGGAGCGAGGACTTCCATGTACGATGTCTACCTGAACGAACGGAACGACCTTCTCGTCGTTCCTCGCGGCAATTCCATTCCGATCGATCTCAATAGGAACTGGCGGAAGAAACGTATCGTACGCTCGGTAAGCGAGCAAATCCGCGAAGATGTCCGGGTCTATGGCTACCATCGGCGAAAGCTGCCGCTAAGTCGCTCGATGAAAACCTTTGCTGAAAAGCAGGCTTGATCTACAAACAACGAGTGATGGCAAATTGCAAACGGTCGTAAATTCGCGGCGTTTCATTTCCGGACCGATTGACGCACCGAGGGCTCCGAATCTCCTTCAGAGCGGGCGGCATGGCAAGCGATTGCCTGCCACACGCGGGACGTGACTTTAATCCGAGCGGTTTCTGCGCCTCAGTGGTCCACACGGTATGTCCGTGTCTGAAACCACGTCGCGACGGGTACCAGTTTAGGAACAGCGGGTGTGGAGTCGGGGTCCAGCAGCCGCGTCAAAATCCAGCCGAAGTAATTCTGCAAATCGGATCCGATTTCATCAAGTCATCTGCGGTCCAAAACGTTAGCGATCGCACCTGCCCTACGGCTCTACGGCGCCGATCAACGAGAGGCTTTGCGGGCTAGTTGGCTTCGTTCCGCTCGCAAAACAAAGCGATGCGATGAATAGCGTGTTCGTCCGGAGCGATGGTTAGGCCAAGATCCAGCTCGGTTTCTCAAAAAGGGAACCGTGAGCAAGCTGGGCGGCTCAGTCGAAAACCCTGGCATTGCTGCCAGGGTTCTGCCTGTCGATCCTTTGAGAGGCTGGATCAGAAGTCCATGCCGCCCATGCCGCCGCCCGGAGGCATTGCGGGACCGGGCGCGATCTTTTTCGGCAGCTCGGCAACCATCGCTTCCGTCGTGATCAGCAGCGCGGCAACTGAGGCGGCGTTCTGGACAGCGATGCGCACGACCTTGGTCGGGTCGATGATCCCCTTGGAGACAAGGTTGCTGTACTCGCCAGTCTGCGCGTCGAAGCCGTAAGGGTACTGATCCTTTTCTAGGACCTTACCGACCACGACCGAGCCATCTTCACCGGCGTTGATCGCGATCTGCCGAGCTGGCCAGGACAGCGCCTTGCGCACGATCTCGACGCCGGTCTTCTGGTCGTCGTTCTTGGTGCGCAGGACCTTGAGCTGCTCGGAGGCACGGAGGAGGGCGACGCCGCCACCCGGGAGAATGCCTTCCTCGACAGCCGCGCGGGTCGCATGCATCGCGTCATCAACGCGATCCTTGCGCTCCTTCACCTCGACCTCGGTCGCGCCGCCGACGCGGATCACCGCGACGCCGCCTGCGAGCTTGGCGAGACGCTCCTGCAGCTTCTCACGGTCGTAGTCCGAGGTGGTCTCCTCGATCTGCGCCTTGATCTGGGCAACGCGGGCGTCGATGTCGGCCTTCTTGCCGGCGCCGTTGACGATCGTGGTGTTCTCCTTGTCGATCATCACCTTCTTGGCGCGACCGAGCATCTGCAGCGTGACGTTCTCGAGCTTGACGCCGAGGTCTTCCGAGATGGCCTGGCCGCCGGTCAGGATCGCGATGTCCTGCAGCATGGCCTTGCGGCGATCGCCGAAGCCCGGAGCCTTGACGGCCGCGACCTTCAGGCCGCCGCGCAGGCGGTTGACGACGAGGGTGGCGAGGGCTTCGCCTTCGACGTCCTCGGCGACAATGACCAGCGGCTTGCCGGTCTGCACCACGGCCTCGAGCAGCGGCAGCAGCTCGTTCAGCGAGGAGAGCTTCTTCTCGTTGATCAGGATGTAGGCGTCGTCCATCTCAACGCGCATCTTGTCGGCGTTGGTGACGAAGTAGGGCGAGATGTAGCCGCGGTCGAACTGCATGCCCTCGACGACGTCGAGCTCGGTCTCGAGCGACTTGGCTTCCTCGACCGTGATCACGCCCTCGTTGCCGACCTTCTTCATGGCGTCGGCGAGGAACTTGCCGATCTCGGCATCGCCGTTGGCCGAAATGGTGCCGACCTGGGCGATCTCCTCGTTCGAGGTGACCTTCTTCGAGTTCTTCTGGAGGTCGGCAACGACGGCTTCGACTGCGAGGTCGATACCGCGCTTCAGATCCATCGGGTTCATGCCGGCGGCGACCGACTTGGCGCCTTCGCGCACGATGGCAGCCGCAAGCACGGTCGCGGTAGTGGTGCCGTCGCCGGCGGCGTCCGCCGCCTTGGCAGCGACCTCACGCACCATCTGGGCGCCCATGTTCTCGAACTTCTCCTCGAGCTCCACCTCCTTGGCGACGGCGACGCCGTCCTTGGTGATGCGGGGAGCGCCGAACGACTTCTCGAGCACGACATTGCGGCCCTTCGGACCGAGGGTGACCTGCACGGCATTGGCGAGGATATCGACACCGCGCAACATGCGGTCTCGCGCTTCTACGCCGAACTTGACTTCCTTGGCTGACATAATCGAATTTCCTCAGTTTAGTTCCTCATCCTTCGGCGCGCCCGGCAAGGCGCTCGTCAGGGGCGAGTGGTGGGAGCCCTGGACTAGGCGGCTTTCTTCTTGGAAAACACATCGGTGAGGACGCCCATGATGTCGCTCTCCTTCATGATCAACAGCTCCTGACCATCGACCTTGACCTCGGTGCCCGACCACTTGCCGAACAGCACGCGATCGCCGACCTCGACGTCGATCGGAATCAGCTTGCCGGTCTCGTCACGGCCCCCTGGGCCAACCGCGACGACTTCGCCCTGCGAGGGCTTTTCCTTGGCTGTATCGGGAATGATGATGCCGCCAGCTGTCTTCTCTTCAGCGTCGATGCGCTTGACCACGACGCGGTCGTGAAGCGGACGGAAATTCATGCAGGCCTCCTGAGCATTTGAACGAGTTGACGATGGGCACATTGTGAACAGCCCCATTATTGCAAGAGCCAGGCCAAAGATAAGTGGAGCGATCCGCGCCTGTAGTTCTGCTGAATCCGGCGCTTGGCCTGCGCGCGCGTTCGTCCGGAAGCAAACGCCATCATGTACACAGCTCGCCAAGCTGTTGCGAACCTGACATTTCGTCTTGTCAGAACATCCGAGTTTACCGTCACGCGCATTGGCTAAAAGGCGGATCACAGGAACAGAGGGAGACCTACGGATGGGATGGCAACCGAGTGCCGACGGTCTCTTCGTCTGCAAATTCCTCACGGTGCTTCGTTGTCGCCGCTGCGACCAAAGCCGCTCGTACAAATTTGGCTGAGGGAGCAATTATAAAGCCCCCGCCAAAAGAGAAGGCCTAATCAGGATCGTTATCCTTAGGCCCGCCTGAATGTCACCGCCAATCTGGCAACAGCTCTCAAAATTCACTCACTAACGAGATGGCCCATCTATAGCTGAAGTGCTACTTGGCCCCAACTGAGCACCATCGATAGCCGCACTGAGGTGTTTCGCTATCCGGGACTGTGTGGTTAATTGCGCTGGAGAGGCTCGAGAGTCCTCCAGCGTGAGCAGTGGACCGGGGCATCCAGCCAGCCCACCCTTTATCGACCGCGCAAACAATGCATCGGAAGCAACGATTTAGCTTCACCATCCGCTTTCCCCGTACGTGTTCCGCTTTGCAAAAGAGTTGCCTTTTGAGACCGCTCCCGCGACAGACCTGATGTGGTAGGCAACCGCTGCAGCTCGTATTTGCCGCGGGCTCGTTTGCTGTCGACGTCATTCCTATAGCGCTGATAGATCAATCGGGACTGGACCGCATATGGATTATATACGTTGATATACGTTGTGCCGAAGCGTCTGGCGTGTGATTGCGGATTTGAGGACGAATTCAACCGATCTCCGCGCCAATGGAAAAACAACCCGTGTCGTCTGTAGAAGTACATCAGAACATCATCTCGCTTCTTCAGAAGCCGAATCCGGTCATCTTGGATATCGGCTGCAATGACGGAACCGATACGCAACATTTTCTTAACCTGTGCCCACAAGCTCAGCTTTACTGCTTCGAGCCGGACCCCCGGGCGATCGCGCGCTTCAAGAAAAAGTTGGGCTCATCTGTCGATAAGGTGAAGCTGCTTGAAATCGCGATCAGCGATCGAAACGGGGTGATCGACTTCCATCCAAGCAATGCAGATGGAGATGCAAAAGAGTGGGACCTCTCCGGTTCGATACGCCGGCCGAAAAACCATCTTACCGAGTATGATTGGGTTCGGTTCGATCGGCCATTCTCGGTTGAAACCCGACGGCTGGACGATTGGTGCAGTGACGCCAAGCTGAATACGATCGATTTCATCTGGATGGATGTCCAAGGCGCGGAGGCCGACGTCATCGCGGGCGGCATACAGACCTTGAGTAACACGCGCTTCGTCTACACGGAATATAGCGACAGGGAACTATACGAAGGACAACTGTCGCTGCAAGCCATTCTTGATCTATTGCCGTCATTCGAAGTGGCGGCCCATTATCCCCGCGCAGTGGAAGGTGATGTATTGCTCAGGAATACGCGCTTCTAGCGCATCCAACATACCCGGCCCTCATTCACCCATGGAAGACTTGCCCGGGGTTTCCTGCAGCGTGACGGCCGATCCCCCAGCGAACGGATACAGCAGTCCGGACAGGCGTCCTTTCACGTCTCCAATCGCCATGCGGGCCTTAGCTGGTACACATACGTAGAATCCCTCGATAATTTTTGCGATTGTCTGACAATCATTTACTCGGCGAGCTGGCACGGCCAACGACTCCGAGGCCGGCAGTTCGAGCTTTCTCAGATGCCTGAACCAGCCCTGATAGCCGCCGCTCAAAGCGTTTAATCGTCTGAACTGCTGCTGTATGTTCTGGCCCTCTGGGAAGCCGGTCCACTGCTTCGAACAAATGCCAAAGCAGCTGCATCAGTTCTCGTAGATCCTTAAGATGTGCCACTTCGATTACGCGCTTCGCGTCGCTGTTGTTGTGTCGATGAGAAAGCATGCTGAAGCATTCGTGTTCAGCCCAAGTCAATCGCCAGTGAGGCGGGGCATAGCTGGCTTCGGCGTCCCTTATCGGCTGCAGCTTTGTATTCTCCGATACGTCGCTGGTACAAAGCATCGTCGATGAGCCTCAGCGCCATCACGTGCGAATATAGCTGCATCAGTTCATGATCCCGAAGAATCATTCGGCCTGCCGTGCGGAGGCAAAATCTAACCATTGAACGAAGACCTGCAACGACTGTGCCATCGCTAGTTCGATGCGAATGCTAGCTCGCAGTTGATCGTAATGTTTTGAGTTGTTGTAAACTCGACATGCTGGTAGGCACTTTCTGTTACTGTCCCGAACTAGAATTGTGCCGGCTTGCCACCCGCGAGAAAGCTGCTCGAACCAAAAGATGGAGCGGATAATGGCATGCCTCCCCGCAGGGTGGCGCTCTCGGCATATCCGGTTCGATCGGGTTTCCTAGAGTGTGGCTCGCTTCTGATCACCCAAAGCACGGTTGATCGGCGAGCGTTCTTGGTCAAAAACGCTAAAGCTAACTCTCGACCACCCTTGTCAGTCAATTGAGAGCCGCGGCAGTGAATGAGCGCGGCTGATCAGATGGGCCTGGGCGACGACTTCAGCAAGATAATCGTCCATCGCGCTTCGCGCGGTAGCTGTACCAGGGTGGCGGAAGTTCACACAAATTCCGTCCTGCCAGCGACTGACCCATAGGTATGTCTCGCTAGCATCGGAGCTACGGCTAATCAGAAATCTCGTCCGCCAGTCGGGCCAGCAGTCCGACCCGGGCGCCGTCCGATTGTCCATATAGGATACCATGAAGCGGTCGCGCAATGTGGTGCCGAGCAGCTCCATGGCCTTTGAAAAGGGCACTTGAGCTGTTTTCTTGGCGCGTTTGAGTTCGAGCCGGGCGGCGTGCAGAATTTCCGGCAACGTATCGGCGACCCGGAAGCTCACCGGACTCATCCCGACATACCAGCCAACCGAACGCATCGATCGCAGATCGTACCTGGTGTGAAAGGGCGCAACGGCGTGGAATTGTCGTTGGTTCGCCAGTTTCTTTCCTGCGAGCGCCAGACAGGCGAAAATTCCCGTCACCGCGTTTCCGCCCTGGGACCTGCAGCCGTGATCGAATTGGGATGCCCCAGCCGCATCGAGCAGCCACATTTGTCCGCTGCGCTGCAAGGATCCTTTCGGCGCATCGAACGGTAGCGGAAAGTCCGGCAATTGACCGCCGTTCGCCGCGATCAGCTCGCGCCAGTGGCCGATAGCGGGATGGTCATCGGTCAGGTCGGTCAGTCGCTCTCGTTCGGCCTCGGCGTGATCCAGATAGCTGTGCACCGCTGCCAGTTGGGGTTCCACTCGATGGATTGCGGCTGTGTACAGCTCGCGGATCTCATATGGTACAAGGGCCATCGAGTAGGCATCGCTGACAGAGTGGTCGGAGGCGAGCAGGAGGCTCGTGGATGTCGGCCGGCTGATCGTCACGAAGACATACGCCGGCCATCGCAGCGGGTTGGTCTCCACGTCAAACAGCGTTTCCAGGAGCTGAGCAATTTCGCCGCCATCGGTGCAGTCACCTGCCACGGTTTTCTCAAGCGCTACCGCGCCTGGATCAATCGTGGCGCGATGAATTGCCGATCCATCCTTGGCCAAGCGGCTGCGTAATACCTCGTGCCGGTCGACCCAGCCGAGGATCGCTTTGGTCAGCGCAGCGGCGTTGAACTCGCCTGGCAACTCGAATGCGGCGCCGAGCCAGCCCCGTCGTCCATCGTCTGCAGAGCGAAGATGTTCCTCTTGAACGTAGGACGGGCGGCGCGGGTCAGCCCGCCAGTTGATGGGATCGGGGACGTTGACTCGCCACACCATGAGCCGGCCCGGCCGCCGATCAAGATCGACAAATTCTTTGATGTCCATGAGCGGGTCCGTCGCGGTCACAGACGCAAGCTGCGCGCCTGGCGCAGCGGCGACCGCCAAATCCACACTATCGAGGCCGTGCCAAGCACGCTGCTCGCGAGCAACGTGGTACGCAGGCTCGTTGCAGCAGCGGCCGCGCCGCCGACCAGCGCACCCAATGAGGCCAGTCCCCACACCACGCTGCGGATGCTCGCATTGACGCGGCCTTGTAAGTGCTGCGGGACCAACGCATATCGAATCGGAACCTGCTGCACGTTGTAGATCCCTTGGCCGATCCACAGCATGAACTGGGAGAGCGTCACGCATGCCACTGCGGCCCACCAGGGTTGGGTGAGCAGGGCCGTCAAGCTCATTCCGCCGGCGCTCACCGCCAAACCGATCATTAAAGTTGGGCCGAGGCCGATTGCCCGACCCGCCCGCGGTGAACTAGCCGCGCCGACCACACCGCCAAGCGCGCCGATGCCGAGCACCATGCCGACGACCCGGCTCTCAAATCCAAGATCCTTGGTCAGATGCAGCAGAAACGCCGCAGAATACGCGTTGTGCCAAAAGATGAATGTGCCGCTGGCCAACGTGACTGCCCTCAGAATCGGATTGCCGAACACGCTCGCCAGCCCCTCGGCCACTTGGCCGAGCACCGCGCTCGACTCGGCCCCTGAGCACCCAGCGTTACGCATGGGCACCAGAGACAGCAACGCGGCGGCGAGCAGAAACGAAACCGAATCCGCCAGTATTGCGGTCGGGGCTGAGAATTCGTTGATGAGCCAACCGGCCAGGAACGGACCTACCGCCATCGCGCCCGCTTGGCTGAGCTCCAATGAACTCTGCGCCCGAACCAGCTGTGATCGGTCTAGGACGGTGGGTATGCACGCCAGATAAGCCACGTCAGCGATCACTGCGGCGACCCCAACCAGCATGCTTGTCGTGTACAACTGAACCAGTCCAAGGTGTCCAAGGCTGGCGGACAAGGGAATTGTGGCCAGCGTTGCCGCCATCACCAGATTGGCGGTCAAAAGGATCCGTCGATGCGGGAGGCGGTCCACGATGACCCCGGCGAACAGACTGACCACCAGGTACGGCGCCCGACCGCAGGCCAGCAGCAGCCCCGTTTGCGCTGGACCCGCATCCAGCAACGTGATTGCGGTGAGCGGCAGCGCTAGCAAGGTTACATTGGAGCCCAGCAGCGAAATGGTCTGGCCGACGAGAAGCGCAAGATAGCTTCGCGGCAGTCCGCCAGGCGCGGCGGAACAGCGCGGGCGGCTCACGCGTCGCCAGGCAGGCTGGGAACCGACAGATACCCCAGTCGGCTCAGCTCACTTTCGGCGATCTGCTCGAACTCCTCGATCTCGGCTCGCGTCAGATCTCGGACGTATCGACCGATGCTGCCTCGGTGCAGCGGCTTTCCCGCAGCCTCGGCCGCCGGATGGCCGTGCGGTTGTTCGAACAATACGTGCTCGTATTCGGCGTGACGCAGCACGGCCTCGTCCCAAGGCAAGCCAAGGTGATCCAGGATTCGGGCCAGAGTGGGACGGGGACTGCTTACAAGATCCTCGTAACGCACCTCGAGATAACGGCCAGGCGGCGCTATTCGATGCGGCCGAGATACCACTTCAAGCCAACCGCGCGCGGCGTCGGCAACAGTTCGGTGCCCCCAATCAGGAACGGTTTTCAAATGGGAGGCCGCAACGTCGCGGCCGTCCCGCACGATATGCACGAAATGTGCGCGCGGCCACAGCCGGGCGAAGTCGTCGGTCCGGGTGATCTTGCGCTGCAGTTTCAAGCCCCAGCGCTGGGCCCCGCTACGTGCTCGGCGCAACTCGCCGATCTCGTTGATAAGGCGGCATCGGGCGGCGAACGAAACAATGTCCTCGCCCATCTCGACCATCACCTTGCTGACCAACCCACGTATATCATCGAAGTCGAGGCCGAACCGGCGGCACTGGACCACAAAATGCGCCCCGTCATACCAGAACGGATCGACCGTGGTTTTGGTCATGCCCGCGACCCGGGAATCGCCGGCCGCCAGCAGGTCGATCGCGCGCAGGATGTGCGGACCGAGATCGGGCGGTTCGAGGAAGTCGATCTCTGGCCCGGCTACCAGATCCAGATGCGAATCCAGCACGATGCTTAGCAATGTGGTGCCCGAGCGGTTCTCGCCGCCGAGCAGCACCGGAGACGTGGAAAATGTAGGCAGCGGCATGGCCGTGTTCTCTGTTGGAAAACGCGCGCTCATCCGCAGACGGGTGCGATGAACCAGCGCCGAACGGCCCCCGGAGTGGCCACGAAATGATCCCTGGCGAACCGTACAGCGGCTGCGACTGGATCCGGGTCGCCACCGGTGCTCTCCATGCGGGACAGCGCCGCCGGCAGGGCCTCTCCAGCAGCTTCGATGGCCGCCTGCACATCGGCGTCGGATACCGCCGCCGATGGCATGAAGCGGCCGCCATACTGCATGAGAAAACCCCGCGCCCACATCTCCTGGAAGAAGGCGTGGCCAAGTTCGGCGTTGGCAAATACGACATCGAACATAGTCGGCCAGGCGAACGCCCATGCCGCGACCTGCTGTCTGGCGAAGACCTCGTTGAGCCCGTTGATCAGTTGCACGCCGACCTCGCGCATCCGAGCCAGCAAGGTCCCGTCGCGCAGCGCGCGCAGGGTGCTAAGTGCGGCCGCGAACGGCGTAACCTCTCGCTGGTAGGTGTTGCCCATGTATGTCTTCTCGGCGGCCGCGAGCACGTCCGCGCGACCCGCGACAGCGGACAGAGCCATTCCATTGGCCAGTCCCTTGCTTAGCGTGATCAAATCGGGCGTGAGGCCGACCGCCATGTGGTAGCCGCCAATGCCGTAGCGGAATCCGGTCATCACCTCGTCAAGGATGAGCAAGGCGCCGTGCCGATGCACCAACCTCTGTAGTTCCTGATGGTATTCGGGCGGGAAGAAGTTGACCTCGGGGGTGATGATCACCGCGGCGACACGCTGGACACTTGCCAGTTCGTCGAGCAAGTCCAGGTTGTAGCGGAAATCCACGCTGTCCCGGTCCCGATTGGGTAGCCCCATCTCCGGTCTGTCCTGCAACTGCCAATCGTGCCAGCCATGATATCCGCTGGTAAGCACGTGGTTCAGCCCTGTGAATGCGCGGGCAAGGCGGACGGCGGCGGTGGTTGCACACGACCCGGTGCGGAAGAACATCGAGCGCTCCGCGACGGGAAAGATCTCCGCCAACCGTTCGGCCAGTTCGACCCGCTGCACGGACAGCGGTCCGGGCAATATGCCGCCGGTACGGCGCATCTCGGTGGCTGCGTGCGCGACGACCGGCTCGTATCCGGCTCCGAGCGGCGCGGCACCACTACAGGAAGTGAAATCGATGTATTGCCTTCCATTGATGTCCCATGCATGCGCACCCGAAGCGCGCGTCATTACGACCGGAAAACGCCTGTTGAGATCCCATTTCTCTGACGCGGTGACACGCAACGCGCGGCGTAGTGCTGATCTGTGCGCGTCGGTCGCGGCCGCGGTGGCAGTCGGCGTGACGTTGGACATGAGCCGTCTCCGTTTGATAATCATGCCCTTAGGTGAGCTGCGTGACTATTCTTCGAGCGATCCGCAGCGCGTTCGCCTGAATGGTGAATGTCGGATTGACGCCTCCCGAATAGGGAAAGAAGCCGCCATCCGCGACATAGAGATTGTCGATGTCATGCACCCGGCCCCAGCGGTCGACCACGGATTGGGTCGGGTCGACGCCGGCACGGCAGCCGCCATGCAGGTGACCGCTGCCGAACTGATAATTGGAATCTTGGTAATCGACTTGTTTTACCCCAGCCTCGGCCAGCAAGTTCGACGCATGCCGGGACAAGTAGCCTAGTCGGCGCTTGTCGAGGGGATGGGTCCGGTAATCGAGAATGATCTTGGGCAAACCCAGCCTGTCCCGGCTGGTGGCCAGCCGGACCGCGTTGTTGCGCATGGGCTGATCGGCCGCCAAAAAATGCAGCCGTAGCCTTATCCCTCCGTCGGAATCCGTGCGTTCAGGCGGACTTGCTTCGTAGATCATTCCGCCGAGCCCCGAAGGCGCCTCGTCGTCCAGGTAGTGATCGGACACCGCGACAGTGGAGAAGGGGCGGCCGGGCTGGGACGCGATCGGCGGATTTATTGTGGTCCTACCGGACACGTAGCCGCTGATCTTAAACGAGATGCCACTGCCGACCATGCCAGATGCGTTGCCGATGCCGTTGGGCGCCGCCGGCTGCGCCGACCGTAGGAGCAGGGCGGCAGACTGCACTGCGTTGCCCGCGAGTACCACGCAGCGGGCGCGGACCCGAGAGCGTTGTCGGTTGAGAGTGTCCACCCATTCCACCGAGTCGGCTCGACTGACGCTGCCGAGATCGATGCGGACGGCCTTGCTGCCGGGTGCAATCGTCAGCGCGTCCAGCGGCAGGGCGATACCCGTGAACGGCGAGCGTGCGTCGGCCCTCGCGCCGCTCGGGCACAGATGTTCGTTGCATGGTCCCTCGCAGCGACAGGCTGGCCGGCCGCGATATGGGATCGAGTTGATTGCCAATGGAGTGGGGAACGGCAGCCGGCCCAGGCGTGCCCCGGCATCGGCAATCAACTGGCCCTGCACGCTGTACTGGTGCGGTGGCAGAACGGGAGGATCGCTCGGCGGCTCGAGCGGGTCCGCTCCGGCCAGGCGGGCCACTCCCACGCGCCGTTCCAACTCTTCATAGAATGGGCGTAGTTCGGTGTAGTCGATCGGCCAGCTCGGGTCGAGCGCGTCCCCGGCCACATGCGCTCGTGCGTCAAAATCGATGGCGCGACAGCGGAAGGCTATTCCGGCATATAAAGTCATTCCGCCGCCGAGCGCGCAGACGGTCCACGGACGCCCGAACGGCGTCAACGTCCCTGCCGCAGACTGTACCAGGGCGCTATCCATGCCATTTTGGACGCTCGCCAGCGAAGCGCCGGGAGGAAGTGTTCGACCTTCCTCAAGAAGGAGTACTCGCAATCCGCGTTGCGCGATCTCGTGAGCGACCGTCGAGCCGCTGGCGCCACTCCCGATTACGCATACATCAACAATATCGGCCGTCATTTTCCTATCTTCTGGCAAGAAATATCGCCGATGCGCAATCGCGCCGTATTCATTAGAGAGGAGGTGCCATCAAACAAGTCTCATCGCGAGTTGAACGCGCGGCTGATCCATGCGATCGCCCCGGATTATCCGGTTTGGCTTCGCTCGTTTGCCAAGGATCATCGCCGTGAGATCGTACAATGTGACGCCGCGTGCGATTCAAGCCCTTCAAGGCCATCAACGGCATGAATATGAGCAAGCGGCTTTTCCGGAATGCAATTCTAACATATACTTTCGTGATCGAGAAGGCGCTCGCAAGTTCCGCTTCGAGACGTCATGCGGGGAGTATTTTGAGACCGCACTCGCTAGAGTGCGTCGATCGGTCACTACTCTAGTTTATCATTGTACGAATTGTACGCGGTTTGATCGCGAGAGACTCAGCCAGTCTGATGGACCCACCAGAAATTCAATTCTTTCACAACCCTACGCAATCATCAGATGCTGGCTAGAGCGACTCAAGCTGCGCCCTTCATGGACGACAAAAAAGGCCCGGCCTGATCGATGGCCGGGCGTGAGTCAGTCTGGGGGAGCGAGGCTGCTAAGCATCGCGCCAACTTCCGTCGACAGAGGGAGGACTGTCGGCGGTATTTGCGGCAAGGCTTTTACCGCAAATTCAAACAGCGAAAGGATCAATGTCAGACAAATCTGGTGTCGATTGTGCTCCTTTGCGTAATCTCATAGACGATGATCGGAACAGTGGCACTGCTCTCTGCTGTACACATACCGACTGCATCGGCGTCATCGTCTCATCATGGCAGCTCGGGTATCCTCGTTAGCTGCTCTGAGATGGTACAACGTGACGCCGCGTGCGATTCAAGCTCTTTGAGCTGACCCGCATACAATTTCAAGCTGACCGACTTTCACAAGCAGCTAAGTGGTCCGAGAGGGGTAGACGTACGTGTTGCATTCGCTTTTTTTGATGGTCGTGCACCGCACCGCGATCCAGGCGTCGTTGCGCGCATGTTTTCCATGTGAGCTCATGCCTGTTGGCCTTTCCAGAAGCTGACGTGTTTTCTGATTGCCGGCCGAGAACCTTCAGCGCACCATTTGAGCGTCTTGTTAGCCAGCCGAATGACACGGTCGGCGTCGACGATCTCAAATGCGCGATGATCATTCTACCAACACCGGACTGATTGGTCCGGGCGCAACAGGTTTGGTGCCCGATCTGAGCATCCTTGCCGGGGAGTTGCGGGGCGCGGCTCATTCGGCGGGCACATCACAGCCAAACGCCTGAGCTGTGCGGGCAACATGGAAATCATTCTCCTGTGGCCCGCGAGCTCCTCAACGATTGAGGACGACAGATTTTCTGGAGCTTGCTGGGCGCTCCTCGAATCCGATCGACGACACCCGTGCGCTGCGGCAAGATCGCGGCGGGGCGCTGGCCGGGCGGGCGAGTTGCCCTGGACTTCGCCCACGAGCAATGCATTCGCCCCAAAGCCAATTCAACCGGCGCTCGACCTTGCCTGTCGAATGGCGAACAGCGCCTGAGATGTTTAGACACAGCTGTGCAGGCAGCAACGGCCGAAGCAATTCAGCGCATCAGGTAGGAGGGGCGGTATTCTGCAAGCGACTCGAGCCGATCTCGCTGAAGAAGATCAACAGCATGTCCGTTCCATTCAATTAGCTTCCTGCGCCTAAGCTCCTGGATTGTCCGATTCACGTGCACCTTCGAAAGTCCGCATGCATCGGCGATGTCTTGCTGCGTGAATGGAACATGGAAGCGACCATTGTCCAAAAGCCCGACGAGCTCAAGCCGCGCGGCGATCTCGCAAAGAAGATGAGCAAGCCGGGGCAGCGCTTCCCGGGAGCCAAGATTTTCGATCAATTCGCGATAGATCGCTGTGTGAATCAACGTCTCGCGCCAAAACGCATGGGTGAGCGCAGCGGACTTTGCGAGGATATCCCTGAGGTAGGAGTGGGGCATAAGTGCAATGATGCTCGTGCCGATCCTGCAGAGATCGCGATCCATTCTGCACGGTTCCCCTTGATGTTCAACGTCTCTTCTCTCCTATTCGAGCTCTACGCGATGTCCAGGGGGATGCGGGATAACGACAAACGTACCGGACGACGACCTTCTGGCTATCCCGTAAAACTCGACGATAAGCCGCTTACTTCTTACTTCTGCAGAACGACGAAGCGTAGCGCGCGATCGCGTGGACCGCCGGGCTGCGGTACCCTCCAACCGAGCGTTAAGGCTCACGAGCGCGTAGCCGACCTCGGCTCGATACGACGCCTTGCGCATCGCGTCTCGGCGGCATCCAGAAAAGCAATTCCGGAGCCGGGCGGCTCATCGGGCTACGCAAGTATGCATCTAATTTGCGGTCGATCATGAGTGAGGGTGGAAAGGACGCCGTCGAATGGGCGTCCGGATCTGAAGCCCCTGAAACGCGATCGGCAGACCTTCTCAGCGGGAACGGCGATCGCGTCGTCAGCCTGGATAGGTTTCGGGGGTAGTGCGCTCCATCGTCAGCGTGACGTGCAAGTCAGGCTGGCAATCGAAATCCGAAGTGATTATTCGTTTCGGCACCAAGAGGACAAAGCTCGACGTCCTGGCGCGTCATGCCAGCGAGTTTATGTATGTACGAAACGGACCGATCTGTAGCACGGATAACACATTGATCCGCTCGGCGAGATAGTTGGATCGCTGCGTACAGTGTTTAGTGGCGTAGAAAGGCCGATGTGCCCGTACAATTACGGGGCAATAGGGTGTGCTTGAACTGTCGTTCGCGGGTATTTGGTCGGATAGAGGGTCAAATGAATCATGCGGTTGGGAGCCGCTATGAACTGTCGACAACGACAGATGAAGAGCGTGAGCTGGTGCGCTGCAGACAGGAGATCGCCCGTCTCAAACAGCTCGTCGTGCAGCTTTCTGAACTCGTCTTGCGCAATGTCACCCAGAATGCAGAGGGCCGAAAGCCGCAATCCGACTGACGCGCTCGGCCGTATACCGAATGGTCAATCCGCAGATGATGGACATTAGACAATAGCCATTATGATCCGCAGCGCGGCGTCCCCCCGGGGGGGGGGAGCGGCCCCGCCCTTGTTCTTCATGGGGCGGGGCCGCGTAATTTCCGGTCGAACCGCTTCGTGGATCGATGGACATGAGTGATACGTATCGCACGGAAAACTCTGGGTCTGCAGGCTCTCGATCAGTCGATTCATTTTGTCGACCGCTCATAGATCTGCGTCAGGGCAGGTCTAACAAGCTCCATTGCCTCCAACCTGGTGAAAGGCGTTGAACCTGGAGAGCGGACCGTGCATCGATCGGGTAAAGGTCAACGATCAGCGTTTGCATGCGGTGCTCGCTTTATGCCGATAGTGATCCACGGATACCAAGCTGCTCCACAGCGAGCTTTGATATCTCTGCTGGATCGCTAACCCCGCTTGCGCCGATCTCGATAACCTTCTTTGCGACGATTTCGGCGATAGGGTCGTCACGATCAACCAAGCAAAGCGAATGCAGTGTCCGTGCATAGGCCAAGCTCAGACATTCAATTTCTTCCGGCCGTAGCTTGCAGCCCTGGAGTAATCGATCGATCGGCATTGATCATCGCTCCGGGAGACACGCCAGCTTTGATGCGTCGGCCTAGGATGCGTCAGAACGCGCTCGGGTTGGTCTCGCTATAGCCGCCCTTGTCGTCCCACCTGTAAACGACATAGTCGAGTTGCTTGATGTCACCCTTGGCATCGTATTCCAGTTTGCCAATCACCGTGTCCCAGGAGCCCGCCTTGATCACGTCCATCACCTTCCTCGGATCCGTGGTGCCGGCTGTGATAGCGGCCTGGGTCCAGACCTGCACCGCAGCGTAGGTGTAGAGGGTGTACCCTTCGGGATCGATATTCCTGGCTCTGAACTTGCTGACGATGGCAGTCGCCGCCGGCTTCTTCCGCGGGTCTGGCCCGAAAGTGAAGAGCGTGCCCGCTCCAGCTGCGCCGGTGATCGAGGCAAATTCCTTGTCAGCCAAGGCGTCACCCGACATCAGTACGGTCTTCAGGCCCTGATCACGCATCTGGCGCAGGATGAGACCTGCTTCCTGGTGATAGCCGCCGAGATAGACGAGGTCGATATTGTCACGCTTCAGGCGCGAGACAATCGCATTGAAATCCTTGTCGCCCTTGTTATAGGACTCGTAAATCTTCTCGATGACGCCGGCCTTGTTGAGGGCCCTCTTCGTTTCGTCGGCAAGCCCCTTGCCATAGGTGGTCTTGTCGTTGAGAATGCCGATGTTCTTGCCCTTGAAATGCTTGGCGATATAATCGGCAGCAACCTGGCCCTGCTGGTCGTCGCGACCGCAGACGCGCGCCACGTTCCATAGTTTGCGCTCGGTGAACAGAGGGTTGGTCGAGGCGGGCGTGATCTGCAGTACGTTGCCGTCCGCATAGGCTTCCGAAGCCGGGATCGACGACGAAGAGCAAAAGTGCCCGGCAACGAATGGGATCTTGGCGGCAGCGATTTTCTCCGCGACCGATCGCGCCTGCTTGGGATCGCAGGCATCGTCCTCAATGTCGAGGGCGAGCCTCTTGCCGAGTACGCCGCCGGAAGCGTTGATCTGGTCCATCGCCATCTCGGCGCCGTTCTTCATCTGCCGCCCGAAGGCGGACTCGCCCCCAGTTATTGGCCCAGCGACGGCGATGGTGATGTCCTCCGCCAATGCCTCGGTGGACAGCGCAATCAGTGCTCCAAACGCAAAGCCGATCAGCTTGAGTGATGTCATGGATGGTCCTCACAAGGTAATGCAGCGGCGAGTAAGTCGAGCAAAGTAAAGCGAGCCCGGCGACGGCCAGCGCCTAAAAAGCAGCCGGAGATAAAGTCACGGTCGCGCATCGAACCCCTTCGAGTGCACTGTCATGATGGAGCAGCAGCCACCTTGAGCCGGTGGAGAAGCAGTCCGTCACGCCGAACCATATAAAGGTTCGAGGAACTATCGGCAGGCACCTCATCGCCCGAAAGCAGTACAAGGACATTTTCCGATGCCGTTCCAGTAGAGTGATGAGCCGGGGCGTCATACGCAAGGGTAGAGCAATATCAACGAGCAACGTTACCGTACAAACGTTCGTCCCGTCTCATTCTCGCAACGCGTTGCCCATCTCATATCGCCCGCCGCTCGTTCAACGCGCGGGGCTACGTTGAACGAACACTAGCGGAATCATGCAGCCAGGAAAGTAATAGCTCGGTCCGCAACGTACAGAGCCCGCCGCGTCAGGAATGCGTACGCGACAGGCGGGCGGTCCGGACAGGAGAGAGATGAGGCGATCTTTCACACCGTCCCCCGTTTGAAAACAATCAACATGTCTCACCGACATCGACGGAGGCAGCCATAAGCGAGCGCAGAGCTGTTTTCGCTGTCCTAGCTGCTGGCCCGAGGGAATCGCGATGCCCTCGGCGTCAGCCGAGCCGCGACCAGGTCAGAATCCTTGTCGGTCCTTAGAGTTCGTAGAACTCCGGATATTTGATGGCGGGGTCAGCCTTCGTGACGCGACAAGGCAACCGGCGCCCGTTTCAAATGAAGGCAAAGAGGAGCAGGCTCGAGCAGAGGAGCGGGACGCTGGTTGCGGTCAGCGCGAGGAGACTACCGGAGACCAGGTCATGATTGCGCATGAATCGCCCTCGATTGTACCTATAAGGAGACACAGAGTGGCAGTTCGCTAAGCTGAATTTTTGGCGATTCTGATTGCACTATTCCTGCTTTCTCTGCGTGATGGTGCATCTTTGCAGCGTTATTGCGTCGTAACTGGTTGAAGCGCGGCATAACAAGAGCGGATGGAGTTCGAAGCCTGTCAGAAGTGCATAAGTGCTCGAGTGACGCGGCCAGCGAGGCTGGCCTTGGTCATGAGATCGGATTCGCTGGCGGGCTGCTCGCACTTTGAACTATGCCCGAAACAGACCTTCTGCATTCGAGCACATCCGTCCGCCAAGGCTCCGGGCTTCGGCAAACCGGGTTACTTGATCGGCCTAAGGGGGCGGCTACGTGCGTTTGCCGTGCTTGCCATCTCGGGCCGCATTTCCACCCTCGCGCCCTCGCGCGTGTCGTCCTTCCAGCGTACCGAGCCGAATGGCCTCTCCAGCATGCGGCGGACACGTACCGGCGCAGGGCCGATATGAAAGTGAATGGCCTGCCGTTCCAGGGCTCGTTCCGACTGGGTCGGGCGGTTGCGCCAGCGCAAATAATCGAACCACGTCGGAAAGTGATAACGCTCGGTCCAGAGTTCGGGATCGGCGATGTCGCGCGCGATCGACCAGCCATAGGCGCCGTTGCGCTGGCGGGACAGTTGCACGTCTTGCATGACGTTGTGAAACGCTCGGGCATTCTCTTGTGCAATTCGGTATTCGATTTCGACGACGAGCGGCCCGCTGCGTCCGGTCAAGGCGAGCCGTACTTCGGGATCGGCGAGCAGCTCAGGCTCTTCGCCGCGCGCGCCGACACGGGGCATGGGTAGCCAACGGCCGATGAGTGGTGAGGCGAGCATCAGGGCGGCCGACACCAGCAACGCGGTTTCAACGCCGGCCGCGTCGGTCAGATGGCCCCAACCCCAGCTGCCGACGGCGATCCCACCTGAGCTCGCCGCTTGATAGGCTGCAAGCGAGCGTCCGGTCACCCAGCGCGGCGCCGACAGCTGCACCCCGATGTTGAACACCGCCCATGTCATCATCCACACGGCTCCAGCCAGGACCAGTGCCGCCGCGGTCAACACCGGTTGGCGGCTGAGTGCGACCGCGGCCATCGCCGCGCCCATCGACAACGCGCAGGCGCGAATCGCGGCTTCGCCGCTCATTCGTTTGCGGATCTCGGCGATGTTCAGCGCGCCGACCACGGCACCCAGGCCGAAGGCGCCGAGCATGATGCCGTAGGTCTGGGCGTCGCCATGCAACACGTCCCGCACTACCAGAGGCATCAGCGCAGTAATCGCGCCGCCTCCGACGCCGGTTACAAGGGTGCGAAGCAATACGACCTTGATCGATGGCGAATTGCTGATGTAGCGCACGCCAGACACCATTGCGCGGCTCAATCTTTCAGGCGGCAGGCGTGAGGGGGTGCTGACGCGCTTCCAAAGGAACAACGCGACGATCAGCGGCAGATAGAGCAACGTGTTGAGCGCGAATGCGGCCACTGCACCTGCGGTTGCCACCACGACTCCGCCGATGGCCGGACCTACGCTCCGCGCAATATTGTAGCTGATGCCGTTCAGCGCGATGGCCGCAGGCAGCTGTGCTTCCAACGGCACTTGTTCGCTTACGGATGATTGCCACGCCGGTCCCATAAGTGCCATGCCGCTGCCGACCACAAAGCAGAGTACGAGCAAGACGTTCGGTGTGGCCAAGCCAAGCCAGACGGCCACCGTCAGGCCGGTTGCGCCGCCGAGCGCGATGCCAAGCGAAACAAGTGCCACGATGCGGCGATCGTACATATCAGCGATTGCGCCCGCTGGTATCGAAATCAGCATTACTGGCAGCAACAGCGCGGTCTGCACCAACGCCACCTTGTCAGCCGATGACGTCATCTGCGTCATCGCCCAGGCTGCACCGACGCCTTGAATCAAGCTGCCGACATTAGACAGGAGGCTCGCAAGCCAGATGCGCCTGAAGGTCGCGTGCCGCAGCGGCGCCGTGATGCCGTCGGCACTACGCGTCTGGGCTTTGGGTGAATCGGTCATATCAGCTCATGACGATCTACCATGATTTGATCTTGGTAGGGATCACAAGGATGTTCCTGGCGCGATATCGCGTTCAGATCCTGGATGGCGGTGAAATGAAATGCTTCGATCGCGCTTGATTGACAGTGATCTCCTGCTTTTGCCGCCTTACGCCTCATAGCCGCGCCGCAGACCGGCGTTATATCTGCAATCGCCTATCGCAGTAAGATCGCTTCTGATTGTGGCTCAGTAGATGCCAGAGATCGGATGACTTAAAGGCTGCCTCAACCTATTCGCTCCAGCACGCTGCCTGCATGGTCTTGTTGATAGATCGTGCTCACTGGCAGCATCAAACTTTGTACGAATCGGACAATCGGGCGTGAATCTCCGAGCGCGAAACGGTTTTGCGTCGCGATAAGCTGAACGACCGAAACTCCATCTCGAACTTCTCAATGCCTCATAGCTGAGCAGTGATTGACGGAGATTATTGTGCCAAGTGGTTTCGTGTCAGAATGGATCTTGGAGAACGTCGGCGAGAGTATCTGGTTCTGGATCGAGCCTCTGAGCCCGTATGCGGGGCAAGGTTCTTTCAATTACCCATAATTTTTGCCTCGATCGCAGCTCCCCGTTCGATGTCGGTCAGCCGCGATAGTCCGCGCCAGATCATGGTATTTCCTGGAGGCGGATCGTTGGCTCGGGCCAAATATCCTCCGAGCCGCGCGATCTTGACGACATAGTGCGAGAGCGTGCTTCGTCGAGAGCAGTCGCCACCCCTGTCTTTCACCAAATGATCAAGAAGCCTGATTTCGGGATCTGTCAGCGCGGTTTGCGGTAGGGTATTGGGCGAGGAGCGATTGAGCATCGTCATCCAGAAGACGCGCCAACTCACAATGCAGAAGACCGCGATCAGATTGACCAGACGCTCAGCAGTTCGCAATTTTGAGTCCTCTGCTTTGCAGCCAGATTTGAGGATCTTATGGAAGACTTCGATCTTCCACCTCAAGGCATACCATTCGATCTTATTGATGGCGTCCTTGCGCGATTGGACCGGGAGATCGGTGAGGAGCTTCCACTCGATTTTCTTTCGCCGCTTCGGCCTTCCCCGCTCCTGAGCGTGGATCACGGTCAGAGTGAGTGCGGGATATTTCGTCTGTTTGCCGATCGGCGGCAGGACGCGTATCTTGCGGTACCTGATCTCAAGAACGGCGTCGTCGGGATCGCCTTTGTCGTCCTTGACCTTGATCCGATGTAGACCCTTGATCGTCACCTCGTCCATTTCGTCGGCAATTGTATGATTGCCGTCCCCGGCAAGCCGATCAACACAGGTTCGCACCAGGAAATGCGTTCCGACCTCCTCGGCCAGGCAAAACAGCTCATAGATGTCGCTCTCGCGATCACCAATATGAACGCATCGTCCAGGAGCAGCGAGAAGGTCGGTCGATTGCCGTAAATTCTCGAGCCAGCGGATGCTCTCCTTCTGCTCGATCGGCACCCGTGTCGGATTGATCTTTCGCTTCAGCGCCGTCGTCCCCTTGAACTTCTTGCGGGTCCAGAACTTGATTGCCGACAGTCCGAGCGGAAGCCCCTCGGTCGTCACGGCGAGACTCGAATGCATCAGGATGCCGCACTGTGTGCGTCCTGCCGTCTTGCCCGTAAAGCCGATCAGATCCGGCTTCTCGCGCTTGAAGCTGAATTCCGTCGTGTCATGGAGGACGAGGATCGGTCCCTCCGTCGCCGCTACGCGCCCGCGCGTCGCCTCGAAATGACCGCAAAGAATATCCGCCTCATTGACCCGCTCGTTGGAGAAGAAGCGATAGGCGGCCTTTGTGTTGGCCCAGTCCTGACAAACCAACGGGATGCTTTGACCCATGTCGCTCCCGACTTGTGCGAGCAATTTGCAGAACCGGCGACCAAGCCGCTCATCTTTAAACTCGCATCCCGCAGCTTCTCGATCAACCCACGTCGCGATACCGGTCGTCAATCGCTGAGCACGCGTCTCCGCGCGTTCCTTCACCAACCCCATCGAGCACCCCACTTCCGAATCAGGTGCTCAACAATGAATCACAACAGATTCTGCCGATTCAAGATTTCGCCCGCCGCGCCTCGCTCAAATCCGAGTCAAATGTGGGTAATTGAAAGGGCAAGGTTTCCAACCGCAGCGCCGCTAAGGCCATTGGGATGGGAGTGGTTACGCGCTGCAAGGCAGACTCGTGGATTGTTCCCGCAGCCAGCTCAAGCGCTTTCGGTTCAATGATGTCTGCTCGAACGCACGGGTGTCTCCTCTTCAGCCTGTTTGTGTGGAGTGTCGGGATAGGCCGCCGATTGCGCTAAAACTGTCGCCCAGCGTGACATGACCCGAGGCCTCGGCGAAAGCGTTCGTCGATCTATCCAAGGGCAGGGAATGGGCACAAAAAAGCCCTCCGCAGCGTGGCCGATGTCTGGGAGACAGCGTTGCCCTGCGATGCATGAGAGGGTGCGTTATCGGCGCAGACATTGTGTACTGAATGGGCCATCGTGCACGTGCATGTAGCAGGGTATTCGGGCTGCAACATATGGTTTGTGCCGCATCCCGCGATCCAACGTTTGTCGTCTTCTGCAGAGCTTCTCTTATTTGCCGACCATCGCTTGATCTGATCGACGATTGTTCTGGGGCCCGGACGGGCGCGCCGCACGACCGGCCCCAATTTCTTCAGAGCGCCGACGAGCACGTAGGCCATTTCACCGCCGGATCGCTGGACGGATCTTGTCACCGCCCTCATAAGATTCGCGAACGATGATCGCGCCGGCGCCGCATGGCGGCCGCCTGTCTGCGCCGCACATAACCTCCGGTCGCAGCGCGCGACCGGAGGTTTGCGGACGAGAGGGCTTACGCGTTATTGACGCTTGCCGCTTGTCGGCGCACCGCTGGTTGCGGCGCCGCCAACCGTCCCCTTGTGGGTAGTACCGGTGGTGCCAGCTGCACCCTTGGTATCCTTGGCCGACTTCGTCGACTTCGTGCCCATTTTATCGCCCGCAGCGCGGGGTTCAGGGGACGCATCCTCATCTTCGCTCATGCCGCCCTGTACGCTCTGTGCGCCGTTGTGACCCTTGGTGTCGGCTGAGAGGCCTTGGGCGAACACAGGGTTCACAAGCAAGGTCGCAAGTGCGCATGCGATCACAGAGGTCTTCACTAACTTCATCCATCTCTCCTGGATTGATCTTTTCGCGACGGAACGATTCGGTGATTCCCCGCGCCATTCGCCTCCACCAGACCGGTCATATCGCGTCAACAATGCGAACGGCGCGGTCGTCATAACAGTCTGTTTCGTGTGGTCATCGTTTAGTTATTTTCGGGCCATTTCGCGGAATTACCCGTCTCACTTGCGGCGACATAGAACACGTGACCAGCCGCAACGATCTGCTTGCGGTGATCTTAGAACATTCTGTGGACGCTCATCCCACATCCCAACATCCTGCATACCAAGTTCAAGCGGTGTGGTGTCTAGGACTTTCCTTGCTCGTAGGCGCGCCCTGCTGCGCGCAGGCTGTTGCAAAGCAAGAGACGCGCGCTTCCAAGAGCTGGCTGTGTGGCGGCTATCTGAATTTGGCTTACGCGACGTCGTAAGACGCGCGGAAGACCTGAACTCTTGTGAGTCTATGACACAGCGTGGCTTATCGCTTCAGGGCGAGGGGAGCAGGCTCCACGCTCGTCTCCGTGGGGGCGGGCACAAAAAAACGCACGCCAGGAGAGAGGCCATGGCAGACCACGTGGCCGCCGTCGTCGATGCCTGGACTGCTCCAAAAGTGTAGCTCACAAGCGGGCGATCAACACGCAGCCGAGGCCCTAGCCTCTTTTGCAGCGCCTCAAGGAGCTGCTCTTGGTCAAAAATGCGATTCTGGCGCGACGTGATTTGCAGGACCGGCAATAGCGCAGTTCCTCGAGCGGTCACCCTGAAAAGAGGTATAGCTCTGCATGAGCCGAACAGGCATGTCGAGCACGTCTACTTCATTGAGTCGGGTCTCGTTTCGCTATGAGCCTCGACATAAATCACGCTCCGTGTCATTGGAAGGGACCCCTTGGCTGCCAACCCTCCAGCTCTGCCTCGCAAGCGGCTAGTGGATAACCTGCGCGGCCCCGCGCATCCATTTTGGAAGCTGGAGCAGTGATGTCCAAATTTGAAAAGCTCGCCCTCTTTATTGACGGTCCCAACCTCCACGCCACTTCCAAGGCGCTTGGTTTCGAGATCGACTACAGGCGCCTGCTTGATGAGTATCGGAGGCGGGGCTCGCTGCTGCGGGCGTTCTATTACACGGCGATTGCCGAGGATCAGGAGTATTCATCGATCCGGCCGCTCATCGATTGGCTGGACTATAACGGCTATACCGTCGTCACCAAGGCAACCAAGGAATTTCTTGACGCCAGCGGTAGGCGTAAGGTGAAAGGTAACATGAACATCGAGCTCGCGGTCGATGCCATGGAACTCGCGGACCATATCGATCAGATGATCCTTTTCTCTGGTGACGGCGACTTCCGTTCGTTGATTGAAGCCGTGCAGCGCCGCGGCGTCAATGTCACCGTCGTGTCCACCATTGCGGTCCAGCCGCCGATAATCGCAGACGAGCTCCGGCGGCAGGCAGATGATTTTATCGAACTAGCGCAGCTGAAGCCGAAGCTGGGGCGCGATCCGACCGAACAGTTCGGCATCGCGACAGATGCCGGCAACCAGGAGTCGGCTAGCGCGGAATAGCGCTACGGTGCTGCGGTGACGGCAAGTGGCCGTAATGCCCGGCGACCCGCGGGCTCCATGCGAGGAGTATCTCTTGATGACGTCCTCCTGTCGGTGGTTCTCGCGCCTGTTCATGCTGTTGTAGACGCCGATGCCATCCTCTCGGAAAGGCCGGCACCAGCGGGGATTGCTGACTGGCTGTAACGCGCTGTTCTCGGCAGCACGCCTTCCCGCGTCCTCAGATGGGACTGACGATGGCTTCGGCCGCATCCCGCACGGGCTGACCAGCTGTGCTGGACCAGTGGTCGGATTGCCGTAGTTCGCTCCCAAGCCGCATCAGGCTGCACTGCAGCCAAAGTGTTTCCTGCTTCTCGTGCCCGCTACGCCGAAAAAGCGCTTCGGCATATGCGCGCATGCGGAATCGGTAAAGCAGTCGATAGAAATGACTGGCCATGTCCTGCTCCTGGTCCAGTTCGCCAACGAGACGCTTTCATCGGGTCATTGTCTTCACTGAGCGCGATGTTTGAATGCAATTTTATCCCAAAAGCGCTTGAAACCGGCCTTGGAGTCCCGTCTCTTGATGGATTTCACTCCAGGGATAGCGGTTCACGACATAAAGGCGCAGTGGCAAATTGGATCTCCACCCATGGAGATCCATACTTGAGCTATGAGTTAGAAGCGGATGGCAGGCAGGGATGTGGCCAAGATCAAGTCGACCTCGTGCCGCACCTAGCCGGCATTCTACGATCAAGTCGCCGTCTTAGATGCCGCGAGAACTCGTGCACGCCACTATAAAAGCATCCAGCAGGCTTTGAAGACTTTCGACGTCTACTAACAACCTATCCGACTCTTCGCGCTCTATTGTGCCGAGCGCATAGGACTCGCGTAGGCGCCTGGCGTGGTTCACCCTTTCGCGGCCGTTCGCGGCTCGCTTTTCGACAAACTCTAGCTGTGCGGGATCATGACGGAGCCTGTCAAACTCGCCGAGCAACAACCTCGTGACCGTTTGTCGTTCATGGCTGGTGAGATCAGTGCTGTAGAGCACATTGAGATAACGATCGATGTTGGCACGCGTGACGTACCCGTACATGTCGCCGGTCCTCTATGTCCGGGACGGTTCCTGGGAAAGAGCCCATTGTACCGCCCAACGACATCACTAGCAATTGTTGCTGTTTGAGCCCGCCATTGCGGAAGGGCTCGACCATTGCGTTTGATGATCATGGCACAGAGCCTTCGGAACGTGCTCTTGTGGTCCATTCTGGGCAGGTCAGCGATGATAGCGCGCGGGTTTGTCCGTTTCGTACAATTCTTGCGTCCTTTTTGAGGACGATGCACGCCGGCCGCCCTTCCCGGCTGTGATCGGCAAATATCAAATTGGGGGAACGGGGCAAAAACAAGCTCTGCCAGAGGTCAGTCTCGAGTTGACGCCGGTGAGAGACTACAGGCCCGTGTATCAATCCGGCGGCGACTGCCGGTTCGATCGCATACAATGCAGATCTTTAGGAAGCGTACGATAATGGCTTGCTGCGCTAGTCCAGCGAGATAACTGCCAGCGATTCACAAGACAGCGCATCGCAGTGAGAGGCTCGACCGGTTCAATTCTCGAACATGCCTTGAACAAGTTAATCACCGAACGATTGTGTGGGCTCACGCGCCAAGAAGGTCGGCGGTTTTGTGCGCCAGAATTGGTATCGGTGTCGCAATCGCTCGTGTACGGAGCGGGCGCTTATGATACGATTAGATCACGCTCGCTGATCGAACGCGAGTTCGTCCGCTTTGTACGAAGTTTTCGCGCGCGTGGGGAAGTGCAATCTGCCAATATAACTACGCGAGGGCGGAGTGGCCCGCACCGCGATTGGTTCGCCCTTTCGGCGGGCGTTCGGGAGGGCCTTTTAGGTCCGGACAATTGGGGGAGGCGCAGCTGTCTTCGCGTGACGCTGGCATCAAGGTGAGCAGCGTCGGCATCACCGGCGTGGGCAAGCTTGTCGAGAATCGCGTCGGTGTGCTCGTCTTGCTTGCTCATTCACGTTATGGAACGAAGTCAAGGGCGTGCGATTGGTGGCGTCGCTGAGCGATCCTGGTGCGCTTGATCGCGACCGGCAGAATAAGAGTCAGCCGAACAAGAGACTTGTTCGGCTGACGTTAGTTCATAACCGATGGACTGCAGACGCCGTGCGTCTTCGGCCAGCGCGCTTCGATCTACATGTAAATCCGTCGCGCGTCGATGACATGGCACAAGCTGAGAACTGTGCCACGAAGACTCGATCGGTCGCGCCCGGCTGCGGGCGGCAGGATATTTGATCAATGCACCCGCCGCTTAATGCTTATGTCGCGGCTCTAGAAGCCTTGAAAGAAGACGATCGGTTGCGCGGCCTGAAGCCGCGCACAGGGATCGATTTTGCGTCGAACGATTATCTGGCGCTGGCGAATGCGCCTCGTATGAAGAAAGCTATATTCACCGCGCTCGATGCCGGTACGCCGATCGGAGCTGGTGGGTCACGGCTCCTGCGCGGCAATTGTGAGGAGCACGAAGCTCTCGAATCGGAGGCGGCGCGGTTCTTCCGGGCGGAGACAGCGCTGTTCTTCGGCGGCGGTTACATCGCAAATTTTGCTATTCTGACAACGTTGCCGCAGCGGGGCGATTTGCTTGTTCTCGATTCGCTCGCACACGCCAGCACCCATGAAGGCGCACGAGCGGGCCGAGCCGAGTTCCGGCTAAGCGCCCATAATGACCCCGAATCGATCGAAGACACGATTGATGATTGGCGCGCCAAGGGCGGAAAGGGGCGCGTCTGGATCGTGGTGGAGAGCCTCTACAGCATGGACGGAGACTTCGCGCCCCTTAAAGATCTGGTCGCAATCGCCGAGCACTACGAGGCGTTCTTGGTCGTGGATGAGGCTCATGCCACAGGTGTTTACGGCGAGCAGGGACGGGGCCTCACTGCGCCCTATGAGGGGCGCGAGAATCTCTTGGTGATCCACACCTGCGGCAAAGCACTGGGCGCGGCGGGCGCACTTGTGACGGCTTCCGGCGTATTGCGCGACTTCATGGTCAATCGATGTCGTCCATTCATTTTCGCCACCGCGCCATCACCGCTAATGGCCGTCGCGGTGCGAGAGGCAATCTTAATCCTGCAGGAGGAGCCTGAACGGCAACGACAGCTGATCGATCTGGTCGACTTTACACATCGGCAGCTCGTCGTGTGCGGTCGCGCGAGCTCTTCGAACTCGCAAATCATTCCTTATGTTGTGGGCGACAATGCCCGCGCGATGCGGCTCGCCTCTGCACTTCAGGCGCGGGGCTTCGACATCCGTGGGATACGGCCGCCAACAGTGCCTGTGGGAACGGCACGGTTGCGGATCTCGCTGACACTTAATGTCGTGCAAGATGATGTATCCGACATGATCGATGCGTTAGTCGAAGAGACTTGGGGCGACGTGTAATGAGGCCGCGCAAGATGATCATGAGGCTGATGTTGGAATCGGCAAGTTGGTCTTCAAAGGTGCGCGCCGACGCACGCAGTGGTGCCCTTTGAATCGAGCGCTTCGGAATCAAATTGACAATACTCACCTATGCAGAGCCGTCAGCGCTATTTGAATAGCATTCTCAAGACGTCCATCGATCCTTGAGTGCCGGGCTTGAGGCATGTACGCGAAGGCGCAGAAAATCCGGCGTTCCAGCGGTTGATCGCAACTGTTGCGCGCGAGATAAGTTCCGGTTTATTGCGGATCAAAAGTATGCTCTTAAGATTGATCCAGCGATGCGCCGTTTCCGAGACTGGCGGTCGCTTCGTTGGCTGATGCAGGAGAGATCGTCCGATGCCGTCTCGAGCAACCGTGTTCCTCACATCGGCCGGCTGGGCAGCCGTCGTGATCGTAATTCTGCTGTATGTAATCTTCAGCCCCAGCTGAGCCGGGGACCCTCAACGGGACGATCGGTATCGATGCCATAACGGATGATCCGGCGAGGATAATTTGCTGAAATTTGTCCGGTGTCGCCGAGACCGTGCTTAGATCCCAACATCCATCGCAGCGCATTTCTGCGGCTTCAGTCAACTGTGTTGGCCAGGGTATTGACGGCAGGCATGGACACAGTCGGTCGCGGCAGGAAATTATGTTGGTGCTGGCCGCGCGTTGCCAACATAAGTACGTAGAGTAGGAGGAGGATAAAGAGCCCGCGCATAAAAAGGTATCCCGAAGCTGTATGTCAATTGTGGAGCGGATCACGTCCAGTGCAATTACTGCAGCCGACGGACGCAGGCGAATTCGCGGCAATCACCGGAGCCGCGTTAGTCGTTTAAACGATTGCGAAGGTGCTAAGGTCAGTTGAGCAAATCGACCTTGCCGGTGTCGAGCCGGTACAGACCTCCAACCACTTTTAGTCTGTTCTGCTCGACTGCCGCGTTCAGAACCGGGCCCACCGATTTAAGTTTATGGACGTTATCGATTACGTTTTGCCGGGTCGCATTGGCGAACGCATCACCGGTTTGCTGGCGCGATTCCCGTACTGCAGGCGCGAGCGCAGCGACGAGGGATGGAATATGCCCCGGCGCCGGCTTGTCGTCGTTGAGCGACTTGATCGTGGCGTCTATGGCACCGCAACGATCGTGACCGAGTACCAAGATCAACGGCGTGTTTAGCACGGCGACCGCATATTCCATACTGGCGACCGTGTCACCGTTGGCAAAATTGCCGGCGAGGCGGCAGACAAACAGGTCACCAAGTCCGCTGTCGAAGGCAAGCTCAGGCGCTACGCGAGAATCGGCGCAGCTCAGAACCGCCGCGTATGGATTTTGTCCGTCGACTAAAACCTGACGCTCGCGCTTGAGATCGTTGGCTCGTGATAACCCCTGGACATAGCGGTCATTACCTTCCGTTAGCCGCTTCAGCGCAGCATCTGGCGAAAGCAGGTTGTCCGGCTTGGGCGGTCGCTTTGCTTCCGTCGCATTAGCAATGTTGTCGACAAGCCCCATGCCAACCACCGAGACGGCGAACAGCAGTAGCGAGCGGCGCGAAGGCGTGATCGAACGGTCTGCATGCATGTGTGTCCACCTCATCGCGCGGCTTTACGCCATCCCGTGGCTTCAGCCTCCGCCTCGCTGCAGAGCCAGCGTTCACCCCGCTTCTTCGTCATGTCGATTTGTCCGTAACCGAATTGCCCTGGCACGTGATAGATGCGCTCGCCGTTGCCGCCCACCGTGCCTTTTATCAGACACTCGGGTGAGGGCGGGTCCGATAGCAAAGCGGATCCGAGCAGGAGCTCCTGGGCATCGGTCGGTACCGAGCTCGCGCCAATGATAATCGTTCCCTTGTTGCGGTGACGCCAGTCCCAGGGCGTGATGAACGCCCCCGACCATAGGCCCGCATAAGCATGGCTCGCCACAACCTCGTAGACGGCGTAGATATGGATATTTCGGCCCCATGATAGTGCCCAGCCCGAACGTACCATCCACGCGTTCACGTCCTCGCCTGCAATGAAGCAGCTCCCGAGTGACCTGCCGTACTCATCTCGCCCGGTGGTATGACAATCCCACGTTTGTCCGTTCGAATGCTTGATAAGCTCATCGCGAGCAGCTATGCCGCAAGCCCATTTCTGGCCGTGGGTGTCGAGGCAAATCTGATCCGTTTCTGGCGCGTCGATGCCCGAGAGCCGAATTTTAGTTTGCTCGATCTCGATCGTATTGCCGTCGACGATCCGCGGAGGGCCGCTGAGTTTCGCCGCGCAAGCCGGAGATGAGATGACAGCGAGAAATGCAGCGATCATTGCGCGGCGTTTCATCCCGGCAGCCTTTCGCTCTTGATCCATCAGATCGGAAACACGTACAACCCGGCATTGCCACGTTGGACTTCATGTCGGTTAATTGGTCTGTGTTGCATCATTCTTCGTTTGGTTAGTGACCGCTCTGGTCGATTTCCAACCTACGCCCTGACGCAACGTGAGGTTCAAGCAATTTTCTGCGGTGCGAATGTCACGGTATGCGTTTTGGCGGCCTCGACGTCTCTCAGCAGGCGCGCCCCACCGCGCTTATAATCATCAGCGGAGCCTTGAACTCGCCAGCCTGATCAGTCGAAGAACCAACCGAGGTGCTCAAGAGAAAGCCATCAAAGCAAATGAACCCGACTTACAGCGCGTTCGGGGCACCATCTTGCAACGCAAGATATCGGCGTAGATTCGCTCGATGTGCCGCATCGGGAAACGACCGGTAATGAATGAGCGAGCGGGTGGCTTATGGTGTTGCCGAATTGCGGTACATGGATGGCTCTGCGAAAGTGCACAGATCGGCATTCTTAGGATTGCATTCATTGGTGAGAGAAACCATGCAACTGGGAATGCAATCTGAGAGCGTTGGATAGGACGATAGGACTGGCTTTCTTAGCTTGCGACGAGTACGTTACGGCTCGCATTCAAACCTCATTCATTCAAGCCATGTTGCCAAGCAAGAGGTAGTCTAACTGACGTCGGTTGACGCAACATGCGCTTCAAGATGAAGATCGCACTTCGCGATGGTACGTATCTTCCCGCCGCGCTACGCCGAGCAATACGGGTGGGCCGTCAACGTTGCTCGCGGCCGCGAGTCTCTCACTGAATGGACTTACCTTGACAGCGACAGCGGGCCAGATTGGATATCTTGGACCGGCCGGATCATGGACACATCATGCTTGCCTTGAGCTGTTCGGTCCGTCGGGCCTGGTTCCCATGTCCCAAGACGAATTGATCGGGGCATATCGGAGCGAACAGATTGACCTGGCCTGCCTGCCCATTACGACTTCCCTTGTGGGAGCTACCCCGTTTCTAGATCCGGTTCTGGACCTGGCAAACGTAAGGATCGTTGCCGAATATCCCAAAATGCTTGGCTATAGCCTTCTTGCTCGTCATGGAACGCGTCTGGAGGATGTCAAAGAGGTCCTCGGGCATCCGGTTGCCTTTGAAGAGGTCAAGCACTGGTTAGATTGCCGGTTGCCGCAGGTTCGTCGTACCGCGACGGCGAGCAGCGGCGCCGCGGCGCAAACCGTGGTCAACAGCGAAGCCTTGGTCAAGGCTTCCATTGGCCCCAAATTTGGCGCGGCAATTTATGGGCTGGCTTCGATCGTAGATGGGATCGAAGAAGGTCCGCATAATGTCACGCGCTGGTGGGTCCTGGGCAGGGATAGCCCTTCGCCGACTGAGAACGACAAGACGTCGTTGCTGGCGACCGTAAGGGATGCGGATCTTGCTTCCTTGCTTGCTTCTTTCGCCGGCGCCGGAGTCCAGATCCTGACGATTTACGAGCGACCGGCAAAAACGGGCCTCGATCGGCATAGATATCTGATTGAAGTCGCGGGACATGAGATGATGAATAGTCTTGCCGGGCTGCTTCGCAAGCGCCCTGACATTCGCGTGCTGGGGTCATATCCGCGCCGGTACTGACGGCTTCTACTTGGCACGATCCGAGGCGTTTCGGAACTGGTCGGTCGCCCGCCCAGATATCTTGAGCCACTCATGTGAGGGATATCGCGCCCAGGAAGACTGCCCTTCACGGCGTCGCGAGGAATTGCTCCCTACTTGGATAACGCGGATGGCCTGACCAAGGCGCATGGCGAGCGACGCGTGGACGAGAATTGCTTGCGCGGGCGAAGCCAAAGCTGCGGGTCGTCGATAAACTCAGCTACCTGCCGCTGGAGCCCGACGCGGTGCATCCGTTCCAGCCGTCGCTATGAAACCGGCGACCATGCCGATCACCTCGAACCAGCAGCGTTGCCGAATGGGGGAATGGGCACCGTGTTCGCCGATCCGGTGGTCGCCACCGCGATCTCCCGAGCGGCTCACCACAGCCACGGGCTGACCATCCGCGGCGACAGGTATCGGCTCCGCGCCAAGCGAAAGAGCAGCCTCATCAAGCCGGCCGCCGCTGACGGCGCTCCGGTCGGTTCCGCCCCGTCAGTGGCGGAGCTAACCTTCAACCGACATTATGAACCCGAGGGTGGGGCGGTTCTTCATGGCGCAACGGGCAGTTCCGGATGGCGTTTGACAGTCATCGCATCGATTCCTCGCGGAATGGGCCGCTTCCGAACGCGCGTGCTTTGCTGCTAGTCCGGGGCACTCAACGTGAAGGAGCTGAGCTGCGATCTCGCTCTGTGGGACCATTGGCCGAGGCCTTTCGCGCCCTCTCTATTGCTTCCCGTTCACTTGGCTCTATGCGATCGAACCAAGAGCCTGGAGGAAAGACGGCGATACGCTTGGCAAAAAAAGATTGAGGCTCCCAATCTTGTCCCTCGCTCTTCTCGAAAGTGATGACGCCATTGTGGGTAAAATAATGGGGCCCTGGGATCTTGCAGTTCACCAAAAGCAGAACGCGCCACAGATCTCCCTTTTCAGTCGGCTTGTCATTCGGTTTCGACACGTAATCCACTGCAACCGGTTCAATGATATGGCAGCGGCCGTGCCGCAGAAGATTGCCGAGCTTGCCTTGCGCGGTCGTCACGAAGTTGAAGTTGGCCGGATCATGCAGAAAGCGAAGATTTGGGTTCCTTTCGCCATCTGTAACTTCACTGGCGATCAACGAGAGTGCCAGCGCGCGCCAGCCCAATTCAATCGGCTTTGCATATGTCGACGCAAGTCTAATCGTCCCGTCGGTCGCGATCTTCCAAGTGATAGCGTACCGTTCGTCTGATTTATTGTCCGGGTGCCTGGTCCACGAAAAGTAAACATACTCCGTTCGGTCAACTCCCTCAGCGACTCCCCACGATCGAGGGACGAAGTGAGCCACCTTCGAGACTTGGGAAACGATTTGTTCTATAGTCTCACCATCTTGCGCTCGCCATGTCGACTTGACCCTTTCGACAAGCGCGTTGTCGTTGGCGCGAATATCGTTGATCGTCGCCGCCAGCCCGGCCAGGCAGATCAGCGGCCGACCGATACAGAACCAAAGCATGCGCCTTCTAGACATTTTTATCATTGCTGTCGGCTCATCTGGTTCTCATCCACACTTCAATTCCAAAACGGGACATCCTCAACGCGCTATGCGCGATCGCAAGAAGTTAGCGGCAACGTGACGCGGGCGCCTGCTGATGTCCCGCGTGAGCAGGCGCCGTCCCTCGATGTCACGCGCCGCTAACTTCAGTGGTCAGCCAAAGCCTCAATTTGCAATGCTGGACCTGCCCAGGAGGAGAAGCCTGGACATGCCGATGACTTGCATTCTTCGTGCCAGGCGATAGCCGGCAGTTCGTACGAGATTTGTGCCGTCTTTGTCGACTTCCCGACTTGCGCACGTTTCAATGCTACCATTCAGCCCTATTCGTCGCGACTTCCGTGATTGATTCCTGTCACGCACGGGATCTTCGACAGCCCGGGCGAATGCCTTGCGACAGATTCCTGACGACAATTGGAAGCAGGTTTGCTGCCATCGAACCGTGTGGTTCGGGGCCGTTGCCGTTGCCGTTGCCGTTGCCGCTGCTGCGAAGGGTCGAAGGCGCCTCAGCCGGGTTGTGCTTGGCACTTTGCGGCCAACAACGAAGCGAAGCCGCTCTTCAGCGGCAAGCGATTTGGAATCGACGCTAAGGAAGGCTTCGAGTCGAGCAGACGGGGCGAGATACGGTGGCATTCGCCGCTCGCGCGATGGCGCGTTTTTGGCCCGTCGTCTATCTGTTCGTCGTCGCAAGCCAATAATGGAGGGAGCTGGGCTTCCCCGACAGTCGTGCCGACTGGCAAGAGCGGAAGCCCGAGGTCTTGCTAGCTTCGGCTTGAACCGCTCAACATTTTCGAGAGCATCTGTCTGACTGCCTGATTCATAAATGGTCTTGCGATCCAGCCGAACAGGCCGACCGTAAAGACGGCAGCAGCAAAGACGCCGAGTGCACTCCAAACAGCCATTTTCATTGCGGGCTTCTCTTTTCGTTGTGGGGATTCAATATGCTTGCTTTGGGCAGTATCGCCAAAAACATCCGCGTGACGCCTACCAGGACTGGCTGGTCCTAAAACGACGTGCTCGCTGAGTATGCTGCTGGGCTTAGCGCGTATCTCGTGCGCCTATTCAACACTGATCCTTGGTTGTTGGTGGAGAAGACAGACGCATCGAAGCGTGCTCAATGAACGGTTCGATAGCCGGATTGCATGAAGAGCGTCCTGCCCGGCGCCGTGACCTCTATCGCGCAGGCGCGCCTGTCGCCGGAATGAATTTCGTGGCCCGGCTCGAGTGCCCGGAACTCATGGCGTTCGCTCGGAAGCGGCTGCGGAGTTCGCAACTCTGGGGCAATCCGGACCGCGACCGGAAGACGCGCAAATGGGAGGAGGTTCGCCCGGCGCTGGTCAACATGGTCGCTGCTGCCCGCGAACCGCGCGTTGCATCCGCTCCCGTCGACCGTTGATCCTGGACCTGGTGTCTCTCGTGGAGAAGGCGATCGCTTGTAGGCGTTTGCGTCGTAAGGCGCCTCGGAGAATAAAAATGGCCCGGCCGCCTTGAGCGGCCGGGCGGAGTGTGTCCGGGAGGAGCGACGCTGCTATGCATCGCGCCGGCTTCCATCGGCAGAGGGAGGACAGCCGATGGCTCGATCACGGCGAGGACATCCGCCGAGAATCTGACCGCAGTTAAAGCACAAGCTCAACGTAGCTCAATTATGCCGTGGTATGCGGCCGATATAGCGTGGGATAAGAAATCGACACGAAGGTTTGCCGCTGATGCGTACTTCCGCTACGTGTTGCCGAGTCCAGCAGCGTGGGCGGGGAGGTCGCGGCATGGACGGGCACCAAGCGCAAGCTGGTGCGCGTTCCTGCCGGGAAAAGATGTGCTCGATCGACGCGACTATACGAAAATGCCGACAGCAAAGTCTTATAGTCGTGACCTTGCTGTTGATTTTGACCCTGCTTCCAGCACTCATGGATTCCACTCGACAGCCGAGTGTCGGTTCCAAGCTCTGTTTGAGATGCGCGGCTCGACGCGGGGGAGCGAACGGGATGCCAACCGGCGCGCTCTTCAGCGCCGCGATTGGTCGTCATCCAAAGCCAGTCGGGTGTCGAACTCCCATCCAAAACGCTCGGTTCTGCTCAGTCGTTAGACCGCCTGACTATGTATAGCTTTGGACCGAGGAAGGTGAGCGTCGAAAGCCGATGCGACGCTCCGGGCCAGGAACTCTGCGCCAGCGGCTACGGAAAGCTGACCATCCTCAATCGCCACGACGCCATCGGCGATAAGGCTGTCGAGCCGGTGACGATCGACGACAGCCGACCTCGGATCCCGGCCGTAACGACGCGATGTCTCGGAAAGATCGACAGCCAGGTCGCACATGATCCGCTCGATGATCTCGCCATGGAAACGATCGTCATCGGTCAGCAAATATCCCTTCGCGGTGGCGAGCCGATCCTCGGCGATGCGAGCGAGGTACTCCTTTGTCGAGACAGCGTTCGCGACGAACCCCTGTTGCATACGGCCGATGGCGCTGGCGCCCAGACCAATGAGGGCGTCCGCGCGATCGTCGGTATAGCCCTGGAAGTTGCGCCTTAACCTGCCTTCCCGCCTCGCTAGGACTAGATTGTCGTCCGGCAGGGCGAAGTGATCGATGCCGACGCGTACGTATCCCGCATCAACCAAAGTCTTGGCGATGGTTTCGGATTGGTGGTGGCGCGTGACGCTGTCGGGCAGGGCCGACGCATCGATCTTGCGTTGATGCTTCTTGGACGAAGGAATGTGCGCGTAGCCAAAGACCGAAAACCGATTCGGATGAAGGTCGAGGCATTTGGCGACGGTGTCCAGGCACGAGGCGACCGTCTGCAGGGGCAGGCCATAGAGGAGGTCGAAATTGATCCGCTCGACGCCGGCGCGGCGTAACCGGTCGACCGAAGTCGCGGTCTGTCCGAAGCTCTGCAGACGATTGATGCCCTGCTGAACAACAGGATCGAAGCTCTGGATACCAAGGCTCGCCCGGCTGACCCCGCAATAACCCAGCGCCTCGGCCATCGGCTCGCTCAACATGCGTGGATCGATCTCGACGGCGATCTCGGCATCGGGCAGGACAGCGAAGCAATAGCGCAACGAACTGACCAGATCAGCAAACGTTTCAGGCGTCATGATCGTCGGGGTGCCGCCCCCGAAGTGGATATGAGAAATCGGTTGCCGTCGACCAACGGTTTCTGCAACGAGGTAAGCTTCAGTCCGCAGTCCCGCTGCATAAATCGCGATCGGTTCCTGGCGTTTCGTGACAGATGTGTGGCAGCCACAGTACCAGCACATGCTTCGACAGAACGGCACGTGCACGTAGATCGAGGCGGATTGCTGGGCGCCCAACGACTTGAGCCACGTTTGGTAGTCGGATTCGCAAACCAACATTGAGAAATGGGGCGCCGTCGGATAGCTGGTGTAGCGGGGCAGCCGGTGCTGCCCGTAGGAGTTTGCCAAGTTCGGTCGCATTCGGATGCCTTTCTTTCTCTTCGGCCGATTATCGGACACGCCGCGGATAAGCTTTGCGCTGGCTCAAATATCCGCGCCGGGCCATCGTGGCCTTCAAGCCGAAATTGGTAGGGCATGCCCGCAGCGCATGCATTGCACTTCGAAACGCGATGAAGCGCTCGCCCGCTCGCAATGAGCAGCATCCTATACGCATGGGCGTCCGTAGATCGTTGGTGATCCAATCCAGTCACCGATTGAGTGGGGCGAACCAAACCGCAATCGGTGTAGATGTCGAAGGTCAGGTCCTGCGTTGCCCTGTGCCAGGCCCGGAGGGTTCGCGCAGCGGCCGCAACTGTCTATCCCGATCGGTCGGTGGATGTAGGGGGGCCGTTTGGCGCGATATCAGTCGGGGAAAGCCGAGCAACACCGCCGCTCGCCTTGCCGACGCTCAGGTCATGGAACCTGCGGGTTCGGCATGCCGATTGCGACCGGCGGACTGAAGGAAAGCAATTACGGATTTCGTCCTGGCTCGGCGCAGCGCATGCGCGCCAGGAAGAATCTCCTTCATTTCAATAGGATCTATGACGTCCACTTTCCCTCGTCAAACGCCAGCGATCAATTACGGTCCATCGGCTTTGGCGCCATCTGGCGGCTTGCCGGCCATTGCGGACGAAAACGCAACCGAGCTCCGTTCGGCTTCAGCTTCTTGCTCCAATTCTAGAATATGCGCTCTTAGTGCATCGGAAGTCGCTTCCGCTGCCTCGCTGAATAGCGGATCCCCGTCATCAGTACGGGCGGACGCGATTTCGGTCCAATCCTCAGCCGATAGAGCCTTGATGGCGGCGGGGAAGAAATCTCGTTCTTCCCACATCATGTGGCGCCGCTCCCGCAATATAAAGTCGCGCACGATGTTGCCGACGTCTTCCCGAAGAAGTTCACGATCCGCGAGGATACCATCGATAGCTCGAGCGAATTGGTGCAGACGGTCGATGACTTCGCGGTGTTCGTGCGCGAGATCGCCGACGATAGCAGCCGCGTCCGGATCGCGAGTTCTGAGCTTGGAGAAAATCTGGTCTTCCTGAGGATGATGGTACACCTCCGGGTAAACTTCGAAGTAGCTGATAATCGCGCGAATTACCTCATAGTCTGGACGGTCCCCATGCTCAAAAACCTCCAATTCACGTTGGAGGGCGACCAGAAGCAGATCAATATTGCGATGCTCTCGAAGCAGAAGATCGATAATCATGGCGGTGCTCCACGGAGGAACAATGTAAGCTAGCGATCCTGTCACCCGTGCGAGAGTCGCCCAAGCAAAGGTTCGATGTCCTTGACGCGCTGGATTTCTCGGCGCTGTTCGGTGCAAAGAGGTCGCGCATTTCACAGCGATGCTTGAGCTTAGCCAAAGTTCTGCGCAACGCGGCTGGACAATTTGTCGTTACGTAGCTCGATTCTGCGCAAGGACGGCAGGGCGATCACGCCATTCTGCTCGAGTTGAGTGAGGGTGCGCGAGACCGTTTCGATGGTCAAGCCAAGGTAATCTGCCACATCCTGACGTGACATGGGCAGTTCGATCGCAGCGTTCTTCGTAGCGCGGCGAGACATATCGAGCAGGAATGCCACGACCCGCTCTTCAGCGCTGCTGATCAGGAGCATCAGATGTTCCTGAAAGCGGCGGAGCTCAAGCGCCATCGCGTCCCATAGTTGCCGTGTGAGCTCGCTCTCGTGGCTGGCGCGAGCAATGAGAGCGCTGCGCTTCACCATCAAAAGATGCGTCTCACAGACCGCCTCCGCCGAAGAGATATGGCTGTCTCCGGCCTCGAAGCCGAAAATGTCACCGGGCAGATAAAACGCACCAATCTGTCGACGTCCATCTTCCATAATCTTGTAGGTTCGTGCAGCACCCGACACCACCTGATATAGGTATTCGGCTGCCTCATCCTCGCCATAGATCTCGCCATTGCGAGCGAACCGCATCGGGGTCGCAACCATACCAAACGGTCCATGGGTACGAGGTTGTCTGCACAAGACACTGCTCGAATGATGGCTAATCTCGTGAATGCTTGCGGCCTGAGCGTACATGGCGGACTCGATCTTCAGAACGTCGATGGGGCGGGGCGCATATTGGCCGCTTCTAACGAACTGGAAAATTTGGATGTTTCCCCTAAGTAGAACCCACTAAGTATTTATACGTAAGACCGTGAGGACGATTCTCGAATGAGTGCGGCGCCGCTTAGGTTGCTCGAATACGGCTCAAAGCCGACCAGGTCGCGTTTGGATTAGCAAGCTGCATGCTGGCTTGTCAGTCGTTCGGCTTGAAGGGAAGCTCGGACTTCGTCGGATGGGCGGTGACCAGATTGTCCCGCGCTTCCAGACCGGTAGCGTATGTGCAATGTTTCGAAAACCGCGGCGGATCGGCTTCCGCCTCGCCTCGTCGATGGAGCGACGGCGGGCGCACGAAAGCCAGGACAGACGGCGCTCTTCTTCGGTGGACGGCCGGTGCCTCGGCCTGCGCCGATCGACGGCGTTCAGACCGCATCTGGTGCTTCAATGCGACATCAAAACCGGGATAATGTTTGCACGAAGCAGGTCTCCCGCGATGCCACCGAGAAGCCTTTCCCGCAGCCAAGAGTGGCCGTATCCGCCCGTCACCAGCAGGCCGAGGCTTTCGTCCGCCACAAGCGATAGAAGGGCGCGGTGCGCTGATTGGGACGCTGGGAGCGACACGATCTTTGCAGGAAGCCCTGACCTTGCAAGATACTGTCCCACATGGTCGGCGGAACTTTCCGCCGGGACCTTGTGCGCAGCAGTGATCGCGATGACGGTCAGCGCTTCCGCTTCGCACAGCAGCGGCATCGCGTCGTGCAATGCGCGGGCCGCAAAGCGGCCGCCGTCCCAGCAAATCCCGATTCGTCTGGCCGAAAAAGCGCCGTGGAAGACGCTTGGCAGATACAGAACTGGCTTGCCGGCCTGGAACAGGATCTCCTTGGGAATAATGTTGTCGTAGCTGTCGTAGCCGCCCTGGGGCTGTGTGACGATAGTCATGTCGTGCACTCGCGCGCTGGCGCAGATGCTTCGACGCGCCTCCGCCGGAACTGCAGTGAGCGCGCGGCTCGCATAGGAAATGCCGGCACCCCTTGCCTGCAGATCAAAGACATGAAGTGCCGCCTCGGCTCTCTCCAACGCACGGGCCTGCTCGATTTCAAAGACCGAAGTGACGGCCGCCCCGCCGAGTGCAGCGAGCGGAATAATGGTTCTCTCGTAACCGATTGCCAAAACGTCAAGATGCGCGCCGGTGCTCTGCGCGAAGGAAATCGAACCGTTCACCGTCGCCCGCACCGGGAGCTCGGTGGGAAGATGGACCAATATGTTCCCGAACATTGCCGTTCTCCGGGCATGAAAGGATTGCTGCCCATCGGAGCACAAATCTGGAGCCGGGCAATTGATCTGCTTCTAGCGCTCGTAGATTTGTTTAGGCAGCATCAAACCGGCCACGGACAGTTCGCGCAGGTCCGATGCCAAGTAGAACCAGCATGGCATCTATTGCATCGGTCATGTCAACCGCGAATCCTGCACGATTCGTGCACAGCGATCTCTGTTGCACAGATCAGGGGGATCGGGGTGGCCGGAGATCGCGGATGCCGTCCATTCCTTGCCATCGCCTGCTCGATATTCATGTCGTCGAAACAGTTTGCACTGAGAGGAACGGCCAGCCAGTAATGGAGGGTGATGTGCGGCTGGTCGCCGCGGTTAAGCCCGATACGCCAATGCTCCAACTTCTCTAGCGGCTGCTGCAAAATCAAACAGCGGCATGCGAGGACATCGTCCCAGATGGGGGCGGGCGCCAGGTGACGTGCGCGTGCACCGTTCGCCCGGGCTCGCCTTGACCGCTGGGCAACGCATTTCCAGGAGGCTCCGCCTACGCGATTGAGATCATTCATGGACGATCCGTCTAAGATTTTTTCGAACCACTGTTCGTCCCCTGTATCGCGCGCTCGCGACCCTGTTAGAGGCCGGCGGCGATGGCGATCCGCATCAGCTCGGACATGCTGCGTACATTGGTCTTGGCCATGAGGTTGGCGCGGTAAACCTCGACCGTCCGGGGGCTGATGCCAAGATCATGGGCGATTACCTTGTTGATCTTGCCTGCTAATAGTCCCCGCAGGACGTCACGTTCGCGCGACGAGAGATCCGCAAGGCGGGCTTCTGCCTGCAGTTTCGCTGCGTCATCGGCTAGATTCGTCGACCGCGCTTCCAAAGCACCGTTGATGGCACGCAACAGCACCTCGTCCTCAAACGGCTTCTCGATGAAATCGACCGCACCCGCTTTCATCGCTTCAACTGCCAGCGATACGTCGCCATGACCGGTTATCAGGACGACCGGACAGATGATGCGATCGGCCTTCAGCTTGCGGACCAGTTCGAGGCCACTCATGCCTGGCATGCGGATGTCTGATACAACGCAGTCGAGCGGAGCGCTCGCAATGTCATTGAGAAACTCGGCCGCGGTCTCGTAGGTTGCTGCCCAGAAACCACTAATATCAAGCAGAAACGCCAGAGAGTCCCGCATCGCGGCGTCATCGTCGATCACAACAATGCGCCGCTCGGTCATGCTTCTTCACCGAGGTCCGCAAATGGCAGCGTAAACTGGAAGATCGTGCCCCCGCCCGGATTCGCTTGCGCGACGATGTGGCCGCCGTGGGATTCGACGATTGTCCGGCAGATTGATAGTCCAATACCCATGCCGTGCTCCTTCGTCGTGACAAAGGGCTGGAACAGGCGGTCGGCGACGTCAGCACTGATGCCGGAACCCGTGTCGGCAACGGTAAACGTGGCGAGGCCATCGACCTTGCTAACTCCGACGGTCAATTCGCGGCGCGGACAGGAGGCCATCGCCTCGATTGCGTTGCGTATCAGGTTTAGCGCGACTTGCTGGATCTGGATCTTGTCTACGATCATTGACGGCAGATCGCGGTCGCTGTGCATCGTCACCCGCACGCCTTGCTCCTTGGCGCCGAGCAGGGCCAGCGCCACAGCCTCTTCAAGAAGCGTGAGCGGATTTTCCACAGAATGCTGCGTCTCGCCTTTGGCAACGAATTCCCGCAGCCGCTTGATGATATCGCCAGCGCGCAGAGCCTGTTGGACAGCGTGTTCCAGTGCATCACCGATGCGATTGGCGTTCGGCTTGTCCGACGCCAGCAGAACTTTTGCGCCGCGCATGTAGTTTGTGATCGCGGAGAGCGGCTGGTTGATTTCATGGGCGATGGACGATGCCATCTCACCCATGGCGGTCAGCCGTGACACGTGAACGAGCTCAGACTGCAGCTCTTGCAGCCGCCGTTCCTGCGCCCGTCGTTCGGTTAGGTCTCGGATGAAGCCGGTGAAGAAGCGTTCGCCGCGAACGTTGGCCTCGCCGACGGCAAGCTCCATCGGAAATGTCGAGCCATCGCTCCGCTCGCCGACCACGATGCGACCGATGCCGATGATGCGCCGCTCGCCGGTGGTCAGATAACGTTCAATGTAGCGCTCGTGCTCGGCCCGGTAGGGCTGCGGCATCAACTTGGATACATTCCTTCCAACTACTTCGTCAGGCAACCAGCCAAACAAGCGCACTGCCGCGGCGCTGAATGAGCGAACGATACCCTTGTCGTCAATCACGATCATGGCTTCCGGCACGGTGTCCAGAATCGACTGCAGATGGGCTTGCCGATACCGCGCCTGCTCCGATTCCTGCCGCAGTCGGTCGCCCATGAAGCCAAGCATGGGACCAATTACCGCAAATGCGGCAGTATCGATCATGTTTGCGGAAACGGTGATGAGGCCTTTCCCAAGAAATGTCGCGCTGATGACGAGGCAGAGCAGGGTTGCGAGGCTCGCGGGCCCGCGGCCGCCGGCGAAAGCTGCAAAAACGATCGCCGGAAGGTATATGATCGTAAATGGGCGGTCCTCGAGATACGGATTTAGCGCCGCGCGGAGCACGAGGGCGAGCGCAGCGGCTGCCGCGGCAGCGCCATAGCGATACCAGATGTGGTCGGACATATTTGCCGGTGGACCTTCTCATTCAATCGACCTACATCGTTTGGCCGCGGGAGACCACCGGAGGCAGACGCGTGTCAAATAACGCCGATAGATTGTGCAGGATAGCCAGCGCTACTTGAACCAAATGCGCCAGTGCGTGGGCTGCACAGCAACGTGTTCCCCGCTTTTCGCCTTGATCCAGCCGCCGAAGATCCGGCGGCAAGGAAAGACCAGCCGATGAATCGCATTACCCTCGATCACGCCAATCTCCAGGTCCCGATCAAAGGGCGCCGTCTCGATCCGCTCCCAGGTCGCGTTGCCGTTAGATCCTGGACGGTGTTCATCGCCACCGACTGACAATTCAAGCAACCTTCCAGACATTCCGAACCACATCACTTGTCCGCCGCGCGAACAGCTTGAGCTAAATATCACGCACGGCTCGCGCGGTCTCCTGTCATATCGAGCATCCTTTATTGGTGGGACGTTTCCTTCACGGCGTCAATCGTAAGGCGGACGGGCTAGCTGCGCTCGGCCCGGAGGCATCGAGTCGGTCCGCGGATCGATGAAGTGGACACCATCACAAGCGACGCAGGTTATCGGGTGCAGGTTATTGGCACCTGGCTCGGCTGCGTCGTCCGGCAGCAGTCCCTGAACCCGGTCGCCCGTACTTGGGCACGAAAAGATGATCGGGCGCCAAGTCTTTCTGTGTGCCATGTGTGTGACCTTCTGGAGGATCGTTTCTATCGGTCGGCGACTGCTGAAGTATTGATCCAGGTCAAAAACGCGCCGTGCGCGTCTAGCGCGACCGACGGCGCGTGCTGCGCCCCGGGTGGGCAGGGTGGACAAGCATGTTCCGCTCAGGTGACTAGCTAGGGCCGCGCCTCAGTTCCGACAACCTGGATGCAGCCGGGTTGATGGAAATCAAAATGCAGGACGCGCAATCATGCGAATGTTGAAGCGCACCGCACGCACATCGGACATGACAACAGGTGTCATTAATGATGCGAGCGGCGTGAAGGAGATCTTAGATTGATTGCTCGCTTCGCATTGTCGGTGGCCTTGCCGGCGCTGATCGCAGCCATAGGCTTTGGCGCGGAAGCCCTGAACCTTGGCCTTATCGAAACCTTGGCTGCGGCGAGCCTGATCATCGGCTTCGCCATTGCGGCGGCAGGGTGGGCCGTCAGAAGCGAGATAGGAACGGTTCGCCTCATTTGCTTACGATCATGGGGGCGCCGGTCCTGCCGACGATAGTGCTGGGCCGCCGGCACTCGTCAGAAGAGCCTCTTTCACGGTGAGTGGCCAATTGCTTTGGGATGCTGCTTGAGACAAATCAAATACTCTCCTGGTTCTAATGGCAGAATAGGCAAGGATGAGCAAACCCACCGAAGGAGGGTAGTCATGCCTTCATTTAACGTTCGCTTCATTAAGACCGTTTGCGACGATACCGGCCACGAGCATCGTGCCTGTCAGGCAGCGTTCAAGGTCGACGCCGCATCGCTGAGTGCTGCTGCACAGCAGGCGGAGACCGACTTCTGCAAGCAAAAAGGTGTTCGCGATTGGACCATCTTCGCCGATGCGATGGAGCTTCGAACGCCGCCTGCATTGCCGCCGGCATGGGGCGGCTAGTCTGATTTCGGCTAGCAGGTCCCGCGAACTCTCATAGCGTGGTCATTCTGCGAGTTCGGGCTCGATCTCGTAAAACTTCGCTTCGAGCGTCGATTCGAAGGAGCTCGCGAATACTGTCGCCGCCAAATGCAGCAGGCGTCTTGTTGTGCGTGACACGAAGGGCCCTTGCGGCACTCTTGCCGGCCGCTCGTTCAGCCGGCTCGCTCCGGCGCTCCGCCAAGCCTCTTGCCGGTAGGGCGATTGCTCCCACGTTGATCTTATTTGATGCAGGTCAAAAACAATTCCGCCTCCAGCAGCTATGGCTGCTTCGAGGGATATGACACATGGTTAGCCAACCTGCACATATCGGTGGTCCTTGGCGGTTGAGGAATTTGCTCAGCCGGTTACGAGCGAGCCTGTCTCGGACATCCGAGCTGGCTTACTTGAGCCCGCAGGACGTCGATGCGATCGCGCGTGAGCTTAATCTGTCCACACCCGCTTTTCGAGCCCTGGCGCAAAGTCCGGGCTCTCCCGAACTCTTGAGCAAGCGCCTTGCGCTTGCTGGTTTTTCCGAAGGTGCGCTTGCCGCCTGCCATGGTGACGTATTGCGCGATCTGCAGCGGGTGTGCGGCCTATGTCAGGCGAAGGCCCGTTGCGCCGCCGACCTCCAAACAGGGAAGTATCGAAATCCGCTGAAAGACTGCCCCAACGAACACACCCTGCGCGCGCTCGATCGTAGGATCGATGACGGCCTCCCGCAGCGCTTCGCGATTGATGAATCCAATCGCCCAGCTCTCCGAAAATAATCCCCCAAGCATCCCGCTTTCGAAGAAGGCCAAGCCATGACAAGCCCATCCCCTGCCTCGAAATCCACGACCATGGGTGAAGCAGGCCTGATGTCGGTATTCGCAGTTTCTGCCTACGTTTTCTTTTTCGCCGGAGCGATGGGGCACGATTCTGCGTTTACCTTCCACGCATTGCTGGCTTCCGCCGCCAGCCTAGCTGCTGCAGGCGTCATCCTCAATCGCTACTATGAACGGCCGGCGCAATTACCGCCGGCGCAGATCAATGGCCGACCGAACTACAATCTCGGTCCGATCAAATTCGCCTCGGTGCTGGCGATGTTCTGGGGCATTGCGGGCTTTTCCATCGGTCTGCTGATCGCCTCGCAACTTGCCTGGCCTGCACTGAATTTTGACCTGCCCTGGACGAGCTTCGGCCGGCTTCGCCCGCTGCACACATCGGCGGTGATCTTTGCGTTCGGCGGAAACGTGCTCATCGCGACCTCGTTCTACGTCGTGCAGAAGACATGCCGTACGCGCTTGGCCGGCGATCTTGCGCCATGGTTTGTGGTCGTTGGCTATAATTTCTTCATTGTGATCGCGGGCACCGGCTATCTGTTCGGTGTCACTCAGTCGAAGGAATATGCCGAGCCGGAGTGGTACGCCGATCTCTGGCTCACCATCGTCTGGATCACCTATCTCATGGTGTTCCTGGCGACATTGCTGAAACGGAAAGAACCGCATATCTTCGTCGCCAACTGGTTCTATCTCGCCTTTATCGTCACCATTGCAGTGCTCCACCTTGGCAACAATCCCGCATTGCCGGTCTCGGTGTTCGGTTCGAAATCCTACATTGCCTGGGGCGGCGTCCAGGATGCCATGTTTCAGTGGTGGTACGGCCACAACGCGGTCGGCTTCTTCCTGACCGCAGGTTTCCTGGCGATCATGTACTACTTCATTCCGAAGAGAGCCGGACGCCCGGTCTATTCTTACCGTCTGTCGATCATCCACTTCTGGGCGCTGATCTTCCTCTACATCTGGGCCGGTCCGCACCATCTACACTACACGGCGCTGCCGGACTGGACACAGACGCTGGGCATGACGTTCTCGATCATGCTGTGGATGCCCTCATGGGGCGGCATGATCAACGGCCTGATGACGCTTTCGGGCGCCTGGGACAAGCTGCGCACCGACCCGGTGCTACGCATGCTCGTGGTCTCGGTTGCCTTTTACGGCATGGCGACGTTCGAAGGTCCCACCATGGCGATCAAGGTCGTCAATTCGCTCAGTCATTACACGGATTGGACGGTCGGCCATGTGCATTCGGGCGCGCTGGGCTGGGTCGGCTTCGTATCATTCGGCGCGCTGTATTGTCTGATTCCTTGGCTTTGGAATCGCCAGCTGTATAGCCTCAAGCTCGTCAACTGGCACTTCTGGATCGCCACGATCGGAATCGTGCTCTACATCTCCGCGATGTGGGTGTCCGGCATCCTGCAGGGGCTGATGTGGCGCGCCTATACCTCGCTTGGTTTCCTCGAGTACTCGTTCATCGAGTCGGTCGAGGCCATGCATCCCTTCTACATCATCCGTGCCGCGGGCGGCGCACTGTTCCTGATTGGTGCGCTGATCATGGCCGCCAACCTCTGGATGACCGTGAACGCACAGGAAGCCGATCAAATCCAGGACGCTAGAGCGCTCCAGGTCGCGGAATAGGTCATCGCATGTCGCTCTGGAACCGACACAAGATCTTTGAGAAGAATTCGATCATCTTGATCGCCGGCATCCTTGCCGTGATAGCGGTCGGTGGCCTGGTCGAGATCACGCCGTTGTTTTACCTCAAGAGCACGATCGAGGCGGTGGACGGTGTGCGGCCGTATACGCCGCTCGAGCTTGCCGGCCGCAACATCTACGTACGTGAGGGCTGCTACCTCTGTCACTCGCAGATGATCCGGCCGTTGCGCGACGAGGTCGAGCGCTACGGGCATTACTCGCTGGCCGCTGAGAGCATGTATGACCACCCGTTTCAATGGGGCTCGAAGCGAACCGGCCCGGACCTCGCACGGGTTGGCGGGAAATATTCCGATGACTGGCACGTCACGCATTTGATCAATCCGCGCGCCATCGTGCCGCAATCGGTGATGCCGGGCTATCCGTCGCTGGCGAACACGGAGGTCGACCTGACCGATATGGTCGCACATCTGCGCACCAATCGGGCAATCGGCGTCCCCTATACCGAGGACCAGATCAAGAACGCTGTCGCCGACCTGAAGACGCAGCTCGATCCCGATAGCGCCAACGTCGAGTCGTTCCAGAAGCGCTATCCGAAGGCGACTGTGCGCAATTTCGACGGCAGGGCCGGCAATCCAACCGAACTCGATGCGCTCGTCGCCTACCTGCAGATGCTCGGCACACTGATCGATTTCAAGCTCTACGACGAAAAAGCCAACCTGCGCTGAAGGATCCTCATGAAAGCCGTTCTTTCCATCGAGAACCTGGCATCAAGCTTCGTCGTGACGCTCTGGACCCCGTTGTTCGTCGGCATCTTCGTAGCCATCGTCATTTACGCGCTCTGGCCCCGCAACAAAAGGCGTTTTGATTCTGCGGCGCGCATGCCGCTGCGCCGGGACTGACAGGTCATGACCGAGCACAACGACATCGATCACATCTCCGGCCGCTCCACGACGGGGCACGAATGGGATGGTATAAAGGAGCTCAACACGCCGCTGCCGCGCTGGTGGATCTTAAGCTTCTACGCCACGATCCTTTGGGCGATCGGCTACTGGGTCGTTTATCCGGCCTGGCCGCTCTTCTCAAGCTACACGACTGGCGCGTTTGATTATTCGACGCGCGCCACCGTCGTTGACGAGCTTGCAGGTCTTGAGAAGCTGCGCGGCGAGAAGATGGCCGTGCTGGGCAAAGCGTCTCTTATCGAGATCGAGAAGGATCCTGCCCTGCTGGGATTGGCCCGCGCGCGCGGTAAGACGGTGTTCGCCGACAATTGCGCGCCATGCCATGGGAGCGGCGGTGCGGGTGCCAAGGGGTATCCTAATCTCAATGACGATGACTGGCTGTGGGGCGGATCGCTCGACCAGATCCTGCAGACCATCCAGTTCGGCGCACGTTCCGGACATGCCCGGGCGCATGAGGGACAAATGCTGGCCTTCGGCCGTGACGGCATCCTCACGAAAACCGAGATTGTTACCGTAGCGAATTACGTGCGATCGCTGTCAGGCCTGACCACGACAGCCAATTTCGATGCTGCTGCCGGCACAAGGATCTTTGCCGAGAATTGCGCGGTCTGTCATGGCGAGAACGCCAAGGGCAATCAGGCACTCGGCGCGCCGAATCTGACTGACCGGATTTGGCTGTACGGCTCGGACGAGGACACGCTGGTCGAGACCATCAGCTATGGCCGTGCCGGCATTATGCCGGCTTGGAGCGGGCGGCTAGATCCCGTCACAGTCAAGGCACTTGCCGTCTATGTGCATTCGCTCGGCGGCGGACAATAGCCGAGATGGGCCGCAAAACCTGCGGCGCCGTTGACCCGGATCAACGTGAGTCATCCGCGCCCGATGTGAGGTCGGTCATGAAGCCCGCCGTGAACAAGACCGTTTCGCTCGATGGCCCGGGGATCGACGAGGATGGACCCCTCTATGTAGCCCAAAGCAAGGTCTATCCGCAGAGCGTCCACGGTACTTTCCGCACGATCAAATGGCGGCTGATGGCGGTCTGTCTCGGCATCTACTACCTGCTGCCCTTCGTGCGTTGGCAACGTGGCCTCGGCGCTCCCGATCAGGCGGTGTTGCTCGATTTCCCGAACCGGCGGTTCTACTTCTTCTTCATCGAGTTGTGGCCGCAAGAACTCTATTACTTCACCGGTTTGCTCGTGCTTGCCGCGATGGCCCTGTTCCTGATGAACGCGCTAGGCGGGCGGATTTGGTGTGGCTATCTCTGTCCGCAGACGGTCTGGACCGACCTGTACTATGCGCTCGAGCGCTGGGTCGAGGGCGACCGTCGCGATCGGCTGAAGGCCGCCGCTCGCCCAATGACAGCGGGGCGCACGGCAAGGCACGTGCTGAAGCACGCAATCTGGTTGATGATCGCTTGGTGGACCGGCGGCGCCTGGGTGCTCTACTTCGCCGACGCGCCGACCTTGGTGCGCGATCTGGCGACGTTCCAAGCGCCCGCAATCGCCTATATCTGGATTGGGGTCTTGACCGCTTCGACGTATCTGCTGGCTGGCTACATGCGCGAGCAGGTTTGCGTATATATGTGCCCGTGGCCGCGCATCCAGGCCGCGCTCACCGACGAATGGGCCCTCAATGTCACCTATAAGTACGACCGCGGCGAGCAGCGCTGCTCATTGAAGAAATCATTCGATCTACGCGCGCGGGGCGAAAGGGCCGGAGACTGCATCGATTGCAATCAATGCGCGGCGGTGTGCCCGACCGGGATCGATATCCGCAACGGCGCCCAACTGGGCTGTATCCAGTGCGGGCTATGCATCGACGCCTGCGATGCCGTCATGAGGAAGATCGGGCGCAAAACCGGCCTGATCGGTTACGACAACGACATCAATATTCGGCGGCGGATGGACGGCAGGTCGGAGCTATTCAAGCCGGTACGGCCCCGCACGCTCGTCTACGCTCTTTTGATCGCGCTCGTCTGCGCCGTGATGCTTTATGGGCTGTTGTCGAGAACGCTGCTCGATCTCAGCGTCCTACACGACCGTAATCCCGTGGCGGTCAGGCTCAGCGACGGTTCGGTTCGCAACGGCTATACGGTGCGCCTGCTCAACAAGCGCGGCTTCGATCGCGTGATCGCGATCGACGTCGACGGGCCGCCCGAAACGTCCGTCCACGTCGTCGGCGCCGATTCGGTGACCGTCGATCGACCGATGATCGTCTTGGCTCGCGATACGACGACAGAACTGCGCGTGCTGCTGACAGCGCCGGTCGACGACAAGTCGCAACGCTCGATGCCGGTGAAGTTTCGGGTCACCGACATTGGCCTCGGCGAAGTCGCCTCCTCAATGGATCATTTCGTCCTCCCCTAACGATCACTGTCGGGATCTGACCATGACCGCATCAATTCCAGTCGCGCGGCCCATCACCGGACGCTTCGTCCTGATCGCCATTCTCACCTTCTTTTCGGTCGTGATTGGCGCCAATCTGGTAATGATGCGCTTTGCCATCACGACCTTGCCGGGGGCGGAGGTTGACAGCGCCTATAGCGCGAGCCTCGCCTATGAGCGTGAGATCATCGCGGCACGGCAGCAGAACGAGCGAAGCTGGCGGGTGCAGGGGCATATCCACCGGCAGCCAGACGGTGAAGCCGTGCTTGCGATCGAGGTGCGCGACCGCTCAGGCGCGCCTGTCGCCGGAATGAATTTCGTGGCCCGGCTCGAGCGCCCGGTCGACCGCCGGGCCGATCGGGCGATTGATGTTTCGCAGGCCAGTGTTGGAACTTACCGGGGCAGTGCCTCGGGCGTCGCTGTCGGACAGTGGGATCTCGTGATCGAGGGCGATGCCAATGGCCGCCGCATGTTTGTATCGAAAAACCGCGTCATCCTGAACTGAGAGTACATACCCATGCAGGCAGACATCGATTTTTCTCACTTTCTGAAGAGGGCAGGCGCGGGCCTCGTTCAGCTCGACCTCGCGGTGGAGGGCATCAATTGCGCGGGCTGCATGGGCAAGATCGAGCGCAATCTGTCGAGCATTCCGGATGTGACCTCGGCCCGCGTGAACCTCACCGAAAACCGGCTGGCGCTCGAGTGGAAGGCAGGAGCGCTCGATCCAGCGCTATTTGTCAAGCGGCTCGCCGAATTAGGCTATCGGGCATATCCCTTCCAGCGGGACAATGCGGAGACGCTGGAGGCGGAGAGGGCGCAGAGCTTGCTGCGGCGGCTGGGCGTCGCCGCCTTTGCGGCGATGAACGTGATGATGCTGTCGATCCCGGTATGGTCCGGAAATGTCTCGGACATGCTGCCGGAGCAGCGCGACTTCTTTCATTGGCTTTCCGCGCTGATCGTCCTGCCGGCCGCGGCTTATTGCGCGCAACCGTTCTTCTCTTCCGCTTTTGCTGCGCTGCGGGCGCGCGGAGCCAATATGGACGTGCCGATCAGCATCGGCATCCTGCTCGCCTTGGCAACTTCGGTGATCGAGACCATCGGTCATGCCGAGCACGCCTATTTCGATGCGGCGATCATGTTGATCGCCTTCCTGCTCGCAGGCCGCTATCTCGACCAGAACATGAGGCGGCGCACCCGCGCCTTCGCCAGCAACCTTGCTGCACTGAAGGCGGAGACTGCGGCGAAGTTCATAAGCCCGACCGAGATCAGAACCGTTCCGGTGGCGGCGATCAAACCGGGAGATATCGTGCTGGTGCGACCCGGCGAGTGCTGTACCGTCGACGGCAACGTAATCGAGGGATACTCCGAGGTCGATCAAAGCCTCGTTACCGGCGAGACCTTGCCGGCGATTGCGGCTCCTGGCAGTGCGGTGTTCGCCGGCACGTTGGTTCGATCCGGCACCCTGCGCGTCCGCGCGGCGACGGCCTCGGACGGCACCCTGCTTGCCGAGATCTCCAGGCTACTTGATCATGCCTTGCAAGCGCGCTCGCGCTATCTGCGCCTCGCTGAGCGCGCGTCGCGGCTCTATGCACCGATCGTTCACACAACGGCCTTCCTGACGATGCTGGGCTGGCTGGCCTTCGGCGCAACCTTCCATGATTCGGTCGTCACCGCGATTGCGGTCTTGATCATCACCTGCCCTTGCTCGCTGGGCCTGGCGATCCCCGCGGTGCAGACCGTGGCCTCCGGCGCACTATTCCGTTCCGGCGTGCTGCTCAATGCCGGGGATGCGATCGAGCGTATTGCCGAGGTGGACCGAGTGATTTTCGACAAAACCGGTACGCTGACGCTGCCCGAGCTCGACGTCGCCAACCTCGCCGCCATTCCCGAAGATGTCATCAAATTGGCGGGCCGGTTGGCACTGTCGAGCCGCCATCCGATCGCCGCCGCCGTCGTGCGAGCTGCCGGCGCAAGCGAGCCGCTGGCCGATATCGAAGAGGAGCCCGGGCGGGGCGTCCACGGTTGCTATGAAGGGGCGCCGATCCGGCTTGGCCACGCCTCGTTCTGCGGTGCCGACAGCCTCGCAGACGAGATCCTGTGCCGTGATCCCGAGGCCTCTGTCGTCGCGTTCAGCCATGGCGACGCCAGGCATGTCTTCGCCATCCGGCAACGGATACGGCCAGACGCGGCCGAGGTCGTCGCGGGCCTCGCACGCCTCGGTATCATGGTGGAGATTGTTTCGGGGGATCGTGAGCCCGCTGTTCGGCGGGCGGCCGAGACGCTCGGCATTATCAAGTGGCGCGCCAACGTCTCGCCGATGGACAAGGTCGCTCGGATCGAGGGTCTGACCAGCCAGGGGTACAAGGTGTTGATGGTCGGCGACGGCTTGAACGATGCACCCGCGCTCGCCGCGGCGTATGCCTCGATGTCGCCTGTCACTGCCACCCATATGAGCCAGGCAGTCGCTGATGCGGTCTTCCTCGGTCAGCGTCTCGGGCCGGTGATGACGGCGGTCAGAGGCTCGCGCAGGGCGCTGCGGCTGATGCGGCAGAATCTCTGGCTTGCTGTCGTCTATAACGTCCTGGCCGTACCTATTGCGATCGCCGGCCTGGTGACGCCGCTGATTGCCGCTGCGGCGATGTCAGGTTCGTCGGTACTGGTTATGCTTAATGCGCTGCGGGCACGTAGGAGCGTGGCAGCCTGATGGAAGTCCTAGTCTATCTGGTTCCGCTCGCACTTTCGCTCGGCTTCGTCGGCCTGCTGGGCTTTCTGTGGTCGCTGAAGAGTGGCCAGTATGACGATCTCGACGGGGCGGCTTGGCGCGCAATCACCGATGACGAGCCCAACGAGCCCTCGGCGCCGGTCCAATAGTGCAAATGGACCAGCGCATTTGCGGAAGCGGTCGTCAACGCTGTGCAGGTGAGTACTAGCTCGCGCATCCAGTCGGCCCACCGCTACTGCGGGGCAAGCGATCGCAAGGTCGGACAGCGAGCGGCTTGTTGATGGAGGCAACGCGCGCCATGATCAGCAACGGCTACTCGGTGGCCGTGCGGCTACCGATGGCGAGCTGGTGTCTGGGACCACGATTGTTGTATCGCGTCTTCAGTAGCCGTCGCCTTCGAGCACGATACCCGGCAGGGCAACCTCATCGATCATCGCAATTTTCGATCGGCAATCAACCGGGCTAGCGATGTCGCATTATTCGGCAAGGTCCAGCGAGAACGCTCGATGGACATGGCTGCTCCCTGCACCTAACGCCAATATAGCGGGGGGTAACATGGCTCGATGCGGCGGCAACCTATCGAAAGCAACGGCTTCGAGTTGAACGATCAAGCTTCAGCTTCGTCCCGCCCGCGGCAAATATGCATGCATGACATAGACAGGCAATCTGGACGAACATACGGCGATTGAGGCTAAAATTGTTGGCCGTCGAGGATGTCACCGCGAACGAAATAATGGTTTGTCGCTCTCACGCCTTCGTCAAAAGACGTGAAAGCTCCTCATATGGTCCCTTCTAAGCTTGATACAAACCACGAACCTGCGCAGTTCTCAGGCTAATCGCCATTCGCTTGCTCAGGGTTTTCAGACTTGTTATAACTTGCTTGGTTTCGAGCAGCGATGCGTCGATTAGGAGGGCTGCATTCGCCAAATTCATGGCGGTCTCTCAACGCGAAAACCTCCACGAAATTTACAACCGGGCAGCCGCCGTTAATGTCCGAGCTATTGTCTTCTGAACATATGACCGAGCTTGCATCTTTTGGCGAGTTCTATGTTGCCTCTTTTTACGGTCGTCGCTGTGAAAAAACTATGTTACAAGCCGCTCCTCTCAAAAGGAGCATTCATTGTGAAAAAAGCAACCAAGAAACGCGTTAAGCGGCGTGAGTGGACCAAGGCAGATATCAAAGAGCTGAAGGTCCATTCAAAGGCTCGGACCCCGGTCATAAAAATATCAAAAATGACCAAACGCTCTGTCGGTGCGCTACGCCAGAAGGCCTTACATCTGGGAATCGGACTGGGACATCAGCGTTAGCTTATGCGCTGGTGATTGGTACAGTAGGGCGGCTCGCGGGCCGCCCTTATTGGTTGCTGGGTTTGTAGCGCAACACGTCTTGCGGATTTCCACGAACGGTCTGCAGGTCTGCTTCTCGGCGTGTGCCCGCCAGAGGCCTGGCCGCTTGGTTCTGCGGTCGATCAGCTTTGAAGAGGTCCCTGAGCCCTCAACTGGCTGGTCGGAGAAGAGATTATGACGACGTCATGATCGGTTGCCCGGACAAGGAGCGTCGCCGGCGCAGGGCAGAACGAGTGTCCGTAATTGGCGGCGCGTCCAAAGATCTTCGTAGCTTCGCAGGACCGATGATCGATTTGCGATGGAGAGATGAGCTTTTCACTTACGTGCTGGCTGGAGCTTCGGGATCGCTGAGCAGCCTCCAGCGCCCCGGCATCTTTGAGGCTTTTGAAGGCGCTTGGTGGTTGCGCCCAAGCGACCGTGCCAAGTGCTAGATTCAGCTGTCTCGTTGTTGCTGCGATCGGATCCCCTCGACTGATCATAGTGGAGAAAGTCGCGTTATGGCCTGAGAGAAAGTTCTGTAATCCGGATGGGGCCACTGGGCCACTGGCTCATAGTGCAGCCGATGGGAACAACGTTGCGAGTAACGCGTTCCTCGACGATGATCGGAGGTTAAGATTTGGGCGTAAGCGTGCGCCGCCGGGCGTGCTGGTTAGCTCGAGCTTCCGAACGATACGGTGCGCTCAGCAGCAATAGAAACAGCGCTCGGTTGGCTTGATATCTTGCGGCGGAGCGGCTGCGTCCTGAACCCGTCATCACCCGCGTGCCTTCGGCGGTATATACGGACCACAGCCATCTTCGTCCGCGCTGTTTCAAGAAAAACTCGAAGACTGGAAGCGTCGACATGGCTAGCGAGCGTCATTTCTGACGGTCGTGCGTTTGGTCTTCGGAAGGCCAGAACCGCTCTGACGGCGGACCTTCTCCAGACGATGCCTGATTGCGGCCAGCTTGGTGATGAACTCGCTTGATCCGCTAACCCCGAATTCATCAGAAGCGAGTTCATCCAGTGCTTGCTGTTGTGGCGCAAAAGTTAATAGACGTTTGCGCGTTTTGGCCGTCAGGGTCATCTGCACGACCCGAGCATCGCTTGCGCAGTGCTTACGCCGTAGGTGTCCATTTTTCTCGAGCAGCTTTGAGTGGGTCGTGACAAAGGAAGGGTCGACGTGCATCAACTTTGACACCAAATTGACGGGGACACCGTTCTCCTTGCCCAAGTAGGCCACTGCCATCAGGATCATCCACTGTGGCCCAGTGATGCCAAGGACATTGGCTCGGAATCTCGCAAGCTCTTCGAGACACGCACTGATCGATCTGATCTCCCACATGAACGGCCGGATCATCTCCAGTCCGTCAGTAGAGACACTGCCAAGCGCGCTGGCTGGACCGGGCAAATCCGGCGGCATCGTAGGTCAGGTTCCATCCTTCACCAGCTTGCCTTAGCGCGTATTGGAGGTCGGTACAACGCCGTAAGAGCAAGCAAATCAAATCCTTGGTACGGTCCGGACGGATGGGGAAGCGTGCGCAAGGGCATAGCTGTTCGGGGGGACCTCGCTCATCAGCGGCGGCATTCACGGGGAACTTGCGTCGGGTCGATTCTGCACGCCGGTCGGATCGATGCGCCTGCCAGGTGAGATATCCGCGATTAGGGTCTGCTTCGTGCAACTCGCCGGCCTGTCCGCTCTCCTGCCGAATTTCTCTGGCGCATGCCGAGCCTTGGGGAGGCGCATGTCGCATTTACGTTTTCAGGGCCCACAGCGACATCGCGTCGACGTAACAACGCCCTGCGGCGAAAGGCGTTTATCCGGTAAACGTCCGTATAGTTCTTTCCAACTTTTCCATGTCCGCAGCCAATCTTCGTAGACTTGAGCTGGCCTTTGACTTCGTCTTAACTGTGTGAGCAACGGGGACAGCGAAATGCTTCTGTGATCGCGTCAAATCCGTCGAACTCAGCGGCTCTCAAAGATCAGTTGCAAGCGAAAATCTTCTCGGTTGATGCGTGCTGCGCAAGCGGCCGCCTCACGTGATCCCACGGCCGGCGCTATTTGCTCGATCGAACGAGTGCTCGGAGTTCGCTTTTCAGGCATGAGGATCTGAATTATGAGTGGTGGTTTTGACCGTTCGCCTGCGGTCTGCTTTCTTCTCGGCCTTCCGCGATCCGGGACGACGCTCCTGGCGCACTTGCTCCAGCACCATCCCTACATTGTGGCTCCGCCTGAACCCTGGTTGATGCTGGCACTTGAGGCGTTTGGCAGGGTCGATCAGCGACATCCGGCAGGACCCTCGCTGATTGAGGCTGCTACGTCCGAATTTTTGCGACGGATAGATCGCACGTTGGCCTGCCGGGCTTTTGCCGACACTGCGTACAGCCAGTATCTGGCGGCAACGGGCAAGCGCATCATCATAGACAAGACACCGCGCTATTGGACGGCGCTGGATTTTCTCGAAGCGGTCTATCCAGAAGCGCCACACATCCTGCTGATGCGCAATCCCTATGCCATCGCCGCTTCACTGAAATCGACGTGGGGCATCCCGCTCCGGGCAGAGAACACCTATCCGGTCAGCGTATCTGCTCTCGCTGATCTCATGCTCCGCCTGCCCGATGGCATAATATCGTCACTCGCCGATCTGGTTCTGGGCCTTCCCAGGCTCGCCGCGCACCGCACTCGGCCGCGGACGCAGCTGGTACAATACGAACTGCTCGTGGCGCATCCGGATCAGGAAGTCCGGCGCCTGCTGGCGGCGCTTGGCTGTGATCCAGCGGTCGCCGCGTCCGCGGGGATGGAACAAGCAGACTATCTTCGATCCAGCAGCTTCGGAGACCGAAAAATCCTGGAGCGAAGCGCGGTCGATGAAAGCTCTGTCAAAGCGTGGCAATCCCAATTGAGCGCTGACGAGATGCAAACGGTGACCGATCTGGTCGGCGCTGACCTCTTGATCGAACTCGGGTATGAGCAGGACCTGCTGCATGCACGACAAGCCGGAGTGGTGGATAGGGGAGGGGAGCTAACCGAACTCTATCGTCGGATATTCCGATCCTGGTGGGATTTGCGCAGTAGCAAGGCAGGAGCATTGTCCGGCCAATCTCAAACCGGTGAGTCAGTCGGCACCAAGAGCGTTCGTTCAGCATCCGACAGCTCCATCGCGGCTCAGTTGCAACACGTGCTGTTGGCCTCGGAAGCTGAGCGCGCTGCGGTGCTGGATGCCATTCAAAATCGCGACGCGGCCATCGAGATTTTGCGCGGCGAGGTCGAGCGGCTTGAGCGGGCCCTCAATATGCAATAGGGTGATCTGGATGCTTGCGATCAAAACACGCTGGCTGATTTAGCCAATAGTTAGCCCGCAACGAGTTGTCTGCGCGCCGGATGACTGGCGCAGGCGGCCGCACCAGCGGTTGAATGCGCTCCGATCTGCGGATCCAGGTTGCACATAAGCTTTGCGGCGAGCCGCGCGTCATGGCGAGCAGTTGTTCGCCCCCGGTACCTCTTATCGGGGCTGCAGCCGTCGACCGGCGAAGAACAAAGATCTTGCATCGAAAAGAACACATGCTGCCTAAACATCTGCGCCGTCTCGAGGCTGAATCGATCGAAATCATGCGTGACGTGGTGGCCGAGTTCAAAAAGCCGGTCATGCTTTATTCGATCGGAAAAGACTCGAGTGTGATGCTGCACATTGCGATCAAGGCCTTCTATCCCGGAAAGTTGCCTTTTCCCCTGCTCCACGTCGACACGACCTGGAAGTTCCGCGAGATGATCAGCTTCCGGGACGCGATAGCCAAGCGGCTCGGCCTCGACCTGATCGTTCATGTAAACAAGGAGGGCATCGAGCGCGGGATCAATCCGATCGACTCCGGCTCCGCGCTTCATACCCAAGTGATGAAGACAGACGCCTTGAAACAGGCGCTCGACCTCCACGAATTTGATGCTGCTTTTGGCGGTGCCCGCCGTGATGAGGAAAAGAGCCGCGCAAAAGAGCGGATTCTCTCCTTCCGTTCGGCCGGGCACGTATGGGACCCCCGTAACCAGCGGCCGGAGCTCTGGAACCTGTTCAACACTCGGATTCGCCAGGGCGAAACCATGCGCGTGTTCGCAATGTCAAACTGGACTGAGCTCGACGTGTGGGAATACATCATGAGCGAGAAGATCCCGGTCGTCCCGCTCTACTTCGCAAAGCAAAGACCGATCGTGCGTCGAAATGGCGCGACGATCATGATCGACGACAAGCGATTGCCGCTTTTGACTGGCGAGACGCCGCAAATGCGGATGATCCGTTTCCGCACGCTGGGATGCTATCCGTTAAGCGGGGCTATTGAATCCGATGCGGCGACGATCGAAGACATTGTCGCAGAGATGCAGACCGCGACGGTGTCGGAGCGCCAGGGCCGCCTGATTGATGCCGATGAAGCCGCTTCGATGGAGAAGAAGAAGCGGGAAGGCTACTTTTGATGCTTGCCAAACCGATAACGGAATCCGTCCAAGCCAAGCCAAAGGACCAGCTGCGATTCATCACATGCGGTTCGGTGGATGACGGGAAATCGACGCTGATCGGCCGACTGCTCCACGACAGCAAGATGATTTACAAGGATCAGATGACGGCGCTGGAACGGGACAGCGCCAAGCACGGCACTACCGGCCGCGAGATCGATTTCGCGCTGCTCGTCGACGGGCTTGAAGCCGAACGAGAGCAAGGCATCACGATCGATGTGGCCTATCGTTTCTTTGGGACGGAGCGGCGCTCGTTCATGGTGGCCGATACGCCAGGCCACGAGCAATATACCCGCAACATGGCAACGGGCGCTTCGAATGCCCAGCTCGCCATCATCCTCATCGATGCCCGCAAGGGCGTACTGGTCCAAACCAAGCGTCACTCATTCATCTGTTCGCTCCTTGGTATCCGTCAGCTCGTCCTGGCCGTGAACAAGATCGACCTCGTCAACTATAGCAAAGAGACCTTTGATCGGATCTTCGCCGACTATGTGACCTTTGCCGGCGATCTTGGGTTCGAATCGATCGTTCCGATCCCGATCTCTGCCAGGTACGGCGACAATGTCGTCAATCGCTCCGGCAACACGCACTGGTACGATGGTCCATGCCTGCTCGGTCACCTTGAGAGCATTGATATCCAGTCCGGCACCTCCGGGCAGGCTTTCCGCTTTCCGGTGCAGTGGGTGAACCGGCCCGACCTGGATTTCCGCGGTTATGCGGGGTCCGTGGCTTCGGGAAGCATCTCGGTGGGAGACGAGATCGTTGTCGCAGCGTCTGGACGAATCGCACGCGTCAGGCGGATTGTGACGCACGGCGGCGATCTGTCCTGCGCCGGCGCCGGCGATGCAATCACGATTACTCTTGAAGACGAAATCGATATTGGCCGTGGCGATCTCCTGGCGCGTCCGACCGAGCGGCCGGAGCTTGCCGACCAATTCGCCGCTCATCTGATCTGGATGGATGAGGACCCGCTCGTTGTCGGGCGCAACTACATTCTGCGCATCGGGCCGCAGACCACAGCCGGAAGCATTACTGCGATCAATCATCGGATTGACGTCAATACGCGGGAGCACCTGGCAGCCAGGACGCTTGGACTCAACGAGATCGGTTTTTGCAATGTCTCAACCGCACTGCCCGCGGCGTTCGATCCTTACGAGGCCAATCGCAAGACCGGATCATTTATCGTCATCGACCGATATACCAACCGTACGGTCGCAGCAGGGATGATCGCATGTCCACTGCGGCGGGCTGCCAACATCGCTTGGCAACCCGTTGCAGTGGGACGGAAGGAACGGGCCGCCCTCAAGAACCAGAAGCCTTGCATCATTTGGTTTACCGGCCTGTCCGGCGCAGGAAAGTCGACGATTGCCAACATCCTCGATCAAAAGCTGTTTGCAATGTCCCGGCATGCCATGCTGTTGGATGGGGACAACCTGCGGCACGGATTAAACGCCGACCTATCCTTCTCCGAGGCCGACCGCATGGAAAATATTCGTCGTGCCGGGGAAGTGGCCAAGTTGATCGCGGACAGTGGTTTGATCGCAATTTGTTCGTTCATCTCGCCCCACAGGGCCGAACGGGACATGGTGCGCAGTCTGGTCAGCAAGGAGGAGTTTGTCGAAGTTTTTGTCGATACGCCGATCGAAGAATGCGCGCGGCGCGATCCCAAAGGTCTTTATTCAAAGGCGAAGTCCGGAAAGATCAAGAACTTCACCGGCATCGATGCGTCCTACGAAGCGCCGATAAGACCCGAAATTCATCTCAGGACCATGGAGCAGACGCCTGAGCAAATGGCCCAAGCCGTGATCGATGTTTTGATGGCGCGCGAAATTCTTGGCGGTTAGTGTCCATCGAATCTATCACCTCGCATCGCACCATCGATTTAGCAGCAGTGCCCCTTACCAACCTGGTGGCCTGGCCAAGGCGACTCGGGTTAAAGCACAGGAATCAATCGGACTCATGCTCCAAGGGAACAAAATGGTCGCGTCTACACGTCGATTGCCTGCTTCTGGTTATGTGCTCGAAATCGACGGTCAATTGAAAACCGAATTCGCGACCAGAGACGGGGCCTTTGCGGGAGCTCAGGAACTCAAGAAGCGCCGTCCCATGCTCCAGGTCAGAATCTACGACGCCAGGACAAAGGCCAGAGAAGAAGTCCGACTTCCAGTTGCTTGAGAGTTTCGCTTCACGCAGTTTGCGCGTGTGGCTTGCGCCGTGCTCTCATGAAGCTGAGCCGCACAGCGTCTCGACTATCTGCCCTCGGTCTCTGGCGCTCGATAAGGGTCTCTCGTCCTTCCGGGGGCTAGTCGCATTCGGCGAGCGGGCGATTGATTGCCGGTAACCGATCTGGCGCGATCGCGCTAGCGTGGTCCCAATAAAAGCGGCGCCATAGACGCTTGGCGTCCTGCGCGTCAGCTTCTCGTCAGCTACCTCGCCTAGCATGGGTTCGACGATCCGAGTTTCCGGATCCGATCTGAACATATCGATCGAGATTGGAAGGGAGCAGATTCAACGCGGCCATCGCGGCTCCGCCTCTCACTGTAACAACTCCTTCAGCGCTTCTGCCGGCGCTTTTTCATCCTAGAAAGTCCGCTCTCGGTCCAGCAATGAGGTCGTCTGCAACGAGGGCGACTTCGTCAGGTCTTCATTGTGCGAAATGCTGATGCGACGGCCATTGAGCTTAAGGTGCGTGGGTGTTGATGGCGAAGTAAAGAGTTGAATTTAAAGCGGCTCACGGGCCGGCGATGGCCCAGCACTGCTCGTCACGCGACCCGCGCGATCGCACGGCTTCGACATTGCGGGTTTTGCGCCGCGCACGATGGCCGAGACTGCACCGCGGCTTGCTTCCGACCTCTCGATCGCCGCGGCCGCACAAGATGTCCATGCGCGCTACGAGCCTGGGTCGTGGCGACGCAAACGGATGGGGTACGTCCTCTTGGTTGTTGGTGCTCGGTTCCCTGCATTGAGACAAAACGACCGCACTCATTTCGATCCCGCTTTCTTCTAGATCCGATTCTGGACCGGTTAGATCTGTAGATCGACCTGCGTCCAACCGGAGGAGAAGACCCGAACGTTCCGTATGCGAAAGCGCTGCGGGGCGAAGGGCTGGCGGCTGCTGAAGCCAGGGACGCCGGCCGTCAGAGCGCCGCATCCGGGCACTCTCGCGCGCGATTGCGCCGATGCAATCGGCATGAGCATTAAAAATTGCCTGCTGCGAATCAATGCCAGCAAAACTTGGGTATCTGACACTGCGAGACGACACGTGAATGACCACATAGAGTCCAAAAGCTGCGTTCAAATCGACCCTGCCGATCTGCTGCCCGATGAGGGCGCTCGGCAGCGGTTCGATGCGATTGTGGATCGTGCAGCGGATGCGCGATCAACGTGGTTGCCGCTTGACGAGGAGATGCGAGCGACTCGTGGCGAGCTTCATCGCGTCGAGACCCGCCGCAAACGGCTGATATTGGCCCGCACCGCCGGCGATCCCAGCGCGGACAAGGAGGACGCGCAAATCCGTGACCTCGACGTGCAAGCCGCCGGACTCGCTGAAAAGTTGCGTTGCCTCATCGGTCGGGAGGCGACCGCTGCCGCCCGCATGCGGCGCTGCGGGAGCCTGGCATCCCGCTGCCGGGCCTTTCTGGTTCGCGGTAGCCTGCCATCGGGCATGCGTCTTGCCTCGGTCTCGCAAATCGCGCTGTCGGAGATTTTGAATCGAGACGAGCCGATCAGTGAGGCTCTCAAGCGCCTGCGCTTGCGCCTTGGCGAGCTCGAAGCCGAGGAGCACCGGATCCGCAGTGCGCCATTTCCCAGTGAGGCAAAGAAGCGAGACGCGGCGGCGCTGATCGCACGACTGGCGGAACGTGGGGCGCCGTCTATCACGGCTATGATTGATGACAACGCGAGTGAGATCAAATGGCCGGTCACCCTCCAGGAGCACCATCTGATGGCTGCCGTCCTCGATGCGGGCACGCGGGTTGTGGGCAGAGCGTCTGGCCAGGTTCCCGATGTGATCGGGCTGATCTGTTGGGTCCTTCGTGACACTCTGACCGAAAAGGTGAACGAACTGATCGACACCAACAGCGACGATGCCGCCGCGGTCCCGGCGGATGAGCGTGAAAAGCAGCTGGCCCAAATCGAAGCTGACAAATTGATGATCGAACGCAAGGAGGCCGCCCTAGTACAAGCCGCCCAGGATGCGGGCGAGGCCATCGAACACCGCACTGACATCAGCGTTCTGGCCGCGCTTCGGCTCGAGCTGGTCACGCCGGCACTATGACGACGGCACACCAATATTCTCGCAACTCATGAAAGAAGGCGGCGTTCAGGCTGGAACGAACCAGATCGCGCGATGAGCTGAGTGGGGAGTTCGCTTTGCAAGCGCGAAAAGCATGATGCTGGTTGCGATCGTTCCCCTTGAGATCGTTCCTAAGCGCTTCTGCGGCTTCTCCAAAGTCTTTTCGCGGATCGTGGTATGATCTTCGCAGCGAGCGCCGATGCGTAAGACGCGCGGCTGGTCGTGGTGAGGCTGCGCGCCAGTCAAACTTGGGCATGGGGTGCGTGCATGTATGAGCAGCCAAGCCGACACGTCCCAGCAACTCGCGCGCCAGACAGTCACGACGCTGAAAGAAGTGCGGGCTTACTGATCGCCCCCAGGGAAAAGCGCGCGGACGGCGGGGGCGTCGCTCGTGCGAGTTGCGTCACGAGGGGGCTTTGGCCTCAGGAGGTGCATGCACTGAGCGACCAAGCCATGCCTAGCTTGGCAACCAAGGTGCCAGACGGGGAGGCAAAATGGGGCGCCTGCGGTGTCGGCTTCCGAACGGGCGTGGTCGTCAATCAAGCGGTGCAGACGTGCAACGCTCACAAGCGGCGGTGTACGCGCGTTCGCGACCTCACGTTTCCTCGGCGAGCTGCGCCTCAAATGCCACCTGGCTTAGAGGCTGGCGATCTGACCATCCTGGTTGCAGGCATCATTCTTCACAGCCTGGATCGGTGGCAAGCACTTCCAAGGAAGCGGACGCGCACGTCAGGAAAAATTCACACGAGAAGAGTTCGGAAGAGGGTTGAAACGCACCTAACGTCAAGTTGTACGATCTGAAAATAGACGGCAAAGGTCGTCAGCGTTCCGAATTCCCAACGGGTGACAGTATGCGAATGTCTCAAGTGTCAGGCTCACGCAGGATCAGGCTTATTAGCAACTTCACCCATAAAGTGCGCCATGCCCGGATCTATATCCGCACGCGATGGGGCCGACGTGCAGCTTTGTCGGAACTTCAGCGTTCGCCTGAATGGCGGGGCTCGGGCGTAAGCCGATCGGCCGGCTCGCCTAACTTGTTATGCGAGATGGCGACGGCGCTCAAATCCTCGCATGCATGATGGCTGGATGAGAGTTGCGCCTCGCGCCAACTCGGTCCGCGGATGTGCAGCCAAGCGAATTCCTGGGAGAGCTGGATGATATCGGTGAGGAGCCTTGGGGGCATCGTTCTGCATCTGCTGCTGGATATGCAGGTCGTGATCGGCTGGGCTTTTGATGCGGCGCCAAGCGAAGCGCGGCTGCTCCCATGGCGTTTCGCCCAGTAACAGATGAGCCGAGGGAGCCACGCGCAAGGGGACTCAAGTCGCGTCATCGCTCCAGATCCGTCGACGAACACAATTTAAGGGGAATGATGTGACAAGACAGCGCTCTCTGCTGACGCCTGGTCCATTGTCGTTGTCGCTGGCGGTCAGGAGCCAGATGCAGATCGACCTCGCATCGCGCGATTGTGAGTTCAAGGAAGTGACAGCCCGCATGAGGCGGCTGATGCTCAATCTGTTGGGAGATGCCGAGGCCTATTCAGTGGTCCCTATTCAGGGAGGCGGCTCCTTTGCAATGGAAGCCGCTCTCTCTTCATTCGTGTCCAAGGACGACAAGCCGCTCGTTTGCATAAACGGCATCTATGGCGAGCGCATCTTCAAGATTCTGCGGCTGTGGGGCATCGAAGCACTGAAGCTTGTCAACCGAGCTACCGAGCCCGTGGATGCCCAGGAAGTTGCCGAGCATCTGAGCCGAAATCCCGGCATTACCCACCTCTGTCTCGTGCATTGCGAGACGACGACCGGAATCGTCAATCCGATGGATGCGATCATGGGGGAGGCGAGGCGGCGTGGTGTCAAGACGATCGTCGACGCCATGAGCTCGTTTGGCGCGATTGAAATTGACCTGAGCCGGGGTGGGCCAGACGTCCTGGTGACGTCGAGCAACAAGTGTATCGAAGGGCCGCCTGGAGTAGCTTTTGTCATCGCGTCTCGCGAACTGCTGGAAAATGCGGTTCAAGCACCAAAGTCATTTGTGCTCGACGTGAGAGATCAATGGCTCTCGCTCGAGCGCACCGGAGAGTGGCGGTCGACCCCTCCCACTCACATCGTACAGGCAACGACGAAGGCCTTGGAGATTCTGGAGGGGGAAGGCATTGATGCAAGGCGCCGCAGGTATGAGAAGGTCAGAGACGATCTCGTCCGAGAACTCGAAGGGATAGTGTCTCCGCTGCTGTCCGCCGACTTGCAGTCGCCGGTCTGCGTCGCATTCAGCGCGCCATCCGGAATCGCGGATCAAGCTGGGTTTGATGGGCTATATCGTCACTTGGCGGCCCACAACCTTTATGTCTACTCGAGGCTGCACCTTGCGACGCGCAGTTTTCGGGTCGGTTGCATTGGCGAAATCCAGCCCAGTTGGATCGAGCATTTGGGGTGCGCCTTTCGTGCATACTTTCGGTCCGGTCCGGCTCCATCAGCGGGGGCGGTGTCAGCCCAGGAGGCTTGCGAGCGCCGCGTCGAGATGTCACCGCCGTTCAAAAGGACCTCGCAGCTGCCGTTCTCTGCCGAAACGGCTGTTCTGCACGCGGGCTATCGACGCGATCCGGTGACGAAAGCTGTCGCAGTGCCGATCTATCAGAACACGGCGTACGAACTCGATGGCGATCTAAATCACATTGCGGACGTCTACAACGTCAAGGCGGATGGGTTCACCTATACGAGGATCATCAATCCGACGACCCGCGCGCTGGAAAGAAGGTATGCCGCGGTCGACATGGGACGCGACTCGCTCGCCGTCGCCTCAGGTCAAGCGGCGACGTTCCTTGCCATCGTCAACCTATCAAGCGGCGAAGTGGGGGACAATGTCGTCGCCTCACCGTATCTTTATGGCAATACGTGGAACCTGCTCCACAACACGCTAAAGCGTCTTGGTATCAGCGTCAGGACGGCAGACCCTCGAGAGCCCGAGACTTTCGAACGTGCCATCGATGATCGCACGATCTGCCTGTTCGGAGAGGTGATTTCGAACCCTTGCCTGATTCCACTTCCGGTCAAACAGCTTGCTGAGATCGGCCGAAAGTACGGCGTGCCTTTGGTCGTGGATAATACGACGACCCCACTGGTGTGTCGGCCGTCAGATCTCGGTGCTGCGATTACGACCTACTCCGCTACGAAATACATATGCGGCCATGGCACGACGCTTGGCGGTCTGATCGTTGACAACGGCAAGTTCAGCTACCGGGGAGCCTCTCGCTTTCCCTTGTTCAACAGTCCCGACGAGGCGCATGGCGGGATCATCTGGCGCAACGCGCTGCAAGATGTCGACGATCTTGGAAAAAGCGAGGTTCTCCTAAAGGCTCGCATGACGTGGTTGCGCGATACTGGCGCGGCCATCGCCCCCTTTGCGAGCTTTCAGCTCATCCAGGGCCTTGAAACGCTGCCCCTTCGCATGAAGCAGCACTGTGCAAACGCCAGGATCGTGGCCGACGTTCTCAAGGAGCATCCAAAAGTGCGCCGTGTCGTCTACCCAGGGCTGTTCGAAGGAGCCGATCGGGACACCGCCGATCAGACACTCAATCCAGCATACGGACACGGCGCGATGGTCATGTTCGAGGTGGAGGACGAACAGGCCGGGCGCAAGTTCATCCAGAACGTCGATCTGATGTATCACGTTTCGAACGTGGGGGATGCCCGTACGCTCGTGACGCATCCTGTTTCGACGACCCACACCACCGTTCCACGGGAGAAGCGGGAAGCCGCCGGCATATTTGGCGGCTCGATCCGACTTTGCGTCGGCATCGAAGATGTCAATGACATCGTACGCGATCTCGACAGGGCGCTTTCCGCAATCTGACAACTTGTAAGGCGATCAGGAAGAGGTTCTCATGAATCAGGCAGACGCTTGGAAACTGAGGTCGTCACGTTATGAGGCTGTTCAGTTCAGCCGCGAGATCAATAAGCAACTCTCAGAACTGAGACCCGACAATATAACGGGAGCCGCCTATATCGCCAAAGACTACGCTGTAATTGCCGCTTGCACGCTCGCGACGGTTTGCGTCTCCTGGTGGCTGTACCCGGTCGCCGTGCTTTTGATCGGCGCCTACCAGCGCGGCCTGACGACGATCGCTCATGATGCGGCTCACCGTACGCTCGCGAAGAGCACGACCTGGAACTACGTCCTCGGCATTCTGTTCGCTGCCTATCCCCTGTTCCAGCGCCACTGGGCCTACCGGATCTCGCACGTCTATCTGCATCATCCGTATCTCGGCGACCCGGACAAGGATCCCGACCTGAAGTTCTTCATGGCCAATGGTGTTTACGACGTTCAGCCTCCTGAGCGGTACGCGTTCAATATCATCTGGAAGCCGATATTTGGTGGCGCGACGCTGGCCTATCTGAAGTATCTCTGGACCAATCGGTTTTCGATCACAGATGCCGACGACCAGAGCCGCTCGAGCATACTCATCGATAGGTATGGGTTTTACCTTTTCTGGATCGGCATCCTGGCCGGATCATATGCTCTTGGGCTGCTCCACATCGTGATCCTGTTTTGGATCGTGCCCTATCTCACAACGTTTCAGGTTCTCGGGTGGTTTGTCGAGCTCGCTGAACACTCACCGATGTGCGAAACCGAGACGCAGAACGTCTACCTAACCAGGAATCGGAAAGGAAATTTCCTCGAGCGGGCCATCCTTGGACAGAATCTGGATGAGTACCACCTTGAGCATCACCTTTCGCCGGGCATCCCATTCTGGCTTTTGCACAAAGCCCAGAAGATCCGGATGCTGGATCCGGGTTATGCAAAGGTTGCCGCAACCTGGGGTGGGCTCTTCGTCAAGGGGCCGCAAGGTCAACCCAGTGTCATAACTCAGTTGAAGGAGCGAAATCGGCGCTTGTATGAGCAGTCGCTGGCCGACGCCCAAGCCAAGGGGCAAGTGGCGTGACATTGCAACGGTCGGACAAGGTCCGTGCCGTGGTCGGCGTCACCTCGAACCGTCTTTTGGTCGATGGTGTGCATCGCGACTGGCTGCGGCGCAAATACGTCAAGGCCCTGCTTCATCATGCGGGCGTGGCGTGCGTCATATTGCCGACGATCGACGCTGAAGATGCGAGGGTCGAGGTCGCCCGGGCGATCATGGGCGCGCTCGACGGCCTGGTCTTGACGGGAGATGAATCGAATATTGACCCTGCCGTCATGAAAGCTCCTGCATCCTATCCAGGGGCCGATCAGCAGGACGTCGAGCATGGTCTCCGTGACCGCCCACGAGACAGGTTGTCCGCTGTAGCCATCGGGAGGGCGATCGCGCTCGGAATGCCGATCCTGGGCATCTGCCGTGGGCTTCAGGAGCTCAACGTCCATTTCGGCGGTACGCTCCATCCATCGCTTGCGGAGTGGCGGCTGGGAAGTGCCCTGATGCATGCCGAGAAACCGGATCGTCCGAGAGACCGCCAGTACGATGCCGCGCACACCGTGAGGATATGTTCGGATGGAGGGCTCTTTCCGATCGCGCGCGTCATCGAAGCGCAAGTAAACTCCCTACATAATCAAGGCATAAAGGCGCTTGCTACTGCGCTGAAGCCGGAGGCGTGGGCGCCTGATGGTCTGGTCGAAGCAGCTTCGGTCATTGGTGCGCCAACCTTGCAAATCGGCGTGCAATGGCACCCTGAATGGCACGTCGCGACCGATCTCCTGAGCAAGCGACTGTTCACGGCCTTTGGAGAGGCGTGTATTGCGTACTCCCAAACAAAGAAACACTAGAGGCGGATTGTGACGTTTCAAACCAAGCGCGGTCCGTCCAGGTCGAAAGACGGGTCTCTCGGAGCTGATGCACAAGGATGGTTCTGGGGGCGCGCTGCGCCGCGCCACCGGCAGGGGAAGGGTGGACGATTGACAAGACGCTTCGCTCTGGGAGTTCTCTTTGTGGCGCTTTATGTCGTCGTGAGCGCGGCAGGCGAGGTTTATGCGGCATCGTATTTTCAGCAGGCAGACGTATTCGTCGCTCTTCTCGTGTCCTTTGCCGCGGTGTGTCTGACATTCAATCTCCTGGCGAGGCACGAGAGCGGAACGGCACGAGCTGCGAAGTCGGCGCTCCCGGTTTTTGTGTCGCTCAATGTCGTGACCGCGATCAGTTGGATAGGGTTGTTTATCGGCCTGAAACACGCCGAACCTGCGATCGTCGTTGCGTTCATGGTGGCGTTAGGACCCGCCGCAACGGTGTGGTTAAACGCGCTGATCAGGCGGCAGGGCGTCCCTCCAGCATCCGATATCGTCGTGAGCGTTACGATCGCGGCGATTGGAAGTTACATGATCTGGATTTCGGCGACCGGCAACGCTGGCGTGGAGTGGGGGGCTCGATCGTCCGTTGGCATCGTCTTGGCGATCATGGCCGGCCTATCGCTCGCCCTTACAAATATACTCGTCAAGCTATTGTTCGACCGAGGATTCTCCGGTCGACAGGTGCTGGCGCATCGCTTTTACGGAACGATCCTTTTGCTGCTGGGATTGGTCGACCATTCCTCCATCCTGTTTGAGATCTCACAGCATTGGCTTGCGATCGCAACGATTGGGCTATCCACGATCATCGTTCCTTTGCTCTTGATCCAGGAGGGCATTCGCCGCGTAGAGCCCTTCACGGTCAACATGGTCCTGTCCACCGCCCCTGTCATCACTTTCCTGTTCCAGTACTTCGATTCTCGCATCGTTCCTTCGCCACACACGTTCGTTGGAAATGTTCTCATTACGGCTGTCGCCCTCAGCAACGTCTACCTGCAGTATCGGAGGTCCGCATGAACGAACGGAATTGTGTAATCGTCGACGCATATTCGACTGGCCGATTTCTGCCGGAAGAGTTCAAGCGGTATGGAATCGGAACAGTGCATGTGATGTCGGCTGCACAGATTCCGCCCATCTTCCAATCCCATTTCAATGCGGAACTGTATGATGAAGTCATTCGCCCGCCCGAGCGCATGGGATACGAGGAGATCGTTGAACACCACCTCCAGGCTCTCCATGGCAAGGAGCTGGAGTTCGTTATAGCGGGGTGCGAGACCGGAGTTGAGTTGGCCGATTCCATCTCGGAGCGGCTGGGCTTACCTACAAATGGGACCGCCCTTTCAGCTGCCCGGCGCGACAAATCGCGCCTGTCCGAGGCGTTGGCCGCGGCAGGCGTGCGATCGATCCGACAAGTCGTGTCCGACAATGCCGGCGAAATCGCAAGCTGGAAGCGTGAACAGAACTTCGATGAGATCGTGATCAAGCCGCTGAACAGCACAGGCACGGAAGACGTATTCTTTTGCTCGACGGATGCGGATGTTGAGCGCGCTGTAACTGCCATCGTCGGGAAGACGAACCGTGTCGGAGCGCTCAATCAATCAGCACTTGGACAGGAGAAAATTAGCGGCCAGCAATATACCGTAAATGCCGTCTCGATCGACGGGGAGGCCTTCGTCACGGAGGCCTGGACCTATGACACTGTTCCTATTGAGGGCGCGTCGTCGGTCTGCTCACTAGAGCGGTTGTTGGGTGGTAAGGAGCCAATCGTCCTTGAACTGTCCGACTACCTTGTGCGTGCGTTGCGGGCGCTTCGGATCGCCGACGGACCTGCTCATGCCGAGATCATCGTCGATGATCGGGGACCAGTTTTGGTCGACTTCGGAGCCAGGCTGCAAGGAACCATGTCGGCAAAAGCCCGGACGATGGCTTTGGGCCACAACCATTTGACGCTCACGGCGTGGCGCTACGCAGATCCCAAAGGCTTTGCCGAGTATATGAGGCGACGCGGGGTTTACAAGCGGCAGGCTCATGCACTGTGCGTCTCGCTGATTTCCGACATGGGCGGTATTGTTGCCGGCTATCCTGGACTCGATGCGATCGGCAAGCTCCCGAGCTTCGCGGACGCCATTGCATTCGTTCCGATAGGTCAAAACCTGATTCCGACGATCGACCTGGCGTCGACGCCAGGCATTGTGTATCTCGTGAATAATGACCTGATACAGCTTGAGGATGATTATCGCCAATTGCGTGCGATGCGGATGGATCAGGTGTTCGATTTGGTGGCGCAGGAAGCCAACCAATGACCGTCACTCGGGCAGATGGCGCAAATTCAACCGCCGCCGCGATGATCGGTGTCAGCGACTTCGATGGCATTCTTCGAGGCAAGCACGTCCTAGGTGAAGATCTCTCGGGTCGGGATAAAATTATCAGGTTCTCCGAAGCGGTGCTCGCGTGGGACTGTTCGGACCGGGTCATCCCGGCGAGGTTCATGCAAAAGTCGCTGTCAGCATTCGGAGACGCCGATCTTCGTATTCTCTCGGGCACCGGCCGTCCCGTGTCTTATGTCGGCGATCAGTATCTCTATCTCGCCGAGTTTAGCGGCGCACATGAGAGCGTCTGCCCGCGTGGTATTCTGCGTAAGGTCCTACGAAGGGCTGCTGATCACGGATACCGCTGCACTGCCGGGTTCGAGTTTGAGTTTATGCTGTTCAAGGAGAACGCCGACACAATCGAAGACAAGCCGTTCGGCCAATGGGCTCCGTTAACGCGGGGCCCGTTTGGCTACTCGATTGCGCGTTCTGTCGCGCATCAGGAGCTGTTCGGTGAGATCCTGGCGCTTTGTGAGAAATCCAAAATACCTCTCAGCGGGCTGCACTTTGAAACGGGACCTGGCGTGATTGAAGCGTCGCTTAGTCATTGTGACGCCCTGGAAGCTGCCGATCGAGCAATCATATTCAAGTCGATGATAAAGGCCTGGGCGCAAACGCGCGGCATGATGGCTACATTCATGGCCAAGGTTTCCGAGAAATGGCCAGGCCAGTCCGGCCATATTCACATCTCGATGTCCTCAGACAGTCAGAATGCGTTTCACGATAGTGAGGCGTTTCGCAACGTCTCGAAGCTTATGAGGCAGTTCATCGGCGGACAATTGAAATACATGAATGAGTTCTGTGTGCTCGCCGTGCCGAACTTCAATAGCTACAAGAGATTGGTACCCGAGTGCTGGGCACCAATCTGTCCGAGTTGGGGCGTTGACAACCGCTCGTGCGCGGTACGTGTCATTCCGGGAGAGCCGTCTGCACATCGCCTCGAATACAGGCTACCCGGCGCAGACCTGAACCCATATCTTGCCCTCGCATGTGCCATCGGTTCCGGCGTATTGGGCATCGAGACAAATGCGGTGCTCCCGGCTCCGATCGTCGGTGATGCAAGCGCGGAGATTTGCCTTCCGTCCGGACGACTGCCTCAAAGCCTCTCAGAGGCAACTTATCGGTTTGCACAGTCCCCGGCGGCCAATGATGTCTTCGGAGAAGGATTTGTTGAAGCCTTTTCTTGCTCCCGTCGCTGGGAATGGGAAGCCATTCAACATCGGGTCACCGACTTTGAACGTCGGCGGTACTTCGAGATCATCTAGTTTGAGCCGCAGCTGCGCACTGCTGCAACCATTTGGTTGATCATTCGCACATCGGGTCTTATCACATCATGTGAATGGCGCCGGACGGCTGGTGCGGCTGCCTGTAAGGCGGAATTCGAGGCTTCGTGTCACGAAGGCGTTAATCAAGCGCAAAGGCAAACGCTGGTCCCGAGATGTGGTCGCCTGTTCACCGGTTCAGTTGAACATCATCTCTCGTCGGTATGGCATCCATTGCCCCGACCATCATCGACGGTGTGCATGCCGAAGCTCCACTTGCTCTCCGCTCAATGAGCACTGCCGCGACATCGCATTTCTCCGATGATGGCTGCAGACTTCGACAGCGCGAAGTCAATGCTGAACGCAAGCCGCCACGCGTTGCTCGCCGACGGAATGTGCGACTATCCAAATCAATGGCACAACGACCCCGAGACGGCTCAAGGGCTCCTGCAGAACCGGCCGAAGGGTCATGAGGGTGATCGCGATCGCCGCCGCGCGGTGCCCAATATGATCGGCGCCGGCATGATCGGCGCCGATCATGCCAAAGTCAGGATGAGGCGTGCCGCAGGTGCCGTCGAGCAGCAGCATCTGCATGCCGATTGGGCCGAGAGGGTATCGCAGCTGTGAGGGAGCCTCATCGACATGTCGACGAAGCCGCTGTCAGAGCTTTGGTGGACGCACGCAAGAAGATCGTTATTGCCGTCGAGCTTGGCCGCTTCAGCCAAAGGCATTCACGCGAGGCGGCGGCGAGCCATTCGCCCGGAGCGTTCGCCGGTTGGCAGCAGCAGCGGCACCGAAACGGCCGGCGCGATCATGATCGTCATCGGCATTCGTGCCGCCGACTGTTGAGCGGCAGCAGCGGCACAAGAAGGCATCTCGCTGCGCGTAATCGAAAACGAAGCAGTCGGTCTGGTGTCCTCTTTGGACGACGGGTAGTTGGCGGCCTCATCTACGAGTCGGATCGTGATGTTGCAGAGGAAGAAACCGATGAGCGTCCGCTTGATCGGCGGTTCGATGGAGCGGGCGGGTCATAGAAAAAGTTCTCGGCTTCAACGGTTCGGCCATATTTCCAATGGAACTGTTGAACCCATTGATTGTATACAAGAAATAACGTTTTAACAGCTGAGTCAAAAATCAAGTCCGATTGTTGAAGCCATGGATTTTCAAGAGCTTAACAACGACCAGCGCCGTGAGGCGGTCAATAGTCAGCAGCGCTTCCAGGCCCTGAGGGACGCCAAGGAGACCTACGATGCTCATCGGGGTTCCCTGACTTGGTTGCAGTCTAAAGGCCGCGAATACCTCGTCCGGAGCTACTACGACAAAGCGGGCCTAAGGAGGCAAGCCTCGCTCGGCGCGCGTTCCCCCAAAACTGAAAAGATGAAGGCGGACTTCGAAGCTAAACGCGCTGCTGCAGAAGACCGGCTGAAGAACTTGCGCGATACCATGGAGCGGCAAGCCGCGGTCAATCGTGCGCTCGGCTTGGGCCGCGTACCGTTGATTGGTGCCCGGATCATGCGCGCTCTCGACGGCGGAATGTTGGGTTCTGGGATTCGGATTCTCGGGACAAACGCGATCTACGGTTATGAGGCCTCTTCCGGCGTCAGACTCGATCCGGGCTTCGCCACGACGGAAGACATCGATCTGGACGCGCGGGACGGACTTACGTTGGTCGCGGACGACGACGTCTCTGAGGGATCGCTCATGAAGATACTCAGGCGATTGGACACCAGCTTTGAACGCGCCAAGCAGACGTTCCGTGCTGTAAACCGGGACGGCTATCTCGTCGATTTGATTAAGCCAATGCAGGGCCCACTTTGGAAGAAGGCTCCAGACAAGATCGGCTCTGACCCGGAAGATTTGACTGCCGTGCAAATCGAAGGACTCGATTGGCTGCAGAATGCTCCCGCCTTCGAGGCGGTCGCGATCGACGAAAAGGGCCAACCGGTGCGCATCGTAGCTCCAGATCCGCGAGTTTGGGCCGCCCATAAACTATGGCTGTCCCGTCGTGCGGACAGGGAGGCGCTCAAACGCCAACGCGATGCAGCGCAGGCCAAAGCCGTAGGCGCTTTGGTGGCCAACTATCTTACTCACCTCCCGTTCGACGCAGAGCAATTGAGGATGCTTCCGAAAGAGGTGGTGGAAAGCGCGGCGCGTCTTTTCGCTAAGCAAGATAGCGCTGCGCGAGCCTAGCAGCCAGGGTCGGCAACAACGGCTCCGGCATATCCGGCGCCGATCATCAGCGGCACCATGATGATGAACAGCATGCTGCTGCTCATCGGCATGCCGGCGATTATGATGCCGGCATCATCATCATCACCAGCAGCACGACCAGCACCAGCTTGAGCATTGCGATCGGCGCCGCCGGCAGCCCAGCGGCTGCTGGCATCTAAGAGCCATCAAAACGGCGAGCGATCACCGTGAAATCGCTTGCGTACGTACGGCGAAATCTTTGGCGTTAATGTTCCGTTTTTCAGGCTTGGTCGCTGATTTCCAAGACCGGATATCGACTTACAGAATCGAGTCGTTCTTAAAGCTCGCAATCGAGACGCTCTTATACTTCGAGCGAGTAAAGTGGACGAATAACAAGTGTCGGGACCAATCAAAAGCGAGTCGCTTAACCCATTGATTTGTATTGAGCCGCCAAAAATTCGTGAGTCGACAAACCAAAAATCTTGAGTCGATCCCGGGCGAAAACCAAAATTCGTGAGTCGATCATTTTGATCCACACAATGTAGAGCCGCACGCAACGCTTTGCCTGCTATATGTAGTCAAATGGCCGGTGTAACTCTGGCGTGGAATTGGGCGGCCGGACGATTCCGGCAGCCTTGGCCTCGGCCATCGAGGACGGGAGGGTCGCCGACCCTGCATTTATCGTGTCTCCTCGATACGGGCCGCAGATCGTCTGCTTGCCGGGGTGGCGACTTTATCGCCGTGAGTGACCGATCATCTCGACAGGGAAGAAACGGCGACCTATTCCGCGGACGGAGGCCTAACCGCCCTCGGCAAACCTGGCGAGATACGCTGCGGACTGCGCGAACACCTGCTTGTGCGCGGCGCGCACGACCATCAGGTTGAGTTCCGTCGCCTGCTCGGGTGAGGCCGGTGGCGGGAAGAGCGGATCCTCGTCGACGTCCGCCATCAGCAGCGCCGCGGTCGGCGCGATGGGATAGTAGATCGACAGCCTGGTCCGTCGGAACGGGGCGGGCGCCCTTCAGATTGATAGCAGGTTGGTCGCCGGTGACGAATGGCACTTCGGAGCGGTTCTCGACGATGACCAGCTTCCGCCGCCTTCGCTCGACGTAGAGGCTACTGCCGATGTTCGTCGCGGTGATGTGGATCATGACATTCCACACGCGCTCGAGGAAAGGACTCAGCTCGAGCGTGCGCTCCTTGATGCCGCGTGTCCGCATGTACTGCGTGCAGAGGAAGTTGAGGAAGGTGATGAACTCCGCGTCGTCGGTGTAGAAGCCGAGGTCACCGGCGAGCGCACGCTCCAGCGCCGGCGCAAATGAGGATTCGATGCTCGCATGATAGTCTTCGAGCACGTTCGACGCGTGCTCGTCGAGCTGCGCTTCGATCTTGGGCCAGTTCGGGCTTCCGCGGAACGGCTCCGCCAGTTCGAACGGCGCGATCAGCATTGCGACCAGGCTGCCGTGCGTCCGGACCGCCGACGGCCGTCCTTGCCCGAAAAGCATCTTGAGCAGCGCAAGGTCTTGAGGCGTCAGGCGCTGCAGCTTGTAGAAGTCGGTTTGCACGGCGAGTACGCGAGTGCCGCTCGGAAAGACGCGGTCATCCTGCAGACAGAACAGGCCTCCGTCCGTGGTCCAAGGGCGGAGGTAGTTCTGCCAGACGTGGTGATGGCGGCGCTAGGGCCGTTGAGGCGCGTTCATGGTCGACCGGAAATATTGAGGCCGCAGCGCGGCCGTATGGTCCCGATTATACGACGAAGCGGGCGAAACGGCGGCTTGGGACCGAAATTCCGCCGATCGGCCTGTAAAGGCCTCGGCGGAGACGAACGCTGATTGCGCTGGAGGCCCGCCATTACCTTCGGGATACGCATCGGTTGGTCGAAGGATGCGCGTCACGACAATTTTCGAAAGAGTTCCGAGCCGCACGCCTCATGATGTCGTTCAAGGAATTCATGGCCCGTCGCGGCTGGCCGCAGGTCCTAGTCTATTACGACTGCGGGGACGCGCAAGCCGCGAGGAACGCCGCCTAGCAGCGAGCCGGCGGTCGCCACATGCGGTCGGCGGCGGACAAGCCGCTCGATCCTACCTGGCCGACGCTGTCCACCGTCGAGGAGGCGGTCCACGCCGATGGGGCGGACCTTGCGGTCGCCGTTTCGTTGACGCACGACGTGGCGCCCGCGGTCCGCCAGTACGTCCAGAAGCTCGCCGCCGTCGGCACGCTGATGAAGGCAAGCCCCGTTGGCGGCCCATCCTACCAAAGCGTGCGATCGGGCAGCCACGCGGCGGCGATGGCGCTGTCCTTGTTGGGCGCGATACGCGCTTCGGTCAAGGGTGGGTCGCGCCGTGTTCATCTCTTCATCGCGGGGCCGAACGCCTTCGCATTCTTTCTGGGCCAGAGCCAAGCTGCCATCGGACCCGTTTCGATCTACGAGTGGGATTTCGATGGCCTGCGCGGCGGCGACTACAGCGTGGGCCTCGAACTCCGTAGGTCGCTTCACGACCGTCGCCTCGTTGTTCTCAGATCGGAAGGCCGAACTGGGGCTGCGAGACCCGGGCGACTGGAGAACCACGAACCGCTATTTTGCGGATCTGAGATCGTTCAAGAGGGAAGCAGCGACAGACTCCTCAGCGATCGAGAGGCCGTGCAGTTGCATCGCCGTCGTCAAGCCTTCATCCCAAGATGCACATAAGGCCTTTCCGGTGAGCTTCTGTCCGAGTCCTGATGCTCCTTCAACCGCTGATACGTAGTCGATGGCATCGAACCGCCAGGAACTGGCCCCATGCTCGCGCATCATGTGATTGCCGATGCGGACACCGGCCCAATCGAAATCGCCATGGTAGTGTAGCCTCGCTCCCGCTTCGGTCAGTTGCGATAACAGGCACCTCTGTGCCGCGGCGGGCATTCCGTCGGTACAAACCAACGGCTCGCAGCCGGCGCCCCAGCGATCGGCGGCGATGGCCACAAGGTTGGGGTTCTCGCAGACGTAGACCTTTCGACCCGCTACCCTCCATGCTGGAGGCGCGCGCAAGAGCGACCGCAACGAGGCGTAGACGGGCTCTCCCGCAAATTGTCCGTACCTCTCTGTGCCCTCGACGGGCAGATTCAGGAACAAAGCGGGCCGCGCCAATTCGTTGACCAGGACCCCGGCCTTGGCCCAGACGTCGCGGTCGCGCTCTGCCCGTTCGGCGGACTCGATTTCGGCCTCCCCTTCCGGCTCGTCGAAGCCTTCTTCGCCACCGGTCCGCGCAATCGGCCGCCGCCAGATCGTCAGGATCAGAGTCGCGGCCGGCCTGCCGCCATCGAGAGCGTGTGCGTCTCCCAGGGCTTCCGCGGCCAATTGCGAGCGCGTGAGGGCATTCGCGGGCAGTCGCCGCAGCGTCGCTTCGACCCTGCGGCACAGCTCGATTGCCGCATCCGGCTGCGAGCCTGAGAGCCGCTTGAGCAGACCTAGCCCCTTGGGAGTTCGCAGCAGCTCGACGAGCGCTTGGTGGGTACATAAGTCGAGAACATCCGACCACATCTGTCTCGATGCGCGCCGCGTTTCCGCCAGGTTCGCGATCGGCCCGTCGATGATTTCAAGCGCATTCCGCAGAGACATGGCGATGCCGGAATCGCGGAACGTCGCATCCACCCGGCCGACATCGACCTGCAGCGAGGAGGAATGGCGGACATGGCGGCCCAGCAGGGACGCCAAGAGGGCGTGCTCGTCGGAAGTCAGCTTGCCGATCCGGAAGCTTTCGACCTCCTCGCCATCCGGCGCCCGGGCGAACCGGTCGCGAAGCCGCTTGCGGAGGTTCGCGTATTCGGTTCCTCCGAGCAGGCGCTGTAGCCGTGGCTCGATCGGCGACCTCATGAAGGCGTAAACCTGCGGTCGGGATCGCTTTCGCGCCTCTTGGCTCTTCCGTCCCAGCTCCAACGGGAGACGAAGACTGCGTCGATTCCTTCGCGCCGTTGTAGTTGGCAGATCGCGACGCCAGGAAGCTCGGCGTAGCAGGCCCATTCGCGTTCGCTTGTGATGACGAAATCGAGATCGAACTCGCGAATTAATCCCATGCAATGCGCCCTCGCGGCGTCGTCGATTCCGGCGAACGCCTCGTCGAGCAGCATCAGACGCGGCGCCAGCGGAAAACTTCCCTGTGTGTAAAAGCTCGATATCGCTGCGAATAATGGCACGGTCAATCCGAGCGCCCGCTCGCCGCTCGAGGCGGGGCCGGAAAGCTTGCGCCAGTTTCCGTCCTGCCAACGCTCGACCCTGAAGCGATGCCAGCGCCTATAGTCCAGGGCACGGGAGAGTTGGTCTATCAATGGTCCGGCCGAATCCCTGCTTGCTCCCGAATCCGCTCGCTCTCGCTCGGCAGTGATGCGCTGTTGCAGCATGGCTCCGACGACTTTCCGGTCCTCGGCCGACCACAGATCCGCGTTGACGTTCAGCAGACGTTTGCGTGCGGCTTCCAACCCGACGGGAGCGCCTTCTTCTTCCGTCAACGGCGGCCATATCAGTCGGTAGCGCACCCCGGTCGATGTCGGACGGCTGTGTAGTTCCTTGTTTATCAAGTCTCGCCGTATTTCCGCAGCCTGCAGCAGGCGTTGCACTTCGGAGGCGATCTCCGCTTGCAAGTGATTTTCCAGCACCGTCCGCTCGCTCTCGGTCAGGAGTTCGCTCCGCTGGGCGATCTCCTCGGCGAGACGCGCCGCGAGCATGTCGGGGCGCTCCGGCCTGTTCTGGTAGATGACGTGCGCGATCAATCCCCAATCGTTCTGCTCCGCTTGGGCCCGGTGCCCGAGCGCGCTGAGCGCGGTCTGCAACTCCGTCAGTTCTTCGCTGATCTGCCTTTGAACGCGCGCCCACGCCTCGTCCTTGTCGTCCAGCGCCGACAACGCCTGCTCGGCGCGTCGGGCCAGCCCCAAGGCCGGATCGATCGTCCAGGGACCACCCATCTCCGGCAATACGACTTGCGGGATAGCGGCGGTTAGTAGACCGGTCGCGGTGAATTGCTGAAACCTCGATATCGCCTCGCTGCGTGCTGCGCTCCTCTGCTCGAAGAGGACGGTCGCGGTCGTGACCTTTTCATGAGCGACCGCGCGCGCCTCTCCTGCGTTTTTCAGGGCTTCCTCCGCATCGTCCAGAGCGATCTCTGCGGCATCGGATGCTGCGCGGGCTTCGTTCAACTGGCGCCGCAGTTCCTCGACCTTCGCACCGATAGCTTTGCGCAGCACGTCGAATCGAACCGCGGCCTCTTCAGCCTCGATTCTTGCGGTCGAGAGCTGGTCTTCATGCGCAGCAGCGGTCTCTCGCGCCTCGTTTTCGCGGACGCGTAGCCGCTCCAGATCGGGCAACGCAAGGCGTACTTCCAAGACGACTTGCGTAAGCCGCAGTTGGCTTTCCTGGTAGCGTCCTAGAGCCGTTTCGACGGCCGCCAGTTCGGAAGGTGACGCCGGCAGCCGAAGGTCGGCTGCGTCAGTGGCGCGCCGTCGCCGCACCGAAGCGAGTTCCTCTTCGCTCGCATGGAATTGCATCGCGGCTTCGGTCAACCGCTGGCGAGCCGTTGCCGCCTCGCGCGCGGCGGTCGCAGCGGAGAGATGAGCGTTGCGCAGGGCGTCGTCGGTCGGCGCACGGCGCCATTCGTCGGTCGCTTCATTCTGATCCCGAGCTAGTCCGTCGAACTCCGCCTGCAGTCCGATAGTCTCGCCGGCGATCTCCGCCAGCCGTTCCGAGATTTCCGCCGATCTTCGAGCGCGGGCGGCGGCGCGCGCGGAGTAACCGATGTGGACCGCTTCCTTCTTCTCCCATGCACCACTCAGGGCCCCGAGCCGAAAGCGGCCATCGGGAGCGATCCAGGACTCTGCCTCCGCTGGCTCGTCGTCCGCACAGGAGATTCCACGGAGGATGCTTTCGACGATCGCGTTAGGGACGCCGCTGTCGGCCGGCACGTCCGCGCGCAACCAGTCGGCAAGCGACGGCGATTGAGACCCTCGTTCGAGCATCTGCGCGTCTCGAAAGGGTGTACCTCGATCGGACGATTGGAGGCGACCGTCGGGCGAAAGCCAGGCATCGAGGAGCCCGGCCCCCTCCAGCGCGGCTTCTAATCCGGCTCGTTGAGGGAGCGTCACCGAGGGGTGAAAGTCCACCAACCTCCAGAGAGGGGCTCCTTCGCGCGCCTTGCGGGCTTCGGGATCGCGGGTATGCGGTGGGGACGGCTCGGGATCGATCCCGCCTTCTAGGCGGCTGCGTTCTTCCTCGAGATTTTTGCGTTCCGTCAGCAGGCCTTGCCGCCGACCTTCGAGCGCGACGCGGGTCGTCGCCAGGCGTTCGCTGGTCTCTTGCTGCGCGTCTTGCAGAAGCCGACGCGCGGGATTGTCGCCCGTCGGCGTGACGACCCACTCGGATAGGGAGGCGAGAGTCGCGAAGCGGTCGTCCGACGTGACGCGATGTTGCTTCAAGCCTGCGAAGCAATTCTCCCATGCGTCGATCAGGTTTTGGCCTTCGCGCTCCACGCCTGCATCGGCCGATTCGCGTCTCTCCGCGGCGGCATCGGCGGCGTCCTGACATTCGTCTCGGAAATTTCGGCGTTGCGTATTCAGCAACTCCGCCGCCGCCACTTCGGCATCCCGCCTCCGCAACGACGCAATTTCTTCGCGCCTGCCCTCAACGAGGGCTCGAAGTTCGGAGCCGGCCTTTTCGAAGGTCTGAGGCGTCAACGCCGCAAGCCGTTCGGCATCGAGCGTGGCAATCGGATTGTCGGCATGCGCGTTGAACACTCCGGCCGTGTCGGCGAAGGTCGCGCAATCCCGGCGCAGATCGGCGACGCGACGATCGATCTGCCGAACCCGCTCCGCCGCGGAGTTGGTCTCCCCAACGCTGGACGTCAATCGCCGGCTCGCCGTTTCCATCGCGCCTTCGGCGACGGCCAGAGCCCTCCGACGCCCTTCCGCGTCCTTTTCCGCCGATTCCAGGCGGTTCGCGTCCTCCATCCCCGCTCCCGAGCGAAGGGTATCGACGCGGGATCGCTCGCGTTTGAATTCGATTTCGGCCGCATCGCAAGCTTTGCGAGCTACGTCCTCGGCGGCCGAAGCGGTCTCCAGTCTAGCTTCTGCCTCGCCGCGCGAACGGCTCGCATTGTCGAACTCCGTTTGGGCCTGACGCAGCGTGCGCGCCTGCCTTCGCGTCTGCGTGCCCGCGTAGACACGGTATTTTTGGTCGAAGCGGTCGACGGCCTCGGCAAGCGACTGGTATTCCTTGAGCTGCTGGCGGTCCTCTTCCAACTGGCCCAGTGCCTCGGCGACGTCGGCCAGCAGTTCCGGAGCCAAAGGCGGCAATGCTTCCGTCAGCGCATTCGACAATGCCGTCTCGTCGGGCTTCTTCGACAATTGCGGTTGACGCAATTGGATCAGCGTATCCACTAGCGCGTCGTAGCGCCTTGCGCCCAGATGAAATAGCCGCTCGTCAACGGCGCGACGGTAGTTCGCGGCGGTGTCGAACACCTGACCTCGACCTTCGAGAGCCTCGCGCAGGCGCTCCTTAGTCAGGACCACTCGCTGCTCGCTCATCAGCCATAGATCCTGGTTGATGCGGGTCGGTTTGTCCGCGTCGTCCAGGACGAAGAACCAGCTTTCCACATTCGGGCGCGAGGCGGCGGCGGAGAGCCCGGCGCCGAGCGTGAGATAGTGCGGCGTGCCGTCCTTGTCGAGACGGCCGAATTCGATCCAGGAATAGCCGATCCTGCGATCGTAACTATTCATCAGGAGATTCCACGACATCCTCTTGCCGTTGTCGCCGTCGGGCTCGATGCGAGAGGGCTTTAGCTGTCCATCGAATAGAAAGGGAAGCGTCAGCGACAGCACCTTCGATTTGCCGGTACCGTTGTTGCCGCGTAGTAGCAAGTGACCGTCGCGAAACCAGAACTCTTCGCTGTCGTAATGGAACATCTCCACCAGCCCGAGGCGCAGGGGCTGCCAGCGATCCCGGACCGGAATCGGGAGCGCCGGTCGTTCGGAGGTCGCGGCAAAGGAAGTGGGCCGTTCGTTCACGCCGGACCCATCCCTTCGGCGATCGACGCCCGCCGCGCATCAGAAGGATCTCGGATTTCGGCCTCGCCGAGGCCGAAGCGGGCTATCGCAGGCAACGGTCGGATCCCCTCACTGCCGTGTACGATCAGTTGAAGCTTTTCCAACCGCTCGATGGCGATGCCGGCGAGCTCGCGCTCCGCCCCGGCTTCGCGGGCGGATTTACGCCAATATCGACCGTATCTGATCTTGGCATCGCGGAGAAAAGCGATGATCTCGTGCTCGGAGAACTCGATCCGATGCGGATTTGCTTCCGCGAGAGCATCGGATCGCTTGATCGCACTTGCGAGATACTCCGCGACGAGCAGGGTGGCGTGGGCGTCGGTGCCTTCAGCCGGCATGGCGACGTCGGTAAGCAGGCAAATCTCGTCCACAAGCGCCAGGCCTTCGGCCCGATGCTCCGCGGTCAGAGCCGAGGCTTCGCAAAGACGTGCAGCCATGGCCCCACGTTGATTGACGAAATATGCCCTAGCCTCGGCATCGAGCGTCTCGACGTAGATCACGGGATCGTCGAGGAGGCGCCGCGCGAGTTGGTGGCGAAGCGCGGTGCGACGTCCCTCGTCGCTGTCCGCGACGTGCTCGTCGACCAGCGCGCTCAGGCGTTCCTCGAGGGTCTCGGGGGCATCCTCCGGTCGCCACGTCGAGGGACCGCGCACGGCGGCGAGCAGGCCGGCGAGCGTCCGGCGTTGCACGTCGTAGAGCGCGTCGGCCTGCTCGCCTCGCGTCTGTACGAAGGCCTCTTCGTCGCCGACGACGCGTTGGAGCACTCCGATCTCCAGCAACGTCCGGCAAACCGCCACAAGTTCGCGGCGCTCATGTTGCGTACCGAGCGTGAAGGCGAAGCCAAGCGATGTCAGAACGGGCTCGGCAGCGAGCTGCAACAGCCTTTCGCCCAGCAGACGCAACGTGATCTGCGATTCTGAACGCTCGAGCGCGGCGCATGCGAGACATAGCAGGACGTAGCGGCGTCTATCGTAGTCGGGCAGTCCGCGCGTGGTCGCGGAGAGCTCGGCGGGTCGCTTGTACAGACGAGCCCCCTCCTGTTCGATATGCAGAGGCCATCCGGTTTCGCGGGAGAACCAGGCACGCAGTAGGTCGGCCTGCCGGCGTACTGAGGGAAATTCGTCGTGGGCCGGCGTCATCAGCGGAGTCATCAGGAGCGCGCGGACCGCCGTCCTGAACTCCTCGCGTTGATGTTTGCGCTGCTCCTGGCCGATGTTGCGGCTTCCTCGCGCATCCTCGGCTCTGGACATCAGCGCAAGTCCTGCGTCGGCGTGATCGTGATGAGGTGATCGCGCCCCGAAAAGATGCCGTGCGGCGTCGATATCTCTGCCCGGGTTTCCGCCGCCAGAGGCGTGAGGTCGATATGGAGCAGGCCATCACCCGTCTGCCGGGACACCGAGGCTTCCGGATCCGTCTGTTCCGTCAGCGCTTCGCCGAGTAGTCCAAGAAATAGACCGAAGGCATGTCCGTCGAGTTCCCCCAGATCCGAAAGTCGGGTGGGATGGCCGTTCGCGAGACGCCGCCGCGCGGCTTCTACCTGCAGAAACTCCTCGGCCAACTCCCGAGCCAGGCGTGCGCGGGCTTCGGCGCGATCCCGGATCCTGGCCATCGGCCCGCGCGGCGTCGCCTCGCCGTACTCGCGCAGTCGAGGATGGATCTTCAATGGTGGAGCATCGGCCCAGCGGGTGCTTGCCGGCAGATCGGCGTCGGCGTCCGTGTTCAATGCGAAATGTCGGGCAGGATTGAGCGCGAAGGCCGCGCGTGCCAATCGGTGAGCCTCGCCGTCGTTTTGACAGGCGACGAACCAGTTGGCCAGTATTCGGAAGTCCGCCGATCGATCGCTGCGCCCACTGCGGCGCTCGTTGAGCGCTGCGATCGCACCGAGCAGTTGCGGGATCGCGGATCTTGCCCTCGCGCGCAACAGTTCGGCCTGAGAGGGTTCGTGGCCGCTGCGGAAAAACCATCCATGGAGGCCCTTCCAACGTTCGCGCCAAGCGTTCCAATGGGACGTATGTGCTTCGACGCGATCGGTTTCGTTCCCTGGGGCGGCGTCGCGAGCTTCGCGCGCTGCGACTTGCTGCAGCAAGACGTCGATACGTGGATCGAGGGCGAGGATGTGGCTCGCGATCGTATCGGAGCGGCGTACCAAGTCGCCTATGAAACGCTCGAGATAATCTATCAGTTGCCGCTTGTAAGTCGATACGGCGCTAGACTCCGCCTGCTGCAGCTCGATGCTACGGGCGACGCCCGCCATGAAGGCCTGCGCATTCTCCGCCAGCCCCTCGAACACGCGTACGAGGTCGCGCAGCGTTTCGTGAACTTTCGCGACATCGGGTTCCTGCTCGCCCGCAAGCGTCTGCAGGGCCCGCAAGCGATTTGCGATGTCCTCGAGTGCGACAGTCTGCAGCTCCGCGCGCCGCTGCAGCGTTTGTATGAAGAGCGAAAGCGCAGCTTCGACAGCCTCTCCACCCTGCGAGAGACGGTAGAGGAAGCGGGCGCGATAAAAGTCGCTTAGACTTGAAACTCGCGCCGTATCGGGATGCGATTCTAGATTTCCCCATACGGTAAGCTGAGTGAGGGCCCCGTTGACTTCTTCTATTCGAGGGGGCGCGCCGCTCCACTCTGCCTCGGCCAAAACCTCGTCGGGTCTAAGCTGCAAGCGGTATTGCCGTTTGGCCGCCGCAAAGACGTCCATGATACGGCGATAGAATTCCGATTTATCGGCGCTTACGTGCCTGAAGAGGTCGGCCGACTCGCTCACGCTTCGCATGGGGCCTCATCCCAAGGGTCCTCCCTAACGGAGGGTTCGCGCAATACGTTAGTGGATTTGCTACCGGGTTGCACTCGATCCAGAGTCTAATCCGCGATAAAAGGCTTCACTCTACCGATCTTCGAATACAATAAGAAAAAATACATAGTAATTTCAATTATATATAGGTTCGCCATTTTGGTTTGAGTGGCGCGGGATGACTTCGCAGGCGCCTTCGTCGCCGACTTCGTGAATGGCTGCCTTGGCGTCGATCTCAACGCCGAACATGTTGGATGCCATCGCCTCCGACCCGGACCTCGGCGGTCAACCGGCGAGACTGACCCAATCGACGTGACCGGTCGTCATGTAGACGATGGCGCCCCGACGCGACCCGGTCGCCCGAAGGTACTGGACGAGTTGTCGCCGATAGGTCGAGAATTCGGCCTCCTTGGGGTCGACGTCGCTCTTCCAGTCGAAGACGACTCCCCCTTCGTCGTCGTAGGCGATCGCGTCTGCGCGGCCGCCGATCAGATCGTCGGCGGCGTCCGCCGAGGCGTATATCGGCACTTCCGCGACCATTCTTCCGCGATATCTGCTTATGTCGGGCAATCGCAGGGTCTTCAGGGCGGTCGCGGCGAGTTCGTGCCCGTCGAGGTCGGCATCGGTCGGCGAGATCGAAGTCAATTGACGAAGCAATTCGAAGGACCGGGCGGTCGCGGCTTCCGAGTGCTCCTCGAGCTCGCCGGAAATCAGTTCCTCCATCAGCTTATGGAGCAGAATGCCGCGCATGCGCCCGCCCTCGATCGCCGGCGAGGCGTGAATCGGCCCTTCCTCGCTCGTCTCGAAAGCAAGATCGACGGCGATCACGTCGGGATCGCCGTCGCTGGGCTTGATCCAGCGGACGCGGGGCCGAGCCATCGATCCGCGCCCGCTCTTCCCGAAAGATCGCGGCGCTTTGGAGATTCGCCACGGGGGTATGCGCGGCGAGCGGAGTACGGGGAAGGCGGCCGACGTCGAGTTCTGGCACCGTGTCGAGCTTAAAATCTAGGAGCTTCGCCCAAGAGGCGTCGTTGCTCCACGTGAAGTTTGGAATCACCAGGAGCTCCATTGCCCGCGTGCACGCGACGTACAGGAGCCGTACGTTCTCGTCCCTCTTCTCAGCCTCTTCCGTCCGCAGCGCGTCTCCGAGACCCGGCGGCACGATCTGGCCCAGCGCCCAATGCAGGCTCTCGTCCCGTCGTCGATGGACGAAGGCCTCCACCCGACGCGGCATGGACGAGCGGTTGATCGGAATGACGACCGGCCACTCGAGTCCTTTTGCCGTGTGCGCGGTGACGATCTCGATCGACTGTCCGTCGGCCTCCATCATGCCTTCCGGCGATGATGATCCGCTCGACCATTCGTCGTCGATGTCCCTGACGAACTGGACGAAGCCGCGGACATCGTAGCTGCGGGCCCGTTCGACGAAGCCGTCGACGTTCGCGAGCGCCCGCGCCGCCTGGTCACCGCTACGGGCTGCCACGATGGCGCGGATGCGCATTCGCTCGATGGCCTCGGCGAGAACGAAGGCGGGCGCCGTTCCGTTAATGCGACGGCGAAGGTCCGCCAGAACGGTCAACACTTCCCGAGCGGCCGGATTCCGGATCGCCGCCGGATCGGTCCGGAGGGAAAGACTTGCGATCCGGTCGCCGTCGACGGGAAGATCGCCGGTGATGTCCAGAAGCTCTTGCTCGGTCATAGGCCCACGAGCGGACCGCGCATGAGCGCTCCGAGCGCCAGCGTGTCGCGGGGGTCGGCCAAGGCGCGGATCAGCGCCACCAGATCCTGCGCTTCCTGCCGCTTGTAGAGGTTCTTCCCCGACTGCGAGGCGAAGGGAAGTCCCGCCTCCTCGAGAGCCCGTTCGTACCGCCACAGGTCCGTGGACACCGGTGCGAGCAGGGCGATATCGCCCGGACACAGGCGCCTGGTCTCTCCGTCGTTGAGCTTGATGTCGACGTTGCCGATGAGGCGCGAGCATACTTCGGCCACGGCTTGTGCTTCCTCGTCGCGGGCACTGTCGACCCTCGTCAAGGGGGGAAGCTCCACGGAAACCTTCGCCACGCACGGCAAGCCCTGCTCGCTGGCGGCCCTCGTGGTCTGCAAGGCAACGTAACCGGCCTGCTGCGACGACAGCCGTTCCTCGAAGCAACGGTTCACGTGATCCAGTATCTGGCCGCGAGACCCGAAGTTCGCGGTGACCTTGAGGATATTGTCGGGAAATTGCGCCTCGATCGTCTCGCGCACCCTGAGATACGTCGCCAGGTCCGCGCCGCGGAAGCGATAGATCGCCTGCTTCGGATCGCCGACTTTATGCGCATAACCTCCACGGCATGTCGCGGGACCGAACGCGGCAGACCCGTGGCCAACGGAAAATCGCGCGGGCGGCTGGGGGACCACCCGCGCTAGTCTGGGTGGAAGCTTGGCCATCCCGGGGGGCGCGATGCATGAGAAGCCAAGCCGTATTCCTCCCAGCAACTTGCGTGCCAGACGCTCGCGCGCGCAGGCTCGTCACGATGCAAAGCATAAACTCATGAAGCGCGGCGCTGGTCGACACCATGAAAAAGTGTGCGGGCGGCGCGAGAGCCGCCCGCACGAGTTGCGCTACGAAGCGGCTTGGGCCTACGAGGTCGTCATTAGCAACCAAGCCGCGCATGACTCAGCAACCGGCGTGCCAGACAATGAAGGGACGACGGGATGCCAAAAGTTGCGCCTTTTTCGCGCTGCGCCAGCCAACTGCTCGGGCGGCTTTCGAACATGAATGTCGGTAACCTGACCGGTGGTAGGAGCATCGGAGGGGCTGTACCCAAATCGGAGGTCGCGAGGTGATTGGATCAATCCTATTGTGCACACCGATCAGCGCGCCGCGCTCAACGCTGACCCTTGCAACTGCCCTCTTCGAGCGGGCAGTTGAGCGTTGCGGTCATTGCGCCGCAGTTGATCATGGTCAGCTTCATGGTCTCCGTCGGGCGGCAACTGCAGACGCGCGAGCTAAATGGCTGCATTGTTCTTCGTCGCCGTATTCCTTGACTGGCGAGCGTCACAATCCAGCCATCCATCTTGGCGCGTTGCGGGCTCGGCCTCCGGCCGCAGGATGCGCCCGGAGACGGCTTCGCGTCAGTGTCGATTGCCACTCATCGGCATGCTGCTGGTCGCGAATTAGTCAACAGTCCCCTTGTCCGCTGCGTTGCCGCCGGCTGCACTCTTCGCGCCCTTGGTCGACTTCCTGCCCACTTTCGCGCCCCAGGTCCTGAGCTTTGGCGAGGAGTCCTCGTCATCGCTCATGCCGCTCTGTATGTTGGTACGAAGCACGCCTTTACGAGCCTTGGCGTCGGTGGCGAGGCTTTGCGCAATGACGGGGTATGCGAGGAAAGCCGAAAGGCCGCATGCGATTACGGAGGTCTTCACTAGTTTCATCCATGGCTCCTGGATCGATTTTCTTGCGACAGAACGATTTTGGCGTAACGCTGGGCGCGCCAGCTTGCACCGTTCGCGTCGCATTGAGAGTACGAACGGTGCGGCTTCACATAATCTCTCGTATGTGGTCATCGTTTAGGAGATTTGGGGTGAATTCGCGAAGTTACTATCTTATTTGTGGCGGTGCAAAACATCCGTATCGACGTCGATCTTGCGCGTACTCTACTCAAGATTAGAGGGCGGTTTTTGGAGAAAGTTTTGCGCGGCTGATGAAAGTGACCTGCCTGAACATCCGCAGAAGTCAACCTGTCATCTCGACACGAAGTGTTCAGCAGGAGACAGCAGCAAGACTCGCGGCCTCGCAATTGTGTGACTGGATCCCGAAATATCTTGCCTCATACTAGGGGAGTGCGCTTATTGCGAATCTTCGCGCGGGCTTAAAGCAGATCCAAGGACGGCCGTTGCAGCCGCACATCATGCTCTATGTCGGGCAGCTCATCCGTTGAGGAACATTCCACGATCACGCCCAGTGTTGACGACACCAGCTTTGTCATTTTGTTTGTGCTACATCCCTGTCCGATGTTTCGCGTCTCTAAAGTCTTTACGCCCTGACGCGGCGTGAGGTTCAAGCGATTTCTGCGGTTTTGATTATCGGACCGATTCCCGTGTCGGCGGCCGCTTTCCAAGCGTCGTTCCTGACCGTGTTCATCAAGCTGATCTTCTGGGATCTGACGGGTCCGTGCCTGTCGCCGAAGCGGCTTGAGGAAGCGGTCGTGCGCTCGCCCTTTAAATAGGCCCAGTTTCTTCGGCAATGGGGACATTCGTTGGTACGGGCAACGGGCCGCCCCTCACGCTCGGATTCAAAGCCGTCCAACTGGAGATGCCGATCGAGAAACTGGTGTTCGCGTTCGCCCTGTCCCAGATCGGGGTGCCGTCGCTGGCCTGGGGTGAGACCTTCGCTTGCATGGGCGGGTTTTGCGTTGGCGGCACGACGTGGACGCGCTTGACTGTTCTTGCTCGCGCAGACCCGCCTGTTCGAGCCGGGTAGGCTTTGGATCGGTGGCCTCAACCATTCTCACGGCCGCCAAGCACAAGGGATGATCCTTCGTCACCTTCCTCGTCGAACAGGTTCGCCTAGATCAGCGATATTGAATGCGGGGTCAACATGATGAGAGCGAGAGGTAATCGCGCCCCTCATCAGTGCGCTTCGACCAGGCTGCGCCGATCTCGGTTCAGCCCACTTGCCGTGGTGGCGCGTGGCGCGCTCTCGATCGTTCTTCATGGACGATTCCGCCCTTCGCGGCAGATTGTTTCTCTTTCTACGCCGAATCGTTCCAACCTCTTGTGCTGCTCGACCGAGATTCGCCAGTCTTCTCCCTAAGCTTGCGGTTCAGCACGCGGACGCACGTGGCCTTTTTGATGGCTTGATCTGGCCGAAGACCGGCTTCGCCTCGATCGTCTGAGCCGCAACGCCGTTGATGCGACTTTCTTCCCCTGGGCTGCGCCCATTCCTCGCGAGACAAGAAAGTCGCCCCAACGGCGTCCTCCGCTCTGCTCCGGCCCGCGAGGGGTGCGTCGCCGATCGTCCTCGGCCTTTAGATCGCCATCGAGGCCGCGGTGGTCGCGGGCTCGAAACACAACAGGAGAAGTGACGTGGCTAACATCGGTTCTTTCCCCAGGGAGCGCGTCTCATCGGTATGTACGATAATCAGGTCTCATTCGGCCAGTCGCGCGTCCTGCTGGTCTGGACGCGGCTGATCATGCCGAATGGGCGTTCTATCGTTCTTGAGCGGCAGCCTGGCGCTGATAAGGCTGGCTATGCGGGTCTGGAAGACCAAGTCGACAATCACTGGGCAGAACTATTCAAGGCTGCGGCACTATCGACGCTTCTAGCTGTTGCGACGGAAGTAGGCGCGGGATCCGACACAAACAGCAACGACAGCGCGATTATCCAAGCGTTGCGTCACGGCGCCTCCGACTCACTGAATCAAACCGGACAGCAGGTCGTTCGCCGCAGTCTCGGCATCCAGCCTACCCTGACCGTGCGACCTGGCTTTCCGGTTCGTGTTCTGGTCAATCGTGACCTCATACTTGCGCCGTATGGAAGGTGAGAACATGCCAAAGCTCAAGATAGGAGAGCTTCCAGACGACAAGCCGGTCAAAGTGAGTACGGAGCTGCCGGCGGCCGTGCATCGTGATCTCATTGCATATGCAGAAGCCCTTACGCGTGAAGGTGGTCAAGTGGTTGAACCGACTAAGCTCATCGCCCCCATGTTGGCGCGCTTTATGGCCACGGATCGAGGGTTTTCTAAACTGAAACGTGAGGGGCACGTACCGGCCGCCGGCGAAGGGAAGTGATGGTCAATGCTTATCGAAGCTTTCGCGGGACGCTAAATAATTGCGATGTCAACTTAGGCTGCTGAGTTTGTCCTGACAGTTGAGATATCGTTTAGCGTTCCCACGTCCGCCCTAAACAACTCCGGTAGCCAGGCTTTGTCCATTTTCGGATGCGAGAGCGCTGGTCGTGGCGGACACCTATTCGGTCACTTCAGGCGCGTCACACTTCTCCTGCCATCCACGCTGACGGGCACGTCACCATCGATCGTGGCCCGACGTACCACGCGATGCTGGTCCCCGTAATCGTTGACGGCGTAATGCTGTGTTGCGCGATTATCCCATATCGCGATATCGCCCTCTAACCAGTTCCACCGCACAGTGTTTTCGGGCGCGGTAATATGAGACTGGAACAGCTCGAACAGCTTTTGTCCGTCATATTTGGGCACCCCAACAAAGTGCTTCACCAAGGCGCCGAGCACTAGCGTCCGCTCGTCCGTCTCGGGGTGGACGCGCACCACGGGATGCTCAGTCTCAAAAATCCTACTGGTGAACACATCGTCAAAGTGTTTCTTGTCGATGTCACGGACGCGCGCGATCCCAGCGTAATCGAAAACGTTGCTGTGAACGGCCCATAGCTCCTCGGCAAGGCGTTGTAGCGGCGGCGGCAGATCAAGATAAGCGGCTGCTGTGTTCGACCAAACGGTATCGCCTCCGAACGTTGGCATTACAACGGCTCGCAAGACTAAAATCTTGGGATAGGCTTCGGCGAAGGTCCCATCGGCATGCCAAACATCGGCGCGACTGCCGCCGCGAGTGGAGTCCAGTTCGAGGAGCGACGCCGTTCCCTTGGTAGCACCGAGCATCGGATGCGGCACTAGCTTTCCGAGACGAGCGGCAAAGTGCTCCTGCTCGGTGTCGGTGAGATGTCCTTGATTGCGAAAGAAGATCACCTTGTGCTCGAGCAACAAGCTGTTAATCGCAGCGATCGTGTGGTCCGGTAGATCGCCCGATAGCTTGATATTTTTGACTTCGGCACCGATGCGCGCTGCACGTTTCACAACATCGGTGCCCGGAATGACGTCATCGATCAAAGCCGTTGTGCTCCTGTTGATTTTCCAAGGCCCTGCAGTTCTTCCTCGCCTCTCGGTTCGCGAATGATCTGCAGCAAGCATCATGCCAGGCGAAAGACCGAACGTGTAGCCAGATCGCACTAAGCGGATCGCGATATTTGACGCGACTTATCGGACTGAGCCGTCGGTTCGACCGAGTGAAAGAACTCGATCTCCGACCTCGAATATCACCGGATCGCGAAGACGAAGCGGATAGCAGCAGCGGGCCAGCCGCGGATCTTCAGTTATGTTCTTGTGGTCACTTAACTGCTCTGAACAATGCAATGCTTCCGCAAAACCGGTAATAGTTCATGATGGTCGTGAATCATGTAGTCAGGCCCCGCGGCGCACAGGCGCGCTTCGGAAACAAATCCCCCCGTGATTGACACGTTGATAAGACCGAGATTGCGGGCGATCTCCGTCTCAACTGGCATGTCGCCCACGATGACGGTTCTTTCTGGGGATAGATCGTTGGCCTGCATATACAAACGCAGCCGTTCTTGCTTGCTCATGCTCCTAAACTGGGTTGCGCGGCTCTCAAATGCCAAAATATCCGTGACGTGAGTCTTGATTCCGAGTCTTCGCACTTGTGTGCGAATCGGCTCAATAATGTGATTGCTGACAATGACGGTTTGAACGGATCTCTGATCAAGGGCGAGCAAGACGTTTCGTGCCCCCTTACGTAAGGCAGCGTTGCGCGCCAAGAATTCGTAGGCGTCGTGAAAAATGGCGCTGTCGTTACTATGCACGACTTCGATTTCATCTTCCGACATGTCTAGGTTGCGGAAAAGAACCGAAAGAGGGAGTTCGAACTCCTCTCGAAGTCTGTGCATATCGACGGCTGATCGACCGAAGCGGCTCAAAATAGCATTAATGGTTTGCAGCACGGCATTGGCATCATCGAGCAGCGTGCCATTCCAGTCGAATACAACGGCGGATTTCATGCGTGAACCTAGACAAGTAATCGTGCGATATTAACGTGTTCGAGACTGGCTGTTTGCTGGTCTACGTGTTCGGTGCGATCCTGGTGGGTATGGTCGGACAGAGTGGTCAGCGGAACAACGCGCGCTAGTGAGCTGAGCGGGCGGACCGTTATTCTGAGGCGAGATGGGGGCGCAGAGCATGAGCATTGCTGCTTTTGTGGCCCTATTTCTGGATCGATTTACTTGAAGCAATGGTCATGCCAGCCGACGATCAAGGCCGAACGGGCTTTGGAAGGTCTGAACGCGTGCTATGCGCGCTGTACTGGACCTGACATGAGATTGTGCCTCTGTCAGAATGCGGACAAGAGTCTACCAGGTGCGATAAGTCCGAGCCGACTGACTCATTCGTGAGTATCGGTCGCAATTCTGGTGAGGCGAATGGGCTTCTCGATACCCTGAGTTGCTAGTCGAAGCTCGGGAGCGTTGAACAGCTTCCCATTGAGAAGACTGCAGCCAATGCTCAACATTCACTCTTCCAATCTGGCGCGAGCAACCATTGATGCCACAAGGCAAAAATACCTTGGGCGGCGTAGCGGCTAAACTATTGCTGCTGGATCCCGTGAGAGCTGCGCGTCGACCGCCGCTCTTGACAACGGTCAAGCATATGATCGTCTCAGTCCTGAACCAGGATAAGAGGTGCAACTTCTTGGTCTCGTGCCAGCTTGCTCGCGGCTAGGCCGGTGGCGACACCAATGCGGTCAGGCATGGGGCGATTTTGGCTCATCTTGCGCTTGCTTTCGACCCTGGTGATCGGGATGCGCACGCCGACGATTTCACGCAACTGGGCGGCAATGAAATCCACGGGAGCATCGCTGACGGCCCAAGGCGTCGCACGTGACGTTTCATGGATATTCGTCAGGCGCGTCACGATCTCAAGCAGGCGATCGGGATCGTCGAAGAACTCAATCGGCCCATGGGCATGGACCGCGATGTAATTCCATGTCGGCACCACATGCTCAGCTTGTCGTTTACTGGGATACCAGGATGGCGTCACGTAAGCTTCCGGGCCAGTAAAGATCGCCATCGCATCTCCGATCGTGGCGATGCGCCATTGCGGATTGCGCTTCGCAAGGTGCCCGTACAGCGTGCCGTGCTCGCCTTCGCTCTCATCGAGCAAGAGCGGAAGTGGCGTCGCAAGGGGCCCCGCCCGACGTGGCCGTGATCAGGTTGGCCAATCGAGCGCAGCGGATTGTCGCTCGCATGTTCTCGAGGTCGTCATCTCGAAAGGGGGACGGTATGTACACGAAGGGCGCTCCCGGTTGGGATGTCGTCGAGATGAACCCAGACCAACATGCTAGAAAAATGCCAGTTTCAGTCACCCCTTTGGAGGTTCGCCGTTGGATCCGGCCGCCTTGCTCGTGGCTTGGCCGCCTCATGATCGCCCGCTGACGTGTTCCTGGAGCCGTGATGTACCGAGCGAGGCAATTATGACGCGCCAGTCCGGTTCCATGGGGCGTTCGCTTTCATTCACTGCTCTGAATGTCTGGGGCGGCTGCTTACCGATTGGTGCGTGCCACGTTCAACCTGGAACCTACCAACGGCCGGCTTACCGAGAGCAGAGCGGACAGCGGTGCTGACAACGTTCCGCTGGCTGCGCCGATAACTCCCTCAGGCCACCTCGATATCTCTCGTGGCACTTGCGGTGGGGTCGAAATTTTATGAATGTCGCAGATTCCGATCTGTTTGATTTAATCGAGGTGAAGTGCGGAAGGACAACCTGTTATGGCCGATGGATTATGCGCGACGCATAACTAGTCTGGTTTTTTAGGGCAGAGTGTGTCCGAGGCGAAGGGTTGCCATGAGCGAGTTTATTTTCAGCGCAGGAATCGTTCTGTTTGGCTTTTGGCTGTCGCAATTGCGGCAATTCCTTTGTTTCTGATCGCGTTCAATCATCGGCCATCCGCCGTTCGATTGTCACTTCCTAACTCTCGCCTCCGTCAAACCTTGGTATATGCCGACGCCGCTAAGACGGCCTTGCTCCGTTCCGTTACTGGCGTTAACGCTGGGCCACTAGTTTGGTTAAAGGGAATACAGTGAGCAAAGCCCGGGAATTTATCGACTTCTGGATCGAGAATAGCGTTCACGCCGTCGAGCAGTATCGGACTCCCGGCGCGTCGCAGGATGTTGCGGAACTCACTGAGCGCCTTGTCGAGGCTGCCAAAGAGCAGGATATTTCCGAAGCCGAGTTGCGGGCTGAGATGAGCGATATCTCTGAGCACATTGGAGAGCGGCTCAGGGCTGCAAATAGGGCTGAGCGCGAACGGCGCACGCCCACCTAGGAGAGCGAAGTCCGCTTACCTACTAGCCGGACGTCGCCGGCTCAATGCGACGTTCCTCAACATTCGCTGCTGCTCAGCTATCAAGCTACCGCCATCCGATTGCGCGAACACCGCGACAGCCGCCGCTCAGCTATTCGCCTTCAAGGCCCGTGCCTTGAGGGACATCATGAGATTGAGCTTCTTAATGGCGGCGTTGCGCTCGCTCAGTTGCCGCGTAATTTTGCCGTCGACCCGCTTGAAAAACCCGAACGGCGTTACACGAAAGTTGCAAGACCTACATTGTGAATTGTTCCGGGGCTCGTCAGCTTGTCGACAGCTAAGGATCACAGCATGGGAAGGTCTCTAGCTAGACTGACAGGTCCGGCTTGATTTGCCCAGATCTGGGGGAGGAGAATCGGATGGATTGCTTTGACAATATCAACAGCTTCGACGACTCAGATCTCACGCAGACGTCTTTGCACCGGCAGAAAGTGCTGGGGTGGGCGAATGAGGCTGCGTGTTCGGCGATCCTGGATCATAACCGCTGTAGTTGACCGCCTCTTCATTGTTCGTCGGTGGCACGCGAGGTGGCCGGCGGCTTCGAGAGCTGCCGTCGACGTTTGCTTCCGGTGGAGCTGTGCCTTTCCTGGAGGGGCCCGCGTGCAGCTTTTCGGCCGTTTCCGGCATCTATGAAATTGGTGATGCAAGCAATGAAGAAGTCAACGATACGAGAGCTTTCCCTCGTCTACAAGCTGTGCGTTCTGAGCGTTGGGGTGCTGGTCTCCTCGGCAGCTGGCGCAACTGACGATTTGATGAGCGCTGCCAAGGAGGCATTCAAACCGATTCCTTCGGTCGTTCCTGCGATAAAGGACAACACAGTCACCCACGAAAAGGTCGAACTTGGCAAGACACTGTTCTTCGATCCGAGGCTATCGGCGAGCGGGATCATTAGCTGCAATACGTGCCATAACCTTGGCGCGGGCGGCGTAGATGCCGGTCCAACGTCGGTGGGGCATGGCTGGCAGCGGGGTCCACGTCGGGCACCTACCGTCTATAACGCAGTATTCAATGTGGCGCAGTTCTGGGATGGGCGCGCGGCAGATCTCAAGGCGCAAGCCACCGGCCCCATCCAGGCGAGTGTCGAAATGAATGCCACGCCGGACAGGGTACTCAATACGTTGAATTCGATGACCGACTATGTCGTCATGTTCCAGAAAGCGTTCCCGAACGAGGCGAGGCCCGTCACCTTTGACAATTCCGCCAAGGCGATCGAGGCTTTCGAAGCGACTCTGATTACACCTGCTGCCCCGTTTGATCAGTACCTCAAGGGCGATGAGCATGCTCTCGATGATCAGCAGAAGGCGGGACTAAAGTTATTCATGGAAAAAGGATGCTCGTCTTGCCACAATGGAATCAACGTCGGTGGACAAGATTACTTCCCGTTCGGCGTGGTTGAAAGGCCGGACGGAACGCTGCTTCCATCCGCCGACAAGGGCCGTTTTGCGGTTACCAAGGTAGCCAGCGATGAATACGTTTTCCGCGCCGCGCCGTTGCGCAACGTCGCGTTGCGGGCCCCGTACTTCCACTCGGGCCAAGCCTGGAGCCTTAAGCAAGCGGTTGGCGTGATGAGTGAGACCCAGCTCGGCGCGAAGCTCAGCGATAAAGAGGAAAACGACATTGTCGCGTTTCTAAATTCGCTAACTGGGCAGCTGCCCAAGATCGAATATCCGAGACTGCCCACGCGTAGTGATACAACGCCAAGGCCCTCTCTAGACAAATAGAACCACCGATAAGGCGGATGCCGTGCGTCCATGGTTCAATGACATTCAGGATGTGCGCGTCGCTAAGCGTGTCCAATCTTAATTGTCGTTGTCCACGCGTCTATGATCACCGACTCCATGCCGTTCTTCAGTGCATCGTCGGGATATCGGAGATCCTCGTAGTTATCGAGCGCGACGACGGCTACATTAAATTTGGAGAGGTCAGGATCGCCAACATCGGACTTGAAGGTCTGCCAGAGCTGCGGCAAGCCCTGGCCGAGCTTTTTCAATTCCTGAAGGGTCCTCGTCTTCACCATCGCGCCCTTCAACATGCATTCGATTGCGTGATGAAGAAGGTTGCCGCAGATCGGGTTGAGGCCAGCGGTCACGGCGTGCCTGCCCGCGACATAGTACTGGCACCCGCTCCCAGAAGTGATTCTGTCGCTGTGCGGGGTTTTGCATCCAGCACCCTGAACGAAAATCGAACTGTCGTGTCGCGCTCAAGGAGTGATCCGTAGGCGTCGGTAATTCGTTGATTTTACTGATATCGGTTGACGACGGCTTGCAACACGGAGACGGGCAATGGAACGAAGCCGAAACTGCAACAAACCTTTATTTTATCGGCACAAATGCTGGCGATCCCGGTAGGATTGGCGAGATCGGCGAGTATCTGGGATTCGGCGGCCAATATGCGCCGAGGATGGCCGGCAAGGAGGTTCGCGCAGCAGTGGCTGCATTGAACGTGGTTATGGCTGAGGATGAGCCGGCTGCTGCGCAGGGCGCGCGGTGACACGCTGTCGATACGACAGCGCACCTGACCGTCCCTATGATGACTGTAACCCAGGGGCGGCGCTGTCGAGCTTTATCGCTTGCGTCGGGCTGTAGTCAGGATTACCGCCGCGCGGAGGGCCGCACCATGGCGAGGTCTCTCGTTGTACACAGGGATCGGGTACCCGAGTCGCAGAAGATTTATCGCGCGGCACAGTACGTCCGCATGTCCACCGATTACCAGCAATACTCAATTGAAAATCAGGCGGTGGCAATCGCCGCCTATGCCGAACTCCACAGACTCAGGATCGTTCGCACCTATCGTGACGAAGGGGAAAGCGGTCTCAAAATCGAGAATAGAACAGGCTTAACCGAACTGATCAATGACGTCCAGACTGGTCACACGGACTTCGGTCATTTGCTAATTTTCGATGTCAGCCGCTGGGGCCGCTTTCAAGACGTAGATGAGAGTGCGCACTACGAATTCATCTGCCGAAGGGCCGGCATCAAAGTTGCCTATTGCGGCGAGCAATTCGATAACGACGGAGGCCTGCTTTCGAGCATTGTCAAGAATATCAAGAGGGTCATGGCGGCGGAGTTCAGCCGGGAGCTATCAGTCAAGGTTCTTGCAGGAGCTTTACGCCTGGCAAATCGCGGGTTCAAGATGGGTGCCCCAGCACCTTATGGGCTAGAGAGACGGCTCGTTGACGACAAATGTAAGGCGAAAGGAGTTCTGCATAGCGGTGAGCGGAAGTCTCTTACCACCGACCGTGTAAAACTTGGGCCAGGTTCGCGAGATCAAGTCGCCGTCGTTAAATGGATCTTCGATGAATATCTACGATGCAAATCGCAGGCGAGAATTGCGCGAGAGCTTAACCGACGAGGCGTCCTCACGAACCGAGGGAGCCGATGGCGTTCGAGTTCGATAGGCGTAATTCTTCATAACGAAGCTTATATCGGCAACTTCATCTACAATCGCTGTACCGAGAAACTAGGGGCGAAGCGAACGCGGAATCCCAGAGAGCTCTGGATTAGAAGTGATGACTCGATTGAGCCAATCATCAAGTGTGACACATTTCTGCGAGTAAAAAAGGCGATGGAGGAGCGTCAAGTCTGCATTTCCGAGGAGGAGATGCTGGTACGCCTCCGTAAGGTTCTGATGAAGAAAGGCAAGCTCAATGCTTCGATTATTGATGAAAGCTCCGGATTACCTTCACTCACCTCATATTTGAATCACTTTGGCACCCTTCGAAATATCTATCGGTTGATTGGCTACACCGGCAACCAAGGCCGCCTGGATAAACTCGCCGAGCACAGACAGTGGGTCAATTTCCACCTCGAGAATGCCTACCGTCTTCGGGACGCCTTTGAGGGGGCGGGTAGGAATGCCAAACTTGATCTGTCGATCGAATGTTTACGGATAGATAACGCCGTGAACATCTGCTTCCGTGTGGCTAAATGGCGCAAATATGGGCGCGAGCCGATACGCTGGTTGTTGAGTAGTCGCGTGCGATGGCCGAAGGGATGGGTAGTTGCGCTAAGGATGGGGGAGAACAACGAGGCAGTCCTGGACTATTTATTATTGCCGTCGGCGTCGCTTTCGTTCAAAAGTCGGGTATTCCGGTTTTCTGAAGACACGCGCGCGGTTCACAAAATAGAACGCTTTCAGACTTTCGAAGCTCTGTCTCGATCGCTCATAAAGCGCGTCTGTGAGAGAACGAGCAAAGCGAAGCAGACCGAAAGAGGCCGGACCGTCTAAGTGGGCGCTCGCTGGAACATCGTTGTAAGCAATATGAGCACACTGCTCGGGATTGTACGTTCCCAAGGCCCCCAACCTCTTACCAAATTTTGTGGTCCGACGTGACGACTCAGGCGCGCGGAGGCCGCCGCCGCCCGGTGTCGCCCGTTACTTACAAGGTGACTGGCACCGCCGTCATTTCCCTCAAGGAATAGTGAAATCCAGAAACTACGGAGAGCGTCGCCATGATGAAGGGCGGGCGGCGCGGATCATTTTCGCGTCGGTTGAATTTTTCGCATGGGCGCGTAAGCGCGTTGCTTGTTGCTGCGAGTGACGCTGGTGTCCTGCCAAAAGGTTCGGGGAAATCCAATCCTAGCCTCTCGCCGCCAGAGCTTGCGCATCTGAACAGATGAGTTCGATTGGCGAGTAGTTAGCGTCAAAGGTCGCCGCAAGATGCTGCGGGCAGACGTTCCTGGTAGAGCCAACCAGGCAATCCGGATGTGGACGCTGACATCAAAGCCAGACTCCACCATCGAGCGCTTGGAAAAGGGCTACCTGGACGCCTTGTCGTCTGTCGATCTCGCCGAGAACATCGGCAAACAGCTTCATGCGGATACTCGATACACCGATCAGGGCCGACAGGATCAGTACCGCGATCACATCCTGCACCAGGCCGTGCCCGTATTTCATCAGGGGCGCTGCGCGATCTCGAGAGCCAAGCAGGAGCTCGACCGCATGCGCGCTCGTCTACAACTTCCGAAGGCCGATCCAGCCGACGCGGCAGGGGCCATCGCGAAGATGGAAATTCGGACATGGCTGCGCGGTTTGCCGCAGGTCGAACGCGACAAGATCACCAGGGCAGAGAACCTCGATCCGCAGGTCCGCGCGGCCATCATCGAGGCAGCGCTCGCTTTGACGGGTGTGGCTGACAGCCATCTAGCCGTGCTGAAAGAGAAGGTTTTGCGCGACGTGCATGGCTCGCTGATCGATGACATCGCCCAGTTGGAGGACGCGATCAGCGTGGCAACATCGGCAATCGAGGCCGGACGGGAGAGCGTTCACATTGATACCGGCATGACGATTGAGCAGTTCAATGCCGCCGCGGCCCCAATCGAACAGCGTCAGAAAGTGGCCTGGCTGCGTCGCGGTCGCGTGGTGGATCTCAAGCACGGTGTTGAGCGTGACCGTGCCCGCGGCGTGCTCGGCTCGCTCGGCATCGACACGGTGACGCCCGACGTTTAACCGCTGGGCCAGCCAGAAAATACGTCGCCGGTCTCAGAAATGTGCGCCCGGCGGCGTTCATTCCAAAACCTGGGCCATGAAAATTTCCCAAGCGCGAGCAAACGTCAGTGCCCCCGCCCGAGTTGCTATTTTTTAAGGGGCCAGTTTGGTTGCTGATTTGCCAACGGCTGTTTCTCCACGCGTCTTTGTCCTTGCGGGACATGACGCGCAGCGCTTAGGTTTCCCGCATTAGGACCAAAGGAGTTTTGTCTGTGGCTACAGGTACTGTGAAGTGGTTCAACCCGACGAAGGGTTACGGATTCATCCAGCCCGATGACGGAGGCAAGGATGTTTTTGTGCATATTTCCGCGGTCGAAAGGGCGGGCCTGAGCAGCCTAAATGAGGGCGCGAAAGTCAGCTACGAAGCGAAGGACAATCGCGGAAAAACATCCGCCGAAAATCTGCGGGTGGGCTGACGCACCAGGAACAAGCGGCAATGCCGGGAGTCATCATAAGCTCCCGCGATAGGTTGCCCCCCGACCGGGAGTTTAGAGCGGCCTTGGCGTTCCCCGCGCCAGGGCCGCCATCCTTGTTATGCTGCATTGCCATGTTTCAGGAACAAGTGGCCGGGCCAATGAGTCCCTTCATTGCTCCCGGACGGGTGGCGCCCTCGACCGGGAGCTTAGTGGTGGCCCCGGCGCGCCCGCGCTGGGGTCGCTTTTGATTGCGCCCCATTTTCAGAACAAACGCTAAACCGCCGTGTTGCGCCCATGTTGCGCGGAGTGATTTGTAGCGGCTGATAAACGTGTTGATTCTGCTGGTGTGGGGTCGCAGCGCCTTGCAACATGAAAACGGGCGCTGGAACGAAGCCGAAACTGCAAGAAACCCTTATTTTATCGGCATAAGTCGTGGCCATCCCGGCAGGATACGAACCTGCAACCCGCGGAGTAGAAAGCTTGGCGCCCGACCGCTAATGGATTTTCCACAATCCTCGCATGTAATCAAAGCCATGCGTCAGGGTCTCCCCGGTCTCAAACGGCATCCTTCCGCAACCAACGGTGGAGAACAAGCCGGAATTCTATGGGGTCGTCATTGGTTAAGCCCTGAACCGCCTGAGTACATTGGCAAGCCGCTTCGTGCCCTTCTGCATGTGCGAACGGGTACCGAGTATGGGCCTCGATTCTCATCACGCTTCAGCGGGCCCGGCTTCGCGAATGGAACTGGCGGGGCAGGAGCGGTTGCGCGGCAGCGGCTCCAACACTGGCCATGGCCCCCGAAGTGCTGGGGGCTGTTCGCTCCCATTGTGGCGGCGCGCGCCTTCACCCACGGCAGAACTTGCTTGAAAATTGCCGGTACGTAATTTCCTTTCCGCTACCGCAAATGTTGTCGCACGTTTCGTTGAAAGCGCTTCTCGAAAAACTGGGATGGTCATTTTCAATAGAAAGCATCATGCGGTTGCCGCTGGCGGACGAGTTGTATGGATTGAAGCAAGGTCGTGTTTCACTGGACGCGCATGCTTTTATCGTCTCATGCAAATCGCTACATGTTCTGGCGTCGATTTTCGAGGTGATCTTCGAGCGATGAACTGACAGAGTGCCTCTTCGAAAACTCTCAACTAGCCGATAGCCCTGCTTATTGCCGATCTTGAAGGTCGCCGTGTCGGTTCGAGCGTTTTTATGGAGGACCGTTAGCTCACACCAATAACAATCTTCTACAACATTTTTGACCGTTATTTTTGAACCCCGTTCGACAACGAGTCGAACGTCCCGCGAAGGGCAACCGTTACCGCCGCAGGAATCGGAAATTGGCAAGAGAGTGTAGCTTCTAGTTTTGACCAGCTCGCCGAAATAGAGAACACCCCCTGCAGTCGAACAGAAGAGGCGCTCGCCGTTGCGGAACAGGCACTGCGTGTATTCATGTTCGGGTGTTTCTGAAATAGTGTAGGTCGAATGTGTCGTACGCAGCGTATTGTTGGCTTCATTCTCAGCGGATTTCGCAGACTGCAGCATTGGAAGAAGCCATATAAAGGCTCCGATCATCAAACACAGTGCTGAATCGGTTCTTCGCATGACCTAAGCGCTCGTGGCTAAAAGCTAGCTGACACCTACCCCCATATCTTCTTGACCTCTTGGCCAGTGTGAAGGGCCGGGTTCTTACGGGGGGCGATTGTGATCTGGTTCACAAATGCGCGGGTGAATGGCTGCTAGATTAAGGGGCTCAGTGACAGGCGCCGCCGGGACGCGATATTTCGAGCCCGACGGCGTAGTTTTTTCAAGGGCATTGAAGCGGCCTTGGGAGCGCAACGATGAACGCGCGTGTCACAAAACCTTGGCGGACAAGTGCCAAGCTCCCGGAGCTGGGATTTCATGGCCCAGACTGGAATGCGTGGCGATCGCCGCGCGAGCGAACATACTCCGCTCGCGCGGAGTTCAGCATCAATCTCCAATTGGAGGGAAACGCATGTTCGACGCCGAAACGACCACGCTGCTAAGAGCGGTGCTAGAGGAAGTTTGCGAGAATATTTCCGTCTTTGAAACCGGCGCTAGGACGCACGTTGCTTCCAAGATCCTCGAAGCCGCGGCAAACGGTCGACTCTCAATAGATGACTTGAAGGCAGCGGGTTACAACGCCCTGAACACGCCTACGATGTGGCGCTGAGTTTCGTCCTTGTCGGCGACGCTGTGTGATGCTGAGTCTCTCTCGGTGAGACGCTGTTCAAGTGCGGCAATGGTCACCCTGAGATTGTCGCGCCGATCGTTCAGCGACTTTGCCAAAATCGGATACCTCACGTTGGATCGGTCGAAAATCCTCGCGCGTTCTTCTTCGGCCGCGATCTCAGCTTCGATCAGTTGGAGGGTGCGGACAAGATCAGCCAGTATCTTGCTGATCGTCAATTCTCGTACCGTGCTTTCGCGGGCTGTCTCAAAACGAGGATGCATATTCATTTGCGTGCTCCGAATGTTTGAGTTCGGCACACCGAATAGCTGGTGGCCGAACTATCCACGCACGCATTGCAAGTTGTCTGCCAGAGGCGGTCCCGTAAGAATACTGTCGGTGCCGATGAGCACAACAGAGGCGTGGTGGACGCTTGCTCAAGCGGGGTTGGGTGTCGGCTAGATCCGCGCCTTGCGCCATCCGGCTGCAAGCGCGCTTGCTTCCGAGCAAAACCAGCGCTCACCGCGAAACCAATTGATCCGTGTCTGCGAATAGTACATCTGCCCCGGAAGGTGATATATCCGCTCGCCGGCTGCACTTAGATTTCCCTTGATGGGGCAGCCGAGAAGCGCTGGCGCATAATCGAGTGCGACGAAGACGAGAAACGACAATCCCAGCACCGCAGCGAATATTGCGAGCCCTCGATTCATCTCATTATCTCGAATAATTCTTTCACCTCGCTCAGCCGCGGCTTCGTGCCGGCCGGCGTGTACTCTAGTAGCATGTGCCTGGTGCCGACTGCGATCCGGTCGCGGCGGATGTCATCCTGCTCGGCGTGATATGCCCGCATGTCCGCAGCGAACTGCCGGGCCACCGCCGGCGGGATCTCGAGCGGCTTCCGGGTGATTGGCATGCCCGGAAGGTAGGTATCAGATGCCGGTTTTGCGAATCGGCCTGGCGAGACAGGATAGGGCTGCGCGGCAGCGGCCCCGGCGCTGGCCTCCACGGCCCCCAGAAGTGCTGGGGCCGTTTCGTTATCGCGCGAACAGGTCTTTGCGAGCCCTGCAGCATTCTCACGAACGTCACGCTCTCAGGCTGGTGGCTGTAACTCCTGTGAAGCCAGCCATCGCGTCATCCGGCAGGCTGCTTCAGCCTGCCGCGCCCGCCGAATAAGCCGGTCGCGCTCGACTCCTGGTGGGGTGCCACGCGCCTCTTTTCGCAGCCGCTCAGCTTCCGCGCAGACGCTCTTATCGAGAGGAACAATTCGCTTGGAAAGTCGGAGCTCGGTCATGCGCTCCCCTCCCTGGTATGCAGGCGGGAGCGCTATCGGTCTCTCAGCCACCGACGCCTACAGGCAACCCTTGGCCGGTGATGTTGGAACAATGATCCTGAACAGAGATGGTTGCAAGGAACTTGCGGCCCGCAAAACCCCGGTGAGATGGCACCTGCGCTGAGGCAGCCCTGCCATTTTGAGAAAGCCTGTCCCTCACATATCGTGATGTTGGCGTAAGACGAACGCCACGCCGTGGCGCGGGCAGCTGTGGTGACGACCGGGAAATGGACCTCGGCACCTTCGACCGCATGCTGGACCAGCGGTACGCCTCCCGCCAGCGTCTCGGCGAACAGACATTTGAGGTCGACGCCGAGCAGGACCAAGCGGACTCCGAGCCGAGCCTCGGCAGCCTCCTATGGGCCAGCCAGACCCATTGGGCGGCCGGTGATGCCCGCGACCTTGAGGAGGGGTTCGGACCGGCATCGCGGATCTGGACGGCCTACTCGAGCAGATCGGGTCGCAGGATTGGCAACACGGGAGCATGGTATGAACCAGATAACCCGAAGGTTCGGCCTGCAGATGATTGCGGGTGCTGCCGGCTCAACGCTCAGTGGATCAGCCGGAGTCGCCGAGGCTTCCGTTGATCCAGCATTCGCCGCCATCGCCAAACATCGTCAGGCGTCGGCGGACCACTTGGCTTCCATCGAACCATACGATTGGGCGGAGCGCGGCACAGACGCCTACTACGCCGCCCGAGACCATAACGAGGCCTGTTGTTACGCCGCGATGGATGCTGCGTGGGAGCTGACGTCAACGATACCCACGACTATCGCCGGCATCGCTGCCGTTCTCCAGTATTCGAACGAGGTGGAAGACGCAGGCGACGAATGGCCGGTCACTGACACCATCGGCCCGGACGGCTGGCATTATCAACTGCGACAAGCGATGGCCGTTACGGCAGCCAACCTAGCGGCGGCGTGACGACGAACACCGTCGCCTGCAACCACAATTGAGCCACCTGTCATATGCAGCCCGCCGGTTCACACCGGCGGGTTTTCCCTTGACGCAGTTTCCATTGTTTCAGGTGGTCGACCGCGGCGCGCGCTATGTTCGGCCATGGCTTTCACCGCCTCATCTTCGTCGGCGCAAAAAGCGATGCTTCGCCGATCGGCAAACACGAGCCACTGGCGGAGGCCAACTTCCCTGATGACGTACTCGGTCATTTTCGAGCGTCCTGCAGCGAGTGGACTACATCTTATGCAACCGACGTTGCTGTTCCCTTAATCAGAATCCGGCCGGGGTGACGCCGCCGGGCTCGAAATGTTTTGTCGCGGCGGTGGGATTTCAGCTGGCCCCGATAATCGCTGCTTCGTGGGCTGAAGGGTTAAATCAGCAGCTTCTTGCTCAGCCTTTGTATGCCCAGCGGGCGGTTCAATCGGGCTTTCGGACCAGTGCCTTTCAGGTGCTCCCGCTAGAACCGGCTGCTTACGCCTGGCTGCCCACCGCTGTTCGCATTTTCTTTCAACGTCCAGAGGGACAGTACTCATGGCTCGACCTCGGTCTCGGACCTGCCCCGGTGCTGCGCGTCAACTTACAACTTGTGCAAAAGCTCCTATTGATCTGCCGCAAGTCCCAGGAAAAGACGCCGCCGGTGAGAGCCACGCGGGGAGGCCGTTCTTCATGACTCTCTAGGAAGCGCAGCGCGGCTTCAGATTGACCGACCGCAGGAAAGTGTCCAGCCCGCTCTGGCTGCAGTTCTTAACTTCGCCAAGCTGTTTCTCCGCTTCGGGGCGGGTAACTGGCGAACTGCTTCCGCTACTCGCATTCGGCTTTGATTTGTACTTGGTGTCCGCAGGATCATGCCAATGTCGAGAAATGATCTTGGCCGGCGCCTTCAATCGATCGTTCGGACGGGGCGCGACAGCTATTGGGGGTGCTGCTGGGGCGGCGATCGTTGCCGAAGCTGAAGCACCCGTTGTGACCGCAGCAACCTCGTTTGCTGGCGCGACTTCGTTCTCGACGGCAGCCACAACTGCGGGTGCGGGCTTCAGCGGTAGACGGTCGCTCTTACTCGAGGTCTCCGCCACCGGGTAGGCAATTGGATGTGCTGGCGCGGGACTCCTCCCCAAGGCTGCAACAGCGCCCATTCCTACCAGGCCAATTACTCCGACGGCTACGACCCTAATCCGCACCTGATTGATCCTCGACCAACCCAGCGAACCAGAGACTTCCGCCGAAGTTTGCCCAGAATAAGGCTCTAAGCCATTGGTTTGACAGACGTACTTCTTTTCTCCTGGGTCAACCCGGGGCGGCGTGACCTCGGCGCGCCGCCCGCGCTGGAGTGGTTCTCATTTGTAGGCTGACTGGTGAGCTGCTCGACGGGGCGAAACTAAAGATTGTTATTTCAATACCTTAGATGGGATGTGATCGGCTGTTGCCGGTTCTGGAGTACGTGAACCGATACGAAGAGCCTTCCCTGAGGACCGGCGGTCACCATCCATGGAAGACTGCCGAGTGCGAGCAGTTCGAGAAGTGTCATGCCGTGGGCACCAGGGCCCGGCTGGGCCGTGGGCACCAGGGCCCGGCTGGCCTATGAGCTGCTCCTGCAGGCCGGCCAGCCACGCTGTGACGTGGTCCGGATGGGGCGGCAGCATATCCGCGACGGGATGATGGCGATGGGCCGCAAGAAGACTGGGGGTGCCGTTCAACGTCGAAGTCATGCCACGCCTTCAGGCGGCGATCGACGCAATGCCGGCGAGTGACCATCTGACCTTCCTGGTCACGGCCCAGGACAAGCCGTTTACCGCTGCCGGGTTCGGGAACTACTTCCGCGATACCTGTCACGAGGCAGGATTGCCGGAGCGGTGCACGTCACATGGTCTCCGAAAGGCCGCAGCGACCTATCTGGCCGAGCTCGGTTTTACCGACCATCAATTGATGGCGTGGTTCGGCTGGTCGTCGATATCGCAGGCACAAGTCTACACGCGAGCGGCAAACCGAAAGAAGATGGCGCGTGAGGGGGCGAAGCTCATTTCAGGAACAGGCACTGGCTCACCTTCTGACCCGGTGAGCCAAAATCAATCTCGACCTATTGAGAAGACTGGAGCGGGAAAGTGAACTGGCGATCCCGGCAGGATTCGAACCTACAACCCGCGGAGTAGAAATCCGCTACTCGCATAGAGGATCAGACTTCGCCAACCACCGATTGACCACCGAAACACCATGAACAAACGGCGATAAAGGTGGTCAATCGCGAGTGAAATTCATTGTTTTTGTTGATCTTTTCGCTTGCTACTTACGTTCGGGACGCAGGGGTCGCAGGTTCGAATCCTGCCACTCCGACCATTCTTTCAAGCACTTATAGTTTCTGTGTTTTTCGTGCGCAACGACATGCGCATCGATTTGAAGCGCGGCTGCCATGTCGGTCGATTTCGGGACGCCGGTCCCTGATATCGGCGATTCGGGACCATTGGAGCGCGCGAGGGTAACGGCCCCTGACGTGATGTTGCGTAGCACGTCGCCAATCACCACACGGTCTCCCTTCGGACCTCTCGACTGATCCTGTCCGGCATCAAAGCACGAATAGCCCGCCGCGAGTAGTGCTCAGCTTGCCGGCGCAAATACCTGTCAAGGGTTGCCGGCTTCAAAGGCCAGCAGAACATTGCCGGGCAGCCCGCTCCATTGCGCGTAGCCGGAATTGACGTACAGCATGCCGTCGACGACGACCGGGCCGGGTCCGTCCATGGCGCCGCCATGGGCCGCAACGCCGTTGACCGTGGCGTAGTCGCGGGCGGTGTCGATTTCCCAGAGCAGCCGTGCGTCATCGGTCGCGTAGGCGCGCAGGAAGCCGCTCACGCCGCCCGAGAACACGACGCCGGGAATGGCGGTGACCGCCGCGGAGAGAGCGGGGCTACACTGGGGGCGGTCGCCACAGGCCACCGGCGCCACCTGCATCGCGATCCTTCCGGTCGCAAGATCGAGCCCGAACAGGCCGCCACCTTCGCTTGAATTCAGACGTCGCGTGCCGTCCCTGAGAAATCGTACGTCCGAATTGGCGACATAGATTCGGTCCTGGTCGGCGGCGGAACCCCATTCGGTCCCGCCCAACGCGCCACCCTTGCCGATCCGCGTCTGCCACAGGATCTTGCCCTCGTGGTCGGGATCGAGCGCGTGGACCACGCCGGATTTCTGGCCGATCACCAGCGCGCGCTGTCCGTTACGCAGGCTCACCAGGATCGGCGATTGGCCGAAATCATGGTCGGGGCCGCGGTCTTCCGGACAATTGCTCTGATCGGTGCCGAAACACGCAACGACGAAGCTGTCCTTCGGTGTGGCCTGTTGGTGCCAAAGCATTCGGCCGGTCGCGAGATCGAACGCGAGGATGGCATCGCTGGTGTCGGTTGCCGGATCGGCATAGCTGTTCGAGGTCGCGACATAGAGCGCCTGGCGCTGCACGTCGATCGTCGGCGCGGACCAGACCGACGCGCCGGCCGGACCGAACAGCTGGGTCCCGAGGGCGTTCGCCCGTGTCGGATGCGGTGCCTCGGGAATCGTATAGGCCTTCCAGATCTGCGCACCGGTCTCGGCCTTCAGCGCAACGACGCTGCCGCGAAACGTACAGCACTGGTAGGTGGGACGAGACCCGATAGCCTCCTCGATCGATGAAACCCCGACATAGACGACGCCGGAATAGAACACTGGCGCACCGGTAATCCGGGCGGCCACATGATCGTCGACCTTGCTCTTCCAGATCAGCTTGCCGGTCGCGGCATTCAGGGCGTAGACGTTGGCGCGCACATCGCCAAAGAAGATGGCAGACTGGCCGTTGTCCAGTGGGGCAAAGCTGATGGCCGTCCGCACCGGCGCCTCGGTCGGAAACTCCCAGCGCGTGCAGCCGCTTTTGGCATCGAGGGCGTGGACCTTGCGGTCGCCGCCACCGACGAACAGCAAGCCGCCGACGACAGCCGGCTGCGCGTTGGCGTTGGACGTCTCAGGAAATCCGAACGCCCATTTCAGACGCAGTCGCGGCACCTGGTCTTGCGCGAGGCCGGCCATTGCCGCCGGCTGAAACCGGCTGTTGTTGATATCCGCGCCCCAACCGTTCCACCGCGGCCCGTCGATCGGCTTCGGAAAGCCGGTCTCGTTCTGCGCGCATTGGCCCGCGCTCCCGGTTGCCGCGAGCGACGCGGCCTTTCCCGTGACGAGCGAGGCGATCGCCGCACGCTCGTCGCTGGTCAGTCCCTGCGCGAAGGATGCCATCGGGCCCGTGGTGATCGCACCAAGCACCTCGTCGAACGATCTGGATTGCAGCGCGGTGCGGCTCGGCGCGCGAACAGCCGCGTTGCTGCTGTCGTGACATTGCGCACAGCGTTGCGCGTAGAGATCGGCACCGGCTTGCTGCGCCGCGGCAGGCAGGCAAGACGAGATCAGGGCGATGGCAATCGCAGCACTCAGTTTCATCGTGATTCACCGGCGTTGGCTTTGATGAAGAGAGCAATTGCAGCTTAGCACAACCTTCCGGCTGCCATCGTGGCTGGCGGAGGCCGGCCGCACGTATGGCGGGGCAGGATCCGATCGCCGCCTTCAATTCGAGCGCCCGCCGGCGCGATCTCCCATTGACAGGTCGGCCGATGTGATAGAATTATAACAATATAAGTTGCAAAAATAACAACATGTCACCATCGTACCAGCGCCGTGCGCGGTCGACGGGAGGAAAATTTGGAATTGTCCGGTTCGATCGCAGCCGAGCCTCGGCCGTCGACGGCGCTGTTGATGGTCGGTGGCATCAACAAACGCTTCGGCGGCGTGCGGGCGTTGCGCGACGTCAACCTCGAGGTCCGGGTCGGCGAGGTGCACGCGCTGCTGGGCGAGAACGGGGCCGGCAAGTCCACGCTGATCAAGATCCTCAGTGGCGTCCATGCGGCCGACAGCGGCGCGATCGAGATCGCCGGCAAACCGGCGACGTTCGACAGTCCGGCTAGATCGCGCGAGGCAGGCATCGCCGTCGTCTATCAGGACCTCAGTCTCGTCGAGTCGCTGAGCGTCGCCGACAATTTGTTGCTCGGCCGCGAGCCGCGTACGCGGTTCGGCTTTGTCCGCAAGCGCGAACTGATGGCCAGGGCCGGGGCGTTCCTGAGCGAACTCGGCATTCCCCTTGATACCAAGGCAACAGTCGGCTCGCTGCCGTTCGCCTACCGCCAGATGACCGAGATCGCCAAGGCACTGATGGGCGAGGTGCGCCTGTTGATCCTCGATGAACCGACATCGTCCCTGACTTCGGATGAAGTTCGCATCCTGTTCGATGCGATCGGCAAGGCGACGCGCCGCGGCGTCGGCGTGATCTATGTGACCCATCGGCTGAACGAGGTGTTCGAGATCTCGCAGCGTGTCACGGTGCTGCGCGACGGCGCCAATGCCGGCACATTCGTCACCGCCGAGACCGACATGAAGCGGCTGGTGAACGCCATCATCGGCACCGATCGATTGGCGCCCGCGGTGTCGCGCGCCGAGGCTGCGGCCGCGCGTTCGTTCGATCCGTCGCCGGTTCTGTCGCTGTCGGGCGTGTCCAACGACCGCCTGTCAGCCGTCGAATTGTCCGTGATGAACGGTGAGATCCACGGCCTTGCCGGATTGATCGGCAGCGGGCGCACCGAGATCCTGGAGACGATCTTCGGCCTTCGGCCGGTCGAGAGCGGCACACTGGCGATCGAGGGCCGGCCGTGGCTGCCGAACGGCGCGGCCGATGCGATCGCGCATGGCGTCGCGCTGGTGCCGGAAGACCGGCATCTGCAGGGTCTGGTGCTGGATCATTCGATCGAGCGTAACATCACATTGCCGCGGATTCCGCATTTCTCGCGCTGGGGCTTCATGCAGCAGCGCGCCGCCGCCCGGCGTGCCGACGCTGCGGTGGCAAGGCTATCGGTGAAGGCACAAGACACCTCGAGCTTGGTCAGGACATTGTCCGGCGGCAACCAGCAGAAGGTCGTGTTCGGAAAATGGAATGATCCGCGGCCGCGCGTGCTGCTGCTGGACGAGCCGACGGTTGGCGTCGACGTCGGCGCGCGCGAGGAGATCTACGGCGTGATCCGCAATGCTGCGCGCGACGGCACCGGCGTCCTGGTGGTCTCGTCGGACCTCGTCGAACTGATCGAGCTCTGCGACCGCATCTCCGTGATCGTCGATGGACGCGTGGCGCGAACGCTGGTGCGCGGGGAGATCGATGATGCCGAAGAGCTCCATCATCTGCTGCAGATCTACCAGGCTTCCGAACAAGGCGTATTGCAAGAGCTGCCCGCATGACCGAACTGACCGCGCCCAATCTCGTCGCCTCGTCGACCCGATCCGATCGTCGCCGCAAGCTGCTGCAGAATCTGCTGCGGGGCGAGCGGCCCTACATGCTGTACATCGCCTTCGTGGTGCTGCTGGTCGTGTTCAGCCTGTCCTCGCCCTGGTTCCTGTCGGTCGACAATTTCCTGAACATCGGACGCCAGACCACGCTGGTCTCGATCATCGCGGTCGGCATGACCTTTGTGATCATCGCGCGCCAGATCGATCTGTCGGTCGCATCGACATTGGCGCTGTCGGGCATGGCCGCGGCGCTCGCGATGAGTCAGATCAACAATAGCTGGATCGTAGGCGCTGTTGCCGGGCTCGGCACCGGCGCGCTGGTCGGGCTGCTCAACGGCATCCTGACCACGCAGCTCTCGATCCCGTCGTTCCTGGTGACGCTGGGTTCACTGAGCATGGCGCGCGGTTTGGCGATGATGGTAACCAATACCAAGCCTGTCATCATCACCAACGAGACATACTTTGCGATCTTCGGCGAAGGCTCGTTCCTGGGCATACCGGTTCCGATCGCCTGGACGCTGGTGGCGATGATCGTCGGCATCCTGCTGCTGCACTATAACGTGTTCGGCCGCCGCATCTATGCGGTCGGCGGCAATCCGACCGCGGCGCTGTATTCCGGTATCAACACCAAATGGGTAACGACCGCGGCCTTTGTGCTGACCGGTGCGCTCGCCGGGCTTGCGGCGCTGGTGCTGTCCGCGCGCTCGCACGCCGCGCGGCCCGACGTCGTGCAGGGCATGGAGCTCGACGTCATCGCCGCCGTGATCCTCGGTGGTTGCAGCCTGTTCGGCGGGCGCGGCTACATCCTGGGGACGCTGTTCGGCAGCCTCATCATCGGCACACTCAACAACGGCCTCGTGCTGCTCGGCGTCAGCTCGCCACTGCAGCTCGTCATCAAGGGAGCGATCATCGTGGCCGCGGTCGCCTTCACGAAACGCTAGAGCACGACGGCGCAGCGCATGGGCCGCAAGGTCAGGCGTTGCAAGGGTAGGGGCAAGGTCGCCGGCCTCCGGTCAAATCGGCGACCAAAACGGGAGGAAACAGTGAAGCCAATCTTGCGACAAACCCTGCCGCTGACCGCGCTGATCGCGGCGACGGCCATTTCGATCGCCGCCTCGGCCCGCGCCGAAGTGCCTGCAACCTGCGTGAAGGGCGTCGATCTCGCGACGCTTGGACCGAAATCGATCGTCGGTCAGGGGCCGCACGGCGAGAAGGCCGCCTCGCCCGAAGTGCTGGCGCTGTCGGACGCCGATGCCGCCAAGATCAGGGAGAAGCATTTCAAGGTCGGCATCTCCATGCAGACCGTCAATCTCGACTGGGCGCAACTGCAGATCCAGGGCATCACCGACACGCTGAAGAAGTATGGTGTGACCGTCACCGGCGTCGCGTCCGCCGAGTATCAGGTCGACAAGCAGATCGCCGACATCGAGAACACCATCCAGCAGCATCCGGATGGCATCATCTCGATCCCGGTCGATTTCACGGCGACCGCGCCGACCTACAAGAAGATCGCCAAGGCCGGCATCAAGCTCGTGCTGATGGACAGCATTCCGACCGGACTGAAGCATCCCGAGGAATATGCCTCGATGATCTCGGCGGACAGCCAGGGCAACGGTCTGATCGCGGCCCAGATCCTGGCGTCCTGCGTCGCGCAGGGCGGCACCATCGGCCTCGTCAATTTCGGCGTCGACTATTTCAGCACCAACGAGCGCACCAAGGGTGTCCGCGAGTGGATGCAGAAGAACCGCCCGGACATCAAGATGAAGCAGGTCGACTTCACCGACCCGCCGAAGGTGTCGCAGATCGCAGGCGACTTCCTCACCGGCAATCCGGATATCAAGGGCCTGTTCGCGGTCTGGGACCAGCCGGCGCTCGATACGCTGAGCTCGATGCGCGCGCAGGGCATCGACGTTCCAGTCGCCACCGTCGATCTCGGCCTGCAATCGGCGATCGAGATCGCCAAGGGTGGCCCGCTGAAAGCGACCGGATCGCAGCGCCCCTATGACCAGGGTGTCGCCGAAGCGATGGCCATGATGAACGCGCTGCTCGGCAAGGAAACGCCGGGCTGGATCGGTGTGCAGTCGCTGCCGGTGACGCAGTCCAACGTGTTGGAATCCTACAAGACGGTGTTCAAGAAGGAGCCGCCGCCGGAGCTGACCGACGCCTGCAACAAGGCGAAGCCTGCCTGCAACTGAGCCGCAGGAGTGCGATGCGTGGTCCCGCGAGCCCGCGCATCGTGAGCAGCCTGATCCGGGCGCGCCAGCCCCCGCTCGGATCAGGTTGCGCTGGTCACGTACTCGACGGGAAGGCTACGGAAGTGCTTGCGCATGTCCGCTGACGCCGCGCCGCCGACGATGATCCGCGAGAACGCGCCGATATCGGAGAAGAACGCCGACTTGAGGCTGCCGAGCTTGCTCGCGTCGATCACCAGGATGCTTTCCATCGCGGTCTCGATGACGGCCTGCTTGACGGCGACCTCGTGAAAATTCGAGCAGCTCGCGCCGCGGGTCCAGTGCACGCCGCCCGCGGAGATGAAGGCCTTGTTGATGCCGAGCCGCCGCAGATAGGATAGGCCGTCGTCCGACGCAAAGGACTGCGACGACGGATGGTAGAGGCCGCCCATCAGCATCACCTGCGTGGCCGGCCGTCGCGTGACGATCGACGCCACGTTCATCGAATAGCAGATCACCGAAAGCGGCAGGTCCTCCGGCAGGCAGTCCGCCAGCGACTGCATCGTCGTGCCGCAATCGATGAAGATCGTATCGCCTTCCTTGATCGAGGCCGCGGCAGACCGGCAGGCCAGGCGCTTGTCCTGGGTGTGCTGATCGATCTCCTGCTCGAACGTGTACTTGACCCCGGTCGGCGACGCCGCATTGACGACGTAGCCGCCGAGCAGCGCCAGCGCGGCGTCCGGCCCGGCGAGATCGCGCCGGACCGTCATTTCGGAAACCTTGAGGAGCTCGGCGGCGTCTTTCAGATGCAGCGTGCCGCTCGATTCGACGGCGCGGCGCAGCCTCTGCAGGCGCTGCACGCGCGTCTCGCTTGGTCGTGCGTTCGATGTTTCAGCCATTTTGATCGCCGGGCTTGCTTATCCGATTGACAATGATCTTACAATGTTGTGAGTTTATCAACGTCGATTTGTTACAATAATAACATCCAGTCCGGCGGGCTGATCGAGGGTCGGGGACGATGTCGTCCTCAGGCAGTCGGCAAACTCCGCGGCAAGGTCAGGGGAGGATCACATGTTGCGATCGACACATTCAGTCTATCTGGCGATCTCGTCGATTCGCTAGGACCGCACGGCGCCTCCATGACGCAGAGCGTCTTCATGCAGAATCCGTCCCCATTGGCCGCGCAGCCGCCTTCTCCGGGCGGCGAGCATCCGCTGCCGCGCAACGCTGGCCGCGCGCTCGAGATGGATTGGATCGATGAGATCAGGATCAATCTGTCGGCCGCCGAACGGCGTGTCGCGAGCCTGCCGGGCCGGCGCACGGTCAAGAAAGACGCGCAGGCGGCGTGGCTTCTCAAGGCGATCACCTGCATCGACCTGACGACGCTCAATGGCGACGATACGACCGAACGGGTGAAGCGTCTCTGCGCCAAGGCCAAAGCGCCGGTGCGCGGCGACCTTCTCGAGCGGCTCGGCTTTGCCGGCCGCGAGCTGCATACCGGCGCGGTCTGTGTCTACCATCGGTTCGTGGCGACGGCCGTCGAAGCGCTCGACGGATTGGACATCCCGGTCGCTGCGGTCTCGACCGGATTTCCCGCAGGTCTCGTGCCCCACGATCTGAAGCTGAAGGAGATCGAGGCGTCGGTCCGCGACGGCGCGCAGGAGATCGACATCGTCATCACGCGCGAGCATGTGCTGACCGGCGATTGGCGGGCGCTTTACGCCGAGGTGCAGGATTTCCGCGCCGCCTGCGGCGACGCGCATCTGAAGACGATCCTGGCCACCGGCGATCTCAAGACGCTGCGCAATGTCGCCAAGGCGTCGATGGTCTGCATGATGGCCGGCGCCGACTTCATCAAGACCTCCACCGGCAAGGAAGGCGTCAACGCGACGCTGCCGGTGACGCTCGCGATGCTGCGGATGATCCGCGTCTATCAGGAGCGCACCGGCTACCAGATCGGCTTCAAGCCGGCCGGCGGAATCTCGACGGCAAAGGACGTGCTCAACTATCAGTTCCTGATAAGGGAGGAACTGGGACGCGACTGGCTCGAGCCGGACCTGTTCCGCATCGGCGCCTCCAGCCTGCTCGCCGATATCGAGCGACAGCTCGAGCATCACGTGACCGGCCACTATTCGGCCTTCAATCGCCACCCCGTGGGATGAGACTCCAGCGATGAGCGTCGCAAGCTATTTCGAGACCATGGAGTATGGCCCCGCGCCGGAGGCGGACGGCGAGGCACGCGCCTGGCTGGCGCGGCATGGCGCCACGTTCGGGCATTTCATCGCCGGCAAGTTCACAGCGCCGCACGCCGGCAAACACCTCACGACGACCGAGCCGGCCACGGGCAAGACGCTGGCGCGCATCGCGCAGGGCGCTGCTGCCGATGTCGAGGCGGCGGTCAGCGCCGCACGCACCGCGCAGACCGCGTGGGCAAAGCTTGGCGGTCACGGTCGCGCGCGTCATCTCTATGCGTTGGCGCGCATGCTGCAGCGTCACGCCCGGCTGTTCGCCGTGCTGGAGGCGATCGACAACGGCAAGCCGATCCGGGAAACCCGCGATCTCGACGTGCCGCTCGCTGCGCGCCATTTCCTCTATCACGCCGGCTGGGCGCAGCTGCAGGAGCGCGAATTCACCGATCAGGTGCCGGTTGGCGTGATCGGGCAGATCATTCCGTGGAATTTTCCGCTGCTGATGCTGGCGTGGAAGATCGCGCCGGCGCTGGCCGCGGGCAATACGGTGGTGCTGAAGCCGGCGGAGTTCACCTCGCTCACCGCGCTGCTGTTCGCCGAACTTTCGGCCGAAGCCGGCCTGCCGCCGGGCGTGTTGAACGTCGTGACCGGCGACGGTGCCACTGGCGCGCTGCTGGTCGAATGTCCCGGCGTCGACAAGATCGCGTTCACCGGCTCGACCGAGGTCGGGCGGTTGATCCGCCAGTCGACCGCGGGCACCGGCAAATCGCTGACACTCGAGCTCGGCGGCAAGTCGCCGTTCATCGTGTTCGACGATGCCGATATCGACGGCGCGGTGGAAGGCGTGGTGGATGCCATCTGGTTTAACCAGGGCCAGGTCTGCTGCGCCGGTTCGCGGCTGCTGCTGCAGGAGGGGATCGCGGAGACTTTCCGCCGGCGCCTGATCCGCCGCATGGAGACGCTTCGCGTCGGCATGCCGCTCGACAAGGCGATCGACATGGGCGCGGTGGTCGCACCGGTACAACTCGAACGGATCAAGTCGCTGGTCGAGACCGGGGTGAAGGAAGGCGCCGAGAAATATCAGGCGTCCGGTGCGATCCCGGCGGAAGGATGTTTCTATCCGCCGACCTTGCTCTGGAACGTGCATCCGTCCTCGACGGTTGCGACCGAAGAAATCTTCGGCCCTGTCCTGGTGGCGATGACGTTCCGCACCCCTGACGAGGCTGTGATGCTCGCCAACAACACGCGCTACGGCCTTGCCGCCAGCGTGTGGAGCGAGACGATCGGTCTGGCGCTCGATATCGCGCCGAAGCTCTTGGCCGGCGTGGTCTGGGTCAACGCCACCAATCTGTTCGACGCCAGCGTCGGCTTCGGCGGCTATCGCGAGTCCGGCTTCGGCCGCGAGGGCGGCCGTGAAGGCATGTATGAGTATCTCAAGCCGAAGGCCTGGAGCGGGCGCAAGGCGCGGGCCAAGGCATCGCCGCTGCCGACGGCTTCCGGCGCCAGCGCCGGATTCGATGTGCCGCCAATCGATCGGACGGCAAAACTGTTTGTCGGTGGCAAGCAGGTGCGTCCGGACGGCAATTATTCGCGTCCGGTGCTGTCGCCGAAGGGCCGGCGCCTCGGCGAGGCAGGCGAGGGCAATCGCAAGGATATCCGCAATGCGGTGGCCGCGGCGCGCTCCGCCGAGTCCTGGGCGCGGGCGACGGCGCATAATCGCGCCCAGATCCTCTATTACCTTGCCGAGAATCTTTCCGCGCGCGGCGATGAGTTCGCCCGTCGCATCGCCGACATGACCGGCGTGTCGGCTGCGAAGGCGCGCACGGAAGTCGATGCGAGCATCGAGCGGTTGTTCAGCTATGGCGCCTGGGCGGACAAATTCGAAGGATCCATCCACGCGCCGCCGCTGCGCGGCGTGGCGCTCGCGATGTATGAGCCGATCGGCGTGGTCGGCGTCGCCTGTCCCGACGAGGCGCCGCTGCTCGCCTTCATCAGCCTGGTGGTGCCGCTGATTGCGATGGGCAACCGGGTCGTCGCCGTGCCGAGCGAGCGGCATCCGCTCGCCGCGACCGACTTCTACCAGGTGCTCGAGACCTCGGACGTGCCGGGCGGCGTGGTCAACATCGTCACCGGCGATCACAGCGAGCTGGTCAAGGTGCTTGCCGAGCACGACGACGTCGACGCGCTCTGGGCGTTCGGATCGCAGGACGCCTCAGCGGCCGCCGAACGGCTGTCGATCGGCAATCTCAAACGGACGCTGGTCGATCATGGCCTCGCGCTCGATTGGTACGACAAGGCCGCGAGCGAGGGCCCGATCCTGCTCCGCCACGCGGTGCAGGTGAAGAACATCTGGATTCCGTACGGTGACTAGCGACGTCACCTCGCGGTGATATCGATGGGGTTCGGACCGTCAGAGTCCGGCGAGTTTGAACACAAGGGAAGGACGCAACATGCTCAAGGGCATCGATCCACTGCTCAATGCCGACGTACTCTACGCCTTGCGGGCGATGGGGCATGGTGATCGTCTGGTGGTGTGCGACACCAATTTTCCGGCCGACTCGATCGCGCGCCAGACGGTTCTCGGCCGGTTGCTGCGCATCGACAATGTCAACGCGGCCAGGGCGGTTGAGGCGATCCTCTCGGTGATGCCGCTCGACACCTTCGTCGACGATGCGGCCAGCCGCATGGAGATTGTCGGCCAGGCTCAGGAAGTGCCACCCGTGCAGCGCGAGGTGCAGACCGCGATCGATCGCGCGGAGGGACGGTCCTGGCCGCTGGTCGGCGTCGAGCGCCACGCTTTCTATGAGAAGGCCAAGACGGCCTATTGCGTGATCGCGACGGGCGAGCGGCGCTTCTATGGCTGCTTCCTGTTCAGCAAGGGCGTGATCGGGCCGGACGGGGAGTGACGAGATGAGCAAGAGTGGCGTCGCCGTCCTCGGCGTCTTCGTCGTCGACTTGGCGTTCCGCGCCGGCAACATGCCGGCGATCGGCGAGACGATCGCCGGATCGGGATTCGCGATGGGGCCTGGCGGCAAGGGATCCAACCAGGCTGTCGCGGCCGCGCGGGCCGGCGCCGGCGTGAGCTTTATCTCGCGGATCGGCAGCGACGCCTTCGGCGAGCTTGCGATCAAGACCTGGGAGGCCGAGGGAATCCGGCCGCGCGTGGCCAGGACGGCGGAAGCGCCGACCGGCGCAGCCTTCATTTACGTCCATGAGACGCGCGGCGACAACGCCATCATCGTCGTGCCGGGTGCAGCGGGCGGTATCGGCCCGGCCGATGTCGACGCGGTGGCGGACGCGATCCGCGACAGCCGCGTGTTCGTGACGCAGCTCGAGCAGCCGGTCGATGCAGCGCGGCGCGGGCTCGAGATTGCGCGCGCCGCCGGCAGCATCACGGTGTTCAATCCGGCACCGGCGATCCAATTCGACGATGGCCTGTTTGCGCTGTGCGATTATGTCGTTCCCAACGAGACCGAGGCCGAAGCGCTCACAGGCATCGCGGTGGGCGACCTTGCTGGCGCCCGCCGCGCCGGCGACGCCCTGTTGGCCAAAGGCGCCGGGACGGCGTTGATCACCCTCGGCGAGCGCGGCGCGCTGTTCCATGCGCGGGATCGCTCGCTGCACGTGCCGCCTTTCGCGGCCGGTAAGGTCGTCGAAACCACCGGCGCGGGCGATGCATTCGTCGGCGGCTTCGCGGCGGCGCTCGCCGACGGCGTCGATCCGCTCGAGGCTGCGCGCTTCGGTTCGGCCACGGCGGGAATCTCGGTGACCCGGCCGGGCACCGCGCCCGCGATGCCGCGGCGCGCGGAGATCGAAGCGCTGCTGAGGGGATGATGCTGCGATGATGCGGAATGATCCGATCAAGCATGTCTTCATCTGGCCGGCGGTGCTCGTCGTGCTGGCGATCTCGATATTTCCGCTGATCTATTCGCTGACTACGAGCTTCCTCAGCTACCGGCTGATTCCGCCGATCCCGCCGCGCGTCGTCTGGCTTGGCAATTATGCGGCGTTGTTGCAGGAGCCGCGGTTCTGGAATGCGCTCTTCACCACGACGCTGATTGCGCTGATCGCGGTCGGGTTGCAATACGCGATCGGGTTCGGCGTCGCGCTGGCGCTGAATGCGCGGGTGCCGGGTGAGCGGCTGTTCCGCGTCGCCCTGCTGCTGCCGATGCTGCTGGCGCCCGTCGCGGTCGCGCTGGTGGCGCGCATGATCTTCAATCCGACGATGGGACCGCTCAATCAGTTCCTGTCGAAGTTCGGCCTGGTCAACCTGCCGTTCCTTACCAATGGACATTGGGCACTCGCCTGCATCATCGCGGTCGAGGTCTGGCAGTGGACCCCGTTCGTCATCCTGATGATGCTGGCCGGGCTGCAAACGCTTCCCGAAGATGTCTACGAGGCCGCCGAGCTCGAGAATGCCAGCGCCTGGCAGCAGTTCTGGGGCATCACCTTTCCGATGATGCTGCCGATCTCGGCCGCCGTCGTCTTCATCCGCCTGATCGAGAGCTATAAGATCATGGACACGGTGTTCGTGATGACCGGCGGCGGGCCGGGCGTCGACACCGAGACGCTGACGCTGTTCGCCTATCAGGAAGGTTTCAAGAAGTTCAATCTCGGCTACACATCGGCGCTCAGCTTCCTGTTCCTGATCGCGATCACGATCATCGGCGTGACTTATCTGGCGCTGCTGCGGCCGCATCTGGAGAAGCGCCGATGAGCGGCCAAGGCTTGACGGGACTGTCGCCATGGCGCCGCCGCCTGGTCGCGGCCGGCGTTCTCATCTGGTGCCTGATCACGGTGTTTCCGCTCTATTGGGTGGTGGTGACCGCATTCAAGACGCCGCCCGGCGTCGTCGGCGGGCCGACCTATCTGCCGTTCATCGACTTCACGCCGACCTTGCAGCCCTTCATCGATCTCTATCAGGGCATCCGCGGCGAGTTCTTCCGGACCTTCCTGAACTCGACCATCGTTGGCCTATCCGCGGCAACGATCGCCACGGCGATTGGCGCGATGGCGGCCTATGCGCTGGTGCGCTTCGAATTCAAGGTCCGCTTCGGCGCGGGCCTCGCGTTCTTCCTGCTCGCGCTCGGCGGCTACCTGCTGTTCAACACGACGTTCGGGTTCACCCGCCCGCAGGCCCTGTTGCTGGCCTTTCCGATCGCGCTGATCGTGGCCGTCGCCGCCAACCGCCTGCCGCTGCCCGGACCGATCCTCGGCAATGAGGACATCCTGTTCTGGTTCGTCAGCCAGCGCATGTTCCCGCCCATCGTCACCGCCTTCGCGCTGTATCTGCTCTACAGCGAGATCGGGCGGCTGGGCTTCCAGCTGATCGACAGCTTTGTCGGCCTGACGCTGTGCTACGTCGCCTTCTCGCTGCCGATCGTCGTCTGGCTGATGCGCGACTTCTTCGAGGCTGTGCCGATCGAGGTCGAGGAGGCGGCGATGGTCGACAATGTGCCGAGCTGGCGCATCTTCTTCGGCATCGTGGTGCCGATGTCGATGAACGGGTTGCTGGCGACGTTCATGATCACGCTGGCCTTCGTCTGGAACGAGTTTCTGTTCGCGCTGTTCCTGACCAATTCCAGATGGCAGACGCTGCCGATCCTGGTGGCGGGACAGAACAGCCAGCGCGGCGACGAATGGTGGGCGATATCGGCTGCGGCGCTCGTCGCCATCGTTCCCATGATGATCATGGCGGGCCTGCTCAGCCGGATGATGCGGTCGGGCCTGCTACTCGGGGCCATCAAATAGCAAAAAACCTTGTAGGGAGGACTAGACGATGTTGCGACGGACGTTCCTGATGCTGACCACCTCGCTCGCGATGGCCTGTGCCGCGAGCCAGGCGAATGCTGCCTGCAGCCCGGACTATACCGGCGTCACCCTGACGGTGGCGTCGCAGACCGGGCCGTATATCGCCTCCGCGCTCAAGCTCGGCGCGGACGAATGGGCGAAGAAGACCTGCGGCAAGGTCAATGTCGTGGAGTTTCCATGGTCCGAGCTCTATCCGAAGATCGCGACGTCGCTGACGGCGTCGGATGCGACGTTCGACCTCGTCAGCTTCGCGCCGGCCTGGCTGCCTGATTTTGTGCCCTATCTCAGCGAGATGCCGAAGGAGATGCAGTCCGGCAAGGACTGGGACGATATCGAGCCGGCCTATCGCGAACGGCTGATGGTGTGGGAAGGCAAGATCTACTCGCAGTCGATGGATGGCGACGTCCACACCTATACCTACCGCACCGACCTGTTCAGCGATCCCAAGGAGAAGGACGCCTTCAAGGCCAAATACGGCTACGACCTCGCGCCGCCGAAGACCTGGAAGCAGTATCTCGACATTGCGGAGTTTTTCCAGCGGCCCGACAAGGGGCTGTGGGGAACGGCGGAAGCCTTCCGCCGCGGCGGTCAGCAGTTCTGGTTCTTCTTCAGCCATGCGGCGGCCTACACCAACAATCCGAACTATCCGGGCGCGATGTTCTTCGATCCCGAGACGATGGACGCGCAGATCAACAATCCGGGCTGGGTGAAGGGGCTCGAGGAATACATCAGGGCATCGAAGCTCGGGCCGCCCAACGCGCTGAATTTCTCGTTCGGCGAGGTGAACGCTGCCGTGGCCGGCGGCCAGGTAGCGGAATCGATCGGCTGGGGTGACACCGGCGTCATCGCCGCCGACCCGAAGCAGTCGAAAATCTCGGGCAAGGTCGGTTCGGCGATGCTGCCCGGCTCGGACGAGATCTGGAACGCCAAGACCAAGAAGTGGGACAAGTTCCCGAGCGTGCTTCCGGGCCCGTTCATGGCATTCGGCGGCTGGCAGATCGCGGTGCCGAAGGCCGGCAAGAACCAGAAGGCGGCGTGGGATTTCGTCAAGACACTGACAAGCCCTGAAGTGTCGGGCCAGGCGGCGATCACCGGCGGCAGCGGTGTCAATCCCTACCGCAAGTCGCACACTGCCAATCTGCAACTGTGGAGCAAGATCTTCTCGCCGGAAGAGGCCAAGGAATATCTCGGCGCGCAATCCGACTCCATCAATGCCAAGAACGTCGCGCTCGACATGCGTCTGCCCGGCTACTTCTCTTACACCGAGGTGGTCGAGATCGAGCTCGGCAAGGCGCTGGCCGGCCAGACCACGCCGCAGGCGGCGCTCGACGCGATGGCCAAGGAGTGGAATCGGCTGACCGACGAGTTCGGCCGGGCCAAGCAGCTCGCGGCCTATCGCGCGGCGATGGGTCTTCCGCCGAAGAACTAGCTTTCCAGCGAGACGTCCCGGATGACGCGCGAGCATCGTCCGGGACTTTACTTGCCGTCGACGAAGGGACGGAAAAGGATTCCATGGCGCACGTCGAGATCGAGAACGTCAGCAAGGCATACGGGCCCTACAAGATCATTGAAGGGCTCGATCTCAACGTGGCCGACGAGGAGTTTGTCGTGCTTGTCGGCCCGTCCGGCTGCGGCAAGACGACGACGTTGCGCATGATCGCAGGACTGGAGGCGGTGACGAGCGGGACCATCCGCATCGGCAATCGCGACGTGACGCAGTTGCGTCCCGGCCTGCGCAATTGCGCGATGGTGTTCCAGAATTACGCGCTCTACCCGCATATGACGGTCGGAGAGAACATCGGCTACGGCATGAAGGTGCGCGGCGAGCCGCGCGCCAGCATCGAGAAGGCCGTCAATGACGTGGCACGCGTGCTTGACCTCGAACAATATCTGCAGCGCCGGCCCAAACAGCTCTCGGGCGGGCAGCGCCAGCGCGTGGCGATCGGCCGCGCCATCGTGCGCAGCCCGGATGTGTTTCTGTTCGACGAGCCATTGTCCAATCTCGACGCCAAGCTCCGCATCGAGATGCGGACCGAGATCAAGGCGCTGCACCGCCGTCTCGCCAAGACGATCGTCTATGTCACGCACGACCAGGTCGAAGCCATGACCATGGCCGACCGCGTCGTGGTGATGAACCGCGGCCGCATCGAACAGGCGGCCGATCCGATCACAATCTACGAGAAGCCCAGCAATCTCTTCGTCGCCGGCTTCATGGGCGCGCCCAGCATGAATTTCATCGATGGTAAGATCGTTGCCCGCGACGGCGCGCTCACCTTCACCGAGCCGTCGGGCACGGCGTTGAGAGTGCCGAAGTCACGCGAGGCGGCCTATGCCGGCAGCGTCGGCAAGCCCGTGGTGCTCGGCGTCCGGCCCGACCATGTGTTGCGGCAAGACGCGCCGGCGGGCTCTTCGATCCGGATCCTTGTGAAAGACGTGGAGCCGCTCGGGCCGCACACGCTGGTGATCGGGACGGTCGGCCCATTCGCATTCACGGCGCAAATGCCGGTCGGCGTCGCCGCGGAGCCGGATCATGTCATCGACGTCGCGCTCGATCTTGAGCGAACGCACTTGTTCGACAAGGCGTCCGGGACGGCTATTTGCTGATCTGCCGCAGCCTGGCTCGACAACCGCCTGCCTAGCTGCAGGACCCTCGCGCGCGCCGGACCGTATCGGACGGATACAGGCCGAAGGCCGAGCGGTACACCGCAGCGAAACGGCCCATATGCGTAAAGCCCCACTTCAGGGCAACTTCGCTGACCGGGAGCATGTTCTCCGGTCGCGACAGTTCGTCGTGGATGGCCTCCAGCCGAATTTGCCGCAAATAGGCGACCGGCGTCGTGCCGTGAATTTTGCGGAAGCCCAATTGCAGCAACCGGCTGCTGACCCCAACCGTTGCGGCAATATCCGATATCGTCACCGGCAGATGCGGATTGGCCCGCATATACTCGACCGCACGCCTGATGTAGCGCGGCGGTGCCTCCAGCGGGTGGCGGCTCAACCGGTCGGTCAGCCGATGAGGAACGTTCTCAAGGATGAGCTGTATCGCCGCTTCCGATAGCAGTGCGCTGGCTTTCGGAGAGCGTACCAGGATCCCGTCATACAGGCCGGTGGTGCTCGTGCGGACAAGCTAAGGGTCTGCCCAATGCCGGTCGACAAGTCGACGATCGGCGTCAGATTGAGATCTTCCAGCGCCGTGCTCCCGAACGTCGCAGACAGCACCTTGGCAACTACGCCCGTATGCAAGGTGAGCGTGACGCTTGAGTATCGTCCATCGACCGCTTCAACCCGCTGCGCTTGCATCGTTGGAAGGGGCACGATGGCGATCTCGGAGGGGGTCCGCTGGATGCTCTTTCCTGCGATGAGCATTTCGGCCTGGCCGGCATTCAGCAGGCTTATTGCGAGTTCTCCGGCGGAATTCTCGTATGAATAGCGCCAATCCCAACCGGCCGACAGATCGGCCCGCACGACGTCAAGTTCCGCGCCGATGGCTATGTCCGCATGCCAGCGAAACGATTGGTCAGGCCGCGGCGAGGAATGCGCATTGATCCCGTGGGGGTGGAGCATTTCAAGGAGTTCTTCGAACGAAGATCCCGATCGCGTGGGAGGTGCAGCGAGTACGTCTTCGACCATCAAATCCCAACCATCGGATGATTGCTGTTTTGCGGATTGCCCGATCCATCAGACCGGTTTTCCGCTGTTCAGGGCGTCCGCCACACGCATAGACCGCATCACCACACTAGCACAGCTTTGGTGATTTCGGGTCGCGTGCCCTTTCTCACAATTTCTTCAATATCCGAACAGCGAACAGAATATCCAGATCGCGCAATCGAGCCGCGAAAGCTGACATTTGATCTCATCCGCCCGCCGGCATCGCGCGACAGTTCCGATTCAATCCGCCTCGCCAACGTTCGAGAGCAGCAGCGGATGCACAGCATGCGCGATGGACTGTCTTAGCCACAATCCGAACGCCTCCATCCGGAATGCGACGTCGTCCATGGACTCGTAGCCCATTTGGCCTAAATCGTCACGACCAACTCAAACGGGTTATGAAAGCATGCTTACAAGGATTACTTGCGTACTCGCGCTTACAGTTCTTTCGTCCATGCCTGCGCTGGCCGATGGTTGCGCAGATCACGTCCAGAGCACCGGCGTTCCCATGGTAACGGGCATGACGCACAAGACCTGGATGATCTTTCCGTCGGTCAATCCCGGTGCCGCCCTCGACAAGGTGTCCCGCGCCGTTCTGGCGGAGGGCTTTGTCGGCGTGAACGTCGACAAGAAACTCGGCACGCTGACCACCCAGCAGGAGACCACCGGATCCGGCCGCCCACAAACGCTGCAAGTCGTCGTCCGCAAGGACGGCAAGGGTAGTCGCGTCGATGCGACCTTCAGCTTGCCGCCGGGACAGTTGGCTCCAGGTGTCGGCGATAACCTCTGCCGCGTCGTGAACGCGGCCGGCCAATGAACTTCGCCCATCTGTGAAGCAGGCTGACGCGCGAATTGTAACCGGCCGCGCGTGTCCGGGTGTCGTCCGGTCCGGAACCAGACGAGTTCATCCAAGTCGAGGGAATCGGGACGCAGGTGCCGGCCTGCGCCCACAGCAATGAAGCAGGAGATATGATGAGTAGGGCTCGCTTTGTGAAAGTTGTTTTGATGGCGACCACCGGTGCCGTGGTGTTTTCGGCCTCCGCCATTTCGGCTCCGTTGCAGCACGGTACCGGCGTTGCGGCGGCAATGCCGTCGTTGACCGAGAAGGTCTGGTGCCGTTACGGGCAGTGCTATGACAATGGCGGCGGCGCTGCCGTCGGCGGACTGGTCGGTGGCCTCATCGGCGGCGTCATCGCGGCCGGCGCAGCCAACGCCGCCGCGCAGCAGGAAGCTGCCGCCGCCCAGCAGCACGCGGCGTCCTGCGCCCAGCGCTATCGCTCCTACGATCCGGCGTCGAATACGTTCCAGGCAAAGGACGGCCGGCGGTATCCCTGCCAGTGAGACTGCCGCAGGCTTGCGGCGCCGGAACGGGGAGGAAGCGAACCCGCCGCTCCAGACAATAGCCCTCGGCGCCGCGCTGAGCACGAATGGAGCTCCGGCCCGCGAGCCGGAGCAGGCGTTCGAGCGCCCCAGGAGCCGCAAACGCGGCTTCTGCCGGCGAATTGGCCAGGATCTTTGACTGATCGGGTTCCCGCTCCGCGCCTGGATGCGCGGATCGAGAGGCTTCATCGGGAATCGCAGAGCGGGCAGCCCACGGCGGCTTCTGACGCGACCGTTTTCTATGCTATCACGCGATCCGTCGAAACTGCGCTCGTGGCAGGATCTGCCCGAACCTTACGAATCCGGATCTCGATGATGTTGTCGCTTCCCAAGACCAAAATACGCGTGCTGCTGCTGGAGGGCGTGAACGAATCCGCGGTCCGGATGTTCGAGGCGAACGGCTATACCGAGCTGCAACGTCTGCCCAAGGCGCTAGGACCAAAAGAACTCAGGCAGGCGCTGTCGGGCATCCATATGTTGGGAATTCGCTCGCGGACCCAGTTGACCGCGGACATCCTGGAGGCCGCCGACCGATTGCTCGTTGTCGGCTGCTTTTCGGTCGGCACCAATCAAGTGGATCTCGACGCCGCGCGAAAGCTCGGGATCCCCGTCTTCAACGCGCCATACTCCAACACCCGCAGCGTGGCGGAGCTGACCATCGCCGAGATCGTGATGCTGTTCCGCCGGATATTTCCGCGTTCGGTCTCCGCGCATGCCGGCGGCTGGGACAAGTCCGCCGAAGGCAGCCGCGAGGTGCGCGGCAAGACGCTCGGCATCGTCGGCTACGGCAACATCGGCTCGCAGCTGTCGAACCTCGCCGAAGCCATGGGCATGCGCGTGATCTATTTTGATCAGACCGACAAGCTCCGCCATGGCAATACCGAGCCCGCCGAATCGCTCGACGCGTTGCTCGCAGCAAGCGACGTCGTATCGCTGCATGTCCCGGAGACGCCGGCCACCGCCAACATGATTGGCGCCGCCCAGCTCCAGCTGATGAAGCCTGAGGCCTATCTGATCAACAACTCGCGCGGCACCGTGGTCGATCTCGATGCGCTGGCGAGCGCCCTGCGTGAGGGCCGGCTGGCGGGTGCCGCGGTCGACGTGTTTCCGGTCGAGCCGGTGTCGAACGAGGCGCGCTTTGTCTCCCCGCTGCAGGGTCTCCCCAACGTCATCCTCACGCCGCATGTCGGCGGTTCGACGGAAGAAGCGCAGGATCGCATCGGCGGCGAAGTTGCACGCAAGCTGATCGACTATTCCGATGTCGGATCGACCTTCGGCGCGGTCAATTTTCCGCAGGTGCAATTGCCGGCGCGACCGACCGGCACCCGTTTCATCCATGTTCATCGCAACGTTCCCGGCGTCATGCGCCAGGTCAACGACGCGGTCTCCCGGCACGGGATCAACATCCTGGCGCAATATCTGCAGACCGATCCGGAAGTCGGCTATGTCGTGCTCGAGACCGACGTGGTCGGCGGCGAGGGCGAGGGATTGCTGGCCGATTTGAGAGCGATTGACGGCACGATCCGCGTGCGGGTGCTGTATGACGCGAACCGGCCGCAGGGGTGATCGACTTCGTCAATCCGCCGAGAAGCCGAACGGCACGCTCGAGGTCCTGAAATCGTCCGGAAGAATCTCGCGTCCGATCGGCGGCGCCGACCGCGCCGCGCATCTCGGCCGATGGCAGACCCGGCATGCGACGCCGATCGGCGTCGGCTCGTCGGCATTCGGTCCCTGTCCCTCGCGCGTGTAGATCAACTGGCCCGCATGTTCGGCGGCGCAGCCGATCGCGATCGCCCGCTCGACGCGGATGGCGCCGAACGCGCCGCCGCCGGCGGTCACGGTGCGGGCGATCGAAAAGAACCGCTGTCCGTCGGGCAGTTCCAGCCATTGGGTGACGATCTGGCGCGGCGTCTTGAAGATGTCGTGCACTGACCATAGCGGACATGCGCCGCCGTGCTTTGCAAACGGGAAGCCGGCGCCGTCAAGCAGCTTGGAAATGTTGCCGGCCGGATCGACCCGGATCAGGAAGAACGGGACCTTTTCGAGACCCGGCCGTTGCAGGGTCGTGACGCGGTGCGCGACCTGCTCGAAGCTGGTGCCGAATTGACGCGCCAGCGCCTCCAGATCGTAGCGGCGGGCCTCGACCGCTTTCGCGAACACCGAATACGGCATGATGAGTGCGGCGGCGGCGTAGGCCGCAAGCGCACGGCGCGCCAGCAGCTCGGCGCTTTTGGTCGTGAACTTGCCGGCTTCGACGGCGGCGCCGATCTCGTTTTCCAGTTCCAGATAGGCAAGTTGCTTGGCCAGCTGAAAATTGAGCCCCGCGGTATCGAGCGAGTCCTCGAGCAGCAATTGTCTGCGATGAAGGTCCAGTCGCCTGATCGAACCCAGCATGACGTTCGGCGGCAGATAGCGGACCTGGAGTTTATGTCGCTCCCGAAGCCGCTCGATAAATCCGGCGGGCCCGGCAGGTTCGTGGACGAGCCGCTCGGCGGCATCGTCGAGGCTGGCAAAATTGTTGCGGCGCGCGGCGAGAAAACGTCGGACCTCCGCAACGGGATCGTTGGCGTCAAAGTTCTCCTGGCCCGGTGAAGCGATCGCCATGTCCGGAGCCCTGCGCTCCGCAAGCGCCAGCTGCTCTTCGCGATAGGCGGTGTAGAGGCGCAGGAAGGCCTCGGTCATTCCGGGATAGCTGACCGCGAGGTCGCTGACCTCAAGCGCGGGGATGTCGATGTCGGCAAACATCGGCTCCTTCAAGACGGACTGCATGCGGGCGGTGTGATCGGCACCGCCATCGCCAGCGAGATCAGCCAGATCGATCTTGTAGGTGCGGGCAAGCCGCAGCAGCATGTCGGCCGTCACCGGGCGCTGATTGCGTTCCAGCAGCGCCACATAGGGGGCCGAGATTTCGAGATCGGCGGCCATGTCGGCCTGGGTCAGCCCGAGGTCGCGCCGCAGCCGGCGCAGTCGTGGGCCCATGAAAACGGAACGGGCGCTTGAGGTTACCATCGCCTTATCCAAGGTTTGTAAGATTCTTACAACAATACATCGGTTTCTTGTAAGTTATGACAAGTTTTCCGCGCCAGGTCTAGCTCCCTATGACGCCGCGCGTCACAAACGGTGCAGTTATTTCGTCACCGAAGGGATCACGGACATGAACTTCCAACCGCGCGGGATCAGCGACCGGGCCATCCAGGGACCGGCTTCGTATCAGAGCGAGATCGAGGCGGCCGAAGCGCTGCTCAAGGGCAAGGACACCTGGAACGGCGTCACCGCCGAAGCCGTGGCGCGGATGCGCCTGCAGAACCGCTTCAAGACCGGTCTGGATGTCGCCCGTTACACGGCTGCGCTGATGCGCGCCGACATGGCGGCCTATGACGCCGACAGCACCAAGTACACCCAGTCGCTCGGCTGCTGGCACGGCTTCATCGCCCAGCAGAAGCTGATCTCGGTCAAGAAGCACTTCGGCAATACCGACCGCCGCTATCTGTATCTTTCCGGCTGGATGATCGCGGCGCTGCGCTCCGAGTTCGGCCCGCTGCCGGATCAGTCGATGCACGAGAAGACCTCGGTGCCGGCCCTGATCGAGGAGCTCTACACCTTCCTGCGTCAGGCGGATTCGCGTGAGTTGAACGATATCTTCCGCGCGCTCGATGCGGCCCGCAAGGAAGGCGACAAGGCCAAGGAAAAGGCGCTGATCGAGAAGATCGACAACTTCCAGACCCACGTCGTGCCGGTCATCGCCGACATCGACGCCGGCTTCGGCAATGCCGAGGCGACCTATCTGCTCGCCAAGAAGATGATCGAGGCGGGCGCCTGCGCCCTGCAGATCGAGAACCAGGTCTCCGACGAGAAGCAGTGCGGCCACCAGGACGGCAAGGTGACCGTGCCGCACGAGGTGTTCATCGCGAAGATCCGCGCCTGCCGCCATGCGTTCCTCGAGCTCGGCGTCGAAGACGGCATCATCGTGACCCGCACCGACTCGCTCGGCGCCGGCCTGACCCAGCAGATCGCCGTGAGCCACAAGCCCGGCGACATCGGCGACCAGTACAACAGCTTCCTTGATTGCGAGGAAGTGACGGCTGCCAACGCGCGCAACGGCGACGTCATCATCAACCAGAACGGCAAGATGATGCGTCCGAAGCGTCTGCCCAGCAACCTCTACCAGTTCCGTCCCGGCACCGGAGCGGATCGCTGCGTGCTCGACTGCATCACCTCGCTGCAGAACGGCGCCGACCTCTTGTGGATCGAGACCGAGAAGCCGCATATCGAGCAGATCGCCAGCATGGTCGATCGCATCCGCAAGGTCATTCCGAATGCGAAGCTGGCCTACAACAACTCGCCGTCGTTCAACTGGACCCTCAATTTCCGTTGGCAGGTCTATGACGCGATGAAGGAGGCCGGCCAGGACGTCAGCAAGTATAACCGCGCCGAGCTGATGAAGGCGGAGTACGACGACACGCCGCTGGCGAAGGAAGCCGACGAGCGCATCCGTACCTTCCAGGCGGATTCGGCCAAGCGCGCCGGCATCTTCCACCATCTGATCACGCTGCCGACCTATCACACGGCTGCGCTGTCGACCGACAATCTCGCGAGGGAGTATTTCGGCGAGCAGGGCATGCTTGGATACGTCAAGAACGTGCAGCGCGCGGAAATCCGTCAGGGCATCGCCTGCGTCAAGCATCAGAACATGGCAGGCTCCGACATCGGCGACGATCACAAGGAGTACTTCGCCGGTGAGGCTGCCCTCAAGGCGGGCGGCGCCCACAACACGATGAACCAGTTCGGCTGATCGATCGAACGGATCATTCCGACATCGGCTGGACAGGCTGGCGCGCGAGCAGCCTTGCCTGTCCGCCTTGGCGGGGCGATTTTCGACCACGGCAATGCGGTCGAGATCGCCCCGCGACTTTTTTAGGCCCGCTTCCCCTCGAGCCCGGCCATTTGCAGAGGTTCGCGCGTTGCACGTGCGTGTGGTAATGCGTCGCTGCGATCTCGAGGGCATGCCACGCGATGACTGTCGGGCACTACGCATCCGCCGTCACCAGCTCCGCCGTGATGGAACTGGCGAGGCCGTTCGATCCCCGTATCGTCGGAACGCTGCCGCTCGGCCTTGCCGTTCCCGGCAGCGACATCGATATCGTCTGCCATGCGTCCGACCCGAACGCATTTGCGGATATCGTTTGGGCTCACTATCAAGCGTGCGATGATTTCGTCCTCTTCCGATGGACCTCGGGGACGCGGCCGGTGATTGCCCGCTTTGTGTGCGACGGCTGGCCGTTCGAACTGTTCGGTGATCAGCGTCCGGTGGAGCAGCAACGAGGCTGGATCCACTTCGAGGTCGAACGGCGGCTGCTTGCACTTGATGATGGACGGCTGCGGCGAGCCGTCAGCGAATTGAGGGCAGGCGGTCTCAAGACCGAGCCTGCGTTCGCTACCGTGCTCGGGATATCGGGCGATCCCTATCGTGGATTGCTTGAGCTCGCGGCCGAAACGGACGCCGAGTTACGTGCCCGGCTCGCGGCGTGCGATTTCGACAAATTGATGAAACGGCTTCATTCGCCCGGAACGAGGTGGCCGACCGGCGGCCGCTCCAGCCGCCGGTGCCTGCGACGGGACAGATAGAGCAGCAGGCCGGTCACGGCAAAGAGCGGCATCATGGCGGCGGCCAGCATGAAAGCGAGCTTGCCGGGCCATCCCAGGATGGCGCCGCGGTGGATGTCGAGCACGCTGGCGAGGACGCGTTCGCCAAACGTCTTGTCGGCGTAGCGATCCGATGCGATGACGCGGCCGGTGAGGGCATCGATACGGAATTCGTCACGCACGGCCTCGCGCGACGAGTCCCGCGGCCATGACCGCACGCGCACGGCCGTGCCCGCGCCGGCCGGCATGGTCAGGAGGACCCTTCCGTAACTGTTGTTCTCCTGCTGCAGGAACGTCGACCAGACGTGATCGAAGGCAAGCGGCTTTGCCTCGGCCTTCGCTTCGGTCTTGGCTTCACCCTTGCTCTCGGCAGCCGCGCCGCCGCGCGGCGGTTTGGGCTGCGTCGCGTTCGCCGCGGCCTGAGGCCGCGCGAACAGCCAGTTGGCGCCGGCCTTGTACCACTCGAACGAATACCACAGGCCGGTCAGCGTCATCACCAGATAGACCGGCAGCACCCAGGTCCCGATCACGGCGTGTAGCGAGCGATGCAGGCCGCGGCCGCGCAGTCCCAGATTCGGCTTCAGCCACATCTTTACGCTGCGCGCACGACGCGGCCAGCGCAGCACGAGGCCGGTGATCAGCATCACGATCAGGCAGATCGCGGCTGACCCGGTGATCTTGCGGCCGATGCCATTGCCGTCGCCCGGCAGCAGCAACCAGCGATGCAGCTTGCGGACGGTTGCGAAAAAGTCCTCGCCGCGCGGCGAGCCGAGCACGTGCCCGTCATAGGGGTCGACATAGACCGAGGACGGCCGCGTGCCGCCTTCGCTGCGAGCGAAACGGATGCGGGCCGCGGCCGATGGATCGCTTGACATCGTCACGGCCGAGACCTTGCCGAAATCGCCCGCCGCCGCCAGCCGCGCGATCAGCTCGTCCGGCGTGAGCCGCGGGGTCGCGCTGGCCTCGACGCGCATCATCTGACTGTTCAGGCTGGCCTCGATCTCATCCTCAAAGGCCATCGTCGCGCCGGTGAGGCCGACCACGGCCCACAGCAGCGCCAGCACGAGGCCAACCAGGGAATGGACCTGCAGCAGTGCAGCCTTGATTGGGCGCCAAACGTCACTCATCAGAATTTCACCGTCGCCGAGAGCGAGAAGCGCCGCGCGTCGCCCATCGCGACCGTCAGGATGCTGTTGGCTGAAGGGTAGTAGACCGTGTCAAACAGGTTCTTGACGTTGAACTGGTAGATGACCGGGAACGACTGGACCTTGGTCTCGTAGGTCGCAAACACGTCCGCGACCGTGTAGGCCGGCAGCACGAAGCTGTTCGCCGCATCGCCCGGCCGGTCGCCGACATAGCGCGCGCCGCCGCCGAGGCGAAGCCGGCCGGGCAGGGTGGTGCCGAAATCATAGACGAGGTAGAGCGATGCGGTGTTCAGCGCGACGTTCTGCAGGGCCTTGCCGGCGAGCGTCGGGTCCTCGGTTACGCGTGCGTCGGTATAGCCATAGCTGCCGATCATGCTCCAATTGTCTGATAGCCTGCCGGTGACGTCGAGTTCGACGCCACGCGAGCGAACCTTGCCCGCCGTACGGTACTCGACGATACCAGTCGTGGCGTTGAGCTGCGAAACCAACACGTTCTTCTTGTCGATGTCGTAGAGCGCAAGCGTGCCGGAGATCTGTTTGTTGAAGTCGAACTTGACGCCGGTCTCCCATTGGGTGCCCTCTTCGGGCGCGATGTTGGAGCCGATCACGCCGCCGCCGGTAAGCGGGGCGATGGTCGAGGTGGGTTTCAGCGATTGCGTGTAGCTCGCATAAAGCGAGACCTGGTCGGTGAGCTTGAAGATGGCGCCGCCGAGCGGCAGCACCTTGTCGGCCGAGACATTGGTATTGGTGATGAACGGGCGGCCCTTGCCGGCGAGCTGGTCGTAATCCATGTAGCGTACGCCGCCGACCAGCGCGAAGCGCTCGGTCAGATGCAGCGTGTCCTGGAAGAACAGCGACCACTGGCCGAGCTTGTCGGTCTGCGCGCTATCGGCGGCGGACACCGTCGTCCCCGGCGTGATCAGCCCATAGATCGGATTGTAGAAGTTGAAGCTCGGCGTCGCCTGCCGGATCAGGTCGTCGCGGTAGATCGTGCGGTACTGGCCGTCACCGCCGAACAGCACCTCGTTGCGAATGTTGCCGAGCCAGACGTTGCCCTGCAGATAGGAGGTGCCGTAGCTGGCATTGCTGAGCGAGCCCCACGTGCCGTCATTGCTGCGGGTCTCGACGCCGGTCTTGGCGTTGACGCCGGTGATGCGGAGCTGGTTGGCGCTGAAGGTCTCGGTGTTGTAGCTGTAGGCCGCGAACAGCTTCCAGTCCTGGTTCAGCCGGTGCTCGACCGACGCCTGCATCAGGTCGGAGGTTCCCCACATGTTGTTGAACGGTTCGTCGAGCCGGCGCGTCGCCGGGATCGCCAGCGGCGCCTTGGTCACGGAATCGAATGCGGTGCCGCGGTCGAACGGCGTGATGAATTCGCGGTGCTCGTAGTTGAGCTGGATGGTGGTGTTCTCGCCGTACCAGGCCAGCGACGGCGCGACCAGCATTTCGCGATGGCGGCCGAAATTGCGCCAGTAATCCTCGCTCACGCCATAGCCGATAAAGCGATAGGCGAGACCGCCATCGCCGATCGGGCCGGTGATGTCGATGGTGCCGTCGGCGCCGGTCTTGTTGTTGGCGTAAGTCGAGCCGAGCAAGGTCACCGAGCCGTGCTGATAGAGCTCGGGGCGCTTGCTGATCGTGTTGACGATGCCGCCGGGATCCATGATGCCGTAGAGCAGCGACGCCGGGCCCTTCAGCACCTCGACACTTTCGACCGCTGCGTTGAGGCTGCGACCCTGCACCAGCGGCATGCCGTTGCGCATGATCGAGCCGTCGCGGTTGTCGCCGAAGCCGCGGCGCATCACCGCATCCTGGGTGCCGGCCAGCGTATTGGCCTGGGTGACGCCGCTGACATTGGCGAGCGCGTCATCGAGGTTGCGCGGCAGCTGATCCTTCAACACCTGCTCCGGCACGACGTTGACCGTCTGCGAGGTGTCCAGCGGCGAGGCGCCGCTGCGCAGTGTGGTTGGGCTTGGCATCGCGCGATAGTGCAGCTTGACTTCGTTCAGCACGGCGGCGCTGGCTGCCGCGCGCTCCGATAGTGTCGGCGGCGCCGGTTGGGCATTCCGGCTGCGCTGCCGTGCCGCGGCGGCCGCCAGCGTTCGCTGCGCCGGCTTTGCCGCGGCGGCAGCCGGCTTGCGCTTCGGCGTCGGCTGGTCGACCGAAACAGGCGGCAACGGGACGCTCGATTGGGCGTTTGCCGGCGTTACCGGGGAGGCGACATCGGCGAGCAGGAATGCTGCGCCGATCAGCAGATGGGTACGGCCCTTGTCGGCGGCATTTCGACGGTCGCCGACAACCCGGCCATCAGCATTCACAGGCACTCTTGACTTCCGATTCACGCGAACTCGTTCACGGCGCGCCTCTAGCAGTCGGCGTGCGCGAAAAGAACCGGAGCAGGCTTGAATCTCTCTAACCGGAATAGATTTGAATCATTCTAAGATACGACAGGGCTCGCGCGTGTGCGCGAGCCCTGAACGTCGTGACCTGCTTGTCGCGTCTGCGCGTCAAATGGCCGTGCGATCGTCGCCTAAGGCTGCAGCCGTCGTCCTGTCACATCTCAGGTGTACGGTTTGCCGTAGGCCGCGCGATGCGCCTCACGACAACGCCAGGCTGACCGGCGTCTTGCCGACCACTCCCGTGCTCACGCCGTCGCGGGCCATGGATTCGATCGTGCCCCAGTTCTCGCGAAAGATCCGCGCCGCCTCGTTGGCGCTTTCCGCCTGGATCGTCAGACTGCACGCGCGCCTCGTGCCGTTGCTGGCGAGCTGGAAGTAGAGAACATATCCAGACGATTCCGCACTCCGTGCGGCCAGCGGTGCCTGCTGCATGTAGGTTTTCCCCAAAGTGTTTTTGTTGCGCCACCCGCAGGCAGGATTTGACAGGGATGCGGCACAGTCGTGGTCGCGATCGAGCTAAGCTGAACGTTTGTTCATTTTGTTGGCCGGTGTTGCCAGGATTCAACACCGGGTGGAACTTGCCGTAGCTCGGCACTGCAACTAAGCCGCGATCGCGGCATCAGCTCAACCGTCGTGGCGTCTACGCATCGCCCTCTGGATGGACCATCAGCGTCTCTTGGATCGCGGTGGCGAGCATCGCGCCGTCACGGTCGTGGACGCGCGCGATCGACAGCCCGCGGCCGCCATCCGCGCATGGGCTCTCGGTTTCGACATGCATCCAGGCGTCAGGCGAAAATACGCGATGAAACCAGATGCAATGGTTGAGGCTCGACAGATAGAGTGGCGCGCGCGACTGCAGATCGCCGAGATGGCCGCCGACGCTGGAGAAGTTGAGCCACCAGTCCGAGAGATAGGCGAACACCGCGGCCTGGGCGCGGGAACCGGCGGCGAGCGGCTGCCGGCATCTGATCCAGAAGCGCAGACATGGCCCTGCCGTCGTGGCCGAGAGCTGGCGTTCGATCTCCGGAATGCGGAAATCCATGCTGGGCTTGATGTGCTGGGAATATGGGCCGAGCGGCCGCAACTGCGCCGTCAGCGCGTCGGGGATCATGCTCAGATCGGGCAGGCTTTCGGGATCCTCCGATCGTGCGAACGGCACCGCGTGCCGCGGGCCCGGCTGCGGCGTGCAGAATGTGGCCTGCGCGCTGAGCACGGTACGCCCGTCGCCTTGCGTGCCGACGATATGGCGGGAGGAGAATCGCTTGCCGTCCTGCAGAACCTCCGCGTCAAACGTGATGCGCCTGACAGGATCGGCGCCGCGCAGGAACAAGAGCTGCAGCATCGCCGCCGGGCGATCTTCGGGCGCGCTGAGCGTTGCGGCCATCATGGCCTGGCCAAGAATCTGGCCGCCATAGGAGCGGCCGTTGAGATTGCCGTCGCCGAAGCGGCTGCGATAGTGGAGCGGGGCGATCGTCTCGAGCGAGACCAGCGCCTCGGCTGCCTGATTGTCCCATTGATCGCACGTGGATTCGCTGCCTTCCGCGACGCGCTTGCGTTGCCCGTCCATTCCGATCACATCGCCGGGAATTTCTGTGGTCCGGGATAGAGCGGATAGCCGGCGGCGACACCGTATTCGCTGATGCCAAATCCGGTCTCGTTGCCGCTCTCGAGCCGGACGACATGATCCGACAGCGTCCGTGCGATGGCGCGCGTCGCCGCATCGTCGAGGTTCCAGATGTCGTGCCCGGCATGGGTCTCGCCGCGGTCGTCGCCATGGGTCCAGCCTTGCAGGCCGCCATACATGCCGGCCTTGAGATAGAAGCGGGTCCGCAGTCCGTGCATCCTGACATGGCGCGGCTCACCGCGATCGAAAGCGAAGGTGAAATCGGCCATCGCGATGGTTTGACCGAGCGAATCGTCGGCCCATTCGATCTTGTGCTCGACCGAGGTGACTTCGCGATGCGACACGGATCCGTCGGCCTCGCGGCGGAACTCGGTGCCCGAGAGGTAATGCGGTTGGCCCGGCGTGCGCTCCTTGATGAAGATCGACAGCGCCGACTCCGGGAACTGGAACATCGACCAGGTCCAGAAGAAATTGCGATGGGTCGCGACCGGCGGCCTGGTCTCGTCGGTGCGCATCTCGGATCGCAGGCCCCAGGAGCGGTCGCGCTGCCCCCACCACAGCTCGGGCTCGATCTCGTAACGCTTGCCGTCGGCGACGATCCAGCCGCGCCAGCGGCCGAATTGCGAGACGCGCGCGAGGTCTTCCTCGACGACACCGTTGCGCTCGCGAAAATTCTGCTTCTCCTGCGCCGCCGGAAAGCTCGCCTTGAATTCGAGCGCGAAGCTGATGCCGGACAGATTGTCGGCGAGCGAGATCCTATGCAGGCTGTTACCCTCGACGATCTCGATCCTGAGCCCGCCGACTTCCGTCTCCAGCGGACGGGTCCCGAGCCGGCGCGAGGCACGGAAATTGTGCTGACGCCGGCCGATGGTGATGCCGGCAAAGCCGTCGATCACGTTGCGGTTCGGGTAATAGCCGAGCCCGATGTCGATCAGCAGTTCGCTGCCGTCGATCGGATGCGCGGTGTACCAGTAGCGTTCGGTGAACCTTGCATCGCCGCCGCCTGCCTTGGCAAACGGCTGCGGCGTCTGGTGGCCGATGAGATCGTCCTGGGCTGTCAGCATTGTTCTTGTCCTTGTGTTTGAGCCGGTTCGGTCGGATGGGTAGCGCGGGATCAGTCCTTGGCCGGGCCGGCGCCCACGATGTCGCCGAACAGCACCCAGGTCTTGCCGTCGAAGCGGGCGAAACGGCGCTCGGTGATCGCCGCGTAGTCCTGCGGCGTGGTCTGGATCGTGATGCCCGGGAGCAGCATCGGCAGCTCGATGCCGCTGAGGTTGGTGGCCTGCTTCAGCACGTTCTCCCGCGCGAGGTTGTCGCCGCAGCGCTGCAGGATGATCGCGCCGAGCTGTGCCGTGGTGTAGCCGGTCACCGCGATCACGTCGTTCGGATCCATCCCCGGCATATATTTGGCGGCGAAGGCGAGATAGTCGGTCATGCCCTTGTCATTGGCCCAGGCCGGATCGTTCGGCGTCTTGTAGGATGTCGTGGTCAGGATGCCGGTCGAGGCCTCGATCCCCGCCGGCACCAGCACGCCGGCGATCGAATTCGCGGTCGAGCCGAGGAAGATCAGCGGTTTCCAGCCAAGCTCGTGGATCTTGCGGATCGCCATCGAGGCGAATTTGTTCTGTGCGGCGATCAGGATCGTATCGGCGCCTGATGCTTTCAGGTTCACGATCTGGGAATCGATCGTGGGCTCGGTCGACTGATACATCGCCTCCTTGACGATCATGGTGTCGGCCTTGGCGCCGAGCCCTTCCTTCAGGCCAAGCACAAAGTCCTTGCCGATGTCGTCGGCCTGCAGCAGCACGCCGATCCTGGCATCCGGCTTCTCGCGCAGCACGTAGCGCGCGATGATCCGGGACTCGTTGACGTAGGTCGGCGAGTAGGGCGTCGTCCAGGGGAACTGCTTGGGATCGTTCCAGCGGGTGCCGCCACTCTGCACCAGCAGATGCGGAACGCCATTGCTGTTGAGATATTTCTGGATCGCGGCGTTGGTCGGCGTGCCGAACGGCGCCATGATCGCGAGCACCTTGTCGTTCTCGACCAGCGCGCGCGTCACTTCGACGGTCTTGGGCGGGCTATAGGCGTCGTCGCGGGTCAGGAAGTTGATGTGGCGGCCATTGATGCCGCCTTTCTCGTTCAGCATCGTGAAATAGGCGAGCATGGTTTTCGGGAAGCTCGCATAGATCGATGCCGGTCCGCTGTAGGGCGCGTTGGCGCCGAGCAGGATCTCGCTGTCACTGACCCCCGGGCCATAGGCCTTCTGGGCATTCGCCGTTCCGAGCGCGCCGGTGAGCGCGAACGCCCACACCGCAAGCGTGACGATTGGCTTCCGCATCTTCCCCTCCCATGACGCCCTCTTTTGCGGGGCTGGTTGATCCGGCGATGGAAGCCTTGAAAGGCTTTACCCCTCGCATCGGCTATGCAATAATAGACCGTCTGTCCGGATTATCAACTGGAATCTACGGACGGCGTATCGGCCTCATGCGTGACGGAAACATCCGCAGGCGTGCGCGGCCGCATGACGGTGTGGAGGAAACATGAAGCTGACGCAGGCGCTGATCGCGGCGGTGCAATTGCGCAAGGACGCACCCGGCACCATCCACGCCGGACGGTCGCGGAGCTGGAAGGAGATCGGCCATCGCGTCGCCTGTGCCGCGGGCGGGCTGCGACGGCTCGGCGTCGATGCCCGCGATCGCGTCGCCATCCTCGCGCACAACAGCGACCTCTATATCGAGGCGCTCTATGCCATCGCCTGGGCTGGCGCGGTCGCGGTGCCGCTCAACACGCGCTGGGCGGTCGCCGAGAACGCCTATGCGATTGACGATTCCACGCCAAAACTGTTGCTGGTCGACAAGGCCTTCGCCGAGATTGCGTCCGCGCTGCGCGGCGCAAAATCACTCAGCGCAATGGTCTATCTCGATGAGGGGCACGTGCCCGACGGTATGCAAAGCTATGACGAGCTCATAGCGCATGCGCCGATCGAGGACGCCTCCGGCGCCTACAACGATCTCGCGGGCATCTTCTACACCGGCGGTACCACCGGGTTTCCCAAGGGCGTGATGCTGTCACATGCCAACATCATCTATGAATCGCTGGTCTGGATCTATGCGCTCCGGTTCCGTGAAGATACCCGGTATCTGCACTCGGCCGGCATGTTCCATCTGGCCGGCACCTCGCCGATGATCGCGCTGACCCTGGTCGGTGGCACGCACGTGACCATCGCGAAATTCGAGCCCGAGCTCGCGATGAAGACCATCGCCGAGCACAAGGTGGATTACTGCCTGTTTGTGCCGACCATGCTCAACATGATGCTCAACCATCCATCCTTCGGCACATATGATCTGAGCAGCGTCAAGGATTGCGAATATGGCGCCTCGCCGATGCCCGACGCGCTGCTGGTCAAGCTGATGCGCGTGCTGCCGAGCTGGCGCTTTCACCAGGGCTACGGCATGACCGAAAGCGCAGCGCTGGCGACCATCCTGCCGTGGGAGTATCACGCGCTGGAAGGGCCGCTGGCGGGCAAGCGCAAATCGGCGGGGCGGGCAGCGCCAGGCGTTGAAATCCGCATCATCGATCCCGCGGGCAATGAGGTGCCGCGCGGGACGGTGGGCGAGATCGCGATCCGCGGCGCCGGCGTGATGCTCGGCTATTGGCGCAAGCCTGAGGAAAGCGCGCGCGTGCTGCGCAACGGATGGCTGCACACCGGCGACGGCGCCTGGATGGACGAGGACGGGTTTGTCTATATCGTCGACCGACTGAAGGACATGATCGTCTCGGGCGGCGAGAACGTCTATTCCGGCGAGGTGGAGAACGCCATCTTCCAGCACGAGCACGTCAAGGAATGCGCCGTAATCGCGGTGCCCGATCCGCAATGGGGCGAAGCGGTGCACGCCATTGTGGTGCCGAAGGACGGCAGGAGTCTCGATTCCGAAATGGTGATCGCGCACTGCCGCACCTTGATCGCCGGTTACAAGTGCCCGCGTTCTGTCGATATCCGCCTCGAGCCATTGCCGCTGACCGGCTCCGGCAAGATCATGAAGTCGGCGCTGCGCGAGGAGAAGTGGCAGGGCTATACGAGGTCGGTCAATTGATGCCGGAGGCTGCGAAACGATCCGATCCGATCAAGATGTGCCGGGTGATGTGCCGGCTCCTGTTCGCCCGGTCGTGGTCAATGACGACGCGGTGCGGCCAGCACTCGCGCGGCATCTGTCGCGGATATCCGGGAGCCGGACGGAGATTGTCGGCTTCGGCCGCAAATCATCGGGTTTCTCCTGGATCACCTATGCGTTCGTGGCCCGCACTGCGGCTGAAGGCGACCGCAAACTGATCCTGCGCGTCGGTCCACCGAGCGGGCTGTTTGCGCCTTACTCGGTGCTGCCCCAGGTTTATGCGCTGCAGTCGCTGGCCGGCAGCGGCGTACCGGTGCCGGCGTTGGTGTCATCAGAACAGGATGGCGCCGAGATCGGCTTTCCGTTCTTCATCTGCGCGCATGTCGAGGGCGACGTGCCGGCGCCCTGGGCGGCGAGCGAACTCGATCCGGACCACAAGCGCGCGGTCGCCCGGCAGTTCGTCGAGATCCTCGCGTCGCTGCACCGGGTCGACGCGGATGCGACGCCATTCGCATCGCGGCATCACAGCGGAGAACGTGCCGAAGTCCGCGCCATCGCCGGCTGGCGCGCCTCGCTGGCGCGGCCGACGGCGCGTTACTATCCGCTGCTCGACTGGGGTGGACGCTGGCTGCAGGACAACTGTCCGCGGCCGCCGCGCCGGACCATCGTGCACGGCGACTACCGGATCGGGAACTTCATCGAGCACAACGGGCGGATCACAGCCATCCTCGATTGGGAGCTCACGCACCTGGGCGATCCGCATGAAGATCTGGCCTGGGCGATGCTGCCGACCTTCAACGCCAGGAGCCGCAAGCTCTATGGCTTGCTCGAGCGCACGGAGGTGATCGATCTCTATCAGCGCGCCTCCGGCATTCCGGTCTCGGACAAGAGCCTCGCCTTCTACGAGGCCTATGCGCTGTATCAGGCGGCAGCGATCCAGATGTGCGCGGTGCGCGCCTTCGAGGTCGATCGCTTCAACGACATGCGGCTCGCCGTGATGGCAAGCCAGATGCCCTCGATCGTGCGGGCCTTCGAGCGCGCATTGGAGGCCGCGGCATGAGCGCGTCATTCGAACGGCTGATCGACGGCATCATCGGTGCACTGCAAAGCCATGTCGTGCCGAACAGCAATGACGATTTCGTTCGCGGGCAGGTGTTCTCTGCAGTCTACGCGCTGAACGGGCTGAAGCTCGCAGCCGACTGGAAGGCCGGGCCGCTGCTCGAGCAAGTGCGTCTGCAGGACGATACTTTCGCGACGGTCGAGCGACTGGCCGGCAGCATGACGCATCCGGAGGTTCCTTCGACGCCGCGCATCCAGGGCGGCCCGTCCGACGTTGCCGCGATCGAGGCATTGCGCGACGATGGCGACCGGCGGCTGGGGCAACTTCTGCTCTGGGCGAGCGGGGAGCACGCACGGGCGGCTAATCCCAATGCTGCGACCGAGATCGAGCGCCTGCTGCGGCGGGCGATTTGCGACCAGCTCAAGATCGAGCTTGCGACGACGCCGAAGTCGATGCTGCAGCAGATCGCGGGTGGCGAGCGCGACGGTGGTGCGGCGCAGGACTGAGTCAGTTGCATCGCCGACTACCCGGAATTGCATCTTTGCGCAGTGTTCCGGGAATCATTAATGGCGCCGGGAAAGAAGCTTGCCGGCCCGCGGTGCCCATGCTATTAATTCAACGAACGGTCGTTCGGATTATTATTGACGATCGATGAAGGCATCCGCGGCAGGCGGTCGGCGAGGGAGACGGAACGATGAACATGATGACCGGCGCCTCGCCATGGGAACGGTTGATCCGGCCCGACCGGGTGCATGGGTCGCTCTACACGGACCCTGACATCTTCGAGGCCGAGCTCAAGAACATCTGGTACCGGACCTGGGTCTATGTCGGGCACGAGAGCGAGGTGCCGAACGCCAACGACTACGTCGTCAAGTCGATCGGCCCGCAATCCGTGATCATGACGCGCGACGAGCAGGGCAAGGTCAATCTGCTGCTCAATCGCTGCTCGCATCGCGGTAACCAGGTCTGCTCCTATGACCGCGGCAATGCCCGCTCGTTCACCTGTCCGTTCCACTCCTGGACTTTTGCCAATGACGGCCGCCTGGTCGGTTATGCCTTCCCCGACGGCTATGAGGGGCAGGACAAGTCGCAGCTTGCGCTCGGGCGGGTGACGCGCGTCGAGTCTTACCGCGGCTTCGTGTTCGGCTCGTTCGCGGCCGATGGCCCGACGTTGAAGGAGCATCTCGGCGGCGCCGCCGAGACCATCGACCGGCTGGTGCGCACCTCGCCGGAGAGCGAGGTCGAGATCACGGCGGGCTTCCTCAAGCATCGCGTCAAGGCGAACTGGAAGTTCATCCTGGAGAACGAGTGCGACGGCTATCACCCGGCCTTCGTGCACACCTCGATCTTCGGCGTCGCCGACAGCATGATCGGCAAGCTCTATGGCGGCGCCTCGACCGCGCTGACGCGCGACTACGGCAACGGCCATACCGAGATCGACCTGCGGCCCGAGTTCCGCAAGCGCGACGCGCCGATGAGCTGGTTCGGCACCAGCGAGGACCGGCTGCCGGACTACACGGCGCGCATGAAGGCCGCCCATGGCGACACCGCCGCGCGGGAGATCATGATCGACGGCACGCCGCATGTGATGATCTTCCCGAACCTGTTCATCGCCGAGATCCAGATGTTCGTGATCCAGCCGCTCGGCGTCGACGACAGCGTGCAGCACGTCACCGCGTTGCAGTTCAAGGGCGCGCCCGATCTGAACCGAAGGCTGCGCCAGCAGACCATGGGCTCGGTCGGCCCAGCCGGTTTCCTGCTCGCGGACGATTCCGAAATGTACGAGCGCTGCCATCGCGGCGTGCTGGCGCGCAATCCCGAGTGGATCTTCCTCGGCCGCGGCGAGAAGCGTGAGCGGCAGGACGAGCTCGGCTTCACGGTCGGCCACGTCACCGACGAGGTGCCGTCGCGCGGCATTTGGACCCATTATCGCAAGCTGATGGAGCCTAACTGATGCTGTCGCGCGAGAGCAGCGCCACGTTGATGAGCGCCATCACCGCCTTCCTTTATCGCGAGGCGCGGCTGCAGGACGAGCATCAATACGAGGCCTGGGAAAAGCTCTGGACCGACGACGGCGTCTATTGGGTGCCGGCCAACGGCGCCGACATCGACCCGGAACGGCAGATGTCGATCATCTACGACAACCGCTCGCGGATCGCGCTGCGCGTCCGGCAGCTGATGACCGGCAAGCACTTCACCCAGACGCCGCAGTCGAATTTGCGCCGGCTGATCTCCAACATCGAATTGATGGACGAGCAGCCTGACGACGGCGACATCGCGGTCGCCAGCAACAGCCTCATTTTCGAATCGAGCCTGCGCGACGATACGCTGTGGGCGGCGCGCAATGAATACCGGCTGCGCCATGTCGATGGCGAATTGCGGATGGCCGCCAAGAAGGTCATCCTCGTCAACAACGACAAGGCGATCTACACGCTCTCGTTCCTGGTCTAGAGGAAAACGCGCCATGATCGACAAGGGCCCCGTTCTGCTCGACATCACCGACGGCATCGCGCGGCTGCGGCTCAACCGCCCCGATGCGGCCAACGGCATGAGTGTCGAGCTGCTCCGCGCGCTGTGCGACGCCATCATGGTCTGTCATGGTCATCCCGATCTGCGCGTCGTGCTGCTGAGCGGCGAGGGCACCAATTTCTGCGCCGGTGGCGATGTCCGCGCCTTTGCCTCCAAGGGCGAGAAGCTGCCGGACTATATCCGGCAGGCCACCGCCTATCTGCAGAATGCGGTGACCGGATTGCTGCGGCTGGAGGCGCCGGTCATATCATCGGTGCAGGGCTTTGCGGCGGGCGGCGGCGGCTTCGGCCTGGTCTGCGCCTCCGATATCGTGATCGCGGCGGAGTCGGCAAAATTCCTCGCCGGCGCGACGCGGGTGGCGATGGCGCCGGATGCCGGCGTCTCCGTTACGCTGTCGCGGCTGGTCGGCCTGCGGCGGGCGATGTCGATCCTGTTGACCAACCCGGTGATCCCGGCTGCCGAAGCGTTGCAGATGGGCATCGTCACCAGGGTCGTGCCCGATGCCGAGCTCGCCGATGCATCGCTCGCGCTGGCCCGCGAGCTTGCGGCCGGCGCGCCGAAGGCGCTGGCGGCGACCAAGCGGCTGGTCTGGGCCGGCACCGGCACCAGCATCGAGCAATGCCTGTCGGAAGAGGCGCGCACCGTCGCGGAACTCTCGGGGATGGCCGATGCACGCGAAGGGCTCGCCGCGGTGATCGAGCGGCGCCAGCCTGTATTCACGGGGCGCTGAGGTGGCGAGCTTGCCATTCGGACGTCTCGATGGCCGCCGCGCCTTCGTCTCCGGCGGCGCGCGGGGCATCGGTGCTGCGATCGCGCGCAGCTTGGCCGGCGCGGGCGCCAGGGTTGTGATCGCCGATCTCGATGTCGCCGCGGCCTCGGAGCTGGCGCGCGAGACTGGCGCCGGCGTTGCAGGATTAGACGTCAGCGATGCCACGGCGGTGCAGGCTGTGATGGCGCAGGACGGCCCGTTCGAGATTGTCGTCAACAATGCCGGCATCGATCAGCATGCCTTCTTCACCGATACCACGACGGAAGATTGGGCACGGCTGATCGCGGTCAATCTCACCTCGGTCTTGGCCTGCACCCACGCCGCGCTGCCGGCGATGCAGGCGGCGCACTTTGGCCGCATCATCAACGTCACCTCGGAAGCGGCGCGGCTCGGCTCAAAGGGCGGCGCGGTCTACTCCGCAGCCAAGGGCGGCGTGATCTCGTTCACCCGGAGCATCGCACGGGAAAATGCACGCTATGGCATCACCGCGAACGCGATCGCGCCGGGACCGATCCGCACGCCGATGCTGGAGCAGGCGGTGGCAAAAGGCGGCGACAGGATCCTGCAGGCAATGACCGGCGCAACGCTGCTCGGCCGCCTCGGCGAGCCGGAGGAGGTCGCGGCTGCCGCGCTGTTCCTGGCTTCCGACCAGGGCCGCCTATATCACCGGAGAGACGCTCGGCGTTTCGGGCGGCATGGGCATCGGCGGCTGAAATGGGCAGCGCGGACGACGATATCGCAATCACGCCGGTCGATCGCGCGATCGAGCGTTTGCGCGCGATCTATCGCGGCTGGACCCGCGATACATCGGTGGCGCAGATGCGCGACGACTGGGACGCCGCCTTTGCCGACTGCTCGGTGCCGGTGACGCGCCAACCGGTCGTCGCCGGCGGGGTCGATGGCGAATGGCTCGTGCCGACGGACGCATCGCGCGACAAGGTGATCCTCTATTTTCACGGCGGCGGTTTCCGCATCGGCTCGGTCGCGTCGCATCGCGACCTGGCCGCACGGATTGCCGATGCATCCGGCTCCCGCGTGCTCTCGATCGATTACCGGCTTGCCCCGGAGCATCGCTTCCCCGCGGCACTCGAGGATGCGCTGACTGCCTATCAGTATCTGCGCGATCAGGGGCTGCATCCGGCGGATATCGCCTTCGCCGGGGATTCGGCCGGCGGCAATCTCGTGCTGTGCGCGATGCTGGCGGCGCGCGACCGTGGCCTGCCGCTGCCCGCCGCCGCCGCGCTGATGTCACCCTGGACCGATCTCGCAGCGAGCGGCGCCAGCTATCAGAGCAGGGCCGAGGCCGATCCGATCCACCAGCGTGCGATGATCCTGGCGCTTGCCAGGAATTATCTCGGCAAGGACGGCGATGTCAGCAATCCGCTGGCCTCGCCGCTCCATGCCGATCTCACCCGTCTGCCGCCGCTGCTGGTGCAGGTCGGCGACCGCGAGACCGTGCGCGACGATGCGACGGAACTGGCCGCACGGGCGCAGGCTGCCGGTGTCGACGTCGCGCTGCAGGTGTGGGACGGCATGATCCACGTCTTCCAGATGTTCCCGGAGATTCCGCAGGCGCGCGAAGCGATCGCATCGCTGGCAGCTTTTTTGCGCAACCATCTTCACATTGGCCATGAGAGGGCGCCACAATGAACGTCATGACGTCGGATCCGCGCCAACTCACTGAGACCGAATTCCACTTTTCGGAGCAGCCCAATCTGCCCGAGGAGCTGCGCATGCTGCGCGAGCAGGTGCGGCGCTTCGTCGAGAAAGAGGTGGTGCCGCATGCCGAGGCGTGGGAGCGCGACGGCAAGATCCCGCGCGAGATCTATCGCCGCATGGGCGCGCTCGGCTTTCTCGGCATGCGCCATGCGGCCGAGTATGGCGGCACCGACATGGGGCCGCTGGCCTCGATGGTGTTCGCCGAGGAACTGGGGCGCTCCAGCTTCGGCGGTTTCACCTCGTCGATCCTCGTGCATACCGACATGTCGGCGGTACACATCTCCTTGCGCGGCACGCCGGAGCAGAAGCAGAAGTATTTGCCGGCGATTATCCGCGGCGAGACGGTGTGCTCGATCGCGGTGACCGAGCCGGACGCGGGCTCCGACGTCGCAGGCCTGAAGACGCGGGCGCGGCGCGACGGCGACAGCTGGGTGATCAACGGCGCAAAGATGTTCATCACCAACGCGGTCTATGGCGACATCCTGATCGTCGCCGCGCGCACCGATCCGCACGCCAAGGGCAGCCGCGGCATCTCGCTGTTCATCGTCGAGCGCAACACGCCGGGCATCATGGCGACCAAGCTCGACAAGCATGGCTGGCTCTGCTCGGACACTGCCGAGATCGCGTTCCAGGACGTGCGCGTGCCGGCGGAGAATCTGCTCGGCGAGGAGAACAAGGGCTTCTATGGCATCATGGAGACCTTCCAGAACGAGCGCATCTGCATCGGCGGTATCTGCGCGGGCGAATCCGCCAAGGCGATTGAGCTGACGACGAATTACGTGAAGACGCGGCAGGCATTCGGCGGCCCGCTCTGGAATCAGCAGGGCGTGCGGCTGAAGCTCGCCCAGCTTGCCGCGAAAGCGGCGGCGGCGCGGGCGCTGGCCTATCAGGCCGCCGAGCTCGCGGCGGCCGGGCAGGATTGCCTGCGCGAAGTGTCGATGGTGAAGGCGCTGTCGCCCGAGGTGCTGCATGAGGTCGTGCATGGCTGTCTGCAATTGCATGGCGGCTCGGGCTTCATGCGCGGCACCTCGATCGAGCGCATGGTGCGCGACGCGCGGGTGCTGACGATCGGCGGCGGCGCCACCGAGGTGATGCTGGAGGAAGTGGCGAAAAGGATGTGACGCCGGCGCTCTTTCTTACCTCGCCCCGCTTGCGGGGAGAGGTCGGATCGCATCGTGAGATGCGATCCGGGTGAGGGGGAGTCTCCACGAGCGTTTCTGGCAGCGCGTCTGCGGATGCGGCCCCTCACCCCAACCCTCTCCCCGTAAGAACGGGGCGAGGGAGCAGACCTACGTCCGGGTCATGTCATTTCTGGGCACGAGCGCCCTGGCCGACAGTCTGCGCCGCAATGCCCGGCTTCAGCCGCCAGTCCTCGCCAAAATCCGCAAGCGGGTGGAAGAACAGCGGCTCGGTGGTCTCAAGCTGCCGCAGCCGTCCGGCATAGTCGTTGAGATAGCGGTGCCGCGTGGCCTCGTCGACGAAGTTCACTGAATACGACACGAATGGCGGCAGCACCTTGCAGCCCGCATAGGCCAGCATGCCGTTCTGGATCGGCCACAGCACCACATCGAGCGCGCCGACCAGCCCGCCGGGCGCGCACATGCCGGGATAGGCGGCGGTCGAGGTCACGACCATGGCGCGGCGGCCGTTGAGGCCGCCGGTGTCGTAGCGGCGGCCGCTGCCGTAGATTGCGCCATTGACGAACACGCGGTCGATCCAGCCTTTCATGATGGCGGGGACCGAGAACCACCACAGCGGAAACTGCAAGATCAGGAGGTCGCACCACAGCAGCTTCTCGATCTCGGCGGCGATGTCGCCGCTGAGCGCACCGTGCTGCAGATTGTATTTCTGCTCGCGGTCATATTGCAGCCGGTCGGGAAACCGCCGCGCGCCAAAGTCTTCGGCGGTCGCTACCGGGTTGAACCGCATGGCGTAGAGATCGGAGATCCTGACCGTATGCCCGAGCGCGGTCAGTTCCGCCACCGACCGCGCCAGCAGTGCAGCGTTGAACGACCGCGCCTCCTGATGGGCAAAGACGATCAGGACCTTCATCTCTCTAGTTCACCGGCTTGAAGCTGAGCGTCGCGGCATCGGCCTGCATGATCTGCAGCTTCTGGTTCGAGAAGCGGACGCCGGGACCGAAGCTGATCGGCGCCATCACGCCGGTCTCGACATTCTTGGTCTTCTCCAGTTCCGAGATGGTGCAGGCCCAGGTCGGCTGCTTGCCACAGCGCTCGATTGCCGCGATCAAGACCTTCGCGGCGGCATAGCCGGTCATGGTGTAGCGGTTGATGCCCTTGAACTCGGCCTCCGACACCAGCGGCTTGGCCTTCTCGAGGAACGCCTTGCCCGCCGCGCCGGCGAACGGCTCGACATAGTCGACCGCGTAGATGCCGTCGCCGGCCGGGCCCATCAGCTTCAGCACCGGCTCGATGCGGCCGGGCCAGAAGATGCCGGTCACCGGCTTGATGTTCAATTTCTCGAGCTCTTTTGTCATCGCGATGTTCTCGGCGATGATGCCGCCGGCCAAAAATACCTCGGCGCCGGCATCCTTCAGCTGCAGCATGTCGGACGAGAAGTCCTGCTGGCCCTTCTTGTAGTTGCCGCTGTAGACGACGTTCAGCTTCTTGCCCTTGACCACGGAATCGAAGCCGTCGCGCACGGTGATGCCGTAATCGTCGTCCTGGGTGATCAGGCCCCATTTCTTGCCGGGGTTCCTGTCGGCGAGGAAGTTGACGAGATGGATGATTCCCTCCTCGTAGGATTGGCCGACCACGAACACGTTCTTGCGCGCCGGCTCCCACAGGAATTTGACCGGCGCGACGTCGATCACGGTCGGGATACCGGACTTCTCCAGCACCGGCATCACAGCGATCGACTGGCCCGAGCCGGAGATGCCGAGCATCGCGAAGACCTTGTCGACGTCGATCACCTTCTTGACGCCCTGGATGGTTCGCGCTGTGACGTAGCCGTCGTCCTCCAGCACATATTTGATCTTGCGGCCGTTGATGCCGCCGGCGGCGTTGGCTTCGGCGATCGCGATCTTGTGGCCGATCGAGGCGGCGACGCCCAGCAGCGCCGGCGGGCCGGTCAGCGGCTCCACGTCGCCGATCAGGATCTCGCTGTCGGTGATGCCGGGATCGGCGGCAGTAGCCGGGCCGGTCGCGAGACAGGTCGTGGTGAGCAGCAGCGCAACTGCTGCCAGGTGTCTGATCATTGTCTCCTCCTCATGGTGTTGCGTCTTTTTTGATTAGTAGCGCAGCGGCCAGTGCACCCAGGTCCGTTTGATGTCGTGCCAGGCGCCGACCAGCCCCCGCGGCTGGAAGCGCAGGAACAGGATGATGACGAGGCCGTAGAGCATGCTCTTCAGCTCCTGTGCGCCGGTCGTGAAGGTCGCATCCATCTGCGCGCTGAACAGGCTGAAGACGAGCCGCGTCGCCTCCGGCAGCAGCACGATCAGGATGGTACCGAGCACCGCCCCGAGCGCGGAGCCGAGCCCGCCGACGATCAGGATCGCCAACGCCTCGATCGAGAGCAGGAACGGAAAGCCCTCGACGCTGACGAAGGAGAGATAGATGCCGTACAGCGCGCCGGCGATGCCGGTGATGAATGCCGAGGTGACGAAGGCGAACAGTTTGTAGGCATGCAGGTTGATGCCCATGACGCGCGCCGCCGTGTCGTTGTCCCTGATCGCGACGAAGGCGCGGCCGACCCGGCTGCGGCGGATGTTGAGGGTGGCGAACAGCGTCAGCCCCGCGATGCCGAGGCAGAGATAGGTGAAGGCGGCATCGCCGTCGAAGCTGATGCCGAAGATCTCGGGCCGCTGCACCTGGATGCCGCGCGCGCCATTGGTGAGCCAGCGCATCTCCAGGATCACGGTGTTGATAATGAAGGAGAAGGCGAGCGTGGTGATGGCGAGGTAAAGGCCCTTGAGCCGGAGCGACGGCGCGCCGACGATCAGGCTCGCCAGTGCCGGCACCGCGCCGGCGCCGAGGAAACCGACCAGCGGCGGCATATGGTACTTCGAGACCAGTACCGCATAGGCATAGGCGCCGGTGACGAGGAAGCCGACATGGCCGAGCGAGATCAGACCGGTGTAGCCGGTTAGAATATTGAGGCCAAGCGCGCCGGTGACCGTGATCAGGATGATCATCAGGAACGACAGCGCGTAGGAATTCAGAACGTAAGGCGCTGCGATCAGCGCCAGCAGCAACACCGCCGACCATAGCCAGACCGGCGGGGAATCGATCAGCGCAACCAGCTCGCCATAGCTCTGCTTGTAATCGCCGGTGCGCATCACACCCTCTCGATGTCACGTTCGCCGAAGATGCCGAACGGCCGAATCATCAGCACGATGATGATCATGGCAAAGCCCGCGACCTCCTTCATGCCGGAGCCGATATAGCCGCCGGCAAGGTTCTCGGTGATGCCGATCAGGAGGCCGCCGAGGCCGGAGCCGAGCACGGCGTCGAGGCCGCCCAGGATGGTGGCCGGAAACGCCTTCAGCCCGAGCTGGAACATCGCCGGCGACAGGTCGTAGGACAGCGCAAAGAACACGCCGCCGATGCCGGCGATCACCGAAGACGCCGCCCAGGCCAGCTCATGAACTCTTGTTGCGCTGATGCCCATCAACAGCGCGGTGCGGTCGTCGGCCGCGACCGCGCGCATTGCAACCCCGACCTTGCTGTAACGGAAGAACGCCCAGATCGCGGCGAGCAGCAGAAGCAGTGTCGCGATCACGGCAACCTGCCCGGTACGCACGCCGATGCCGCCGAGATGCACGATGCCGCGGCCCATGCCGATGTCGAGGCCGTGCGGGTAGGCGTCCCAGATGAAGTTGATGGCGGAGCGCAGGATCACGGCGAGCCCGATCGTGACCATCACGGTCGCGAATACCGGCTCGCCCAGCATCGGCCGCATCACGAGGCGCTCGATGATCAGGCCGAGCAGGACAGCGGCGAGAATCGCGCCCACCGCGACGACGAACACATTGCCGCTGACCGTGGTCGAGATCGTCCAGGCGATATAGGCGGTGATCATGGTCATCTCGCCCTGTGCGAAATTGACCAGTCCGGTGGATTTGTAGATCACCGCAAAGCCCATCGCGATCAGCCCGTAGATCGCGCCGATCGCGAGTCCCGAGATCAGCAGCTGGACGAGATACTGCATTCAGCCCTCCGCCCGGTAGATGATGGCGAGCTCGCGGGCGAACTTCTTCTCGATCATGGCGCGGCGTACCTTCTGGGTGGCGGTTAGCTCGCCGTCGTCATGGTCGAGCTCCTTTTCCAGGACGGCGAACCGCCTGATGTTCTCGACCCGGGCGAACCGCTTGTTGGTCTCGTTGACGACGCGCTCGACCAGCTCATTCACTTCGGGAAGCTGCGACAGCGATTTGTAGTTGGTGTAGGCGAGCGCCCGGTCGCGCGCCCAGCGGCCGACATTGTCGTAGTCGACCTGGATGATGGCGCCGAGATACTTCCTGGCCTCGCCGACCACGATCGCTTCCTTGATGAATTCGGAATCCTTCAGCGCGTTCTCGATCTCGGACGGCGCGATGTTCTTGCCGCCGGCGGTGATGATGATCGCCTTCTTGCGGTCGACCACGGCGATCTCGCCATTGTCGAGCACATCGATGATGTCGCCGGTGCGCAGCCAGCCGCCGGGCTCCAGCGAGGCGGTCGAGGCCTTCTCGTCGAGGAAGTAGCCCTTGAAGACGCCGGGGTTGCGCAGCAGGATCTCGCCGTCGGTGTCGCACTTCCATTCGGTCTGTGGCAGCGGCACGCCGCAGCCGCCGATCCGGTGATGGCTTGCGGTCTGGATGAAGGCGACGCCGCCACTTTCGGTGAGGCCATAGCCCTGCGACACCGGACGGCCGATGATGTCGAAGAAGCGCAGCGTCTCCGGCGAGATCGAGGCGCCGGCGCAGAGCCGGTGCCGGCTGTAAGCAAAGCCGAGATGGCGCTGCAAATTGCGGAACATCAGGACATAGAGCAGCCCATAGGCGGCGCGGTCGAGCACATTGGCCTTGCCGGCCTGTCGACGGTCGGACAGCGTGCGGCCCCAGGCGAGGCAGGCCCTGGTGAAACTCTGGCGCAGGCGACCGCTCTCGCCGAGGCGAAACAGAAAGCCCTGCTGCAGCTTCTCGTAGATGCGCGGCACGCCGACGAAGAAGGTCGGCGCAATCTCGCGGATGTTGATCGCGACCGTGTCGATCGATTCGGCAAAGGACACGGTGCCGCCGAGCACCAGATGGGTCACGGTGCCGTAGCAGCGCTCGGCGACGTGGCACAGCGGCAGGTAGCTCACCGCCTCGAACGGCTTGTCGGCAATGCCGACGGTCCTGGCGTAGGCATAGGCGGCGTAGACGAGATTGCGATGGGTCAGCATCGCGCCCTTGGGCGGACCTGTCGTGCCCGAGGTGTAGACGAGGATGCAGACGTCGTCGGGCGCGCCCTGGCTGATCAGGCGGTCGAGCGTGGCGTCGGCCTCCGAATTCTCCTGGGCGTAGGTCTTGCCGCGCTCGCACAATGCGGCGAACGACATCAGCTCCGATTGCCGGTAATGCCGCAGGCCCTTCATGTCGACGCAGACGATAGTCTCGAGGTCCGGCAGGCCGCCATTATTGGCCATCGCGTCGAGCACCTTGTCGGTCTGCTCCTGGTCGCCGGTGACGACGATGCGGGCACCCGAATGCTTGACGATATATTGCAGCTCGACCCAGGGATTGGTCGGATAGATGCCGACCGCCACCGCGCCGATCATCTGCGCACCAAGATCTGCGTAAAACCATTCCGGCGTGTTCTCGCCGGCGATGGCGATCCGGTCGCCCGGTTTGATGCCGAGCGAGAGCAGGCCGAGCGCCACCGCGCGCGCGGTGTCATAATAGTGTCGCCAGGAATAGGGATTCCAGATGCCGTAATCCTTCTCGCGCAGCGCCAGCGCCTCGCCGTGCATGGCGGCGCGTTGCCGTAGCAATTGCGGGATGGTGATGGCTGCATCCGCAAGCGCGGTTTGGAACGCGTCGGCGCCGGTTGCCGGCGGATTCCGCGGCGCGCTCGCTTGCAGCGGCGGATGAGCGGTGCGCAGGCTGTCCAGCGTCGACATCACGAGCCTGCCTTTGTCATTGCTTCAGTGCGCTGGCCGCCGAGATAGGCCTCCGCGACTGCCGGATCGCGCCTGATCTCACCAGGGGTGCCTTCGGCGATCTTGCGGCCGAAATTCAGCACATGGACGCGGTCGGAGATGTCCATCACGATGCGCATCTCGTGCTCGATCATCACGACGGTGATGCCGAGCTCGTCGCGGATGTCGAGCACGAAGCGCGCGATGTCCTCGGTCTCCTCCTGGTTCATGCCGGAGACCATCTCGTCGAGCAGCAACAGCTTCGGCTCGCAGGCGAGCGCGCGGGCGAGCTCGACGCGCTTTTGCTGTCCGTAGGACAGCGTGCCGACCACGGCGTCCCTGATATGCTCGATCTCGAGGAATTCGATGATGTGCTCGACGCGTTGCCGTGCCGCGATCTCTTCGTTGCGGGTACGCCCGTAAAACCACACCGCATCGAGCACGGTCGAGCGCAGATGGGTGTGGCGGCCGGTCAGGATGTTCTCGACCACGGTACCGTGCTTGAACAGCGCGAGATTCTGGAAGGTGCGGCCGATGCCGACGGCGGCGAATTTCCATGGCGAGATCGTCGAGAGGTCGATGCCGTCGAACGTGATGCGGCCGCCGCTCGGCCGCAGCACGCCCGAGATCATGTTGAACAGCGTGGTCTTGCCGGCGCCGTTCGGACCGATCACGCTGCAGATCTCGCCGGGCGCGACGCGCAGGCTGACATCGGCGACGGCCTGCAGGCCGCCGAAGCGCTTTGACAGGTTCTCGACCGTGAGCAGCGCGGTCACGACAGCCACCGCTTGCGGCGCTTGTAGTGCTTCACGTCGCGCAGGCTCTTGCGACCGGTGGAGGAGACGCCGAGATAGAATTCCTGGACGTCCTCGTTGGCGGTGAGCCTCACTGCCGTGCCGTCGAGCACGACGCGGCCGGTCTCCAGGATGTAGCCGTAGTCGGCGATGTCGAGTGCGCGCTGCGCGTTCTGCTCGACCAGCAGCACCGTCATCTTCAGTTCGTCGCGCAGCCGGACGATCACCTCATAGATGCGGTCGATGATCAGCGGCGCGAGCCCGAGCGACGGCTCGTCGAGCGCCAGCAGCACAGGATCGGTCATCAACGCGCGGCCGATCGCTAGCATCTGCTGCTCGCCGCCGGACATGTAGCCGGCGATCTGGTCGCGCCGCTCATATAGCCGCGGAAACAGCGCAAACACCTTGTCGCGGCGCTCGCGCGCCTCGGCGCTGGTCCTGGTGTAGCCGCCCATTTGCAGGTTCTCGTCGATGGTGAGCGCCGCGAACACGCGGCGGCCCTCCGGCACCTGCACGATGCCGCGGCGGACCAGCTCGTCCGGCGCAAGGCGATGCACCTCGTCATTGCGGAAGCGGATGCTGCCGTTCTCGATCACGCCTTCCTCGGTATAGAGGATGCCGGACATCGCCTTCAGCAGCGTCGATTTGCCGGCGCCGTTGGAGCCGAGCAGGGCGACGATGCTGCCCTCGGGCACCGCGATCGAGATGTCGCGGATCGCCTCGATCGCATTGTCGTAGACGATCCGGATGTTGCGGAATTCGAGCAAGCCATCCTGCGCCGGCGCGGCCTGCGGCGCTGCTTGCGGCGTCGGATGCGGGATGGTGGTCGGCATCGCGTTCAGACCCCGCCTGCTGACCGGCGAGGGCGCGCGGCGAGGATCGCATCGGTGACGAGCTTGGCGGTCTCGGCGCAGGCTTGCGTGCCGCCATTGCCATATTGCTTCACCGCGTCGCCGACGCACCACAGGCCCTCGATACCGGTCTCGCGCGGCAAATCGTAGCCGGCGCAACTCCGTTGTGCCGGCCAGTCGTCGCGCATCACCCGGATCGACAGGATTTTGGCCTGGTCGAAATTCGCGAACTGCTCGCGCAGATCCTCGAGCGCGAGCTGGACTTCTGCATCGGAGTCGAAATCGCCGAGCGCGGGCACCGGCACGGCATAGGCGACATAGAGGTGCCAGCCGGGCGGCGCCAATTCCGGACAGGTGGCCGAGAGGTTGGCCATGTTGCAGAGCCGGCGCGTCTTGCCGAAGGTGACGATGCCGGGATGATTGATCAGCGGCTCGCGGCTCGCGACATTGATGACGATGTTGGCGGCCGGGCGGAGGTCGTTCTTCACCCTGGCGATATAATCCGCCGGGAACGCCTCGCTGCCGGCAAGCGCGACCGTGGCCTTTGGCCCGGCATTGCTGATCACGAGATCGGTGTCGATCCGCACCGGTTCACCGTTCCTGAGCACGGTGACGCCTTCGACCTTGCCGTTAGCGGTGTGGATCGTGGTCGCCGGTGTTTCGAGCCAGATGTCGCCGTTGCGCCTGATCGCGCTGCCCAGGCTGTTCCAGACGCCGATCGTGCCCTGCGGGCAGAAGCCGAATTTCTTGAAGGCGCCCTTGCTGGTGAAATAGGTGAGGAAGGCGCGGGCCGGCAGCTCGGCGGCGTTGCAGGCGAAGATTGCCGCGCAGAGATTGCGGAACAGCGCGTGCACGGTGGCGTTGCTGGTGTAGCCCTTCAGCCAGTCCTCGGTCGATTGCCGCCCGTCGGGCAGATTGCCGGAGCGGGCGTCGGCGAATTTCTCCAGGATACGTGAGGCCTGTTTTGTGAGCTGCCCGAGCAGCAGCGACCAGCCGCCGCGGCCGACATCGATCACCTTGCCGTCGATGAAGAACGAACTCGCCGGCTCCGGCGCGCGGATGTCGAGCGGGGCGCCGATGGTGTTGAAGGTTTCCTCGAACACGCCACCGAACTCGATCGCGATCGCCCCGATATTGACCTTGAAGCCATCGATCTCCTCGGTCGAGGCGCGCCCGCCGAGCCGGTCCTTGTCGTCGACGACGAGCGTATGCAGCCCGCCATGGGCGAGACGCGCCGCGGCACACAGCCCGCCGGCACCGGCTCCGATCACGACAGCATCGATCCTCTGAGAATCCACGCGCAACCTCCCGCGATGCCGCCGGGTTGGTCCCGGCATGCGCAATCCGCTTGCTTGATGGAAGGCAGTCTAATATAATCCGACCGGTCGTTCAAATTATTTTTTGACGCAGGTCGCTCGTCGCACGGGCGATGGAAGAGTCTGGTGGATGGTGCCCGCAAAGGGGAGGAGAGCGTGGGGCGGCGGTAGTATAGAGAGAGGCAGTCGCCCGATTCCGGCGGCGCCGATGGTGCATGAGAGAGACGGCAATGGCGCGGACGCGCTCAGAGAATTACGACGAGATTCAGCGGAACATTCTCACCACTGCCTGCGGCCTGTTCGCGCGGCAGGGCTACATGCGTGCCTCGATCGCCGACCTTGCGGATGCCTGCAAGCTGTCGCGCGGCGCGCTGTACCATTATTTCGATTCCAAGGAAGCGATCCTGTTCGCGATCCTCGACGCCCATATCCGCGAGATGATCGCGGACGTCGAAGCCGCGATGGCCGAAAAGGCGACGACGCTGGAGCAGTTCCGCGCCGCGATCCAGGCCATCGTCGCGCTGAATGCGCGTTCGAGCGACGAGCAGCGCGTGATCCTCAACGACCTCTCGTTCCTCGGCGAGACCGAGCAGGATGCGATCAAGGCGCTGGAGCGCCAACTCGTCGACACGGTCTCGGATCTTCTGGTCAAGCTCGACAAGGAAGGCAAGATCGTCAAGCGGACCAAGAAGATCTACAGCATGATGCTGTTCGGCATCCTGAACTTCAGCCACACCTGGTACGATCCGAAGGGCGGGATCGATCCAGGGGAGTTCGCCGACATGGTGGTGGATCTGTTCCTGTACGGCTTCACCATGCCGGTGCCGGCAAAGAACGCCGCGCGGCCGCTGCGCCAGCGCGCCTGAGGCCGGCGCGGCGCGCTTCGCGACCTCGCGCCGAAGACATCTCTCGCAGCGATTATTCCTCATCTCATCTGCACATCATCGTGAAGGCCGAGACGCTGTCCCGCGTAACGAACGCGCGGCGCGCTGCGTAGTTCTGCCACGAACGCCGCATCAGCGGCTGATGATGACATCGCAGCGAGGGAAGGAACATCCACATGAATCTGTCGTTCAACATCGCCGAACAAGGCGAGGGGTCTTATCGTGCGCTCGCGATCCTGCGCTGGGTTATGGTCGTGATCTTCGTGTCGTTCGGCATGCAGAAGTTCACGCTGCAATCGGCGCAAGGCATCGCGCAGTTCATCAGCAACAGCCCGTTCATCTCGTGGCTGTCGGTGTTCGGCCTCCGCGGCGAGGCCTACGTGCTCGGCGTCGCCGAGTTCGGCATTGCGGCGCTGCTCGCCGCCGGCGCGTTCAGCCCGCTTCTCTCGGCGATCGGCGCGCTGATGGGCGTCATCACCTTCGCGGTGACGTGGTCGTTCTTCTTCACGACGCCGGGGGTGGTCAAATGGAGCCTGTCGACCGATCCGATGGCCTGGAACCTGGCCGGCGAGTTCCTGTTCAAGGACATCGTGCTTCTGTGCGTCTGCCTCGTGCTGCTGTTGGCGTCGTTGCCGCGGTCGATCGTCCGCTCGCGCGCCACATAGGTCTCGCGCCGCGCATCGATGGTTAATCGATGTTTAACGAGGCATCGCGCGTATCCGGCATCTGGAACAGGACAAAACGTCGCGGACGACCGTGTATTGAAAATCGAATCCAACCAGCTTATGCAACCTTCGATTGACGAATTGTTGCTAGGAAGAAACGTCCCCGGTTGGGAGCGGAATGTGACGAAGTCGGAAATATCCTTGGCCCGATCGGCAAGCGCCGATCTTGCCGTTTCGTCGAAGCCCACTCCCGTCATTTTCAAACGTCCCGCATTTTTTAGTTCGATTGCAGTTCCCGCACCGTGGCTGGAGTGGGAGGGCGGTCGCGATCGCGGCTTCCGGAAGTGACCACCGGAACAGCGATCGGGCCGCCCCGTCCCCAGCCGGGCGGGTAACGGCGCAAGACGCGCAATCGTGAATTCGGACGCTTGGGTTCCACCGCTAGGATCGTGATGTCGCCATCTATCGATGGTGAACAGATTGTCTGCAGGTCGCATCGCAACATAGTGCCGATTTCGTTCTTCATGAGACAATGGCTCACCGTCCGGATCGCGGCCGTCCTGTTCGTGGTCGCTGGTAGCGTGCTTGGGGTAGCGCGCGCGGATTCCGACATGGACGCGCAGATCAGGGACATCGTCACGACGGAACTCGCGCCGACCGCGACTGCGGCCGACCCGGGCGGCCTCGCCGCGGCGGTCTATGCCGGCGGGCGGGTCGCGTTCTTCAACTACGGTTTCGCTGATGACTCAGCGAAGCGACCGGTCACCCCGGACACGCTGTTCAACCTCGCCTCGTTGCGCAAGCTGTTCGAGGCGACGCTGGTCGCGCTCGGCACGGAGCGTGGCGAATTGCGGCTGGACGATCCGGTCGGCAAGTATCTGCCCGAGCTCAACGGCAACTACGTCAGCCGCGTCACCATCGGCGAACTCGTCAATCATACGTCGGGGCTGCTGCTGCCGACCGATCATCCGCCATGGCCGGACGGGACCTTCAGCCGTGATCAGTTCATCGCGATGCTCAATGCATGGACGCCGCCGGCAGGAGAGCAGCCGGGCAAGCAGCGCATCTACAGCCATGCCGGCTATGTCCTGCTGCAGCTGGTGCTGGAGCGGCGCTATGAGATGCCGATCGCGACGTTGATCGGGAGCCGCATCCTCAAGCCGCTCGGCATGACGTCGACCTTCGTTCCGGACCGTAGCGAGGACAACCGCGCGAGGATGGCGCCCGAGATGATGCAGCGTGTGGTTCAGGGCTACTCCCACGACGGTACGGCGATCGGTCCGCCGGGCAATCAGCAGCGCTATTACGATTTTCCAGGCACCGGCCAGATGTTCTCAACGGCGCGCGATCTCGGCATATTGCTGGGCGCCTGCCTCGACGGCGCGGTGATCGATCCCGAATTGCGCGCAGCGCTGCAGATGACCGAACGGGAGAGCTTTCGCGTCGACGAGAAGTTCGGCCAGGCGATGGCATGGGAGCATGTGCGGCTGGACGGCGTCACCGTGATCGACAAGCCGGGCGGTCTCAATAACGCCTCAGCCTATGTCGGCCTGGTGCCGGCGCGCAGACTCGGCATCGTGCTGCTCGCCAATCGCGGCGACTATCCGCACGAGATCGCGCGCTACAGGATTTTGCCGGCCCTCGCGCGGCTCTAGTCGCAGGACGTGCCGGTCCAATGACACGGCCTGCGCGGCAGGGCAGGGGATGCATGCAAAAATCGCGATGGCGCGGAACCATGATCGGCTGTATAAGCCGGTAGCTTCTTCTCCATTTTGAAGAGGCTGATATGACCGATCTGTATCCTGATTTGCACAATTGGCTTTCGCAACAGCCCCATGGGTTGCGAACCTTCAGGACCTTCCAGCAAAAACTCGAGATTCTGAGCAAGGACGACCCGGAGCAACGCGGCGTTTGCCGGCTGCTGAGCGGCCTCGTCGGCAATTACGTCGAGACCTTCGACGAGGAGCCGCTGCCCGTCGCGGTCGCCGACCGCGCCTATGGCCGGCTGCTCGATCTCGTCGCAAGCCTTGATCTCAAGGGAAATCCCGACCGGCGCCTCGCCGACATCAACCGCATCGCGTCCTGCGATCTGCTGAACTGATCGCGGCGGCTTAGCGCCGCATCGTCGCGAGCTCGCGATAGAGCGCGGCGTAGCGGCCGGCGCGATTGTGCCAGGAGACATCGGTGGCCATGCCGGCCTGCTGCAGCCGGCGCCACGTCACCTTGTCGTTGAACAGCAGGTTTGCCTTGCGCAAGCCATGGGCAAGCGCATCCGAGGTTACGGGTGCGAACTTGACGCCGGTCGGCGCATCGCCGGTGATCGCGACTTCGTCGAAGTCGAGCACGGTGTCGGCAAGGCCGCCGACATTGGCGACAACAGGGACCGCGCCGTAGCGCAGCGCGCACAGCTGGGTGAGGCCGCACGGCTCGAAGCGCGACGGCACCGCGAGCGCGTCCGCGCCGGCCTGGATCAGATGCGCCAGCGCCTCGTCGTAGCCGATCACGACCGCGATCCGTCCGGGATTGTCGCGTGCCAGCGCGGTGTAGCGGTCCTGCAGGTCGCGATCGCCGCTGCCGAGCAGCGCAAGCTGAATGCCTTCGCCGAGCAGCGTCGGAATGTTCTCGAGCAGCAGGTCGAGGCCCTTCTGCCATGACAGCCGGCTGATGACGCCGAGCAGCATCGCATCCGGCATTGGATCAAGCCCGAAGCGCCGCTGCAGCGCCGCCTTGTTCACCGCGCGATCCGCCGGCTGCTCGGAGCTGAAGCGCGCCGCGATGTCGGGATCGGTGGCCGGATTCCACACCGATATGTCGATGCCGTTGAGGATGCCGCTCAGCACGTCGGCGCGTTCGCGCAAGAGGCCGCCGAGCCCCATGCCGCCCTCGTCGCTTTGAATCTCCCGCGCATAGGTCGGCGACACCGTGGTGATGCGGTCGGCGAATTGCAGGCCGGCCTTCAACAGGCTGATGGTGCCGTAATATTCGACGCCGTGGAGCGCGTAGGATTCGCTCGGCAGGCCGAACGCGGCAAGCATGTCCGGCGAGAACTGGCCCTGATAGGCGAGGTTGTGCACGGTCATCACCGTGCCGGGCCGCGGTTGCCCGGCATAATGCAGGAGGGCGGGTGCGAGGCCCGCCTGCCAGTCATGCGCATGCACGATGTCGGGGACGAAGGAGGTGATCGCGCCCTGGCCGATCTCCGCCGCCATCCGCGACAGCGCGGCAAAGCGGATGCCGTTGTCCGGCCAGTCGCGTCCGTCCGGGCCGACATAGGGATTGCCGGGCCGCGCATAGAGATGCGGCGCGTCGAGCGCGAACAGATCGAGGCCATCATGCGTGCCGCCCAGCACGCGGATCGGCCCGCCGTAGAATTCCGGCCGGTGCAGCAGCGTCTCCGCCGCGGCCAGCGCCTTGAGCACGTCGGGATAGCCGGGCACCAGCGTCCGCGTCGTGACGCCGTGCTGCTTCAGCGCCGCCGGCAGCGCGCCGACCACGTCGGCAAGGCCGCCGGTCTTGACGATCGGGTAGACTTCAGAGGCGACTGCGAGGACGCGGATGGGCGTCATGTCCCCAGCCTGTCGATCATCGACTGCGTGATCAGCGTGATGCCGTTCTCGGTGGTGCGGAAGCGCTTGCCGTCGAATTCGGGATCCTCGCCGACCACGAGCCCTTCCGGAATCCTCACCCCGCGATCGATCACGACGTTTCGGAGCCGTGCTCCGCGGCCGACATTGACATAGGGCATGATCACCGCATTCTCGATATTGGCGTAGGAATTGACGTGCACGCCGGTGAACAGCAGGGAGCGGCGCAGCGACGCGCCCGAGATGATGCAGGCACCCGAGACCAGTGAGGTCACCGCCTGGCCGCGTCGTCCGTCCTCGTCATGCACGAACTTGGCGGGCGGGGTGATCTCGGCATAGGTCCAGATCGGCCATGATCGATCGTAGAGGTCGAGCTCGGGCACCACGTCGGTGAGATCGATATTGGCGCCCCAATAGGCATCGACGGTGCCGGCATCGCGCCAGTAGGAGCGGGGATCGTCGCCGGAGCGGACGCAGGAATCGTTGAACTGATGCGCGATCGCCCGGCCGTGCTTCACGATATAGGGGATGATGTCCTTGCCGAAATCGTGGGCCGAGTTCGGGTCAACGGCATCGCGGCGCAACTCGTCGAACAGGAATTCCGAATTGAAGACATAGATGCCCATGCTGGCCAGCGACTTGTCGGGCTTGCCGGGCATCGGTGGCGGATCGGCGGGTTTCTCGAGGAAGGACTGGATCAGGCCGGTCTCGTCGATATGCATGATGCCGAAGGCGCTGGATTCAGCCCGCGGCATTTCAAGGCAGCCGACCGTGACATCGGCGCCGCTTTCGACATGCTGCTTCAGCATGATCTCATAATCCATCTTGTAGACGTGGTCGCCGGCGAGCACCAGGATGTACTTGGTGCCGTGCGCTTCGAGGATGTCGATGTTCTGGTGGACCGCGTCGGCCGTGCCGACATACCACATCGTTTCGGAGACGCGCTGGCTTGCGGGCAGGATGTCGAAACTCTCGTTTCGCTCCGGCCGGAAGAAGTTCCAGCCGCCTTGCAGATGCCGGATCAGGCTGTGCGCCTTGTACTGGGTCGCCACCGCGATGCGGCGGATGCCCGAATTCACCGCATTGGATAGCGCGAAATCGATGATGCGCGACTTGCCGCCGAAATAGACCGCGGGCTTGGCGCGTTTGTCGGTGAGCTCCTGAAGTCTGCTGCCGCGTCCGCCGGCCAGCACGAAGGCGAGGGCGTGACGCGACAAGGGTTCATTTCCGACGGATCTCATGGTCATCCTCCCAGAACTTCAGGCTGGCCCCGCTACCTTCTCTTGTCCGGAAGGCCTGATCGGGCGCCAACGGGGCCGATTGGGAACGTAGCAAGTGCATCCCGGTTGAGCAAAGCGGGATGGCGGGCTTTCGTTCCCCGGACCCCGGCTCGTGAAGATCGGGGTTGCGGGCCGGTTAAAGCTATTGACGAGCCGTGATTTCGGCCTAGAGCAAGCCTGCCGTTTTCTTCTGTCAGGCCAGCATTCCATGACACTTGCTTCCGTCACGCCCCAGGACATCCGCGCAACGCTGCTGCTGCGTCGGGAGATCGCGCTGCTCGACGTCAGGCATGAGGCGGAATTCGCCACCGGCCATCCGCTGTTTGCCGCCAACATGGCGGCCGGCCGGATCGCGCTCGAAGCCGAGCTGCGATTGCCGCGCAAGGACGTGCCGATCGTGCTCTACGACAATGGCGAGGGGCTGGTCGCGGCCGCCGCCGCGCAGTTGATGGCGCTGGGCCATGGCAATGTGGCCGCGCTCGCCGGTGGCTTGCAGGGCTGGAAGGCGGCCGGTTACGAGGTGTTCGAGGACGTCAATTCCTACGCCAAGGCGTTCGGCGAGCTGGTCGAGTCGCGCAGGCACACGCCGTCGCTGAGCGCCGACGAGGTCGCCGCGCTGATCTCGGACAAGGCCAACATCGCGATCCTCGATGTCCGCCGCTTCGACGAATATGCCACCATGAACATCCCGGGCTCGGTCAGCGTGCCCGGCGCCGAGCTGGTGCTGCGGGCAGGCGGCGCGGCGCCGGATCCCGACACCACCATCATCGTCAACTGCGCCGGCCGCACCCGCTCGATCATCGGCACGCAGTCGCTGATCAATGCCGGACTGCCCAACAAGGTGCGGGCGCTGCGCAACGGCACGATCGGCTGGACGCTGGCGAAGCACGATCTCGAGCACGGCGCCGGCAAGCGCGGCGGCATTGCTCCGTTCGAGGGCGCAGGCGACAATGCGCGCGACGTCGCCTATCGCGCCGGCGTCCGTCACATCGGGATCGATGAACTCGCCGCGCTGGACGAGGACGCGCAGCGAACGCTGTATCGCTTCGACGTGCGCGATGCCGAGGAATACACGACCGGTCACCTTGCCGGCTTCCGCCACTATGCCGGCGGCCAGCTGGTGCAGGAAATCGACATGGCCGCTCCCGTGCGCGGCGCGCGCATCGTGCTGAGCGACGACAAAAGCATCCGCGCCGACATGACGGCGTCCTGGCTCGCGCAGATGGGCTGGGAGGTCTATGTGCTCGACGGCGGCTATGACGGCCGGCTCGAAGTCGGCCCGCCGCGCATCGTGCCGCGGCCCGATCCCGCGCACCGCTACCGGCGCCCCTATGAAGGCACCGGCGTCGCGGAGCAGGCGATGCAGGCCTATCTCGATTGGGAGTACGGCCTCGTCGAGCAGCTGCGCCGCGACGGCACGCACGGGTTCTATGTGATCTAGCAGATGACGTGGTGACGGCGGGGCGACCGCATCGGTGCCGAGACGCAGGGGCGCACTGCCAAAATATCGAAAACAACCCCATGCAAAGGAGCCGGTGGCCGCCGGCGGACACGGCAACTTGACTCGTCGGGCAAATCAGTGGTACTTTTCCATTATTCAGAAATCGTGCCGGCATGGTCGTCCCTGCGAAGCAGGGACCCATAACCACAAATGCCAATTGCTGGGCGATGCTGGAACGACGAATTCCTTCAACAAGGTCCGCCGCGGAGTATGGGTCCCTGCTCCCGTGCGCAATTGCGCACTAGGCAGGGACGACGTGTTGGAGGAGCCGCGGGCTCTCATCTCTCCGTTGCCATACCCCGCACAGGCATCCAGTACGGCGCGGCCTTTAAGCACGAACGCCGTGAGGAGCCGGATCGCATCTATCGATGCGACCCGACCTAACAGCGAGCTTCGCTCGTCTCGACCCCGCAAGCCGGGGAGATACACCGAGTTTGCTGCGAAGCGTAACCCAGCCCGCCGCTATTTCGGCAACGCCACCGGCGTCAGCTTGAACGGGCCGGGGTCCTTGCCCTTGTTGTCGCCGATCACGTAGGACAGCTTGCCCTCGGTGACCCAGCCGACATCGCCGACCTGCGTCACCGAGACCGGCTCGGCGAGGCCATCCTTGATGGTGTCGATGGTAGCCTCGCTGCCCTTCACCGTGACCTTGTCGAGCTTGCCGTTGCCCTCGATCAGCAGGAAGCCGCCGCCATGCGCCCGCAACGCGTCGGCGTGGTCGAGCGGCCGCGACGGCTTCAGCTCGGTCACGGCGCCGGCCTTGCCGTCCTTCATCTCGATCTTGAACAGTTTGGCCGGAATGAAGGTCGTGACGTAAAGATTGCCGTCGGCGCCGATCGCGATGCCGTCGAGCCCGACGCCGTCCTTGGCGGGCGCGAGCTGCGGATCGGTCGCGAACGTCGCCAGCGCCGTGCCGCCCGCCTTCAGGCTGTAGACGAACGGCGCAAAGGAATCGCTCACGTAGGCGGTGCCGTCGGCACCGACCACGATGTCGTTGCAGAACGATTTCGGATCGCTCAAGGCAAAGCTGCCCTTCGGCGCGCCGCTCTTGAGATCGAAGGTCTTCAGCCAGGCGCCCTTGGTGTCGCTCGGCCCCGCCACGCCCATCGCGCTGATGTCGTTGGAGCAGACATAGAGCGTGCCGCTCTTCTCGTCGGCGAGCACGCCCAGCGTCGAGCGGCTGTCGGCGGCGCCCGGCTTGACCAGCTGCTCGGCCTTGCCGCCCGAGATCTTCGTCACGCCGCCATGGTTGAAGCTGCCGACATAGAGCGTCCCGTCGGAGGTCGAGGTCACGCTCTCCGGAAAACTCTTGTCGGGAACGCCGACCGCAGCTGTTTCGGCGCGCACTGCGCCGGCCGCACCGAGCGCAAGGATGATGGCCGCTAGCGATGCGCGGCGGATCTTGAGCAGTTCTCCCGTTGCGCGCGGACGTCCCGCGTCGCCATTGTTCTTTATCATGATCGCGTTTCCTCAATGAACCTGGTTGGACCAGGCAGGATTTTCTTGGCGATCGTCTCCGGTCGATGGTTGTTGTCTGCAGGGTTCCCGACCGGATTGTTCACCCGCCTGTCTTGTCGTCGCGATATATACGATAGTATATAACGTGAGGGAAGCAGCGGAGAGGAAGCTGCGACGGCTGGAGAGCGCGTCATGGAACGGGAATTGGCGTCGCGCCACCAATGGGTGTGCTGCGGTGGCATTATCGAGGGGATCGTCGACGATGATGCGATCGGCCTCGATGCACGGATCGGCCTGTTTACGGACGGGTGTGCGTTCGTCTGCAACGAATGCACCGCGAGCCTGATCGCGGCTGCAGCACGGCGCAGACAGGAACCGGTTCGGTGGAAGTCGTAAGGCGGGAAGGTTTCCGCGTCATTGCGAGGAGCGCAAGCGACGAAGCAATCCATCTATCCCCATGCGGAGAGATGGATTGCTTCGCTGCGCTCGCAATGACGGTGGGAGCTCAATCCGGGCTGAACGCGTCGTAGACCAGCTTGCGGAACGCGGGCGTGATGCGCTGGCGCTCGTTCTGGGTCTGCTCGAGCATGATGTAGATCATGTCGAGCTTGGGATCGACGCCGAAATAGGTTCCGCTGCCGCTGTCCCATTTCAATTCGCCGATCGAGCCGGGCGGCGGCGGCTTGGCGATGCCGGGATCGGTGCGCACGGCGATGCCGTAGCCATAGCCGAAGCCGTCGCCGGGAAAGTACCAATAGTCGCGGCCGACACCGGAGCCCGGCCCGATATGGTCCGTCGTCATGGTCTTGAAGGCTGCGGGGCTGAGATAGCGCTTGCCGTCCAGCTCGCCGCCGTTGAGCAGCATCTGCGCGAAGCGCGCATAATCGAGGATGGTCGATACCAGGCCGCCGCCGCCGGATTCCCATTCCGGATGCGCGCGCCGGTCGTTCTCGCCCTCGATCAGGATGGTGTCCGAGGGCAGCGGCTCGGCGAGCCTTGTCCGTTCGGTCTCCGCATCGAGCACGTATCTGGTGTCGTTCATCTTCAGCGGGTCGAACAGGCGCTCCTTCTCGAACTGATAGAGCGTCTTGCCCGAGACGATCTCGATCACCCGGCCGAGCACGTCGGTGGAATGGCCGTAGCGCCACAGCGTGCCGGGCTGCCGCGACAGCGGCAGCTTGGCCAGCCGCGCCACGAATTCCTCGTTGTCGAACTTGCCGTCGAACAGATGTCCTGCGCGATAGATCTTCTGGATCCAGTCGGCACCGATATATTCGTAGGTGATGCCCGAAGTGTGCCGCATGATATCTTCAATGGTCACCGGCCGGATCGGCGGCACCAGCTCAACCTTGGCCGGATCGTTTCCACCGTCCGGTTCGATGGCGACCTTCACGTCGGCGAAGGCCGGGATGTATTTCGACAGCGGATCCTGCGGCGACAACTTGCCCTCGTCGACCAGCATCATCGCGGCGGTGTTGGTGATCGGCTTGGTCATCGAATGCAGCGCGAACATCGTGTCCGGCCGCATCGGCGACTTGGTCGTGACGTCGCGATAGCCGAAGGTCTTCAGGTAGACCGGCTTGCCGTGCTGCTGGATCAGGATGACCGCGCCCGGAATTTTTCCTGTCGCAACCTCGTTGTCAAAGAATGCGGTGATGCGTTCGAGTTTTTCCGGCACCGGGGCAGGGGCATCGGAGGCGCGCGCCGCGCCTGATATGACAACTGCAAGACAACCGATCGCGGTCGCTGCTCCGCGAAGCGTCAGCACAGCACGGTGGACTGCCCGATCATATCCGCGTGACATTGAAAAGCCTGCCCCTGCCTGATGCCCTGAGCGCAGAGTTTTAGCGGCGCGCGCTCCCGCGCACCATAATCATTTTGGAGCGAGTTTATTCCCGGCGATCGCCGGAATTATACGATTTGGGTAGCGCCGACGGGCGTGCGCACCGCATTCGACAACACCTGCAGCGCCTGGCTCAGTTCGGCGCGGTTGCGTGCCGCACCCAGCGACACGCGCAGGCCGCGCGGCGCGGCATCGCCTGCCGCAAAGGCGTCTTCGCCGACCACGGCGAGGCCGTTGCGCATCAGATGCGACAGCAGGTCCGTGCCGTCGAAATGTTTCGGCAGCGGCATCCAGAGATGATGGCTGGCCGGCCGCGCTGCGTAGGCGACGCCCTTGAGGAAGCGGGTCGCAAGCTGCTGGCGCGCCGCCGCCTCGTTGCGAATGGCGCGGATGATGTCGGCGGCGACGCCGGAACGCAGCCATTGCGTGACCAGCGCGACCATCAGCGACGGCGGCATCTGCATGGTGGCCTGCATGCCGGCGCGCATGCGCTGCTCGGCGGCGGCATCGGGCGCCAGGAGATAGGCGACGCGCAGGGCGGGCGCGATGCATTTTGCGATGCTCGCGGCGTAGTAGGTGCGTTCCGGAATCAGGGTTGCGATCGGCGCCATTTGTGGTTCGAGCGGCCCGTAGACGTCGTCTTCGATCAGGACGCAGCCGCGCTTGCTGATGATATCGGCGATCGCCTTGCGTCTGATCGCGCTCATCGTCGCCGTGGTCGGGTTTTGCTGCGTCGGCACCAGATAGACCGCCTTCGGCTTGTGCTTGCGGCAGGCCTCGTCGAGCGCCTCGGGCCGCGCGCCCTCGGCGTCCATCGCAACCCCGACCAGGCGGACATCAAGCCGCGCCGCCGCGGCCTTGATGCCGGGAAAGGTCAACGCCTCCGTCACCACGACATCGCCCGGCGATGTCAGCGCCAGCAGCGTGTTGAAGATGATCGCCTGCGAACCCGGATAGATCACGATGCGGTCGGCCGCCGCCTGCGGCACCCGCGGCGCGAGCCACGCGGCGCCGGCCGCGCGCTCCTCAGTGGTGCCGCCCGGACGCGTGTAGCCGAGATAGGCGGAGAACCCGGCCTCGGAGCGAATGGTCGCAAGTCCCTGCGCAATGCGCAGGTCGAGATTGGCCTCGACCGGCTGCGGCGGCAGGTTCATCGACAGGTCGATGTTGACGGGCGCGGGCAGGTCGGAGGTGGCGCGCGCGGTGGTCTCCGAGACGAACGTACCCTGGCCCACACGGGCGTCGAGCAGTCCGCGCCGCCGCGCCTCGCCATAGGCGCGAGTCACCGTGGTCAGATCGATATCGAGCGCTGACGCCAGCGCGCGATGGGTCGGCAGCCGCTGGCCGCGCACCAGCTGGCCGCTCGCGATGTCGGCGGCCAGCGCATCGACGATGCGCAGGAACATCGGGCCGTGCCATTCCGAAACTGTAGGGACCCAATCCATGCAATCCGACGCTTTGTCTTTGATTGTAGGTGCTCGAATGCATATTGTATGGATCATGCAGATCAGGTCAAGGACGACGGCGAAAGGAAAACGACGATGACCGAGACGGTTTCCCTGCCAAAGGCGATGTGGCGCGGCTTCACCATGAAGTGCCCGAACTGCGGGCGTGGCCATCTGTTCGGCCGTTTCCTCAAGGTCGCCGATCACTGTGAAGTCTGCAGCGAGGACTTCACCCCGCAGCGCGCGGACGATTTCCCGGCCTATCTCGTGATCGTCGTGGTCGGCCACGTCGTGGTGCCGGCGCTGCTGTGGCTCGAGATGAACTACGCGCCGCCGGCCTGGCTGCAACTGGCGATCTGGCTTCCATTCACGCTGTTCAGCGCGCTCGCGCTGCTGCAGCCGACCAAGGGCGCGATCGTGGGCTTGCAGTGGCAGCTCGGGATGGAGGGATTTGCGGCGACGCGGCGTGCGGTGGCGCCCGCCCGGGCGCAAAGCAGCGTCGGACGGACTCGCGAAGCCTGACGCGATCTCAGAATCGTAGCCCGGATGAGCGAAGCGATATCCGGGAACAGTTGCCCCGCATATCGCTCCGCTCATGCGGGCTACAGTGATGATGTAACCAATCAGAATTGTAGCCCGGATGGAGCGAAGCGACATCCGGGAACAGTTGCCCCGCATATCGCTCCGCTCATGCGGGCTACAGTGATGTAACCAGTCAGAATTGTAGCCCGGATGGAGCGAAGCGATATCCGGGAACAGTTGCCCCGCATATCGCTCCGCTCATGCGGGCTACAGTGATGCAACCAGTCAGAATTGTAGCCCGGATGAAGCCAACGGGTCGCGCGAACGCGCGCCCGATGACAAGCTCCGCGTAATCCGGAATCCTGTCGCCCGCACGATGAATCCCGGATTGCGCTGCGCTGCATCCGGGCTACGGATCAATCAAATCGGATGATGATGCGGCCGGAACATCCGGCCCTTCTCCGTCACCAAGACGACGGCGAGCGCGGCCAGCGTGCAGAGGAAGAAGCCGGTCGCGAACGGCGCCAGTGTGCCGTCGTAATCCTGGCCGATCGTGGTGCCGACGCCGATCCCGAGCAGCGTCGTGATCGTGCCGTACAGCGAGGAGGCGGTGCCGGCGATCTTGCCCTGCGGCTCCATCGCGAGCGCGGTGAAATTCGCCATCATCAGCCCGAACGCGAACATCATCAGGCCCGACAGCACCATGAACAGCGGCAGCGACAGCGTGTCGGTCTTCACCGCCAGCAGCAGGGCGCCTGCGACGACGGCAAAGCCGGTCAGCGCGGCGTGCGAGATCACCCGCATGCCGATGCGGCCGACGATGCGCGAATTGAGGAAGCCGGCGATCGCGACGCCGACCGCGCAGGCCGCGAACGCCACGGGGAAGTAATGCCCGAGCTTGAAGATCTCGGTGAAGATCTGCTGCGAGGAGAACACGAAGGCAAATAGCGAGCCCTGCACGCCGCCGGCGGCGAGCGCGTAGCCGAGCGTCTGGCGATTGGTGACGGTTTGGCGAAACGCGGACAGCACTTCCGGGATCGCCAGCGACTTGCGCAATTCCAGCGGCAGCGTTTCCGGCATCCGTATCGCGCTCCAGGCCAGCGCGATCACGCCGTAGATCATCAGCAGCACGAAGATGCCGCGCCAGTGCGTCAGCAGCATCACCGCCTGGCCGAATGACGGCGCGATCACGGGGACTGCGATGAACACCATCATCGCCAGCGACATCACGCTCGCCATCCGGCGTCCGGCGTAGCAGTCGCGCACGATCGAGGTCGCGATCACGCGGGTCGCCGCGGTGCCGAGCCCTTGCAGCGCGCGGGCCAGCAGCAGCGTCTCGAACGAGGGCGCCATGATCGCGAGCAGGCCGGCGATGGTGTAGACCGTCATGCCGCCGAGCAGCACCGGGCGGCGGCCGAAGCGGTCCGACAGCGGGCCCATCACGAACTGGCCGACGCCGAAGCCGACCAAAAAGATCGACAGCACCATCTGCGGGCGGTTGGCGTCGGCGATCTGGAACGCGGAGCGGATGTTCGGCAGCGCCGGCAGCATCATGTCCATCGCCAGCGGGTTCAGCGCCATGATCGAGGCGATGACGACGACGAATTCGGGAAAGCCCATCGGGCGGTGGCCTGAGGAAACCCAGGCATCGGCATTAATGTCAGACACTTAGCAACCTCTTGGGAATCCTCGCATCGTAGCGATCTTGCTGCGATGCACAATCGGCGTTTCGGGATAGCTGCCCGCCGATCGCGGTCGAGGTAGCGGGGTCGGGAACCGGGCCAAAAGCAAATTCGCCGAATATCGTTGCGGCTGCAACTATTTTGCTCGTGCGGCGCGGAAACCTCTGCTAATCCCGGACCCAGCATCCGTGCGGGGCAGGCGCATCGCCGCCGACCACGCCCGCGCGGCCAAGAACAGGTTCAAGAACGGGTTTTGGGGAGGCGACATGTCCATCGAACTGTCCGCGCGCTCGCGCGGCGCTGAACTGTCGGATGAGGAGCGCAAGGTCCTCACTGCAACGCTCGTCGGCACCACCATCGAGTGGTACGACTTCTTCGTCTACGCCCAGGCGGCGGGCCTGGTGTTCGGCGCGCTGTTCTTCGCGCCGATGAACGCGAACAATCCGCTGCTGGCGCAGATCGTCTCGTTCGCGACGCTCGGCCTCTCATTCCTGTTCCGCCCGTTAGGCGCCATCGTCTGCGGCCATCTCGGCGACCGCTTCGGGCGCAAGAACATGCTCGTCGTCACGCTGCTGTTGATGGGGGCGGCGACCGCGCTGGTCGGCCTGCTGCCGACCTACGCGCAGATCGGTGCCTGGGCGCCGGCACTCCTTATTCTCCTGCGCATCCTGCAAGGCTTCTCGGCCGGCGGCGAGTGGGGCGGCGCGGCGCTGATGGCGGTGGAATCGGCGCCCGTCGACAAGCGCAGCTTCTTCGGCTCGTTCCCGCAGATCGGCACGCCGCTCGGCATGATCCTGGCGACAGGCGTGCTGTGGGTGCTCACCGCGACGCTTGGCAAGCAGGCGATGATCGAATGGGGTTGGCGGATTCCGTTCCTGCTGTCGATCGTGCTGATCGTCGTCGGCATCGTGATCCGCCGCACGGTCGAAGAGTCTCCGGTGTTCCAGGCGATGCAGCGGCGGCACAAGGAATCCTCTGCACCGCTGCGCGACCTGATGCGCAATCACAGCAAGGAGATCCTGCGCACCGCGTTGATCTTCATGGCCAACAATGCAGCCGGCTACATCCTGATCGCGTTCATCATCAGCTACGGCGCCAACACGCTGAAGATGCCGTCGGAGCAGCTGCTGCTGATCGGCACGCTCGCGGCGGTGAGCTGGTTCATCTTCACGCTGCTCGGCGGTATCCTCGGCGACAAAATAGGCCGCGTGCGCTGCTTCCAGATCGGCTACACCCTGATGGTGCTGTGGGCGGTGCCGATGTGGTTCCTGATCGACAGCAAGAACCTCTTGCTGTTCTTCGTCAGCGCGGTCGGGCTCACCATCGCGCTCGGCCTGTCCTATGGCCCGCAGGCGGCGCTCTATGCCGAGCTGTTTCCGGCCAAGGTGCGCTATTCCGGCGTCTCGATCGGCTATGCGCTCGGCGCCATCTTCGGCGGCGCCTTCGCGCCGATGATCGCGCAATGGATCATCGGCACCTACGGCCAGTCCTGGCGCGTCGGTGTCTACATCGCGGTGCTGTCGCTGATCTCGCTCATCACGGTGTCGACGATTAGGGATCCGCAAGGCGTCGATCTGAACGTGCACGACGCGGGCGGGTGAGCCGCGACCTTGTGTCATTGCGAGGAGCTCGCGACAAAATTGCGAAGCAATTTTGCGCTGAAGCGACGAAGCAATCCATCGATCCGCGTATGCGGTGAAATGGATTGCTTCACGGAGCCTGTCATCCGGCGGCGCTTCACGCCGACCGGGTGGCTCGCAATGACGGAGATCAAACCCCCAGCATCGCCTTCAGCTTCTTGACCGCGCTGTCGGGTGTCGTCAGCACCTCCCGGCCGGTGACTTCGGCGACGCGCTCAGCCGCCGGCGCCATACTGTACTGCGCGAGTGCGATCAGGTCGCAGTCGCGCAGCTCCTTGGACGCCTCGACCACAATGCGGTCATGCTCGGCGCGGTCGCCGCGGTCGAGCGCTGCCAGCGCGCCATCGGCAAGTTTTGGCACCAGCGTGACCTGTGACGGAAATTCCGGCGGCATCGACACCAGCGTCGGCGGGAAGGTCGAGAGCAGGCCGATCCGCTTGCCCTTCGCCACCGCCTGCTCGATCATCGCCTCGTTCGGCTTCAGCACCGGCATCGGCGCGTGCTCGCGCGCCACCGCCTCGATGCACGGCCCGAACGCCGAGCAGGTGAACAGGATGCCATTGGCGCCGGTGCTTGCCGCATAGCGGCCCATGGTCAGAAATCGCTCGGTCATGCGCTCGTCAAGCCTGCCGTCGCGCGCGAGGTCCGCCGACAGGCTATCGTCGAGCAGGTTCATCAGCCGCGCCTCCGGCCAATGCCGTGCGAACGATGCCTCGATCGGGACGATCGAGTGCTTCAGGGCGTGAATAAGGGTGATGCGCATCGATATTTCTTGCTCTCCCTCTCCCCGCTCTTTCGCGGGGAGAGGGTTGGGGTGAGGGGCTCTATCGTCGTAACAGGTGAGAGGAGGGTATGCGGAGGCTCCCCCTCACCCGGATTGCTTCGCAATCCGACCTCTCCCCGCAGGCGCAGGGGTGTCCGGGGAATGATTCACTGTGTCGCGGTGCATGCTCGGCAGGACCGAGGCAAATCGGTCTTTTCTGGTTGTCGAGACACAGAGGGCCGAGCATGCGATATCGCGGTAGCATTTTTGGAAGGCTGCTTGAACCGATCAATCGACGGCAGTTTCAGACGGTTGTGGATCGTCTGGACGGGGATGCCTACGACAAGTCGTTCAGGAGCTGGGATCATCTGGTGGCGCTGATCTATGCCCAGCTTAGCGGCAACAGCAGTCTGCGCGGGGTGGTGACTGGCTTCAACGCCAATTCGCAGCATCACTATCACTTGGGAACCGGCAAGCTGTCGCGCTCGACGTTGTCCGATGCCAATGCCCGCCGTCCGATCGGCATTTTCGCGCAAACCTTTGCGGCGCTGTCGGCGATGGCGCGTCGCCAGCTGCGGAGTGAAGGCATGGAGATGGTGCGTCTGATCGACGCCAGTCCGATCCCGCTCGGCAAGGTCTGCAGTTGGGCGACGTGGAACGGCCGCATCCGCGGCATGAAGCTGCATGTCGTCTACGACCCAAGGAGCGATGTCCCGACCTGCGTCGAGATGACGGCCGCGAACGTCAATGACATCGAGATCGGCCGACAGACCCCAATCCAGCCCGCCACCACCTATGTGTTTGACAAGGGCTATTGCCGTTTCGACTGGTGGCAGAAGATCAATGATAGCAAGGCTTTCTTCGTTACCCGGGCGAAGACGAGCATCCGTCTTCGCTCGCTCAGGCATCGCGCCATCCGCAAGCGTAACGGGGATGGCTTCGAAATCCTTGCCGATGACGAGGTGAAGCTCACCAGCAAGGGCGATTCGCGCCTTCCAATCCCGCTCCGCCGCATCAAGATCAGACGCGAGAAAGGCGGCAAGATCACACTCCTGACCAACGACCTTGCCCGTAGCGCCGTCGAGATCGCCGCCCTCTACAAGAGCCGATGGCAAATCGAGCTGCTGTTCCGCTGGATCAAGCAGCATCTCGATATTCGCAAGTTCCTCGGCGCCAACGACAACGCGATCCGCCTTCAGGTGCTCGCTGCGATGATTGCCTACCTGCTGCTGCGCATCGCCGCTCACACCAACTGCATCAAAATGCTCCCGCTCAGGTTCGCCGAACTCGTCGGCCAGCTCCTGCTCACGCGTCGATCCCTCGCTGCCATCGACAAACCTCCGCCCATCAACCCCAGCCGTCGGAAATCAACCATCTCACCTGACCAGATGGAGCTCCGCTATGCCTGAATTTCCCCGGACACCCCTGCCGCAGGCGGGGCGAGGTGACTTCCTACTTGAACGGAATCGCGTACATCAACCCGCCCTTGCTCCAGGTGGCGTTGAGGCCGCGCTCGAGCTTCAAGGGGCTGGCCTTGCCGACATTGCGCTCGAAGATTTCGCCGTAATTGCCGCCGGCCTTGATCGCGGCGAGCAGCCATTTGTTGTCGAGGCCGAGGCGCGAGCCGAGATCGCCCGACGCGCCCAGCAGGCGCTGGATCGCCGGGACCTGCGACTTCGCCATCTCGTCGGCATTGGCCTGGGTGACGCCGAGCTCTTCGGCCTCGATCAGGCCGTAATGCAGCCAGGTGATGATGTCGCTCCAGACCTCATCGCCGTTGCGGGTGAACGGGCCGAGCGGCTCCTTGCTGATGGTCTGCGGCAGCACGACATAGTCATCGGCCTTCGGGGCTGCGGTCGCGACCGCGCCTGCGAGCGCGGAAGCATCCTGGGTCATGGCATCGCAGCGGCCGCCGAAGAAGGTCTGGTACATGGTGTCGACGCGGTCGAACACCAGCGGCTTCCAGTCGATGCCGTTGGCGCGGCCGTAGTCGCCGAGCGTCACTTCATGCGTGGTGCCCTGGGCGACGCACACCGTGGCGCCCTTGAGGTCCTTCAGCTCCTTGACGCCGAGGTCCTTCTTCACGACAAAGCCCTGACCGTCGTAGAAATTGACCGGTCCCTGCCGCAGCCCAAGTGTGGTGCCGCGCAGAAAAGTCTGCGTCGAGTTGCGGTAGAGCACGTCGATCTCGCCCGACTGCAGCGCGGTGAAACGGTTCTGCGCGGTCAGCGCGACGTAGCGCACCTTGGCGGGATCGCCGAGCACGCCGGCGGCAAGCGCGCGGCAATAGTCGACATCGAGGCCCTTGAAGTTGCCCTGCGAGTCCGGCGCCGAGAAACCGGCAAAGCCGGTCGAGACGCCGCACACCAGCGTGCCGCGCTGCTTGACGGTGTCGAGCGTCGCCGCGCTCGCGCCCGCGATGCCCGCGGCGAGAACGGTTAGAGTGATGATACCCCTCAGCATGTTTTCCTCCTCCTCCTAACGTTTGAGCATGATCCCTGCGCGAACGCTTCGCGTTTGTCGCGGGAAAACCGGTGCCCGTTTTTCCGGATCATGCTCCGTGACCGATATCCTTCAGCGCGCTGTCCACCGCAGCGCCTAGTCGTTCGACGATCATGTCGATGTCGCCGGACGTTGCGATATAGGGCGGGGCGAGCAGCACATGATCGCCGCGCTGGCCGTCGGCGGTGCCTCCCGACGGATAGCAGCCGAGCCCGCCGGCGAAGGCGGCGGACTTGATCCGCTGATGCAGCTTCAGCTTGGGATCGAACGGCTGCCGCGTGGCACGGTCGGCGACCAGCTCGATACCCCAGAACAGGCCGCGGCCCCTGATGTCGCCGACATGGCGATGATTGCCGAACCGTTCGGTGAGCCGCTGCTCGAGCTGGCGGCCGCGCTCCTTGACCTGGTCGAGCAGCTTCTCCTCAGCGATCACCTTCTGCACTTCGAGCGCGGCGGCGCAGGCGAGCGGATGCGCCAGATAGGTGTGGCCGTGCTGGAACGCGCCGGAGCCGTTGCGCACCGTGTCGACGATCGTGCCACTGGCAAGCATCGCGCCGATCGGCTGATAGCCGCCGCCGAGCCCCTTGGCGATCGCCTGGATGTCGGGCGAGATGCCTTCCTGCTCCCAGGCGTGCAGCGTGCCGGTGCGGCCCATGCCGCACATCACCTCGTCGAGGATCAACAGCGCGCCGTGGCGGTTGCAGATCTCGCGTACCGCCTTGAAGTAACCCTCCGGCGCCGGCACGCAGCCGGCGGTGGCGCCGACCACGGGCTCGGCGATGAACGCCGCGACTGTATCGGGGCCGAGCCGCTGGAATTCGGCTTCGAGCTCGGCGGCAAGGCGCGCCACGAATGCCGCCTCCGATTCATCGTCGCGCTTCTCGTGATAGGCGAAGGCCGGCGTGACATGGCTGAACGAGGGCGACAGCAGCGGCGCGTAGGGCTCGCGGCGCCAGGCATTGCCGCCGGCCGACAGCGCGCCGAGCGTATTGCCGTGATAGCTCTGGCGGCGCGCGATGAAGCGCGCACGCTTCCGCTCGCCGCGCTCGATGAAATATTGCCGCGCCAGCTTGATCGAGGCCTCGATCGCCTCCGACCCGCCGCTGACGAAATAGACATAGCCGAGGCCGCCGGGCTCGTGGCCGACCAGCCGCTCGGCGAGCTCTTCCGCGGGCTCGGAGGAGAAGAAGCCGGTATGGGCATAGGCGATCTTCGAAGCCTGCTTAGCGATCGCGGCCAGGATGCGCGGATGCTGATGGCCGAGGCAGGACACCGCGGCGCCGCCGGAGGAATCCAGAATCCGGTGGCCATCCTCCGCGATCAGCCAGACGCCGTCGCCGCCGACCGCTTTCGGCGGGGTCTCGCGCAGGCTGCGATGCATCACGCGGCTCTTGTTGGCTGCCATGACACTCATCCTTTCTCGACAAAATATTGCGACATCTCGGCAAGCCGGCCTTCGGTCTCCTCCAGCTTGCGCTTTGCGTTCGCGCCGCCCAGCGTGAAGGCGACGGCGGCAAGCGACTGGGCGACTGCGATCGCGCCGGTCAGGCTCGGGAAGAAGCCGGGGGAGGAGGCGGCCTCGAACAGCAGCAGATGATCGGCGCCTTCGGCCATCGGAGCTGTGATGGTGTCGGCGATCGCGATCAGCGCGGCGCGCGCCTGATGCGCCGCGCGCGCCGTCTCGACGCTGACCAGGGTGTAGGGCGCAAAGCCGATCACGACCACGGCGTCGCCTGAGCGGAAGGCGCCGTGGTCGAGATCGAACGGGCCGGAGCCGCCGACCAATTGCACGGCATCGGGGCGGAACAGGCGAAGCTGATAGGTCAGCAGTTCCGCGACGCTGCGGCAGCTGCGAAACCCCGATATCCAGATCCTGTCAGCGGAGTGCAGCGCACGCGCGGCGTCCGCGATCGCGCTCGCTGAAATCCGCGCAAGGCCCGCGGCTTCGGCCTCCAATTTGTCGTGCACCAGTTTGACATCGGCATTCGGCCCGGCGCGGCGGCTCCTGGCGCGGCCGGAGAACGGCGAGCCCTGCGCCGGCCGGCGCGCCTCGGTGAGTGCGGCGCGCAATTCGTCCCAGCCGGAATAGCCGAGCGCCTTGGCAAGACGGGTGAATGAGGCAGGATCGGCGCCGGCGACGGAAGCGAGCTCGCGCATCGAGCGGGTGGTGGCGTCGTAATCATTGGCAGCGACGAACCGGCCGACCTCCTGCAAGCGCATCGGCAGCGACGGCAGTGCGCTGCACAATTCGTTCAGGGGCGATGGTTTCGGCTGGGCCTGGGCCATGAAACATATGTTGCACAAATATTAAATTGGTGCAACATATGACGCGCGCAGGATTTGAGGTTGACGCGTCTTCTTCACGCGAACCGGGTATCCACTTCGCTCGAAAACGCTCTTGCGCATGGCAGAAGATCGCTTCTCACTGGGGTCCTTGTGCTGTGACGACATCGACGCCGAAACGCCCTCCCGCCCGGCCCTGGCGGCTTTCGCTCAGCGATCCCCGCGTCGCAGGCCTGTTCTGGCAGATCCTGGTGGTCGCCATCGCGGTCGCCGTCGTCGCCTGGCTGTGGTCCAACGCGGTCCATAACCTCTCGGTGCGGCGCATCTCGACCGGCTTTGCCTTCCTCGGCCGTGAAGCCGGCATGCCGATCGCCGACAGCTGGATCGACTACACGCCAAAGAACACTTACCTGCGCGCCTTCATCGTCGGCGTCGTCAACACGCTGCGCGTCGCGGTCATCGGCATCGTGCTGGCGACCGTGATCGGCACGCTGGTCGGTATCGCGCGGCTGTCGTCGAACTGGCTGCTGGCGCGGCTCGCCGCCGTCTATGTCGAGGTGCTGCGCGACCTGCCGCTGCTGTTGCAACTCCTGTTCTGGTACGTGCTGATGCAGGGCCTACCGGCGGCGCGCCAGGCGTGGAAGCCGGTCGACGGGGTCTATCTGTCCAACCGCGGCCTGGTGCTGCCGTCGGTGCCGCTGCATGAGGCCAATGGCTGGACGCTCGCTGCGCTGGTCGCCGGCGTGATCGTCTTCCTCATCGTCAGGCGCCGCCTGATCGCGCAGCAGATGCTCGATGGCAAGGCGCGGCCGGCCTGGCCCTACGCGCTCGGCCTCATCATCGCGCTGCCGGCGCTGGTGTCGTGGCTTCTGGGTGCGAGCTGGAGCGTCATGCTGCCCGAGCTGCGCGGCTTCAACTTCGTCGGCGGGCTGACCCTGGCGCCGGAATATTTCGCGCTGCTGATCGCGCTGGTCACGTATACTTCGGCGTTCATCGCCGAGATCGTGCGCAGCGGCATCCAGGCGGTGCCGCGCGGCCAGTCGGACGCCGCCAAGGCGCTCGGGCTGAAGCGCAGCTTCGTGCTGCAACACATCGTGCTGCCGCAGGCGCTGCGCGTCATCATCCCGCCGATGACCAGCCAGTATCTGAACCTGACCAAGAATTCGTCGCTTGCGGTCGCGGTCGGCTACCAGGACATCGTCTCGATCGCCAACACCACGCTGAACCAGACCGGGCAGGCGATCGAGTCGATCGCGCTGATCATGATGGTGTTCCTCACCATCAGCCTCGGCATCAGCCTGTTCATGAACTGGTACAACGCGCGGATCGCGCTGGTGGAGCGCTGACATGAGCTCGGTCGCACATCTCCCGCAGGATCCGCTGCCGATCGGCCGGCGCCGCGCGCAGCGCACGCTCGGTGGCCAGATCGTGGCCTGGCTGCGCGCCAACCTGTTCGCGTCCGTGACGTCGAGCATCATGACGCTGCTGCTGCTGTTCGTGCTCGGCAAGGCGTGCATCGGCCTCTGGCAATGGGGCATCGCCAACGCGGTCTGGATCGTCTCCGGCAACGACACCAGCGCCTGCCGCGCGCTGCGCGGCGTCGGCGCCTGCTGGGCGGTGATCCCCGAGAAGTACCGCTTCATCCTGTTCGGCACCTATCCGTTCAGCGAGCAGTGGCGGCCGGCGCTCGCGGTCGTGATCTTCATTGCGCTGTTCGTGATCTCGAGCCGCCGCAGCTTCTGGCGCAAGGAGCTGTTCCTGCTGTGGGCTGCGGCCTTGATCGCGATCGGGTGCCTGATGTGGGGCGGCTTTCTCGGCATGTCCTTTGTCACGCAGGACCGCTGGGGCGGGCTGCCGGTGACGCTGATCCTGGCGACTTTCGGATTGGCGTTCGGCTTCCCGCTCGGAATCCTGGTCGCGCTCGGCCGCCGCTCCAAGCTGCCGGCGATCCGCTCGCTCTGCGTGCTCTATGTCGAGCTGATCCGCGGCGTGCCGCTGATCAGCCTGTTGTTCATGGCGAGCGTCATGTTTCCGCTGTTCATGCCCGACGGCGTCAACATCGACAAATTGCTGCGCGCCCAGATCGCCTTCATCCTCTATGCCGGCGCCTACCTTGCGGAAGTGGTGCGCGGCGGTCTGCAGGCGGTGCCGCGCGGACAATATGAGGCCGCCGACGCGCTCGGGCTGTCCTACTGGGAGAAGAACGCGCTGATCGTGCTGCCGCAGGCGATCCGCCACGTCATCCCGCCGCTGGTCAACACCTTCATCGCCTTCTTCAAGGACACCAGCCTGGTCCTGATCATCGGCATCTTCGATCTCTTGACCACCGCCAAGACCGCGATCGTCGATCCGGCCTGGCAGGCCTTCAGCGTCGAGGTCTATGTGTTCGTCGGCGTGATCTACTTCGTGTTCTGCTTTGCGATGTCGCGCTACAGCCGCGGCCTCGAGGCGCAGCGTGCGCACGGCTGAGCGATCCGGATTCTCCGTCGCTTGCCTCCCTCACATGCTGCATCCTTCGGTGCCGGCCTGTTCGCATCCGCAGCCGTGTGCTTTGATTTCTGGAGCGGCCTGTTCTGGCTTTAACGATGCGGCAACCAAGACTTGGCCGATGGTTGGCGCAAAGGCGCGGCTGGCACAGAGTGCACTAGGCGATGTTCCGCCCGTAACTTATCTTGAGCGCCATTGGATTCGCGAGCGCGCGCGATGACAGAAATCATTGTTCGCGCGGGCATCGTTCGATCTGGACTGAACGCAAATGCTGCCGTTGATTTGTTGATTTGGTTCGGCCCTGACAGGGCGTTACTTTGATTTTTGCCGTACGCCAATGGCCGAAGACAACGCCTCCTATCCCGAGAGTACCCGAAACCAGGTCCACGATGCCCTGCAAGGGTTTTCGACCGATGAGCTTCGCCAACTCCTGGCGGAGATCGAGCAACTCCTGAATGTTGAAGCCAAGCCTCGCCGACCGAGACTGCGACTGGCGGGAGGCACATACGTGAACGAGTATACCGCGCGCGCAAACATCGACCACTATCTGGATCTGCTGAAGCGCCCGGACGTTCCAACCAACACGAGATCGATGCTCAACAAGCGGCTGCTTGAGGAAGAAGACAAGCTCGGCCGCCGACACGAGCAACTGGAGTTTGCCGAAAGCAGGGCCGCAGCGTGCCGGGATCGCGCAGATCGCCAGCGGCGTCTGGCGGAATCGTTTGCCCCTGGTTCGGTTGACCGGGTGCAGGCCGAAAGGCTGCTGGTCAATTTCGAGGCGCTCGCGCAGTTTGTGGAGGGCTTTTGTCGCCAGATGCGCCACACCGTGAACCATAGTCCGCTTTAAGCGAGACGCCGCCTCGGTTCCGCGGGCTCCTCGTCATCACCATCGTCCAGCGTCCGGTCGACCCTTTGACCGCGTAGGCGCTTTGCCTCGGGGCGATGCCAAGCGACCGGGGGGGTACGCTGTTCGTCGGCGTGATCTACTTCGTGTTCTGCTTTGCGATGTCGCGTTACAGCCGCGGCCTCGAGGCGCAGCGCCTGTCGAATTGAGGAGGCGTGATCATTCTTGGCAACAGCGCGGAAAGTCCCTGCCGCACCCGAATTGCTCGCGCTGCTGTTTCCAAGCCGTAAAGCCCAGCCTCAAATGGCAGTCCTCGTAGAAATACGCTGAATTCGCCTGCCGTCCGCCAAACCGGCGCAGTTTCGGTCCCGGCACTGTCCACGGCAGCGGACGACCACTGGCCTCCCGGCGCGCCACCAACTCGTCGTAGTATTGGACGTCGGACGGCTGAGTTGAGGGCTGCAATTCATTGCGCAGATAATGTCCGCGTTGCCAGTTGTCGGCCACGCGCTTCATGAGATGCCATTTGCGCCGATAGCCGGAACTGAGTTGCGCCGGCTCCTCGTTGGCGAGCCCCAATGCCGCGATGAAAAAGTATTGCGCGGCCGTGCCGAGGTCGCAGTTCGGCTGCTCGAAGATCCATTCGATCACGCTATCCCGATCGTGGCTGTTGTGATCCCAGCTGTCGACGATGACGTGCCAGGTGTCGGGCGTCTGATCCTTGATCCAGAGCAGGAAGTCGTCGGGCTCGGTACTCAGCGCCGCATGCGGACACGGCCAATATTGCGACTTGAGTTCTTCGTCCGGCGCAGCCGCTTTTTTTCTGGCCTCTTCCTGCTGTTGCGCCACGGCCTGCATGGCGTGAACGGCATGCCGACGCTGCCGCATCCGCTTTGCCGTCGCGGCGTCCAGCGGTCGCAAGAGGTAATCGACGTGAGCCTCGCTCTCGGGCTCGGGAGGCAGGAAGTAGACGGAAAGCGCTGCATCCAGGCGGACGATCGCGGCCGCAGGCAGCAACTGTATGGTGTCGCAGTACGACCCGATGGTCGTGTCGCGCATCCCGATGCGCGCAGCGCGCGCTTCCAGCTCGACATCCGCGAGGAAGTAGTCCCACGACAGCCCCTCGAATGGCCGGGTCGCAAGGCCTTGAAACGTAATGCGGCTCTGGATGGCGCTTCGGTGGAGCGCAAGGTTTTCGTCGGACAGTCCCACGCCGCCACCGGATTGAGCCTGATCTCGAACTTCGTCGCCTGTCATACCGGCCTCATTGGAATTTGCCGTGGCATTCTAGGCATCAGATGTTGATCGATCCTGAGTCCGCAGCGTCGATTTCTGCGTTTCTGGAACGGGACCATTGACCGATGTAGCCCGGGCGGCCGGCGGAAACGTCTTGCCATACCGTGCCGGACCTATTTATGATTATAAAATGGATAAATCGGCTCTCCCGTCCCTCGACCCTTCGCGCCGCGCCTCGATCAAGCGCAAGCGCTCGGACGCGGTCGCCGACCTGATCCGCAGCCACATTTTCCAGGCCGGCTTGCAGCCAAATGACCGGCTGCCGCAGGAGGGCGAGCTGATCGAGATGTTCGGCTGCAGCCGCTCGACCATTCGCGAGGCGCTCAAGTCCCTGGAGGTGCAGGGGCTGGTGCAGAACACCACCGGTCCCGGCGGCGGCGCGCGGGTGGCGCCGGTGTCGATCAACCGGATCGTCGGCCTGCTCAGCAACTACTTCTATTTCCAGTCGACCAGCACCGCGCAGATCTACCAGATCCGCCGGCTGATCGAGCCGGAGCTCGCCTTCAGCGTGGTCGGCCACCTCACGGCGGAGCATTTCGCCGCACTGGAAAAGGCGATCGCGGCCCAGGAGCATCATCCCGACGGCGATGCCGATTGGGAACATCATCGCCACGCCGAGATCGATTTCCACGACATCCTGATCGAGGCCTGTCCCAACCCGCTGCTCGGCCTGATGTGCCGGTTCGTCAACGAAGCCATCAGGCATCTGATCGGCAAGCTCGGCGTGCAGGAATTCGCATCCAGCTTCACCTGCGAGAATATCGAGTTTCACAAGCGTCTGATGGCCGCGTTCCGCTCCGGCAATGCCGCGCGCGCCCGGCGCGTGATGCTCGATCATGTGCTGAGCGCCGAAGCGGTGGTCGTTCCCGCGGAAGACCGGCGCATCGATCTGCCCGTCTTTCATCAGCCGTTGCGGCTCGATTGAACCGCATCGGCCGACTGCTGCATCACGCCTTGGAGAAAACGACAATGGACACGCGGCGCGAGAATGAGTTGTGGAGCTGGTCGGCCGTCGATCTGGCGCGTGCGATCGCGACGCGCGCGATTTCCGGCCGGGAAGCCGTGCGATCCAGCCTCGATCGCATCGCCGAGGTCAATCCGGCATTGAACGCCATTGTCGCTGTGCTCGCCGATGAAGCGCTGGCCGCCGCGGACGCGGCGGATGCCGCGGTGAAGTCTGGCGCGGAGCTCGGCGCGCTGCATGGCGTTCCGGTCACGATCAAGGTCAATGTCGACCAGCGCGGCTGCGCCACCACCAATGGCGTCGTGGCCTTCCGCGAGGTGATCGCCACCGAGGACAGCCCGGTGGTCGCGAATCTTCGCAAGGCGGGCGCCGTCATTGTCGGGCGCACCAACACGCCGGCCTTTTCGCACCGCTGGTTCACCAACAACGATCTGCACGGCGCGACCTACAATCCGTGGAGCCGTCGGCTGACGCCGGGCGGCTCCAGCGGCGGCGCCGCATCGGCCGTCGCCTCCGGGATGGGCGCGATCGCGCATGGCAATGATTTCGGCGGCTCGATCCGCTATCCGGCTTACGCCTGCGGCGTCGCCGGCCTGCGTCCGACGCCGGGGCGGATTCCGGCGTTCAATCCGTCGGCAACCAGCGATCGTCCGATCACCGCGCAGATGATGTCGGTGCAGGGGCCGCTGGCCCGCTCGGTCGCCGATCTCGGGCTCGGCCTTGCCGCGATGGCCCAGGCGGACGCGCGCGACGGCACATGGCTGCCGGTGCCCCTGCAAGGTGCGCCGCTCAAGCGTCCGATCGGTGTCGCGGTCGCGCCCGCGCCGTTCGGCGACGAGGCGCCGGAGGTGAGCGCGGCGGTGCGCGCTGCCGGGCGCTGGCTCGCGGAGGCCGGCTTTGCCGTGGAGGAGACCGTGCCGCCGCGGCTCGCGGAGGCGGCCGATCTCTGGCATCGCCTCGTCATCAATGAGGAGCGGCGCGTGCTGGCGCCGATGATCCGCAAGTTCGGCGACGATCGGAGCCGCTACAATCTCGAGTGCCATATCGCCTACGCGCCCGAGCTCGACGGCGATCAGGTGCTCGCCTGCTTCGAGCAGCGGCTGGCGATCGTGCGGGCCTGGCAGCTGTTCCAGGAGCGCTATCCCGTCATCATCCTGCCGGTCTCGGCGCAACTGCCGTTCCGTTTCGATCAGGATCAGGAAGACGCGGCGGTGGTCCGCGCGCTGCTCGACGCGCAGCGGCCGCTGCTTGCGGTGCCCGCGCTCGGCTTTCCGTCGGTCGTCGTACCGACCGGGACCGCCGAGGGCGTGCCGGTCGGCGTGCAGGTGATCGCCGGCCGCTTCCGGGAAGACGTCTGTCTCGCAGTGGCCGAGCTGATCGAGGCGCGTGCATCAAAGCTGACGCCGATCGACCCGCGAGACTGAACCAACAACAAGCACCGAACAATCATGGGAGAACATCACGTGACGAATGCACCGATCTGGCAATGGTCCGCCGTCGACACGGCCGCGGCGATCCGAAACAACCAAGTGACGTCGGAGGAGGTGGTTCGCGCCCATCTCGACCGCATGCGGGACGCCAATCCGGCGCTCAACGCCGTCGTGGTCGATCTCGGCGCGTCGGCGATGCAGGCGGCGAAGGCCGCGGACGAGGCGCTGGCCGCGAGCAAGCGCGGAGGCGGCGCCGTCGGGCCGCTGCACGGCGTGCCGGTCACGATCAAGATCAACATCGACGTCGAGGGCCAGGCCAATTCGAACGGCGTGGTGGTATTCAAGGACAACATCGCGCCGGGCGACTCGCCGGTGACGGCCAATCTCAGGAAGGCCGGCGCCGTCATCATCGGCCTCACCAACACGCCGGAGTTCTCGCTGCGCGGCTTCACCGACAACCCGCTGCATGGCCTGACGCGCAATCCCTGGAATGCCGACGTGACCTGCGGCGGATCGTCGGGCGGCGCCGGCGCGTCGATCGCGGCCGGCATCGGCACCATCGCGCATGGCAACGACATCGGCGGCTCGCTGCGCTGGCCGGCGCATTGCAACGGAATCGCCACCATCAAGCCGACCCAGGGCCGCATCCCGGCGTTCAATCCGAGCGCGACCGCGGAGCGGCCGCTGATGGCGCAGTTCATGTCGTCGCAAGGGCCGCTGGCGCGCCACGTCGCCGACGTGCGCCTCGGCCTCGAGGTGATGGCGAAGCGCGACCCACGCGATCCCTGGTACGTGCCGGCGCCGCTGACGGGGCCGAAGCCGGCCGGGCCGATCAAGGTCGCGCTCGCAAAGATCCCCGAGGACATGGCGACCGATCGCAGCGTGATTGCGCTCCAGCGCAAGGCGGCGGATCATCTCGCCGATGCCGGCTATGCGGTCAGCGAGGTCGAGGTCCCCGACCTCAACAAGGTCTGGCAGCTCTGGTGCGACCTGATCATGACCGAGGTTCGCGTGTTGCAGCAGGACCAGATGCTGGCGACCACCAGCGCCGACTTCCAGAAGACGTTCCGCGGCTTCATGGCGCTGGCCAACCCGCTCGACCAGGCCGGCTACATGAAGGCGATCGCCGAGCGCTCGCGCCATATCCGGAACTGGATGACGTTCCTCGAGCAGTATCCGCTGGTGCTGATGCCGACCACCGTGCGCAAGACGCCGGAGGTCAACGCCGATCTCGGCGGCGATCAGCGCGTCAAGGATTTGTTCTGGAACGACCTGCGCTTCATTTCGTCGATGAACGTTCTGGGGCTGCCGGCGGCCGTGGTGCCGGTGGGTCTCGATGAGGGATTGCCGGTCGGCGTCCAGATCGTCGGCTCGCGCTATCGCGAGGACATGTGTCTCGACGCCGCCGAGGCGATCGAACGCAAGGCCGGCGTTCTGGCACGGCAATTGTGGCAGCAGCGCTGAGGCGATCCCGACGCCACCACGCATTATCCATTCGCATGATTCAGCGCACGCCGCGGCGAAATTTCGTCGCGGCGTTCGTACGATCGGAAACGCGAGCGTGCTGGCAGTCGAGCTGTGTTCCTTCTCCCGGAATTTCTGAGCGGAATCGCAGAGCGCCATGCCGGCGACGGGGTTGTCGGCGATCCCTGATTGCTTCAGGAGATCGTCCGAAACGTCGAAACCCCTGGGAACGAAATGTCCATCACGAAACGCTCGCATGTCCTGGTCGCAATTGCCGTGTGTCTCTCATTTGCGGCCGGCGCTGCCCGAGCGGAGGATGGCGTGCTGCGGGTCGGCATCATCACCGACATGAGCGGGCAATATTCCGACGGCAATGGCCCGGGATCGGTGATCGCGGCGCAGATGGCCGCGGAGGAAATCGGTGGCACGGTCGCCGGACGCAAGATCGAGATCATTTCGGCGGATCACCAGAACAAGCCTGATGTGGCGACCGGCATCGTGCGCAACTGGATCGACAACAAGGGTGTCGACGTGATCGCCGAAGGCGTCAATTCCGCGGTGGCGCTCGCGATCCAGACCGTGACGCGCGAGCGCAAGAAGCTGTTTCTGATCTCGGGCTCGGGCTCGTCCGATCTCACCGGCAAGCAATGCTCGCCGACGAGCGTGCAGTGGACTTATGACACCTATGCCTCCTCGAACGCGACGGCGAAGGCCGTGGTTGCGCGCGGCGGCACGCCCTGGTTCTTCCTGACGGCGGATTATGCGTTCGGCCAGGCGCTGGAGCGCGATGCCAGCAAGGCCGTGACATCGGCCGGCGGCAAGGTGCTGGGCGCGGTCCGCCATCCCTTCGACACCGCCGATTTCTCGTCCTTCCTGCTGCAGGCCCAGTCCTCCGGCGCCAAGATCCTGGCGCTTGCCAATGCCGGTTCCGACTTCCGCAACGCGGTCTCTCAGGCCGACGAATTCAACATCCGCGCCAGCATGCAGGTCGTCGCGCTGCAGGTGACGCTCACCGACGTGCCGGCCCTTGGCCTCGCGCATGCGCACGATCTGCTGTTCACCGATTCCTTCTATTGGGATCGCACGCCGGAGACGCGCGTCTTCGCCCAGGAGTTCTTCAAGCGGCACGGCGCGATGCCGACCGCCTATCAGGCCGGCGTCAACTCGGCGCTCAGGCACTACTTCAAGGCGGTCGCCGCCACCAACTCGGTCGATTCGGAGATCGTGATCGCGCAGATGCGCAAGACCCCGGTCAATGATTTCTTTGCCCAGAACGGCGTCGTGCGCGAGGACGGCCGGATGGTGCACGACATGTACCTGATGCGCATCAAGAAGCCGGAAGAGTCCAAGAGCAAATGGGACCTCTACGAGTATCTCGCGACGGTGCCGGGCGACCAGGCCTTCCGTCCGCTCGATGAAGGCGGCTGCCCTTACGTCGCCAAATCGCACTAGCCTCGCCAGAAATTTGCATCGAGCCTTCGCGTGAGTTTTTCTGGCATCATGCGCGAGTTTTGATCGATTGTCCGGCGCCGATCCTGAAGATACGTTCGTATTGAGATCAGTCTCAGTCGGCAGATCATGATCGTCGCGCAGGTCGCTGCGCGGTTCCGAGCGAACTGCGGGCTTGCTGTGCGTTGACGTCGCTGAGAACGTTTCTCGTCCGCCCGGCAGGACCGGGCGCAGAAGGAGACGCAGCAACATGACGGGCGACACGGGTGTTCGGGCTGGCCAGTGCCATTGCGGCGCGGTGCGTTTCGAGGTGACGCTCAGCGACGGCTTCAATTCGATCCGCCGCTGCACCTGCTCTTACTGCCGGATGCGGGGCGCCGTCGTTGCCATGGCGGAGATGGGCGGGATCAAGTTCCTGCACGACGAGGAGGCGTTGACAAGCTACCGCTTCCATACCGGATCGGTGCAGCACTTCTTCTGTTCACGCTGCGGGATCTACACCCATCATCAACGGCGATCGAACCAGAACCTGTATGCCGTCAACGTGGCCTGCCTGGATGGTGTAAGCCCGTTCGACTTCCCCGAGGTGCCTGTGATGGACGGGGGCAATCATACGAACGACACCGGCAAGCCGACGCGCCGGGCAGGCACGCTCCGCTTCATCCCGGCCGACTGACGATCGCTGTCGGCCGATGACCGCCCGGCTCGTCGCGGGACGACGGTGAGAGGGAAGGGAGCCCTTCCACCGGTGGTCGTGCAACAAGTTCAGTGTCGTCCCTGCCTAGTGCGCAATTGCGCACGGGAGCAGGGACCCATAACCACCGATCGTCATTGTTTCACGACGCCGAAATGACGAGTCCCTTAACAACCTCGGCTGAGGAGTATGGGTCCCTGCTTTCGCAGGGACGACAGCTGTGGTGAAATCAAGCGAGACGTCATCGCGACGGCCCCATCACCGTGTTCACGAGGCACCATGACCAACACCATCGAGGCTTCCGACGGCGGCTACCGCTTCATGCCCGGCGTCAGCCAGTATTCCTGCGGCGTCGGTGCGCTGCCCGGCTTTGCCATCGAGCGCGTCAGGTTCTCCGAGCCGGTGCCGTTGAGCGCGGGTTTTGCAAGGATTGCCGACATCATCAAAGCGGCGGGCCGTCCGCTGACGGCATTCGGCGCCTGTGAGCTGCGCTCCCCGGCGCCGTTCACCGAGGCCGGGTTCAGGGCTTTCAACGAAATCTACATCAAGACGCTGCTCGCCTGGGGCGTGATGCGGGACGGCGTCAATCCGGTGGCGCGCAGCAATGTCTGTCCGAAGCTCGATCCACCCGGCGAGCCGAGCTTCCACGCCTTCTGCTACACGGTGCCGGCCGCCAAGGACGAACCAGCCAGCTTTGTCGTCGCCGGCAGCGGCGAGTCGGTCGAGGGCAAGGCCAATTACCGCGATCATACCGTAGCCCTCGGCGACACCAGCCCGGCCGGCCTGCTGGCGAAGGCGAAATTCGTGGCCGACGAGATGGAACGCCGGATGAGCGCGTTCGGCGGCCGTTGGCAGGACACCACCGCGGTGCAGCTGTACACCGTGCACGACGCCTATCCGGTGCTCGAAAGCGAACTCGGCCGCCGCGGCGCGCTTCGCAACGGCTTGACCTGGCATTTCGACCGGCCGCCGGTGGTTGGCCTCGACTTCGAAATGGATTGCCGGCGCGTGCATCGCGAGCGCGTGGTGTGACGTGGCGGTCAAAAGCGCGTGTGGGTGGATGTGGAAGCGTGCGCCCTTTCTTGACACGGATCGCGTCAACCGTTTCCCTTCGCCATCGACGTCAGCGGCTGGGTGAGCGCGGGTGCAGAACGAATCTGTGATCAGGCGGCGTGATCTGCTGGCGCTGATTGGCACCATTGCCGGCAGTTCGGCGATGTATCACGCGATGACGAGCCTCGGCTTCGCGTCCGAATCCGCCTACAAGGGGCCGCTGAAGCTCGCGGGCGACGTGAAGGGCGCCTCGGTGCTGGTTCTCGGCGCGGGGCTTGCCGGGATGACGGCGGCGCTGGAGCTGCGCAAGGCCGGCTACAAGGTCCAGATCCTCGAATTCAACAGCCGCGCCGGCGGCCGCAACTGGTCGATCCGCGGCGGCGACAGTTTTGTCGAGCTCGGCGGCTTCAGGCAGACCAGCCAGTTCGAGCAGGGGCTCTATCTCAATCCCGGGCCGTGGCGGATTCCCTATCATCACCGTGCGCTGCTCGATTACTGCCGCCGGCTCAATGTGACGCTGGAACCCTTCATCCAGCTCAATCACAACGCCTATCTGCACGCGACGCGTGCATTCGGCGGCAAGCCGCAGCGCTTTCGCAGCATCAAGGCGGATTTCCAGGGCGGGGTCTCGGAGCTGCTCGCAAAGATCACCCAGCAGGGCCGGCTCGACGAGACCGTCGGCAAGGAAGATCAGGAGATCCTGCTGCAGTCGCTGCGCGACTGGGGCGCGCTGGATCGCGACTACAAGTACAATGCCAACCTTGTGTCGGCCGAGTTCCGCGGGTATGCGCGCGATCCCGGCGGCGGCCTGATGGGCGATCCGCTGCCCAGCGAGCCGATCCCGCTGCAGGAGCTGCTGCGGTCGCGGATGTGGCGCTATCTGCAGACCTTTGCGCGCTACGATTTCCAGACCACCATGTTCCAGCCGGTCGGCGGCATGGACATGATCGGCAAGGCGTTCGCGCGCGAGGTCGGCGATCTCATCCGCTATGGCGCCAAGGTGACGCAGATCCAGCAGAACGGCTCCGGCGTCACCGTGAGCTATGTCGATACCGCCAATCCATCGACGGTGCAGCAGGCGACCGCCGACTGGTGCATCTGCACCATCCCGTTGCCGATCCTGAGCCAGTTGCCGGTCGATGTCAGCGCGCCGATGAAGAGTGCGATCGACTCCGTGCCCTATGCAGCCTCGGTGAAGATCGGCCTGCAGTTCAAGCGGCGGTTCTGGGAGGAGGATGACGCGATCTATGGCGGCATCAGCTATACCGACCTGCCGATCCGGCAGATCGCCTATCCGAACTATGACTTCAACCGCGGCGGCCGCGGCATCCTGCTCGGCGCCTACATGTATGGCGGTGCCAATTCGTTCGAGTTCACCGCGATGACGCCGGTCGAGCGGGTCGCCAGCGCGGTCGAGTTCGGCGCCGCAATCCATCCGCAGTACAGGAACGAATTCGAGAACGGCGTCGCGGTGGCCTGGCATCGCGTGCCGTTCACGCTCGGCTGCGCCGGCGAATGGACCGAGGCCGCCCGTGCGCAGCATTACCGCAATCTCTGCCAGATCGACGGCCGTATCGTGCTGGCGGGCGAGCACGCCTCGCAGCTGCCGGCCTGGCAGGAGGGCGCCATCCTGTCCGCGCTCGACGTCATCTCCCGGCTGCACGAACGCGTGGTGAAGACATGATGATGCGGACCGCAACATCCGTCGTCGCTGGACTGGCGCTGCTGTCGGCGACGGCAGCCCTTGGGCAGGACAGCGGCGCGGGCAAGCGCACCTTCTCTTCGGGCTACCGCTTCGTCGAGATGACCGGCGAGGAGCTGTTTGCCAATGTGTGCCAGGGCTGCCACATGCCGGATGCGACGGGCGCCAGCGGGGCGGGCAGCTACCCGTCGCTGGCCGGCAACAAGAATCTCGAGGCCGGCAGCTATCCGGTCTTCCTGGTCATCAACGGCCGCCGCGGCATGCCGGCGTTCGGCGACATGATGACCGATGGTCAGATCGCCGCCGTTGTGAATTATCTGCGGACGCACTTCAGCAATAACTATGAGGATGCGGTGACGACCAAGGATGTCCAGGACGCCCGCCGCTAGAGGCGCCGTTTCCGTCATTCCGGGGCGTGGGCAAGGCCCGCGAACCCGGAATCCAGAGGTGATGTACTCGGAGTTCCGCAACTTCGAGATTCCGGGTTCGCGCTGCGCGCGCCCCGGAATGACGAAATGAACGATGTGTGCCGCACGAGCTTCTATCGAGTAATGGAGAAATCATGAGATTAGCAACTATCGCACTGGGCGCGGCGCTATCCGCGGTGGCGACGGTCGCCTGCGCGGATGTGGTCAGGCATCCGATTCCCAACTCGACATTCCCGATCGCGCAGGCCGTGACCGTCACCGGCAACACCACGACCGTCTATGTCAGCGGCCAGGTGCCGCCGGCGATCAACAAGGACGCCGATCCGTCGAGCCCGCAGGCCTATGGCGATACCAAGACGCAGACCGTCGGCGTGCTCAACCGCATCAAGACCATTCTGGAAGGCCAGGGCCTTGGCATGGGCGATGTCGTCAAGATGCAGGTGTTCCTGGTGCACAACGCATCCGCGCCGATGGACTTCAAGGCCTTCATGGAGGGCTACACCCAGTTCTTCGGCGGCAGCCAGCCGAACCTGCCGGCGCGCTCGGTGGTCGGCGTCGCCGCGCTCGCCAATCCCGGATTCCTGGTCGAGATCGAGGTGATCGCGGCCAAGGACTCGAAATAAGGACTGCAAATAGCGTGCGCGAAACCGCGGAGCATGCGCGCGGAAATTGAAGGGCTCGCCGCCTTGCCAAAGCGCATGTCGCCTGTCTGAATTCGCTCTAATCAGGTGGCGGAATTCTGGGAGAGTATGATGTTGCACAAGGCTAGAGACACGGTTCGATCGCTGCGGCTCGCGGCAGCGCTCGGGCCGGCGCTGCTGGCAGCCGGCGCTGCGGCGCAGGGGCTGACCGAGCAGCAGCAATTCGCCCGCGGCATCTACCAGGAGCTGGTCGAGATCAACACGACCACCGCGACCGGCGATACCCAGAAGGCGGCGGAGGCGATGGGCGCGCGGCTCCGCGCGGCGGGTTTCCCCGAGGCCGACGTCCACGTGTTCTCGCCGGCGCCGCACAAGGGCAATCTGGTGGCGCGGCTGCACGGCTCCGGCGCGCGCAAGCCGATCCTTCTGGTCGCCCATATCGACGTCGTCCCCGCCAACCGCGAGGATTGGTCGGTCGATCCGTTCAAGCTCACCGAGCAGGACGGCTATTTCTACGGCCGCGGCTCCAGCGACGACAAATACATGGCGTCCGCCTTCATCACCAATCTGATCCGCTACAAGAAGGAGGGCTACAAGCCCGATCGCGACATCATCGTCGCGCTCGAGACCGACGAGGAGATCCTCGATGCCAACGGTCTCGGCATGCAGTGGCTGATCAAGAACCACCGCGATCTGATCGATGCCGAGTTCGCGCTCAATGAAGGCGGCGGCGTCGGTCTCAAGAACGGCAAGGCGATCCGCAACAGCGTGCAGACCAGCGAGAAGGTCTCGATCGGCTACCAGCTCACGGTGAAGGATCGCGGCGGCCACTCGTCGCTGCCGCGCAAGGACAATGCGATCTATCACCTCGCCGAAGGCCTGGTGCGACTCTCCAAATACGACTTCCCGATGAATCTCAACGAGACCACGCGAATCTATTTCACCAAGACCGCCGAGGTCGACACGTCGCATGCCGACGATATCAAGGCCATTTTGGCGCCGCAGCCCGACCCGGCGGCGCTGGCGCGATTGTCGGAGAATCCGGGCTATAATGCGCAGCTCCGCACCACCTGCGTTGCGACCATGCTGGAGGGCGGCCACGCCATCAACGCGCTGCCGCAGCTGGCAACCGCCAAGGTGAACTGCCGGATCCTGCCCGGCGAGCCGGTCGAGGGCGTGCAGGCGACGATCGAGCGCGTGCTCGCCGACAAGCAGATCGCGGTGGCTCCGACCGGCAAGGCCGTGCTGAGCCCGCCGTCGCCCCTCAATGAGGACATCATGGGTTCGATCGAGAAGCTGTCGAAGGAGTTCTGGCCGGATGCGTCGATCGTTCCGGTCATGAGCACCGGCGCGACCGACGGCAGCTATCTGCGGAACGCGGGGATTCCGACCTATGGTCACTCCGGGCTGGCCGCCGATGTCGACGACAACCGTATCCATGGCAAGGACGAGCGCGTGCTCGTTAAGTCGTTCTACGAGGGCGAAGAGTATCTCTATCGCCTGGTCAAGATGCTCGCCGGCGGGAAATGATGGCTGACAGCAAGACAAGGACACGGGTTGCGGTCGCCGGCCTCGGCGCGATCGGCACCGACGTCGTCAAGGCGCTCGATCAGGGCATCGAGGGCCTCGCGCTGGTTGCGGTGTCGGCGAACAGCCCGGACAAGCATCGCGGCTGGGTGGCGGAGCTCAAGTCTGCGCCGAAGCTGGTGCCGATCGAGCAGCTGGCCGAGATTGCCGACATCGTGGTCGAATGCGCGCCGAGCAAACTGGTCCGTTCGATCGTGGCGCCGGTGGTCGAGCGCGGCAAGACCGCGGTTGTGCTCAGCGTCGGCGCGCTGCTGCAGAACGAGGACCTCGTCGATCTCGCGAAGGCCCATGGCGGCCAGATCATCGTGCCGACCGGCGCGCTGATCGGGCTCGATGCGGTGACCGCCGCGGCGATCGGGACCATTCATTCGGCGAGGCTGGTGACGCGCAAGCCGGTCGCGGGCCTCGTCGGCGCGCCGCATCTGGTCGAAAACAACATCCGGATCGAAGGCATCACCGAGCCGCTGCGCATCTTCGAGGGCAGCGCGCGCGACGCCGCAAAGGGCTTTCCGGCCAATCTCAACGTCGCGGTGGCGCTGTCGCTGGCCGGCATCGGCCCCGACCGCACGAGGGTCGAGATCTGGGCGGATCCGACCGTGACGCGCAACACCCACCGGATCGAGGTCGATTCCGATTCCGCGCGGTTCTCGATGATGATCGAGAACATTCCCTCGGAGAACCCGAAGACCGGCCGCATCACCGCGCTGTCGGTGATCGCCTGCCTGCGCAAGCTGCGCGCATCATTGCGGATCGGCACATGATGAAGATTGCGCCCGACGATCTGTTGCTGGTCATCGACGTGCAGAACGATTTCTGCCCCGGCGGTGCGCTGGCGGTCGCGGACGGCGATGCCGTCGTGCCGGTGGTCAACCGGCTCGCCGGGCGGTTCGACCATGTCGTGCTGACCCAGGACTGGCATCCGGCGGGCCACAGCTCGTTTGCGACCTCGCATCCGGGCGCGGCGCCGTTCTCCGAGATCGCCATGCCGTATGGGCCGCAGACGCTGTGGCCGGATCATTGCGTCCAGGGCAGCGTGGGCGCCGCGTTCCATCCCGACCTCGCCACCGAGCGGGCCGAGCTCGTGATCCGCAAGGGGTTCCGGGCTGCGATCGATTCCTATTCGGCGTTCTTCGAGAACGACCGCAAGACGCCGACCGGGCTCGCCGGCTATCTGCGCGAGCGCGGCCTCAAGCGCGTCGTGATGGCGGGGCTCGCCACGGACTATTGCGTGCAGTATTCGGCGCTCGATGCGCGCCGGCTCGGTTTCGAGACCACGGTGGCGCTGGCGGGCTGCCGCGCCATCGATCTCGGCGGTTCGCTTGCCGTCGCCACCGCGGCGATGCGCGCGGCCGGGGTGGAGCTTGTCGAGGTGCTCGTCTGAGCATCGCCAAAGAGAGGCAAAAACCGTTGTTTTGACTGGCTTTTTGTTCTAATCCCCAGCCGTTGATGATCACGCGCAGCGGAGCTTTCGTGTCGGGACAGGTTTTGCGGATTGGGACGCGCAAGAGCGCGATGGCGCTCGCGCAGACGGATGAGGTCGCGCGCCTGCTGCGCGCTTCGGCGCCGGACCTTGCCGTCGACATCGTCAAGTTCGAGACCCGCGGCGACCAGGACCAGACCAGCAAGCTGTTGCGCCATGGCGGCAAGGGCGGCGCCTTCGTCGCCGAGATCCGCGAAGCCATGCGTGCCGGCACGTTGCAGGCGGCGATGCATTCGCTGAAGGACGTGCCGGGCAACGAGGAGACGCCGGGTCTCGTCATCGCCGCGATGCTGGCGCGCGATGCCGCCAATGACAGCCTCGTGCTGCGTCCCGGCCTGTCGCTCGACACCCTCCGCGCCGCGCGCGGCAGGGGCTTCATGATCGGCACCAACGCCGTGCGCCGCGCCGCCTATCTGCGCCGCCTGTTTCCGGAAGCGACCGTGATCCATTATCGCGGCGCCGCCGACACGCGGGTGGCCAAGCTCGATCGCGGCGACAAGCAGCGGCTGCCCGGCGGCGGCGAGGTGGGGCCGGCGGATGCGCTGGTGATGGCGCGCTCGGGCCTGGAGCGCATCGGCATGACCGCACGCATCGCGCATGATTTCTCGGTCGGCGAGATGCTGCCGGCGGTCGGCCAGGGCATCGTCGCGGTGGAATGCGTCGAGACCGACTGGGCGACGCGTGCGCGGCTTGCCGGGATCGACAACGTGCAGTCGCGGCTCGCCGCCGAGGCCGAGCGCGAGGTGCTGTGGGTGCTCAACGGTCATTGCAATTCACCGATCGCCGGCCACGCCACGCTCGCGGGCAGCGAGATGACGCTGCGCGCCTCCGTGCTCGACGAGGCCGGCGCCGGCTTCATCGAGGTGACGCGGCGCGGGCCCGCGAATCGGCCGCGCGAACTCGGCCGCGCCGTGGGCATGGAGCTGTTGGAAAAGGGCGCCGCCGAGATCATCGCTCGCACCCGGATCGACGAATAGCGATATCCATCCCACGTCGTCCCGGCGAAAGCCGGGACCCATAACCACGAATGTTGGTTGTGGGACGATGCTGGGACCGCAGCTCGCTTGAACAACTACCGACGGTGGTTATGGGTCCCGGCTTTCGCCGGGACGACACCGGTGTGTGAGGCCTAATCCCGATCAGCCCGCAACGGCCAGCTGCCGATGATGCGGAAGCGCGATGCGCTGTCGGTCTGCTTGAACAGCGCGATGCGGTCGATTGCGAGCCGCGCGAGGTCGACCGCCGCGAACCGTGAGCGCAGCTGCGCCACGATCGGGCCGCGCCGCTCGTCGCTCAGCCGCCCTGTCAGCGTCATGTGGAAGCGGAACTCCTCCATGACGTAGGGATAGCCCCAGCGGTCAAGATAGTCGCACTGCCGCGCGGTGAGTTTCTCTGGCCTGCGGCGCGCGCGATCTTCCGGCGTCAGCGGCGCGCGGAACGCGTCGAATTCGGTGACGCTATCGGCGGCAAGCTGCTGCAGATCATCCGAGCGGCTGGCCGGGATCACCGCGATGAAGCCGCTGATTGCATCGACCACCGGTTCGATCACCGGAATGCGCCGCGCGCGGCCGGCGAAGGCGGCACAGGCATCGAGAAGCTCGGCCTCGCTCCGACCGTCGGCGAGCGCGGTGGGCGCTTTCAGCGTGGCGTGGAATCCATACTTGCGTGGATCTTCGGTCACCTCGCGCCAGTCGGACGCGACGCCATCGGGAAACGGCAGGTCGTCGCCCGACACCGCATCGTAGCCGAGCAGCGTCGAACCGAAGCGGTGCAGGGCGCTGTCGGGCGACGGCGCATAATAGATCGCGTAGCGCGGAGTGCTGGTCATAGGACTGGGCTACGCCGCCGCAACCGTCTTGCGCGGTGCGCGCGAATGAACGAGGCAGCTCGCGTCCGCCAGGTGCACCAGCCGTCCGGCCGCTATCACGGCGACGATGCGCGGCCGCAGCGGCACCTTGTCGTCGACGACGATGATGTCGGCACGGCGGCCCGCGGCGAGCACGCCGCGATCGGCGACCCCGGCCGCGCGGGCCGGCGCCGACGAGATCAGGTCCCAGGCCCTGGCGAGCGGCAGGATGCCGTCGTCGGCGAGGCGGAACGCCGCGAGCAGCTGCGCCGGATAGTAATAGTCCGACGCCAGCACCGAGCAGAGGCCCTGTGCGATCATGTCGGATGCCTTGGTCCAGCCGGTATGGCTGCCGCCGCGCACCACATTGGGCGCGCCGAACACGATGAAATCGCCCGCCGCCGCGGCGTCGCGCGCGGTCTCCTCGTTGACAGGGAATTCGGCGATCACAGCGCCCAGCGCGCGAAACTCCTGGCGCATCGCCGGGCTGTTGTCGTCATGCGAGAGCATGCGGATATCGGCCCCGCGCGCGGCGGCGGCCAGTCGCGCGATCGAGGCGGGCACCTCGGGGCGGCGCGCCACGACCCGGTCGAGCATGTCGTTGACGGCCTCGACGGAGAGCCCGGTGCGCTCGGCCAGCTGGTTGCGCTTCTTCGGCTTGACGTTGCTGTGGTCGTTGAAGGCGAACAGGTCGATGCGGCCTTCACTGAGCCATTGAATGATCTCGGCCTCGGCCTCGAGATTGTGGGTCTCGTGGCGCAGATGGAAGCGGGTGTCGGCGGCGAGCTGCGGCCGCAGCGCCTCGATCGCATCGAGCAGCTTGCGCGCATTCTCCGCGCTGCGCAGGCCGGGCTCCCACGACCAGGTCGTGCCGTGAAACACGGTGGTGATGCCGTTGGCGATCGCCTGCCGGTCGCTGTCAACAAGCGCCACGTCGGTCGGGAAGTCGACGCCGGGGCGCGGCATCATCTGCCGCTCGAACGCATCGCCATGCAGGTCGATGATGCCGGGCAGCACCAGGAGGCCACTGGCATCGATGTGAAGCGCGGCGCGACCCTGCTCGGCGTCGAGCGCGCCGATGTCGCGACCAGCGGTCCGCAGCGAGGTCTCGACCAAGGCGCCGTCAACCAGCGTGCGCCCGCCCTCGATGAAAATGTCCGTCACGATGCGGCGCTCCGTTGTTTGTTCTGTGATTGGGATACGGCCACGGCCTCGTACTTGTCGAGGAATTCCTCGACCGCGAGCTTGCGAAAGTCGGGCAGGACGCGGCGGAGCGTCTCGTGATCCCAGTCCCACCATGCGAGCGCGGCGAGGCGGTCGGCGATCGTCTCGGAGAAGCGCCGCTTCACGGGCCGCGCCGGATTACCGGCAACTATGGTGTATGCGGGAACGTCCTTGGTCACGATCGCGCCGGCAGCGACGACAGCGCCGGTTCCGATGTTCCGTCCTGGTAACAGGATCGCACCGTGCCCGATCCAGACGTCATGGCCGATATGCACGTGATGCGCACGTCGCCAGTTGAAGAAGTCGGTGTCGTCGCTCTCTCCGGGGAAATACGCGCTGGCGCGGTAGGTGAAATGCGCTTGAGTCGCGCGATGCATCGGGTGGTTGCCGGGGTTGATGCGGGTCATCGCCGCGATCGAGCAGAACTTGCCGATCGAGGTGTAGGTGATCTGGCTGTCGTTCACGACGTAGGAATAGTCATCCATGCTGACTTCAAGCAGGATCGTGCGCGCGCCGACCTCGGTATATTTGCCGAGCTTGCTCTCACGGACCGACGCGGTCGGGTCGACGGTCGGCACAACCGAGAGTGTTTTTCCGGCCATCAGGGCCTCCGCAAATCTTCAAGAATCTTGGGCTTCCGGGGGGATGCGCGCTCGTCATCGGGATGCTTGATGACAACATCATGACGTTGCGATGACGGCAAGGGAGCGACAAGGGAGGGGTGTGGACGATCGCCGCACCGCAGCGCTGTCGTCACATAACTGTAAAACGCCGGGGATAGCGATGGCCCAACGAGGCGCGGTTGGAGCATTACATGCTGGTGGTGGAAGGTTTGACGTGCCGTTTCGGCACGAAAGCCGCAGTCGACAACGCGTCCTTTTCGATCGCGCCGGGCAGCTTTGTCGGCGTGATCGGCCGCTCCGGCGCCGGCAAGTCGACGCTGCTGCGGATGATCAACCGTCTCGCCGATCCGACCTCCGGCCGTATCCTGTTCGAGGGCACCGACGTCACCGCGTTGCGCGGCAAGGAACTGCGGCGGTGGCGCGCGCGCTCGGCGATGATCTTCCAGCAGTTCAATCTGGTCGGCCGCCTTGATGTGCTGACCAACGTGCTGATGGGCCGACTGGCCCAGATTCCGTCATGGCGCTCGCTGGCGCAGGTCTGGCCGGAGCAGGACAGGGCGCTCGCACTGTCGGCGCTCGAGCAATTCGACATCGCCCAGCTGGCGGCGCAGCGCGCCGACCAGCTCTCCGGCGGCCAGCAGCAACGCGTCGCGATCGCCCGCGCGCTGGTGCAGGAGCCCGACATCATTCTCGCCGACGAGCCGATCGCCTCGCTCGATCCGCGCAACACCAAGATCGTGATGGACGCGCTGCTGCGCATCAACAAGCATTTCGGCATCACGGTGCTTTGCAATCTGCACTCGCTCGACCTGGCGCGGACCTATTGCGACCGCCTGGTCGGCATGGCCGCAGGTCGCGTGGTGTTCGATGGCGCCCCCGCGGCGCTCACCGACCATATCGCCCGCGAGCTCTATGACCTCGAGGCCAATGACGTCATCGGCGCAGCACCGCTGCCCGCGCCCGACGGTGCAACTGCGCCGGCACTCGGCACCGCAGCCGCGGCCTGAGCGTCGCGCATTTTTCAATCTGGGAGGCCGGGCATTTTGCCCGGCCAACAGGTGCAACTACAACAAAAGAGGGGTAGTCATGTTCACTCGTCGCATCATTCTGGCTGGCGCCGCCGCGCTGGCATTTGCCGGTTCGGCCTCCGCGCAGGACTGGAAGGCAAAGTATCCGGAGCTCACCTTCGCGGTGGTGCCGGCCGAGAACGCCTCCGGCGTCACCGAGCGCTGGACGCCGTTCGTGGCGTATCTGTCGAAGGAACTCGGCGTGAAGGTCACACTGCGCATCGCCAACGACTACGCGGCCGTCATCGAAGGCCAGCGCGCCGGCAACATCCAGATCGCCAGCTACGGCTCGGCCTCGTTCTCTCGCGCGCGCTTGACCGGCGTCAAGACCGACGCGTTCGCCAACGATATGAACGCCGACGGTTCGACCGGCTATTACTCGGTGTTCTTCGTCAAGGCGTCGAGCCCGTACAAGACCGTCGAGGACCTGAAGGGCAAGAATCTCGGCCTGGTCGATCCGAACTCGACGTCCGGCAACAACGTGCCGCGCTTCGAACTGAACAAGATGGGCATCGCGAACGCCGAAGGCTTTTTCGGCAAGGTCGTGTTCACCGGCAGCCACGAGAACGCCGTCCTGGCGCTGTCGCAGGGAACCGTTGATGTGGCCGCTAACCAGTGGACCAACGAGGACGATTCCACGCTCGCCCAGATGCTGACCAAGGGCATGCTGAAGAATGCCGACGGCTCGGCGATGAAGAAGGATGATTTCCGCATCATCCACAAGTCGGCGCTGATCATCAACGGCCCCTATGCGTACAACACCGATCTTCCGGAGGACCTGAAGGCCGCGATCGCAAAGGCCTTCTTCGACGCCCCGACCAAGGACAAGGCCGCCTTCGACCGTCTGTCCGACGGTCAGAAGAAGGGCTTCCATCCCGCCACCACCAAGGATTGGGACGGCACCATCGAGCTGATCAAGTTCGTCGACGGTTTGCGAAAGAAGGCGAGCTGATCGCACGCCTGACGTCACGAGGGTCGGGCGTATAGCCCGGCCCTTTCTCTCCACTCAACTCCGAACCGGACTGGCACGCGTCGATGGCGACCGCCGTATCCATTCTTCCAGCGCAGCAACTGGCGACGCTGGAGGACGCCTACCGCAAGTCCGTCGCACGCAAGCGGTTGAAGGCCGCGCTGGCAACGGCAGCATTCTGTACGGTGCTGGTGATCGCGGCGTTCGGCGCGGAAATGAACCTGCGCACGCTGTTCACCTATTTCGGCAATTTCGTCAGCTATTTCGATCGCATCCTGACGCTGGATTCCGGCGCGCGGGTCTGGACCGATCCCGCCGAATGGTTCTGGGGTTGGCATAAGTGGCTGAAGATGCTCGGCGAGACGATCCTGATCAGCTATGTCGGCACGCTGACGGGTGCCGTGCTCGCCTTCGCGCTCAATTTCTTCGCGGCCCAGAATACGTCGCCGGGCCCGTGGGTACGTTTCACGATCCGCCGCCTGCTGGAATTCGCCCGCACCGTCCCCGGCATCGTGTTCGCGCTGATCTTCGTGATCGCGTTCGGCCTCGGGGCCGATGGCCGGCGTGCTGGCGATCGCGATCCACACCACCGGGGCGCTCGGCAAGCTGTTCGCCGAGATCGTCGAGAATGCCGATATGAAGCCGGTCGAGGGCATCCGCTCCACCGGCGCGAGCTGGCTGTCCTGCATACGCTTTGCCGTGCTGCCGCAGGTCTCGGCCGGCTATGCCAGCTATGCGCTGCTGCGCTTCGAGATCAACGTCCGCGAGGCGTCGGTGATGGGCTTCGTCGGCGCAGGCGGCATCGGCCAGGAGCTGGTGGTCGCGATCCGCAAGTTCTACTATTCCGACGTCAGCGCCATCCTCATCACCATCATCGTCACCGTCTTCATCATCGACATCTCGACCGGCTGGCTGCGCGGCCGGCTGTTCGGCAAGGACACCCGTCGATGAGCCAGATGCCGAGGCCGGACACCACGGAACTGCGCGCGAAGTACCCCGACGTCTTCGAACGTCCCGCATCGGCACGGTTGGCGATGCCGGCCATGATCGCGGCGGCGCTCGCGATCTTCGTGTTCGGACTGGTCGATCTCGATTTCTCGCCGTCCAGGCTGATCGCGGGCCTCGGCCAGCTCGGCTGGATCACCATGCTGATGCTCCCGCCGAATCCGGGCTCGTCGTTCCCGCTCTACATGCAGGCGCTCGGCGAGACGCTGTCGATCGCGGTGCTCGGCACCACGCTTGCCGCGGTTTTGGCGCTGCCGGTCAGCCTGCTGGCGGCACGCAACATCATCCCCTCGAACCTGATCCGCTTTCCGGTGCGCCGCTTCCTGGACTCGATCCGCGGCGTCGATACGCTGATCTGGGCGCTGGTCTGGATCAACGTCGTCGGCCTCGGCCCGTTCGCCGGCGTGCTCGCGATCATGGTGTCGGACTTCGGCGCGTTCGGAAAGCTGTTCTCGGAGGCGATCGAGGCGGCGGATCGCAAGCAGGTCGAGGGCATCCGCGCCTCCGGCGGCAACGCGCTGCATGAAATCCGCTTCGGCCTGCTGCCGCAGGTGCTGCCCGTGATCGCCGGGCAGGTGCTCTACTTCATCGAGTCGAACACCCGTTCGGCCACCATCATCGGCATCGTCGGCGCCGGCGGCATCGGCCTGCAGCTTGCAGAGCAGATCCGCGTGCTGGAGTGGCAGAAGGTGTCGTTCCTGATCCTGATGATCCTGATCGCGGTCGCCGCGATCGACTTCATCTCGAGCAAGCTGCGCTTTGCCATCATCGGCCAGCGCGCCGTGGTGTAGAAAGTTACCTCGCCCCGCGCTTGCGGGGAGAGGTCGGATTGCGCAGCAATCCGGGTGAGGGGTGTTTCCCCGCACTCATATTTATCCGCTTTGTGGAGGCGGCCCCTCACCCCGACCCTCTCCCCGCAAGAGCGGGGCGAGAGAGCAGAGAAAGATCAGCCGTTCTCGACCAGAAACTCCACGCGCTCGGCGGCGAAGCGCGAGCGCTTGGCCACCAGCGGCTGGTCCAGCATGTCGACGTCGGTGGCGTCGACCACCAGCACCGGCCGTCCCAGCGGCAGGTCGAGCCGCGCGGCGTCGGTCGCATCGACGATCGCCGCGGTGATCCGGGTCGAGGCGCGGTGGTAGTCCTTGACGCCGTAATGCCCGAGCAGCTTCGTCATCGAGCGAACGTCGGCGAACACGCTGCCGGCATCGGGAAACCGCTCGGCCGACAGCCAGGTGGTGGAAACGCAGATCGGCGTCCGGTCGGCGAGCCGCACCGCTTCGATCCGGATCAGCGGCGCACCGATCTTCAGGCCGAGCTCGCGCGCGATCTCGCGGTTGGCGACATCGCTGCTCGCATCGATCAACTGGCCGCGCGGCTCGTGGCCGCCGGCGCCGACGATCTCGGAAAACCGCGTGCGTGAGCGCAAGGGATAGGCGAGGCGCTGGGCTTCGACATAGGTGCCGCTGCCGCGCTCGGCGCGCACCAGGCCGCGCTCGGCCAATGCGGCGAGCGCCCGCCGCACGGTGTGCCGGTTGACCCGGTACGTCTCGGCGATCTCCATCTCGCCGGGCAGCTTTTCGCCGGCGGCGAAGCGGCCGTCAGCGATGCCGCGCTCGATGCCGTCGGCGACCTGCCGCCACAAGGCGACGCCGGAACTTTCCTGCATGCTCATGGCGCGGTGATACCAGAAATCTTTGGTTTGTCACGAAACAGTCATGGCGCTCCGCTATCAAGTTGTCTAGTATCATAGACAACTTGATGCAAGCAAGGTTGCCAAAGGTTTGCCCATGAGTTCGACCGGACCAAACAGCAAACAGGCCCAGCGCAAAGCCGCGATGACGGTGCTGGCGCACGCCGCCGCTGCTGATATCGCCGGCAGGCTGGCGGCGGTCGCGGTGCCTGCGCATGAGAACCTGCGTGAGCCGGAAAATGGCCTTGTGATGCTGCGCGGGCGGATCGGCGGCGACGGTGCGCCGTTCAATCTCGGCGAGGCGACGGTGTCGCGAGCGGCGGTGCGGCTTGCGACCGGCGAGGTCGGCTTCGGCTACACGCTCGGCCGCGACGCGCGGAAGGCGCAGATGATCGCGCTGTGCGACGCCATGGTGCAGTCGGCGGAGTTGTCCGGCGAGGTGGAGGCCAAGGTGATCGCACCGCTGCGCGTCGCCATGAACGCCGAACGCGGCCGCAAGGCAGCGGAAACCGCGGCGACGCGGGTCGATTTCTACACGATGGTGCGCGGTGAGGGATGATGCAATGACGACGATTGCCGAAATGCCCGCGGGCTTTGCCGACAAGGTGCTGTCGGCGCAATCGACTTTCCGTTCCGTGATGGATGCGATGGCGCGCCCGGGCAGCGTGCAGCGCGTCGCCGCGAGCGTGGGAACGCCCGCCGGCATGATGCGCGGCGCGGCCGCGATCGCGCTGACGCTGTTCGATCACGACACGCCGATCTGGCTCGATGCTGCGATGTCGGCGACGCCGGACGTCGCCCGCTGGCTGAAGTTTCACGCCAGCGCGCCGGTGGTTACCGATTCATCGATCGCGAGCTTCGCTTTGATCGGCGATGCCGCGAGCCTGCCGGCGCTCGATCGCTTCGCATTCGGCAGCAGCGAATATCCTGACCGGTCGACCACACTGATCCTGCAGGTCGACAGCCTGTCGCAGGGGCCGGCCTTCGAGCTGAAAGGGCCCGGCATCGACGGCAGCGCCGTGCTGCAGGCGATGCTCAAGCCGCGCGACCTGTTCCAGCGGCTTTCGATCAACGAAGCCCTGTTCCCGCGCGGCATCGATGTCGTGCTGGTCCATGACGATGCCATTGTGGCGATCCCGCGCACCACGCGGCTGATCGCAAGCGGAGTGTAAGCGATGTATGTAGCCGTCAAGGGAGGCGAGCGCGCCATCGAGAACGCCCATCGTCTGCTCGCGCATGAGCGGCGCGGCGACCGCGAGGTACCCGAGGTGACGCTGGCACAGATCTCCGAGCAGCTCGCGCTCGGCGTCGACCGCGTGATGACCGAAGGTTCGCTCTACGACCGCGAGCTCGCGGCGCTCGCGATCAAGCAGGCGCGCGGCGACATGATCGAGGCGATCTTCCTGGTCCGTGCGTTCCGCGCCACGCTGCCGCGCTTTGGCGCCACCGAGCCGGTCAACACCGGCGAGATGCAGGTGCGGCGGCGGATCTCCTCGACCTTCAAGGACGTTCCGGGCGGCCAGATCCTGGGGCCGACCTTCGACTACACCCATCGCCTGCTCGATCCGCAGCTCGCGGAAGGCTTTGTGCCGGAGCAGCCGGCAGCCGCGGACGCCTCGCAGGCCGCCACGCCGCGGGTGACCGACATTCTCGGCCGCGATGGTCTGATCGAATCCTCGCCGCAGGCAGATAGCGACACGCCGGTCGGCGACCTCACGCGTGAGCCGCTGAGCTTTCCGGCCGACCGCGATTTGCGGCTGCAGAATCTGGCGCGCGGCGATGAGGGCTTCCTGCTCGCGCTCGGCTATTCGACGCAGCGCGGCTACGGCCGCAACCACCCGTTCGCCGGCGAGATCCGCTTCGGCGAGGTCGAGGTCGAGTTCTTCGCCGAGGACGCGGGCTTTGCCGTGCCGCTCGGCTCGATCGAATTGACCGAGTGCCAGATGGTCAACCAGTTCAAGGGCTCGACGACCGAGGCGCCGTGCTTCACCCGCGGCTATGGCCTCGCCTTCGGGCAGAGCGAGCGCAAGACCATGTCGATGGCGCTGGTCGATCGCGCGCTGCGTGCGCGTGAGCTCGGCGAGGAGGCGGCGGCGCCGGCGCAGGACGAGGAGTTCGTGATGTCGCACTCCGACAATGTCCAGTCGACCGGCTTCGTCGAGCACCTCAAGCTGCCGCACTATGTCGACTTCCAGTCCGAGCTCGGCCTGTTGCGCAAGCTGCGGCAGGAGTTCGCGGAAGCCAACGAAGCGGTGGAAATGCAGGAGGCCGCGGAATGAACGCGCCGACGTACAATTTCGCCTATCTCGACGAGCAGACCAAGCGCATGATCCGCCGCGCGATCCTCAAGGCGATCGCGATCCCCGGCTATCAGGTGCCGTTTGCGAGCCGCGAGATGCCGATGCCCTATGGCTGGGGCACCGGGGGCGTGCAGGTGACGGCCGCGATCCTCGGTCCCGACGACGTGCTGAAGGTGATCGACCAGGGCTCGGACGACACCACCAACGCGATCTCGATCCGCAAGTTCTTCGGCAAGACCGCGGGTGTCGCGACCACGACCTCGACCACCGACGCGACCGTGATCCAGACCCGGCACCGCATTCCAGAGGCGTCGCTGCATGCCGGGCAGGTGCTGGTCTATCAGGTGCCGATCCCCGAACCGCTGCGCTTCCTCGAGCCGCGCGAGACCGAGACGCGGCGCATGCACGCGCTCGCCGAATACGGGCTGATGCACGTCAAGCTCTACGAGGACATCGCGCGCTTCGGCCATATCGCCACCGCCTACGCCTATCCGGTGAAGGTCAACGCGCGCTACGTGATGGACCCGTCGCCGACGCCGAAATTCGACAATCCGAAGATGGACAATTGCGCGGCGCTGCAGCTGTTCGGCGCCGGCCGCGAGAAGCGCATCTACGCGATCCCGCCCTACACCACCGTGGTGTCGCTGGACTTCGAGGATCACCCGTTCACGCGCTACCGCTTCAACGCGCCCTGCGCGCTGTGCGGCGCCGACAATTCCTATCTCGACGAGATCGTCACCGACGACAAGGGCGGGCGGATGTTCGTCTGCTCCGACACGGACTTCTGCGAGCAGCGCCAGGCCGCCGGCCATCACGGCACCGAGAGCGCAGCGCCGCACAAGGAGAAGGCGCATGTCTGAGCTCTCGAGCCTCGACAACGACGAGCCGTTGCTGGTGGCCGAGGGGCTTGCCAAGAATTACGGCCGGCTTGCCGCCTGCCGCGACGTCTCGTTCGCGCTCTATCCCGGCGAGGTGCTGGCGATCGTCGGCGAGTCCGGCTCGGGCAAGTCGACGCTGCTGCAGCTGCTCTCGGCGCAGCTCGCGCCGAGCGCGGGCCGGGTGTGCTACCGGATGCGCGACGGCGTGCTGCGCGATCTCGCTGAACTCGGCGAGGCCGAGCGGCGCTTCCTGTTTCGCACCGACTGGGGCTTCGTGCACCAGGACCCGGCGCAGGGGCTGCGCATGGGCGTCTCGGCCGGCGCCAATGTCGGCGAGCGGCTGATGGCGGTCGGCTGGAATCATTACGGCCGCATCCGTGACACCGCGTCGACCTGGCTGGAGCGGGTCGAGATCGATACCGGCCGCATCGACGATGCGCCAAAGACCTATTCCGGCGGCATGCGGCAGCGGCTGCAGATCGCCCGCAACCTCGTCACCGAGCCGCGGCTGGTGTTCATGGACGAGCCGACCGGCGGCCTCGACGTCTCGGTGCAGGCCCGCCTGCTCGACCTGATGCGCAACCTCGTCAGCGAGCTCGGGCTTGCCGCGATCGTCGTGACCCACGATCTGGCGGTGGCGCGGTTGCTTTCGCATCGCGTGATGGTGATGAAGGGCGGCCGCGTCATCGAGACCGGCCTCACCGACCAGGTGCTCGACGATCCGCGTGAGCCCTATACGCAGCTGCTCGTTTCCTCGATTCTTCCGCCATGAGCGTGCCAATGACCGCGATGATCGAACTTGCCAACGCCGAGAAGACCTTCACCATGCATCTGCAGGGCGGCGTCGAACTGCCCGTGGTGCGCGGCGTCTCGTTCCACGCCGACCCGGGTGAGTGCGTGGTGCTGTCGGGCCCGTCGGGCGCCGGCAAATCCTCCATCCTGAAGATGATCTTCGGCAACTATCGCTGCGACAGCGGCCGGATCGGCATCCGCCATCACGGCAAGGTTGTCGACCTTGCCACCGCCGAGCCGCGCCAGGTGCTGAGCATCCGCCGCTCGACCATCGGCTATGTCAGCCAGTTCCTGCGCGCCGTGCCGCGGGTGGCGACGATCGACGTCGTCGCCGAGCCTTTGATCGTCAACGGCGTGGCGCGCGAGGAGGCCCGCGCGCGCGCCGGCCAGCTGCTGCGCCGGCTCAACATTCCGGAGCGGCTGTGGACCTTGCCGCCCTCGACCTTCTCCGGCGGCGAGCAGCAGCGCGTCAACATCGCACGCGGCTTCATCTCGGACCTGCCGATCCTGCTGCTGGACGAGCCGACCGCTTCGCTCGATGCGGCGAATCGCGCCGTGGTGGTCGAGCTGATCGCGGAAAAAAAGACCAAGGGCGTCGCGATGGTCGCGATTGTCCATGACGACGAAATCCGCCATCTGATCGCCGACCGCATCGTCGATGTGACCTCGTTCGCGGCTGCTGCCTGAAGGACCGTTTGAAATGACCGCCAAGCAAGACACCATCATCGGCAACGCCCGGCTGGTCCTCGCCGATCGCGTGATCGAGCAGGGCTGGGTCGCGATCGCTGATGGCAAGATCGCCGAGTTCGGCGAGGGCAGAGCGCCCGAGGCCGCCGAGGATGCCGGCGGCGACCTCCTGATGCCCGGGCTGATCGAGCTGCACACCGATCATCTCGAGATGCACTATGTGCCGCGGCCGAAGGTGTTCTGGAATCCGGTCGCGGCCGTGATCTCCTATGACGGTCAGCTCGCGACCTCAGGCATCACCACGGTGCTGGATTCGCTGCGGGTCTGGCGCGAGGATGGCGCCGAGGATGTCGACGGCCGCGCCGGCGTGCTGGCGGCGGCGATTGCGGCGGCGCGCGAGGAGAATCTGCTGCGCGCCGATCACTTCCTGCATCTGCGCTGCGAGGTCCCGATGCCGGACGTGGTTGCCGAGGCCAAGGAACTGATCGACCGGCCGGACGTGCGGCTGATGTCGCTGATGGACCACACGCCGGGCCAGCGCCAGTTCCGCGACGAGGTCAAGCTGCGCGACTACTATCGCGGCAAGGGCGGCGGCATGACCGACGCCCAGCTCGACGTGCTGTTCGCACGGCGCTTCGCCTATCAGAAGGAATATGCGGTGGCGAACACCCGCGCGATCGTCGCGCTGGCGCATGAATACCGGATCCCGCTGGCGAGCCACGACGATACCACGGATGAGAACGTGGTCGACGCCGTCAACGACAAGGTCGCGGTCGCGGAGTTCCCGACCACGATGGAAGCCGCGCGCGGGCTGCACGCCGCCGGCATCGACATCCTGATGGGCGCGCCGAACGTGGTGCGCGGCGGCTCGCACTCCGGCAACATTGCGGCCGTCGATCTCGCTAATGAAGGCATGCTCGATATCCTGTCGTCGGACTACATCCCGTCCAGCCTTTTGATGGCGGCGCTGCAGCTGCCGCGGCATGTGCCGGCGATCGATCTTGCTTCCGCCGTGCGCACTGTGACCAAGACGCCGGCCGAGGCGGTCGGGCTCAACGACCGCGGCGAGATCGCGGTCGGCCGGCGCGCCGACCTGATCCGTGTGCACGTCGCGCGCGATCTGCCTGTCGTGCGCAGCGTCTGGCGCGAAGGAGGGAGGGTCGCATGACCGTTGCATCCGTCGTCGCCGACCGGCGCGCCGGAATCGGCCCCGGCCGGCTGATTCTGGTGGTCGGCCCGAGCGGCGCCGGCAAGGATACGCTGCTGGGGTTCGCCAAAGCGGCCTGTGGCGATGATCGCGATGTCGTGTTTCCGCGCCGGCTGATCACCCGCCAGGCCTCGGCGTCGGAGGACAATGAGGAGGTCAGCGCGGAGAGCTTCCAGCGCGCGGTAGCCGCCGGCGACTACGCCATGCACTGGGAAGCGCACGGCCATCGCTACGCGCTGTCGCGGTCGATCAACGACGATATCGGCGCCGGACGCACCGTAATCGCGAACGTCTCGCGCACCGTGATCGCGGCGGCGCGCCGCAACTATGCCAACGCTGTCGTGGTGCTGGTCACGGCGCCGCCGGATGTGCTGGCCGCGCGGCTCGCAATGCGGGCGCGCAGCAGCGACGGTCTTCTCGAGCAGCGGCTGGCCCGCACCGTCGACGAGAGCACGTCGACGCCCGATTTCACCATCGTCAATTCCGGCACCGCCGACTATCATGCGCGACAGCTTGTCCGCATCATCAAGGGCGAACGCTGGGACGAGTAGCAACCAAAGGAGAACGGCACGAATGTCGGTGATCGAAACGGTCGAGCAACTTGAGGCGATCTACGGCTTCCCGAACGACGCGTCGACCGTGAAGGTCGCCGATCACGTGACGCCGCTCTATCGTGTGCTCATCGAGAAGTCGCCGTTCGTGTCGCTTGCGACCGCAGGCCCCGAAGGGCTCGATTGCTCGCCGCGCGGCGACCTGCCGGGCTTCGTGCGCATCCATGATGCGAAGACGCTGATGATGCCGGATCGCCGCGGCAACAATCGCTGCGATTCGCTGCGCAACATCGTTCGCGATCCCCGCGTCGGTTTGCTGTTCCTGATTCCGGGCTCAGGCAGCACGCTGCGCGTCAACGGCCGCGCTTATGTCACGGCCGAACCGGAGCTGCTCGCCTCCTTCATGATGGAAGGCAAGGCACCGCGCACGGTGATCGTAATGCATGTGGAGGAGATCTATTTCCAGTGTGCGCGCGCGATCGTGCGCTCCGATCTCTGGAATCCGGACAAGCGGGTCGATCCGAAGGTCTTGCCGACGCCGGGCCAGATCCTCGCCGAGATGAGCGAGCACACGGTCGGCGGCGAAAAATACGATCGGGAATGGCCGGAGCGCGCGCGGCAGACGATGTGGTGATGCGCCCGGACGGCTGGGAAGCATGATCCGGAAAAGTGCGAAGCGGTTTTCCCTGCGACAAACGCGAAGCGTTTGCGCGGAGATCATGCTCAAACAAAAGCGCTTATAGCGCGCTGACGATTGAACCCATCGCGCTTTAGGCCTCGGCGCGGTCTTCCCAGTCCTCCCAGGTCACGTCAGCATTGATCTCGAGGTAGCGCGCAACGGCAACGCCGATGGTGGGGAAGAAGTTATTCTCGCCGAGTTGCGCCAGCAGGCCGAATTTCTTCAGCTTGTCCTTGACGGGGTCCTTGAGCTCGGCAAAGCACAGCTCGATCTTCTGTGCGTGCAACGCCTCGTCCAACTCGGCGAGAATATCGCCCGCGGTCACGTCCACGCTGGTGACGGGCTCGGCCGTGACCACCAGCCAGCGCACCGGCGTCGGAGATTTCGCCACCGCATCCAGCGCACGTTCCTTGAAGAACTCGGCATTGGCAAAGAACAGCGGCGCATCCCACCGGAACAGCACCAGTCCGGGGATCTGGCGTGCGTCCGGATATCGCGTGATGTCGTGATAGCCCTTCACGCCGGAGGCGCGGCCCAGCACGGCGGAATGCGGCCGCCAGCCGTCCCACAGGAATTCGACGATGGCGAGCACGATGGCGAGGCCTATTCCGGGAATCACCCCCAGCACGGCCACGCCGACGAAGCAGACCATCGATAGCCAGAACTCCCACTGCTGAATGCGGTAGATTCGCCTGAGGTCGCTGATCTCAAACAGGCCGAGCGCAGCGGCGATGACGACGGCGGCCAACGCGGCGTTGGGCAAGTGCTGCAGCAAATTCGGCGCTATCAGCAGCAGGAAGGCGATGGCCAGCGCGCCGATGACGCTGGTCAATTGCGTGCGCGCTCCGGCAGCTTCCGCAACGGGCGTTCGCGATCCGCTGCTGCTGATCGGAAAACCCTGAAAGAAGCCGGCCGCCAGATTGGCCGCGCCGAGCCCCACCATCTCCTGGTTGGGATCAACGCGATCGCCCAACCGTCCTGCATAGGCGCGCGACAGGACGCTGGTATCGGCGAACGACACCAGCGCGACGGCGCAGCCGCCGATCAGCACCTGCACGATGTCGCCATAGCCGATCCGGGGAATGGCAAATCCCGGCAAGCCCTGGGGAAGCGAACCCAGGACCGTCACGCCGAAGCGGGCCCCGAGATCGAGAACCCCGGTGACGACCGTCGCGGCGACGACGGCAATGAGAATGCCGGGCAACCGCTTGTTCCGGGCGAGCAGCAGGATCACCGCCAGCGTCGCAAGGCCGATCCCGAGGGTCGCCCAATTCGTCTTTCCGTCGACGATTGCTTCGATGACCGCCCAGAGGCTGCGCAGAGGTCCATCGCCTTCAATGGAAAAGCCGAACAGCTTTGGCAGCTGGCTGATCAGCACGGTCAGGGCAATGCCGTTCATGTAGCCGTAGCGGATCGGCTTGGAGAGAAGCTCGGTCAGGAATCCCAGCCGCGCGATACCCGCGACGATGCATATCGTCCCGGAGACGACCGCCATCATGGCGGCCAAGGTTGCCGCACGCATCGGATCGCCGGCCGACGTCGGAACGACGACGCCGAGGATGATGGCCGCAAGCGCCGAGTCTGGCCCAAGGACAAGGATGCGGCTCGGCCCGAACAGCGCGTAGACGAGCAGCGGGATGATCGTCGCATAGAGCCCGTAGATGCCGGGCAGGCCGGACGCTTCCGCATAGGCGATGCCGACCGGGACCAGCATGGTCGCGAGCACAAGCCCGGCGACGATGTCGTGTGGAAGCCACGCCGCTTGATATCGACGCAGCGTGGTGAGACCTGGCAGCCAGCCGGTCCAATGCTTCATCGCCGGTCACTCCCAACGTCGTTGGGGCCGCAGGCGCTTGACGTGAACCGCTCTACCCCTTCAACCGCTCTACCCCTTCGCCTGCTCATCAAACGCCTTCAGCGACACCGCTGCAATCTCGCGCAGCGCGTTGCGGTCGGCGCCCGAGGAAGCCATCACGCACATGCCTGATGTCACCGCGGAGAGATAGCGGGCAAGGGTGGCCGGATCGGCGCTTTCGCCCAGGTCGCGTTCGGCCTTCGCGCGGACGAAACGCTCGTGCAACTGGTCCTCGGTTCGGGTGCGGCGCGCTGCCAGTTCAAACGGAACATTCTCCGAGCCGGTGCCGCAGGCAAGGCCGCCCTGCACCAGCAGGCAGCCGGGCGGGTTGGCGGGATCGGTCTGGGCGTCCGCGTGCTCCATCAGAAATCGTTCGGCCACCTCTCGGGCGGTGGAGGCGCCCAAAACCTTTTCCATCCAGGCGTCGCGCTTCTCGGTGTAGCGGTCGAGCGCGGCCTTCAGCAGACCCTCCTTGCTGCCAAAGGCGGCATAGAGGCTGGGCGGATTGATATTCATCGCCTCGGTGAGCTGCGCGATCGTCGCGCCCTCGTAACCATGGCGCCAGAACACATCCATGGCCTGGTCCAAAGCGGCGTCCGCGTCGAAAGCGCGGGGGCGTCCCATTCCCATTTTTCGTTGCTCCGTAAGCCGGGTGCCGTTTCTATGACGGATTGTCCCTGGCTTATCCTCTTGTTGCACGTGATGTTTTTCCGCGACTTCCCATTTCCCCATGAATGAGATAAGAAATTCATAGTGCTTGATACATAAGTATCTTGCGAACCGGCGTCCAGCTCCACATCTGTAGCGAACACTACAGATATCTGGAGCGCGTGAATGCCCTCGTCAATCCAAAATCCCCGTTCCGGCCGCTTCCGACGTGTCGTCGGCGGTATCGTGATCCTTGGCGCCCTCGCGGTGGCCGGTTCGATCGCGACCGGCCACTATTTTCATGCCGCACAGGCGACCGCGACTGCCGCGGCTCCCGAGCCGGCCGTCCCGGTCACCGTTGCCGTGATCCAGCCGCGGCCGACCACGCTGTTCGATGACTTCTCGGGCCGGCTCGAAGCCGTCGACCGTGTCCAGCTCCGGCCGCGGGTGGCCGGTGCGATCCTTTCGACCAACTTCACCGAGGGCGCGCTGGTGAAGTCCGGCGACATCCTGTTCAAGATCGACCCTGCGCCCTACGCCGCCGAGGTCGATCGCGCCCAGGCGCAGCTCGAGGCCGCCAAGGCCCGCGTCGTGTTCACCACGAGCGAAGTCGAGCGCGGCGCGCAGCTGGTTGGCAACAACATCGTGACCAAGCGCGATTTCGACCAGCGCGACAACGCCAACCGCGAGGCAGTCGCTAACGTCAAGGCCGCCGAGGCCGCGCTGCAGACGGCCAAACTCAATCTCGACTACACCGAGGTGCGGGCGCCGGTCGACGGCCGGGTCGGCAGGATCGAGGTCACCGTCGGCAATCTCGTCGCCGCCGGCACCTCGTCACCGGTCCTGACCTCGCTGGTCTCGGTCAATCCGATCTATGCGAGCTTCGATGCCGATGAGGAAGTGGTGCTGCGCGCGCTGAACTCGATCGCGGATGCCTCCGGCAAGCGCGGCAATCTCGACCAGATTCCGGTCGACATGGTGACGTCGGGCGGCCTCAGCGCCAAGGGGCACATCCAGCTCATCGACAACCAGGTCAACGGGCAGAGCGGCACCATCCGAGTCCGCGCCGTGTTCAAGAACGATGACGGCCGATTGATCCCGGGGCAATTCGCCCGTGTGCGCATGGGCCAGCCCAAGCAGCAGACGCTAGTGCTGATCGACGAGCGCGCCGTCGGCACCGACCAGGACAAGAAGTTCGTGATGCTGGTCGGCGACGACAGCCGCGCCGTCTATCGTTCCATCACGCTTGGCGGCTCGGTCGATGGCCTGCGGATCGTCACCGCCGGCCTGAAATCCGGCGACCGCATCGTCGTCAACGGCCTGCAGCGCGTGCGTCCCGGCGCACTCCTGAAGATGGAAGTCGCCGAAATGGGCGCGCGCGGCATGCAGCAGGCATCCACTGAAACCAACCAGCACGTCGTGCAGCGCTAGGCGCTGCACGCGGGGGCGGAGCCATGAATCTCTCAAAATTCTTTATCGACCGGCCGATCTTCGCCGGCGTGCTTTCGATCCTGATCTTCCTGGCCGGCCTGATCTCGCTGCTGGCGATGCCGATCTCGGAATATCCCGACGTGGTGCCGCCGTCGGTCGTGGTGCGCGCGACCTATCCCGGCGCCAATCCGAAGGTGATCGCCGAGACGGTCGCGACCCCGATCGAGGAGCAGATCAACGGCGTCGAAGGCATGCTCTACATGTCGAGCCAGGCGACCACCGACGGCGCGATGACGCTGACGGTGACGTTCCGGCTCGGCACCGACCCCGACAAGGCGACCCAACTGGTGCAGAATCGCGTGCAGCAGGCCGAGCCGCGCCTGCCGGCTGTGGTGCGCCAGCTCGGCATCATCACCAAGAAGAGCTCGCCCGACCTCACCATGGTCGTGCATCTGCTGTCGCCGAACAACCGCTATGACATGACGTATCTGCGCAACTACGCGGTACTCAACGTCAAGGACCGGCTGGCGCGGATCGACGGCGTCGGCGACGTCCAGCTCTATGGCGCCGGCGACTATTCGATGCGGGTCTGGGTCGATCCGCAGAAAGCCGCCGAGCATTCGCTGACCGCGAGCGACGTCGTACGCGCGATCCAGGCCCAGAACGTCGAGGCTGCCGCCGGCGTGGTCGGCTCCTCGCCCAGCGTCAAGGGCATCGACCTCCAGCTCTCCGTCAACGCCGAGGGACGGCTCTCGACCGAGGAGCAGTTCGGCGACATCGTGGTGAAGACAGGTTCGGCCGGCGAGGTGGTGCGGCTGCGCGACGTCGCGCGGGTCGAGCTCGGCGCCTCCGAATACGGCCTGCGCTCGCTGCTTGACAACAAGCAGGCGGTCGCGATCCCGATCTTCCAGGCGCCGGGGTCGAATGCGCTGGAGATCTCCGACCATGTCCGCGCCACGATGGCCGAGATCAAGAAGAACATGCCGGAAGGCGTGTCCTACCAGATCGTCTACGATCCGACCCAATTCGTGCGTTCGTCGATCGAGGCTGTCATCCACACGCTGCTCGAGGCGGTCGCCCTCGTCGTGCTGGTCGTGATCCTGTTCCTGCAGACCTGGCGCGCCTCGATCATCCCATTGATCGCGGTCCCGGTGTCGATCGTCGGCACTTTCGCGGTGATGCATGTGTTCGGCTTCTCGATCAACGCGCTCAGTCTGTTCGGCCTGGTGCTGGCGATCGGCATCGTGGTCGACGACGCCATCGTCGTGGTCGAGAACGTCGAGCGCAACATCGAGTCCGGCTTGTCGCCGCGCGATGCCACCAACCAGGCGATGCGCGAAGTGTCCGGCCCGATCATCGCGATCGCGCTGGTCCTGATCGCGGTGTTCGTGCCGCTGGCCTTCATCTCCGGCCTCACCGGACAGTTCTACAAGCAGTTCGCGCTGACCATCGCGATCTCGACCGTGATATCAGCGATCAACTCGCTGACGTTGTCGCCGGCGCTGTCGGCGCTGCTGCTGAAGGGGCATCACGAGCCGAAGGACTGGCTGACCCGGATCATGGAAAGGTCGCTTGGCTGGTTCTTCCGCGGCTTCAACAAGGTCTTCACCAAGTCCTCCGAGAACTACGGCCGCACCGTCACCAAGGTGATCTACGGCAAGGCCGTGGTTATCGGCCTCTATGTGCTGCTGATCGGCCTGACCGGCGTGCTGTTCAAGCAGGTGCCGAGCGGCTTCGTGCCGGGCCAGGACAAGCAGTATCTGGTCGGCTTTGCGCGGCTGCCCGATGGCGCGACGCTCGACCGCACCGAGGAAGTGATCCGCAAGATGAGCGACATCGCGCTGACCCAGCCCGGCGTCGAAAGCTCGGTGGCGTTCCCCGGCCTGTCGATCTCCGGCTTCACCAACTCCTCCAACGCCGGCATCGTGTTCTCGACCTTGAAGCCGTTCGACGAGCGCAAGGATCCCTCGCTCAGCGGTCCGGCGATCGCGGCGGCGCTCAACAAGAAATATGCCGGCATCCAGGATGCCTTCATCGCCATGTTCCCGCCGCCGCCGGTCAACGGCCTCGGCACCATCGGCGGCTTCAAGCTGCAGATCGAGGACCGCGCCGGCCTCGGCTATGAAGCACTGAACGACGCGACCAAGGCGTTCATGGCGGCGATGCAGAAGGCGCCGGAAATTGCCGGCGTGTTCTCGAGCTTCCAGGTCAACGTGCCGCAGTTGTTCGCCGATATCGACCGCACCAAGGCACTCCAGCTCGGCGTGCCCGTCACGGAGGTCTTCAATACGCTGCAGATCTATCTCGGCTCCTACTATGTGAACGACTTCAACAAATTCGGCCGCACCTATTCGGTCTATGTGCAGGCCGACGCGCCGTTCCGCGCGCGTGCCGACGACATCAGGCAGCTGAAGGTGCGCTCGTCGTCGGGCGACATGGTGCCGCTGTCGGCCCTGCTGAAGGTCCGCCAGAGCGCGGGGCCGGAACGCGCGATCCGCTACAACGGCTTCCTGTCGTCGGATATCAACGCGGCTGCCGCGCCGGGCTATTCCTCCGGCCAGGCCCAGGAGGCGGCGACGCGGATCGCGGCCGAAGTGCTGCCGCCCGGCTTTGCCTTCGAATGGACCGACCTGACCTATCAGGAGTTCATCGCCGGCAACTCCGGAATCTGGGTGTTTCCGCTGGCGATCCTCTTGGTGTTCCTGGTGCTCGCCGCGCTCTATGAAAGCCTGGCGCTGCCGCTCTCGATCATCATGATCGTGCCGATGGGGCTATTGGCCGCGATGTTCGGGGTCTGGCTGTCGAAGGGCGACAACAACGTCTTCACCCAGATCGGCCTGATCGTGTTGGTCGGATTGTCGGCCAAGAACGCCATCCTGATCGTCGAATTCGCGCGCGAGCTCGAATTCGCCGGGCGGTCACCGATCCGTGCCGCGATCGAGGCGAGTCGCTTAAGGCTGCGACCGATTCTGATGACGTCGATGGCCTTCATCATGGGCGTGCTGCCGCTGGTGCTGTCGACCGGCGCGGGCTCGGAGATGCGGCGCGCGATGGGCGTTGCGGTGTTCTCCGGCATGATCGGCGTCACGGTGTTCGGCCTGTTCCTGACGCCGGTGTTCTACGTGCTGCTGCGCAGCCTCACCGGGATGAAGCCGCTGACGCAGCACGGCGAGACGACCATCCCTGGAAAAGCACACGCGGCATGATGCCGCGTATGTAAGCTTGATGTCAGCTTCGAACGGAATCAGGCTGCGATATCGAGCAGCAACAGTGACGAACCGCGGACCAGCACCTTGCGGCCCGCGGGCGTCAGCTCAAACGAGTCTCCTCGCACCGCAACATAGCCGAGCGTGATCAGGCTCTCGACGGCAAACCGGTTCAGCCGGGTAGGGTTTGCTGCGGGAGCCCGCAGCGCTTTCAGCGCATCCCATTGATCGGGTCTGAGTTCGAATTCTTCGCTCATCGGTCCAGGCACTCCAGAAGTTCTTGGCGTGCGAGATACAGAGCGCAGATGAATTTCGTGCGACCACAACGAGTCAGGATTTCGATTTATGTGGACGCGTCGTCACATCGCTGTGTCATTGGAATACTTCAATTTTTTCGAATCATTACGGCGCAATGACGCGTGATTTCGTCACAGTGATTAATCCCAAATTGTCACACGGGTTAACCGTCTCGATTAACCGCGCCGCACGCTTGCGCCACCATCGACCGGCAACGTGACACCGGTCACGAAGTTCGCTTCATCGGAGGCGAGAAACAGCGCGGCATTGGCGACGTCCCAGCCGGTGCCCATCTTGTGGCGCAGCGGCACCTTGCTGTCGCGCTCGGCCTCGACCTCGGCGCGGCTCTTCTTGAATTCGCGGGCGCGGGTGTCGACCGCCATCGGCGTGTTCATCAATCCCGGCAGGATCACGTTTGCGCGAATGCCATATTGCGCATTCTGGTAGGCGAGCTGTTCGGTGAAGGCGATCATCGCCGACTTGGTCGCCTTGTAGGCGACGTAAGGATAGGTCGTGATCGCGGCCATCGACGAGATGTTGATGATCGAGCCGCGCTGCTGCGTGCGCATGATCGGGATCACATGCTTGGCGGCCAGGATGCAGCTCTTCAGATTGATCGCCACGCAGCGATCGAACGCCTCCTCTGATATGTCCAGCAGTTCGGCGTCGCCGCCGGAGAGGCTGACGCCGACATTGTTGTGCAGGATATCGACGCTGCCCCAGCGGCCATGTGCGTCAGCCACCATCGCCTTGATGTCGGCATTTTTGGTGACGTCGGCCTTGAAGGCGACTGAAGTCCCGCCCTTGGCCGCGATCAGGTCGACGGTCTCCTGCGCCGATGCCAGATTGTGATCGACGCACAGCACCCTGGCGCCTTCGCGCGCGAAGGTCAGCGCGGTGGCGCGGCCGTTGCCGATGCCCTCGCCGGGGCTCTGGCCGCCGCCGACGACGATGGCGACGCGATCTTGCAGGCGCATCTCACTTCACTCCCTGTAGCGGGTACTGCTGCAGTACCTCTTTGTAGTAAGGCTCGTTGTCGATCTGCATGGTGGCGAGCACCCGCACCACGGCGCAGTAGAACGCGATCGTCAGCACGAGGTCAGTCATGTGCTCGTCGGACAGCTCGCGCTTGATCTCGGCGAAGGTCGCCTCCGACATCGCGAGCTCGCGCACCATCTCGCGGGCGCCCTTGAGGATCGCTTTCGCCAGCGGCTCGAGCTTCGACGGCTGGCCTTTGGTCTCAGCGATCAGGCCCTGGATATCCTCGTCGGTGACGCCGAACTCCTTGCCGATCTTCACATGGTGGGTGAACTCGTATTCCGACTGCTCGAGCCAGCCGACCTGCAGGATCGCGAGTTCGCGCAACCTGGGATCGAGCTTGCTCTTGAAGCGGATATAGCCGCCGACGCCGTTGAAGGCGCGCGCCATGTCCGGCGAGTTCACCAGCAGCTTGTGCAGATTGGTATTGCGCTTGAGCATGTCGCGATATTCGGGGGCGACCTGATCGGCTTCGAGATAGGGCAGGCGGGCCATTGTTGTTGTCCTTTTTTCGGCGGCTTGCGGAAGGGGCGGCTGTTGTTTCAGCCGTAGAGGGCTTTGTGCTCGCTTTCGTAGTTGGCGTAGGAATCCTTCATGCTGGCGCCGTTGAGCAGCATGGTTGCGACCACCGCGTTGTCGGCATCGAACACGGTCGAGCGCACCCACATGCTCTCGGTGCGCTTGCTGCCGGAAAGCGCCACGACCTCGCGCTCGACCCAATAGGTCTCGCCGGGGAAGAGCGGCCCGCGCAGAAGACGGATCTCCTGGTCGGCGAACAGCCCGACGGCGGGGCCGCGGACCGGCAGCCGGTCCTCGCGCGCGCGGTACTGGAACAGCACGCTCAGCATCTCCATCGGGATGATGGCGCGGCCCCAGGGATTGTGCTCCAGCGAATAATAATCCGACGGCTCGGTGATCACCCTGAGCTTGTCGGCAAGCGAAAACGGATAGAGATCGCCCATGTTCTGGTCGAAATCCATCTTGATCGCCTGCCGCGGCGTCTTCATGCCGACCTTGATGTCGGCGAGGATGACGGGATCGGTCAGCGGCTTCAATTCGCCGAGCCGGCGGCTGAGCGCCGTCTCGTTGCCGTCGCCATCGATCGAGGCGGTGCCGCGCAGGATCTCGGTGCCGTCACGCTTGACCATCCCGATCGTGCAAACGGTCTGGCCCGGCTTCGGCTTCTCGATCTGGGCCTGCACCTCTTCGCCTTCGAACACCGGGTTGCGGTAATGCGCGGATAGGCAGCCAGTGATGAACCAGGCGCGGCCCCAGATCCGCTCGCACAGCGGCGCGAACTGGCTGAAATGGGTCGGTCCCTCGATCGTGCCGCCGCGAAAGCCGAGCTTCTGCGCGGTTGCATCGTCGTGAATCGAGGCGTGGGAGTCGTAGGTCTGGGCCTGCAGCATCTGCTTCGGGCTGCGCCAGGGACCCACCAGCAGATCGCCGTTCTCCACGATTTCCGTCGTGAACGCGGATTCGACTGTAATCATCCTTGGTCTCCCTTTGCGCGCCACCGTTTCAAAGATGCCGGGGTTCGGCAAGGCCTCGCAGAACGACGAGGCCTCGCATGGGCAACATGAGATATGTGCTGCGGCCATGGAACGGGGCTGTTCATGCATAACAAAATCAGTGCATGCTGATGCATGATCATTTCGGAAGATAATCAGACCGGTCCGGACCGGCGTGGCTGACTGACGGGGAAACTGATGGCGTTGATGGAAGTTGGACTGGACGACAAGTACCGGTTGGATACGAAACGAATCTTCCTCTCCGGTACCCAGGCGCTGGTCCGATTGCCCATGTTGCAGCGCGAACGCGACCGCGCGCAGGGGCTGAACACCGCCGGTTTCATCTCCGGTTACCGCGGCTCGCCGCTCGGCATGTACGACCACGCGCTGTGGCGGGCGAAATCCTTCCTCAGGGAACATGACATCGCCTTCGTCCCCGGCCTCAACGAGGATCTGGCGGCGACCGCGGTGTGGGGCAGCCAGCAGGTCGGCATGTTCCCCGGCGCCAAGGTCGATGGCGTGTTCGGCATCTGGTACGGCAAGGGCCCAGGCGTCGACCGCTCGCTCGATGCGCTCAAGCACGCCAATTCCGCCGGCACCTCGCCGAACGGCGGCGTGATCGCGCTGGCCGGCGACGACCATGGCTGCCAATCCTCCACCCTGGCGCATCAGAGCGAGCAGGTGTTCGCCTCGGCGCTGATGCCGGTGGTCAATCCGGCGACGCTGCAGGATTATCTCGACCTCGGCATCCTCGGCTTCGCGCTGTCGCGCTATTCCGGCTGCTGGGTCGGCTTCAAGGCGATCTCGGAGACGGTGGAAAGCTCAGCCTCGATCGTCAGCGATCCCGATCGCATCAAGATCATCATGCCCGACGATTTCGAGATGCCGCCGGACGGGCTCTCGATCCGCTGGCCGGATCCGCCGCTCGAAGCCGAGCGCAGGTTGCACGGGCCCAAGATGGAGGCGGTCGCGGCCTTCGCCCGCGTCAACCGCTTCGATCGCATCGTGCTGGATTCGAAGCCGGCGCGGCTCGGCATCATGGCGACCGGCAAGGCCTATCTCGATCTGCGCCAGGCGCTCGCCGATCTCGGCATCACCGATGCCGATGCGCAGGCGCTCGGGCTGCGCATCTACAAGGTGGCGCTGACCTGGCCGCTCGAAGCGCGCGGCGCGCGCGCCTTCGCCGAGGGCCTGCAGGATGTGCTGGTCGTCGAGGAGAAGCGCGGCTTCATCGAGGACCAGCTGGTCCGCATCCTCTATAACATGGACGCCTCCAAGCGTCCCTCGGTGGTCGGCAAGCGCGACGAGAGCGGCGCTCCCTTGCTGCCGAGCGAGGGCGAGCTGACGCCGACCATGGTCGCCGCCGCCGTGGTGGCGCGGCTGCGCCGGCTCGGTCACCGCAGCCCGCTGCTGGAGCAGCGTTTGGCAAAACTCGAGGCGTTCGATCGCCCCGCCGAGGGCACGGGCACCGCGAAGCTGCAGCGCACGCCGTATTTCTGCTCGGGCTGCCCACACAACTCGTCGACCAAGATCCCCGAGGGCAGCCGCGCCATGGCTGGCATCGGCTGCCACGGCATGGCGCTGTCGGTGCCGAACCGCAACACCCAGACCATCTCGCATATGGGCGCGGAGGGCGTGAGCTGGATCGGGCAGGCGCCGTTCACCAGCGAACAGCATGTGTTCCAGAACCTCGGCGACGGCACCTACACCCATTCCGGCTTGCTGGCGCTGCGCGCAGCGGCCGCGGCCGGCGTCAACATCACCTACAAGATCCTCTACAACGATGCGGTTGCGATGACCGGCGGCCAGCCGGCCGAGGGCGGCCTTACGGTGTCGCAGATCGCACACCAGGTCTGGGCGGAGGGCACCAAGCGGCTCGCGATCGTCTCCGACGATCCAGACAAATATCCCGCCAATTATTTCCCGGCCGGCGCTACCATTCATCATCGCCGCGAGCTCGATGCCGTGCAGCGCACCCTGCGCGAGATCGAGGGCCTCACCGTCCTGATCTACGACCAGACCTGCGCCGCCGAGAAGCGCCGTCGCCGCAAGCGCGGGCTGTTCCCCGATCCGGCCAAGCGCGTCTTCATCAATGAGCGCGTCTGCGAGGGTTGCGGCGACTGCTCGGTGGCGTCGAACTGCGTCTCGGTGCAGCCGCTGGAGACCGAACTCGGCCGCAAGCGCCGCATCGACCAGTCGAACTGCAACAAGGATTTCTCCTGCATCGAGGGCTTTTGCCCGAGCTTTGTGATGGTGCAGGACCCCAAGCTGCGCAAGGCGGACCGCGCTGCCGCCGATCCCAAGGCGTTGTTCGCCGACTTGCCGACGCCGCCTGTGGCCGCGTTGAGCAATCCCTACAACATCCTGATCACCGGCATCGGCGGCACCGGCGTCATCACCATCGGCGCGCTGCTCGGCATGGCCGCGCATGTCGAGGGGCTCGCCTGTTCGACGCTCGACTTCACCGGCCTGTCGCAGAAGAACGGCGCCGTGATGAGCCATGTCCGGCTCGCGCCCGCCTCCGACATGCTGACTACGGTGCGCATCGCACCGGGCAATGCCAACCTGATCCTCGGCTGCGACCTCGTCGTCGCCACCAGCGTGCCGGCGCTGAGCCGCGCCGAGCGCGGCGTCACCCGCGCCGTGGTCAACGCCGATCTCTTGCCGACCGCGAGCTTCGTGATCGATCCCGATATCGACTTCGAAGCCAGCTCGATGCGCGATGCGCTGAACGGCGCGGTGACGCCTGGCGATCTCGACATCCTCGATGCCACCGGGCTTGCCACGGCGCTGATGGGCGACAGCATCGCCACCAACGCCTTCATGCTCGGCTTCGCGTTCCAGCGCGGCGCGATCCCGCTGTCGCTGGAAGCGATCCTGAAGGCGATCGAGCTCAACGGCGCCGCGATCGAGATGAACAAGACCGCGTTCTCGTGGGGCCGGCTCGCCGCGCATGATCTGCAACGCGTGGTCAGCGCCGCACGCTTCAAGAGCGCCGGCGCCGCGCCGGCAAAGAAGACGCTGGACGAGGCGATCGCGTTCCGCGCCAAATTCCTCACCGACTATCAGGATGCGGCCTACGCCAAGCGCTATCTCGACGACGTCGCGCGCGTCCGCACCGCCGAGGCGGCCGCCGCGCCTGGCTCGCAGGACCTGACCGAAGCCTTCGCAAAGGGCCTGTTCAAGCTGATGGCCTACAAGGACGAATACGAGGTCGCGCGGCTCTATTCCGACGGCGAGTTCAGCAAGGCCTTGAGGGAACAATTCCAAGGCAATTCTGGCTTGAAGGTCTTGCTGGCGCCGCCGCTGCTGGCCCAGCGCGATCCGGTGACCGGGCGGCTGCAGAAGCGTGAATTCGGTCCGTGGATCTTCACCGCGTTCGGCATGCTCGCGAAGCTGAAGGGCCTGCGCGGCACTGCGTTCGACATCTTCGGCTACACCGCCGAGCGCAAGATGGAGCGCGCATTGCCGGTCGAGTATTCGGCGATGATCCTGCGTCACCTCCACGGCAGGAAGCCGCTCGACTTGCCGCGCCTCGTGGCGCTGGCGAAGGCTGCGGAGCTCGTGCGTGGTTATGGCCACGTCAAGGAGGGCAACGTCGCCCGCTACCGCACCGAATGCGCGCGGCTGGAGCGCGCGATCAGCCAGCCGCTGGCGCAGGCGGCGGAGTAGGGGCCGGGGAACTTTCCACGGCCGCCCTGGTTGACCGGTAACCCTGCCTGCAAGCGGTGGCTGGATTCGCACGGCCGAGCCCCTACATGATGGCTGTCTGTTCGAGTGATTTCAGGAGGCCGTTTGATGGTCCTGAAAAACGCTTTTGTTGCAACCGTTTGTACCGCGTGCCTGGCTTGGGGCGGCGTGGCGTTGGCTGACGAGTATCGCCCCAGCGAGTTCTTCAGCCTCGATCTTTCACGCGCAGTGTTGTCGCCGAAGCCGCTTGGCCCGCCGGCGCAGTTCGAGCCCGTTCCGGTCGAGGCGAAGACCGACCATGGCCCCGATCAGCATGCGAATGTCGAGCCGCAGGTCGAGGAGCCGAAAGTCGCGCCGAAGAAAGCCGTGCGGACGACCAAGGTGACCGCGCCGCACGAGAAGAAGCGCGCGGAAGCGCGCGTGCCCGCCCGCGCCAAGCTCGCGCGCCGCCACTCGAACCCGCTCGATGCGGAAGCCCGCGACACACGGATCCAGACCTGGCCGTGCCGCACCGGCGGCATCTGCAACTGGCATCGGTGAGGCGGCGCTCTCGCGCCTCTGCTTTCTCGAAGTGCGTCAATCCTTGACCCGTCATCCTGAGGTGCGAGCGAAGCGAGCCTCGAAGGATGGATCGGCCACGGACGGGCCGTTCATCCTTCGAGACGGCCGCTTCGCGACCTCCTCAGGATGACGGGTTTGGTGCTTGAGCGCTCGATATCCGGGGCCGCCGTCCCAGCAGCCGCCCCCGAGTCATCCCGCCGTCGCAAAACCGTCGGCGGAGAGTCAAGAAACCGTAAGGCCGGAGTCAAGGAGCGCAGGCAAAACCTTCGTTGCGATTCGACGAAGGTTATTCGATGCCGACAGCGAACTCCGCGAGGCGGCGAGGCCTCACCCGGCGCCAGCTTCTGGTGCGCTCGGCGTCGACCGCCGCGCTGGCGGGATTCGGCGCGCTGGCCAAACCATATCTGAGCCGCGCCGCGGATCGGCCCGCGATTGCGGGCATCCAGTCCGGCGACGTGGCAAGCGATTCCGCTGTCATCTGGGCGCGCGCCGATCGCGCCGCGCGGATGCACATCGAATGCGCCGCGGTCGAAAGCTTCGCCAGCATCCTGCGCACCGTGTCCGCCGATGCGCTGCCCGAGCGCGACTTCACCGCCAAGCTGCTGCTCGACGGCCTGCCGCCGGGCCAGGACATATTCTATCGCGTGCGCTTCGAGGACCGCGACGGCACATCAGGCGAAAGCCGGGTCGGCCATTTCCGAACCGCGCCGGCCGACCGGCGTCCCGTCTCGTTCGTCTGGTCCGGCGACGTCGTCGGGCAGGGCTGGGGCATCGACCCCGCGCGCGGCGGCTTGCGCAGCTACCGCACCATGCTGGACGAGCGTCCGGACTTCTTCATCCATTCCGGCGATCACATCTACGCCGATTGCACGGTGCCGTCGGAGCAGAAACTCCCCAACGGTGAGATCTGGCGCAACATCGTCACCGAGGAGAAATCCGCCGTCGCACAGAGCCTCGATCAGTTTCGCGGCAACTACAAATACAACTGGCTCGACGACAATTTCCGCGCCTTCCACGCCGAGGTGCCGATGTTCGCGCAGTGGGACGACCACGAGGTGGCCGACGACTGGTCGCCGGTCGGCACCACCGATGCGACCGGCTATGAGGCGGACGGCAGCTCGCGCCTGGTGGCAAGGGCACGCCGCGTCTTCCACGAATTCATGCCGATGCGGCTGATGCCGGAGCGCGATGGCCGCGTCTATCGCAAGATTCCCTACGGGCCGCTGCTCGACGTCTTCATCATCGACATGCGTTCCTATCGCGATTCCAGCTGGAACAAGCAGGGCGATCCGGAGCAGGCCTGCATCCTCGGCCAGAGCCAGCTTGCCTGGCTGAAGCGGGAGCTGGTGGCGTCGGATGCTGTGTGGAAGGTGATCGCGGCGGATCTGCCGATCGGCCTCGTCAGCCTCGATGCGGTCGCGCTCGGTGACGGCCCGCCCGCGCGGCGCGAGCACGAGATCGCCGATCTGTTGTCCTTCATGAAGCGCGCCGGGGTCCGCAACACGGTCTGGCTCACCGCCGACATGCACTACACCGCCGCGCATCACTATGATCCGAATCGCGCGGTGTTCCAGGAGTTCGAGCCGTTCTGGGAGTTCGTCTCCGGCCCGCTGCATGCCGGCACCTGGTCGCCGGGCGAGCTCGACAACACGTTTGGCCCGAAGGCGATGTACCAGAAGGGCTGCTCGGCCGAGCAGGGCGACAATCTCGCGCCGTGCTTCGGCCTGCAATTCTTCGGCCGCGTCGACATCGACGGCAAGACCGGCGTGATGACGGTGACGCTGAAGGACGTCGACAACCACGATCTCTGGTCGGTCGATATCGAGCCGCGGCCGGACGCACGGCCCGGCCAGATCATGGCGCAGCACATCTAGCGCCCTCTCTGATCCCGTCGCGACATCTTGATTGCCGGCGTCTTGCCCGAGGGGCCGGTTTGCGTGCAGACTGCACCTGGCAGTCCTGCCAATTTCATTCCCACGAAACGATTTGCTGGCGTGAGGTCGTCGATGGCATCGGCTTCCCACGCGTCAGGAGCTATCCATGGAAAATCTGCAGACACAGGGCATCAGCCTTCCGCAGCTCGGGCTCGGCACCTTCCGCATGCAGGGCGATACCTGCCGCGCGGCGGTCGAGAGCGCGCTTGGGCTCGGCTATCGGCATATCGACACCGCCGAGATGTACGGCAATGAAGAGGCGATCGGGGCGGCGATCGCTGCCTCGAATGTCGCGCGCACGGACCTGCACGTGACCACCAAGGTCTGGCACGAGAACCTGGCGCCGGATGCGATCCGGACAGCGTTCGACGCCAGCCTGAAGAAGCTGCGGCTCGATCACGTCGACCTCTATCTGGTGCACTGGCCGTCGCGGAGCATGAAGCTGCCTGCCGTCTTCGAGACGCTGATGAAGCTGAAGGAGGAAGGCCGGACCCGTGCGATCGGCGTCGCCAATTTCACCACCGCGCTGCTCAAGACCGTGGTCGAGGACATCAAGGCGCCGATCGCCTGCAACCAGATCGAATATCACGCGATGCTGGACCAGACGCCGGTGCGCAAATATCTCGCCGCGAAATCGATCCCGCTGGTGGCCTATTGTCCGCTCGCCCAGGGCCGCTTCGCCACCGACGAGACGCTGGCGAAAATCGGCAGCAAGCATGATGCGACCGCGGCGCAGGTGGCGCTGAAATGGCTGCTCGATCAGGATGGAGTGGCGGCTATTCCGAAAGCCTCGCGCGCCGAAAGCCAAAAGGCAAATCTCGACGCACTGAAGGTCAAGCTCGACGACGCGGACCGCAAGGCGATTGCGGCGCTGCCCAAGGACATGCGCTGCGTCAATCCGGGGTTTGCGCCGGCGTGGGATTGAGGCCGCTGGCCCTGAGGAAGTAGAAAAGAAAATGGCTCCGTGAGGAGCCATTTTCCGTTGTGTCGGTCTTTTTTCCGTTGTGTCGGTTTTTAGTAGTGATGACGTTTGATGATCACCGTCCGGTCATGGCCGCGATGCCAGCCATGATGCCAACCGCGATGCCAGCCACGGTCATGGCGCATTTCGGCGCGTGCGCCCCAGCCGCGGTCCCAGTGATGATGACCGCCATGTCTGATCACGACCGTCTCGGCGCTCGCGATCGACGGAACGGCCACCGCAAGCGCACCAACCGCCGCGAGAACAAAGCCAATCTTTTTCATCTCATCCTCCTCAAATAAGTGAAGAGAAAACCGTGCGGAGATTGAAACGTTCCTCAGGAACCAGAGGAGTTTTCTGAACACTTGTTCAGCAACTGCCTCGAACGCTGCTGCCGTCGCGTGTTGGTGCGCACAACCGATGAGCGAGCGCACGGGCGGCTTTCCCGGCCTTGCCTAACCGCTGCGTCCGACGCATCATCGCGCCATAAAAATCAATGTTCGGGGGGACGTTGCCATGAGCGAATTTTCACGCCGGGATTTTTTGAAAGTGACGGGATCGGCCGCTGCCGCAGCCATCGCGAGGCCGGCCGCTGCGGCGATGGGGCCGGACGACAAGTTCGACCTCGTGATCAAGAACGGCGATGTCATCGATCCCAGCCAGTCGCTGCGCGGCAAGCGCGACATCGGCATCCGCTGGGGCATCATCGAGGCGATCGAAGACGAGATCCCGGCTGCTCGCGCCGCCAGGACCATCGACGCGTCGGGCAAGCTCGTGATGCCGGGTCTGGTCGATCTGCACTGCCACGTCTACCCGTACGGATCGGCGATCGGCATTCCCGCCGACGAGCTGGTGCAATTCCAGGGCACCACGACGGTCGTCTCGGCGGGCGACGCCGGCGTCAACAACCTCGCGGCGCTGCGGCGCTTCATCGTGGCGCAATCGCGGGCGCGGATCTACGCCTTCGTCCACATCGCCAACAACGGCCTGTCGGCATTCCCGGTGGCCGAGCTCTACAACATCGACAACGCCCAGGTCGAAGCCTGCGCGATGGCGCTGGCCGAGAACCCCGACTTCCTGATCGGGGTCAAGGTGCGGATGTCGGAAAACGTCATCTTCAAGCACGGCCTCGAGCCGCTGAAGCGCGGCATCCAGGCCTGCGAGATGTGCGGCTGGCCGGCGCGGATGATGGTACATATCGGCGGCGTCGAGACCAGGGAGCTGATGTCCGACATCCTCGATCTGCTGCGGCCGGGCGATATCCTGACCCACGCCTATTCCGGCGCGCCGAACATGTCCGGCGCTTTCACCAATATCGTCCAGGAGGGCAAGCTGTTGCCGGCGGCGCTCGCGGCCAAGCAGCGCGGCGTGCTGTTCGACGTCGGCCATGGCGGCGGCAGCTTCGATTTCACGGTGGCCGAAGTCGCGATCCCCGCCGGCTGCGCGCCCGATACGATCTCCTCCGACATCCACGTCTTCTCGGGCAACTCGCCCGGCATTCCGTTCCTGCCGAACGTGATGAGCAAGTTCCTGGCGATGGGCTCGTCGCTGGATCAGGTGGTGGCGATGGCGACCTCGGCGCCGGCGCGGATCATCAACCGGACCCCGAAGGTCGGCACGCTGCAGCGTGGCGCGCCCGGCGACGTCGCGATCATGGATCTCGTCGAAGGCCCGGTCTCCTTCGTCGATACCCGCAACAACAAGCGCGACGGCAATCTGCTGCTGAAGCCGGTGCAGACCGTGGTCAACGGCGTGCCGTTCGGCCGGCCCTATCAGGCGCCGTTCTCGGTGAGGTAGGCGCGCAGATCGGTAGAGCATGATGAGATCAGATCGAATGGCGACCGCAAGCGCGCTGCGCTCCCTCGCCCCGTTCTTACGGGGAGAGGGTTGGGGTGAGGGGCTGCCTCCGCATATCCGGTGATAGCTGAGGTTGCGGAGGCTCCCCCTCACCCGGAACGCATCTGACGATGCGTTCCGACCTCTCCCCGCACGCGGGGCGAGGTGAAGCGGAGTCCGCAACTCGCTTCAGCGCAAAGTCATCATGATCTAGCCGCGCTTCTCCACATTGCTGCTGCGCGCCGGCACGCCGAACTCCTTGCGGCACACCTCGGCCAGCGCGGCAACGCCCTCGCGGATCTGCTCGTGCGAGGGGCTGGCGAAGCAGAGGCGGAGCCGGCTGCCGGAATGGGCCTTGCTGGTCGACCATTCCGGTCCCGGATTGATCGAGACGCCGGCGGCAAGCGCCGCCTGATAGAGCTTCAGCGTGTCGACATTGTCGGGCAGCTTGACCCAGAGGAATATGCCGCCCTTGGGCGCCTCGAATTCGGCCGCGGTGCCGAACTGCTCGTTCAACGCCTCCATCAGCGTATCGAGCTTGGCGCGCAGGCCCTTGGTCAGGCGCGGCACGTGGGTCGAAAAATGCGGCGCGCAATATTCCGCGAGCACCATCTGCTCCAATGCACCGGAGCCGGCGTCGGTCTTCAGCGGCAGCATTCGCGACATGATCCCCCAGGGCGCGACGATGAAGCCGACGCGCAGCGCAGGCGCGATCGACTTCGAGAACGAGCCGATATGGATCACGCCGCCATGCTTGCTCATCGCATAGATCGCAGGCGGCCGTTCGCCGCTCCAGATCAAATCGGCATAGCAATCGTCCTCGAAGATCGGCACGCCGTATTCCCTTGAGAGCTTCAGCATCTCGGCGCGGCGGCTCTCGGGAAGGATCGAGCCGGTCGGGTTCTGCACCGTCGGGATGGTGTAGATGTATTTCGGCGTGATGCCGCGCCGCTTGTGATCGGCGAGTGCCGCAGCCAGCGCATCGATCCTTATGCCCTCGCCATCGAGGGGAATGCCGACCGCATTGACGCCAAGCCGTGTCAGCCGGTTCAGCGAACCCTGATAGGTTTCCTGCTCGATCAGCACGGTATCGCCCTTGGCGAGCAAGGTGTGATTGATCAGATCGAGCGCCTGCAGCGAGCCGGAGACGATCATGATCTCGTCCGGCGTGCAGGCAATCCCGGCGTCGCGCTTCAGCTTCTCGGTCAGGAACTGGCGCAGCGGCAGATAGCCCTGCGGCCCGTGCGCGAGATTGTAGGTCGCCAGATTCCTGCCCTCGCGCTTCAGCACGGCGTTGACCGCCTCCAGCAGCCCGTCGACCGGGACCTGGTCGGGATCGTTGTTGCCGCCGACGAAGCTGTATTTGGCGAGCCCGGTCCAGCGTGCGGCCGGGGCAGGTAGGCCGGCCGGGAGTAGCGGTGCAAAGTCGAACTGGGCTGAGGTGGACATGGACGTTTCGCTCCGTGTTGTTGTCGTTGAGAAGGCCGCGGCAAGCAGTCTTCCGTGAAGTTAGTTCTTGCCGACCAGCCGGATCGGCCGGCCCTGGCTGATGAAGGCGTAGTGCCCTGCGCCGACACTGCCGACCATCAGGGCCTCGACCGTCGGTTCCGCGATCTCGCCGGCGGCCGCCCAATCGACCACGAAATTCGCGCCGGTGCCGCCGCGGGTATCGGTCGTGGCGATCGCGACCTCGACGGTCGCAAACGGTTTTAGCGCGACCGGCGATTTGAGGTAGCTCTCCACCATCTTGCCTGATGTGTCGAAATAGCCGATCCGCTTCAGCACCAGCGGCTTCGTCTCGGAGGCGTTGTGTACGCTGAGCGTCACCGAAAAATCGGCCCTGAGCTTGCCCTGGCTCATCGACACGCTGGAATACACCGGCACGTAGAATGCACCGGAGGCGGTGAGGCCCTCCGATGGCACCGTCGTCAACGAGTTCGCGAAATTTTGTTCAATACTTGCCGAGGATTGTGCTAGCGCCTCTGACATGCGCACGGTGAGCAGGCAGAGCAAAACTGCGAGAAAAATGCCGCCTGCGCGGATGTGACACATTGCTCGGTTGATCCTCACGCCCGGCCCTCTAGGTTGCGGCAACAGGAAGTCTTTGACGCATGCATGAACTGATTCCCGATATCACGCTCTGTATCCTGCTTGCCTGGGGGATTGGGCTGCTGGCCCATTTCTCCCGGCAACCGCTGATACTGGCCTACCTTATCGCCGGCTTTTTCATTGGTCCATTCGGCATGGGCTGGGTCAAGTCCCAGGAATCGATCAGCGTCATCTCCGAGCTCGGCCTGATCTTCATGCTGTTCATGATCGGGCTGGAAATCGACCTCAAGAAGATCATCCGTGCCGGCAAGGTCATCCTGTTCGCGGGAGCCGGCGAGCTGATCGGCGGCTGCCTGATCGGCGTGGCGTTCTTTGCCGCTATCGGGCTTGCGGTCGGCGGCGGCAAGTTCGACGCGATCTATCTCTGCGTCGCCTGCGCGCTGTCGTCGACCGTGATCATCGTCAAGGTGCTCTACGAGAAGCGCGAGCTGGATACGCTGCCGGGCCGCATCACGCTCGGCGTGTTGGTGCTGCAGGACATCTTCGCGATCCTGTTCCTGGCGGTGCAGCCGAGCCTCGACAATCTGCAGATCAGCGTCGTGCTGTTGTCGATTGCCCGCGTCGCGGTGCTGGTCGCGACCGCGCTGGTGCTGAGCCGCTACGTGCTGCCGCGGCTGTTCCACCAGATCGCGCGGCGGCCCGAGCTCGTGCTGCTCGGCGCGCTCGCCTGGTGCTTCCTGATCGGCGAGATCGCCGAGCGGCTGCATCTGTCGCGCGAGATGGGCTCGCTGGTCGCCGGCGTCTCGATCTCGACCTTTCCCTATGCGCTCGACGTCACCGCCAAGGTCACGACGCTGCGGGATTTCTTCATCACGCTGTTCTTTGTCGCGCTCGGCATGACGATCCCGATTCCGAGCCTCTCGGTGATCTGGCTTGCGCTCGTCATCGCGGCCTTCACGGTGGCGAGCCGCCTGATCACGACGTTCACGCCGCTCTATCTGATGAAGCAGGGCCTGCGCGCCAGCCTGCTGCCGGCGATCAACCTGGCGCAGATCTCCGAGTTCTCGCTGGTGGTGATCCAGACCGGCGTCGCCGCCAACCACATCGGAACCGAAACCGCGAGTGCGGCCTCGTTCGCCTTCGTCGTGCTGGCGGTGCTCTCGACCTTCGCGATGGGACGCAGCGACCAGATCGTGCGCGGCCTGATTGGTCCGTTGAAGCGGATCGGGCTGCGCGACCTCGACCAGGAAGGCCGCGGCGAGGCCGGGCACGAGGACGGACATGGCGAGATCCGGCGCATCGTCATCCTCGGCTTTTTCCGCGCGGCGAGCGCGCTGATCAGCCAGATCGAGCGGCAGAACCAGTCGCTGCTCGAGCAGATCAGCGTCATCGATTTCAACCCGCTGGTGTTCCGCACGCTGTCCGACCGCGGCATGCATGTGATCTATGGCGACATCAGCAATGTCGACACCCTGGTTCATGCCGGCATCGGCAAGGCCGAGATCATCATCCTGAGCGTGCCGGATTTCCTCTTGGTCGGCGCCGACAATGAGAAGCTGGTGCGCCACGTCCGCGCCCTCAATCCGACCGCGCGGATCGTTGCCACCGCGGACCTCCTGACCGGCGTCGACGACCTCTACAGCGCCGGCGCCGACTACGTGACGGTGACCCGGCTCAGCGACGCCGGCGAGCTCTATTCCGTGATCGAGGCGGCCGACGCCGGCCTGCTCGACGACAAGCGCGCCGAGCTGGACGTCCAGCTCAGCGACCGGCGCGAGGTGCTGCCGTAACGCCGGTCTCAAGGCTGTCCATCACCTCTCCCCATCGGGGAGAGGTCGATTTGCGCAGCGGGTGAGGGGGCTCGAGTCCCACGAGAGGGCTGAACCCCTCACCCGGATCGCATCGAGCGATGCGATCCGACCTCTCCCTTTGGGAGAGGTGAAATCTCCCCTCCTGGTATCCCTGCCGGATGCATGGCGGGTTGCATAATGATACTGGCGCTGACATCGGAACCCGGCTAATCCACTGCCTGCATATAGCGAGATGTCAGGACAATGGCCGATACGATCCAGGAAGTGCTGCAAGCCTTTGCGAAGGGTGAACTCGTTGTCGTCACCGACGATGACGACCGGGAAGGCGAGGGCGATTTGATCGTCGCGGCGTCGTTCTGTACGGCGGAGAAGATGGCTTTCATCATCCGCCACACCTCCGGCATCGTCTGCGCGCCGATCACCACCGAGGATGCCCGCCGGCTGCGGCTCGACCCGATGGTGGCGCACAACGAGTCCAACCACACCACCGCCTTCACGGTCTCGATCGACTACAAGCCCGATGGTGGCACCGGCATCTCGGCCGAGGAACGCGCCTCCTGCTGCCGCGCGCTCGCCAATCCCAATGCCGGCGCCAATGATTTCGCGCGTCCCGGCCACATCTTCCCGCTGATCGCGCGCGACGGCGGCGTGCTGCTGCGCTCCGGCCACACCGAGGCGGCGGTCGATCTGTGCCGGCTCTCCGGCCTGCCGCCGGTAGGCGTCATCAGCGAGCTGATGAACGACGATGGAACCGTGATGAAGGGCGAGCAGGTCGCCAAATTCGCCGCCGCCCACAAGCTCAAGCATGTCACGATCGCGGACATGATCGCCTATCGCCAGGCGCGCGAGAAGCTGATCGAACGGGTCGCGACCTTCACCACCGAAAGCCCGATCGGCCCGCTGCAGGGCTACGCCTATCGCTCGCCGTTCGATGAGATCATGCATGCCGCCTTCGTCTATAACGGCATCGGCGACGGCCGGGACGTGCTGACGCGGCTGCACAAGCCGAACATCGTGAAAGACCTGTTCACCGGGCCGGCGCGAATGGAAGCCGTGCTGCGGCATTTCAAGGATGCCGGCCGCGGCGTGCTGGTATATCTGCGCGATGGTGCCGCCGGTGTTCCGGTCGAGCCGGTTGGCGAGCAGAAGACGGCGGAGGCCGATCGCCACAGGCAGTGGCGCGAGGTCGGCGTCGGCGCACAGATCCTGCGTGATCTCGGCGTCACCTCGATCCGGCACCTGACTTCGTCGGTGCATGACTACAAGGGATTGTCAGGTTTCGGCATCGAGATCGTGTCGAACGAGAAGCTGGAGACCTAACGTCAGTCATTCCGGGGCGCGCGATAGCGCGAACCCGGAATCTCGAGATTCCGGGTTCGATGCTGACGCATCGCCCCGGAATGACGAAGGTCCCAATTCAATTGCGCTTCGCAGCATAGCGCTTTAATTTATCCGCCAATTTCCGATAGACGATGCGAAAGGATGTTTCATGAGCGTGCGCCCCCAGGCCAAGGACAAGCCGGCTGCCGCCAGCTTCCAGTGGGATGATCCGTTCCTGCTCGACGACCAGCTCACCGAAGACGAGCGCCTGATCCGCGACACTGCGCGGGCCTATGCGCAGGACAAGCTGCTGCCGCGGGTCACCAAGGCCTATCTGGAAGAGAAAACCGACCGCGAGATCTTCAACGAAATGGGCGAGCTTGGCCTGATCGGCGTGACGCTGCCCGAGGAGTATGGCTGCGCCAATGCGAGCTACGTGGCCTATGGCCTCGTGGCGCGCGAGATCGAGCGCGTCGATAGCGGCTATCGCTCGATGAACTCGGTGCAGTCGTCGCTGGTGATGTATCCGATCTACGCCTATGGCGACGAAAACCAGCGCAAGAAATATCTGCCCAAGCTTGCGACCGGGGAATGGGTCGGCTGCTTCGGCCTGACCGAGCCGGACGCCGGTTCCGATCCCGGCGGCATGAAGACCCGCGCGGAGAAGGTCGCTGACGGCTACAAGCTCAACGGCGCCAAGATGTGGATCTCGAACGCGCCGATCGCCGACGTGTTCGTGGTGTGGGCCAAGTCGGCGGCGCACGACAACCAGATCCGCGGCTTCATCCTCGAGAAGGGCATGAAGGGCCTGTCGGCGCCGAAGGTCGGCGGCAAGCTGTCGCTGCGCGCCTCGATCACCGGCGAGATCGTGCTCGACAATGTGGTGGTGCCGGAAAGCGCGCTGCTGCCTAACGTCTCCGGCCTCAAGGGCCCGTTCGGCTGCCTCAATCGCGCCCGCTACGGCATCTCCTGGGGGGCGCTCGGCGCCGCCGAGGACTGCATGCACCGCGCGCGGCAGTACACGCTCGATCGCAAGCAGTTTGGCCGGCCGCTCGCCGCCACCCAGCTGGTGCAGAAGAAGCTCGCCGACATGGAGACCGAGATCGCGCTCGGCCTGCAGGCCTCGTTGCGCGTCGGCCGCCTGATGGACGAGGGCAAGATGGCGCCTGAGATGATCTCGATCGTCAAGCGCAACAATTGCGGCAAGTCGCTCGACATCGCCCGCATGGCGCGCGACATGCACGGCGGCAACGGCATCCAGATCGAGTATCACGTGATGCGTCACGCCGCGAACCTCGAGACGGTGAACACCTATGAGGGCACGCACGACGTCCATGCGCTGATCCTCGGCCGCGCGATCACCGGCATCCAGGCGTTCTCGTAAGGGCGCTTGCTCGTCATTCCGGGGCGCGCCAACCGAACTCAGGTTTACCCGAGTTCGGCAGATTTTAAATGTCTAAGTCGGCAAGAGCCGACTTGGACGGCGCGAACCCGGAATCTCGCGCCGCGTTCCTTTCCCTTCTTTCGAGATTCCGGGTCTGGCCCTGCGGGCCATCCCGGAATGACGATGCAGAGAAAATCCCCATGGCCGACAACGACGACATCCCGTTCAACCGCGACTTTCCGCTGAAGCCCGGCGTGGTCGAACAGGTCCGCCCCGGCGTTCGCCGTGTCCTCTGCAACAATCCGAGCCCGTTCACCTTCACCGGCACGGTCAGCTACATCGTGGGCGAGGGCAAGGTCGCGATCATCGATCCCGGTCCCGACGACGAGGCGCATGCCAAGGCGCTGCTCGATGCGGTCAAGGGCGAGACCGTGACGCATATCCTGGTCACCCATACCCATCGCGACCATTCGCCGAACACGCCGCGGATCAAGGCCGCGACCGGCGCGCCGGTCTATGCCGAGGGGCCGCACCGCGCCTCGCGGCCGCGCTTCGAGAGCGAAAAGCACAATCCGGAATCCGGCGCCGACCGCGATTTCCGACCCGACGTGCAGGTCAAGCATGGCGACGTCATCGAGGGCGCTGGCTTTGCGCTGGAGGCGGTCGCGACCCCCGGCCACACCGCCAACCATCTGGCGTTCGCCTGGACCGAGCGCAGCATGAATTTCGTCGGCGACCATGTGATGGGCTGGTCGACCTCGATCGTGGCGCCGCCGGACGGCTCGATGATCGATTACATGGCCTCGCTGGAGCGGCTGGAACAGCGGCCCGAACAGCTTTATTTCTCCGGCCACGGCCCGGAGATTCCGGAGGGCCCGCGCTACGTCCGTTTCCTGGCGCGGCATCGCCGGGCGCGCGAGGCGTCGATCCTGCATCGTCTCGGCAAGGGCGAGGCCGACATTCCGACCATGGTGCGGGCGATCTATATCGGGCTCGATCCGCGGCTCGCCAATGCCGCCGGCTATTCGGTGCTGGCGCATCTGGAGGACCTTGTCGCACGCGGCGTCGTGGCGACGGACGGCGATCCGGTGATCGGCGGGACGTATCGGATGGCCTAGTTCGTCATTCCGGGATGGTGCCAAGCACCAGACCTGGAATCTCGAGATTCCGGGTTCATCGCTGCGCGATGCCCCGGAATGACGCTACCGCGTCACTTCTTCGCCGGCGGCGCCTTTGGCGCGACAGGCGCCGCCTTCTTCGCCGGCTTGGCATTGTCGTTCTCGGCCGCGCTGTTGAGGTCTTCGATCAGCTTCTTGACGCGGGCGGCGTTGCTGCCGAGATCGGTGTCGAAATAGCGCGACGCCGAGCGGATATCGACGCGGGAGTCCTCGTCGTCAGGGGTGACCCTGATCGAGACGTCCTCGCGGAAACCCATGATCGGCGTCCGCGCCACCGCCTCGATGCGGCCGATGCGGCGGGGCAGCTGCGGCGCGCGCGCGTCGATGACGAGCCATTTGCGACGGTTGACCAGCCGCAGCGTCAGCTCATAGGCGCGGTCGACCGGGGTTTCGAGCTCGACGGTTTCGATATCGGGATAGGCCGCGCGCTGCCGCTCGGCCGAATAGAGGCCGGCATAGGCGGCAGGATTGGTGCCTTCCCCGGTGCGCAGCCGCGCCAGCGCCTCGAATTTCGGCGGGTCGATCGCGTCGGTGGTGACGTCGTAGATCCGCGGCAGCTTGCGGTACTGATAGATGAGGTAGGCCGGGTAGGCGAGGATCGCCGCGTCGATCAGCAGCGCGAGCAGGATCCGGCCCATGCCGCGGGTGCCGTTCTGCCAGATCGCGGCAAAGGCGGCCAGCCCAAGCAGGATCGACAGGCCTGCCAGGCCCAGCGCGCCGAAGAAGGTCGCCAGCGCCGGTTTGATCTCCAGGAACCCGAAGCGGACGATCAGGATCGAAACGACCACCGCGATGACGGAGAAGATGGCGAGGTTGCGCGACCAGGTGGCGAGACCGGACACGGGCTCCTGCTGGTAGGGAGCGGAAAACCTGCGCGCCATCGTCGAAAAATCTGCCGGTTGAGATGTCCTCAGGCGACCTCGGCCGCCGCGATCAGTCGTGTGAGACCACGGACCTGCGGCGAATTCAAGGGATTTGGGCTTTACCCCGAATCGTCATGGCTGGGCATAGCCGTCCGAAGGACGGCGTCGCTTCCGCTCGCCTATGACCCGGTCATCCATGTCTTGCCGCACGATGAAGTCGTGGATGCCCGGGTCAAGCCCGGGCATGACGAGCGTTTGTTTTCACGCCGCGGCGGTCGGGAACGTGTAGTCCTTGAACTGGTCGCGCAGCGCCGTCTTCAGGATCTTGCCGGTCGCGGTGTGGGGAATGCCGTCGACGAAGGCGACGTCGTCGGGCATCCACCATTTGGCGATCTTGCCGTCCATGAACTTCAGGATGTCCTCGCGCGTGGCACTCTGGCCCTGCTTGAGCTGCACGATCAGCAGCGGCCGCTCATCCCATTTGGGGTGATGGACGCCGATCACGGCGGCTTCCGCGACCGCCGGATGGGCGACCGCGAGGTTCTCGAGATCGATCGAGGAGATCCATTCGCCGCCGGACTTGATCACGTCCTTGGAGCGGTCGGTGATCCGCATGTAGCCGTGCTCGTCCATCGTCGAGACGTCGCCGGTGTCGAAATAGCCGGCATCGTCGAGGATGTTGCTGTCGACCCGGAAATAGGCCTTGGCGATCGCCGGGCCCGAGACCTTGAGACGGCCGAACGTCTTGCCGTCCCACGGCAGCTCCTTGCCGGCATCGTCGGTGATCTTCATCTCGACGCCGAACGGCGGATAGCCCTGGGTCTGCAGGATGTCGAGCCGCTCCTCGCCGGTGCGCTCGGTGAACGGCGGCTTCAGCGTTGCCAGCGTGCCGAGCGGGCTCATCTCGGTCATGCCCCAGGCGTGGCGCACCTGGCTGCCCATGTCGAGGAACGCCTTGATCATCGAGCGCGGCATCGCCGACCCGCCGCAGATCACCATCTGCAGATCCGGCAGCTTGACGTTGTTGGCGGCCATGTATTGCAACAGCATCAGCCACACCGTCGGCACGCCGGCGGTGTGCGTGACCTTCTCGGTCGACAGCAATTCGTACACCGAGGCGCCGTCGAGCTTCGGGCCCGGCATCACGAGCTTGGTGCCCATCGACGGCGCGGAGAAGGCGATGCCCCAACTGTTGGCATGGAACAAGGGGACCACCGGAAGCATTGTGTCCGACGCGGAGGTGCCGAGCGCGTCCTTCGAGTTGGCCATCAGCGCGTGCAACACGTTGGAGCGGTGCGAATAAAGTACACCCTTGGGATCGCCCGTCGTGCCGGACGTGTAGCACATCGCCGCCGCGGTGTTCTCGTCGAAGGTCTTCCACTCGAACTTGCCGTCGGATGCCGCGATCCAGTCCTCATAGGCGACCGCGTTCTTCAGCGTGGTCTGCGGCATGTGCGCCTTGTCGGTCAGCACAACGTAGCGCTCGACGCTCGGCAGCTGGCCTGCGATCTTCTCCAGCACCGGAACGAAGGTGAGGTCGGTGATGACGATGCGGTCCTGGGCGTGGTTGACGATCCAGGCGATCTGCTCCGGAAACAGGCGCGGATTGACCGTATGGCAGATCGCGCCGATCCCCATGATGCCGTACCAGACCTCGAGGTGGCGCCAGGTGTTCCAGGCGATGGTGGCGACGCGGTCGCCGAGCTGGATGCCGTCGCGTTCCAGGCTCTGCGAGACCTTCAGTGCGCGGGTGTGGATCTGGGCGTAGGTGGTGCGATGAATCGGGCCTTCGACCGACCGCGTCACGACTTCCTGTGTGCCGTGATATTTGGCGGCATGCTCAATAATCTTGTGACACAGCAAAGGCCAATCTTGCATCAAACCAAGCATACGCGAATCCCTCCTCGATCCTCACACATGATCCGCCGGCATCTTGGACGGCCGGCAGTAAAATCATGGAACTGACATGAACTTTAGCGCGGAGAAAGCAAGCCGAAAATGGCCTGTTGGCGCGTTTCGTCGCGGGGGCGCGGCAATGGTTACCGCCGCCGTGCTGCTTTGCCTTGGCATGCAAGCAGGCCCCGCCGAGGCCGCCCGCCGCGTGCCCAGCTTTCCGTGGGACGATCTGTTCGGCACCCGGCCGCAAAGGCCGCACAAGGCAGCCCGCCGCGCAGCGGTGCCGCTGCCGAAGCCTCGCCCGGCTGAGGCGCCGGCGGCAGCCCACGCGCCCGCGGCAACCGAGCCCGAGCCGCCCGCGGCCGGGACGCAGTCTCCGGCCGCACCTGCTGAGGCGGCAAGGCCCAGCGAGACGGCCAAGCCCGCTGATGCCGCCAAGCCGGCCGAGCCCGCCGCGCCGCAGCCTTCGGCCTGCCGGCAGGCGCTGACCGAGGAGATCGCGATCGCCCCGAGCATTCCGGATATCCACGGCGCCGGGGGCTGCGGCGGCGAGGATCTGGTGCGGCTCGAGGCGATCGTGCTGGCGGACAAGCGCAAGGTCGCGGTCAAGCCCGCCGCGATCCTCCGCTGCAAGATGGCCGCTGCGGTCGCCGACTGGGTCCGCACCGATATCGCGCCGCTCGCGCAGAGCCTCGGGGGCGGGATCAGCAATCTCGACAATTTCGACTCGTTCGAGTGCCGCGGCCGCAATCGGGTCGCCGGAGCGCAGCTCTCCGAGCACGGCCGCGCCAATGCGCTCGACGTCCGCGCGCTCGGTCTCGCCAACGGCAAGTCGATCTCGCTGACCGACCGCAGCGTGCCGCGGACCTTGCGCGAGACCGTGCTGCATTCGGTCTGTGCCCGCTTCTCCACGGTGCTCGGTCCGGGCTCGGACTGGTACCACGAGGACCACATCCATCTGGACCTGATCGAGCGTCGCAACAATTACCGGATCTGCCAGTGGAACGTGGACGACCCGCTGCCGCAGGTCGCGCCGCTGTTGCCGGCCGAGCGCCCCGAAGAGGCGCCGCCGCGCGAGGTCGCCGCCAAATCCGACGCGCCGAAAGCGGACACATCCAAAGCTGACCACGGCAAGTCTGGCACCGGCAAGCCGGACGCCACAAAATCAGATGATGCGACCGCGCCCGACCGCAGCGCCGAGACCAAACCGCAGCCAACAAAAAAGCGCCGGCAAAGCCGGCGCTTTTGATCGCGATTGCGATTGGATCAGTAGGTCGTGCCGCCGCCGCCCTGCAGCGCCATCTGCGGCTTGTAGGGCGAGTCGCCGTGCTTCGGCTCCAGCACCACGACGATGGTGCCGAGCTTGACGCGGTTGTAGAGGTCGATGACGTCCTCGTTGGTCATGCGGATGCAGCCCGAGGAGATCGACGCGCCGATATATTCCGGCTGGTTAGTGCCGTGGATGCGGAACAGCGTGTCCTTGCCGCCCGAATAGAGATACATCGCGCGCGAGCCCATCGGATTGTCCGGGCCCGGGGCCACGAAGGTCGGGACGCCAAGGCGCGAGATTTCGCCGGGGGTCGGGTGCCAGGCCGGCCATTCGGTCATGCTGCCGACCTTGGCGATGCCGGACCAGGCCATGGCTTCCTCGCCGACGGTGATGCCGTAGCGGATCGCCTTGCCGTCGTTCAGCACGTAATAGAGGTAATGGTTGTCGGAATCGACCACGATCGAGCCGGGGGCTTCCTTGCGGTGGTACTCGACGATGGCGCGGCGGAACGGTTCAGCGACCGGCGTCTTGACGTAAGTGGTCTTGGCCAGGAGTTCCTTGTCACGCGGCTTGAAATTCGCGGTGTTGGTTGCCTCATAGGTTGTGGCCTGCATGCAGCCCGACAACATCAGGCCCGCGGCCAGGATTCCGAGGGTAACTTTGAGCGACGACATGATTACATTCCAATCGAAAATCCGCGCTCGAAAGCGCCACTATTACGCCCCAAACGCCACGATTCCATTAGCGGCATTATTGCCGAAACGTGCCATTATTCCCAGAGTCTAGATGCCTTTCCCGCATCGCGGGACGCTGTCTGTGGCTTTTTTGCCGCAACTGTTCTGGTGCCGGGTTGGTTTTTGTGCAAACAGGCAACGGTCGACGAGTCGGCGTCACGTCGCTGCCGCCTGGCCGCCACAAGTATGGATGCCCGGTTAATACCCCGGTCATGAAGCGCCCCCCAGAATCGCGCTAAGTCGGCGGGTCCTGCCAGCCCTGTTTCGTGGAGTTCGTGATGCTGTCGGTGTTCGTTCCGTCCGAGTTTTCGCTCAAGAAGGCCACCGCGACGGACCTCGGCGCGCTGCCCGAGGGAGCGGTCTGGGTCGATCTGGTGAATCCGACCGTGGAGGAGGACCGGGCGGTCGAGAAGCTCGCGGGGATCGCGGTGCCGACCCGGGAAGACATGCAGGAGATCGAGATCTCCAGCCGGCTCTATATCGAGAACAGCGCGCGCTACATGACCGCGACGCTGATGTGCCAGTCCGACACCGACATGCCGCGCACCACGGCGGTGACCTTCATCCTCACCGGTCATCGGCTGGTGACGGTGCGCTACGACCTGCCGAAGCCGTTCGCGCTGGTCGAGAACAAGCTGGCGCGCGCCTGTTCCCCCAGCATCACCGGCGAGCAGGTGCTGATGGAACTGCTGGACGCGGTGATCGACCGTTGCGCCGACATTCTGGAGCGCTGTGGGGCCGATATCGACCAGGTGTCCCACGACATCTTCGAGCCGGAGAGCGAGCGCCACGGCCACGCCAAGCAATATTCGCAGATTCTGATCGCGATCGGCCGTAAGGGCGACCTGACCTCGAAGGTTCGCGAAAGCCTGGTCTCGATCGGCCGCCTCGTCACCTTCCTCTCCGCGGTGGTCGAGGGCGTGAAATGGTCCAAGGACATGCGCGAGCAGCTCAAGACCATGCAGCGTGACGTGGCCTCACTGACCGACCACGCCTCCTATCTCTCCAACAAGATCACCTTCGTGCTCGACGCCATGCTCGGCGTGGTCAATCTGGAACAGAACAACATCATCAAACTGTTCTCGGTGATGGCGGTAGTGCTGATGCCGCCGACGCTGATTGCCTCGATCTACGGCATGAATTTCAAGATCATGCCGGAACTCGAGTGGGCGCACGGCTATCCGTATGCACTGGTGCTGATGCTGATCGCGGCTGTCGTGCCGTACTGGATCTTCAAGTGGAAGAAGTGGCTGTAAACCGGTTCCACGCGTCGCGTTTTGGGACGCGCTTCCTGCCTTATTTCCTCTGCTAAAATTTGAGCGTTGCGCTGAACGTTTGGGCGAAACTTGTCTGCGATAACGCCCGCCTCGAAGCCGGAGGACAGCAATGGTTGAGAAGATCATAACGCCACGGCGTAACGTCATCGACTTTGCGCGCTATCAACAGGACCGCGCAGCAGGCAAGGTGCAGGCGATCTCGCCGAGACTTTGCCGTTACTGTGGCGCTGCGTTGCTGGATGGCGAGGACGAAGACGAATGCTCGAGCGCGCTGAACGACGTCGCGCTGCGGCAGCCCGAGAAGAAGAAGTCGCGTCGGTTTTACGCAGACTAGAGGCCGAAGCCTCGGAGGCAGAAGCCTCGTTTGTGTTTGTTACGCCTGCAAGTGAAGCAATCCCAATGACGGCCGCGGCGGCGGCCGGGATCGCCTCAAAACTTCCTTCCCCGAAATACGGCTCTTCCCAAGCTCAGACGTGCTGACCACCGTTGATGTGGATCTCCGCACCGTTCACGTAAGAGCTGGTCTCCGTACAGAGAACGTAGATGATCTTGGCGACCTCGTCCGGCGTGCCGAGGCGGTGCATCGGGATCTGCTGGTCGACGATCTTCTCGGTGCCCGGCGACAGGATCGAGGTATCGATCTCGCCCGGCGCGATCGCGTTGACGCGGACGCCGACGCGGCCGAAGTCCGATGCCATCTCGCGCGTCAGCGCCGCGAGCGCGGCCTTCGACGTCGCATAGGCCGCGCCGGCAAACGGATGCACGCGCGAGCCGGCGATCGAGGTGACGTTCACCACCGCGCCCTTGGCGTGTTTCAACTCCTCGATCAGCCCGCGCGCGATCATGATCGGTGCGAAGAAGTTGACGTGGAAAACGTGGGTCCAGGTCTCGATGTCGGTGTCCATGGTGCCGAGCCGGCCGCCGCCCGCAGCCTTCGGCGAGATCGCGGCGTTGTTGACCAGCGCGTGCAGTTCATCGTTCTCGAGCCGCCTGCGGATCTCGGAGATCGCGCGCACGGTGTCGTCATGGCTGCCGAGGTCGACCTCGATATGGTCTTCCGGCCCGGCGCCCCAGGGGCAGACCTCGGGAAACGCATGCCGCGACAGGGTGATGACGCGCCAGCCGGCGGACGAGAACCGGATCGCGGTGGCATGGCCGATGCCGCGGCTTGCGCCGGTCAAGAGCAGCGTGCGCCGCGGCGCATTGGATGGGTGGGGCATCGACGGTTTCTTTCGTTTTCGTCATGCGCGGCGGCGTGCCGGGCATCCACGCCTTCGAACGACTTGGGATGACTTGGGATCAAGACGTCGATGGCCGGGTCATCTTACACGAAGATGCGCTTCGCGCTTTCGCCCGGCCATGACGGTCGCAGCTTTCAGGGATAGAGCCGCACCTTCGACCAGGCGCTGCCGGCGCCGTCGCGGCGGAATTCGATGCGATCGTGCAGGCGGTACGGGCGGTCGTGCCAGAACTCGAAGCGCTGCGGCGTGATCCGCCAGCCGCTCCAGCCCGGCGGCCGCGGCACCTCGCCGATGACGTATTTCGCACCGGTCTTGGCGATCGCCTGCTCGAAGGCGAAGCGGCTCTCCAGCGGCTGCGACTGCTTGCTGGCCCAGGCGCCGATCTGCGCCTGCTTCGGCCTTGTGGCGAAATAGGCGTCGGCCTCGGCATCGGTCACCGGCGTGACCGGCCCGCGGATGCGCACCTGGCGGCGCAGCGATTTCCAGTGGAAGAGTAAAGCGGCCTTAGGATTTGCGGCCAATTCGCGGCCCTTGGCGCTCGCAATGTGGCTATAGAACACGAAGCCGTCGGCATCGAAGCCCTTCATAAGCACCATCCGCACGTCGGGCAGGCCGTCGGGATCGACGGTCGCAAGCGCCATCGCGTTCGGATCGTTCGGCTCGGACTTGATCGCGTCCGCAAACCATTCGGCGAACAGGGCGAACGGCTCCTCCGCCGCGGTGAAATCACCCGATGTTAACGGTGTCGGGTGTTTGATGGAGGTCGTGTCGGTCATGTCAGGAGTCCCGATTTGCATCCGCCCGCGTCTGAAAGCGCGTTACTAGCCCTATATAGGGCATGGGGGCGCGTTGGCCTATCGGCGATCCACCCCGCAGGCGCGGTGGTGACATTGATCCTGATCGGCGTCGGCGCAAGCGGCTGCAGCCTGTCGCGCAGCGACGCCTTCGCCAAGCTGGACGACAAGGATGTGACGGGCTCGATCAGGCCGACCCAGATCAATGCGGTGATGCCGACCGACAGCGATCTCGCCTTCGCCCGCAATGCCGCCTCCGACGTGCTGACCAAGGGCGACAAGGATTCCAGCCAGCCCTGGGAAAATCCTGAAACCGGCGCGCGCGGCTCGGTGACGCCGCTGGCCCAGGCCTATTCGGGCGAGGACGGCAAGACGTGCCGGGATTTCCTTGCCAGCTACGTCAACGGAGCCACCGAGAGCTGGCTGCAGGGCGCCGCATGCAAGGCTGGACAAGGGCGGTGGGAAATCCATAGCCTGAAGCCCTGGAGAAAATCCTGAGAATTCCGGCGAAGCCGGGCTAAGTTGCAAAAATGCCACTGAGCCCCCACATGAAGGCAAAGTGGGCCCGGACGGGTTCCCGGCCAGGACTGATTTTTCCCGTGAAGGAGACGTGACGGATGCGCGACCCCTATGAGGTCTTGGGGGTGCAGCGGAGCGCCAGCGCTGCGACGATCAAGAGCGCCTATCGCAAGCTCGCCAAGAAGCATCACCCTGATAACAACAAGAACGACCCGAAGGCGGCGGCCCGCTTTGCGGAGATCAACACGGCCAACGAGATCGTTGGCGACGAGGACAAGCGCAAGCAGTTCGACCGCGGCGAGATCGATGCCGAAGGCAAGCCGCGCTTCCAGGGCTTCCCTGGCGGAGGTGGTGCCGGCGGCCGTGCCGGTCCGGGTGGCTTTGAGTACAGTTTCCGCTCCGGGCCCGGCGGCGGCATGGGCGGCGGCAGCTTCGAGGACATCCTCAACAGCATGTTCGGCAATGCCGCTCGCGGCGGTGGCGGCCGCGCGGGCCGGGCCAGTCCGTTCGAGTTTGACGGCGGCGGGGTCGGCGTCGACCTTGATCTGTCGGTCGCCATGACGGTGTCGCTGGAGGAATCGGTCAGGGGCGGCGACAAGCGCGTCCGCCTGCCGACCGGCCGCGAGCTCAACGTCAAGATTCCGCCCGGGGTTGCTGCGGGTCAGCAGATCCGGCTGAAGGGGCAGGGCGAGACCGCGCAAGGCCATCCGCCCGGCGATCTCCTGATCACGATCTCGATCGCGCCGCACCCGTTCTTCAAGGTCGACGGCAACGACCTCAGGATCGACCTGCCCATCACCCTCTACGAGGCGGTGCTGGGCGGCAAGGTCCGCGTGCCGACGCTTGGCAGCGCGGTCGAACTGTCGATCCCGAAGAACACCTCGAGCGGCCGTACCTTCCGCCTCAAGGCCAAGGGGCTGTCGAAGGCGGGCGCGACCGGCGACCTCTATGTCACGACCCGCATCATCCTTCCCGACGGGAACGATGCCGAGCTTGAGGCATTGATGCAGACATGGCGGGATCAAAAACCCTACAATCCGCGTAGCGATCTCGGCTGACCGCCGATAACGCGCCCCAAAAGACGCGAAGACGCGAAACTGCACTACCCCGGACTCTATCGGGGTAGACGCGGGCATTGCGAGCGCGTCACAAAGGACGACGATCCGTCCGAGGTCTGCGGCGTGCAGACCGGATGACGGAAAAGGAGTGCGGCCTCGAGAGGGGGACCAGCGCGGTACACAAAACCCCAATCGAGGCCGCGTGCGCCGATCGGCGGATCGGGCGCGGATCATCTTCGCGTGAGCATCCGGTGCGATAATGAGACGCGTCGATGACGCGAATCGAAGTTTTCGATGTCGGAATTGGGACGCTGAGTGAGGCTGGATTCACTTGCTCGAAATGACGCAATTTCGACGGCCTGATCTTCCGTAAAATTACGGAAGATCACCCGCCGCCCTTCTCCATCTGATCGTAGACGGCCTGCGCGACCTGGGTCAGGCGCGTGCGATCGGTGCCGCCGCTGACGACATAGGCGACGCCCCGATCGGCCCAGAACAGCGCGCCGTCGCTGCCCTGCACGGCGTAGCGCATCTGGGTCGCCTCGGTCTTCACCTTGGCGGTGTAGACCGTGAACCGCTCACCCGACGTGCTCTCATACATCAGGAACGACGCCGGGCCGCTCGGTCCGGGCAGCAGGCGGCCGCCGACCAGCTTCAGCCCGGTCAGCTCCGGCGCGCGGACGTCCCAGCCGCAGCGCTTGGTCAGCCATTGCTGCAGGTGGTCGCGCTCGCTGCCGGGCACCTCGACGGGATGCCGGACCTCGACCACGTAGAGCCGATGCGCATCGAGTGCATCGACCGTGAAGCTCTGGAATGCCGACGGCGTCGCCGCCGCTCCGCGCGCGATCCAGCCGGCGCCGCCACCGGCGACGAAGGCCATGACCGTCGCCGCCACCGCGCCATAGACCCAGCGGCGCGGCTGGCGCACCAGCCGCTCGAGTTCGAGCCGTTTCGGCACCGCCTCGTCCAGCACGGTGTCGTAGCGTGCATGCAGTGTCTCGGCCATCGCACGCCATGACTGCACCCGCGCCGCGTCGTCGGGATGCGCGGCAAGCCACGCCTCGACATCGCCGCGGCGTTCGGCCGGCAGCTCGTTGTCGACGTAAGCGTGCAACTCGTCTTCGGTGACGGGAATGTTCGGGTCGGTCATATCAGTGGTCTCTGCCAAATCTTGTTCGAAAATCGTTCATGCATAACGCCGGCCATCGCGCACATTATCATTTCACCCGCCGGAGCGCCGGGCGCTGGCCCTCGATCGAGGCCCGGACATGGGCGCGGGCGCGGGCGAGGCGGGACATCACCGTGCCGATCGGCACGCCCTGGATATCGGCGACCTCGCGGTAGCTCATGCCCTCCAGCATGACGAGCAGCAGCACCGAGCGTTGCTCCTCGACCAGCGTCGACAGCGCGCGCTCGATGTCGCGTCCCTCGGCCTCGGTGCCGCTGGCGTCGGCATTGTTGTCGAGCAGCGGCACGAAGGCCGGCCGCCGCGCCAGCGAACGCCGGCGGTTCTTGTTCAGATTGGTCAGGATCGTGTAGAGCCAGCTCCTGACGTCGCCGCCGAGAAACAGCCGCTCCGAGCGCAGCGCCCGCACCAGCGTGTCCTGCACCAGATCGTCGGCGATATCCGTGTCACGCGCCAGCGCGCGCGCATAGCGACGCAGCGCCGGTATCATGGCTTCGACACTTTGACGAAACGCGGTCATGCATCCCAGTCTTCGATGGTCTCGGCGATAGCCGCCTTGTCCAACATAACACCCTGGCGGCGTGGCTATTCCGTCTGCGCCGATCTGCGCGCATACCGCCCAAGCTGCGGCCGATTTGGGCTTGTCGCCAGCCGAAGTGCTGGTGTACCTCCGAGCCGAAAAAATTCGAAGCGTGGAAGCCTTGAGGCGGCCGACCTCTCGCGCAGCAGGGACCAGCCGTTACGGGAATGCCGGTACCGACGATCTATTACATCCGCCACGGCGAGACCGCGTGGAACGCCGAAGGCCGGCTCCAGGGCGTGCAGGACATCGCCCTCAATGAGCGCGGCCGCGCCCAGGCGGCGCATGCCGGGCGCATCCTCGGCGATCTCCTCGCGCGCGACGGCCGTGATGGGACGACGCTGCCGTTCGTCGCAAGCCCACTGATCCGGGCGCGCGCCACCATGGAGCTGGTGCGCGCCGAACTCGGCCTGCCGCCGGGCGACTACGCCCTCGACGCGCGGCTGCGCGAGATCGGCTACGGGACGTGGGAAGGCTCGACGCTGGCGCAGGCGCAGGCCGCCGACCCCGCCGTCTATGCCCGCCGCCTGGCCGAGAAGTGGACGGTGTCGCCGGAGGGCGGCGAGAGCTATGTCGACGTGCAGGCGCGAATGACCGACTGGTACCGCTCGGTGACGTCGGACACGGTCGCGGTCGCCCATGGCGGTACGGCGCGGGCGCTGATGGTGGCGCTCGGCTTCGAGACGCCGGCCTCGGCCGCCGAACTCACTATCGAGCAGGGGGCGGTCTATGTGTTCGGCGCGGCGGGCCTGCGGAAGTATAGTTAAAGGCGCCCGGCCACCCGCGTCTTTGGGGCCATGAAACTCGTTTGACGCTGCCGACCCTGCGCGTTACGACACGCCATGTCCTTCAATACTTTCGGCCATATGTTCCGCGTCACGACCTTCGGCGAGAGCCATGGGGTCGCGATCGGCTGCGTCGTCGACGGCTGCCCGCCGCTGATCCCCCTGACCGTGGAGGAGATTCAGCACGACCTCGACCGCCGCCGCCCCGGCCAGTCGCGCTTCACCACCCAGCGCCAGGAGCCGGATGCGGTGAAGATCCTGTCCGGCGTGATGGCGCATCCGGAAACCGGCGTGCAGGTGACGACCGGTACGCCGATCGCGCTGCTGATCGAGAACACTGATCAGCGCTCGAAGGATTATTCCGAGATCAAGGACAAGTTCCGCCCCGGCCACGCCGACTTCACCTATGAAGCGAAATACGGCCTGCGCGACTATCGCGGCGGCGGACGCTCCTCCGCGCGCGAGACCGCGACCCGCGTCGCGGCCGGTGCGATCGCGCGCAAGGTGCTGCCCGAGGTGAAGGTGCGCGGCGCGCTGGTGCAGATGGGGCCGCACAAGATCGACCGCGAGAAGTGGGACTGGGACGAGATTGCGAACAATCCGTTCTTTTGTCCCGACAAGGACAAGGCGGCGTTCTTCGAAAGCTATCTCGACGGCATCAGGAAGAGCGGCTCCTCGATCGGCGCCGTCATCGAGGTCGTCGCCGAGGGCGTGCCGGCCGGGCTCGGCGCACCGATCTACGCCAAACTCGACAGCGACCTGGCGGCGGCGATGATGAGCATCAACGCGGTCAAGGGCGTCGAGATCGGCGCCGGCTTCGGCGCCGCCGAATTGTCGGGCGAGGAGAACGCCGACGAGATGCGGACCGGCAACAACGGAACGCGTTTCCTGTCCAACCATGCCGGCGGCGTCCTCGGCGGCATCTCGACCGGGCAGCCGGTGGTGGTGCGCTTTGCGGTCAAGCCGACCTCCTCGATCCTGACCACGCGCCGGACCGTGGACCGCAAGGGCGCGGATACCGACATCCTGACCAAGGGCCGCCACGACCCCTGCGTCGGCATCCGGGCGGTGCCGGTCGGCGAGGCCATGATGGCCTGCGTGCTGGCCGATCATTTTCTGCGCGACCGCGGGCAGACCGGGCGCTGATCCCTTATATAGTGGCGGTCGCCAGACCGCCCTGGGGGAATGCCATGAACGCGTCGGAGCTTCGGGACATCATCGAGTGGATGATCGGCGGCGCGCGGTCGGCGCCGACCCCGCCGCAGATGATGGCGGAATGCTGCGAACGGCTGGTGCGGGCCGGCCTGCCGCTGTGGCGCATCGGCGTCTTCGTGCGCACGCTGCATCCGGAGATCTACGGCCGCCATTTCTTCTGGAAGCCGGGTAGCGAAGTCGAAACCGGCACCGTCGATCACAACATTCTGGACTCCCCGGACTTTGCCGCCAGCCCGCTGTCGATCGTCTTCAAGCAAGGCGTTGAAGTACGTGCGCGGCTCGACGATCCCGCCAGCAAGCGCTTTCCGATCGTCGTGGACCTGCAGGAAGAGGGCGTGACCGACTACATCGCCATGCCGCTGGTCTATACCGATGGCTTCGTCAATGCTTCGAGCTGGACCACCAGGCTGCCGGGCGGCTTCACCGACGAGCAGCTCGACGCGATCCGCTCGATCACGGTGCCGCTCGCACGCTACATCGAGATCATCACGCTGCGCCGCACTGCCACACTGCTGCTCGACACTTACGTTGGCAACCGTGCCGGCGAGCGCATCATGGGCGGCCAGATCCGGCGCGGCCATGCCGATACGATGGATGCCGCGATCTGGCTGTCGGACCTGCGCGGCTTCACCGCGCTGTCGGACCGCCTGCCGGCCGAGACTGTCGTGGAGATCCTCAACCTCTACTTCGATTGCCAGGTCACCGCGATCCGCGACCATGGCGGCGAGGTGCTCAAATTCATGGGCGACGGCCTGCTCGCGGTGTTCCCGATCGACGAATATCTCGGCGACGAGGTGCAGGTCTGCTCACGCGTGCTGGAGGCCGCGCGCGCGTCCCGCGCCGGCGTCGAGGCGCTGCAATTCGCCAATGGCGATGCCGTCGAACGCTTCCGCTTCGGCCTCGCGCTGCATCTCGGGCGCGTGCTCTACGGCAATATCGGCGGCGGCAACCGGCTCGACTTCACCTGCATCGGTCCGGCGGTTAATCTTGCCGCGCGGCTGGAGAAGATCGCCGGCCGTCTCGGCCGTACAGTGGTGGCCTCGGAGCGCTTCGCCGGCATCAGCGACGGCGGCTGGAGCGATCTCGGCGAGTTTCCGATCGCGGGATTTGCCAAGGCCGAACGGGTCTACGGCCTGTACGACGAGGCGCCGGTCGCTGCTGCGAGCTAGCCGCCGCGGGCGTAGGACTGCTTCAGGCCGAAGGTCAGGATCGACAGCATGATCCACAGCCGCAGCATCGCGAAGCTGAAGATGAAGACGACGTAGACCAGGTTCTTGAGCGGCTGGCCCACCGTCGCGGTCTGCCAGAAGTGCCAGATCGCGGTGCGGACAAGCTCCTGACCGTAGCCCAGCGCGACGTTGATCGCACCGAGCACCAGCACCGCGGCGCCGAGCCACAGCGCATGCCGGCCCAGATCCTTGACGGCGGCAAACAGTGCGACACGGCCGCCATTGCCTTCCGCATTGACGATGATCAAGAGCACCAGCGCTGCGATCGCCGCACTCCAGAACCGGCCGAGATCGGAGTCCTGATCGAAGGCCATGCCGTCGAGGCCCCACATCAAATGCGGAGCAAACGACGTGAAGCCGACCGCGGCGGTGCCGACTGATGCCACGATCATCACGAGCATGATCCGCCACAGGATCGACGCCGACAGTCTGGTCTGCTCGGCCAGGGTCCATTCGCCGAGCGACGATTGGCCTCCGGCAGCCTGGATCGAGTCCCGCGCTGTCGCGAAGAAGGCGAGCAGCACGCAGATGTCGGCCAGCACCAGCGCGGGCAGCGTCAGGCCGGGCCTGCCGAAACCGACGATCCGCAGCGCCGCCGCCATGATGAGCCAGGGCAGGGCGGGCAACGGGCGAAATGGCCCGAACGAGGTCTCAGGGCGGGTCTTCCGCAGGGAAAGTTGTTGGCGCAGCGCGACGGACATGCCGCGTTCATGCCATGCGATCCCTAAAGCACCGGTCGCCGCGATCGCTAAAATTCGCGGCAAGGCCTGTGGCAATCTGGCGCTGGCGCGCTATTCCTCGGGCTCGGTGGTGAACAGCAGCGGATAGCCCTTGGCGCGGCCGGCGTCGGTGGCGCGCGTCGCCTTGGTCTCGGCGACGTCCCTGGTGAAGACAGCGACGACGCAGACGCCGCGCTGGTGCGCCGTCAGCATCACCTTGTAGGCCTGGTCATCGGTCATGCGGAATTCACCCTTCAGCACGGTGACGACGAATTCGCGCGGCGTGTAGTCGTCGTTGACCAGGATCACCTTGTGCAGGCGCGGCCGCTCGACCTTGGTCTTCGTCCTGGTTTTCGGCTTGACGACGGTATCTGGCATCGCACTCCCTCGCGATTGCCCCGTAAGAATACCGTCTTCAGGTGCGCCTTGGAACCGTTCGATTTGCACGGCGTCATTGCGGCAACGGCACGGCGCGTGTCGCCGCATTCGAGGCAAGCGAAGTCTGACTTGAGCGTAGACGTCTAACCTGAATGTGAAGGACAGCTGATATCTGCGCTTTTCGCCGCCTGAATTGCGTGTCACCATGACACTCATACGACGGGAGGGCCGCAATGCGCTGGTATGTCTCGATCGGAGCGGTGCTTGTCGCGGGCATGTTGGCCAGCGGCGATGTGGCCGGTGTTGCCGCGCCCGGCCCGGGAACCCAGCCCGGCCATCGCCTGGCTGAAAAGGAATCCACACCGAGCGTCGACATCGAGTTGATCATCGCGGTCGACGTTTCCTATTCGATGGACATGGACGAACTCGCGATCCAGCGCGAGGGCTATGCGCAGGCGATCGTCTCCAAGGATTTCCTGCAGGCGCTGAAGGCCGGTCCGAACGGCAAGATCTCGATCACCTATTTCGAATGGGCCGCCTCCAACGATCAGAAGATCATCATCCCCTGGCGGGTGATCGACGGCCCTGAATCCGCCGATGCGGTCGCCGCCGAGATCATGAAGACGCCGGTGCGCCGCGCCTCGCGCACCTCGATCTCCGGCGCGATCTATTTCGCGATCCCGATGTTCGAAGAGAATCCGCATCGCGGCCTGCGCCGCGTGATCGATATTTCCGGCGACGGGCCCAACAACAACGGCACGCCGATCACGCCCGCGCGCGATGCGGCGCTCGACAAGGGCATCGTCATCAACGGTCTGCCGATCATGGTGAAGGAACCGTCCTACTCGACGATGGATATCGAGAATCTCGACTATTACTACGAGGACTGCGTGATCGGCGGACCGGGCTCCTTCGTGGTGACGATCAAGGATCGTGAGAAGTTCAAGGAGGCGATCCGCACCAAGCTGCTGCTCGAAGTCGCCGGCCGCACCCCCGAGCGCCCGATCATGCGGACCGCCGAGAAGGAGCCGCGGGTCAATTGCCTGATCGGCGAGAAAATCTGGCAGGACCGCTGGGGGCGGTAGCGGCGGTTACAACGAGGCCGCGATATCTGCGATCGATCGGAACAGGATCAGCGGATCATCTTTGGACGGTATGAATCCACGTCGTTGCCAAAAAGTCGCCGCCTCAGCATCCACGGCATTCACGATCAATGCTCGGCCGCCAATCAATCCAGCGGCGGTAACGCAGCGTTGCAGCGCGTGTTTGAGCAGGCCGGTGCCGACTCCCCTGCCAATCCAGTTCAGGTCCGTCGCAAGTTGCCCCAACAGCAGGCAGGGTACGGGATCGGGCGGTTGACCGGTTCGGATCGAACGCGGCAGGCTCGTCGGTACAATCGCGGTCGGTGCGAGGCCGTAGTAGCCAACCACGCGATTACCTTCGTGGACGACCAGAACCGCGGTGAAGCCTTTCTCCTGATTTGAGAGCGCCCGCGTCTTCAGCCAGCGGTCGAGCGACGACTTGCCACAAGAGAATGACGCTACATCGTGCGCCGACGTCAGTGGCTCGGGCCCCGAAATGGCCAAGCCTCAGCTCCTCTTCTTCGAACCGGACTTCTCCCACGGTGCGGCACGCCGAAGCAGCTCCTGCATCTCCGGTACGGGTTTGGCAGGTCCGGCCATCGCCGTCATGAAGGCCTTGAAACCTGCGGAGCTCATGCGGATCGGGACCGTTTCCATCAAGACATCCTCGGCGGCGCGCACGGCCGCTTCGCGGACGAAATCCGTTCGCGAGCGGCCGCGCAGCGTTGCCGCCCTGTCGATGATGGCGATGTCGGCGTCGGGCAGCCGCATCGAAAGCGGGTGATCTTTGTGTCGGACGGTCCGGGGCATCGGAGACTACTCCATCGCGAATAATCTATAGTCATGTAGCGCATTTTGCAATACGGCTAGGTATTGAGCAACAGCTTCTCAAGCTCGTTTTCCAGTAAACGCAACGTTTGCAACGCGGCGGCATGCTCGGTCGCGCCGATCTGCCGCCAGACCTCCGCGGCGCGGCCAGCGAGGCCGCGAACCGTCACCGGAAAATTCGCGGCCTGCGCCAGCGCGCTCTTTTCGTTGATCAGATATTGCCCGTGCAGCGCAAACAGCACCTGTGCGATGCAGGTTAGCGCGCGATAGGCGCAGCCCGCGATATGCGCGCTGTCGCCGCGCGGCACGGCGAGCTCGGCATTCTCGATGCTGAACAGGATTTCCCATTGAAAGCGCCGGATCAGCGCATCGCGCAGGGCCGGCGGGTAGGGCGCGGTCCTTGCCTTCAGCGCCGCGACGAGGCCGTCGGGATCGTGCAGCTGATGGCACAGCGCGACCTCGCCCATCCAGATCGCCGAGCAGAAGCCGTGCGGATGGCCCGGCTGGTAGTGCATGCTGATCTCGCCGTTCCGGCAAGCATCGATGACAGCGGAGACCTGATCGATGCTGCGGTAGAGCAGGTCGACCTTGCGGCCGCCGATCGCGAGCCGGGCGCCGCCGACGATCCACGGTCCCCATTCGCCGACCGGCGTGACATGCGCAACAGCAGGATCGTCGACCAGACCCGTTACAGCTTCGCGCAGCCGATCGATATCCGGCGCGGCGCCATCCCGATAGTAGAGGCCGATATCGGTGTCGGAGGCGTCATGCGCCGTGCCGCGCGCCCGCGAGCCGCCGAGTACGATGGCGGCGACGCCCGGTACGGCGGCGATAACGGGGATGATGCGTGCGAGCAGCGGATCGTCGGACATGGAGCGCAGACTATAGCGAGACTGCCCGCGCTCAGCGATAGCCGCTCCGTCCTGTCAGCGCGCGAACCGCGCCACCAGCTCGACATGCGCCGTGTGGCGGAACTGATCGACCGGTGTGACGGCTGCGATCTTGTAGCCGCCGTCGATCAGGATTTTCGCGTCGCGCGCAAACGTCGCGGCGTTGCAGGACACAGCGACGATCACCGGCACCTTGCTCGCCGCCAGCTGGGTGACCTGCGCCTGCGCGCCCTGCCGCGGCGGATCGAACACGACGGCGTCGTAGTCGCGCAACTCCTGCGGCATCAAGGGGCGGCGGAACAGGTCGCGCGCCTCGGCCTTGAGCGGCTTCAGCCCCGGCGTCGATTGCGCGGCCTTCTGCAGCGCGGTGATCGCACCCGTGTCGCTGTCGAATGCCGCGATCCGCGCCTTCTCCGCGAGGCGCAGCGCGAACGGACCGACGCCGCAAAACAGGTCGGCGATATGCTTGGCGCGTCCGCAATGCTCGCGAACCAGCGCGGCCAGCGTCTCCTCGCCCTTGACGGTCGCCTGCAGGAATGAGCCGGGCGGCAGCACGACCTTCGCCTTTCCGATCGCGATCTCGGGGGAGCCGCGCTGCAGCACCAGCTCGCCGTGGCGTGTTAGCCGCGCCAGCCGGTGCTTCTGCGCGACGCGCGACAGAGTGGTGATCAGGCTGGTCGGCAGCGCGCCGGAGCCGCGCACGTCGATGTCGAGGCCGTTGACGGTTGCGGTGACCTGGATGTCGAGCGGCTTGCCGATCGCGGTCAGCGGCTCGGCGGTGGCCCAGGCCGCCTCAAGCGCGCCGTCGAGCGCAGGATCGAGGATCGGGCAGCGATCGACCGGGATGATGTCGTGCGAACCTGCCGCGGCGTAGCCGACCTTGAGGACGTCATGGGTGCCCATGCGCCCGTGCAGCGTGATGCGGCGACGGCCTGCGCCATGGGCATCGACCAGCGCTGTGACGTCCGCCGCAATCTTCGCCTGCGCCAGTGTCTCGACCACGATGTTGCGCTTCCAGGCATGGTAGCCTTCGTCGTTCCAGTGCTGGATCGCGCAGCCGCCGCAGACGCCGAAATGCGGACAGAACGGTGCGATGCGCTCGGGACTTTCCCGCGCGACCCGCAGCAGCCGCCGCCGGTCGGGATGATTGCCCGGGACGTCGTCGACCTCGACCGTTTCGCCGGCCAGCGCATAAGGCACGAAGATCGATTGCGATCCCTCGATCGCGACGCCGTCGCCGCGGTGGCCGACATGGTCGATGGTGAGAAGCTCAGCCACGGCGCGCGCCGAGGAAGAATTCGATATTGCCGTCGCCGCCCGGGATCGAGGACGGGAACACCTGAATGTCGGTGCAGCCCTGCGAGGCGGCAAAGGCGGCGATATCGTCGCAGATCTCCTGGTGCACCATCGCGTTGCGGATCACGCCGCGCTTGGAGTGTTTGCGCGCCGCCTCGAATTGCGGCTTGATCAGCGCCAAAAGATGCATCGGAGCTGCCGCCAGCGACAGCGCCACCGGCAGCACCAGCTTCAGTGAGATGAAGCTGACGTCGATCACCACGATGTCGGGCCGCGCCGGCAGGCGCTTGCCCTCGAAACTCCTGATGTCGGTCGCCTCCATGGAGACGATCTTCGGATGCCCCTGCAGCGAGGGATGCAGCTGGCCGTGGCCGACATCGATGGCGAACACGAGGCTAGCGCCGTTGGCGAGCAGCACTTCGGTGAAGCCGCCGGTCGAGGCGCCGACATCGAGGCAGACATGGCCCTCGACGTCGATCGGATAGTGCTCGAGTGCGCCGGCGAGCTTGACGCCGCCGCGCGAGACATAGGGATGCGCCGGCTCGGCCGAGAGTGCCGCGCCCGGTGCGACGATCTCGGACGCCTTCGCGATCTGCCTGCCGTCGGCGGTGACGAGGCCGGCGTCGATGGCGGCGCGCGCCCGGGCCCGGCTTTCGAACAGGCCGCGTTCCACCAGCAGCACGTCGATGCGCTTGCCGGAAGATGCGTCGTTGTCGTTGTCGCCCGCTCTGGTCACTTCGCCGCCTGCCGGCGCTGCGCGGCGGCGAGCCGCACGCAGGCCTCGAAGGAGGTGAGGTCGTGCCAGAGGTCGGCCGACGGCTCGCGCGGGGTCACCAGCGGGCTGCCGTGCAGGTCGAGCGCGTGCATCATCATCAGATTGTCCGGCAATCCAAACTCTTCCACCGTCAGCCCCTCCGCATCGATCAGGCGTCCGTCGGATGCCGGCACGACCTGGCTGAGCCGCGCCACGCGATTGGCGTAGGACGTGGGATCGTTGGAATAGGCGAGGCACAGTTTGCCGCGTCCCGCCATGTAGCCGAGTTCGTAAACCGTGCCTGCGTCGGCACTGGGGCCGCGAAACGGCGTCAAGTTGGCGATGATGGCGTCGGCAGACTCCATCATCGCCTCGTTGCTCTTGAAGATGGTGAGCGAGACGCCGGCGGCGGTGGGATCGATGCTGTTGTCGAGCGGATACAGCCCGATCAGCCCGTGATAGGCGCAAACCTCCGCCTTGCGGCGGCCGATCTCCACGGCATCCGGCAGGAACACGTCAGGACCTGCCAGATAGATCTTCATGGACTTGCCGGGGCTGGTGCGTTTTCGAGCGAGAACCCGGAGCTTCGGTTCTGATTCAATCGGAACCGAAAATGCTCCAGTGAGCGCCGCCCGTCACGATCAGGCGAGCTTGACGGTCTCGGCCTTGTAGTCCTTGCCGAGGGTTTCGAACACCTTGGCAACGATGCTCTTGGCGTCGAGACCGGCGCGGGCATACATCGCCGCCGGCGTGTCGTGGTCGAGGAACACGTCGGGCAGGATCATCGAGCGGAACTTGAGCATGCCGCTGTCGAGCATGGCGTTGTCCGACAGGAACTGCATGACATGCGAGCCGAAGCCGCCGATCGAGCCTTCCTCGATCGTGATCAGGATCTCATGGTCGCGGGCGAGCTTCATGATCATCTCTTCGTCGAGCGGCTTCATGAAGCGCGCGTCGGCGATCGTGGCGGAAAGGCCGTGCGCGGCGAGCTCGTCGGCCGCCTTCTCGCACTCGGCGAGACGGGTGCCGAACGACAGCAGCGCGACCTTCTTGCCCTCACGGATGATGCGGCCCTTGCCGACCTCGAGGGCAACGCCGACTTCCGGCATCTCGATGCCGCGGCCTTCGCCGCGCGGATAGCGCAGCGCGCTCGGACGATCGTTGATCGCAACCTGCGTCGCCACCATGTGGACCAGTTCCGCCTCGTCGGCGGCGGCCATGATCACCATGTTCGGCAGACAGCCGAGATACGCATTGTCGAACGAACCCGCGTGCGTCGCGCCGTCGGCGCCGACCAGGCCGGCGCGGTCGATCGCGAAGCGGACCGGAAGGCTCTGGATCGCGACGTCATGGACCACTTGGTCATAGCCGCGCTGCAGGAAGGTCGAATAGATCGCGCAGAACGGCTTGTAGCCTTCGGTGGCGAGGCCGGCGGCGAAGGTCACCGCGTGCTGTTCGGCAATGCCGACGTCGAAGGTGCGGTCCGGGAACGCCTTGTTGAAAATATCAACGCCGGTGCCTGACGGCATCGCCGCGGTGATGGCGACGATCTTGTCGTCCTTCTCGGCTTCCTTGACGAGGCTCTGGCCGAACACGTTCTGGTAGGCCGGCGCATTCGGCTTGGCCTTGGCCTGGGTGCCGGTCGCGACGTCGAACTTGACCACGGCGTGGTACTTGTCGGCGGAGGCTTCGGCCGGGCCGTAGCCCTTGCCCTTCTGGGTCACGACGTGAACTAGGATCGGGCCGGTCTCCATGTCGCGGACGTTCTTCAGCACCGGCAGCAGATGGTCGAGATTGTGACCGTCGATCGGGCCGACATAGTAGAAGCCGAGTTCCTCGAACAGCGTGCCGCCGTCCATCATGAAGCCGCGGGAATATTCCTCGACGCGGTTGGCGCGGTTGGCGAGGATCTTCGGCAGGCGCTTGTTGATCTGCTTGGCGGCCTCGCGCAGCGAGCGGTAGGTCTTGCCGGAGTAGAGGCGCGACAGATAGGCGCTCATCGCGCCGACGGGCGGCGCGATCGACATGTCGTTGTCGTTGAGGATCACGATCAGGCGCGAGTTCATCGCGCCGGCGTTGTTCATCGCCTCATAGGCCATGCCCGCCGACATCGCGCCGTCACCGATCACGGCGATAACGTTGTTCTTGCCGCCGGAGAGATCGCGCGCCACGGCCATGCCGAGGCCGGCCGAGATCGAGGTCGAGGAGTGCGCGGCGCCGAACGGATCGTAGTCGCTTTCGGTGCGCTTGGTGAAGCCGGAGAGGCCGCCGCCGGTGCGCAGCGTGCGGATGCGGTCGCGGCGTCCGGTCAGGATCTTGTGCGGGTAGGCCTGGTGGCCGACGTCCCAGATCAGGCGGTCGCGCGGGGTGTCGAAGATGTAGTGGATGGCGGTGGTCAGTTCGACCACGCCGAGGCCGGCGCCGAAATGGCCGCCGGTCACCGACACCGCGTCGATGGTTTCCTGGCGCAGCTCGTCGGCAACCTGCTGCACCTGCTCGACCTTCAGCTTGCGCAGGTCATCCGGCGTGTGAATAGTGTCAAGAAGCGGCGTCTTACTAAATGTGGTCACAGCGAATTTCCAATTTTTGCCTGTCGGAACGAACCGCCCGACGCGAGATGGGATGGCGCGCACACCGCGCAGCGAATGCCAGACACTGGGTGCCGCCCCGGCAGGCCGGTGCCTGGTTGTAAGCCTAGATTCACTCCGGATTGGACCACGTGATATGCATCACCTTGGTCGCTCTTCACCCGTCCCGGTTCAGTTTTGTCGAACCATTTGAGATGCATGCCGCCCGAAAAGTCGGGCTGCCCGCCACTCTCAAATGCCCATAGAACTGGAAGCATTACACCAAAGCCGCAGCCAAAGCCAACCCGATAGGGGGCGCAGGGTTCCTATGCGGTGCGCTGAAAACCCTAGTCTTTTCAATAGCCGGGCGGGAGCCGGGTTCCAATTCGCCTAATTTGGCGGCAGCCGGCCGGGGCGGCTCGGCCTGATTCGCAGCCGTACCCGACCTCCGCGGGTAGCCCCGGGGGTTTACGGGTGGCTGGAATGTACAGCAACAATTGCCCGCCGTGGCGGACATCGCGCCGCACGATCGAGGTAGGCGGCGGCGCCGCTACTGCACGTCGAGCGGCTCGGTGCCGGTCGGCTGGCCCGAGGCGTCGGTGGTGATCTTGTCGACGCGGGCTTCGGCCTGGCGCAGCAATTCCTCGCAGCGCCGCTTCAGTGCCTCGCCGCGCTCATAGATCGCGACCGATTCCTCAAGCGGGACCTTGCCGTCTTCGAGCCGCTTGACGATCGATTCGAGTTCCTCGATCGCGCGTTCAAAGGAGAGCTTCTTCACGTCGGCTTGGGTGTTCTCGGCCATTCTTGCGTTCCCGATTGCGTGGATCAGATCGCAACCTGATCTTGTCGTCCAAACATGACCTGTCGCAGGCCATGCTCGCCCCGGCGCAGAATCAATCGAATTTTTGCGGGCGTATTGTGGCGGGGATTTACCCGTCCATCAATGCGGTGACGTGAGATGCCACCGACTCTTTCAGGCCCTGCAGGTCGTAGCCGCCTTCCAGGACGGAGACGACGCGGCCGCCGGCGCTCTTGTCGGCGAGATCCATCAGCTTGCGCGTGACCCAGCCGAAATCCTCGCCCGTCAGGTTGATCGAGGCCAAGGGATCGCGGTGATGCGCGTCGAAGCCCGCCGAAATGACGATAAGTTCGGGGGAGAACTTCTCCAGCTGCGGCAGGATCAGGTTCTCGAAAGCGGAGCGGAACTTGGCGCCGCCGTCGCCGGGCGCCAGCGGCGCGTTGACGACAGTGTCGTGCTCGCCACGCTCGCTGGCGGCCCCAGTGCCGGGGAACAGCGGCATCTGGTGCGTCGAGCAATACATCACGGTCGGGTCGGCCCAGAAGATATCCTGCGTGCCGTTGCCGTGATGGACGTCGAAATCGATGATTGCGGCGCGCTTGATGCCGTATTTGCGCTGCGCGTGGCGGGCGGCGATCGCGGCATTGTCGAAGAAGCAGAAGCCCATCGGCGTCGATTTCTCGGCGTGGTGCCCGGGCGGGCGCACCGCGACGAACGCGTTTTGATGCTTGCCCTCCATCACCGCATCGGCGGCGGCCACCGCGCCGCCGACGCCGCGCATCACCGCTTCCCAAGTGCCCGGCGACATCGAGGTGTCGCCGTCGATATAGATCATGCCGGAGGTCGGCGCGATGTGGCGGAGTTCGCCGACATAGTGCTCACCGTGACAGAGCAGCACGGTGTCGAGGTCGCCTTCCGGCGCGGAATCGCGCACCAGCGCCTTGAAGCGATCCTCGCCGAGCACCTCGGCGACCGCCCGCAGCCGGTCGGGGCGTTCGGGATGTCCGGGAGGGGTCAGGTGGTCGAGACAGGCGGAATGCGTCAGAAGCAGTGTCATGCAGATTCCCGGCGCAATCGATGCGCGTGCGAGGACGCATGATCCGGAAAAGTGCGCAGCGGTTTTCCGACCAAGATCATGCAAGAGCAGGCCCTAATCTAGGCCGTTAGCGGCGTTCCGGAAAGGGCCGACATCATCCCTGTTCCCGTCCTTCCAAAGCCGGGGTGTTTTCCGCGTCATTGCCAGCGGAGCGAAGCAATCCATGCCGCCGCATGCTCGGAGACAATGGATTGGTTCGCTCCGTTCGTAATGACGTGAGGAGCTGCGTACGCCACCCCTAGACCTCGCTCAATTGATCCGCTCGATCCGCTTGCCTGCCGTTGGGCCTACCGGGCTGTTGGCCTTGAAGTAGGCATAGAGCGCATCGACGTCGTAGATGCCGAACTGCTGCGCGGTTCCTTGCTTGAACACCGTGAAGCCGTCGCCGCCCTCGGCGAGATAATTGTTCACGGTGACGCGGTAGCTCGCGGCCGGGTCGATCGGCTTGCCGTCCAGCGACATCCGTGCGGCGATGATGCGCGCGCCATCGGGCTTGCTCGCATCCCACGCATAGGAGAACCCGTTCGAGACCTGGAGGGCGCGCGGCCGCTTCGGATCGGCCCATTGCTGCTCCAGCGCGTCCTTGAGCTGCTTGCCGGTCAGCGTCATCGTCACCAGCTGGTTGCGGAACGGCTGGCTTGCGAAGATATCGGCATAGGTCACCGCGCCGTCCTCGCGCTTGACGATGTCGGTGCGCACGCCGCCGGGATTGGTGAAGGCGATCACCGCGCCGCCATTCGGTTCAGCGCTGGTTGCAAGCAGCTGTGCATCGGCGACGATGTCGCCGAGCGGGCTCTCGCCAGTTTCGGCAGGTGTACGCGACAGCGTTTCGGTGACCGAGCCTGCCGCGCGGCTCGCGATCGGCGCGGCCAGCCGGTCGTAGGATTCCAGCAGCGCGCTCTGCTCGGGATCCTTGGCCGTGCCGGCGATCCGCACGATGGTGTTGGCGGCCCTGGCGCTGATCACGTCATGGCTGTTCGGATCAAGCTGAAGATCGATCGCGGTGACCAGGGTGCCGTATTTGTCGCCGGAGGTGACGAGCCGTCCGTCGATCTCGCAGACATAGGCCTGGTGGGTGTGGCCGGAGACCACGACGTCGACCGCGCGATCGAACTTCTTGACGATGTCGACAATCGGCCCGGAGATCCCTGGACATTCATTATAGTCGCCGGTCGGAAAGCCGCCTTCGTGGATCAGCACCACGATCGCCTCGACGCCCTTCGCCTTCAGCTCGGGGACCAGCGCATTGACGGTCTCGGCCTCGTCGCGGAAGTCGAGGCTCGCGACGCCGGCCGGCGACACCAGGTTCGGGGTGTTCTTCAGCGTCAGCCCGATGAAGGCCACTGCAATGCCGTCGAATTGCTTGATCTCGTAGGGCGGAAACACCGGCTTGCCGGTCGCCTTCTCGATCGTGGAGGCGGCGAGATAGCGGAATTTGGCTCCTGTGAACGGGTGCGGCCCCTGGCATTTGTCGATCGGATGGCAGCCGCCATTCTGCATCCGCAGCAGCTCGTCCTTGCCCTCGTCGAATTCGTGATTGCCGACCGAGGAGATCGCAAGCCCCATCAGCGAGAGCGACTCGATGGTCGGCTCGTCGTGAAACATCGCCGACAGGAACGGGCTCGCGCCGATCAGGTCGCCGGCCGCAACGAAGATGTTGTTCTTGTGGCCCTCGCGCAGCTGCTTGACGACGGTGGCCATCCGCTCGGCGCCGCCGGCGGGCTCCACGATCTTCCTGGTCGCGTCAGCGGGGTCGGTGATGCGGATGCCACCCGGCGGCGGCCGCAGATAGCCGTGGAAATCGTTGATCGCGAGAATGCGCAGGCTCACCGGCTCCGCGGCCTGCGCCGGGCAGGGGTTTGCTGCGGCCAGTCCGAACGCGCAGAGCGCGGCGAGAGGGGAAAGGCGGGGCTGTCTCATGACCTGTCCATGGAGCACGGGATCATGGCGCCGCGCCACTACAATATTGCGATGCTTCGTTTCAATCCTTCGGGCGAGCCATGAATGCCTTGAACGCCTCGACTGCTTCCTCGGAGCGCATCCGTTCGCTGAACAGATGGTTCTCCTGCTCGATGCGGCGGGTGACGTCCTCTGGCGGCAGCCGGATCAGGCGCCGCGAGATCGCCACCGCCTCGGCCGGCAGCGCGCAGATCTCGCGCGCCACCTTGTGCGCCTCCACCTCGGCATGCCCCGGCGCCACCACGGTATTGACGAAGCCGGCGACGCGGGCGTCGTCGGCCGACATGGTGCGGCCCATCACCAGCATCGCGAAGGCACGCTGGTGGCCCATCATGCGCGGCATCAACAGGCTCGAGGCGCCTTCCGGCACGAGGCCGAAATTGGAGAACGGCGTCGAGAACAGCGCGGTCTTGCTGGCGAGCACATAGTCGCAGTGAAACAGCATGGTGGTGCCGATGCCCATCGCGACGCCGTCGACGGCGGCGATGATCGGCTTCACATTGTGGGCCAGCGAATACAGGAACTTGACGAGGTCGGAGGCCGGCGGCGTCTCACTGGTCGAGGTGCCCTGCGCGAGCAGGTCCTCGATGTCGTTGCCCGCAGTGAACACGCCGGAGCCGCCGGTGATGATCAGGCAGCGGATCTTCGGATTGTTCTGCGCCTTGTCGATCGCGTCGCTGATCGCGCGAAACATCTCCTGGGTGATCGCGTTCTTCTTTTCGGGCCTGCGCAGCCGGATCACGCGCGTGGCGGCTTCGTCGGTCACTATGACATGCGCGGTCATCGAGCGGTCCCAGGGTCGGCCGGCATCGTCGCCGGTGGAGGTCGTGCCGCCATCCTACATGATCCGGTGCAAGCCCCAAGAGCTCCAGCGTGTTCCGGGCCGCTTTTCCCCGTGGGCGAGCATGAGAACGGCGCAATGCAGATAACCGGAATCTTGCGATTCCGGGCAGGGGACATTGGTCGTAGGCCGGCCGCGCACGGCGATACTGCCGCGGAGGCCGCCCGCGCCTGATGGCGCCGCTGCCTCCCTGGAGCGGCTGTGGCGCTCGCGACGAGTTTAACTTCCCCGCGAGAAACATTCCGCTGGTCGCAGCATTCCCCCTTTGCTGACAGGCCGAGCAGACCTCGACACGTTGTTGTCGTGGTTCCGCGCTCGGCTGACTTGAGGAGAGCAGCGGCATGCAGATCTCCGGACGTTTGGAACTATCGCGGCGCCATCTGTTGATTGTTGGAGCCGCCTCGCTTGCGGCGTCGTCGATCGCGCCGCCGCCTGCGGCCGCCCAATCTGCCCCGACCGGAGCGCCCGTGATGACGAGAGTATCCTTTGACGTGAACGGCGAAACCCACCAGCTCGAGCTCGACACCAGGACCACGCTGCTCGATGCCCTGCGCGAGCACCTGCATCTGACCGGCACCAAGAAGGGCTGCGACCACGGCCAATGCGGCGCCTGCACGGTGATCGTCGACGGCCGGCGGATCAATTCCTGCCTGACGCTCGCCGTGATGCATCAGGGCGACGAGATCACGACGATCGAGGGGCTCGGCACGCCGGACGGGTTGCATCCGCTGCAGGCGGCATTCGTCGAGCATGATGGCTATCAATGCGGCTATTGCACGCCGGGCCAGATCTGCTCGGCGGTCGCAGTGCTTGCCGAGGTCAAGGCCGGCATCCCGAGCCATGTCACGGCGGATCTGAATGCGCCGCTGCGACTGACCAATGCCGAGCTCCGCGAGCGCATGAGCGGCAACATCTGCCGCTGCGGCGCCTATTCCAACATCGCCGAGGCGATCAGCGAGGTCGCCGGGAGGAGCGCATGAGATCATTCAGCTATGAGCGCGCCGCCTCGCCGGGCGCGGCGGCCGCAGCCGCCGCCGGCACCGCGAACGCCAAGTTCATCGCCGGCGGCACCAATCTGCTCGATCTGATGAAGCTCGAGATCGAGACGCCGGCGCATCTGATCGACGTCAACGACCTGGCGCTCGACCGCATCGAGGAGACCGCGGACGGCGGCTTGCGGATCGGCGCGCTGGTGCGCAACACCGATCTCGCCGCCGATATACGCGTGCGGCGCGACTACGGCGTGCTGTCGCGCGCGCTACTCGCCGGTGCTTCCGGCCAATTACGCAACAAGGCGACGACCGCGGGCAATCTGCTGCAGCGGACGCGCTGTCCTTATTTCTACGACACCAATCTGCCCTGCAACAAGCGCAAGCCCGGCAGCGGCTGCGCCGCGATCGGCGGCTTCAGCCGCCAGCATGCGGTGGTCGGTGTGAGCGACGCCTGCATCGCGACCCATCCGAGCGACATGGCGGTGGCGATGCGCGCGCTCGACGCCGTCGTCGAGACGGTGCGGCCCGACGGCACCACGCGCAGCATCCCGATCGCCGAGCTGCATCGTCTGCCCGGCGACAGCCCCGAGATCGAAACCAGCCTGGAGCCGGGCGAGCTGATCACCGCGGTGGTGCTGCCGAAACCGGTCGGCGGCGCGCAGGCCTATCGCAAGGTGCGCGACCGCGCCTCTTATGCCTTTGCGCTGGTCTCGGTTGCTGCGATCGTGCAGCGCGACGGCACCGGCCGCGTCGCGCTTGGCGGCGTGGCGCACAAGCCGTGGCGCGTCGAGGCGGCGGAGGCGGAATTGCCTGCTGGCGCCAAGGCGGTCACCGCGCGCCTGTTCGCCGATGCGAAGCCGACCAAGGACAATGCGTACAAGCTGCCGCTCGCCGAGCGAACGCTGGCGGCGGTGCTGCGTGAGGCCAGAGCTTAAGATCCAAGGCTTAAGAAGAGGGCCTGACATCATGCGTTTTGAACATCCCGCCACCTTCAATCCGATCGACCAGCTCAAGGTGATCGGCCACCCGACCAGCCGGATCGACGGGCCGCTGAAGACCACCGGCACCGCGCCTTACGCCTATGAGCGGCACGACGTCGCGGCCAACCAGGCCTATGGCTACGTGGTTGGATCGGCGATCGGCAAGGGGCGGATCGGTTCGATCGATCTCGAGGCGGCGAAGGCTGCACCGGGCGTGCTCGCCATCGTCACAGCGGACAATGCCGGCAAGCTCGGCAAGGGCGAGCGCAATGCGGCGCCGCTGCTCGGCGGGCCCGAGATCGCGCATTATCACCAGGCCGTCGCCGTCGTCGTCGCCGGGACCTTCGAGCAGGCACGGGCCGCGGCGCAGCTGGTCCGGATCGACTACGTCAAGGGCGACGGCAAGTTCGATCTCGCCGCGGAGCGGGACAAGGGCGTCACGCCGCACCCATCATTCGGCGGCCCGGCCGATACCGCCGTCGGCGATTTCGCCGCCGCCTTCGCTAGTGCGCCCGTACAACTCGATGCCACCTACACCACGCCCGATCAGGGCCACGCGATGATGGAGCCGCATGCTTCGATCGCGGCCTGGGACGGCGACAAGCTCACGGTCTGGACCTCCAACCAGATGATCGCCTGGGGCGCCGCGGACATGGCGAAGACGCTTGGCATCGCCAAGGAGAATGTCCGTCTGGTGTCGCCCTATATCGGCGGCGGCTTTGGCGGCAAGCTGTTCCTGCGCGCCGAGGTGCTGCTCGCCGCGCTCGGCGCCCGCGCGGCCGGCCGGCCGGTCAAGGTCGCGCTGCAACGTCCGCTGATGTTCAACAACACGACGCACCGTCCGGCGACGATCCAGCGCATCCGCATCGGCGCCGAGCGCGACGGCAAGATCACCGCGATCGGCCACGAAAGCTGGTCCGGCAACGTCAAGGACGGCGAGCCCGAGATGGCGGTGAGCCAGACGCGGCTGCTTTATGCCGGCGCCAGCCGGATGACGGCGACGCGGCTTGCGGCGCTCGATCTGCCGGAGGGCAATGCGATGCGCGCGCCCGGAGAAGCCTCCGGCATGATGGCGCTCGAGATCGCGATCGACGAGCTCGCCGAGAAGCTCGGCATCGACCCGGTCGTGCTGCGCATCAGCAACGACACCCAGGTCGACCCCGAGCATCCGGAGCGGCACTTTTCGCAGCGGCAACTGGTGCAGTGCCTGAGCGATGGCGCGGCGCGGTTCGGCTGGGACAAGCGCAATCCGAAACCCGGCGCCGTCCGCGATGGGCGCTGGCTGGTCGGGATGGGCGTCGCCGCGGCGTTCCGGAACAATCTCGTGACCAAATCGGCGGCCCGCGTTCGTCTGGACCAGAACGGCATCGTGACCGTCGAGACCGACATGACCGACATCGGCACCGGTTCGTACACCATCATCGCGCAGACTGCGGCCGAGATGATGGGCGTGCCGCTCGAGAAGGTCGCGGTGCGGCTCGGCGATTCCGACTTTCCGGTGTCCTGCGGCTCGGGCGGGCAGTGGGGCGGCAACAATTCGACCGCCGGCGTCTATGCCGCCTGTACCAAGCTGCGCGAGGCCATTGCGCAGAAGCTCGGCTTCAATTCCGCGGAGGCGGTGTTTGCCGACGGCGTGGTCCGCTCCGGCAATCGCAGCGTGCCGCTGGCGCAGGCCGCCGGCGGCGGCGACCTCGTGGCGGAGGATGCCATCGAATACGGCGATCTCGCGAAAACCTACCAGCAGTCGACCTTCGGCGCGCATTTCGTCGAGGTCGGCGTCGATGCCGACACGGCGGAGATCCGGGTGCGGCGGATGCTTGCGGTCTGCGCGGCGGGCCGCATCCTCAACCCGAAGGCGGCGCGCAGCCAGGTGATCGGCGCGATGACCATGGGTGTCGGGGCGGCGCTGATGGAGGATCTCGTGGTCGACAAGCGGCACGGCCTGTTCATCAATCACGACCTTGCTGCCTATGAGGTGCCGGTCCATGCCGACATCCCGCATCAGGAGATGATCTTCCTCGACGAGACCGATCCGATCTCATCGCCGATGAAGGCCAAGGGCGTCGCCGAGCTCGGCATCTGCGGCGTCGCCGCCGCGGTCGCCAATGCGGTCCACAACGCGACCGGCGTTCGCGTGCGCGACTATCCGATCACGCTCGACAAGCTGCTCTCAGGGATGCCGGAGCCGGCGTAGCGCGGGACGCTTCACCTCGCCCCGCGTGCGGGGAGAGGCATAGGCCGCCGTTGGCGGCCGTTCCCAAGAACGCTGAAGCAGAGCTTCAGCTATGACGCATCGCTAGATGCGTTCCGGGTGAGGGGGAGTCTCCGCGAACACAGCTATCACCGTTTACACGGAGACAGCCCCTCACCCCAACCCTCTCCCCGTGAAGAACGGGAGAGGGAGCACAGCGAAGTCGGGGGCGCTGTTCTGCCTAAGCGCTCTAACCGCGACCGACGAACGAGCCGATACCCCGGCCGATCGCGGCGCCGTGCTGAAATAGCGCGCCGAGGTGATCGCCGGGCACCGACATCGCAGCGAGGCCGTTTTCCGCGGCGAAGCGCTGCATCGGCGCATGCGGTCCGTCGTCCTGTCCGTTCCACAGCAGCACCGGCACGCGCGAGGACAGCACCGCGTCCTTTGCGCCATCGACCTGGCCGAGCGCATTGAAGCAGGCACGCACTCCGCCTTCGATATCCGGCGTCACCCATTCGGCGAGCTCCGGCACGGTGCGGCGGGCAAAGGTGATGAAGGCGCTGTAGGTCAGCGGGCCGGCATTACCGCGCGGCAGTCCGGTGAGAAAGTCCCAGCCGCCGATTGCCAGCGACGCCAGCCGTGCCGGGAAAAATCGGGCGACGCCGACCGCGACCCAGCCGCCCATCGAGTGTCCCACCACATGGGCGCGCTCGTCGCCGAGATCGTCGATCACGGCGACGATGTCGCCGGCGCGCTGCGCCTGGTTATAAAGCGCCGGATCGGCGGGCTTGTCGCTCAGGCCATGTCCGAGCGAATCGACGCAGACGACACGAAAGCGATCGGCAAGCGCGTCGACCACGCCGCATTGCTTCCAGCTCGCGGCGTCGAGCAAGAGACCGTGCTGCAGCACGATCAGCGGCCCGGATCCCTCGACGGTGTAATGGATACGTTGGCCCCGGTGATTGGCGAATGGCATTGATAGAGTTCCCCACGTTTCACAAGAGGTGAGCGTGGAGGCGCCGGGTTTCAAGACCTCGTTCCGGATCAGGAACCGCATCGCCGATGGCGGGCGGAACCATCAGCCGCCCCACACGGTGGCTTCGCTCCAGCCGAGATCCCTGAACTCGGCTGCCCGGAGCGGGGCTTCGCCGGCGGCGAAGAATTCGTCGAGCTGCGGCGGCTTCACCGTGGTCTCCGAGAGCATCGCATGGGCCTGGCCGCGATGATGGATCTGGTGCTGAAACAGATGCATCAAGAGGCGGTCGCGCCGCTCGGTCTGCACGCTCGTGTCGCGATTGATCTTCACCACATCATCGAGCCGCTCAGCCGTCAGCGCATCGCAGTGCATGATCAGCCGCTGATCGATCGCGCGCTGGGCGTCTTTCAGTGCGGCGACTGACGGGTAGGGCACCTCGTTGGCCCACGCCTTCGGCCCGAGCCAGCCGCCCTCGAGCGCATCAATGTAGAAGAGATCGATGACATGAATGTGGTTCAGCGTCGCCTGCAGGCTCGGGAAGAACCCGGTCCGCGCGGCGGCGAACTCCGCCTGGCTGAGACCGGCGCAGGCCGTGAGCAGGCGGTGATTGGCCCAGGCATTATTGTACGCAAAAGCGCGAAAGGTTTGAACGAGGCCTGCTTGCATATCGGTCCTCACTGGATTGACTGTTTCAGGCAGGTGCACCGGCAGGCCGGCCGACCTGCGACAGTGATCGTGGTGCTTGCGTTGGTGACTTGATCCTCGCATAGCTAATCCATCGTGGTGCACTTCATCCGAAGGCGGCAGCAGATGCAACTGGCAAAGAACGTGATCGACGTCGGCCTTTCCTTCAACGATCTCGAACCGATGCTGCGGTTCTGGCAGCAGGAGGCCGGACTTCGCTTCGATCATGTGCAGCCGATCCGCCGCGGGCAGAAACAGTACCGGCACGACGCGCAAGGTTCGGTCATCAAGCTCAACCATCATGTCGAGCCGCTGCCGGATGTGGCGCCGAGCGGCTATCGCGAGCTGATCATTGCGCGCGCCGGCGTCGACGCACCGCAACGCATGGCCGACCCCGACGGCAACAGCGTTTGCCTCGTCCCGCCCGGACATGACGGCATCGCCCAGATCGGCGTCGTGATGGCGGTGCGCGACCTTGCCGCGCATCGCAGGTTCTACGGCGACATCCTCGGCTTCGCCGAGCAGTCCTGGTCTGATGGTCCGGCGTTTCGCCTCGGCGACAGTCTGATCTTGCTCAGGGAAGATCGCGCCGCAACCATCGATCCGGTTCGGGGTGCGCGCGGCTGGCGCTACATCACGCTGCAGGTCGCCGAGATCGACGCCGTGCATGACGAGTTGCGCGCCAAGGGCGTGCGGGAAGGCCTTGCGCCGGTGACGCTCGGCGAGGTCGCACGGATCTCCATGATCCTCGATCCCGATGGCAACTGGATCGAACTGTCCCGCCGCGCGTCGATCGTTGGAAGCCTGTCCAACCGCTAGGCAGCAAATTTTCTGGCCGCCCGGGCGGCGCCGATGATATGATTCCGCAAGTGCATCCAATTTGATGATCGCTTTATGCAGTCGATTTTCGGGCCGCGGCGGGTTCATCGATCGATTTTGCCAGCGGCTATCGGCTCGGCTTGCCTGCTGCTGTTCGTCCCCGTCGCAAGCGCCCAACCTCCCGGCGATCCAGCGGTCACGCCCGGCGCGCAACGCGCAGAGCCGGCGCAGACAGAAACATCGCAAACAGAAACGTCTCGTCCGGATAGCAACGCCGGAGTGCGCAACGCTGAGGCCGATCGGTCGGCGTCCGATCAGCAATCGTCATCCGTTCCGTCGCCGGCGCCGACAGCTTTGCGTCCAAAGCTCGATGGGCCGCAGCAGTACTGCAAGGCGTTAGAGGAGGCTGCATTGGAGAACGGCTTGCCGCCGGATTTCTTCGTCCGGCTGATCTGGCAGGAAAGCAATTTCGATCCCAACTCGGTCAGTTCGGCCGGTGCCCAGGGGATCGCCCAGTTCATGCCCGGTACTGCGCGGTGGCGCGGTCTGGCCGACCCGTTCGAGCCATTGCCTGCCTTGCAGGAATCCGCGCGCTGGCTCCGCGAGCTGCGCGCGCAGTTCGGCAATCTCGGCCTTGCGGCGGCCGCCTATAATGGTGGTCCACGGCGCGTTCAGGATTGGTTGGCGGGACGTGGAAGCCTGCCGGGCGAAACGCGCGCCTATGTCAGGATCATCACCGGCAAGTCCGCAGAGGAATGGGCGCAAGGCTCGCTTGAGGATCGGGTCCACACCGATGCGGCCATGGCTTGTGGTGACATCGTGCGCGGCATGCTCGTTCGGGCGCTTCCAGCGGGCCCAAGAGAGTCCGCGACAATCGCGCAGCAAGCTGCGTGGGGGCCCTGGGGACTTCAATTGGCCGGCGGCCCGTCGCAATCGCGCGTACTCGCCGACTACCAGCAACTTCAGAAACGATTTGCATCCGTGCTCGGCGATCGCGCACCGCTCGTTCTGAGATCGCGCATGGCCGGGCCAGGCTCGGCCACCTGGTATCTGCTCCGGGTCGCCGAGACGACCCGTGAGCGAGCTAATCAGCTGTGCGCCCGGTTGGAGGCAGTCGGCGGGCGCTGCCTGGTGTTTCGGAATTAGGTGGCGCACGTTGCAGGTCGCAGCGACCGACGGCGTGATGAGGGCTAATTGGCGACGGAGCCCTCGACCGCAAATGTGTGGTACCTCGCGTATTTCTCGCCGACCGCCCGAACCTGCACGTAGGCCGGATCGTGTCGCCAGGCCCAAAGCGCCTCCATGCTCGGATACATGTAGATGACGACGCGCTTGGGTGGATCTCCATCGACGGCAACGACCTGCGAACCGGTTGCCGCCGCGCCGGCAGCCGCGATCAGCTTGCCGCCATGCGCCTTGATGATCTCCTTCGCCTTCGGGAGATATTCCCTGGCATAACCATCGGGGTCGGTGACCTCGATTTGGCCGATCAGATAGGCGGGCGGCCTGGCTTCGCCATGCAGTGCTTCGGTGCCAAGAGCGCCGATAGCGGTACAACTCAACATGACCAGAGCCATCTTGCCTCCAGAATTCATGTGAGCCTCCTCCGATGCCAGTGCCGATGCCGTAAGCCGCAGCCTGGCAGGACTCTCCACGAGGCTTCGAAATACGTCCAATACATATATTTTCTCGAACCTTATGCTCGAATGGTATAAGCGGGCATGAACCTTCAACAGGCCCTCACATTCTTGACGGTGGCCGAGCTCGGCACGGTCTCAAAAGCCGCTTTGCGGTTGCGTGTCGCCCAACCCGCTCTGTCCAGGCAAATCATCGGTCTCGAACGGGAGCTCGGCTTGCAGCTCTTCGATCGCGTCGGGCGGCGGCTTCTATTGACCGGCGAAGGCGAGCAGTTGATTGCGGGCTGCCGTCTGCTGCTCAACAGCGTCAATTCCTTGAAGGAGCAGGCTCAGCTGCTTCGCCAAGGAGATACCGGGGTCCTAAGGATCGCCGGCTCGCCGCAACACATCGAAAGCGTGCTGTCGGAATTTCTGCACCGGTACGCGGAGCGATATCCCAGGGTCGAGATCAGGATCAGGGAGGGGACGGGCAGCGAGATATTGGCGATGCTTGAACGCGGCGAAGTTCATCTCGGCCAAAATTTGCTGCACGCCGTCAGACTGAACGAACAGCACTTCGGCAGCCTTCCGCTTGGATCCGTGCAGTTACTGGCTGCTTGCCATCCATCGATGCCACTTGGTCCCCGTCGCACAATCGAGATCGCTGACCTCGCCGAACTTCCGTTGCTGCTGCTGGACAGCGGGTTCGGATTTCGCCGTGCTTTCGATGCGGCAAGCCGTATGGCGGGCCTGAAACCGAAGATCATGTTCGAGAGTCGCAGTCCGCACACCTTGCTGGCACTCGCCGAAGCGGGGCACGGCGTCGCGATCGTTCCCTCCCAGCTTCAATGCTGGCGCTACGGATTAAGGATTGTCGGTCTCACGCACGGACGCCGCGTGTTGCAGGAGCCTCTGACCATCTCATGGGACAAGCGGCGTCCGTTGCCTCGTTTCGCGACCGATTACTGTGCAATGCTGGCAGCGCATATGCGGGAGACGTTTCCGATCACGCGCCCGACGGAACCGGCAGCGGCAAAAGCAAGTGTTCAGACGCGCGCCAGGCGAGTTCCACGCAAGGCGAAAAGTTCGGGTGGTTGAATATCGCGATTTGCGTCCGCGACATCAATCACCCGACGGCGCAAGCCTTGCGCGGAGAGTGATTCGGTTTATCGGAACGTCAGCTCGGTGTAACACCGCTCATCCGATCGACGGCGCTTCGGTGCTTGCCCTAGCGGATTAAGTGTGTATGCTTGCAGCGTTCGATTTGCCGTTGTGCCTTGTTGAATGGTCAAAGCGGCCCTTTTCCAAAGAACATCGTCGGTTGAAGGATGATGCGGAACCAAGCGCGAATTCACGTGCGTCCGCTTTGGAGAAGACAAATGCCTACAGGTACTGTGAAGTGGTTCAACGGCCAGAAGGGCTTCGGTTTCATTCAGCCCGATGATGGCACGAATGACGTGTTCGTTCACATCAGCGCTGTCGAGCGGGCCGGACTTGGCGGTCTCGCCGAGGGCCAGAAGCTGTCGTTCGAACTCAAGGTCGACAAGATGCGTGGCAAGACCAGCGCCGAAGATCTTCGGCTGGCTTGAATCGATCTGTTATTCCACGGATGTACTGGGATGACAGCCGCGGCCCGCTCGATCCTCTGATGGGTTGAGCGGGTCTCGCTGCTTTTCAAAGGGCTCATTCGCTCATGGCCAAGAAGCCGGAAGAACTCTCTGCCGAGCGCCTGGCCAAGGCCCAGCGCCAGCGGCTTGCCGCCGAGGCCGGTGCGCAGGCAATCGCTGAAGTCGAGCGCGATGCGATCGCCGTGCGCAAGAACATGGTGCGTCTGCGGGCTCTCCGTGAAGCGCGTGACGCCGAGGCGGCCGCCGCGCAGGCTGGCTCTGCACCCGCTGGCACGGCATCTGTGGCTGCCAAGAGAACCAAACGGGTCAAGCGCATCGTGCGTTAAGCCGCTCAATCACGCACGTCTTCGAGTCCGTCGCTGATACGTTGCTGAAGCGGACCTGTTGTTTCGCGGCCTCGGCCGCCAGTTCAGGCCGCGAAGCCAGGCCGTGGCCCGAACTATTTGGGACGATCGGCTTCCTTCCTGTTCGCCGCCTTCAGTCTGATCCTGATGTAGTCAGTGATATCGCCGGCCGCATCACGCAGATCCTGTTCCGTCAGGCCTTGCTGTCCCGCTATCTCGATGCACCGGCGCGCCAACTCGGCAACGTCCTGCGAGGCACCCGGCGTTCCATATTGCTCGGCAGCGTGGACGCTGTTTTCAATCCAGAAATCAAGGAACTCTCTCGCTTTTGCGGTCATGACTCACCCGGACGGCTCGCGCGCCTCTGTCCTCACCGGCCACATTCCTCGGTCTTCGCAGGAACAATCGAGAGCCGGGGTAAATTACCATGGCGATGACGCGCTATTATTTCGATCTTCGTGATGGCGGCGGCCTGGCGATCGACGAAGAGGGCATGGAGATGTCCAGCTTCGGTGCGGTTCAGGAGGAGGCTGCGCGCGCCTTGGCCGACGTGATTCGGGATTCCTTTCGCGGTCACAATTTCCATCAGATTGCCATCGAGGTCCGGGACGGCGACGGGCCCGTCCTTGAGGTGGCTATCGCTTGGCGCAGTTGCCGGCTGGATTCTTGAGTTTGGCTGCGCAGCGCGGCAGCTAGCACCTTGTGATGCCCAGACTGAGACTGACCTGAAACAGCGGCCCTTCGTCCGTCCGGACCTCAAACGCCAGCAGCCTGTGTTTATCCAAAGGCAGGTTCTCCTTGGCTATGCTGAGCAATGACTGCATCGCTTCGTGCGCGGCAGTTTCCTCGTCGCGTAGCTCGATGCCCTGTTTGTCGGCATAGAGTTGCTCGCCGTTGCGGATATCGAAATAGTAGCGGGTTGCCATCTTCGGCTCCCTTTTGTGGCGGGAGCTGCCCAGGCTCTCAGGTGCCGGCGCTCAATAGTTATCCGGCAGCGCTGTACTCTGCGCTAGTTGGAGCGAATTTGCTACTCGGCAACGATGGAGATTTTGGGGAACCGCTTTTCGCGTTCGCGGTCAAGCCGCCATCGCCGTTCAGCCATGATTTCGGTGTGGCTGAACCGTCGGATATAATTCTCGCGATCTGCGATTGCGTCTTGCATAGCCGGGATAAGTGCATAACTGTGGTGGATCGACTGGCCTTGAGCCTTGTAGATCGGTCCCGCAGGACCTTTTTCCAAAGACATCGTCGGATGAAAGCGAGGACGCGTGCTTGTAGCACCGCCGCTGAAGCTTCCGCGACGTTGTTCGTCGGCTGCCGTTCCACGGATGTACTGGAATGGCAGTGCGGCCCGCTCTGTCATTGATAGAGCGGGGTCTGGTCTTGTTCATTCAAAGTGCGTTGTACCGCGAGAGAGGTGATCCGTTGCAAGTTCTTGTCAGGGACAACAACATCGACCAGGCGCTTCGAGTTCTAAAGAAGAGGTTGCAGCGCGAGGGCGTCTTTAGAGAGATGAAGCGCCGCAGATCGTTCGAAAAGCCATCGGAAAAAAGGGCTCGAGAGAAATCCGAGGCCGTGCGGCGAGCCCGCAAGCTTGCCCGCAAGCAAGCGATACGGGATGGATTGATCGCGGCGCCTCCGCGGAAACCCAAATTCCCGGCGTCCAAACCTTCGGCGCCAAGGCAATCACCACAATCGCCACAGCAAGCAGGCGGCACACGGGAGACCTAGCCCGTACCGATCCTGCTGGAAGGATCGTGCAAGATGACGCAGCGATCTTATCGAGGCAACGGATGCCTCCAGGAACGTCTCTCCGATGAGATCTGTCGTCGGCGAGCCGTGGATCGGGATATTCGGTCGAGGCACGACGATCAACGGCGACGTGCGCAGAACCTGGCCGGCACGGCCATCAACGCAATGGCAGATCATTCCGCCAGCCAGTTCGATCAGGCCGCGCGCAAGCGTGATTTGCTCGACGGCCCGGAGGAATTTCGCGCGTTTCGCGCGGATCGCTGACGAAACGTATGATTCGGCGGTAGGCGCAAAACTCGATGCCGTCCCGGGCAAGCGAAGCGCGACCCGGGACCCATAACCACAAGTGCCGATTGGTTTGCAACGCTGGAGCCACAGCTCGTTTCAAAACGGAAGGCTGTGGTTATGGGTCCCTGCTTTCGCACTAGCGTATATACATATCCTCCGCAGTCTTTCCGGAGTCTTCTCAAAGAGTTGGCCGAAAACCGCAGAGAACTTACTCATCTGCACTAGGGTTGCGCCCGCCGATTTCGGCTCTCGCCTAGTAGCTAACCCCTTGATGATGAGTCGGTTTTCTAGCCTCGAAGAGATGTGTAAATGCCCTAGGCGGTGTGGACAGTTATCGCAGCCATAGGACGATGGCTGCGAGAGTGATGACGGCAAGGTAATTTCGGGCGGTCTTTTCGAAGCGGGTTGCGACGCGGCGGAATTGCTTGAGCTTTGAGAAGCAGCATTCGACGAGATGGCGCTGGGCATAGAGATGCTTGTCGAGCGGATACTTGAGCGCGCGTGACGGGTTGTTGGGGATGACGGCGAGCGCGCCCTTGGCTGCAATGTCCTGGCGCAGGTGATCGGCGTCATAAGCCGTATCGGCCATGAAAACCTCGGCAGGCAATCCCTCGATCAATGTGGCGGCTTGCGGTGCATCGCCCTTCTGGCCTGCGGTGATCGTGAACCGTACCGGACATCCCAAGCCGCGAACGGCCATATGTATCTTGGTGCTCAGGCCGCCGCGCGAACGGCCAAGCGCCTGATCTTCAGACCCCCTTTTTTGGCCCCGGCAGCATGCTGATGGGCTCGAACAATGGTGGAATCGACAATCAGATATTCGAAGTCCGGATCGTCGGACATTGCCTCGAAGATCCGCCACCAGACGCCTTTGGCACTCCATCGGCTGAAGCGCCGGAACGCGCTGTTCCAATCCCCGAACGCTTCCGGAAGATCACGCCAGGGAGAGCCCGTGCGAACGATCCACAGCACACCTTCCACGAACATCCGATTGTCGCGCCCGGTCGAGCCCTTCTGGTCAGGCCGGCCTATGATCAGCGGCGCCATCCGCTCCCAAGCCGCATCGCTCAACACCAGACGATCCATCACACCCAAGACTGCCTCCCAAAAGCAGCCTTGAATCTGATTTGCTCCTAAAAGGGAATCCTTAGAGTCCACACCGCCTAGTGCTTTCGCAGGGACGACAGTTGTGATGCGGCACGTCATGTGCATCAAACGAGCGAGGAGGGCCTTTGGCGAGCACAGCGCTTTGGGCCCTCTCACCTCGCAATGACGGTGGAAGGTATCTTATCCCGCCAGCACCGCATCCGCGCCGGTCACCGCCTCGGCGCTTTCGGTCACGGTCTTTTCCAGCGACGGCGCCTGCACGGCGATGTTCTCGGCGAAGAAGCGCGCCAGCGCGACATAGCGCTGCGGCTCGGCTTCGCCGTTCGCCTTGGCGGCCAGCGCCTCGCCGGCGAGCATGCAGCCACCGAGCGTTGCGGCGAACAGCCGCAGATAGGGCGTTGCGCCGGCCAGTGCCTCGTTCGGCGCCGAGGCGAGGCGCTCGAGCAGCCATTTGCTGGTGCGATCCAGCGCGGCGTGCGCGTCGCGCAGCTTGGCGCCCGTGGTGCCGAACGCCGGATCGTTGGAGGTCTCGACCTGCTTGATGACGGCAGCGAGCTCGTCCAGCAGCGCCCAGACCGAGGCGCCGCCATTGGCGCCGAGCTTGCGGGTGACGAGGTCGATCGACTGGATGCCGTTGGTGCCCTCGTAGATCGAGGTGATGCGGGCGTCGCGATAATGCTGCGCGGCGCCGGTCTCCTCGATGAAGCCCATGCCGCCGTGGATCTGCACGCCGAGATAGGCGACCTCGTTGCCGATGTCGGTGGAGAAGGCCTTGGCGATCGGGGTCAGCAGCGCGCCGCGGGCCGCTGCCTCGGCGCACACCTTGGCGTCCTTGGCGCGCACCGAAACGTCGAGCGCGACCGCGGTGGCGTAGCAGATCGTGCGCGCCGCCGCCGTCATGCTGCGCATCTGCATCAGCATGCGCTTGACGTCGGGATGCACGATGATCGGATCCATCCCGTCGCTCTTGTGGCCGATCGCCTTGCCTTGCCTGCGCTCCTGCGCATAGGCCAGCGCCTGCTGATAGGCGCGGTCGGCAATGCCGACGCCTTCGAGGCCGACGCCGAGGCGGGCCTGGTTCATCATCGTGAACATGCAGCGCATGCCCTGGTTTTCCTCGCCGATCAGATAACCGATCGCGCCACCCTTATCGCCCATCGTCATGGTGCAGGTCGGCGATGCGTGCATGCCGAGCTTGTGCTCGACGCCAGAGGCATGGATGTCGTTGCGATCGCCGAGCGAGCCGTCGGCGTTGACCAGAAATTTCGGCACCAGGAACAGCGAGATCCCCTTGGTCCCCGAGGGAGCATCTGGCAATCGCGCAAGCACGAAATGCACGATGTTGTCGGTCATGTCGTGCTCGCCATAGGTGATGAAGATCTTGGTGCCCTTGATGCGATAGGTGCCGTCGGGGGCGCGTTCGGCGCGGGTGCGCAGCGCGCCGACGTCGGAGCCGGCATTGGGCTCGGTGAGCTGCATCGTGCCGGTCCACTCGCCGGTGACCAGCTTCTCGAGATAGGTCTTCTTCAGCTCGGCGCTGCCATGGGCATCGAGCGCCTCGATCGCCGACAGCGTCAGCAGCGGGCAGAGGCCGAAGGCGACGTTCGACGCGCTCCAGATCTCGGTGCAGGCGGCGTTGACCGCGAGCGGCAGGCCCTGGCCGCCGAACGCCTCCGGCCCCGAGACCGCATTCCAGCCCGCGGCGGTCCAGCGCTGGTAGGCGTCGGGCCAGCCCGGCGCGGTCGTCACCTTGCCGTTGTCGAGCTTGATGCCGTGCTCGTCGCCGACACGATTCAGCGGCGCCAGCACATCGGAGGCGAACTTGCCGGCTTCTTCCAGCACCGCAGCGGTGATATCGCCGTCGAAATCGCCGTAGTGGCCGGCCTCCACGGCGGCAGCGAGCCCCGCACCGTGATTGAGGGACAGCAGGATATCGTTGATCGGCGCACGGTAGGTCATGGCGTTACTCCCGACGAGGCGTTTGCAAATTGTCATCCCATGAAACCGGCGGCCTCTCAACAGTCCGAACGGACATCGCACGGTCTGTTTCGGCCACTGCGGCGTCGCCTTATAATAAGAGCACCGTCATCATCCTGCGGCTTTCGTGCCTTTTCGATCGCCGCCCTGTTGAAATGGCGGGACTCACCCTATAGACCGACGTGGCCTTCGATCGGCGCGTTGGGGCGTAGCCAAGCGGTAAGGCAGCGGATTTTGATTCCGCCATTCGGAGGTTCGATCCCTCCCGCCCCAGCCAGCAAGCAAGCCGTTGATTTCAAGAGAGGAATCGATTTTTGCCGGCCGGCCCCCGCCGCCATTTCGGGCGGATTGGGCCGGCTGGCTGGAAATCTGTGCCGCTTTGGTTTCCATGGCGGCGGGCGACAAGCCCCGAGTCGCCCGGAGATCCAGGTCAACGGGCGATCGTAATCACGACATAACGACGGATCTGACGTGGCGAATACCAAGAAGGCCCGCGCTGCTGCTGGCGCGAAGAAGAAAAGCAAGGGATCGGCGCGTTCCGGAATCTCGTCTTCCTCACCGCTCGGCATGCTGGCGCTCCATCTTCTCGAGCAATGGAAGAAGTCCGGGCGGGACGGCATCGTTTTCCTTGCGGAAAGCGAGAACAGGGCCGAGCGCCTGGGCAGCGTGCTGTATTCGCTCGATCCCTCGCTCGAGGTGCTGGTGTTCCCGCGGCTGAATACCTTGCCCTTTGACGGGCTGGAGCCGTCACGAGAGATCGCCGGGAGGCGCAGTTCGGTGTTGAGGCGCCTCGCCCGGAGCAAGAAGCCGGTCTTCCTGGTGTCGACGGCGGAGGCGATCATGGAGCGGTTGCCGTTGCCCGCCAGCTCGGCGCGCCTCAGCATCAGCCTGAAGGTGGGGGCGGGCTATTCCGAGCAGGAACTCAAGGATCGTCTGGAAGCTCTGGGATACGATCTCGACGAAGAGGCGGATTATCCCGGCAGCGCTCTGTTCCACGGAATGACGTTCGAGGTATTTCCCGCGGGCGCGCTGGGGCCGTTCAGAATTGAGCATTCCGGTGGCGTGATCCGCAGAATCGCAGGTGTCGATCCGGACGAGCACGACGTCGTGTTCGACGCGGAGGAACTGCACATCGACCCGATGTCCGAACGGATCGCGTTGGGAGGCAAGCGGGCACAGCGGGCGGCGCTGCCGGATTATTGTCAGCGCGCGCACTGGATCGCGGACGCCGGCGTTTCGGGCCACGCCGATAGCTGGCTGAGCACGATCAAGGAGGTGGCCGGCCGCAGGGAGGCGGAGCGCGAGTATCTGGGGCCCGCTGACTGGAAACGGCAGACCAGACGGATGAGCTCGCTGCCCCGAAAGGCAGCTTTCACCGCCACTCCCGACTTCTCGAAGGTCGCCTCGTCGCGGAAAGCTCTTCGCGCATTTGTCGCCGACACCGAGCGCGCCGGATCGCGGCTGCTGTTTGTCGCGGCGGTCGAGGATGACCTGCGCGCGATGGAGCGAATGAGCGGGATCAAGGCGGAGCGCTTCGCAGACTGGAACGAGGCGGCGAAGGGACGGGGCGGCGAAGGCGCGCTGCTGGCCGACTTCGACACCGGCTTCATCGGCTCAGGGCGCAAGCCGCTCGTCGTCGTGACGGCGACCGACGTGCTCGGCAGCAGGGCGCATCATCCGCAGCCCATGGCCAGAGCCTGGAGTTCGGCTTTCGATCATCCCGACGTGCCGGAGCGCGGTGCGGTCGTCGTGCATCTGCAGCGCGGGCTGGCCGTGCTCGATGGCTTGCAGACCTTCGATATGGGGAAGGGATCATCGCGCGAGATGATCAGGCTGGCATTCGCGGGAGATGATGCCGTCCTCGTTCCGCCGGCCGATCTTGCGCTGATCTGGCCGTATGCCGCGGAGCTCGGCAAGCTGGCATTGGACAGGGCCGATGGCAGTACGTGGTGGACGCGCCGTGGCAAGGCGGAGCAGGAAATTCAAACTGCAGCCAAGGCGCTTGCCAAACACATCGCGCAACGGCGCCGCCGGCGCGCTCCCAAGCTGGTCGCTCCCGGTCCCGCCTATGAGCGGTTCGTCGCGCGCTTTCCCTATTTCACGACAGTCGACCAGGCGAGGGCAATTCGCGACGTCCTCGATGATCTGGCGTCCGGTCATCCGATGGATCGGGTCGTCTGCGGCGACGTCGGATTTGGCAAGACCGAGGTGGCCTTGCGCGCGGCGGCGGCCGTTGCGCTGTCGGGCAAGCAGGTTGCCGTCGTTGTGCCGACGACTGTTCTGGCAAGGCAGCACGTCGCAACCTTCCGCAAACGGTTTGCTCCGCTTGGCATCGAAGTGGGAAGCCTGTCGCGGGCGACGTCGTCTCCGGAGATGAAGGAGACCAAGGAGGGCCTGCGAAGCGGCAAGATGAAGGTCGTGGTCGGCACGCAGGCGATCGCATCGAAGGACGTGAGGTTCGCCAAGCTGAGCCTGGTCATTGTCGACGAAGAGCAGCACTTCGGCGCGGCCGAGAAGGCGAAGCTTTCAGGGCTGGCGAAGGGCGCCCATACGCTGTGGATGAGTGCCACGCCGATCCCGCGCACGCTTGCCGCGGGCCTTGCGGGATTCAGGGAGCTGAGCGTGATCGCATCCCCGCCCGTTCATCGGCTTCCGGTCGCGACCAAGATCGCTCCGCTCTCGGACGCCGCCATTGCCGCCGCATTGCTGCGCGAGCAGCGACGTCACGGGCAAAGCTTTCTGATCTGTCCGCGCATCCAGGATCTGGATCCGATGCTGGCGCGCGTGCAGTCGATGGCCCCGGAGCTCCGCATCGTCTGCCTGCATGGCAAGCTACCCGCCGACGAAATCGACGATCGAATGATGAGCTTCGTCGAGGGCGAGGCGGACGTCCTCCTGGCGACCAACATCGTGGAAAGCGGTCTCGACATCCCGAGGGCGAACACTATCGTGGTCTGCTGGCCGGAAAAGTTCGGTCTGGCGCAGCTCCACCAGCTCAGAGGCCGGGTGGGACGCGGCGGGACACGCGCCTTCGCATACATGCTGACCGAATCCAGTTCGGAACAATCCGGGAGGCGTTTGGCCGTTCTGGAGGAGTTCAGCAGACCGGGCGCCGGTTTTGCGATCAGCGAGCGGGATCTCGACCTCAGAGGCGCCGGGGATCTGCTTTCGGAGCGTCAATCCGGCCACGTGCAGGTTTTCGGTCCGGTGCTCTACAGCCACCTTCTCAAGCAAGCCTCGGAGAAGACCAACGACCGGTCCGCCGATATGTGGGTGCCCGATCTCAACCTTCCGCTCGCGGATTTGCTGCCCAGGAGCTATGTGCAATCGGAATCCGTGCGGCTTGAAATCTATGGCCGTGCCGCGAGGTGCCGGAACGAAGACGATCTGGAGGATCTCGAGGAAGAAACCTCGCGCCGCTTCGGCAGGCTGCCGTCGGCGGGTCGGGACTTCTTCGCCGCGGCGAGGCTCAGGATCGATTGCAAGCGGAGAGGGATCGTGAGGCTCGATGTCGGCCCGGAGGCCGTCGCGGCGACGTTCCTTCCCGGGAAGCTGCCCAAATCCAGAGCACGTTCGCTCCAGCGCGACGGCGATCGCGTGTTCTATTCTGACAACATACACGAGCCGCCTTTCGAGCGGATCGAGGATCTCCTGGACATTCTGGACGAGTGAGCGCGACGCGGCTCCGTCGGAGACGAGCCTTGCGGGTGCGCCGTGCACAGTAGAGATATTTCAGCGCGCCGGGGCTGGGGAGAACAAATCGACCGATTCTGCGCGCTGACATCCCAGTGACATGTAGCATCGTTACTGCACATGCGTGGCAAACCGCCCGCCGTCATTCGGCCTGCTCCGAGCCATCGGAAAGCCCCCTTCCAGGCGCGAGTCGACGGTATTCAGGGCGGGCTATGTTGTTCAAATCGCGGCGTTTTGGGCCGAAATGTCGTGCCCGGATACCGGAATCAGCGCTGCCGAGGCCGATTCCGGCTTTCGCTTTCTCAGTAGGACTAGGCGTTTTGCACACCGTTCCGCGCGGTGTTGCCCAATCTTGTGCCCGATAGCGGTAACTGAAATATTCGTATTATATTTCAATAGCTTGTGGAGTTGTCGCAATTCAAAAGCCCGTGATATTTGTGCAACATTTGCCCGAAAACAGCCGCAACTCGCCCCAAACCGAGCGGTCTTTTGTTGCGTGATCGGGGGCCTTCTGTCTCATATGGAACTACGACGGAGGGGGGCATCCCGAGGTCGTCCCGTTCTAGGTGGTTCGCTTAAGTCCCTCGCGTTCATGCGGGTGTGTCCGAAGGCGCGAAGCGACTAAGCGGGGATTTTAAGGGACAAAGGGAACCAACCTGAGGGTGTCTTACCCGGCGGATCCGGAACCTTCCCTGAGATAGAGCAACTTGGAGGTTTAACATGAAGATGGTTAAGAGCCTTATCCTCGGCTCGGCGGCGGCTCTCGTCGCGGTCGGCGGAGCTCAGGCGGCCGATCTTCCCGTCAAGGCCAAAGCGGTCGAGTACGTGAAGGTTTGCTCCCTGTATGGTCCCGGATTCTACTACATCCCGGGCACCGATACCTGCATCAAGCTGGGCGGCTACCTGCGCGCAGACGTCGTCATCAACTCGAACTCGGATCACACCGGCAACACCTCGGGTGCCGCTGGCGCAAACAACCGCTTCACCAACGGCTACACCTGGCGTTCTCGTGAAGACCTGAACATCGATACGCGCACCGCGACCGAATACGGCGTGGTCCGCACCTTCTTCGATGCGACCTTCTCCTGGACCTCGGACACCTATGCCGGTCAGGGCAACGGTGCGACCGTTTACTCGCCGATCGGCGCGGTTTCGGCTCCGAACAACGCCAACTCCGGTGCGGTTGCGGCTGGTACGGTCGGCGTCTACTACGCCTTCATCCAGTTCGCCGGCTTCACCATGGGTAAGGCGGTCTCGCAGTTCTCGGCTCCGTGGGCCAACTACCCGGGCAACAGCTTCGACGGTCTCGTCGGCGGCGGCGGCACGATCACTGGTGTGAACCAGTTCACCTACACTGCGCAGTTCGGCAACGGCGTGTCGCTGTCTCTGTCGGCGCAGGATCAGTCGGCTTACTACCAGGCTGGCGTGGTCAACCTCGGTGCGCCCGTCAACTTCGGTGTTCCCGGCAACACCAACGTGTTCGGCATCAGCGACTACGCTGGCACGATCGCTCCGGACCTCGTCGCGATGCTGCGTGTCGACCAGGCCTGGGGTCTGTTCCAGGCATCGTTCGCCGCGCATAACAACCACGTGGCCTACTACGGCGGCACCGAGTTGACCGGTCATCCGGACGACAAGTGGGGCTGGGCTGGTTCGTTGGCCTTGTCGATCAAGAACATCCCGACCGGACCTGGCGACACCATCAACTTGCAGGGTGTCTACACCAACGGTGCGACCCGCTATAACATCCAGGACCTCGCCGGTTCGGCTGGTGGCAACACCATCTTCGGCGGAACCAACGTTCCGGGCGCCTATCAGAGCATCGGCTTCGGCATCGCGCCGGACTCGATCTTCGTGACGGGCGGTCAGCAGCAGCTGATCACGACCTACGGCTTCCGCGGTGCCTACGTGCATAACTGGAACCCGAACTGGAACACCAGCATCTACGGTGCCTGGGCCCAGGTTAACTACAACAGCACGTCCAAGGGTTACATCTGCGGTCCGGCCGGCAACGGCGTAGGCGGCTCGCTGAGCAACTTCTTCGGTGCTGGTTCGGCTCTGACGTCCTGCAACCCCGACTACAGCATCGCGCAGCTCGGCACGCAGACCCAGTGGACTCCGGTGAAGAACCTGACCTTCTCGGCCGACTTCACCTACACCCGTCTGGACCAGGGCTTCTCTGGTACGGTCGCTTTCCCCGGCAGCCCGACGATCGGCAAGCCCGGCGCGATCTACGAGCTGAAGGACCAGAACACCTACACCATGCTGCTCCGCGCTCAGCGCAACTGGTAATACCGGTTGATCTGATTGCGATCTAACAGAGCCCCCGGCGCGAAAGCGCCGGGGGTTTTGCTTTGTCATGCCGGTTCTGGCTCATCACGCGGCGAGCAGCTCGCGCACCATCGGCACCACCTTGCTGCCATAGAGCTCGATGCTCTTCATCAGCTTGTCGTGCGGCAGCGGGCCCGCCGAGTATTTCAGCTGGAAGCGCGCCGCGCCGAGCGCCTTGACGGTCGCCGCGATCTTGCGGGCAACGGTTTCCGGCGCGCCGACATAGAGCGAGCCCTGCTCGGCCTCGGCCACGAACTCGTCGCGGCCCATCGGCGGCCAGCCGCGCTCCTTGCCGATACGGTCGCGCATGACCTTGTAGTCCGGCCACAGCTCCTCGCGTGCCTGGGCGTCGGTCTCGGCGACATAGCCCGGCGAGTGCACGCCGATCGGCTTCGGTTCGCGGCCGAACTGCTGGTAGGCCCGCTGGTGCAGGTCGACATAGGGCGCAAAACGCTTGGGATCGCCGCCGATGATGGCAAGCATCAGCGGCAGGTCGTAATGCGCCGCGCGGACCACCGACTCGGGACTGCCGCCGACGCCGATCCAGGTCTTCAGCCGGCCGTGCTCGACCGGCGGATAGACCGACTGGCTCTTGAGCGGTGGCCGCAGCTTGCCCTGCCAGGTCACCGGCTCCTGCTTGAGCAGTTCGGTGAACAGATCGAGCTTCTCCTCGAATAGCTCGTTGTATTGCCTGAGGTCGAAGCCGAACAGCGGGAACGACTCGGTGAAGGAGCCGCGGCCGAGGATCACCTCGGCGCGGCCGTTCGAGACCGCGTCGACCGTGGCGAAACGCTGGAAGACGCGGATCGGATCGTCCGAGCTCAGCACGGTCACCGCCGAGCCGAGGCGGATGTTTTGGGTGCGTGCGGCGATTGCCGCCAGCACGGTCTCGGGCGTGGAGATCGCAAAATCGGCGCGGTGGTGCTCGCCGAGCCCGATGAAATCGATCCCGAGCTCGTCGGCCAGCACCGCTTCGTCGATGACGTTGCGGATCACCTGGGCATGGGGCAGCGGCGTGCCGGCGGCGTCGTTGGTGACGTCGCCAAACGTATCAAGCCCGAATTCGACGGAGGTCGTCATGGTCAGTCCGGTTGTCGGCGTGGCGGAGCATCCGCCACGGGCCACCCATCGCACGCAGGCCGAAAGGTCGGGTTGCTGCGGATCGATCCGCAAGCCTGCGCTGTGGAGCCTTGGGTTGGAGATAACCGGGAGCTATTGCCGATTCAGCGGGCCGGCAAGGTCACGCCGCGAAACGCAGCGTTTCCAGGCCCGATGTCGAGCAGCCCGCGGCAATCAGCCCGGGACCACCAGGAAGCCGGCGCGCGGGAAATGCACCACCACCTCGCCGACGCGCTCATCCGACCGGCGGATCGCGATGTGTTGCGCCGACAGCGAGACGATCTCGCCACGCACCGGGATCTTGCCGTAGTCATCCGGCATCACGGCAACGACGTCGCCGGGCTTGCGACCGTTCGGGTCCGTGGGGTCGCCGAACACGGGCGACTCCGGCCGCGCCTTCGCCGCGATCTCGAGCGCGTCGGCCGACGACATCTCGGTGCGCGTGCCGTGGCCGATGGCGCGGACGCGCTCCTCCCATGCCACAACGCGCGGAAAGGACGTCATGATCTCGTCCATCATGGCGAGGCTCTGTCGCGCGTACCACACGTTCATGTAGGCGCTGACGTCCGCGAGGCTGAACTCGCCGAACAGCCACGGCCGGCCGTCGCCGAGTTGCGCCTCGATCCAGTCGATATTGGCGCGGAACTGGTCGCGCATCTGCGGCAGCGCCGCGGTCATGGCGGCGACGTCGAACTTGCCGCCGCGCAACTTCTCGCGATCCTCGATGAAATCCCGCGGGACCCTGTCGCCGACGAAGCCGAACACGAGGTTGACCGTGTTCTGGAAGAACGGCCGGTCGGCCCACATGCCGAGCGCCCAGGGCACGCCGGCATTGCCTGCCGGAAACAGCGTCGGCGTCGGGTAGCGCCGCTCCAGCTCGCGGATGATGATCTGGGTGTCACAATAGATGTCGGCGCCGATCTGCATCGTCGGCGTGCGGCGATAGCCGCCGGTCATCGGCATCAGGTCCGGCCGCGGCATGATCCGGGAGATCCGCACCGAGCTCCAGGCGAGCTTCTTGAACCCGAAGATGATGCGGATCTTCTCGGAGAACGGCGATTGATCGAAGTGGTGCAGGATCGGCGTGGGCTGCGACATGGCCTTCTCCCGGGACAGGGTGCGATCTCGACGGACCTTGCCGCATAAGCTGACAAGATTCCGGCCGATCGCAACCAATATTCACGGGCGAGAAGGGTGGCGCAGCGTGTTCAGAACTGCTCCGCCCACGGCCGCAAGTCGAGCTCCAGCGTCCAGGCGCTGCGATGCTGGTGGTGCAGCACCCAATAGGCGTCGGCGATGGCCGCGATGTTGAGCATGCCGTCCGGCCCGCGCTCGTCCTTCAATTGCGGACGCATGTTCAGCAGGCGGTCGCCCTCGATCCCGCCATCGACCACGACATGGCCGACATGGATGCCCTGCGGCCCGAATTCCCGCGCCACGCTCTGCGCCAGCGCGCGCAGCGCGGCCTTGGCGGCGGCGAACGGTGAGTAGTTGGCCTTGCCGCGCAGCGAACCGCTGGCGCCCGTAAACACCAGCGTGCCGCCGCCGCGCGCAAGCAAAGCGGGGATCGCGGCCTGTGCCAGCTGGAAACCGCCGAGCGCGTGTTCGCGCCAGTGCTCCTCGAAGCGCTGCTCGCTGACCTTCAGAAACGGTGCCGGCCGGTTGGAGCCTGCATTGTGCACAGCCATCGCGAGCGGTGCGAGCCGCTCGGCCGCCGCGACGAAGCGCGCGACGTCGGCCGCCGTGGAGGCGTCGCCGACCACATGCGCGACCGTTGCGCCGCTTGCGGCCAGCTCGGCCGCGGTCGCGGCGAGCTTGTCGGCGTTGCGGCCGGCGATCGCGACGGGATAGCCGCCGGCGGCAAAGCGACGCGCAATCGCGGCGCCGAGGCCGTTCGACGCGCCGACGCCGGCAATCAGCACGCTTCCTTGTACGGCGGTCGGCTCGAGGGCGGATCGGTCGTTCATGGCTTGCTCCATCAAGGTGCCCGCGGCGCGGGCGAAATCATTCGTCGGACGCCATCGCGATGATGCTGTCGCGCACGGTGCGCAGGACGGCATCGGACCGCTTCTGGTCGGTGAGGACGCGCGAGATCGCCAGCGCCCCGACCATCGCACTCACCGCGAGGATTGCGTTGCCGTCGTCATCGTCGCCGAACGTCTCGGCGACCTTGGCGATGAAGGATTCGATGTGCGGCTCCATCACCGCGCGGCACTGCGCATCGGCGCGACCGACATCCGAGATCAGCGCGCCGATCGCGCAGCCCGACTTGGGCGAGTCGCGATGGGCGCGGCTGAGATAGCTCCGCACCAGCGTGTTGATATTGCCCGGCTTGTCGGGATCGCGCGCCGCGTGAGCCGACGCTTCGCCTGCATGCAGCGCTTGTTCCAGAGCCGCGGCGATCAGGTCGGAACGCGAGGCGAAGTGCCCATAGAAACCGCCATGGGTCAGCTTCACCTGCTGCATCAGGCCGCCGATGCTGAGCGCGTCGAGGCCCTTGTCGCGGATCTGCGTCGCAGCCTCGTTCAGAATACGCTCACGGCTCCTGGCCTTGTCGGCCTGGGAATGGCCCATCTCGCCTGGCCCCTGTTTGACTCTCTTTCTGGATTATGACCATCATGCATCTGGATGACAACCATCATCCAGAAATTATCCAGTCACAAAGCAGGGAGGAACTGATGTCCGGCAGCGCGAGCGAAGGGCGGGTCCGCCACGAGCGGCACGACCACATCCTCAAGATCATCATCGACAATCCCGCGAAGAAGAATGCCTTCAGTCCGGAGATGATGGCTGAGCTTTCCGACGCGCTGACGCTGCTCGACAATGACGACGGCCTCTGGGTCGGGGTGCTCTGCGCCGCCGGCGGCAGTTTCACCGCGGGTCTCGACATGCCGAAATTCTTCGGTCCGACGGCGACGCGCAAGCCGCTGCCGGAGGGCAACGTCGACCCGTTCGGATTGTCGAAGCGCTGCCGGAAGCCGATCGTCACGGCGGTGCAGGGTATCGTGTTCACCGTCGGCATCGAGATGATGCTGGCCGGCGATATCGTGATCGCCGCGGACGACAGCCGCTTCTGCCAGATGGAAGCCAAGCGCGGCATCGCGCCGCTGGCGGGCGCGCATTTCCGCTATATCAGCCGCGCCGGGTGGGGCGATGCGATGTATCACCTGTTGCTGTGCGACGAGTTCACCGCCGCCGAGGCGCATCGGATCGGTCTCGTGCAGGAAGTCGTGCCGGCGGGCCAGCAGGTCGAGCGCGCGATGGCGCTCGCGGAGATCATCGCGCGCAATGCGCCGCTTGGAATCCAGGTGACCAAGGAGGCGGGCCGCAAGTTCATCGAAGCCGGCGAGCAGGCGGCAATCGCGATCATTCCGCAGATCCGCGAACGTGTGCTCAACACATCAGATGCGGCCGAGGGTATCAAGTCGTTCGTTGAGCGCCGCGCCGCGGTGTTTCAGGGACGCTAGTTGCGTTCACGATACGTGCTCGAAGAAGCTGTGACAATGATGTCGCAGCTTCTTGATTTCGATCACGACAATGTAGCAGCGACTCTTGTCGAGATTCATCGAATCAGGGAGATTCGATCCATTCATTAAATTCTGTTTCGTCCTGCTTTCACTCAAGCGTCCGGTATGGATTCCCATGACAAACGCACGAGTAATAGTTGTCGGAAATAACAAGGGCGGCTCGGGCAAGTCGACAATTGCCATGCATATCGCCATCGCGCTGATCAAGGCGGGTCAGCGCGTCGCTACCATCGATCTCGATAACAAGCAGAAGTCGCTGACGCACTACGTCGAGAACCGGCGGGACTGGGCGCGGGAAACCTCGCTGGATCTCGGCGTTCCCGCGCATATGTGCTTCGAGACGGTGAGCGGCAGGAGCAGCGAGGTCGAGACGCTCGGGCGCAGCGCGCTTGCCGAGATCGTCGAGCGGCTCGGCCGGTCGCACGATTTCGTCGTCATCGACTGTCCCGGCCATGACACCTATCTGACGACGTTCACGCATTCGCTGGCGAACACGTTGATCACGCCGCTCAACGACAGCTTCCTCGATTTCGACGTGCTCGGCACCGTCGATCCGAACGAGTTCAAGGTGACCGGCATCAGCCACTATTCGAAGATGGTGGAGGAGGCGCGGCGCCAGCGCAGCACACACGATCAGCCGGCATTCGAGTGGGTGGTGCTGCGCAACCGCCTCTCCACGCTCGGGTCACGCAACAAGCGCTTGGTCGGCGAAGCCTTGAGCGAATTGGCCAAGACGCTGAATTTCCGCCTGGTCGATGGCCTGGCCGAACGCGTGATCTTCCGCGAATTCTATCCGCGCGGACTGACGGCGATCGACGACGTCAGCCAGCTCGCACTCGGTAGCCGGCCGACCATGTCGCATGTCACCGCGCGGCTCGAGATGGAGCGGCTGATGACTGCCATCATGCTCGGCCATCTGGTGGCGCGCCCGCCGGAATCCTCCGACGCCAGCCGCGACGCGGCGTAAGGCGACGTCGGGCCGCTACCGGCAATTGGCGTTGCCGGCGTCGGCGACGATCAGGAACGTGATCGTTCTGGGTGCGAAGACGATCGTTCCGGCGACTGTCGCATTGCCGTCCAGGGCGGGGATACGATCAGAGGTTCCAAGCAAAAGCGTCGCGCCATTGAGCTGAACGTTGCCGTCGGCAGGCTTTTTGCTCGTGAGCGTGTAACGTTGCGAGGCGGCCGACAGCGTGAGCTTGCGCCGTGTTCGCCGGTCATTGTTGATGACGAGCAGGGCTACTCCATCAGGCATGTCGCGCGCGCAATGCGCATAGACATGGAAGCCGTGACGCTCCGCGATACCGCCGTCGAGCACGGTGGTGCCCATCAACCGCCGCCACAGCAGCGCAGCCCAATAGTTCGGCCGCGGCAGATGAGTTCGCTCGTCCAGCAGCCCGTAGTCGCTCGCCGCAAGCGTGTTGTGCATCACCACCTGGACGCCGGCCTTGGCCAGCCGTCCGAGTTGATCGAGGTAACGGAACGTGTCGGCGAAGGTTGCGGCCAAACGATTGCCGCCGCATGCGGTCTCGGCCGTCTCGGTCAGCCAGATCGGCTTGCCCGGCGCAAGCTGGTCGCGCAGCGTCTCGTAGAGGGCGAGGCTCTCGCCGGTTCGCGCCAGCCATTCGTCCGACAATGCATGCCTTGCCCTGCGATCACCGCCGCATCGCGCCGACAGCGCGCCATAATGATGATAAGAGACCGCGTCGACGCCGGCTGCCGATGCGGCGAAAAGCGCTTGGGCCTCAGCGCCGGTGCCGATCGTGCCGGGGCCGAGGATCGTCACGTCGGGCGCGGTGTCCTTCATGAAGGCGCGGAACGCTGCAAAATCCTGGCCGTAGGCCGCAGCATCGTAGCCGTCAGGGGCGCTGCCGATGGTCGGCAGATCGGGCTCATTCATGAACTCGGCTGCGGCGATACGCCCACCGGCCGATCGCGTGAAAGCGAGAAGTTGCCGGGCCTGCTCGGGGCTCCATTGCCCCGCAGCGTCACGCGCGCCCGCGCTGATCGCAAAGGACGTGACGATCGGAGCGTCGACGGCGTGCGAGAACTCGATCACGTCCCGCCACTGCCGTCGCGTCAGCACGCCGTTGAAGCCGGCCGTCGGTGCAGCCGGTGGCGTCTCGGAATCCGCAAAGAACGTGCTGTTGGCCCAGGTCCCGCTGACGCGCAGATACGCGGGTGAGAGGGCTGCGGCGAGCTTGCGGAGCCTGCCATCGTGCAGGTCGATCGGAGCGCGAGCTGCGAACCGCTCCGTCTCTGCACGCCGGCGCGTGGCGGCGGTTGCATAGGGTCTCCAGAACCGTCCGCCGGTCACCTCGACCATCTCGATGTTGTAGGACTGAAAGCGCGGGTCGATGGTCGCGACGCGCGGCAGGGTCGCGACATTCAGGGCGAACTCTGCCGCGGCCGCCTTCGTATGCGCGAAGGCTGCCATCGCCGAGACGGCGACGAGGCATTGAAGCGGATAAGCCCAGCGGTCGCGCACGGGTCCTCGCGGCGTTCCGGATTGTGGGTGTTCAGGATGCCGCCGTGGCTTGCTTGAATCAATGTGGGAGCGCGCCTTGCGGCTCGTTCGCGATACGATCCCACAGCGCGCGGATCATGTCCTTCATGACCAACGCGTCCTGCCAGCGGTCGGACAGTTCCCTGCCGTCGGGCCCGGTGATGGCATAGGGCGGGGGACCGAGCTCGCACAGGAAGGTCAGGGTCGCGTCGGGACCGGCACGTTTCCGCCACGAGCGGATACCGTAGTCCCACCAGCCCATGAACAGCGACACCCAGCCCTGGTGTTGCGGAAAGCCGAGCGAGATCTGCACCTGCTCGCGGCTCGCGATACGGCCATGGATGCCCCAGGCATTGTCGAGGATGCGATGGATCATCGCGTGGTTGACGTCGTCGACCGGCCAGGCGAATTCGCGGCCGACCAGATAATGCGAGAGATCGGCGGTAAGCCGCAGATCGGGAAAGCAGTCGAGCAGGTCGAGCATGAAGAACAGGTCGGTCGTCATGCGGTCGCGATGGGTCTCGACATGCACGGCGACGCCGGCCTCCGCGGCAAGCCGCCGCCAACCTTCGAGCAGCGGAATGCAATCCGCGAGCCGGCGCGGCCGAACGTCCGGCTGCAGGTTGACATGATCGGCGCCGAGCCGGGCGATCAGCTCGAGCACCGGTTTCAGGTCGTCGAGGCTCTTCGGGTAGCATTGCGCCTGCCAGATCATGCCATGCGCGCGAAGGAAGCTCGTCACCTCGCGCGCGAAGGCGGGATCGATGAAGCGCACGCCGGCGCCGTCAAACCCGGCATCGCGGATCATCGCGAGCTGGGTTTGCAGCGGCCATTCGCCCTCATCGGCCAGCCGTCGCTCCATCGCCCAGAGCGACTGCAAGACACGCAGTTGCTGCGCCACCGATCAGGCCCGCGCCGGGATCGCCGCGGGCAGCTCGGCCTGTTCGCTCGCGTCGGCGGCGATGTTCTCCTGGTAGGTCTCGGGCCCGATCCAGATCGCAACGACGGTGCAGGTGGACAGGAACATCGCGTAGCAGGCGACCGGCCACCAGGTGCCATAGGCTGCCACAAGTGCCGTGGCGACGAACGGCGCCGGACCACCCGACAGCAGCGAGCCGAGCTCGCGGGCGAAGGCAAAGCCGGCGAAGCGGCGTTGCGGCGGGAACAGCTCGGCGAAATACGCCGCCTGCGGTCCGAACATCGCCGCGGTCACCACGGCGCGCGCCAGGATGAAGGCGAGCGCGATCATGACCCATTCCTTGGTGCCGACCATCCAGAAGAACGGGAAGGCGAGCGCCACGCCGGCCAGCGCGCCGAACATGTAGACCGGCCGCCGTCCGATCCGGTCAGACAAGGCCGCGAAGCCGAGGATCGCAAACAGTTCGACCGTGAATGCCAGCATCAACGCGCTGAGCGCCTCGGCTTTCGGCACGCCGAGCGTGGTGATCACATAGCTGAGCCCGAACACCGGGAAGAAATAGCCGAGCCCGTTCTCGGCCATGCGGGCACCGAGCACGACGAAGAAGTTGCGCGGGTGTCGGCGCAACGCTTCCATCGCCGGATTGCTTTCGACCTTGCCGCGCGCGACCACCGCCTCGGTGTAGACCGGGGTCTCGGTGATGCGCATGCGGACGAAGATGCCGACGACGATCAGCAGGAAGCTCGCCAGGAAGGGCAGGCGCCAGCCCCAGCTCATCAGGTCCTCGCGCGGCAGCATGGTCACCAGCGCGAAGGCGCCGGCCGCAAGCAGATTGCCGACGGAGACGCCGAGCGGCGCGAAGCCGCCCCAGAAGCCGCGATGCTTCGGCGGTGCGTTCTCGACCAGGTAGATCACCGCGCCGCCATATTCGGCGCCGGCGCCAAGGCCCTGGATGACGCGCATCGCGACCAGGAGGATCGGCGCCCAGACGCCGATCTGCCCATAAGTCGGCAGGAAGCCGATCGCGGTGGTGCCGATGCCGATCATCAGGAGTGTGGAGACCAGCACCGGCTTGCGGCCATAGCGATCGCCGAGGATGCCGAACAAGAGGCCGCCGAACGGCCGCACCACGAAGCCGACGCCGAAGGTCAGGAACGACAACAGCGTGCCGACCACCGGATCGCTCTTCGGAAAGAACAATTCGCCGAACACCAGCGCCGCTGCGGTGCCGTAGAGGAAGAAGTCGTACCATTCGAGCGCGGAGCCGATGCTTGCGGCCAGGATCACACGCAGGCGCGATGTGCGAGCGCCATCTCTTGCCATCTCGGTCATTCGTTTCCCCGTTGTTTTGGTTTTTATGGTCGTTTTGATCGGGCACGATCTCCGCGCAAACGCATTCCGCTTTTGTCGCGGCGGATCGTGCTCGTGAAAGCAGCAATGCCCGCGGCCTGGCCGCGGGCATTGTGGTCGGTCTTAAGCGGCGCGCGTGAAGTAGGATTTCTTCGACGCCGACTGGGTCTCGTAGATCGATCCTTGCCGCTTGGCCGGCGGCAGCGGCATCCGCACCGGCACATCGGTGAGCCGCGGCGCGACCACCGGCGGACCCGCCAGCAGGCGGCTGTTGAATTCGTCGAAGTCCTTCACGCCCATCAGCGGCCAGGCGTCGCTGGCAGCTACTTCATAGAGCAGCAGGTTGCGCGGCCGGTTCGATGTGTTGGTCGCCGAGCCGTGCAGCGCGCGCACGTGATGGAACGACATGCTGCCGGCCTTGCCCATGCAGGGTACCGCGCGCTTGATGTCGTCCTGAATCTGGTCGGGATCGATCAGGCCTGCGAAGTGGCCGTCCTCGCCGTGATGATCCCACATCGTGGCGCCGGTGTGCGACCTCGGCGTCACCAGCATCGGACCGTTCTCGATATCGCAATCGTCGAGCAGCACGCCGATCGCGAGGATGTCGTCATTGGTGTGCGGATAGAATGCCCAGTCCTGATGCCACTCAACCGGCGAGCCGTATTGCGCCGACTTCATGTTGAGCTTGGAGCCGTGCAAGCGAAGGCCGGGGCCGATCAGCTTGGTGAGGATCGAGATCACGGCGGGGCTGCGCACGATCTCGTCGAAGATCGGGTGCACCTTGTGCGGCGCCTTGATGCGGCGGACGCGCGGATTGTCAGGCGAATGGCCCGGCTCGAGGTCGTAGACGTCGGTGTGCTCGCTCACGCTGGCGGCGCCGGCCACGAGCTCCGCGAGTACCGTGCGCACCTTCGCCAGGGTTTCCTGGTTGAGCACCTCGGGGACCACGATCACCCCGTCGCGCTTGTAAGCCTGGGCCTGTTCGTCCGAAATCATGCCGTTTCTCCCTTTTTGTTGCATGTTAGCGCTGACATGAGGTGATGCTAGCGCTAACATTATGGCTTGGCAACCCGGAATCGTGCAGGCTCCGGCCCATGAGCTCCGAACTGACCGCCCCCGGGACCGGCCCGGCCGGTGCCGCGCCCACCCTTTCAGAGGTGGCCAAGCGCGCCGGCGTTTCCTCGATCACGGTGAGCCGGGTGGTGCGGATGCCCGACCTGGTCGCCCCGCAGACCCGGGCGCGGGTCGAGCAGGCGATGCGCGACCTCGGCTATATCCCGAACCTGGTGGCGGGCGCGCTGGCGAGCGCACGGACCAATTCGGTCGGCGTGCTGGTACCGACCATCGCCAACTCGATCTTCGCCGACACGGTGCAGGGCCTGTCCGACAAGCTCGAGCCGCTCGGCTTCTCCGTGATCCTGGCGCAGTCGCGCTATGACGCGGAGCGCGAGGACCGCATGCTGGCGGCGCTGCTGTCGCGGCGGCCCGAGGCGATCATCATGGTCGGCTCGCCGGCGACCGAGGAGGGCAGCCGCCTGCTGCGCAATGCGCGCATCCCGATCGTCGAGACCTGGGATCTGCCGGCAAACCCGATCGACGCGGTCGCGGGCTTCGACAATTACAAGGCCGGTGTCGCCGTCGCGAAGCATCTGGTCGCGCAGGGCCGCAAGCAGCTCGCCTTCATCGGCGGCGACGATCCGCGCGGCACGCGCCGCTGGTTCGGCTTCAGGGACGAGGCGCTGGCCAGCGGCCTTGCCGAGCCGCGCCGGTTGATCCTGGACCGCAAGGATTCCGGCAGCGTGGCGGCGCATGCTCGCCTGCCTGGTGTCGACGCGGTGTTCGCCGCCAACGATGCGCATGCGATCGGCTTCATGTCCGGGCTGCGCAAGGCCGGGCTGCTGCGCGACGGGCCTGCATCGGCGCAGCCGGTCGCCGTGATCGGGCTTGGCGATCTCGAAATGGGCCAGTTGATCTCGCCGACCCTGAGCACGATCAGCGTGCACGGCGACGCGATCGGCCGCACCGCGGCGACGCTGACGCTGGAGCGCGGCGGCGAGCGCCGCGTCGATCTCGGCTTCGAACTGGTGCTGCGCGACAGCGGTTAGCGCGCCTCGCCCACGGTGCGGGCGGAGGTGCTCGTCTCTTTCCGTGCTTTCACCTTGTCGCGACCCCGGCGTCGACCGCCTCGAGCAAGGTCACCAGGCCCCGCAGGATGGCGATCGGCGAAGGCGGGCAACCCGGAATGTGGAGATCGACCGGAACAACCGCGGAGACCCCGCCAACCACGGCGTAGCTGCCGGCGAAGCATCCGCCATCCCTTGCGCAATCGCCCGCAGCGACGACCCATTTGGGATCTGGCGTCGCACGGTATGTGCGCTCCAGCGCCTCACGCATGTTCTTGGTGACCGGACCCGTGACCAGCAGCACGTCGGCGTGACGGGGCGAGGCAACGAACCGGATTCCAAACCGTTCGACGTCGTAATACGCATTGCTTAACGCGTGTATTTCCAGCTCGCATCCGTTGCAGGAGCCTGCATCAACCTCGCGGATCGAGAGGCTGCGGCCGAGGCGTCGTCGTGCGGTGTGGCTGACCATGGCCGCGAGCTCCGCGAGCGCAGCGTCGTCCGGGCGCGGCGCTTGCTCCGTCAATGGCTGGCGAAACAGGCTCTGGAACAGAAGTTTGCGCATCGCCTCAAGCCCTCAGAGATCCTGCCCGGAATAGGAGCAGTTGAACGACTTATTGCAGAGTGGGAAGTCCGCCACGATGTTGCCTTCGATGGCCGCCTCGAGCAGCGGCCACTGAAACCACGACGGATCGCGCAGATGGCATCGCTCGATCCGATCGCCGTTCAGGCGCAGCCAGGCCAGGATGTCGCCGCGGAAACCTTCGACGAGCGCCATGCCTTCGCAAGGCTCCGCCGTATTGTGCAGTGGCACTTGCACCGGGCCGGCCTCGAGGCCGATCAGGATCTGGTACGCCAGCGCGAGACTCTGCTCAACCTCGCGGATCCGGATCCAGACCCGGGCGTTGACGTCGCCGTCGCTGAGGACGGGGACTTCGAAGCGGAGGCCATCATAGGGGAGATAGCCAGGCTTGCGTCGGGCATCATGATCGCGGCCGCTCGCGCGCCCGACATAGCCCCCGGCGGCGAATTGCCGGGCGAGCGTTGGAGCAACGATACCGGTGCTGACGGTGCGGTCCTGCAACGAGGCGGTGTTGTCATAGAGCTCGACCAGCGCAGGGAAATGCCGGCGGATCTGGTCGAGCGCGGCCCGGATCGCGTCGGCTCCATGGCCGGCGATATCGCGCGCGACGCCGCCGGGAACGATGAGGTCGCGCATCAGGCGGTGACCGAATGCAGCGTCGGCCGCGCGCAGCGCGGATTCGCGTAGCACGGCGCAATGCGCCTGCATCAACGCAAATGACGCATCGTTGCAGATCGCGCCGATATCGCCGAGATGATTGGCCAGCCGCTCGAGTTCCGCCATCAGCGCGCGCAGCAACAGCGCGCGCGGCGGCACGGCAATCCGCTGCGCGGCCTCGACGGCTTGCGCGAACGCCAGCCCATAGGCGACCGTGCTGTCGCCGGAGACCCGGCCGGCGAGCCGCGCGGCCTGCTCGATCGTGCTGCCCGCCATCAGCCCTTCGACGCCCTTGTGGGTGTAGCCGAGCCGCTGCTCGAGGCGGACGACCGTCTCTCCGCTCGCGGTAAAGCGGAAATGCCCGGGCTCGATGATGCCCGCATGCACCGGACCGACTGCGATCTGATGCAGGCTGTCCCCCTCGGCCGGAAGGAATTGATAAAGCGCTGCGTCCGCCGATGCATCGCGATGTTCGCCGAGCGGGAAGCGCGTTTGCCAACGGCCGTGATCAAGCCAGGGACGGGAATCCGGTGTGTCTGTCGCCTGCAATCCGAACAGGTCGTGCAGGGTGCGCTCTAATCGAAGCGCCGGCGGATGATGGGCCGCAACCGAAGGAAATTGGCGATTGGGACAATCCAGGCTGATCACGCCGATATCGGACGTGCGGTCGTCGAGGACGGCCATGTGCACGCGCGAGGGCTCGCCCCACAGCCCGAGCAGGCTCAGGGCGCCATCCGCAAGCGCGTGAGCGGCGGCGCGCCAGGTATCGCCGTCGACCACGGCGCGCGGCCATGGATGATGTCGTTCGATCCTGTGGCCCGCCCGGATCAGATCGATCAACCTCGGCATATCCTGCTCTCCCTCGCGCTAACCCAGCAGGTTGGCGACGTGCTGGAACCAGACGACCAGCGGTCCCGGAAGGTAGATGCCCGCAGTCAGCACCAGTGCGAAATGCGCGAACATCGGCAAATAGGACGCATCCGCCGGCGCGGCATTGCCGCGCGGCTCGCCGAACGCAAGGCTGGTCAGGCGCAGGATCAGCGCGCCGAAGGCGAGCAGCAGGCCGAACACCAGCGGGATGGCGAGCAGCGGCTGGCGCGCGAAAGTGGAGCTGACGATGAGAAATTCGCTCATGAAGATACCGAGCGGCGGCAGGCCGGCGATCGCGACCACGCCGATCACGAGACTCCAGCCGAGTGCCGGGTGCGACTCGGTCAGGCCGCGAATGTTGGCGATCCGCTGCGTGCCCTTCACCTGTGCGATGTGGCCGACCGCGTAGAAGATCCCCGACTTGGTGAGGCTGTGCATCACCATGTGCAGCAGGCCGGCAAAGTTGGCGAGCGGGCCACCCATGCCGAACGCAAACACGATGATGCCCATGTGCTCGATCGAGGAGTAGGCGAACAGCCGCTTGATGTCGCGGCGGCGGTAAAGCATGAAGGCCGCGAACAGCAGCGAGGTCAGCCCCATCGTCACCATCAGCGGGCCCGGCGATATCGCATCCGGATTGGCGGCGAGCAGGATCTTGAAGCGGAGCACCGCGTAGAGCGCGACGTTGAGCAGCAGGCCGGAGAGCACGGCGGAGATCGGGGTCGGGCCCTCGGCATGCGCATCCGGAAGCCAGGCGTGCAGCGGCGCCAGGCCGACCTTGGTGCCGTATCCGAGCAGCAGGAAGATGAAGGCGACGTTGAGCAATGCCGGGTCGAACGTCGCCGCACGGCTGATCAACACCGTCCACACCATGGCGTCCTGACCCTCGCCGACCACCGGCAGTGCGGCCATGTACACCAGGATCGTGCCGAACAGCGCCAGCGCGATGCCGACGCTGCCGAGGATGAAGTACTTCCAGGCCGCTTCCAGCGCCGCATGGGTCCGGTAGATGCCGACCATCAGCACGGTGGTGAGCGTCGCGACCTCGACCGCGACCCAGATCAGGCCGATATTGTTCGACACGAATGCGAGGTTCATGCCGAACATCATCACCTGATACATGGCATGGTAGAATCGCAGATAGCCCGGCGTCAGCCGTCCGGTTTCGAGTTCATGGGCGATATAGCTGGCGCTGAACACGCTCGTGGTGAATCCCACGAAGGTGTTGAGCACGATGAAGACGATGTTGAGATCGTCGATCAGCAGGTACTGGCCGGGTTGCGGGCGCTCGACCACGAGCAGCGAAAGCGCGGCCAGCAAGGTGCCGAGACTGGCCACGACATTGAGGCCCGCGGTCAGCCGGTAACCGGGCAGCGCGGCCAGCACCGCCGCGGCGGTGATCGGTATCAACAGGACCCAGGTGACGGCATCCGACGCGGCAGTCATCGGCGCTCCCCCCTGAATTCATCGAGCGCACCGACGTCGACGGTGTCGAACCGCTCGCGAATGCGGAACAAAACCACGCCGATCACGATGAATGCGATCAGGATCGAGAAGGCGACGCTGATCTCCACGACGAGCGGCATGCCCTTGGCGCCGGTCGCGGCCAGCACCAGGCCGTTTTCCAGCGACATGAAGCCGACGACCTGGCTGACGGCGTTGCGCCGCGTCACCATGACGAGCAATCCCAGCAGCACCACCGACAGCGCGAAGGCGAGGTCTTCCCTTGCCAGCGGATCGGCGGCGCCGGTGACGCGCAGCATCAGCACCATGGACAGGGCGACGAGCCCCATGCCGGCAAGCATGGTCGGACCGATGCTCACCGCGGTCTCGATATCGCGATGAATGCCGAGCTGCTTGATGATCCGATGCAACGCCACCGGGATGACGATCGCCTTGAAGACCAGTGCGATCGCTGCGGTCACGTAGAGATGCGGCGCATTCTGGATGAAGGCCTGCCAGGCGACGGAAGCTGCGAGCACCACGGCATGAAGTGTGAAGATGTTCAGCAGCGCATACAGGCGGTCCTGGTACAGCATCATGAAGCTGATCAGCACGAGCCCGCCGGCGAGCAGATGGGCGATGTCGAAGGCGAGGTTGTGCATCAGAAGCCCCGTGACACGAACCGAAGCAGCGTGCCGAGCAGGCCGAGCATCAGCGCCGCGCCGAGGAACTCGGGGACGCGGAACACCCGCATCTTGGCCGTCGCGGTCTCGAACACGGCAAGAAGGAAGCTCGCGACCGCAAGCTTGAGGATGTAGACAGCGACGCTGACGAGATAGGACAGCGGCCCCGCGCCTTCCGTGGTGATCTGCCACGGGAAGAACACGCAGATGATCAGCGAGATGTAGAGCAGCAGCTTGAGGAGGGCGCCGAACTCGATCATGGCGAGGTGACGCCCGGAATATTCGAGGATCATCGCCTCGTGCACCATGGTCAGCTCCAGATGAGTCGCCGGGTTGTCGACCGGGATGCGCGCGTTTTCGGCGAGCGCCACCATGATGAGGGCGATCATCGCCATGCCGAGCGAGACGCGCAGTCCGACTTCCGACGACGCCATGAAGGTCGCGACCGTCGACAGCTGCGTCGAGCCGGCAATCAGCGCGACGCAGAACACCATCAACAGCATGGCCGGCTCGGCGAGCGCGGCAATCATCACCTCGCGGCTGGAGCCGATGCCGCCGAAGCTGGTGCCGACGTCCATGCCGGCAAGCGCGAGGAAGAAGCGCGCGCTGCCGAGCAGGGCGACGATCGCGATCAGGTCGGCGCTCCAGTTGAATTGGAGGCCGGTCGCGAATGTCGGGACCAGCGCCGCCGCGACCCAGATCGCCGCGAACGTCACATAGGGCGTGACGCGGAACAGCCAGGACGCGTTTTCGGCGAGCACGACCTCCTTGCGCAGCAGCCGCAGCAGGTCGCGGTAGGGCTGGAAGATCGACGGTCCTTTTCGCCGCAACAGCCGCGCCTTGATCTTGCGCACGACGCCGGTCAGGAGCGGCGCGAGCATCAGCACAAGCGCCATCTGGCCGAGCTGAACGAGGATGTCCGAGATCACGACCATATCGCGAGCGCCAGCAGCAATGTGACGAGGGTTGCGAACACCAGGCTGAGGTAGCGGCGGATGGTCAGGAACTGGAGCTGGTTCAGCCGATCGGCGAAGAACCACACGAGGTCAGTCACGGGTGTGTAGAGGCGCTCCCAGACCAGGTCGTGCATATCGACCCTGAGGCGGGCCGGCCGCAGTTCGCCCGGCGCAGGCATGTCGACATGCTCGCGGGCCTGGAAAACCAGCGTGCCGAACACGCGGCGGATCGGCTGCACAAAGCTCACGCCGGAATACTGCGCCGCCGGTGTCGGGTCGGAGAAGCCGCAACCCCAGGCCGGTCCGCGCCGGATCGCGCGCGACGCAAAGCGATGGATAAAGTACACCGCGAGCGACGCCGCGGCGGTGATGAAAGCAAAGACGAGCAATCCGTTGTAGGAACTGCGGCTCTCCTCGATCGGCACGATCGAGAGCCAGGGATCGTCCGCCTGAAGCGGCATCCGGTGGCCGATCACGGTCTGCGCGACCGGCGAAAGCGCGTCGATCACCAGGCCGGGCAGAATGCCGGCGAGGAAGCAGAGCACGGCAAGGCTGAACATCGCGGCGAGCGAATAGCGATCGACTTCGCCGGCGGCTTCCGCGGCCGGGCTCCGCGCGCGGCCGAGGAACGTGATGCCGAAGGCCTTGACGAAGCATGCGGCGGCGAGCGCCGCGGCCAGCGCCAGCAAGGCGCCGACCGCGGGCACCATGATCTTCAGCAGCCATTGCGGCAGGTCGGGGCTCTGCAGGACGGCCTGAAACATCAGCCATTCCGACACGAACCCGTTGAACGGCGGCAGCGCCGAGATCGCGACGCAGCCGACCAGAAAGACGAAGCTCGTGAGCGGCATGCGGTGGATCAGGCCGCCCAGCTTCTCCATGTCGCGTTCGCCGGTCGACGTCAGCACCGCGCCGGCCCCGAAGAACAACAGGCTCTTGAAGAACGAATGGTTCAGCACGTGGAACAATGCGGCCGTGAAGGCGAGGGCCGCCGCGAGGCCAAGGCCGTTCGCCTGAAATGCCAGCGCAAGGCCGAGGCTTGCGAAGATGACGCCGATGTTCTCGATCGTGCTGTAGGCGAGCAGGCGCTTGAGATCCTTCTCCATCAGCGCGTAGAGGATCCCCATGACGGCGGTGGCGCCGCCGAGGATGAGAACCGCGACACCCGCCGACCAGCTTGGCGGCCCGAGCAGATCGAACACGACCCGGATGAATCCGTAGATCGCGACCTTCGTCATCACGCCGCTCATCAGCGCCGAGACATGGCTCGGCGCGGCGGGATGAGCCAGCGGCAGCCACACGTGCAACGGGATCAGGCCGGCTTTCGACCCGGCGCCGAGCAGCATCAGCGCGAGCACCAGTGCGGCTTCGGACGGAGTGTGCTGGGCAGCGCGGATGGCCGCAAAGCTGTAGCTGCCGCCGGCTCCCGCCAGCAGGCCGAAGGCAAGCAACAGAGCCAGCGTTCCGAAGCTTGCCATCACGAGATAGACGTAGCCTGCGCGGGCATTATCCGCGTCACGGTGATGCGCCATGACGAGCGCCCACGAGGCGAGCGACATGAATTCCCAGCACAAGAGGTAGGTGAACGCATCGTCGGCGAGCACGACGAGATTCATGCCGGCCAGGAACGCCGGGAAAAAGGGAAGGATGCGCTGCGGCGCGGAATCGTGGCTGCCGTAGCCGAGGCCATAAAGACTTGCGGCCGCACCGCCGAGATTGACCACGACGAGAAAGAATGCGGCGAGCGCATCGAGGCGGAAATGCGATCCCAGCCAGGGCAACCCGATCGGCAGAGCCAGTTCCGTCGCGCTGGTACGGGAGATGAGCGAAATCATGGCCCCGGCCAGCGCGATCAACGAAATCGCGAAAGTCGCGCCGTAGACGATGGCTGTCGATTGGCGCGATCTGCTCGTTGCAATCGCGAGAGCGGTCGTTCCCAGCAGGGCGGCTACACACCAGATCTGCTGAGTGACCGCCGGGATCATGTCCGCACCTTCGGTGAGCCTGATCCGGCCTTCAATCGCACCCCGCGGCCGCCGCCACTGCTGACGGCGCCCTCATTGATGACCTCGACGCCGGCTGTGCCGAGCGCGTCGATCAGTTTCACGAGCGAGTCGACGTTGCCGCGAATGGTTCCTTCGCTCGCCTCCATCCGCTGGATGGTTGGCACCGAAAGTCCGGACAGTTCGGCGAGCTGCCGTTGGTCGATGCCGAGCAAGGCTCTGGCCGCTCGTAGCTGCGCCGCGGTGATCATCGATTGATGGCCGTCGATTTGAGAGTCGCGTCTGTTTGAATGTCATTTATGCACATCAAGTAATGATGGCACAAGAGCAATAAATGATGTTTTATACATCATCCCTAGGCGCGGTCCTCAACGCGAGCGGTATCCGCACGCCGACGGAGTTGCGCTGATGCGCGTTCAATCGGAGATTTTTCGATAGACCGCCGCGGCGTGGCGCAGCAGCCGGCTCTTGCGCTTCCGTTCGTGCACGCGCTGGTGCTTGGCCTTGCGCTCGTGGGCGCGTTGCGCGGGTGCATCGACGCTCTCGAGCAGCCCGCGACGCACCTCGTCATCGTTCAATTCGCCGAGCAATTGCTGTCCCTTGCGCAGATGCTTCAGGATGATCCGCCATGACGCGTATTCGTCGGGGGGCAAGCCGCCCTCCGAGAACTCGATCGCGTAACGCAGCCGCTTGCTGGCGAGACGGACGCGGTGGCGCTTGTTCTTGCCCATGCCTTGCAGCCCGCGGCTCTTCTGGCACAGCTTGCCATGCCATCGCGCCAGCCGCCGCGCGTGAAACACCGCGACCGGCACGGCTCGCCGTTGCGCGGCGCGGGGGTCCTGCCGCGTGGTCCAGGGTCCGCTGCCGACCCAGTCCCACATGCCGTCGAACCATCGCCAGTATCGATCGCTTTGCAACGCCTCCTTGAGCGCCTCGAACGCGTCGGTTCGCGCCGTCTGGAGCATGCCTTCTTCAGGCAGGCCCTTGCTGTTCTCGATCGCGACGTCGAGGTCGCGCGTGGCGCCGAGATGGGCGCTCAGCCATCTCAACTCGGATTTCAGTCGCGTCCATTCGGTGTCCGCCACCATCGGCCCATAGAAAGCGATCGCCGCCTTCAGCCGCGTCAGCGCGATACGGGTCTGGTGCAGCGCGGCGGAATCGCCGGAACTCATGGCCTCGTGATTGGTGGCGACTTCCTCGAGGCATTCGGACAGGATCAGGCGAAACGCGGTCTCACAGCGCATGGCTTCGCTTAGATGGCGCGGCCGCTTTGGGCGGACAACACGCTCCTTGGCCGGACTTGCCGCTAACGTCATGACACTCTCGTGACCCCGCCGGTGCCGCAACGCAACCGGGCGGCTCCCGGGTGGGAAGATTTCCCGTTTGATCGATGTCGATCAAGGATTTTCTGCTGGGCCGCAGTGCGACGATCCAGCGACAGGATCAAAATGTCGCAATCAACCCGTTGGCGGGAGCTCATTCCAGTCGATATGCAGGCCGGGCTTTTGAGGGAACACCATGGTTTCGAGCACGCCGCAAAACCAGCCAGCGGACTTCGCCGCAGCACCAGATATTTCGTGCACGAAGTATCTTGATATTTCGCGTGCGAAATATATAACGCACGGCATGAAAGCGGAACACCGGCTGATCTTTCTTCTGACCGTGGCCTATCGCCGGTTGCAACGCGCGATCGAGCAGGAGACGGCCACGCACGATCTGACGTCGGCCCAGGCAGGCGTGCTGTTCTTTCTCGGGCGCAATGACGGCGCGCTGATCGGCGACGTCTCGCAGGCGCTCGAGATCGTGCCGTCGGCGATGAGCGGGCTCGCCGACCGGATGGAACGTGCAGGCCTCGTGAAGCGCCGCCGCGATGGCGAGGACGGCCGCAGCCAGCGGCTCCACCTGACCGCGGCGGGGCAGGAGTTCGGCAAGCGCGCCGCAACGCGGACCAGGGCGATCAATAACCGTCTGATGGACGGGTTCTCGGACGCGGAGATCGACGTGGTGTCGCGCTGGCTGACCAGCCTGCAAGACAAGTTTCCGAAGGACTAAGACAGCTAGAGCGTTTTCAAGCGAAGTGGCTACCGGTTCGCGTGAAGAAGACGCGTCAAGCAGGAAGCGAGCAACAGGAGTGAAGCATGAGTGAAGTGGTCGTAGCGCTGGACGGCGGTGTCCTCACCGTGACGATGGCGCGCCCGGACAAGAAGAATGCGATCACCAACGCGATGTATGGCGCGATGGCCGATGCGCTCGAGCGCACGGAGGGCGATTCCGCGATCCGCGCCGTGCTGTTGCAGGGCGACGGCGACAGCTTTACCGGCGGCAACGATCTCGCCGACTTCGCGGCGGTGTCGCGCGGCGTGCAGGGCGAGCGCCACGTGACGCGCTTCCTCGCCGGACTTGCCAAGGCGACGCGGCCGCTGGTTGCCGCCGTGCAGGGCAATGCGGTCGGCATCGGCACCACTATGCTGCTGCATTGCGACCTCGTCTACCTCGCACCGACTGCGCGGCTGATCACGCCGTTCGTCAATCTGGCGCTGGTGCCGGAGGCGGCTTCGACCTATCTGCTGCCGCAGCGCATCGGCTATGCGCGGGCCTATGCGATGTTCGCGCTCGGCGAACCGGTCGAGGCGGAGACCGCGGTCTCGATCGGCCTCGCCAACGCGGTCGTGCCGCTCGCGGAGCTGCGCGCCAAGGCACGCGCGGCGGCGGACGCGCTGGCGAAGCGGCCGTTCGGCTCGCTCCAGCACACCAAGGCGCTGATGCGCGACCCCGCCAGGATCAGCGCGCAAATGGCGCGCGAGGGCGAGATCTTCCAGGAACGGCTGATGAGTGCGGAAGCGCGCGAGGCCTTTGCCGCCTTTGCCGAGCGTCGCCAGCCCGATTTCTCCAAGATTACCGGTTAGGCCCGGAGCGTGGGCCGCCACGCGTGGGCGGCGCTATTGCTTTGGGGTTGACGGCCTCGCCGGCTTCGAACATCTCCTGTCGGGGCATAGCGCAACCCGGCGAGGCGAGGCATGAGCGACAGTCACACGCTGCGCGGCGAAGGAATCGCCGCGACCATTTCGGCGCAGGGCGCCGAATTGTCGTCGCTCAGAAATGCCGACGGGACCGAACTGTTGTGGCAGGCCGGCCCGCAATGGCCGCGCCATGCGCCCATCCTGTTCCCGATCGTCGGCCGCTTGAAGAACGATACGCTGCGCCACAACGGCAAGACCTATCCGATGACGCAGCACGGCTTTGCGCGCGACCGCCGCTTTGCCTGGGTGGCGCAGGGGCCCCGATCCTGCAAGCTCGCGCTCACCGACGATGCGGAGACGCGTGCGCGCTATCCCTTCGCGTTCAGGCTCGAGGTCACCTATACCGTTGATGGCGCCGATCTCGACGTCGCCTTCGACATCGTCAACACCGGCGCCGAGACGCTGCCGGCCTCGCTCGGCGGTCATCCCGCCTTCAACTGGCCGCTGCTTCCGGGATTGGCAAAGGAGGCGTACGCGCTGACCTTCGCGAAGGATGAGCCGGCGCCGATCCGGCGGCTGACGGAGGGACTGATGCGGCAGCGATCCGAGCCAAGTTCGATCAGGGGCAGGGTGCTGGCGTTGTCCGAGCAATTGTTCGACGACGACGCCATGATCCTCGATCAGGTTGCGAGCGCGTCGGTTCGCTTTGCTGCTGCGCAGGGACCCGCGATCGAGCTGTCCTGGCGCGGCTTTCGCGAACTTGGCATCTGGTCGAAGGTCGGTGGCGCGGCGTTCCTCTGCATCGAGCCGTGGCACGGTTTCGCCAGCCCTGTCGAATTCGACGGCGAGTTCACAGGCAAGCCCGGCCTCATGCACATCGCGCCGGGTGCGCGGCAGTCACTGGGCTATCGCATTCGCGTGAGCTGACGAACAGGTCAATGTGCGCGGGGGCTGAGCGCACTGGTGATCGCGCCGACCGATGGCGGGTTCTCGTTCGCCCAGGCCTCATGCGCGGCCAGGTCGCGGTAATGCTCGGCCATGCGCAGCAGCCGCTCGCGGATGCTGGCTTCTTCCTCGCTTTTGGCCTGATCGGTCAATTGCGCGGCGCGTTCGAGAAGCGTTTTCGGATCGATCACGGCAGGCTCCAAATCCGGTTTTCGCCAAGCGGACAACTGTTACAGGCAAGCACAGTTCCTGCCATGGTTTGATGACGGCGCATTCAGAGCTGGAACACGCCGAGTCCCGCCATCACATCGCGCTTGGTGCGCTCGGTGATCTCCCGGGCTTTCGAGGTTCCGCGCCTGATCACGTCAGCGACATGGTCGCGATCGCCTGCCAGTTCGGCGCGCCGGGTCCGGATCGGTGCGATCAGGGCTTGCAGGATGTCCTCCAGCCGCCGCTTGACGGCTGCGTCGCCGAGACCGCCGCGCCGATAGCGTGCCTTCAATTCCTCGACGGCGTGGTGATCGTCGTCGAACGCGTCGAGATAGCCGAAGACGACATTGCCCTCGACCTTGCCGGGGTCGCCGACGCGCAGATGATCGGGATCGGTGAACATCGCGCGCACCGCGGCCGTGATGTCACCGGGCGAGGCCGAGAGCGCAATCGCATTGCCAGCGGATTTGCTCATCTTCGCGCGTCCGTCGACGCCCGGCAGCCGTCCCGCGCGTGGTATGACGGCCACTGCCTCCTGCAGGAGCGCACGGCCGGCGAGCGCGTTGACGCGCCTGATGATCTCGTTGGTCTGCTCGATCAGGGGAGCCTGGTCCTCGCCGACCGGCACGACGGTGGCCCGAAACGCGGTGATGTCGGCGGCCTGCGCCACCGGGTAGCACAGGAAGCCCGCCGGGATGTCGCGTCCGAATCCGCGGGCGCGGATCTCGTCCTTGATGGTGGGATTGCGCTCCAGCCGCGCGACGGTGACAAGGTTGAGATAGAGCATCGACAATTCCGCGAGCGCCGGAAGCTGCGACTGCAGGCAGATCGAGGTTCGTTCGGGATCGATTCCGACGGCGAGATAATCCAGTGCGACCTCGATGACGTTGCCGCGGACCTTGCCGATGTCGTGCGCGTTGTCGGTCAGCGCCTGCATGTCGGCGAGCAGCAGGTATTGCTCATGGCTGTCCTGAAACGCGAGACGGCTTCTGAGCGAGCCGACGTAATGGCCGAGATGCAGCGGCCCGGTGGTGCGGTCGCCGGTGAGGATGATCGGTTTGGTCACGGCTTATCTCCATTCGTTTGAATGGGGACACCGCATGCGGGCTGGATGAGGTGAAAGAAAAAGGCCGCCCAATGCGGCGGCCCCGAAATGCATGAACGCGTTCGGCCCGCCTGTCAGTCGGCGAGCCACCAGAGATTGGCGATCAGGATCGAGCGGTTCATGGCGTGAGGCGTAAGGCAGTCGAACGAGCCGGTCAAGACGGCATAGCCAGTTATTCTTCCACCCGGCTATGCTCGAGTAATCGCTCCCCTGTGCTCCTCCGAGAACACGTGCGCATAAAGGTTGGCGATCCATTGCTTACCTTCCTGCGTGACCCGCAGATATCGAAGTGCGTCGCCGATATAGGGGCAGACGGCCTTCCAGAAGAAAGCAGGGTACGCTGCGCGTAGATCATCGGGAGTCTGATATCCGAGTTTCTCGCTTGCGCCAGTCTCCTGAAATTCGGCAAACAAGGCTGACGTCTTCCGCAAATAGTCAATGTCGGCCAACTGGCCGATCAAATCCGCGGCACGAAGCAGGCCGGGATAATCCGCCGTACTGGTATGCTCCTCTTCCCCCGGGACCGGAAAGCGCGTGTGCTCGATGTTCGCCTCGATTTCCTTTGTGTCGATGGAGGTCAAGCTCACCTTGCCGAAACGCTCGCGGACGAAGAGCTTGGATCGTGTCACATGATAGGGGGTCAAGGATGCGTCCGTGGCACCAGCAGATATCCGGACGCGATCACCGTTTTCGTTACAAACATAAAGTCCGTCCCGGTCGCCTCGACATACACCGCGTACATAGCCGATGTCGTGGCATAAGAGCGAAATCATGAAATGGAGCCAGTCGCGCGGCCTGACGCCGCCTTCGCTCGTATGCTTCCCGAGTAAAATGTTCTGTCCCACCAACGTCACCATGATGGTGTGGTTCATGTCGTGGTAGGCCGCATCGCTATTGGCAATATTCTCCAACGCGAGGCGCCCAACGAAACCGATGATGTCCGGATAGGCGGGCTCGAGGATTCCGTAGATTTGGCCGTATGTACCCTTGAGTTGATCGACAAACGCTTGGATGACAATTTGAGTTGGGTTGAACATGATCGCCTCCAATGTGCGGATGCTATGCCGGTTTGGGTATTTCGTCACCGGGTTGTTGGTCCCGCGAATTGGGCCGGAGCCTGGTGGCCCGGAGGCCTGTCGAGCCCTGGTTTGGGGGCTACCCGGGATGAGGTAAGGCTGAACCACCGCTGATGGCCCATCGCGATCAATGCACCCGACCGCCAAACGGTCCGCTGTGAGGTGCATACCGGATCTTACCGAGACCGGGGCCAAACGGTCGCGATTGGACCCGAAGCGGGCAGTGGGGCCAGTAACGAGGGTGGACCGAAGCGCGCATGTATCCGCCCATGGCTACCAACTTCCGTCAATTTTTGATCGCCATGTCAGATGTGGAAATTCTTGTCGAAGCGTGGCGATAGGAGTCACGCAATCAATGCTTTCATTCCAGGTGATTTGCAGGACGAGTAATGAAGAACGCAACGCTGCTTGCCTTTGGCTTATTGACGGCGGGAGTTTGGTCACAAGACAGCGCGAGATGTCAGACCTCGCTTTCCCCTCCGCTTTCGCTTGCGCCGCCGCCGTCGGATGAGGGATCGGCATCTCCGGCCAAAACCAACAGCGTCTTGCCGCCGACGGCGACCGCTAAGAGTTCGGTACTGCCCCGAGCCGCCAAAGAGTCTTTGCCACGCTCCACTGCCCCACGATCTGCCACTGTCGAACACACGCCGGTAGAGTCAGGCAGCGCTTCGCCAGCACAGGTGATCGACAGGTCGCCGCCGTCGGCTGGACCGGTCCCCGATTACGATGGTTTTAGCGTCGGCATCGACGACGACACGTCAAGCCGGACGACGCGACCCGTCAGGTCACACCGGGCAAAGCAGCCCAAGCTCGATCAAGAAGCGGATCGTGTCTCTCGGCAGCAATCGGTCGATCCCGGGGACGATGACAAACTAAAGGGCAAGCTTACGATTTGCCGCGGTTGCAAGTAGCAGGCACCACTCCGGGCGGACATTTGAATTGGCCCGTCATCTTGCGGGACTCTTGCCATGCAAGAGTCCGGAAATGGCCCATCGCGACATGTTCCGATGCTGCACAAATGACCGCTATAAGGACAACGCGGACGTAAGCTTCATCGCATGATGCTGCCGGGTTTATGGGTACGTGCCCTAGTTGAACGCCATGCCGCCGCTCATCGCGATGGTCTGTCCGGTCATGTAGGGATTGTTGACCAGCAGCATCACGGCCTGCGCCACCTCTTCCGCTGTGCCGAAGCGGCCGACCGGGATCCGGCTGACCAGCTCGCTCTGTCCCCTCATCATGTCGGTCTCGATCAGCGACGGCGCGACGGCGTTGACGGTGATGCCCTCCTTGACTAGGCGCGCGGCATAGCCGCGGGTCATCCCCTCCATCGCCGCCTTGGATGCGTTGTAGTGCGACCCGATCGAGCCGGCGCCGCGCGCCGCGCCGGAGGAGATGTTGACGATGCGGCCCCATTTGCGGGTGCGCATCATCGGCAGCACCGCCTGTGTGCAGAGAAACGCCGATTTGAGATTGACCGTGATGGTGCGGTCGAAATCCTCTTCGGTGAGGTCGTCGACACCCCCGACGATCGCGATCCCGGCATTGTTGACGAGGATGTCGACCGGGCCGAGCTCGGATTTGGCGCGCTCGACCAGCGCGGTGACGGCGGCAGCTTCCGAGACGTCGGCGGCGATCGCGACGGCGCGGCCGCCGGCGGCAATGACGCCCTTTGCCAGTGTCTCCGCCTCGGCCGAGCGCTCGCGATAATTGATGGCGAGGGCGGCGCCGGCATCCGCCAGCATCTTGACGATGGCCGCGCCGATGCCGCGCGATCCGCCGGTCACCAGTGCCACATGTCCGTGCAGACTGCTTGTTGTCATCAAGGTCACCCTGTTCGAGGTACGCTCGCAGGCTCGCAAACGGGAAGGCGCGGCGCAATGCAACTCTGCTCAAATCTGCGTTGGAGGCCGCCGCGCGGCGAAAAACCGGCTTCCGGGGCCGGAATCGGCCTTGCGTCCGGCCCGGGCCGGCGGCAATGGTTGGGACATCACTTCTTAGCCCACCCACGAGAGATCGATGAGCAAACTGATTGTCCGCGCCGGCGAGTTCACCTTTGACGCCCGTTTCGAGGAGCAGCTGGCGCCGAAGACGGTCGCCGCGTTCCGCAAGGCGATGCCGTTCGAGAGCCAGGCGATCCACGTGCGCTGGAGCGGCGAGGGCGTCTGGATGCCGCTCGGCGATCTCGACTTCGGCGTGTCCTACGAGAACCACACCAGCTATCCGGCGCCGGGCCAGATCATCCTCTATCCGGGCGGCATCAGCGAGACCGAGATCCTGCTCGCCTATGGCGGCGTGCATTTCGCCAGCAAGATGGGCCAGCTCGCCGGCAATCATTTCATCACGCTGACCTCGGGGCTGGAGAACCTCACCGCGTTCGGCAAGACCGTGTTGTGGAAGGGCGCGCAGAACATCCGCTTCGAGGAAATCTGATGTGACCGAGGCCCGCTATCCGCGCGATCTCCGCGGCTACGGCCGCAATCCGCCCGATCCGAAATGGCCCGACGCGGCGCGCATCGCCGTGCAATTCGTGGTCAATTTCGAGGAGGGCGGGGAGAACAACATCCTGCACGGTGATCGCGCCTCGGAAGCGTTTCTGTCCGACGTGCTCGGCGCGCAGCCCTGGGTCGGCCGGCGGCACGCCAATATCGAGACGATGTTCGAATATGGCGCGCGCGCCGGCTTCTGGCGGCTGTGGCGGATATTCACCGAGCGGAAGCTGCCGGCCACGGTGTTCGGCGTCGCGATGGCGCTGAAGCGCAACCCGGATGTCGTCGCCGCGATGCAGGAGGCGGGCTGGGACATCGCAAGCCACAGCCTGCGCTGGGTCGAGCACAAGGACATGTCGGAGGACGAGGAGCGCGAGGAGATCGCCCGCGCCATTGCCGTGCATGCCGAGGCGACCGGGGCGCGGCCGCTCGGCTGGTACACCGGCCGCTCCTCGATCAACACGCTGCGGCTTCTGATGGAGGCGGGCGGCCTGCGCTATCTCTGCGATTCCTATGCCGACGATCTGCCGTACTGGATCAAGGCAACCGGCACCGAGCCGCATCTCGTGATCCCCTATACGCTCGATGCCAACGACATGCGCTTCATCAACGCGCAGGGCTTCGGCGGCGGCGAGGAATTCTACACCTACCTGAAGGACAGTTTTGACGTGCTCTATGCCGAGGGCGCGACCTCACCGAAGATGATGTCGATCGGGCTGCATTGCCGCGTCGTCGGGCGTCCCGGCCGCGCCGCCGCGCTGATGCGCTTTCTCGACTACATCCAGAAGCACGAGCACGTCTGGGTGCCGACCCGGCTTCAGATCGCCGAGCATTGGCACGCCAATCTGAAGCATCTCGCCGCGGAAGCGTTTGAGATCGGCTAGCGCCGGTGCCACTCCAGCCGAATTGACGCAACATCCTGCGCATCCGAATTGCATCGGGTGAATTGCTGCGTTGCACAGACGTCAGAAGCGATCCCGGATTCCACGCGTTAGCAGCCTGCAATGCGGGAGCAGGCGGGTTTCATGCAAGACGTCCAGGAGATCGTAACCGGATTGGAACACACATTTCGCTGGGTTCCGGATTGGGTGGTCGGCCTCGTCCTGATCACGGCTGCGATCGCCGTTGCGCTCGTCGTTCACTCCATCGCGCAACGCATCGTCCATCGCATGGTGGGACCAAAGAATTCCGTCGCGCCGATGCTGCTTGACCGGACGGCCGGTCCGTCACGGCTGGCGCTGTGTCTTGCCGCCCTCGCGCTGGTGTTGCCATTGGCGCCGCTCAACGATCTGCTGCGGCTGACACTCAGCCATTTCTTCGGCGTCGCCGTCATCGCGCTGATCGGCTGGATTTCGATCCGCGCCGTCGACATGGCGTCGGCCAGATATCTCGATAAATTTCGCCTCGACGTTGCCGAGAATTTCCTGGCACGCAAGCAAGTCACCCAGGTGCGCGTCTTCAAGCGGGTCACCGACACGCTGATCGTCATCATCGCGGTCTCCACCGCGCTGATGACGTTCGACTCGGTCAGGCAATACGGCGTCAGCCTGTTCGCCTCCGCCGGCGCCGCCGGCCTGATCGTCGGTCTTGCCGCAAGGCCGTTGCTGAGCAATCTGATCGCCGGCGTGCAGATCGCCGTCACCCAGCCGATCCGGATCGAGGACGCGGTCATCATCGAAAACGAATGGGGCTGGGTCGAGGATATCGCCTCAACCTATGTCGTGATCCGGCTGTGGGACTGGCGGCGCATGGTGGTACCGCTGTCCTATTTCATCGAGCGCCCGTTCCAGAACTGGACGCGCGACGCGCAATCCCTGATCGGTGCGATTGCGCTGCATGTTGATTATAGCGCCGACGTGCCGGCGATCCGCAAAAGGCTGGAGCAGGCGGCGAAGGAGTCGCGGCTCTGGGACGGCGCGGTGGTCAATCTGCAGGTGATCGACACCCACCCGCGCACCATCGAGCTGCGCGCGCTGATCAGTGCACGGAATGCACCGCAATCCTGGGACCTGCGTTGCGAGATCCGCGAGAAGCTGCTGGCGTTCATCCGTGACGAGATGCCAGACGCGCTGCCGCGCGATCGGGCGATCCTGGCGCCTGCTGTCGATGATTTCGGCCGGGCGTTCCTGCGCGGAGCGCCGGCACGGCAGCGCGCGGCGGCGCCGGCGCGCAGCTGATCCGTGATCCGCTCTAGCACTACTTTGGCAGATTGTTGATTTTGCCGCGTTTTATAGGATTCCCGAATCAATTTTTCAATGATTCATGGGTGGTCGGCTCTTGGAGGGCTGACCATGCCGAGATGGGAAGACGAACTCGAACGCTGGCTAATGCCGTTCTTGGACCGGCTGGGTCATAAGACCCGGCAGCGGATGTGTCCTCTGTATGTTGCGGGATTGATCGGTCCGGGCGATCGCAAGAGCGTTCAGCCGATGGCGGAACGCCTTGCCACGAGCAACTACGACCAGTTGCACCATTTCATTGCGGACGGTGTCTGGGATGCGACGCCGCTGGAGACGGAGCTGCTCAACCAGGCGGACCGACTTGTCGGCGGCAGGGATGCGATGCTGGTTATCGATGACACCTCACTTCCCAAGAAGGGTGAGCGATCGGTCGGTGTTGCGGCTCAATACGCGTCGGCTCTCGGTAAAACCGCAAATTGCCAAACGCTGGTGTCTTTAACGCTTGCACGCGGCGAAGTGCCAGTGATGGTCGCGTTACGTCTCTTTCTGCCTGACAGCTGGACAAGCGACATGTCTCGTTTGAAGCGCGCTCGCGTGCCAGTCGAACACCGAACGCCACGGTCCAAGCCGGAGATCGCTTTGGCCGAGATTGACCGCGCGATGGCAGCCAACATGCGCTTTGGATGTGTGCTGGCGGATGCAGGATACGGCCTCAGCGCACCGTTTCGACAAGGGCTAACAGAGCGCGGGCTGACCTGGGCTGTCGGTATCCCTCGGCACCAGAAAGTGTATCCGGTCGATGTGAAGCTCATTTGGCCGATCACCAAAGTCCGTGGCAAACCACGAAAGCACCACGTGCCCGATATCTTATCGATTGCGGCCGAACAAATGCTGGCCAGCGCCAAATGGAAAACCCTGAGTTGGCGTAGCGGGACGAAAGGTCGGCTCAAAGCTCGATTTGCTGCTCTCCGTGTCCGCACCGCCGACGGCCCTCCGCAGCGAATATGGGATAAAGGTCAGCAGCATCTCCCAGGCGACGAAGCCTGGCTCATTGGTGAGCAACGTGCCTCCGGGGAGAAGAAATACTATCTCGCCAATCTTCCGGCGGCGACGGATCTGCGCACGCTGGCCGCCACCATCAAGGCACGGTGGATTTGTGAGCAGGCGCATCAACAGCTGAAGGAGGAGCTTGGACTTGATCACTTCGAAGGGCGGTCATGGCAAGGTCTTCATCGCCACGCCTTGATGACAATGATTGCCTACGCCTTCCTGCAACATCGTCGCCTCGCATACGCGGGGCGGAAAAAAAAGAATCAACGGGCCTCCGCCTCAGCCAACCATGCCAGCCGTACGTCACGCCATCGTCGATCTCATCCTTCGGCCGCCGCCTCAGCAGTGCCCATATTGCCGAAAGGAAATCCCTGAAAAACAGCGGCGAAAACACAATCTGCCAAAGTAGTGCTAGGCGGTGTGGACAGTTATCGCAGCCATAGGACGATGGCTGCGAGAGTGATGACGGCAAGGTAATTTCGGGCGGTCTTTTCGAAGCGGGTTGCGACGCGGCGGAATTGCTTGAGCTTTGAGAAGCAGCATTCGACGAGATGGCGCTGGGCATAGAGATGCTTGTCGAGCGGATACTTGAGCGCGCGTGACGGGTTGTTGGGGATGACGGCGAGCGCGCCCTTGGCTGCAATGTCCTGGCGCAGGTGATCGGCGTCATAAGCCGTATCGGCCATGAAAACCTCGGCAGGCAATCCCTCGATCAATGTGGCGGCTTGCGGTGCATCGCCCTTCTGGCCTGCGGTGATCGTGAACCGTACCGGACATCCCAAGCCGCGAACGGCCATATGTATCTTGGTGCTCAGGCCGCCGCGCGAACGGCCAAGCGCCTGATCTTCAGACCCCCTTTTTTGGCCCCGGCAGCATGCTGATGGGCTCGAACAATGGTGGAATCGACAATCAGATATTCGAAGTCCGGATCGTCGGACATTGCCTCGAAGATCCGCCACCAGACGCCTTTGGCACTCCATCGGCTGAAGCGCCGGAACGCGCTGTTCCAATCCCCGAACGCTTCCGGAAGATCACGCCAGGGAGAGCCCGTGCGAACGATCCACAGCACACCTTCCACGAACATCCGATTGTCGCGCCCGGTCGAGCCCTTCTGGTCAGGCCGGCCTATGATCAGCGGCGCCATCCGCTCCCAAGCCGCATCGCTCAACACCAGACGATCCATCACACCCAAGACTGCCTCCCAAAAGCAGCCTTGAATCTGATTTGCTCCTAAAAGGGAATCCTTAGAGTCCACACCGCCTAGTGCCCTGCCATGTGCCGGCCGATCTCGGTGAGGTCGGCCTCGCTGGCGCGGGCCTCATGCACGAACGCGCCGTGGAACATCACGACCAGTCGATCCGACAGCTCCAGCAGCTCGTCGAGATCCTCACTGACCAACAGCACCGCAGCGCCGCGATTGCGGGCGGCCATGATCTCGGCGTGGATTTGCGCCACCGCCGCGAAGTCGAGTCCGAAGCAGGGATTGGCGGCGATCAGCACCTCGACGTCGCCCGAGAGCTCGCGCGCCAGCACCGCGCGCTGCACATTGCCGCCCGACAGCGCCGCGATCGGCGTCTCCGGCGTGCGGGTCTTGATCTTGTAGCGGTTGATCTTGCGCTCGGCGTCGTTGCGGAAGGCGGCACGGTTCAGCCACCAGCCGCCGCGCGCGAACGGGGCGCGATCGAACTCGCGGAATGCGATGTTGTCGGCGACGCTCATGCCGCCGACGCAGGCGTTCTTCAGCGGCTCTTCCGGCAACAGCGACATCCTGTGGCGCCGCATCTCCGCGCGGCTCGCCGCATAGGTCTCGCCCTGGACGCGGATCACGCCGCTCTCGGCCTCGCGCTGGCCGGCCAGGACCTCCACGAGCTGGCGCTGGCCGTTGCCGGAGACGCCGGCGATGCCGACGATCTCGCCGCTTTTCACGGTCAGCGATACGCCGTGCACGGCAATCGCGCCGGCATCGTCAAGCGCGGTGAGCTTGTCGAGCTCGAGCCGGGCCGCTCCGGTCTCGCCGGTGCGCGGCGGCTGCACCGTCAGCTGCTCGGCGCCGATCATGGTGCGGGCCATCTCGTCCGGCGTCAGCTCGGCGACCCGGCCGCTGCCGGCGAGCTTGCCGCGGCGCAGGATGGTCACCTCGTCGGCAAAGGCCATCACCTCGCGGAACTTGTGCGTGATCATCAGGATGGTGAGCTCGCCCGCGACCACCATGCCGCGCAGCATGCCGAGCACCTCGTCGGCTTCGCCCGGCGTTAGCACCGAGGTCGGCTCGTCCAGGATCAGGAAGCGGCGCTTCAGATACAGCTGCTTGAGGATCTCGCATTTCTGCCGCTCGCCGGCGGAGATATCCGAGACCTTTGCGTCGAGCGGCACCTTGAACGGCATCCGCGCCAGGAAGGCCTCGAGCTCCGTCTTCTCCTTGCGCCAGTCGACCACGGCAGGCACGTCATCGCGCGCCAATACCAAATTCTCGGCAACGGTCATCGCCGGCACCAAGGTAAAGTGCTGGTAGACCATGCCGAGCCCGAGCGCATGCGCGTCCTTCGGATTGGCGATCGCCTGCTGGCGGCCGCCGACGAGGATGTCGCCTTCGGTGGCGTGGTAATAGCCCATGATGCATTTCACGAGCGTGCTCTTGCCCGCGCCGTTCTCGCCGAGCAGCGCGTGGAACGAGCCGGGACGCACCTTGAGCTCGACATTGTCGAGCGCTGTAAAATCGCCGAACCGCATCGTCATGGCGATGGCGTCGACGCCGAACGCGCCTGATGGTGCGGGCGGCTCGCCGATGATCACGACAGCGCCCCGATCAGGTCGGCGGATCTGGTCACCGCGCCGAACACGCCGCCCTGCATCTTGATCATCTTCAGCGCGTGATCGTGGTTGCTCCGGTCGGTCGCGCCGCAGCAGTCCTCGACCAGCACGCATTCGAAGCCGCGGTCGTTGGCCTCGCGCATGGTGGTGTGGACGCAGACGTCGGTGGTGATGCCGGTCAGCACGATGTTCTCGATGCCGCGCAGCCGCAGCATCAGCTCGAGGTCGGTAGCGCAGAACGAGCCTTTTCCGGGCTTGTCGATAACAGGTTCGCCCGGCAGCGGCGCGAGATCCGGGATGATCTCCCAGCCGGGCTCGCCCCGCACCAGGATGCGGCCGCAGGGGCCGGGATCGCCGATGCCGGCGCCGATCTGGCGCGAGCGCCAGCGTTTGTTGGCGGGCAGGTCGGCCAGATCAGGCCGGTGCCCCTCCCGCGTATGGATGATGTGAAAGCCCTGCGCGCGCATCACCGCGAGCAGCTTCCTGATCGGCTCGATCGGCGCCCGCGTCAGCGAGAGGTCGTAGCCCATCTTGTCGACATAGCCGCCGACGCCGCAGAAATCGGTCTGCATGTCGATGATGATGAGCGCGGTATTCTGCGGCCGCAGATCGCCATTATAGGGCCAGGCGTAGGGCTCGGACTTGATAAAGCGCTCGGGCATGGAATGATCTCGCGAGATGCTATCGGGTGATGGACAATTCGGCGGGCGCGCCGGTCAGCGTGCGTTTCGGCGAGCAGGTGATGATCATGATCGCGAGCGTCAGGATGTACGGCGCGGCGTTGAACAAATGATAGCCGGAGGTGATGCCGACCGATTGCAGCGCGGGCCCGAGTGCGGCCGCGCCGCCGAAGGCGAGCGAGGCCCACAGGCACAGCATCGGGTCCCAGCGCGCGAAGATCACCAGCGCCACCGCGGTGATGCCCTGTCCCGAGGAAAGGCCCTCGTTCCAGCTGCCGGGATAGAACAGCGACAGGAACGAGCCGCCGATGCCGGCGAGGAAACCGCCGACCATGGTGGCGCGCAACCGGATCAAGAGCACCGAATGGCCCATCGCGCGCGCCGCATCGGCGCTCTCGCCGGCGGTGCGGATCAAGAGGCCCCAGCGCGTGGTCCTGAAGGCCCAATAGAGCAGCGGCGCGATCGCGACGCCGATCAGGAACAGCACGTTGATGCGCAGCGCCGCGCGGACCTGCGGGATGTCGCTCCACCAGCCGAAATCGATCGCGGGCAGCCGGGCCGCCGTCGGCTCGATCAGCGGCTTGCCGAGGAAGAACGCGAGGCCGGTGCCGAGCAGCATCAGCGCGATGCCGACCGCGATGTCGTTGACGCGCGGCAGCGAGCAGATGCCGGCATGCAGCGCGCCGAACAACGCGCCGGTGATGCCGGCCGCGAGCACCCCGAGCCACGGCGAGCCCGACAGATAGGAGATGCCGTAGGCGCTCATCGCGCCCATCACCAGCGTGCCCTCGAGGCCGAGATTGATGCGGCCACTTCGCTCGGTGATGCACTCGCCGAGGCTGACGAACAGGAACGGCGTCGAGACGCGGATGGCGCCGCCGAACACGGCGAGCGGGACGGTCCAGAGCCCGAGCGATGCGTCCGCCATGTCAGGACTTTCCCCTCAGGAAGCCGATGCGCCCGTAGAGCGCGTCGCTGGCCAGCACGAACACGAAGATGATGCCTTGCAGCACCAGCACGGAGGCGTCGGGCAGGCCGAGCCGGCGTTGCAACAGGCCGCCGGAGGCCGAGATGCCGCCGAGCAGGATCGCCACCGGAATGATCGCCAGCGGATTCTGCCGCGCCAGGAACGCAACCAAGATGCCGGTGAAGCCGTAGCCCGCCGCAAGATTGGCATTGGTGCGGCCCTGCACGGCCGCTACCTCGATCATGCCGGCCAGCCCGGCGCAGCTGCCGGCGAGGAAGCACACGGTCAGGATCAGCTTGCCGACACTGAGGCCGACGATCTTGGCGGCGCGGATGTTGCCGCCGGCGACGCGCGCAGCGAAGCCGAAGGTGGTGTGATAGATCAGGATGTAGGCGGCGATGGCGGCGACGAGGCCGAACACTAGGCCCCAATGCACGTCGGTGCCGGGAATGGTGCCGATCATGTTGGCGGCGCCGATCTCGCGCGTCGACGGCTTGTTGAGGCTCGCCGGATCGCGCATCGGGCCCTCGACCAGATGGTTGAGGATGGCAAGCGCGATATAGACCAGCAGCAGGCTCGAGATCGTCTCGTTGACCCCGCGATATTGCCGCAGGCCGCCCGACAGCGTGATCCAGAGGCCGCCGCCGATCATGCCCGCGATCACCATCGCGATCTGCACCACGATCGGCGCCGCGCCCTGCAGCGCCAGCGCCGCCGCGGTCGCCGACAGCGCGCCGATCAACAACGCGCCTTCGCCGCCGATGATCACCATGCCGAGCTGCGCCGGCAGCGCCGTGCACAGCGCGGTCAGGATCAACGGCGCGGCGCGGGTCAGCGTGTTCTGCCAGGAGAAGGCGGTGCCGAACGCGCCGTAATACATGTAGAAATACAGATCGAGCGGGTTCTTGCCGTGGAGCGCGACAAAGCCGCCGAACACCGCGAGCGCGCCGACCAGCGCCGCGCCCGGGATCAGGATGTATTCGATGCGCGCGCCGTGGCGCTGGAGGAATCCGGGATCGGCGGCCGGAGCGATTCCGGCCGCCTCCACCGATTCCGCCGTCTCGGTCGTCACGCGGTGGCTCCGATCACGCCCTCGACGAGATAGTCCATCTTCTCGAGTTCGGGATCCTGCTGGCCGCGATCGGTGCCGGAAGCGATCACCGTCTTGCCCTTGTTGTCGACGAGCGGGCCCTTGAAGATCGTAAACTCGCCGGCCATGAACTTGGCCTTGACGTCGTCGGCGTGCTTGCGCGCCTCGGCGGACACCATCTCGCCATAGGGCGACACCTTGACGATCTCTTCCTTGAGGCCGCCGCGATAGAAGTTCGGGATCGCTTCGCCGGCGGTGATCATCTTGACGAATTTCGGGTAGAGCGCCTCCCAATTCCACTCGGCGCCGGTGAGATAGGCCTTCGGCGCCAGCGGCGACTGGTTGACGTGATAGCCGCATACGAGAGCGCCGCGGCGCGCGGCGTTCTCGACCATCGTCTTTGGTCCGTCGACATGGCAGGTCAGCACGTCGACGCCCTGGTCGATCAGGCTGTTGGTAGCCTCGGCTTCCTTGACCGGCATCGACCAGTCGCCGGTGAAGATCACCTGGGTGGTCGCCTTCGGATTGGCGAGCCGGGCGCCGAGCGTGAACGCGTTGATGTTGCGCAGCACCTGCGGGATCGGCTTGGCGGCGACGAAGCCGAGCTTGCCGCTCTTGGTCGAATAGCCGGCCACGATGCCGGAGATGTATTGCGCCTCGTCGATATAGCCGAAATAGCTGCCGGCGTTCTTCGGGTCCTTGTCGGACCACAGGCCGCCGCAGTGCTCGAAGCGCAGTTTTGGAAACTTGCCTGCCATCTTGAGGACGTGCGGGTTGTAGTAGCCGAACGAGGTCGGGAACATGAGCGTGGCGCCGTCGAGATTGATCATGGACTCGATCGTCTTCTCGACCGCATCGGTCTCCGGCACCTTCTCTTCCTCGACGACCTTGATGCCGGGAAGCTTCTTCACCGCCGCGGCTCCTTGCGCGTGCGCCTGGTTGTAGCCGTAGTCGTCGCGCGACCCGACATAGATGAAGCCGATCGTGGTTTCCGCTGCCGCCGCGCCCCGAATGCCGAGCGTGCTGCCGAGCGCCAGTGCGGCGCTGCCCTGCAATAAATGCCTTCTTGAAATCCTGCCAAAATCCATCGCTCGCTCCCTCCGGCGGGTCCGGCCCGCCTGTCCCTGTCGCAGCCGCCTGACGGCGGAGCTTGGGGAAAGTGTCGCAAGCTTCATGCCAGAGCATGTTTGGCGATCAGTCCTTCGTAAATGATTGAATGTATGTGAGAATGGTGATTGGCCCCAGAAAGCTCGGAAGCTGATTGAGATCGATTTGCCTATTTTATGAGCGATCGATCGCTGTTGTATGCAATGCCGTTAAGCAGTCGCTAACCGCTGGACGACCGGTGCGAGCCCGGTCTCGGCCTGCGCACGACGCCAATTGCCGGCTGGTGAATCGGATCGGGCCTGCTACGAGTGAAGCGGGCTCCGGCGGCCGCGTTGGACTGATGGGAAACACCATGAACGAGACAAAACCGTCTTCGCTTGGCGACGAGATCGTCGCGCGGATCAATCAGCTCGCGACGATCTCCGAGACGCCGGAGCATCTGGCGCGAATCTTCCTCACCGACGAGCACCGCAAGACGGCCGATCTCATCCTGTCCTGGATGCGCGAGGCCGGCATGAGCGCGCATCTCGATGCGATCGGCAATGTCTGCGGCCGCTACGAAGGCGAGCAGCCGGGCTTGCCGGCGCTGATGCTCGGCTCGCACTACGACACCGTGCGCGACGCCGGCAGATGGGATGGCCCGCTCGGCGTCATCACCGCAATCGCCTGCGTTGCCGATCTGAACCGGCGCGGCAGGCGGCTGCCGTTCGCGATCGAGATCGTGGGCTTTGCGGACGAGGAGGGCGTGCGCTTCGCCTCGACCCTGCTCGGCAGCCGCGCGGTCGCCGGCACCTTCGACGAGAGCGTGCTCAACACGCGCGACCGCACCGGGACGTCGATGCGCGATGCGCTGCTTCAATTCGGGCTCGATCCCGATCATATCGGCAAGGCGGCGCGCGCCCGCCGCGAGCTGCTCGGTTATGTCGAGCTGCACATCGAGCAGGGTCCCGTGCTGGAAGAGAAGGCGCTGCCGGTCGGCGTCGTCACCGCGATTTCAGGGGCGACAAGGCTTGCGGCCAGTCTCACCGGCGTCGCCGGCCATGCCGGCACGGTGCCGATGAAGCTGCGGCGCGATGCGCTGGCGGGTGCTGCCGAATGCATCGTTGCGATCGAGCAGTTTTGCAGGTCCGACGAACAAGGCCTCGTCGGCACCGTCGGCTATGTCAACGCGATGCCGGGCGCCACCAATGTGATCCCGGGCAAGGTGTCCTTCACCATGGATATCCGCTCGCAGAACGACATGCATCGCAAGCGCGCCGTCGCCGACATCGTGCGGCAGATCGAGGCGATCGCAAAACGCCGCGACCTTGCCTTGCAGATCGACGTCACCCACGAGAACCGCAGCGTGCCCTGCGCGCCGTGGCTCAAGACGCAGATCGCCGAGGCGGTCGCGGCCGAGGGCCATGCAGTGTTCGAGCTGCCGAGCGGGGCGGGGCATGACGGCATGGCGATGGTGGATGTCGCCGATATCGGCATGATCTTCGTGCGCTGCCGCTGCGGGATCAGCCACAATCCGGCCGAGCATGTCGAACTCGCCGATGCCGACACCGGCGCGCGGGTGCTGCTGCGCTTCGTCGAGAATTTTGGTCCGCACGTTGCCGTGAATAGCTAAAATTGCGCGCTTCGCAGGCCTTCGCTGAGGAGCGCTTGCTGTCCACGTTGCGTCAGCACGCCGCAGGCACCGGTCCAGGGGTCGCTGCCGGCTCCGCCCGTGCATGATCCGGACAGATCAGACCACCGTTTCCGGCTCAGCTGGCCTATTTGCGGGCCGGGCGTGAAGCGCTAGACTTGGTGCAACGGGGGGTAGTGGACATGAGGTCGTCCGTCGTCCAGGACGTTCAGTTCCCAAAGCAACCGGCGCTGCAGCTGATCTATGACACTGCGCCGATCGGGCTCGCCTACCTCTCTCCGGATTGCCGTTACCTTCAGATCAACCAGCGTCTCACCGAAATCTGCGGCATTTCGGTCGAAGGTCACCTCGGGCGTACGGTGCACGATTGCGTGCCCGCACTGGCTTCGGCCGTCGAAGGTATCGTTCAGTCGATCATGGAGACCGGAGAGCCCGTCACCGACGTGGAGGTTTACGGCCAGCGCCCCGGCCACAATGACGAGCGATGCTGGATCACGCATTGGCATCCGCAGCGCGAACCGAACGGGAGCATCGTCGGCGTCAACGTTGCGGCCGAGGAAATCACCGATCGCAAGCGCAGCGAACGCGAGATCCGCGCCGCGCGCGATGCAGCCGAGAAGGCGTTGCACCATCTGCAGGAGACCCAGGCGTCGCTGATCGAGGCGGAAAAGCTCGCGGCGCTGGGCCGGCTGGTGGCCGGCGTCGCGCACGAGATCAACAGTCCGGTCGGCACCAGTCTCACCGTCGCCTCGGTGCTGGAGCAGAAATGCGCCGACTTCGCTGCCGAGGCCGCGCGCGGCAAGCTGAAGCGATCCAGCCTGAGCGATTTCATCGAGGTCGTCGAAAGCGCCTCGTCGCTGCTGGTCGGCAACCTCAAGCGCGCGGCGGACCTGGTGCAGTCGTTCAAGCAGGTCGCCGTCGATCGCAGCTATTTCGATCGGAGCCAGTTCGATCTCGGCGCGGCGACCGAGCAGGTCCTCTCGAACCTGCGTCCGGCCTTGCCGAAGAACAACCTGGCGCTCGAGGTTGATTGCCCGCCCGGTCTTGCCATGAACAGTTACCCCGGCCCCTACGGCCAGGTGCTGACCAACCTGTTCGTCAATTCGGTGGCGCATGCGTTTCCGGATGGCAAGGGCGGCATCATCGCGATCCGGCTGCGCGCCTCAGGCGCGGACCAGGTCGAGATCCTGTTCGCCGACAACGGTTGCGGGATGGACGACGACGTGCTGCGGCAGGCCTTCGATCCATTCTTCACCACGCGCCGCGACATCGGCCGCATCGGGCTCGGTCTCCACATCGTTCATAACATCGTCACGAACCGGCTGGGCGGAGAGCTCCATCTCGACAGTGCACCGGGCATGGGGACACGCATGCGGATCACGCTGCCACGCGTGGCGCCGCAGCGCGTGACCGATGGTTGATGGTTACAGGGGAGGCCGAGAAGGAAATGCTCCCCGGCTTTCGGACCGGAAAACGTCCTTCCAAGTAACCGCCGCAAAAGGCATTCCACTACCCTTGCTTCTGCCCCCGTCGTCGCGACATTCTTAGGGTATTCCTGATGGTTACGACGATGAGCCAATCCGCATTCGATCCCTTCGGCGAGCCGGTCCCCGCGGTCGATCCTTCGATCGCGAGCGAGGGCGTGTCGAAATGGCTGAAGACCGCGGGCACCAGCGTGTTCTGGGTGCTGGTGGTCGGCATCGTGCTGGCACGGGCCGTCTATTTCGAGCCCGGCGTGTTCAGCTTCGAGCATGCCGTTGCCTGGGCGCAGGGTCTGTTCGCCGCGCTCTAGCCGCAGGTCCGCGCGGCGCCGTCCTGGCCCTTTGCGCCTCCCGAATGATCCCCTCGAACGCGACCGCCGTTGGCACCTCGAGCCGGCCGGGCGATTTCAGTTGCCAGAGCGTGCGCTCGATATGGATGCCCTTGATCGGGATCACCTTCAGCTTTCCGAGCTTCACTTGATCGTCGATCGTTGCGATCGACACGATGGCGACGCCGACGCCTGATGCCACCGCCTGCTTGATCGCCTCGGTGCTGCCGATCTCGAGCGTCCGCTGCGGCTCGACGTGGTGGGCCGCCAGCGCCTGCGCGACCACCTCGCGCGTGCCTGAGCCGGGTTCCCGCACGATCAGGATCTCGTCGTTCAGCGACCGGATGTCGATCGGCCCCTGGACCGCTGCGAAGCGATGATCCGGACCCGCAATCAGCGCCATCACGTCGGTACGCCAGGCTTCGCTGACCAAATTCTCGTCCTCGACCGGCCCCTCGACCAGCGCGATCTCGATCTCGTGTCCCAGCATCAGCGCGGCGATGTCACTGGTGTTGGCGCTGACGACATGCAGATCGATGCCGGGAAAGGCGCGGTGGTACACGCCGAGATATTCCGGGATCATGTAGGTCGCGATCGTGGTGCTGGCGCCGATCCGCAGCGAGCCGCTGTCGAGATTGCGCAGCGCCTGCAATTCGTCCTCGGCGGCGCGTTCGGCCGCGAACAGCGTCTCGGCATGCCGCGCCAGCGCCGCGCCCTCCCGGGTCGGCCGCACCCCCTTCGGCGTGCGGTCGAGCAGCCGGCAGCCGACCTGCAGCTCGAAATCCCGCACGCCCTTGGAGATCGCCGGCTGGCTGATGTGCAGGAGGTCGGCGGCGCGGGAGAAACTTCCGGTCCTCGCCACGGCCGCGAACAGGCGGAGCAGATGCAGGTTGAGGGACATAACTTCTCTCTATCGGGGCAGTCCGAAAATATATTAGCCAAGAGGGGTGCCATGGCGCATAAAATCTTCTCCGAAAAGAGGATTTTGTGCCGGAACAAGAACAAGACCAGGGGCAGAAGCAGGGGGCGCCGAGGCGCATATTCCAGCTCATTCCGGGGATTCTGCTCTGTGGGGTCGTCACGGTCATCTCGCTCGGCATCCAGGCCGCCGAGGAGCGCGCTTTCGACCATCCCTATATCGAGGCCCTCGTCGTGGCGATCCTGCTCGGCATGGCGGTGCGCACCGCCTGGGAGCCGTCGGCGCGCTGGCGCTCGGGCATTGCCTTCAGCGCCAAGCAGCTGCTCGAGGTCGCGGTGATGCTGCTCGGCGCCTCCATCAGCTTTGCCGCGATCGTGGCGTCGGGCGGGCTGCTGATCGGCGCCATCGCGGTGACCGTCGTGATCATGCTGGCGGTGAGCTATGGCCTCAGCCGGATGCTCGGGCTCAAGACCAAACTCGCGATCCTGATCGCCTGCGGCAATTCGATCTGCGGCAACTCGGCGATCGCGGCGGTTGCGCCGGTGATCGAGGCCGATGGCGACGACATCGCCTCGTCGATCTCGTTCACCGCCATTCTCGGTGTGCTGATGGTGCTCGGCCTGCCGCTGCTGATCCCACTGCTGAAGCTGACGGCGACGCAATACGGCATCCTCGCTGGCCTCACCGTCTATGCCGTGCCGCAGGTGCTGGCCGCGACCGTGCCGGCCGGCATCGTCTCGACCCAGATCGGCACGCTGGTCAAGCTGGTGCGGGTGTTGATGCTGGGCCCGATCGTGATCGGCCTCTCGCTGCTGGTGGCGCGGCGGCGCAAGGCCGGCGCCGCCAGGGAGGGCACCTCGAAGGCCGCCTCGATCAGCCCGTTCAAGCTGGTGCCCTGGTTCATCATCGGCTTCCTGGCGCTGGCCGCGCTGCGCTCGTTCCAGCTCGTGCCTGACATCGCGATCGCGCCGGTGACCAAGACGGCGGCGATCCTCACCGTCGTGTCGATGGCGGCCCTCGGGCTCGGCGTCGATGTGCGGGTGCTCTCGACGGTCGGCGGCCGGGTGACGGCCGCCGTCACGCTGTCGCTGATGCTGCTGCTGGGCTTGAGCATCGGCCTCGTGCACTTCTTCAAGTAGAGCATGATCCGGAAAAGTGTGGAGCGGTTTTCCGAAGAGATCATGCTCACATCAAAGGGCCGGCTACTCGGCGGCCTTCGCGGTCTTGCCGAACATCCGTGTCGGTGCGGGAAAGCCGCAGGACGTGCCGTCGGTGATCTTGACCTGATCTTCCCAAGGCAGGCGGAAGCGGCCGGACACCATGTCCTGCATGAACGTGTAGGGGCAATCCATCGCACCGCCCTTCACCGCGACATAGCCGCGGTGCCAGAGCTGATAGATGTTGTTCTCGACGCCCCAGTTGATCCGCGCCTCGCGCACGAGGTCGGGCCGCACCTCGGCGGTGATGATCTCGTCGGCCCGCCCCGTGGTCCCGTGCGCGATGATGCTGCCGTCGAAATTGACGATCATGCCTTCGCCCATCGAGTCGAACGACCCGTCCGAGCCGCACATGCAGACATTGGCCGTCACCATCAGGTTCTGGAACGCGTTGGCCTGGTTGGTGAAGCGCCAGCTGTCGCGGATCGGCGCGGTGTAGCCTGCGGTGCGGATCATGATCTCCGCGCCCTTGTAGGCGCATTCGCGGGCCATTTCCGGGAACATGCCGTCATGGCAGATGATCAGCGCGATCTTCGCGCCTTTCGGTCCATCGATCACGGGAATGCCGATGTTGCCGGGCTCCCACGGCTCGACCGGAATCCAGGGATGGAATTTGCGGTAGTACAGCTTGATATCGCCGTGATCGTCGATGATCAGCCCTGAATTATAGGGGTTACCATGCGGGTTGAACTCCATGATGGAGAAGCAGCCCCAGATCTTGTTCTCGATGCAGGCCCGCTTGAAAGCCGCGACTTCAGGCCCGTCGAGCCGGCACATGATCTCCGGATTGGTATCCATCGAGAGGCCGTGCAGCGAATATTCGGGGAACACGACGAGGTCCATGGTTCCGAGGTTACGCCGCGCCTTGCCGACCATCCATACGATGCGCTCCGTCTGCCGTGCCAAGTCGGACCTTGTCGCAACCACAGGCAACTGCAGCTGAACCAGTCCGATCACCACGCCATTTGGTGATTTGTTGAGACCGCCAAGTCCATTCATGCCTGTCCTCCCGCCTGTTTGAAATGGGCTGTCATTTCGCGAACGATGATCTTCGTTCGGTCGGGCTCCCAGCTAGCAACGATCATGCCAGCAAGAGCGCAGAATGCGCAAATGCAGCGTACGGTCGCATGCTGATCGGGATCGCCGCGATGCGCGACATCATTGCGCAATGGCACGCGGTTTGCTTTGCTTAATCAAATGCGGGTTTTCTCGCATTCGGGGCGTGCGTCATGGCGAATTCAAGCGGGACAATCGCGGCGGAGCCGGAGCCGATCACGCTCGACTGGAGCAGGACCGCGCTCGTCATCATCGACATGCAGCGCGATTTCATGGAGCGAGGGGGCTTCGGCGAGACGCTCGGCAATGACGTCAGCCGGCTCGCCCGCGCGGTGAAGCCGATCGTCGCGGTGCTCGCGGCGGTGCGCGACGCCGGGCTGCTCGTGGTCCACACCCGCGAGGGCCATCTGCCCGATCTCTCCGACGCGCCGCCGGCGAAGCTCGAGCGCGGTGCGCCTCGCTTGCGGATCGGCGATCCCGGACCGATGGGACGAATCCTGATCCGCGGCGAGGCGGGGCACGACATCATTCCGGAGCTCTATCCCCTCGACAGCGAGATCGTGATCGACAAGCCCGGCAAGGGCGCGTTCTACGCCACCGAATTCGGCGACATCCTGCAAAAGTACGGCATCGAGAATCTGCTGGTCTGCGGCGTCACCACCGAGGTCTGCGTCAACACCACGGTGCGCGAGGCCAACGACCGCGGCTACCGCTGCGTCGTGATATCAGACGGCTGCGCGTCCTACTTCCCGGAATTCCACGAGATGGGCCTGAAGATGATCAAGGCCCAGGGCGGCATTTTTGGTTGGGTCACCGATTCAGCTGCGGTGCTGCTGGCTCTCGCTGGCTAGAGGGGCGAGGGGACGCGTCAGGGATATCGCCTTTGTGACCCAAAGCGGACTCTGGCGTGCACAACAAGCTTGACGCTATGGCCGTGCATCGCGTTTATCCTCCACATGAGCACGATCAAAGCAGTCTGCGTCTATTGCGGCTCCTCGCCCGGTCACGACGTTGCCTACGTCGAGGCAGGCGAACGATTGGGACACGCTCTTGCCGCATCGGGATTGACGCTGATCTACGGCGGCGGAACCCATGGTGTGATGGGCGCGGTCGCTCGCGGCACACTGAATAACGGCGGCAAGGTCGGCGCGATCATTCCGAGATTTCTCACAAACTGGGAAACGACGACTGATGCGCTCAAGATGTTCGAAGACTTGACGATCACAGACACCATGCACGAGCGCAAACACAGAATGTTCGAGCGTTCTGATGCCTTCGTGGCACTTCCGGGTGGCATCGGTACCGTCGAGGAAATCGTGGAAATCATGACTTGGGCCCAGCTTGGGCAGCACCGTAAGCCGATGGTCCTGGTGAACATCAAAGGGTTTTGGGCGCCGATGATGGCAATGCTGGACCACATACGCAGCGCAGGTTTCCTTCATAGAGACCACCTGCTTCAACCCATTATCGTTGATCGTGCCGAGGACGTAATCCCCGCGATTGTCGCGGCCGCTGCTAAAGAGAGCGCGTCCGAAGTCGGTGGTTCGTCGATCATCGACAAGATGTAGATTTCAGTGTCCTCAGACTTAATGGGGCCGGGTGCCATCGGCTTCCGCTATTGGCCTCAGCCGACATGACCGAGCGCGTTTCGTTTGTCCGCTTCTGACGGTAATGCAGGCGTCATTCGGCAGGCGGATTTACGAGTACGCGCTCTAGCACTACTTTGGCAGATTGTTGATTTTGCCGCGTTTTATAGGATTCCCGAATCAATTTTTCAATGATTCATGGGTGGTCGGCTCTGGGAGGGCTGACCATGCCCGGATGGGAAGACGAACTCGAACGCTGGCTGATGCCGTTCTTGGACCGGCTGGGTCATAAGACCCGGCAGCGGATGTGTCCTCTGTATGTTGCGGGATTGATCGGTCCGGGCGATCGCAAGAGCGTTCAGCCGATGGCGGAACGCCTTGCCACGAGCAACTACGACCAGTTGCACCATTTCATTGCGGACGGTGTCTGGGACGCGACGCCGCTGGAGACAGAGCTGCTCAACCAGGCGGACCGACTTGTCGGCGGCAGGGATGCGGTGCTGGTTATTGATGACACCTCACTTCCCAAGAAGGGTGAGCGCTCGGTCGGTGTTGCGGCTCAATACGCGTCGGCTCTCGGTAAAACGGCAAATTGCCAAACGCTGGTGTCTTTGACGCTTGCTCGCGGCGAAGTGCCCGTGATGGTCGCGTTACGTCTCTTTCTGCCTGACAGTTGGACAAGCGACATATCTCGTTTGAAGCGCGCTCGCGTGCCAGTCGAACATCGAACGGCACGGTCCAAGCCCGAGATTGCTCTAGCCGAGATTGACCGCGCGATGGCAGCCAACGTGCGCTTTGGATGTGTGCTGGCGGATGCAGGATACGGCCTCAGCGCACCGTTTCGACAAGGGCTAACAGAGCGCGGGCTGACCTGGGCTGTCGGCATCCCTCGGCACCAGAAAGTGTATCCGGTCGATGTGAAGCTCATTTGGCCGATTACCAAAGTCCGCGGAAAACCACGAAAGCACCACGTGCCCGATATCTTATCGATTGCCGCAGAACAAATGCTCGCCAGCGCCAAATGGAAAACCGTGAGTTGGCGTAGCGGGACGAAAGGTCGGCTTAAAGCCCAATTTGCTGCTCTCCGTGTCCGGACCGCCGACGGCCCTCCGCAGCGGATATGGGATAAAGGTCAGCAGCATCTCCCAGGCGACGAAGCCTGGCTCATTGGCGAGCAACGTGCGTCCGGGGAGAAGAAATACTATCTGGCCAACCTTCCGGCGGCGACGGATCTGCGCACGCTGGCCGCCACCATCAAGGCACGGTGGATTTGTGAGCAGGCGCATCAGCAGTTGAAGGAGGAACTTGGACTTGATCACTTCGAAGGGCGATCATGGCAAGGTCTTCATCGCCACGCCTTGATGACAATGATTGCCTACGCCTTCCTGCAACATCGTCGCCTCGCATACGCGGGGCGGAAAAAAAAGAATCAACGGGCCTCCGCCTCAGCCAACCATGCCAGCCGTACGTCACGCCATCGTCGATCTCATCCTTCGGCCGCCGTCTCAGCAGTGCCCATATTGCCGAAAGCAGATCCGTGAAAAACAGCGGCGAAAACACAATCTGCCAAAGTAGTGCTAGCCGCCTTTCACCGCACCCGCCGTCAGTCCCGCCACGATCTGCCGCTGCGCCATCACGGTGAGCAGCAGCACCGGCGCGGTCACGATCAGCGCGGCGCCGGCGAGCGGGCCCCAGCTCAGCTGATCGAACGAGATCATGTTGTAGACCGCGACCGGCAGCGTGCGGGTCTCACGCCCGGCCAGCACGATGCCGAACACGAAATTATTCCAGGAGAAGATCACCGCGAGGATGAAGGCGACCGCAAGGCCGGGCTTGGCGATCGGCAGCGCGACATGGCGGAACACCTGCCAGCGCGTCGCGCCGTCGATCAGCGCAGCTTCCTCCAGCTCCAGCGGCGTGGTCTCGAAATAGCCGATCATGATCCAGATCACGATCGGCACCGTGACCACGAGATGGATGATGATCTGCGGCACCAGCGTGCCGAGCAGGCCGAGCCACTGGAACAGCAGGAACAACGGGATCAGATACGACAGGCCCGGCGTGATGCGCGCGATCAGGATCACGATCGCCGATTTATGCGCCGCCATCCGCGCGATGCCGTAGCCGGCGGGCACGCCGACCAGCATCGCAAGCCCCGTGGCGCAGCCGGTGACCACAAGGCTGTTGCTGAAATAGGTCAGGAACCGGTTGGACGCGAACACGTCGGCATAGTTCTTCCAGGCGATATGCTCCGGAAAGAACACCGGCGGGTAGGAGGCGTTGTCGATCTCGAATTTGAGCGACAGCGAGGCCATCCAGAGGAAGAACAGGATCGCCGGCGAGACGATGACGAACACCGACAGCCAAAGCCCGATCCGCCCGAGAATCTGGCGCGGGTTCATGCCTCGCCCCCGAGTTCAGATGTCCACAGCAGGCGCTTGCGCAAGTAAAGCAGCAGTGCCGCCAGCGCCACGATCAGGAGGAAGAACACCACCGCGATCGCCGAGCCGTAGCCGAGGTCGTAATAGACGAAGGCGACGCTGTAGAGATAGACGTTGATGGTCTCCGACGCCGAGCCCGGTCCGCCCTGGGTGATCGCGAAGATGATGTCGAAGCTTTTCACCGCGTCGATCATGCGGATCATGCCGGCGATGAACAGAAACGGCATGATCAAGGGCAACGTGATGAAGCGGAACACCTGCCAGAAATTGGCGCCGTCGATCTGCGCGCTCTCGTAGGGTTCGGTCGGGATCGCGGCGAGGCCGCCGAGCACGATCAGCATCACCAGCGGCGTCCATTGCCAGGTCTCGACCAGCACCAGCGAGGGGATCACCGTCGCCGGGTTGAACACCCAGAGCTGCGGCGGCAGCCCGACCAGCGACAGCAGATAGTTCAAGACGCCAAGCTGCGGGTGGAACATCATGGTCCACACCAGCGCGATCGCCACCGGCGTGGCCATCATCGGCATGATGAAGATGCCGCGCAGGAAACCGCGCGCGGCGAATTTCTGATGGAATACCACCGCCGCCAGCGTGCCGAACACCAGCGGCAACAGCACTGACAGCGCTGTATAGGACAGCGTGTGCCCGACCGCCTCGACGAAGCGCGGATCGGTCGGCAGCCGCAGATAGTTCGCGAGCCCCACGAACACGGTCGGCGAGCCGACCTTCCATTCCTGCAGGCTCATCCAGATCGTGAAGACCCACGGAAAGATGATCACCGCCAGCACCACGACGAGCGCCGGGATCACGAACGGCCAGTACGACGGCGGACGCCATTCACGCGCCGGGGCGGCCTCTCCAGAGCCTGCGGCTCTGGACTCTTGCTTTGACGCGTTTTCTTCACGCGAACCGGTACCCACTTCGCTTGAAAACGCTTTGCTGGCCGCCGCCGGCTCAGTCTGTGTCACCACGCTCACGCTTTTTCGCTACGCTCCAGGATGGGGCGGAATTGCTCGTGCGCCTTTTTCAGCTCGGTGGCCGGATCGGCGCCCGACAGCGTCGCGGTCAGCGCGGCGCCGACGATGTCGCGGAATTCGGCGACCGGGATGATGACGGGCAGGCCGAGCTTGGAGATCTTGGCGGAGTCAACCACCGACTGCAGCCATTCCTTGGTCTTCACGCCCTTGGCGACTTCGGCATCGTCGACGATGGAGTTGCGGAACGGCACGCCGCCGCCGGCCTGCAGCAGGCGCGCGCCCTGTCCGCGCGAGACCACCCATTGGCAGAGCAGATAGGCGGCTTCCTTGTTCTTGCTCGCCGCGGCGATGCCGACGCCGTCGCCATAGGTCGAGGAGAACTTGCCCTTGGGACCGGCGGGTACCAGCGTGTAGCCGACCTTGCCGACGACGCGCGAGGCGGCGGGATCTTCCAGCGGCGGCGCCCAGCCGTCGGCGTCGATCCACATCGCGGACCTGCCTTGCGTGAAGGACGCCATCGACTCCATCCAGTTGAAGCCGGCGACGCCGGGAGGCGCGCATTTCGTCAGCAGGCGCTGATATAGCTTGGTGGCCTCGATCGCCTCGGGGCCGTCGGTCAGGATGTTGCCCTTGGCATCGAGGAATTCGCCGCCATAGTTCAGATAGAAGTTGGTCCACATCGCCATGTTGGCGTTGCGCAGGCCGCGGCCGACGAAGCCGTAGATGCCTTCCTTCGGATCGGTCAGCTTCTCGGCCGCGATTGCCATCTCCTCGAGCGTCTTCGGGACCTCGACGCCCTTCTTCTGGAACAGCTCCTTGTTATAGTAGAGGATGAAATAGTCGACCGACCATGGCAGCGACAGCATCTGGCCCTTGTCGTTGCGCGCATATTGCAGCCCGGCCGCCGAGAAATCGCTCTCGACGAGGTCCGGCGGCGTCATGCTCGGATCCTTCAGAAAGCCCGACATGTCGGCGAGCCAGCCGGCCTTCTCGAACTGCCGCTTCTGCACGTGATAGCTGAGGTGCACGACGTCGAAGCTCGGCTTGCCCGAGGACAGCTCGATCACGCATTTCTGGCGCTGCTGCTGCTCGGGGATCTGCTCCGACTCGACCTTGATGCCGGTGAGCTCGGTAAATTCCTTGATGTATTTTTGCAGATTGTCGCCGCGCGGCCCCTTGGCGAGAATCACCTCGAGCGTGGTGCCGGAATATTTCTTCCAGTTGACGTCGGCGCGGGCCGGAAATCCGGTCAGTCCAACCGCGCCGGCGGCCGCGGTGCCGGCCAGCATCTGCCGGCGCGAGATCAGGTGATGCGACATGTTTCTCTCCCTGGACGGTTCTTGTTTGGGAGAGATACTAGCGCCTCAACTTTCTGTGCCTAGTCCCACATGCGCGGCGCCGTTGCATAACGCTGCGCCGCGCATGGTATGGCAGCTATGCCTTGACGAAAGCGAGCAGGGTGCCGTTGCCGGAAGCCGGCGGCACGGTGATGCTATTGCCGCTCTTCACGCCGGCTGAGCCCAGCGCTTTCTCGGTCGCGGCAAGGTCGGCCGCGATCACGAGGCCGGCGCCGCCGCGGTCGGGCAGGCCATCCAGCGATACGCCGGGATAACGTTTGCCGAGCTGATCCCTGGTCAGGAACACGAAGTCGGCGCGGTTGCCGCCGGACGGCACCGCAACCGCACCGTCGGCGTCGTTCCTGACGGCGACGTCGATCATCCTGGAGAGATGCGCGGCATCGGCTGCGGGATCGGGCGAGACGATCAGTACCTGCTTGAGGCGTTTTGCCCCATTGGCGTGCGTCATCAATTCGGGAATCCACACCGTCTCGCGGGTCTTGTGCTGGCAGGCGAAGATGCGGACGCCGCCGGGCGCCTCCGCGGTCGGCCACTGGAAGGTGCGGAATTTCGCCGCGGAGACGGTGCCGTTCGGCAAGGTCACCGGGCGTTCGAAATCGGTCGGCCCGATCGGCGCATAGCCGCGCGCGCGAATCTCCTCGGCACCAGCAGCGGAATCCACCGCGGTGAATGCAATGCGTTCGATGCCTTCGCCGCGCTTCTCGAGGAAGGCGCGCGCCGGAGCGTTGTGTTCGGTCGGCGTCAGCACGCCGAGCAATTCCATGTAATCGGGGTCGAACATGATGGTGTAATTGCCCGATCCCATATGCGCGCTATGGGTGCCGCGCGGCGACACGGTGAAGCCGAGCCGCTTGTAGTTCTCGGCGGCCTTGTCGAGGTCCTTCACCATGACCACGGCATGATCGATTCCGATGACGTTCTTGAGTGCCACTTGTTGTCTTCCCGGCTGGAATAGGAGAGTAGAGTTAGCTAACCAGAATGACCGGGCGCCCGCAAGAAAGGATCATGATGAACAGCAATGCCGTGCGCTGGCCCAATTCGCTCTGGGCGGCAGTGACGCCCTCGGGCCCTGATTGCCCCGAGCTGACCGGCACGCAGCAGGCCGATGTCGTGATCATCGGCGGCGGTTTCACCGGGTTGTCGACCGCACTGCATTTGCGCGAGGCCAATGTCGACGTCGCGATCGTCGAGGCCGCCGAACCGGGCTGGGGCGCCTCGGGGCGCAACAACGGCCAGGTGATCCCGACGCTGTCGCGCCCCGATCCGGATGACATCATCGCGAGGCACGGCGCGGCCGGCGAGCGCTTCGTCGCGATGCTGCGTGACAGTGCGGCCATGCTGTTCGACGTCGTCAGGCGCTACAACATCGAGGCCGAGCAGGAGCAGGCCGGCTGGGTGCAGCCGGTGCACTCGCCGGGCCGCATCAAGATCGCAGAACGGCGGGTGCAACAATGGTCGAAATTCGGCGCGCCGGTCGAATTGCTGTCGCGCGATCAGACCAGCGACATGCTCGGCTCGAATGCCTGGTACGGCGGCTTCTGGAACAGGACAGGCGGCCACGTCAATCCGCTGGCGCTGGCGCGGGGCCTTGCGCGCACCGTGCTCGGCCTCGGTGCGCGGATCTATGCCCGCTCGCCGGCACTCAGTTTCGAGCGCCGCGGCGATCGCTGGGTGGTGAAGACGGAAAAGGGTGAAATCTCCGGCCGCGCGCTGGTGGTCGCGACCAATGCCTATAGCGGCGAGTTCGCGAAATCGCTGGTGCCGGAGATCGCGACCGAGGTGATGCCGGTGCTGTCGTGGCAGATGGCGACGCAACCGCTGTCGGACAATGTGCGCAAGACCATCATCCCCGCCCGGCAGGCGATGTCGGACACCCATGGCGAACTCTATTTCGCGCGCTACGACGCCCGCAACCGCCTCGTCACCGGCGGCGCCGTGCTCGGTCCGGGCGACAAGACCGGGCGGCTGAAGGCGCGGGTGACCGAGCGGCTGCAGCGTTTGTGGCCGCAGATCGGCGAGGTCTCCTTTGATTATGTCTGGAATGGCTATGTCGGGATGACCGCGGATTTCCTGCCGCGCATGCACCGGTTGGGACCGAACGCCTATGGCTGGACCGGCTGCAATGGCCGCGCGGTCGCGTTGACGATCCCGCTCGGTCGCGAATTGGCACGCGCGGTGCAAGGCGTCCCGGAAGGCGAGCTGGCGCTGCCGTTCTCCGAGCCGGTGCAGTACATGGCGCATGGATTGCTCCGCAAGCTGGCGCCCTGGATGCTGGTGCTCTACCGGCGCCGCGATGCACAGGAGCTGGTCAAGGGCGATCGATTCGAGTTGCTGCGCTGGGCCGAGTACTTCCTCGCCTCGCGCCGTTCGCGGTAAGCGCGGAGCAACGTCGCGCCACGCACGCGAGATAAAGGGCATGGAGGGGCAAGCCGCCCGAGTTGGGGACTGGTCAGAGGACGTCGCTGGAAGATTGGGGCCCAAGCAGGTTCGGGTGGGTGCCGCGATCACGAGGATTCCGCCGTTGGCGGATAGCGTTGTGGAAACCCCGACGCGACGCAGGCGTTATTGCCAGATAGCAACCCTGGGAGGTGGGCATGGCGAGGAAGCGCATTGGTATTCTCACGGGAGGCGGTGACGTCCCCGGCCTTAACGCGGTGATCAAGAGCGTGACTTATCGCGGCAGTGAGGACGACATGGAGGTTGTCGGTCTCCGCCGGGGCTGGGAGGCCCTCACGCACCTGAACCTCGACGACCCGTCGAGCAAGTCCCATTACATCATCCCGCTGAACCGCGAAAATACGCGCGTCATCGACCGGCGCGGCGGCACCGTGCTGCACTCGAGCCGCACCAATCCCTCCAAAATGAAGAAGTTGCCCGATCATCTCGCGGGCCGCGACTTTCCGGTTTCCCAGAGCACCAAGGGTGGCATCGCAACCACGACGTGGGACCTCACCAACGAGGTGCTCGCGAACCTCGCGGGGCTCGGTATCGATCATCTGATCGCCATCGGCGGCGACGATACTCTCAGCTACGCGGACAAGCTCAACAGGCGAGGCGTCAAGATCATTGCCATCCCGAAGACGATGGACAACGACGTTCGCAACACCGAATACTGCATCGGCTTTTCGACCGCGATCACCCGTGCCAGCGATGCCATCCAGCGCCAGCGCACCACCGTCGGCTCGCACGAGCGAATCGGCATCTTCCGCGTCTTTGGTCGCGATGCCGGCTTTACGGCGCTCTATACCGCATACGCAACCTCGATCCGATGCGCCATACCGGAGTACAAGGTCAATCTCGACAAGCTGATCCAGCTTCTCCTCGATGACAAGCACGGCAACCCAAGCAACTACGCGTTGATCGTGCTCAGCGAGGGCGCCGAGTGGGAGGGCTACAAGGTGCAGGAATTCGGCGAGCCTGACGCCTACGGTCACCGCAGGAAGGCGAGCGTGGCCGAAGCGTTCGCGGACGAGATCAAGCGGCGCACCGGCGAGGAGACCATCGTCTCTGACCTCACCTACGACCTGCGGTCAGGCGATCCGGACTTCATCGACAAGCTTGTGGCGCTGACGTTCGGCAACATGGCTTACGATGCGATCCTGGAAGGCAAAACCGGCCTCATGTCGGCGCTGGTCGAGGGCCGCTACGACCTCGTGCCGATCCCCGACGCCAAGCTCGGGCCACGCAAATTGGACGTCGCAAGCGCGTACAACACCGAGCGCTACCGTCCTCTCTATTCCAACAAGCGGGGCCTGCCGATCTTTCTCAACCGCGCTTCATAGGGCGGGTGGTAACCCCATCGGGCATGACGAGTTATTCCAGATGCGTCGATAGCCCGTATCGACACGCGGTGACGGAGGGGCCATAGTTCCGCAAGGAATTTGCGCGGGGAACCTGTCGCACCAAGCGACGTTCTTTTTCGCAAATGAGCGCGCCGTCGCCCCCGGCGCAGCGAGCGCCGAGGCGAAGGCGCTGCGCTGCGGTCGGAGGGATGCTCATGAAACTCACCATTTCGGTCATCAAGGCTGACATTGGCTCCGTTGGGGGCCACACGAAACCATCTGCGCGCATGATGGCGGCTGTCGAAGGGGAGGTCGCGAAAGCGATCGAAAACGGTCTCCTGATCGACGGGTTCGTGCGCCATACCGGCGACGATATTGCGATCGTCATGACGCACACGCGGGGCGAAGGGAGCTCCGAAGTCCACCAATTCGCCTGGAAGACGTTTCTCGCGGCCACTGCGGTCGCGAAGACCTCCGGGCTCTACGGCGCCGGCCAGGATCTTCTCGTCGACGCCCCGTCCGGAAACGTTCGCGGCGCGGGCCCGGCTGTCGCCGAGCTCAGCTTCGACCACAGCCTTTCGGGCGCGAGACCCGCGGAGTCCTTCATGGTGTTCGCCGCAGACAAGTGCGGCCCCGGCGCCTACAACCTGCCGCTCTATCTGGCTTTTGCCGATCCCATGTATTGCGCCGGGCTGATGCTGCCCCCGATGATCAAGGGCTTCCGTTTCCATATCATCGATATGGACAACACGGCCGGCGACAGCGTGATCGAACTCGATGCGCCCGCGGACGGCTATCACATTGCGGCGCTGCTTCGCGACAACGAGCGCTTCGGCATTGATCGGATCGTGTCGAAAACCTATGGCGAGGTCGCCGTCACCGTTTCGGCGCAGCGCCTTCACTCCATCGCAGGCAAGTACACCGGCAAGGATGATCCGGTCGCGGTCGTCAGGAACCAGGGCATTTTCGCGGCGCCCGAAGAAATCATCTCGCCCTTCGCCAAGGCGCACTTCGTGGGCGGTGATGCGCGCGGCTCGCATGTGATGCCGCTCATGCCGGTGCCGCTCAACACCCCGGTGACGGGGATGTACTGCCTGCCGATCGTGTCCTGCGTCGGCTTCTCGATCGACCGGGACGGGAAGTTCTCGGAGTCCTATACCGATTTCTTTGACAACCTTGCGTGGGACGAGGTCCGCCAGCGCGCGCAGCGCAAGGCGATCGAGATGCGCAGCCAGGGCTGGTCCGGCGCTGCGATGCTGCCCTATTCAGAGCTGGAATATGGCGGCTTCCGCGACACGGTATCCGGATTGCTGAAGCGCTTCCGGCTGCGCGAGGAGCCCAAGCCACAAGCGGCGGAGTAGGGCCGCGCGTACCCGGCTACACGGTTGCGGTGCCGTGCTCGCGCGCGAACGCGCCGCCGGGGATCGCTGACAGCAGGTCCTGCGTATAGGGGTGCTGCGGCTTGCCGAACACCTCGGCGGTCAGCCCTTGCTCGACCACGGCGCCATCTTTCATCACCGCGACGAGATCGCAGATCTGGGCGGCGACGCGCAGATCGTGGGTGATGAAGATGATGGAGAGGCCAAGCTGTTGCCGCAGCCCGGCGAGCAGCCTCAAGACCTGCGCCTGCACAGAGACGTCGAGCGCCGAGACCGGCTCGTCGGCCACCAGCACATCCGGCTTCAACGCGAGTGCCCGGGCGAGCCCGATGCGCTGGCGCTGGCCGCCGGAGAATTCGTGCGGGTAGCGGTCACCGGCGGACGGATCGAGGCCGACCAGCTCGAACAGCTTTCGCGCTTCCGCAATCGCGGTGGCGCGGTCGGTGCCGTGCACGATCGGTCCCTGCGCCACCAGCTCGGCCGCCTTGCGGCGCGGATTGAGCGAGGCGAAGGGATCCTGGAACACCATCTGGATGTGGCGGGTCTCGCGCCTGACATCGTCGCGGCCGAGCTTTGCCCAGTCCTTGCCGTCGAGCACGATCGACCCGGTGTCCGGATCGATCAGCCGCACGATGCAGCGCGCGAGCGTCGATTTGCCCGAACCGGATTCGCCGACGATGCCGAGCGTCGAGCCGCGCGGCAGGTGCAGCGACACGTTCTTGACGGCCTCCGTGATCCGCGCGCCGCGGCCGAGGAAGCCGCCGGTGCGGTAGGTCTTGGAGACGCCGTCGATGGTCAGGATGTCCTTGCCGGAAAGGATGCGCGGCGGCGGCGCCTTCAGCGGCGGAACGGCTGCGATCAGCTGCTTCGTGTAGGCATGCTGCGGATCGTTCAGCACCTTGTCGGCCGTGCCGTGCTCGACGATCGCGCCATGCTGCATCACCACGACGCGGTCGGCGATCTCGGCGACCACGCCGAAATCATGGGTGATGAACAGCACCGCGGTCTTCTTGCGCTGCTGCAAATCGCGGATCAGCTTCAGGATCTGTGCTTGTGTCGTCACGTCGAGCGCGGTGGTCGGCTCGTCCGCGATCAGGAGCTTGGGGTCGAGCGCGAGTGCCATCGCGATCATCGCGCGCTGGCGCTGGCCGCCGGACAGCTCGTGCGGGTAAGCTTTTGCGGCAGCCTTGGGGTCGGGGATGCGGACGTCCTCGAGCAGCGCCAGCACACGAGCATTGATCTCGGCCTTCGAGAGAGCGGTGTGGATCGCAAACATCTCGCCGATCTGGTCGCCGATCGTGCGCAGCGGATTGAGCGCGGTCATCGGCTCCTGGAAGATCATCGCGATGCCGGCGCCGCGCACATCGCGCATTTCGGCGCTATCGGCGGCGCAGAGGTCGCGGCCGTCGAACATCATCCGGCCCCGTTCGATCGTCACCTCGTTCGGCAGCAGCCGCATGATGGCGTTCGCCATCATCGATTTGCCGGAGCCGGACTCGCCGACCACGCAGAGGATCTCGTTCGACGCAATTGAAAGCGAAACGTCGGACAGCGCATGCGGCCGGTCGGCGCCCTTGGGCAGGCGCACCGTCAGGGCGTCGAGCGAAAGGACCGTGTCGCTCATCGGCTCTTCAGCCTCGGATTGAGCGCATCGTTGAGGCCCTGGCCGACCAGCGACACCGCGAGCACGGTGACGAGGATCGCAATGCCGGGGATCGCCGAGACGTACCACTGCACCCGGAGCACATCGCGGCCGAGCCCGATCAGATTGCCCCAGGAGGCGACGTTGGGATCGGACAGACGCAGGAAGGCGAGCGCGCTTTCCAGCAGGATCGCGACCGCCATCACCACGCTGGCATAGACGATGACGGGCGGCAGCGCATTGGGCAGGATTTCGCCAAGAATGAGCTGGACGTCCTTCATGCCGAGCGTCTTGCCGGCCTGCACGAATTCGCGGTTGCGCAGCGACAGGAACTCGGCGCGGGTCAGCCGCGCCGGCGCCGGCCACGACACCACGCCAACTGCAATCGTCACCGTGGTCAGGGTCGAGCCGAACACCGCGACCAGCACCAGCAGCAGCACGAAGTTCGGCAGCGTCTGGAATGCCTCGGTGATCCGCATCAAGACATTGTCGACCCAGCCGCCGTAATAGCCGGCGAAGGCGCCGACCAGGATGCCGATCAGGATCGCGATCACGGTGGCGACGCCGCCGATCAGCAGCGAGATCCGCGCGCCGTAGAAGATCTGGGCGGCGATGTCGCGGCCGGAATTGTCGGTGCCGAGCAGGAAGCGCGGATTGGAGAACGGCCAGATCAGCGGCCGGCCCGCGAGGGCAAGGGGATCGCGCGGATAGAGGAGACCCGCGCTGATTGCCATCGCGATCACGAGCAGCAGCAGGATCAGGCCGATCACCGCGGCCGGGCTGCGGAAGTAGCGCTTCACGGCATCCATCGTCAGCCCTCCGCCGCGATGCGCGGATCGAGCCGCGCGTAGAGCAGATCGACGACGAAGTTCACGGATATGACGAGCAGCGCGGACACGAAGACGATGCCGAGCAGGGTGTTGAGGTCGCGCTGCACCACCGACTCATAAGCGAGACGGCCGAGGCCGGGCAGCGAGAACACGCTCTCCACCACGACCGAGCCGCCGAGCATGGTGCCGGCCTGCAATCCGATCAGCGTCACCATCGGCAGCAGCGCGTTGCGCAGCACATGGCGGGTGATGACATGGGTCTCGTCCAGCCCCTTGGCGCGGGCGGTGCGGACGAAATCGAGGTTCAGGACCTCAAGCATCGAGGCGCGCATGATGCGCAAATAGATCGCGAGGAAGATCAGCCCGAGCGTCAGCGTCGGCAGCACCAGATGGGCCGCGATATCGAGCACGCGCCATATTCCGGTCTGGACGTTGCCGATATCCTCGAAGCCGCCCGGCGGCAGCCACTGCAGATAGACCGAGAACACCACGATCGCCATCAGCCCGAACCAGAATGAGGGCGTGGCGTAAAAGATCAGGCCGAGGGTGGAGATCATCGTGTCCGGCCAGCGGTTGACGCCACGCGCGGCGATCACGCCGAACACGAGGCCAAAGAAGAACGCGAACGACAGCGACGCCGTCATCAATAGGATGGTCGGCGGCAGCCGTTCCAGGATCACGGTCGCCACCGGCTTGCCGTAGATCGAGGAGAAGCCGAGGTCGAGCCGGACCAGGTGCCACAGATAGTTCCCGAGCTGCGCCGGAACCGAGAGGTTCAGCCCGTAGAATTTGCGCAGCGCCTCGGCGGTCGCGGCGTCGCCGCCGCCCATCTGCGCCATCAGCGCATCGACGGTGTCGCCCGGCGCGAGCTGCAGCAGCAGGAACACGCCGATCAGGATCAGGAACAGGGTCGGGATCGAGGCGGCGAGCCGCCGCCCCGCAAGGCTCAGGATACGCATATTTTATCTATAGCGTTTTCGAACGATGTGGACACCGGTTCGGGGTGGGCACCGGCCCCTTCTTACCTCGCCCCGCTTGCGGGCAGAGGTCGGATCGCATCGCCAGATGCGATCCGGGTGAGGGGGTACAGGTCTATCGATGGAGCAATATCGTGGAGCGAGCCCCTCACCCCGACCCTCTCCCCGCAAGAGCGGGGCGAGGGAGAAGAGGGCGCCACGCCTAGCGCAGATGTGGCCTCATGCGCTCAGCCAAAGATCGTGCCAGCTCGTCGAGCCCCAGCGCGGCGTGTTGGAGTGGTTGCGCGCCTTGGCCGTGATCACGGTGACGAAGATCTGCTCGATCGGCATCCAGACCGGCAGCTCGGTGTTCACCTCCTTGACGAAATCGGCATAGAGCGCCTTGCGCTTGGCCGGATCGACTTCGGTGGCGGCATCGTCGATGGTCTTGTCGACGGTCTTGTCCTCCCAGCCCCATTGGTTGGTCCACGGCGCGCCCTTGGGCTGGCCGGAGCGGTACCATACCGTGGTCGAGACCGCGGGGTCGTTGCGATACTGGTGCCAGCCGGTCGCGAGATCGAAGGCGTGCTCGTCATAGACCTGCTTGAGGAAGCCGCCGCCGTCGTTGCGTACGATGTCGACCTGGATGCCGACTTCTCCCAGCGACTGCTGGATGAAGGTCGACCACAGCGAGATGTCCTCGCCCCACGGCGCCGGCAGGAGCCTCAGCGAGAAGCGGTTGCCGCTGGAGGCTTTGAAGCCGGCCTCGTCGAGCAGCGCGATCGCCTTGGCCTTGTCATAGGGGTATTGCGGCGTGTTCGGCCCGGGATAGAAGTCGGTCGAGGTCGACGGGATCGGGCCGGTGCCGAGCTTGGCGAAATCGCCGAGGAAATTCTCGATGAAGAACGGCACGTTGATCGCGTGCGCGATGGCGCGGCGGACCCGGATGTCGGACAGCTCCTTGCGGCGGAAGTTGAACTCGATGGTGTTGGTGCGGGCGTTGCCCTCATTGCCCTTGGTCTGGACGATGAAGCGCTTGTCCTTGCCGAGCCGCGCCATGTCCGAGATCGTCAGGCCCGAGAACGGGCTGTAGTGCAGCTCGCCGGCCTCCATCTGGGCGGCCGCGGCGGCGCGGTCGGTGATCACCTTCCAGACGATGCGGTCGAGATAGGGCGCGTTCGGCCGCCAATAGTCCGGGTTGCGGTCGGCGATGATGTATTGCCCGCGCTCGTACTTGACGAATTTGAACGGACCGGTGCCGACCGGCGCCAGATTGGTCGGGTTCTGCCTGATGTCGCCGCTCTCATAGAGATGCTTGGCGGAGACATAGCCGAGGTCGGGCAGGGCGCGGAGCAACAGGTTGAGCGGCATCGGCCGCTCGTAGCGGAAGATCGCGGTCTGCGGATCGGGCGTATCGACCGATGTGAGGAACAGCTGCAGCGTCGATCCGTAGTTGAGGATCTTCTTCCACATGTTCATCGCGGTGAAGGCGACGTCCTCCGAGGTGAACGGCTTGCCGTCGTGCCAGGTGATGCCCTTGCGCAGCTTGAAGGTGACGGTCTTGCCGTCCGGCGTCGCCTCCCAGCTCTCGGCGAGCACGCCGACCGGCTGGCCGTTGGCGTCGAGGTCGACCAGGTTCTCCTGGATCTTGCCGCCGATGATGTAGACGCCGGTCGAGGCCTGGATGCTGGGGTTGAGCTGGCGCTGCTCGGCGCCGTAATGGACGTTGAACACGCCGCCCTTGCGCGGGGTTTCCTGCGCGAATGCCCGCATCGGATTGATGACATTGGCCGCAATCGCGGCCGAGGTCAGAAGGGCCGTGCGGCGGTTGATCTCGAGGCGGCTCAAATCCATACGCGGGTCTCCGGTACTTACATAAAGGCTTGCATCGGGCGGCCGGCCGATCGGTCGTGGCGCCCCTTCGCGATGTTACGATGGAATGGGAACCCGAGTCATTTTCTAATGCCTCGGCCTTTTGGAGGATCGTTTCCGAAACCTGAAGTGGCGCGCAGCGGCGCTTCGCAACCCGGATCGAGCGCCGCATTGTCGCAGTTTGGGCCGCGCGAGTTGCGTCTGGTGATTCTCTCGAAGGGACGTTTCGGGAGCGCCGAAGCCGCGCAAACCCTGTAATTTTAGGGGTCGGAAGCACCTTGACTTGAAAAAACACTGGAAAAAACCCTGATTCGGAGGCTGTCCACAGCGATATTGTGGTGGGGAGTGCAGAAAACACTGTTTTTCTCGGCGTTTTCCGCCATATCGTGCCCACTCCAGAATCAATGGAGCAACCATGGCTACCCAACTGTCGAAGTCGCAAGTGATCGAGAAGATCGCGACCACCACCGAACTCTCCAAGCGCGACGTCAAGAACGTTTTGGACTCGCTTGTCGATGTCGGCCACAAGGAGCTGAAGAAGGCCGGGGTGTTCCTCGTCCCCGGCTTCGCGAAGTTCGTTGTGGTCAAGAAGCCTGCGACCAAGGCGCGCAAGGGCACCAACCCCTTCACCGGCGAAGAGATGATGTTCAAGGCCAAGCCGGCCCGGAAGATCGTCCGCGCACGGCCGGTCAAGGCCGCCAAGGACGCGGTTTAAGATGAAAGGCCTCCGGTGACGGAGGCCTTTTGCTTTTGAGCCGTCGCTTCCTGCCGTTGGTTGCCAGCCCGCGTTTTCCAGCGAGTGGACACCGGTTCGCGTGAAGAAAACGCGCCAAAGCAGAATCTGGAGCTCCGGTCTGGTTTGAACCAGGACCGGGGCTCTAGACTACTGGCGACCGGCCACCATCGACATTGATGGCGGTGCCGGTGATGTAGGAGCCTTGCTCCGAGGCCAGGAAGCAGGCGAGGTTGGCGAACTCCTCCGCCGTGCCGATGCGGCCGAGCGGCGTGCCCTTGGCAAGGCCCTTGGCGAATTCCCCGAAATCCGTGTTCGGCGCCTGGGCAGCATGCCGCTTGACCCATTGATCGCTCATGATCAGGCCGACCAGCAGCGCGTTCACCAGGATGTTGTGCTCGCCGCCTTCATTGGCCATCACCTTGGTCAGTGCCATGCCGGCCGCGCGCGACACCGAGGTCGGCGCGGAATTGCCGGCCGGCGCCTTGGCGAAGGTGTTGAGCACGTTGATGATGCGGCCCCATCTGCGCTGCTTCATGCCCGGCCATACCAGCCGGCTGAAGCGGATCGCGGCGAACAGTTTCAGGTCGAGGTCCTCCTGCCAGGCCTCGTCGCTGATGCTCTCGAACGCCAGCGTGCGCGCCGTGCCGGCGTTGTTGACGAGAACGTCGATCTTGCCGAGATCGGCAACGATCTGGTCGTGAGCCTTGCTGATGTCGGAAGCCTTCGCGACGTCGCAGACATAATCGCGTACCACAAGGCCGTCCCTGGCGAGCGCTTCGCGCGCCGCAGCGAGGTCGGCCGCGCCGCGGGCGAGGATCGCGACCCTGGCGCCGGATTCGGCAAACCGCCGCGCCACCGCGATCCCGATGCCCTTGCTGCCGCCGGTAACCACCGCGACGCGGTCCTTCATTGATAGGTTCATTGTTGTTCTCCCTGGGGCTGGCCCGGAGAGGACGCTATCAAACCGACAGCGCGACCAACAAGGTCATGCAGAGCAGGTGTGCTGTGACAATCAGTGCGAGATGGAGCGGACCGGACATCGGAAATCTCCATGGTGGTGCGCGGCTTATTTGTCGTCAGGCGAGCACCGCCGTCTGTCGCCCTCCCCCTGAAAGGGGGAGGGCGGGGTGGGGGTTGCTCTCCACGGACGCCGGCGTCTGCGGAGGCAGGATCCCCACCCGGATTGCTGTGCAATCCGACCTCCCCTTTGCAAGGGGAGGTGAGGAAAGAGCGTGCCCGGTTCACGCGCGCCGCTAGTTCAAGCTCGCGCTCGCCGTGAAGCTGCGGTCGACAGCCTTGCCGACATCCAGCGTCTTGCCGAGGATGCCGTAGCGGGTGGCGCGATCGGAGGCGGCCTGCACCTCCTTCACCACGGCCTCGTCGATCGCGATCGGGCTCGTCTTCTGCGCGGTGTAGGCGGCGAGCAGCACGTCCTCCGGCAGTTTTGTGAGCTCGGCCGTGTTCCTGGCGTACTCGGCGAGATGGTCGAGCGACCACAGCCGCGCCTTGTTGAGCCGCTGCACCAGGTCCTGCACCGCCGCGCGCTTGGTTGCGATCGCGTTGTCGGAGGCGACGATGAAGGTGACGGTCGGCGTCAGCCCTTCGCCGTCGGCGACGACGCGCGCCTTGTCCTTCAGCGTGGCGTAGGAGATGTACGGCTCCCACACCGCCCAGGCGTCGATCGAGCCGGCGAGCAGCGCGATCTTGGCGTCGACCGGGCCGAGCGGGGCGAAGGTCGCGTCCTCGATCCTGCTGCCGGCCTTCTCCAGCGTCGCGTTGATCAGGAATTGGCCCCAGCCGCCGCGGGTGCCGGCGAGGCGCTTGCCCTTCAGATCGGCCGCCGTCTTGATCGGTGAATCCCCGCGCACCAGGATCGCCTGCGTCCGCGCATCGGAGCGCGTGCCGCCGATCGCCTTGATCGGCGCGCCCGACGCATAGACCGTGAGGAAGGACAGATCGCCGGTGTAGCCGACGTCGAGCGCGCCGGCGTTGATCGCTTCCAGGATCGGGGCTGCGGCGGGGAATTCCGACCACTCGATCTTGTAGGGCAGATCCTTGGCGAGGCCGGAAATCTCCAGCAGCGAGCGGTTGCCGCCCTTCTGGTCGCCGACGCGCAGCACGATCGCGTCGGCCGCGAGCGCCGCAGCCGATGTCGACAGCGTGATCACGGCCGTGATCAGCGCTGCCGCCGTGCTGCGGGTGAGAGAATAGGCAGGGCCCGAGCGGGTCAGTTTGCGCATATGAATTTTCTTCCTGATTCATTCGCTGCGCCGCGGAACGCGCGGCAGCGTTCGATCAAGTCTATGAGCAAGCCGTTCGCCGTCAACGAAACGGAAATCTGAATTCGCCGGCTGCGCGGCAAGGATGATCTCGTCAAGCAGGCCGCGCGTAGAAGACATCGCGCATGCGGCCGCAAAACGCCTAGATTTGATGCAGTCACGGGTGATCGCGCCGCATCTCCGTCTGGGACGATCGTGAAAATCCTTTCATCGCCGCGCGATGCGATCGTGGAGAGTTCAGCTGTGGCGCCGACAACATTCGAAATTCCATTTCATTGACGATGATCTTGTCGCGCCGCATCATTTGCATGTTGCTTTGAGTGCAATCGCGCCGGAGAAATCCGCTTTTTTCTGAACCATGTGCTTCGAACGACGGGGCGTTCAAACGGAGACGTTTTGCGCGCGGGGCGGAGCCTTGCCGAAATGCAGGAGTGAAGATGTCGACGGATAACAAGAAGACGGTGATGGATCGCCGCACATTGCTGCGTGCGGGCGCCGCCGCGGCCTTTGCCGCGCCGATCGGGGCGTATAGTGCGCAGGCCTTCGCGCCACGGGCGATCACGCCGGCGATCGACTTCTCGGAATTCCCGGTCTGCAAGACCGCATCCGATGCACCGGCTTTGACCGCCGCGCCGCGCAAGCTGAAGCTGTCCTGGAACGCCGGCGCGGTCTGCCTTGCGCCGCTGCCGGTCGCGATCGACCACGGCTTCTTCCAGAAGCAGAATCTCGACGTCGAGCTGGTCAACTATTCGGGCTCGACCGACCAGCTGCTGGAGGCGATCGCCACCGGCAAGAGCGACGCCGGTCTCGGCATGGCGCTGCGCTGGCTGAAGCCGCTGGAGCAGGGCTTTGACGTCAAGATCGCCGCCGGCACCCATGGCGGCTGCATGCGCGTCCTGACCCGCACCAATTCCGGGGTCGACAAGCTCGCCGATCTCAAGGGCAAGATCGTCGCGGTCGGCGATCTCGCAGGTCCCGACAAGAATTTCTTCTCAATCCAGCTGGCCAAGCTCGGCATCGACCCGATCAAGGACGTCGACTGGCGCGCCTATCCCGGCAATCTCCTGAACGTCGCGGTCGAGAAGGGCGAGGTGCAGGCCTTCCTGTCGTCGGACCCGCTGGCCTATCTCTGGCTGAAGGATGCGCAGTACAAGGAGGTCGCCTCCAACCTCGACGGCGAATATCGCGACAAGAGCTGCTGCATCGTCGGCCTGCGCGGCAGCCTGGTGCGCGAGGAGCCTCAAGTCGCGCGCGCCATCACCCAGGCGCTGCTCGACGCCGCGATGTTCACCTCGCAGAACCCGGACAAGGCGGCGAAGTCGTTCCAGCCCTATGCGCCGAAGGCGGCGAGCCTCGCCGATCTCGAGGCAATGGCGCGCTACCACACCCATCACCATCATCCGACCGGCGAGGTGCTCAAGCGCGAGCTGAAGGGCTACGCCGACGACCTCAAGACGGTGCAGGTGTTCAAGCAGAGCACCGACACGGCCAAATTCGCGGAGCGGATCTATGTCGACGTATTCAGCGTCTGACGCGACGGCCGCGGCCGCGCCGCGTGCGGCGGTCACGTTCTCGAACCTCTCCGGCAGTTACGGTGTCGGCCTTGCGGCGAGCCTCGTCTGGCTCGCATTCGGCCTCTCATGCCTTTATTGGCCCGATGTCGGCGACTGGTCGCGGACCGGATCGCTCGGCATCGGCGCGATCGTCATCGCCGCGTTCATCCTGTTCGGCACATTCAGCGCGGATTATCTCGGCAGCGCCGGGCAGGCGTTGCGCAAGCGCGCGTCATGGCTGGTGGCGTTCGGCGCCTTCGTGACGTTGTGGGAGGTGGCCACCGCAAAGTTCGCCTGGCTGCCGCTGCCGTTCTTCCCGCCGCCGCAGTCGATCCTCGAGGTCTATACCGACGATCTGCCGAAACTGCTCGATAGCGTGTTCGCCTCGATCAAGCTGCAGCTCGGCGGCTACATCATCGGCGCAACCGTCGGCTTTATCACCGGTGTCTCGATCGGCTGGTCGCAGAAGATCGGTTACTGGGTGCATCCGGTGCTGCGCTTCATCGGCCCGCTGCCGGCCACGGCCTGGCTGCCGATCGCTTTCTTCACCTTTCCGTCGAGCTGGAGCGCCTCGACCTTCCTGATCGCGCTTGCCACCGGCTTTCCGGTGACGGTCCTGACCTGGTCGGGCGTCGCGAGCGTCAGCAGCGCCTATTACGACGTCGCGCGCACGCTCGGCGCAAAACCGTCATTCCTGGTGCTGAAGGTCGCGATCCCTGCCGCGCTGCCGCATGTGTTCGTCGGCCTGTTCATGGGGCTCGGCTCGTCCTTCGCCGTGCTCGTCGTCGCCGAGATGATCGGCGTCAAGGCCGGGCTCGGCTGGTACCTGCAATGGGCGCAGGGTTGGGCGGCCTACGCCAACATGTATGCGGCGCTGATCGTGATGTCGCTGCTCTGCTCCGGCGCGATCACGCTCTTGTTCCGCACCCGCGACCGCCTGCTGGTCTGGCAGAAGGGCGTCGTCAAATGGTAGCGCAGTCCGCAGCTGAGGCGATCACCTATCCGGCGGTCGGCGCCGAGCTCGATATCGAAGGCGTCAGCCACGCCTTCGATATCGATGGCGCCACGCTGCCGGTGCTCGACAATGTCAACCTCGCGATCGCGCCGGGCGAGTTCGTCGCGCTGCTCGGCCCGTCCGGCTGCGGCAAGTCGACCTTGCTTCGGCTGGTCGCGGGGCTGGAGAAGCCGCGCGCAGGCACGCTGCGCGAGGATGAAGTCCGCATCGCCGGCCCGCATCCGTCGCGGGTTGTCGTGTTCCAGGATCCGACGCTGTTTCCGTGGCGCACGGTGTGGGACAATGTCGCGCTTGGCCTCGAAGCGCAGGGCATCCTGAAGGCGCAGCGTCACCGCGTCGATGACGTCATCGAGCTGGTCGGCCTGTCCTCGTTCCGCAACGCTTATCCGCACCAGCTGTCCGGCGGCATGGCGCAGCGCGTGGCGCTGGCGCGCGCGCTGGTCAACGATCCGAAGATCCTGGTGCTCGATGAGCCGCTCGGCAAGCTCGATTCGCTGACGCGGATCGCCATGCAGTCAGAACTCGTCGCGCTCTGGCAGCGCAAAGGCTTCACCACGCTGTTGGTCACCCATGACGTCGAGGAGGCGCTGGTGCTCGCCAACCGCGTCATCGTACTCTCCGATCGGCCGGCGCGGATCAAGGCGGACATCGCCGTCGCCCGGCCGTACCCGCGGCATCGCGGCGATCCTTATCTGGCCGAGCTGCGCAAGCAGATCCTCGGCCTGCTCGGACTGGAGGCGACATGGTGACATCTGCGGCGAGGGAGCTGCATCCGGCGGACGAGCCCGAGCACATCGCGCGCGTGTTGCGGCTCGCCGCCGTGTTTGCAGCGCGTGCACCGGCGCACGACCGCGACGCCAGCTTTCCGTTCGAGAATTTCGCCGATCTGTCGCGCGAAGGCCTGCTGGCGCTGACCGTGCCGGCCGCGCTCGGCGGCGGCGGAGCAGGTGCCCGCGACGCCACGCGCGTGCTCGGCATCATCGGCAAGGCCGATCCGTCGACCGCGCTGGTGCTGTCGATGCATTACATCCAGCATCTGGTGATGGCGCACAGCACGCGCTGGCCGGGCCGGCTGTCGCGCAAGCTCGCCAGGGAAACGGTCGAGGGCGTGGCGCTGATCAACGCGCTCCGCGTCGAGCCCGAACTCGGCTCGCCCGCGCGCGGCGGCCTGCCGGCGACCACGGCGCGCCGCACCGAGACCGGCTGGCGGCTGACCGGCAAGAAGATCTATTCGACCGGCGCGCCGATCCTGAAATGGTATTCGGTCTGGGCAAAGACCGATGAGCCGGAGACCCGTGTCGGCTTGTTTCTGGTTCCGGCCGGGTTGCCGGGAACGCGGATCGAGGAGAGCTGGGACCACCTTGGCCTGCGCGCCAGCGGCAGCCACACCGTGATCTTCGACGACGTGGTGTTTCCGCTGGATTACGAGATCGACGTCCGCAGGCCCGACGACTGGAAGGTTCCTGACGTGACCCAGGCGACCGTGCATGCGATCTTCGTCGCCGCGATCTACGACGGCATCGCCCGCGCGGCCCGCGACTGGCTGGTCGAATTCCTGAAGGAGCGGGTGCCCGCCAATCTCGGCGCGCCGCTCGCGACCCTGCCGCGGATGCAGGAGGTCGTCGGCGCGATCGAGGCCCGCCTTGCGGTCAATGCTCGCCTGATCGACAGCTTCGCCGCCGATTTCGATAACGGCTTCCCGCTGTCCGCGATCGAGTCTAACATCATCAAGCTGACGGTGACCAATAACGCCGCGGCAGTGGTGGAGGATGCCTTGTCGCTGACCAGCAATCACGGCCTGTCGCGCACCAATCCGCTGGAGCGGCATTACCGTGACGTGCTGTGTGGCCGCGTCCATACCCCGCAAGACGATGCCACCCGTGTCTCCGCCGGACGCTCCGCGCTGGGCGTCTGAAAACAATAGCCAACAACAACGGAGTTCCCGTCATGCCGGTCGAGTTCATCGGCTTCATCACCAACAACAATGCCTCCGAGACCATCGTCCGCTCAGGCCCGGTGCTCGATCCGCCCTATATCGAGACGGTGGCCAAGGCCCATGAGCTCGCCGGTTTCGATCGCGCGCTGCTGGCGTTCCACTCCACCACGCCGGATGCGTTGCAGGTCGCGCAGCATGTCCTGACCATCACCAAGCAGCTCAAGGTGATGATCGCGCAGCGCCCGGGCTTCACCGCGCCGACGCTGCTGGCGCGCCAGCTCGCGACGCTGGATCAGTTCTACGGCGGCCGCGTCTCGCTGCACGTCATCACCGGCGGCAACGCCATCGAGCTGCGCCAGGACGGCAACACGCTCGACGACAAGGACGAGCGCTACGCCCGCACCAGCGAATTCCTCGACGTGGTGCGGCTGGAGTGGACCAGCGAGAAGCCGTTCAACTACAGCGGCAAGTATTACAACGTCGAGAACGGCTTCTCGCAGGTGAAGCCGTTGCAGAAGGGCGGCATCTACACCTTTGTCGGCGGCGGCTCGGACGCCGCGGTCGAGGTCGCGGGCAAGCACGCCGATACTTTCGCGCTGTGGGGCGAGTCCTACGCGCAGGTGCGCGATGTCACCGCGCGGGTGCGCGCCGCCGCGGCCAGGCACGGAAGGCCGACGCCGCGCTTCAGTCTGTCGGTGCGGCCGATCCTCGCCGACACCGAAGAGAAGGCGTGGAAGAAGGCGGAACATATCCTCGAGCGCGCCACCGCGCTGCAGGACCAGACCGGCTATCGCCGTCCCAACCACGCGACCGACGGCGCCAAGCGGCTGCTGGCGCTCGCCGATCAGGGTACGCGCATCGACAAGCGGCTGTGGACCGAGATCGCCAAACTGACGGGCGCCAACAGCAATACCACCGCGCTGGTCGGCACACCCGAGCAGGTCGCCGAGGTATTCGGCGATTATTACGATCTCGGCGTCAGTCACTTCCTGATCCGCGGCTTCGATCCGCTGGTCGATGCGATCGATTATGGCCGGGCGCTGATCCCGCTGACCCGCAAGCTGATCGAAGCGCGCGACCAGCAGCGGGGGATTGCCGCCGAATGATCCGTCTCATTGTTGCGGCAGTGCTTGCGCTCGTCGCCGTCGACGCGGCCTTCGCGCAGACCACGCTGCGCGTCGGCGACCAGAAGGGCAATTCGCAGGCCGTGATGGAAGCGGCCGGTGTGCTCAAGGACGTTCCCTACAAGATCGAGTGGAAGGAGTTCGCCGCAGCCGCGCCGCTGCTGGAGGCCCTGGGCGCAGGCGCGATCGATACCGGGCTGGTCGGCGACGCGCCGTTCATCTTCGCGGCGGCCGCCAAAATTCCGGTCAAGGCGATCGCCGCGGTGCGGCAGTCGCGCGACGGGCTCGCGGTCGTGGTGCCGGAGAACTCCGCGATCAAGAGCTTCGACGATCTGCGCGGCAAGAAGATCGCAACCGGCCGCGGCTCGATCGGCCATCAGCTGATCCTGGCGGCGCTGGAATCCAGGGGTTGGCAGGCGAACGACGTGCAGATCGTGTTCCTCGCGCCGTCGGATGCCAAGGTCACCTACACGCAAGGTTCGGTCGACGCCTGGTCGACCTGGGAGCCTTATGTGAGCCAGGAAGAGGTGCTGTTCAAGTCGCGCCGCGTCATCACGGCCGACGGCATCACGCCCGGCCTCGGCTTCCAGGTCGCAACGCCCGATGCGATCAAGGACAAGCGCGTCGAGCTCGAGGATTTCGTGCGGCGGTTGGCGGCCGCACGCGCATGGTCGCAGAACAATGTCGAGGGCTACGCCGCCACCTAGGGCAGGCTGATGAACATCCCGCCCGCGGTGGCGGTGAACTGGCTGACGCGGGCCAAGATCCGCATCGCGCCGATCGACGACAGCGTGGTGGCTGACGAGCAGAAGACCATCGACCTCTACGACCGCTGGGGCCTGATCCGGCAGAAGATCAACGCCGCCGACATCGTCGACCGCTCGTTTGGTGCGGCCGCCGGGAAGGGCGCGGGACTGTAGGCAATTTGCAAGCGACACCAAACATTCAGCGTCGTCCTGGCTTTCGCCAGGACGGCGGGTGCTCGCACGATTTCGGAATATTGGGAAAATATCCCTGATTTGCCCGACGTGTCAAGCTGCCCTGTCGAAGGCCGGCAGCCGCGAGGTCCTTTGCATGGGGTTGTTTTCGATATTTTGCCGGCGCACCTGCGGCGGCCCTGCAGGCGGGAGATGTGGACCGTCTGCGCGGAAGCGATTCAGCTCCGCACTATTGCACCGCTAACGAACCCGTGATTCAAAACATCCATTCGTCCGCCGGCTGCCGCGCGGCAAGGATTTTCCCCGTTTGGCACATTCCAAAACCGCAACGTTGCTATTTTCGCCACGACCTTGCCACCCCGCCCGGCGCCGCCAAGATCAAAAGCACGAACAATCGAGTCCGGGAGATCACCATGGGCCTTCAACAAACTCGCATCGAGTCGCTGCCGTTTGTGACCGCTGAACTGAATTATCTCGCGCCGACGCCGGGCAAGCCCCGGACCTACGCCTTCGATCCGCCGCCCGGCGAACCCAAATCCACCGCGCTGCCCGAAGCCCACAACGTTCCGATCTTTGACGGGCGTTTGATCGCCGACAGCTTCTCGCTCGACCGCGAGGGCTTTGCGCTGGTCAAGCATCCGACCAGTGTGAAGGACTATTACGACGAGAACGAAGTCCGCAACGTCTACTACCCGGCCGTCGAAGCCTTCCTGAAGGCGACGCTAAAGGCGGACCGCGTCTTCATCTTCGATCACACCGTGCGCAGGCGCGTCGAGGGCGCGGCTGACATCCGCGGCGGCGGACCGCGCCAGCCGGCGACCCGCGTCCATGTCGACCAGACCGCCGTCTCCGGCCGCAACCGCGTGTTCGAGCACCTGCCCGACGAGGCTGAGCAGCTGGTGAAGGGCCGCGTCCAGGTGATCAATCTGTGGCGCCCGATCCGCGGGCCATTGCGCGATTCACCGCTTGCGATGGCCGACGGTACGACAGTGGCGCCGGAGGATCTGATCGCCTCCGACCTGATCTATCCGAACCGCAGCGGCGAGACCTATTCGGTGAAGTACAATCCGAACCATCGCTGGTTCTACATTCCCGAGATGACGCCGGACGAGGCGATCCTGCTGAAATGCTACGACTCGGCGACCGACGGCCGCACGCGGTTCGGGCCGCATACCGCGTTTGTCGATCCGACCACGCCCGCAGACGCCGCGCCGCGCGAGAGCATCGAGCTGCGCACGCTGGTGTTCCATAAGCAGTGAGGGACGCAGTCCCCACAAACTCGTCATGCCCGGGCTCGTCCCGGGCATCCACGTCTTCGGTTCTGCGTGAAGATAGACGTGGATGGCCGGGACAAGCCCGGCCATGACGGCGTCGAGGCAGCAGCATTGCCTCCAAAGTTGGCACCATCCGCCCAATAATGTTACGCCCGTCGCCAAACCGCTCGGGGAAGAGGCGATTCGTGGACGGCGTGGTGACGAAGGAAGAGGCGGGGATCGGGTTCCGCGCCCTGGTGCTTGCACTTCTGGCATTGGCCTCCGGCCACATGCTGTCGACGCTGCTGCGGACCATCCCGGCGATCAGTCTCGATCTGATGGCGTCGGATTTCGGCACCTCGCCGCAGGCGCTCGCGAGCCTCACCTCGATCTATCATTTCTCCTTTGCCGCCTCGCAAATCCCGGTCGGCGCCGCGATGGATCGTTTCGGCGTGCGGCCGGTGTCGCTGAGCCTGCTCGCCGGTACCGTTATCGGAACGCTGGTCTCGGCGCTGGCGACGGGGCCTGCGAGCTTTGTGCTCGGCCAGCTCATGCTCGGCGTCGCCACTTCGGGCATGCTGATGTGCCCGATGACGCTCGCGGCGAAACAGATGTCGGCGACGAAGTTCGGCCTGTGGTCCGGCCTGATCCTCTCGATCGGCAATATCGGCATGCTGCTGTCGGCAAGCCCGCTGGCCTTCGTGGTCGATCAGTTCGGCTGGCGCGCCGGTTTCTGGGTTTCGGCCGGCTTCGGCATTGTCGTGCTGATCGCGGTGTTCGCGCTGGTGCCGCGGCAGCCGGCGGCGCATGCGGATGATTCCTCGCCGCTGCACCAGATGGCCGAGGTACTGCGGCTCGGCATGTCGCGCGGCCTGCGCGGCCTGATCGCGCTGTCGCTGGTGTCGCTCGGCGCGTCGCTGACCTTGCGCGGCTTGTGGGGCGGCCCGTGGCTGATGGACGAGAAAGGGCTGAGCCGGATCGAGGCCGGCAATGTGCTCGGCCTGTTCACGCTGGCGATGATCGTCGGCCCGGCCTGCATCGGCGCTTTCGATCGCAAGTTCGGGCACCGCCGTGCCATGGTGGCGGTGACGCATGCCATCGCCGCGCTGCTGCTCGTCTTGATGGCGGCCGGTGCACCGCATTTCCCGGTCTCGAACCTCTTCGGCGTTGCCGTGATGCCGACGCAATATGACCTGGTGCTGTTGATCCTGATCGGGCTTGCGACGTCGGCGCAGCCGCTGATCTACGGCATGACGCGGCAGCTTGTCGCCGCACAGAACACCGGCAAGGCGCTGTCCTCGGTCAATCTCGCGTTCTTCCTTGGCGCAGCGCTGCTGCAATCGAGCACCGCCGGCGTCGCGGCGCTGTTCGGGCTGCCCGCGGTGCTGCTGTTCATCGCCGGCGCTCTGGTGATCGGGACCGTGCTGTTCCTGGTCTACACCAGGCCCTAAAGCGCGATGAGATTGGGTTGAATCGTCATCGCGCCTTGGCTCTTTTGAGCATGATCTTTTCGGAAAACCGCTTCGCACTTTTCCGGATCATGCTTTAGCGCGCCGTTCCGATCAGATCGTCTGCGCCTGCTTGCGAATCTCGTTGGCGAGCGGCCGCAGGGAATCCACTCCGCGTGGCCCCACCAGGGAGTAGCCGGTACCGCCGTCAGCCCACGAGAAGCCCGCGACGTCGCCACCCGAATGCGCGGCCATCGGCGCGTTCTGGTCTGACGTCATCGGGCGGGTGAGAACCACAAGCCGCTCGCCGCGATCGTCGTCGTACATGAACATGGCCGCAGGACCATGTGCGGTCGGCACCACCCGTCCGCCCATCAAACGATATCCCGACTTGGTGAGATCCGGCAGCTTCACCGGTTGATGCAACCGGTTGGAGACCCATTGCACAAGCTCGGTGCTGTCACGCAGCTCCACCGGCCTAGTGTGATCGGAGGCGTACACCTTGTAGGAATCGCTTGCCTCCTCGGCGAGCGCTGCGAGCCCGCCCGCCGGCGCAAGCGTTGCGCCACGGATCATCCATCCGCCAAGGCCGCCGATCGAGAGCATCAGCATCGCTGCGATGGCCCAGCGCAACGACGAAGGGCGGCGGCGTGGGCTCTCGATCATCCTGGCGAGGTTGAGCCGCGGCGGCAGCGGCTCCTCGGCGATCGGCAGCAGCGCCGATCGCAAAAGGTTACGCTCATCGGAGTAGGCGGTGATGCGCTTGGCCACGTCCGGATGCTTGTCCAGATAGGCTCGGACCTCGGCCTCGCGTTCCGGCTCGAGCGCGCGATCGACATAGGCGTGCAGGTCGTCTTCTGTAATGGGTCGGTTGCTCATGTCTTGTTCCGCAATTGCACGATATTATGATCCAGGTCGCCAGGAGTTCCCTCCAGTTCGTGATGCAACCGCTCGCGGGCGCGCGCGAGGCGGGACATCACCGTGCCAACAGGCACACCGAGCACCTTCGCGGCATCGGCGTAGGACAAATCCTCAACGCCGACGAGCAGCAGCACCGCACGCTGGTCATGCGGAAGCCTGGCGAGCTTCGCCATGACATCGCGATACATTACCTTGTGCTCCTGCGCCGCTTCCTGGCCGAATGCATCCTCGTTGGTTTCGTCGATCGCGACATGAACGCCGCGCACCGTTGCGCGGCGAAACTGGTTGATGGCGAGATTATGCAGGATCGCGAACAGCCACGGGCGCGGATTGTCCGACCGCCGCTGCTCCCAGTGAATGACGGCGCGTTCCAGGCAATCCTGCACCAGGTCGTCGGCCGCGGCGTGATCGCGGACCAGGGCCCGCGCATACCGCCGCAAGGCGGGTATCAGCGGCTCGACCAGGTGCAGCATGTCGCTCATGGCGCTTGGACCTGGACGACCGCGCCGAGTTTCGCCGGCTCGCCGGCTGCGATGACGAGGTAGCGTCGCTCCGCCCTGGCCGCGCTCTGCACGATCTGCCGGATCGGACCGGCCGCGTTGACGATCGCGGAGCCGGCCGGATTGGTCATGAAGGCTGCCAGCGGCTCCACCATGCCGCCACCGTCAGCGTGTTCGGCCAATCCCAGCACGTAGCGCTGCTTCGGCTCGAGCCCGGTCACGGAAGCCTGCAGCACCTGGATCAGCCCTTGATCGAACAGCGATACGCTGGTCGGCGGCTTCTCGTCCTTGGCTTGCTTTTTCGGTGCGAGCGCGAGGTGAGCGGCCTGGCCGGCGACGCCGAGGGCTTGCAGGTTCTGGCGATCTTCCGGATTTGGCGCGGCGTTCGGCACATAGACGATCGCCTGCGGCGCCTGGCCGATCGGGATGTTGGCGATCACCTTGTTGGTCGCGGTGTCGATCGCGGCCAGCGCGTCGGCATTTTCGAGACCGACATAGACCCGCGTGCCGTCGCCGGACGGCCAGACGCCGTGCGGCAGATTGCCGACGGGAATGGTCGCGACTTGCGAGAAGTCGTCGGTTCGAAACACCTTGACCTCATTGGTGCCGCCGATCGTGACATAGGCGAGCGTGCCCTTAGGCGTCTTCGCGAAATTGACGTGGTTGGTGATCGGGCCGCTGTCGATGGTCTTGATCAGGTCGAACGGCGGCTTGGCGTTGAACACCTGCGTCCTGCCGACATCCTTCAGCGTGAACCAGACCTGGTCGCCGTCGGGTGAGGCCGCGATGTTCGGGCAGAACGGGCTTTCCTGCTTCACCTTGGCGACGATCTGATGGTCTGCGACCGAGACCACGTCAGTCTCCGGGTTGAACGACGAACAGATGTAGCCGTACTTGCCGTCGGGCGAGAATATCTGCATGCCGGGTCCCGCAGGCACCTCGATGCGCGTTGTTTCCTTGAAGCTCTGCGCGTCGATGACCGAGATGTAATTCTCGCCGCGCACCGTGACCCATACTTCCTTGCCGTCGGGCGTGAAGAACGCCTCGTGCGGTGACCGCCCGATATAGGTGACGTGCTTGACCGCGTTGGTTGCCGTGTCGATGAAGCTCACCGAGTTCGAACCGATCGAGACCACTGCGAGCATGTGATGGTCGGGCGAATAGCCCATGCCGTGGACCAGCACCTGGCCCTTGTAGAGCGGGCTGAAATTGCCCGGCTGCGGGTCGCCGAGCCGGATCACGCCGAGCAGCTTGTTGTCGGCCGGGTCGGTGACCGACACCGTGTTGGAGAACTGCTCGGCGGCGTAGACGCGATCGTGATGGCTGACCGGAATGTCGGGCGAGGACGCAGCGCCCGGCGCCTGTCCGGCGAAAGCAGGGCTCGACATCGCCAGCGCGGTCGTGGCCAGCAGGCTCTTGAGGATTTGACGGTTCATCGTTTGAGGCTCCTAGTTCTTCATTCCGTGGGACATGTTCATATGATCGTGAGCAGCGGGCGCCGGGCTCTGCTGCGTCGGGGCGGGCGCGGATGCCGTAACCGGGTCTCCGATCGCGAGCTTCATGGCGTCGATCTCCTGCTGCTGCTCGACGATGATTTCCTGCGCGATCCGGCGCAGCTGCTCGTTCTTGCCGTAGCGGAGCTCGATCACCGCCATGTCGATCGCGCCCTGGTGATGTGGCGTCATCATCGCGACGAAGTCGCGGTCGATGTCGCCGCTCGGCTTGGCCGCCATGTCGTTCATCATCTTGGTCATCGCGGTATCGTTTTCAGCAAGGAAGGCGCTCTCTTCGGCCGTCTGCCCGGTCTGGACCGGATGATGGTCGTCATGCGCAAAAGCAGCCGCCGCAGCTGCAAAAGCGAGCAGGGCGGCGCCGGCGCGCGGCGCGAGGCCGGACTTAAGGAATCGAGGAAGCATTTGCGTTCACCCTGGGAGTTGTCGGGGAGGCCCGAGCGGTTACGGGCTTGGGCCGGCTTGCATGGGTGGGACGCAGCAGCGTGAGTTCTATTCCGTCGTTAGGCAGATTCTTGTCGATCACGACTTGCTGATCGCCGGAATGATCCGTTTCGGCCGGGCCAGCCGATTTGCGATCCGCAAGCCACTGGCTATAAGAAGGAATTCCGGTTTCGATCGACCGGTTCCACCATCCTCCCTGCGCAAGTCGCTCGCGCCAAGAAGGCCAAGATGTCCGCCAAGATCGATCCGATCACCCGCTCCGTCGTCCAGCACCGCCTGTCGTCGATCGTGAAGGAGATGGGCGAAGCCATGCTTCGCACCTCGTATTCGCAGATCCTCAATTCCAGCCGTGATTTTTCGCTGGCGATCTGCGACACCAACGGGCGGCTGATCGCACAGGCCGACCACATTCCGGTTCACGTCGGCGCCTTGCCCTGGGCGACGCTGGCGGTCGAGGAGCGCTTCAAGGATGTCGCGCCCGGCGACGTCATCCTGCTCAACGATCCCTATCAGGGCGGTAGCCATCTGCCTGACCTGACCGCGTTCGTGCCGGTATTCGATGGCGGGAAAAGGCTGCTCTGGACCATCGTACGCGCGCATCAGAGCGACATCGGCGGCGCCACTCACGGCGCCTACAATCCAGCCGCCACCGAGATCTATCAGGAAGGCATTCGCATTCCGCCGATCAAGCTCTACGAGGCCGGCAAGCCGCGCGAGGATCTGCTCGACCTGTTGGCGCTCAACATCCGCAACCCCAGGGAATTCCGCGGCGACCTCGCGGCGATGCTCGGGGCCCGCGCATCTCGGCGAGCGCCGCGTCTCGAAACTGTTCAGCGAGTTCGGCGCGGAGACGGTCGAAGCCGCGATCGAGGCGATTTTGGACGCGACCGAGCGGCAGACCCGCGCCGTGGTGTCGACCTGGAAGGACGGCGTGTTCTACGGCGAAGCCCTGCTCGACGATGACGGCCACGGCCGCACTGACATCAGGATCGCCGCCAAGGTGACCAAGAAGGGCAGCGACATCGAGGTCGATCTCACCGGCTCCGATCCGCAGTCGACCAGTTTCGTCAATTCCTCGCACGCCAACATGCAGGCGGCGGTGGCGATGGCCTTTGCCTATCTGATCGACGCCGATATCCCCAAGAACACCGGCGCGCTGCGGCCGCTGAAGGTGGTGGCGAAGCAGGGCACGATTGTCTGGGCCGATCCCGGCCTTCCGGTCACCTTGTGCACCAGCCATCCATCCAACGAGATCGTCGAAGCCATCATCAAGGCGATGTCGGCGTCCTGTCCGGATCGCGTGATGGGCGGCTGGGGGCGCCGCTTCCGCATTGCGATCCAGGGCGAGGATCCGCGCAACGGACGCAATTTCATCTGGCACATGTTCCAGGCCCGGCCCGGCGGCGGCGCATCGCCGGGCGGCGACGGCTATTCCTCGATCGGCGAGTGGCACTCGGTCGGCGGTCTCAAATTCGGCAGCATCGAGGTAGCCGAAGTGCGCTTTCCCCTGCATTTCCGCCAGCACGAATTCCGGCCGGACTCCGGCGGCGACGGCCAGCATCGCGGCGGCCTTGGCGTCGCACTTGACATGGTGCTGGAGACGCAGAAGCCGGCCAAGGGCAACACCGCCGGCGACGGCGCGCGCCATGGTCCCTGCGGCATGCTCGGCGGCAAAGACGGCGAGCCGCATCACTATCGCCTCTTGTCGGAAGGACGCGAGCCGCGCGTCTTGAAGACCAAAGAGGTCGGCATCGAGCTTCGTCCGGGCGACTGCCTCGAGATCCGGTCCTCCGGCGGCGGCGGCTGGGGTCCACCCGAGAAGCGCTCGGCGGAAGCGCGGGCGCGCGATCTTGCGCAAGGTTTGGTTTCGAAAGCGGTGTAGGGCAGCGATGTATACGATTGGGGTCGACGTCGGCGGCACTTACACCGACCTGGTTGCGACGGATCAAAGCGGGCGCACCGTGTTCGCGAAATCGCCGTCCACGCCGGCCGATCAGTCGATCGGCGTGATGGCGGGACTGGAAGAGCTGGCGCGCCGCCTCGGCGTGACGCGCGCGGCGATGCTCGCCGCGACCGATCGCCTGGTGCACGGCACGACGGTTGCGACCAATGCGCTGCTCGAGCGCAAGGGCGCCAAAGTTGCGCTGCTGACCACCGAGGGTCATCGCGACGTCGTTGAGATGCGCGAGGGGTTGAAGCCGGACCGCTACGATCTGCGCACGCCGCCGCCCGAGCCGCTGGTGCCGCGCGAGCGCCGCTTTGGCGCGCGCGAGCGGCTGAAGGCCGACGGCAGCGCTGCGGTTGCGCTCGATGCCGCCGCGCTCGGCGACGTCATCGCGGAAGTGAAACGTTCGGGTGCGAATTCCGTCGCGGTCTGCTTTCTGCATGCCTATCTCAACCCGGCGCATGAGCTTGCCGCCGTCGAGCAGCTGGCGAAGGAGCTGCCCGACGTCAGCGTGTCGCGCTCGAGCGACGTACTGCCGCAGATCAAGGAATATGAGCGTGTCTCGACCACAATCGTGAACGCTTATGTCGCGCCGACGGTGCGACGCTATCTCACCAATCTGGAGCGTAGCCTGCATGAGGCGGGCTTCAAGGGCTCGCTGTTCGTCGTGCTGTCGCATGGCGGCATGGCGCCGGTGGAGGAAGCCTCGCGGCTCGCCGCGGGCACGGTGCTGTCGGGGCCGGCCGGCGGCATCTCCGGCAGCCGCCGCTGCGCCGAGATGCTCGGGATCCCCGATCTCGTGCCGTTCGACATGGGCGGCACCTCGACCGACATCTCGCTGATCGCAGATGGCCAGGCCTCGCTGTCGGCGGATGGCATGCTCGCCGGCCAGCGCATCGCGCTGCGCAGCCTCGACATCGCCAGCATCGCCGCCGGCGGCGGCTCGATCGCGAGCGTCGACGGCGGCCGCACGCTGCGGGTCGGGCCGGAGAGCGCGGGCTCGGTGCCGGGCCCGGCCTGCTACGGCAATGGCGGCACGGCTGCCACCGTCACCGATGCCAATGTCGTGCTCGGTTATCTCGACGCCGCCGCCTTCATGGGCGGCGCGCGGCCGCTCGACCGTGCGGCGTCGGAAGCCGCGGTGGACCGGATCGCCGCAGCGCTCGAGCTGTCGCGGATCGAGGCCGCCGCCGGCATCTACAAGATGATCAATCTGAAGATGGCCGACGGCATCCGCCTGATGACCTTGCGCCGCGGCGTCGATCCGCGCAAATTCGCGCTGCTCAGCTTCGGCGGCGCCGCCGGCATGCACGCCGCCGAGGTCGCGCGCGAGCTCGAGATCAAGCGCATTATCGTGCCGACGGTCGCCTCTGTGCTTTCGGCCTGGGGCATGCTGACCAGCGATCTGCGCTACGAGGTCAGCCGCACCCATTACGGCACCGGCCGGATTTCCGCCGACGAGGTTCGCGCCTTGTTCGCCGGGCTGGAAGAGCAGGTGGCGGGGCGGCTGCGCGACTGGTTCAAGGGCGATATCGGCATCGAGCGCTCGGCCGAGATGCGCTACGGCGAGCAGGTGTTCGAGATCGACGTGCCGCTCGGCGAGCTCGATCTCGGCGCCGCCGACCTGGTGGCGCAGATCGAGGAACGCTTCCATCGCCGCCACGAGGAGCTCTACACCTATGCCTCGCGCGGGCAGGAGGTGGTGTTCGTCAACGCCCGCGTTGCCGCCGTCGGCAAGGTGGCGCGCGGCAGCAGTGATGCCGGAAAGGCCAGCTCGGCTGCGCCCTGCGCGCCGCGCGGCAAGCGGCAGGCCTGGTTCGGTGCCTGGCGCGAGGTGCCGGTCTACGCGCTCGACGATCTCGGGCCGGGCCAAGCGCTGGCCGGTTCCGCGATCATTGAGGCCGAAACCACGACCGTCCTGGTCGACAGCGGCGACCGCGTCGCGGTCAACCCGCTGGGCTGGCTCGATATAACATTGCGCTGATCGTCAAGTCGGAACTGCACTCCCTCTCCCGCTTGCGGGCAGGGCTATCGCATGTGCGCTCGATCCCTCCACAGACTCGTCATGCCCGGCCTTGTGCCGGGCATCCACGTCCTGGTTTCCGCGCGAAAAAGACGTGGATGGCCGGGACAAGCCCGGCCATGACGATGTGGAAATAGCGCCGCCAAGCTTTTCGCCGCCATATGCGATTGCCCTGCGCTTGCGGGGGAGGTGAAAGAAGGCCTGCCTCCGCCATCAACATTTCATTTTTCCGGCATTGGCTTGGGCGATAAACTCCGCTCGCTCGGGAGGAGCGCCGGCCTGGTGCCGGCGCGTTTGTGGCGATGTTGATGCAAACAAAAAGACAAACTGCGCTTTCGATATCCCTCGTCCTCGCAGCTGTCCTCGCGGCGGCGCCGTTGCGCGCGCAGCAGGCGCAGACGGCGGCGGCCGGCAACGAGATCCGCATCGGCAACGTCATGCCCTATACCGGGCCGCTCGCCGCGTTCGCGACCATCGGGCGGGCGGAGGCGGCCCATTTCGACATGGTCAACGAGCATGGCGGCATCAACGGCCGCAAGGTCAGGTTCGTCTCGGTCGATGACAGCTCCAATCCGAAGATCGCGATGGAGCAGACCCGCGATCTCGTCGAGAAGCAGGATGTGCTGTTGATGTTCGGCTCGTTCGGCACGCCGAGCAACCTCGCGGTCCGGAAGTACCTTAACGAGAACAAGGTCCCGCAGCTGTTCGTCGCTTCCGGCGACGAGGCGTGGGCGCATCCTGCGACCTTTCCCTGGACCATGGGCTGGCAGCCGACCTTCCGCGCCGAGGGGCGGATCTACGCCAATTACATCCAGGCCGCCTATCCCTCGCGCAAGATCGCGGTGCTCTGGCAGAACGACCAGTTCGGCCGCGACCTGTTCAAGGGATTGCAGGAGGGGCTCGGCGACACCGCCGGCATGATCGTCGCCGATCTCGCCTTCGATGCATCGGAGACCGCGATCCAGAACCAGATCGGAATTTTGAAGAACTCCGGCGCCGACATCCTGGTGTTCGACGGGGCGCCGGCGATCGCGGCGCGCGCGATCCGCGTCGCCGCGGACCTCGACTGGCATCCGGTGTTCATCCTCGACAATGCGTCGGCCTCGATCGCCAGCGCCTTGCGGCCGGCAGGCCTGCAGAATTCGCTCGGCGTGATCTCGACCTCGTTCCTCAAGGATGCCGGCGATGCCTCCTGGAAGGACGATCCGCAGATCAAGGCGTGGCTCGCCTTCATGGACAAGTATTATCCCGACGGCGACAAGGACGACATCTACGCCGTGTTCGGCTACGCCGCCGCCGATACGCTGATGCAGGTGCTGCGCCAGTGCGGCGACGATCTGTCGCGCGAGAACATCATGCGGCAGGCCGCGTCGCTGAAGGATTACCAGAGCCCGATCGCGCTGCCCGGGATCGTGATCAACACCGGACCGAAGGACTTCCGCCCGATCAAGCAGATGCGCCTGGTGCAGTTCGACGGCAATGCCTGGCAGCCGATCGGCGACGTGATCGACAGCGCGTTCACGGCGGTGCGCGAGGATAATTGAGGGCCGTTGAGTTGGGTCATGCGTCGTCCCGGCGAAGGCCGGGACCCATTACCCCAACTCTCAGTTGTTTGTGCGTCGCTGGGGCAACAATCCTTTTCACACCACGCAGCGGTGGTTATGGGTCCCGGCTTTCGCCCATAGGCGCTAAGATAGTTTGATCATAGTCTGATAGTGGCGCTTATGTCTGGGTGGCTCGCGTAGATGTCGCCGGAGAGCGTGACTGGCTCTGCAGAGTAGAGCGATTGCGGGCTGTGGAATGATCGCTTGCCGTAGCGAAGCTACGAGCTGGCGCAGCAGACGCCACGTCACTGGGTGGGTCAGGCGGCGTCGGCCAAGCGGGGAGAGTCTTCGAGTTCGTCGACGAGCGGCTCGAGCAATAGAATGATCAGCAGATGAGCGAGGATATGGGGTCTGGCGGACCGCTCGTCGGTTCCGGGAGGTCCCTTCAGGCCAATCAGGCTTTTCAGCCGCTTGAAGCCGAGCTCAATGCGCCATCGCAGCCGATAGAGGGCGAGGATATCTGCAGTCGTGAAGTCCTCTGGCCTGAGTGAGGTCACCAGGATCACCCAATCTGCGGCGTCAAGTGTTTGCCTGGAGAGCTGATGACCTCCCTTTTGTGCAGTCCGGCGCGCCTTGCGTCGCGCAGCCGCAGCAGCTTGCGCCGGCTTCTTCGCGGCAACCAGACGCACTGCGAGCGGCGGCGCACCTGACTTGCGCTTTATCCAAATCGGCCGATCGATCAGGCCACGCGCCGAGGCGTTGCGCAGTTCGGCAGTGAGGTCAACAAGATTACCTTCGGCATCGAGCCAGCGCGCGCTCTTCCAGCCGGCCCGGATCACGAAGTCCGCATCGGCATCGACGAGATGCGCCATGCGCTCCGGTTGCAGATAGGCGCGATCGGCAAGACGGATCTCACCGGCAACCGCCGGTATCCGATCCAGCGTCTCGCCCGCTCGCTGATCGGTCAGTTCGAAGTGACCAAAGCGCTCCTGCGGAAGATCGAACGCGCTATGGATACGCCACACTGCGTTCTTGTTCCTGCCGCTCGTCCCAGCCTTGGGGACCGTCGTGGCGTCAACAATACGGATCAGACGACCGCGGCTCGCCTTCGGCGCCGCGGCGGCAAGCGCCTGCTCGACCAAGATTGCCAGCCAATCTCCGCACTGACGTAAGCGATACAACAGAGCCACGTTGGAGATATCGACAAGCCCAACCGACGTGGCCCATGCCGCCGTCAACCGCAGCCCTTTCTCACCAAGGCAATAAGCCAAGATCAGGCGCAGCAAGTCGACCGCATTGCTGATCTCCCGCGGACGGACAAACGCCTTCGTCTTGCGCGCGCTAATGTTCAGAGCCTCGGCTCCGCCAAGTCGGGCGACAACGCGCGCCCAATCTTTGTTCACAAGCGATTCGTGTGCCATTCCATCTTGGAATCACAAGCGAATCCAAGGCGCAAATCCTATTTTAGCGCCTATGGGCTTTCGCCGGGACGACGGTGTGGAGAGAGTTTACTTCTTCAACCCATAATTCAACAGCCCGCCCTTGTTCTTCGGCGGGTGCGCGCGCAGCCCTTCCTCGTTCGGCTCGGTGCCCCAGCCCGGACGATCCGGGATCACCAGATGGCCGTCGACGAATTCAGGCACGTGGGTGAACAACTCGTGGTCCCAGGCCAGCCGATCGATGTCGGTCTCCATGATGCGCAGGTTCGGCACCGCGGCGCAGAAATGCGCGTTCATCATGGTGCAGAGGTGGCCGTAGAAATTATGCGGCGCGACGTTGACCTCGAAATGCTCGGCGGCGGCGGCGATCTTCATCGACTGCCAGACCCCGTTCCATGGCGTGTCGATGATCGCGACATCCATCGCCTGCTCGGTGAAATAGGGCAGGAATTCGCGCAGGCCGAGCAGCGTCTCGCAGGACGAGATCGGGTGCGGGCTCTGGCGGCGGATATAGCCGAGCGCCTGTGGATTGAAGGTGTCGATCTCGACCCAGAACATGTCCATCTTCTCGATGGCGCGCAGGATTTTCAGATAGCCCTCGGTCTTGGCGTTGAAGTTGAGGTCGAGCAGGAGATCGACATCCGGCCCCGCACCATCGCGGATCGCCTCCAGGTGCATGCAGAGATTGCGCAGCACGGTGCGGTCGATATTGATCTCGGGCTGGAACGGCGAGCCGAAGCCGGGGCGCCAGCCTTGCGGCTTGCCGTCGGTATAGACGAAGATGTTGGTCTTCATCGCCGTGAATTTCTTCTCGCGCACTTCGGCCCCGATCGCCTTGACGCCGTCGAGATCAGTGATCGCCGGCTTGTACCAGTCGGGATGATTGATGCGCCAGGTCGCGCAATGCGACCAGTACACCCGCACGCGGTCGCGGATCTTGCCGCCGAGCAGGTCGTAGCAGGGCACGCCGAGCGCCTTGGCCTTGACGTCGAGCAGCGCGTTCTCGATCGCCCCGAGCGCCAGCGCCACCACGCCGCCGGCGGCAGGGCGCGTCGCGGCGAACAGCTCGACATAGATCCGCTCGTGCTCGAACGCGTTCTTGCCGACCACCCGCGCCGACAGCCGCTCGATCGCCGCCGTCACGCCGGGCGCGCCGAAGCCCTCGTCATATTCGCTCCAGCCGACCAGCCCGTCCGTCGTCGTCACCTTGACGAAGTGATAATTCCGCCAGCCGGCATCGCAGGCGAGCGTCTCGACGCTTTTGATTGTGGTGGGTTTGCTCATGGTTTCCTGCCCGGTTGTTTGTTGCTGTTGGCGGGATACCAACAACGGATCGGCGGACGCGTCAATTCGCGCCAAGGCAAGGCGACAATGCGTATTGGCAAGGCGGCACTCGCCTCTTCGTTCACCGTCACCCTGAGGAGCGCGCTCTTGCGCGCGTCTCGAAGGGTCGACGGCCCGGCTCTCTCCGTGTGGATCTCACGGGGCCGTGCATCCTTCGAGGCTCGCAAGAGCTCGCGCCTCAGGATGACGGGACAAACATCTCGGTGCCAGGCCGGAACAGCGTCGGCCGCTGCCGTTCGAAGGTCTTGCGGCCGTGCTTGAAGCCCATCAGCACGTCGGGCAGCTCGGCGATGGCGTTGGTTCCGCTGTCGGTATCGAGCACGACGATGTCGGCGGGATTGCCGACCGTGATGCCGTAATCCTTCAGGTTCATCAGCCGTGCCGGCAGGTCGGTGACGAGATCGAGGCAGGCGTCGAACTCGCCGATCCCGGCATGCGCCGCATTGGCGTAGAGATTGGCCATCCGCAGCAGCGAAGCATCGCCGAACGGCGTGAAGGGATTTTGCACATTGTTGGTCGCGACCGAGCACAGCACGCCATCGGCGACGAGCCGGTGCGCGGCGGTCAGCCCACGCGGCGCGTTGTGGGTGGCGTCGCGGCCCATCAGATAGAGATCGGTCGCCGGCAGCACGGTGACCGCGACACCGGCCTCGGCGAGCCGAGCGCCGGCTTTCTTCAACCGATCAGGCGGCAGCGCGGAGAGTTTGGTGGCGTGCCCGATCGCGACGCGCCCGTGATAGTTGCGCCGCTCGGTCTGCCGGCAGACCTCCTCCATGTGCCACCAGGAGGGATCGAGGTCGAAATCGAGATGCAGGTCGACATCGACGTCGAACTCCTGCGCGAGGTCGAAGATGCGCGCGATATGCGCGTTCGGATCGCTGTCGACATAGGGGCAGCCGCCGACCGCCTCGGCACCGTCGTTGAGCGCCGCGACCAAGAGCTCGTCGGCGCCGGGATCGTTGGTCAGGCCCTCTTGCGGAAAGGCGCAGAGCGAGAGGTCGAGCGCCCAGGCATAGTCGCGTTTCAAGGCCTTGACCGCCTCGAAGCCGCGCAGCCCGATCCTCGGGTCGATCTCGACATGCGTCCGCATCCGCGTGGTGCCCGCCGTGATTGCGCGCTCGATCACTTTTGAGCCGCGCGCATGGACATCCTCGATCGTGAAGTCGCGCTTCATCGCCGATACCGCGCGGATCGCCTCGCCGAGGCTGGCGTGATCGTGGCCGCAGCGGCCGAGCAGGCAGGCCTTGTCGAGATGGATATGGGTGTCGACGAAGCCGGGCAACGCCAGCCGGCCGTTGAGGTCGACTTCGACCGCCTCGCACACGAGGCGCGGCGCGATCGCGGCGATCCTGCCGCCGGCGATGCCGATATCGACCGCGGCGGCAGAGCTGCGCGTCACGGCATTGCGGAAGACGAGGTCGAAGGCAGGTTTCGCGATCATCGGCGAGGGAAACATCAGGGTGGTCTGAGCCTAGCGGAACGGCCAGGATCCGGCAGCACCAGATTGTGTGCAGTTTTATGGTTCGATTGTCTAAAAAATATGCATACACTTTGATGACCAGATTGTAGAGTCCTGATTATCCCCGGAGACCCGCCATGTCCGCACCCGCCAAAGCCGACGCCCGCCCGATGTCCGATGCCGAGATCGTCGAGGCCTATTTGACGGCGTCGATGATCCCCGATCCGGATGCGGCTGCGGCCTATATGAAGCCGGGCACGGTGATCACCTTCACCGGCGGGCGCAAATTCGACCATCCGCGCGGGCCGACCGGCTTCAACGCGAAGCGCTATCGCTGGGTGAAGAAGAAGATGGACCGCTTCGATGTCTGCCCCGGCACGGACGAGACCGTCGTCTATAGCGTCGGCACGCTCTACGGCGAATGGACCGACGGCACGCCGTTCGAAGGCAACCGCTATGTCGACCGCTTCGTGGTGCGGGGCGGGCAGATCGTCAAGATGGACGTCTGGAACGACAGCGCCGAGCGGATTTTGATGCAGCGGGGGATCGAGGCGTAGGAAGCGGTGCCAGTTCTCCCTCGCCCCGCTCTTGCGGGGAGAGGGTCGGGGTGAGGGGCTGCATCCGCGAGTATCGGCCGCGGATAGACCTGTACCCCCTCACCCGGATCGCATCTGCGATGCGATCCGACCTCTCCCCGCAGGCGGGGCGAGGTAAGAGCATCAGCGCCGCGCGGCCTTCGGCAGCTTCACCACCTTTTCGCCGGTTGCCTCGTCGGCATAGGGGGCCAGAATATCCAGCAGATCGCGGCCGCGCTGCGGGCTCGGCGCGACCAGCGCACGGGTCGCCACGGAATCCAGATGGCCGTGCATCAGCGCCATCACCTTGTCGACGTCGCCTTTCGCCAGCGCGGCGATGATCGCGCGGTGCTCGTTGATCGCGCATTCCGATGAATGCGGCCGGCTGTACAGCGACAGCGTCAGGCAGCAGCGGTACGCGACCTCGCTGACATAGCGCACCAGGATCGGGCTGTTCGTCATGTGGGCGAGCAGGATGTGGAATTCGGTGGCGAGCCGGATCGACACCGCGTCGGTGCCGTCGCGGGCCCGATCCTCGGCGTCGACATGGGCATTCAGTTCGGCGATCTGCGCCTTGGTCAGCTTGCCCGCGAGTTGCCGCACCACCAGCCGCTCGAGCTCGATGCGGATATCGAAGGCATCGCGCGCCTCCTGCCAGCTCGGCGTCGCCACCACGGCGATGCGGTTGCGGCGCAGCTCGACCAGGCCTTCCGCCGCCAATTGCCCGAGCGCATGCCGTGCGATGGTGCGGCTGACGCCGAAGCGCTCGCCGAGGGAATCCTCGGGCAGCTTGGCGCCGGGCTCCAGCGCCTGCTCGATGATCGCGCGCCGCAGCGCGCGGCAGATCACGCTGACCTTGTCTGACGATTCAGCCGTCTTGCTGCTGTCGGCGCGCCCCGCCATTGCCGCGAATCCCTCTCGAAGGTGCTTCGAACGCCTCTTTATCATACCGCCAAAGCAATCGGGCGCTCGAATTGCATGCAGTTTGAGCTACGGATTGCCCAAAAGGAATCCGGCCTTTGATGCGGGGAACGCGCGATCTCCTTGATTTTCAACGCGGCTGCCGCTGGCATCCGGCTTGCATGCACTTTGCTCGTGATGCGCATGCAACCAAACTCCGAATTTGCCGGCGAGCCGATGGCCGCCGGATCCGCGCCGACCGCGATCGAGCTGTCGGACGCCTCCGTCACCTTCGGCCGCGGCGCCCGCGCCGTGCCGGCACTGTCGACAACCACGCTGCGGATCGCCGACGGCGAGTTCGTCGCGCTGGTCGGCCCGTCCGGCTGCGGCAAGTCCACCATCCTGCGGCTGGTTTCCGGCCTGGCGCGGCCGTCCACCGGCGTCGTCATCGTCGGGGGCCGCGAGGTCGCGGCGCGCGCGATGCGGGTCGGCATGGCGTTCCAGAACCCGACCATGCTGCCGTGGATGACGATCGAAAAGAACATCATGCTGCCGCTGAAGATCGTCGAGCCGTTCCGCTCGCAGTTCCGCAAGCTGCGCAAGACCGAGTTCCGCGACAAGGCCAATGCGTTGCTCGAGCAGGTCGGGCTGAAGGGGTTCGGCGGCCGCTATCCCTGGCAGCTCTCCGGCGGCATGCTCCAGCGCGCCAATCTGTGCCGCGCGCTGATCCACGAGCCGCGCATGCTGCTGCTCGACGAGCCGTTCGGCGCGCTCGACCAGTTCACCCGCGAGGAGCTGTGGGGAATCCTTCAGCAGCTCTGGATGACCCACAGGCCGACCGTGCTGCTGGTCACCCATGATCTGCGCGAGGCCGGCTTCCTCGCCAGCCGTATCTGCGTGATGAGCGCGCGGCCCGGCCGCATCCTCGACGACTCCAGGGTCGACTTCGCCCGTCCGCGCACCGTGGCGATGACCTTTGAGCCTGACTTCGTCGCGCTCAACCAGAAGCTCCGCGCCTTCATTGTCGATGCGCGCAGCGCGGCGCGCGAGGGAGCCTGACCATGTCCGTGTCAGACATCAGGCAGAAGGCCTGGTCCGCCGCCCTGATCGTGCTGTTCTTCGTCGCCTGGGAATTGTTCTGCCTGATGACGGGGATGTCGGATCTCGTGTTGCCGCGGCCGTCGCAGATCTTCGTCACGCTGTTCGAGAAATTCCCGATCCTGTGGCCGCACATCGTGCAGACCCTGGTCACCACCATGATCGGCTTCGTGCTCGGCGTGGCGCTCGGCGTCGCGCTCGGTGCCGTGATCGGGGTGTCAAAAACCGCCTACGACACCTGCTATCCGCTGCTGGTCGGCTTCTCGTCGATCCCGAAGGTCGCCGTGGTGCCGATCTTCGTGCTGTGGTTCGGCTCCGGCACCGTGCCGGCGGTGTTGACCTCGTTGTCGATCTGCTTCTTCCCGATCGTCGTCAATATCGCCACCGGTCTTGCCACCACCGAACCCGAGCTCGAGGACGTGCTGAAGGCGCTCGGCGCCAGCAAGTTCGACATCCTCTGGAATGTCGGCCTGCCGAGGACGATGCCGTTCTTCTTCGCCTCGCTGAAGGTCGCGGTCTCCTACGCCTTCGTCGGCGCGGTGCTGTCGGAAACCGTCGCCTCAAACCGCGGCATCGGCAACGTCATGATGACGGCGTCCTCCAATTTCAACGTGCCGCTGGTGTTCGCCGGGCTGTTCGTGCTCGCCGGTCTCGGCGTCGCGCTCTACGTCCTGTTCTCGCTGATCGAGGGCCAGGTCACCGGCTGGGCGACACGCAAGGACAATGTCATCGCCACTTGAGACACTTCGTCAACCGTCAAGCAATGAAGCTTAAGGAGATCTCGATGCTGAGAAAAGTAAGCGCCGCGCTGTTGGGATTGGCCCTGATCGCCGGTCCCGCGCGCGCCGAGGAAACCACCATCAAGTTCACGCTGGGCTGGAAGACGCAAGGCTCGGACGCCGCGTTCTTCTACGCCAAGGACAACGGCTACTTCAAAGAGGAAGGCCTCAACGTCGTGATCGACCAGGGCGAGGGCTCCGGCGCGACCGTGACGCGCATCATGTCGGGCGCCTATGAAGCCGGCTTCGGCGACGTCAATGCGATCATCCAGAACGCCGCGACCAAGCCGCAGGATGCGCCGGTCATGGTCTACATGATGTGGAACCAGCCGCCATTCGCGATCGTCGCCAAGAACTCGAGCGGCATCAAGACGATCAAGGATTTCGAGGGCCACACGCTCGGCGGCGCGCAGGGCACGCCGACCACGCGGCTGTTGCCGGTGTTCGTGCACAAGAACGGGCTCGATGGCGAGAAGATCAAGGTCTCCAACATGGCGCCGAACCTGCAGGAGCCGATGCTGATCAAGGGCGACATCGACGCCGCGCTGGTGTTCAACATCACGAGCTATTTCAACCTGGTGCTGAACCGCCAGGACCCCGACAAGGACTTCAAATGGTTCTCGTTCGGCGATTACGGGCTCGACCTCTATTCCAACGGCGTGATGGTCTCGCGCAAGCTGATCGCCTCGAACCCGAGGGCGGTGGCCGGACTCGTCCGCGCCATCAACAAGGGCGCGATCGCGGTAGCCAAGGATCAGAACGCGGCCATGAAGGCGGCGCTGAACTATGACAATCTGATCAATGTCGATGTCGAGAAGCGCCGCCTGCAATACTCCTTCGAGAAGCTGATCGTCTCGCCGGAGATGAAGGACATCGGCATCGGCGACGTCAGGGACGACCGCATGGCCCGCGCCATCGGCTTCATCGTCGAAGGCTACCAGCTCACCCGCACGCCGGCCCCGGCCGAAGTGTTTTCGCGGGAATTCCTGCCGCCGCGCGCGGAGCGGGAGTTGGTGTATACGGCGAATTAAGTTTACTCGTCATTGCGAGCGAAGCGAAGCAATCCATTCTTCGGCACGGGAATAGATGGATTGCTTCGTCGCTCCGCTCCTCGCAATGACGGCGGAGGGACCGATGGACGTCACGGCAACCCGTCTGTTCTGCGGTTCTGACCACGACATCCGCAACGACGTCGTGCTCCGTCACGACGGCGGCGTCATCACCGATATTTCCGAAGCCGCGCGCCCGGCGACAGGCCCGCGTTCCCTCATCCTTCCCGCCTTCGTCAACGCCCACGACCATGCCCGCCCGCGCGCCTCGAGCTTCGGGGCGGTCGGCATGCCGCTGGAGAGCTGGATCCTGCGCACGGTGGTCGGCACGCCCGTCGATCCCTATCTCACCGCGGCCTCAGCGCTGGGACGCGCGGCGCAGGCCGGCTGCGCCGCGATGATGGTGCCCTACACCCGCCCGAGCGGCACCATGCCGCTCGTGGAGGAAGTCAAGTCGATCGCGCGCGCCGCCGGCGATGTCGGCATCCGCATCGCCTTTGCCGTCGCGGTGCGCGACCAGAACCCGATCGTCTATGGCGACAGCGAAGCGGCCGGCGTGCAGTGGTGCTCGGAGCCGCTGCTGGAAGCAGTCGCGGAGAACTCGGCGCAGACCGGCCGTCGCATCCACATGCACCTGCTCGAGACGATCTACCAGCGCGCCTGGGCCGATCGGCATTTTCCCGGCGGCATCGCCCGCTATCTCCGCGACATCGGCCTCCTCTCGGAGCGGCTGACGCTCGCGCATTGCATCCACGCTCGGCCCGACGAGCTCGAGATGATCGCGGCGTCGGGCGCACGCATCGTCACCAATTTTTCCTCCAACCTGCATCTGCGCTCGGGGCTCGCGCCGATCGCCGCGGCGCACGCCTGCGGTTGCGGAATTGCCGTCGGCGTCGATGGCCTGGCGCTCGATGAGGATGACGATTTGCTGCGCGAGATGCGGCTGGTGCAGATGATGCACGGTGGTCTCGGCTTCAAGCGTACATGGACTGCTCAGGAATTCTTCACGCTCGCGATCCGCAACGGCCGCCGCGCCACCGGCGCGCCGGGCACCGGCGAGCTCGCGGTCGGTGCGCCGGCCGATTTCGTCAGCATCGATCTCGATCGCCTCGAGGGTGATCAGATTCTCGATGCCGATCCGCTCGACCTCTTGTTCGCGCGCGGCAATGCGTCGCTGATCTCAGAGCTTGTGGTCGATGGTCGCACCGTCGCCAGGGCCGGCCGGTGCCTCGGTGTTGATCTTCCCGCCATTGAGCAGGAACTGCGCGGCATCACCTGCGCGAGCGCGGCCACATACGCGCATGTCTTGCGCGCATGGCCGCGATTGTCGAACTCAGTGCAACACTGGTTCGAAGCGCAGCTCACCTGCAATTAGCTGCACAATCTTCGCTTCGCGCTGAGCAGCAGCTTCGGTCATACGCTCGCTAATTCCGTCAAGCGGAAGAAAATTCCACTTGCATCACACTCGTCGCGCGGCTTCAAGTTCACCCAACAAGAAAACTGAATCAGTCGCTGTCACCGGCTGGTCATGTGTCGCGAGGAAGCCTGATGGGCGCGTTGTCGCATCTGCGGATTGTCGAGATCGGAAGTGCTGCGGCGACGAGCTATTGCGCGCGGCTGTTTGCCGATTTCGGCGCCGATGTGCAGAAGGTCGAGCCGCCGCAGGGCGATCCGCTTCGCCGCACCGCGCCGCTGACGCCCAAAGGCCGGAGCGCGTGGTTTGCGTTCCTCAACTTCAACAAGTCGAGTGTCGTCCTCGACACGCGCGATGCGGGCGCGGCATCCCGCTTGCGGGAGCTGATTGCCGGCTGCGACATCTTGCTCGACGGGCGCGGCATCGCTGCGGCGGATTGTCCCGAGATCGATCTCGACGCGATCAGGCGGGACCATCCCGGCCTGATCCATCTCGACCTCGCCTGGTTCGGCGATCGCGGTCCCTACGCCAATTTCGCGGCGACGGACTCCACGATCCGCGCGCTGACCGGACTGGTGAAGCTGGTCGGTCCGGAGCAGGGGCCGCCGATGCATGCGCCGGATTTCCAGACCGGCATTCTGGGCGGGCTGTGGGGCTTCATCGCGGCCGCTTCGTCGGTGCTCGGCCGCATGCACGATGGGCGCGGGCGCGAAAACCATCTCAGCCTGTTCGAGGCCTCTATCGCGGTCACCGAATACATCATGTTCGAGGCATTCCAGCGCGGCGACATCATGCGGCGGATCGGCGTCAACCGGTTCTGGCCGACTTTTCCAGTCGGCATCTACGAGACCAAGCAGGGCTGGCTCGGCGTCACCACGGTGACCCCGGCGCAGTGGCGCGCGTTCTGCGAGATGCTCGGGCTCAACGAGCTGCGCGACGATCCGACACTGGTCATGGGGGGCGACCGGCTGCGCCATGTCGCCGAGATCGAAGCCAAGATCCTGCCGAAGCTGAAGCAGCGTACCGCGCAGGAATGGTTCGCCGAAGGGCTCAAGCGCAAGATTCCAATCGTGCCGGTGCCGGAGGTCGCGGATCTCATCGCCGACGAGGAGAAGCGCGCCCGCGGTGCCATCGTCCCGATCACCATCGGCGACGAGACCGGCTTTTCCGCCGGCACGATGCAGCGGCTGACCGCAACGCCGCCGCTGCGCGGCGGCCGGGTGCCTGATCTCGGCGAGCAGCAGGCGAGGCGCGAGGCTGCGCCGCGCGTGCCAGCGCCCAAGCCCGCTGCAACCGATCGCTTGCCGCTCGAGGGCATCCGCGTCGTCGACTTTTCGATGGGCTGGGCCGGGCCGATCTGCACCCGCACGCTCGCCGATCTCGGCGCCGACGTCATCAAGATCGAGGCGACCCAGTATCCGGACTGGTGGCGCGGCGTCGACCGTCGCCCGGCCTATGTGCTGGAGCAGATGTACGAGAAGTCGGTGCGCTACTGCATCATGAACCGCAACAAGCGCGGCATCACGCTCGATCTGACCCGGTCGAAGGGGCTTGAATTGGCGAAGCGCCTGCTCGCCGATGCCGACCTCGTGGTCGACAATTATTCGGTCGAGGTGCTGCCCAAGCTCGGCCTCGGCTACGACGTGCTGAGTAAGATCAATCCAAAGCTGGTGATGATGTCGATGTCGGCGTTCGGTGCCGGCAGCGTGCATCGCGACTGTCGCGCTTACGGCTCGACGCTGGAGCAGGGCTCCGGCCTGCCCAGCGTGGTCGGCGATCCCGCTGGTCCGCCGGTCATGAGCCATACCGCGTTCGGCGATGCCGTCGGCGGGCTCAACGGCGCCGCCGCGGTGCTGACCGCGCTGATCCACGCCAAACTGACGGGGCTGGGGCAATTCATCGATCTCGCCCAGATCGAATGCATGATGCCGTTCGCCGCGCCCTGGATCGTCGCGCATTCGACCAGTGGCAAGCCGCCGACCAAATACGGCAACCGCCATCCGGATTTCGTGCCGCATGGCTGCTTTCGCTGCGCCGGAGAAGACAACTGGATCGTCGTCGCGGTGTCCGCCGACGCGATGTGGCCAAAGCTCGCGCGGCTGCTCGGCCGCGAGGATTGGGCGGCCGACGAGACGCTCAAGACGGCCGCGGGCCGCCGCGCCCTCGAGGCCGAGATCGAGGCTGCGATCACGGCCTGGACCGCGGCGCGCGATGCCGATGCGGCGATGACCGCGCTGCAATCTGCCGGCGTTGCCTCCGGCGTCGCGCGGCTGCCGATCGATCTCCTGGAGGATCCGCAGCTCCACGCGCGCGGCTTCATCCAGCAGGTCGACCGCGCGTTCATCGGACGGCATCCGCAGCCGTCAATGCCGTTTCGCGAGAGCGATGGGCCGTTCGCGATCCGCTCGGTGCCGCCGACGCTCGGCGAGCATAACCGCGAGATCCTCGGCGGCATGCTCGGGCTCTCCGACGCCGAGCTCGATGAGCTCACCCGCGAGGGCATCATCGGCACCGAGATGCTGATGGAGGAGCAGCTGGTGAAAGAAAAGAAGCGGGCGGCGGGCTGATGGAGGCAAGCCAGCCGGCACAGCGCAAGGTGGAGGGTGCGCGCGACGGCGCGCGGCCGCTGCTGTCCGTGCGCGGGCTCGGCATCCGTTTCAAGACCGCGCAGGGCGTCTGGCAGGCGACGCGCCGCATCGACTTCGACATCGCGCCCGGCGAGCGCGTCGGCATCGTCGGAGAGAGCGGGTGCGGCAAGACCATCACCGGTCTGTCGATCCTGCGGCTGTTGCCGGGCAATTTTGCCGGGCTCGACGGCAAGATCCTGTTCGACGGCGTCGATCTGGCGTCTTGCAGCGCGCGGCAGATGCGCGCGATCCGGGGCAAGCGGATCGCGATGATCTTCCAGGAGCCGATGAGCGCGCTCGACCCGGTCTTCACCGTCGGCCACCAGATCGCCGAGACGCTGCGCGTCCACACCGATGTTTCCCATGAGGAGGCGCGCGCCAAAACGCTGGAGATGCTCCGCCGCGTCGGCATCGCCTCGCCCGAGCGGCGGATCGACGACTATCCGCACCAGCTGTCCGGCGGCATGCGCCAGCGCGTGATGATCGCGGCGAGTTTGATTTGCGGGCCGCAGCTTTTGATCGCGGACGAGCCGACCACCGCGCTCGACGTCACCGTGCAGGCGCAGATCCTCGAGCTGCTGCGCGACATCAGCGAGATCTCGAAGACCGCGCTGATGCTGATCACCCACGATCTCGGCGTCGTCGCCGAGACCTGCACGCGGATGATCACGATGTATGCCGGCGAGGTGATCGAGGACGCCACCGTCGACGAGGCGCTGGTGCGGCCGCTACATCCCTACACGTCGGGACTGTTACGCTCGCTGCCGCATTTGAGCCCGCGCCACGGCCGGCTGCCGTCGATCCCGGGCCGGGTGCCGTCGATCGCGGAGATGCCGGCCGGCTGCCGCTTCCGCGCCCGCTGCGCGCATGCGGTGAAGGGTTGCGAGGCCGAGCAGAAGCTGCAGGACGCCGGCGGCGGCAGAAGAGTGCGCTGCTGGCGCTTTGCCGAACTCAATCTGCCGGGCGCGCTGCATCCGCCCGGCGCGCCGGTTGCTGCGAAGGTCGCGGCGCAATGACCACAGCCGCTGCCGAACCCCGCCGCGACGCCATCGTTTCGGTACGCGACCTTCAGGTCCGCTTCCAGACCTCGGACCGCCGCGCCACCGTGAAGGCGGTCAACGGCGTCAATTTCGACGTCCGCCGCGGCGAGACCTTTGGCATTATCGGGGAGTCCGGATCAGGCAAGACCACGATCGGCCGCGCACTGGTGTTCCTGCTCAATCCCAGCGCCGGCGCCATCCTGCATGACGGCATCGATCCAACGGCGCTACCACGCCGGGAGTTTCAAAACCATCGCCGGGACTACCAGATCATCTTCCAGGACCCGAACGCCGCGCTGAATCCGCGCATGACCATCCTGGCCTCGGTGCTGGAGCCGCTGGAACTCGCAGGTGTGGGCAGCCGTGCCGAGCGCGAGCGGCAGGCGCGGGAGGCGCTGGAGCGCGTCGGCCTGCCGCAGGAGTTCGGCGCGCGCTATCCGCATCAGCTGTCCGGCGGCCAGAAGCAGCGCGTCGTGATCGCCCGCGCGCTGACGCTCAAGCCGAAACTGATCGTCTGCGACGAGGTGGTGGCCGCGCTCGACATGTCGATCCGCGGCGACGTGCTCAACTTGTTTGCCGATCTGCAGCGCGACCTCGGGCTGACCTACGTCTTCATCACCCATGATCTCGCCGTGGTCTCGCATATCAGCGAGCGCGTCGCGGTGATGTATCTCGGCCAGTTCGTCGAGCTCGGGCCGACCGAGGAGGTCGCCGAGCGACCGCTGCATCCCTACACGATCGCGCTGCTGTCGGCCGAGCCGCGGCCGCTGCCGTCCACGATGCGGCAGGAGAGCCGCATTGTCTTGCAGGGCGAGGTGCCGAGCCCGATCGATCCGCCCTCGGGCTGCCGCTTCCGCACCCGCTGCCCGCACGCGCAGCCGCTCTGCACCGAACGCGTGCCGGAGTGGCGCGAGCTGAAGCCCGATCACTGGGTGGCCTGCCATTTCGCCGACCGCCCGAATTTTTCATCGAACTAAGAACACCGGAGAAGCGCCATGACGATGACGACACGACGCGAGGTTATGGCGCTGATCTCGGGCGCACTCGCCAGCACCACGCTCGGCGGCCGCCGAGCCTTTGCGGAAGGCGCGCCGAAGAAGGGCGGTACCTTGCGCATCTCGGCGCCCGCCAATCCGTCGAGCCTTGATCCCGCAACCGGCGGCGCCGGCTCCGACCACGCCTTCCTGTTCACCATGTACGACACGCTGACCGAATGGGAGTTCGACACACTGAAGCCGAAGCCTGGCCTTGCCGAAAGCTGGAAGTTCACCGACCCCACCACGCTGGTGCTCAACATCCGCGCCGGCGTCACCTTCCATGACGGCACGCCGCTCGATGCGGAAGCCGTCAAGTTCAATCTCGAGCGCAGCCGCAGCGATGCGAAGTCGAACATCAAGGCCGATCTGCTCTCGGTCGCCGCGGTCGAGGTCACCGGCCCGCAGCAGGTGACGTTGAAGCTGAAGACACCCGATACCGCGCTGCCCGGGATTCTCTCCGACCGCGCCGGCATGATGGTGTCCCCGGCGGCGCTGAAGGCGGCCGAGGGCGGCGTCGTGACGCGCAAGCCGGTCGGCGCCGGCGCCTATTCGTTCGTCAGTTGGGCCGACGGCGAGAAGATCGTGGTCAAGCGCAACGAGAAATACTGGAAGCCGGAGCGGCCGCTTCCCGACGCCATCGAGATCTCGATCATTCCCGAGCTCACGACCGGCGCCCGCTCGGTCACCGCCGGGCAGAACGACCTGATCTACCAGCTGCCGCCGCGGCAGAAGGTGATCATCGAGCGCGCCTCCAGCGTCAAGGTGGTGCATGGCCCGACGCTCTACGTGTTCCAGATCTTCCTGAACTGGGCCAAACCGCCATTCGACAATATCAAGGTCCGCCAGGCGCTGAACTTCGCGATCGACCGCGAATCCTTCGTCAAGGCCGCGCTCGCCGGCCTCGCCGAGCCGGCCTACATGAACCTGCCGAAGGCGCATTGGGCCTATGACGCCGAGGTCGCAAAGCTCTATCCCTATGATCCCGACAAGGCACGCAAGCTGCTCGCCGAGGCCGGCTTCAAGGACGGCACTCCAATCGAGTTCGGCGGCTATCCGGACCAGGATTCGGTGCAGCGTCAGGAGATCCTGATCGAGCAATTGCGCAAGGCCGGCATCAACGCGCGCTTCGTCAACGCCCCGGTCGCGGAGGCCTCTGCCGCCTTCTTCGGTCCGGAGAAGAAGGGGGCAGGGCTGCTCTCGGCCTGGACCGGCCGGCCCGACCCGAGCCTGACCTATTCGCTGATGTTCACCAAGGACGCCTATTACAATGGCGGCCGCGCGCCGGTGCCGGCCGAGCTCGAGGCCGCGATCAAGGAATCGCGCGCCTCGGAGGATATCGACACCAGGCGCAAGGCGTTCTCCACCGTGCAGCGGCTGGTGATGGAGAACGCCTTTGTCGCGCCGCTGGCGTTCCAGTTCGAGCTGGTCGCCATGAACAAGAAGGTGCAGGGCTATCGGCCGAACCTGCTTGGCAAGCCGAAATACGACGACGTCTGGCTCGGGAGTTAGGCGATGGCGCGGCGGTCACCGGTCAAGGTCGTCGGCAGCCGCCTCGTGCAGGCGCTGCCGGTGATCCTGCTCGCGACCTTCATGGTGTTCGCGCTACTCAAGCTGGTGCCCGGCGACATCGCCGTGACGCTGGCGGGCGACAACGCGACCGACGCACGGATCACCGAGATCAGGAAGATCTACGGCCTCGACCGCCCGTTCCTGGTGCAATATGGCGCCTGGCTCGGCAATGTCGCGCAAGGCGATCTCTCGCAATCGCTATTGACCGGCGAGAAGGTCGCGGACTCGATCGGGCGCGCGTTTCCGAACACGCTGCTGATCGTCGTGATCGCGCTGGCGCTGGCGCTGGTCACGGGCATCCCGATGGGCGTGATGGCCGCGATCAAGCCGAACGGCTGGATCGACAAGCTGATCAGCATGCTGGCGTCGCTCGGCGTCGCGGTGCCCGGCTTCTGGCTCGCGATGATCCTGGTGGCGGAATTCTCGCTGAAGCTGAACTGGCTGCCGGCGACCGGTGCAAAATCCTTCAGCGTCTCGCCGGTCGATGCGATCAGGCATGCGCTGCTGCCGGGCATCGCGATCGCGGCTTACGGCATGGCCGAGGTCGCGCGCCAGCTGCGCGGCGCGCTGCTGGAGGTGCTGTCGTCGCAATATGTCCGCACCCTGCATGCCAAGGGGCTGTCGATGTCCCGCATCCTCTGGCAGCACGGCCTGAAGAATGTCGGCGTCAATCTGCTCACCATCATCAGCCTTTTGGTCAACCGCATGCTGGCGGCGACCGTGGTGACCGAGGCGGTGTTCGCCATTCCCGGCCTGGGCAGCCTGATCGTGCGCGGCGCGATCCAGCGCGATTTCCCGATCGTGCAGGGCGTCGTCTTCACCATGGTGGTGGTTGTGATCGCGGTGAATCTGATCACCGATTTGCTCTGCGCCGCGGTCGATCCGAGGATCGAGCAATGACCGGGGTGGCGCTTGCACCCCTGAAGGCACCGGCGCGGCCGACGCGGCTGCGGCGCTTTGCGCGCTGGCTCGCCGGCGACCTCCGCGCCGCGCTGTCGATCCTGGTGCTCGTGGTGCTCGTCGTCGTCGCAATCGGTGCGCCCTGGATCGCGCCCTATGCGCCGACCGCGCAGGACGTCAACAACATGCTGGCGCCGCCGGGGCCGGCCCATCTGCTCGGCACCGACGATCTCGGCCGCGACATCTTCTCGCGTTTGATCTACGGCGCACCGGCCACCGTCTACGCCAGCCTGCTTGCGGTCGGCGTCGCGGTCCTGATCGGGCTACCGGTCGGCCTGATCGCCGGCTATTTCAGCGGCTGGATCGACGACATCATCAGCCGCATCATCGACACCTTCCTGTCGTTTCCCGCCATCGTGCTGGCGATCGCCGTCACCGGCGCGCTCGGCATCGGGCTCACCAACGGCATGATCGCGGTCGGCATCACGATGTTTCCGGCGCTGGCGCGCATCGTCCGCGCCCGCACGCTGATCGTGCGGCAGGAGCTTTATGTCGACGCCTCCAGGGGCTTCGGCGCGCCGACATGGCATGTGCTGTGGCGGCACGTGTTGCCGAACACGCTGCAGCCGGTCATCGTGCAGGTGACGCTGTTGCTTGCCGCTGCCCTCTTGGCCGAAGCCAGCCTGTCGTTCCTCGGCCTCGGCATCCAGCCGCCGGACCCGAGCTGGGGCGCGATGCTGGCGCGCGCCTATCAATACATGGAAATCGCCCCGGAGCAGATGTATGCGCCGGGCCTTGCCATTCTCGTCGTCTCCCTGGCGTTCAATGCGCTCGGGGAGTCCTTGCGTGTCGTGCTCGATCCGACCATGAAGGATCGCTAGTGCAAATGTGTACGGGTTGCCGCGCGCTCTTCATCTCGCCCCGCTTGCGGGGAGAGGTCGAAGCCGAAGCGAAGCGTAGGCTTCGGGTGAGGGGGAGTCTCCGCAGGCGAGTTCGCGGAGAGTCCCCCTCACCCGAAATTCGCGCTGCGCGCAAATTTCGACCTCTCCCCGCAAGCAGGGGTGTCCGGGGAAATTCAGGCATAGCGGAGCTCCATCTGGTCAGGTGAGATGGTTGATTTCCGACGGCTGGGGTTGATGGGCGGAGGTTTGTCGATGGCAGCGAGGGATCGACGCGTGAGCAGGAGCTGGCCGACGAGTTCGGCGAACCTGAGCGGGAGCATTTTGATGCAGTTGGTGTGAGCGGCGATGCGCAGCAGCAGGTAGGCAATCATCGCAGCGAGCACCTGAAGGCGGATCGCGTTGTCGTTGGCGCCGAGGAACTTGCGAATATCGAGATGCTGCTTGATCCAGCGGAACAGCAGCTCGATTTGCCATCGGCTCTTGTAGAGGGCGGCGATCTCGACGGCGCTACGGGCAAGGTCGTTGGTCAGGAGTGTGATCTTGCCGCCTTTCTCGCGTCTGATCTTGATGCGGCGGAGCGGGATTGGAAGGCGCGAATCGCCCTTGCTGGTGAGCTTCACCTCGTCATCGGCAAGGATTTCGAAGCCATCCCCGTTACGCTTGCGGATGGCGCGATGCCTGAGCGAGCGAAGACGGATGCTCGTCTTCGCCCGGGTAACGAAGAAAGCCTTGCTATCATTGATCTTCTGCCACCAGTCGAAACGGCAATAGCCCTTGTCAAACACATAGGTGGTGGCGGGCTGGATTGGGGTCTGTCGGCCGATCTCGATGTCATTGACGTTCGCGGCCGTCATCTCGACGCAGGTCGGGACATCGCTCCTTGGGTCGTAGACGACATGCAGCTTCATGCCGCGGATGCGGCCGTTCCACGTCGCCCAACTGCAGACCTTGCCGAGCGGGATCGGACTGGCGTCGATCAGACGCACCATCTCCATGCCTTCACTCCGCAGCTGGCGACGCGCCATCGCCGACAGCGCCGCAAAGGTTTGCGCGAAAATGCCGATCGGACGGCGGGCATTGGCATCGGACAACGTCGAGCGCGACAGCTTGCCGGTTCCCAAGTGATAGTGATGCTGCGAATTGGCGTTGAAGCCAGTCACCACCCCGCGCAGACTGCTGTTGCCGCTAAGCTGGGCATAGATCAGCGCCACCAGATGATCCCAGCTCCTGAACGACTTGTCGTAGGCATCCCCGTCCAGACGATCCACAACCGTCTGAAACTGCCGTCGATTGATCGGTTCAAGCAGCCTTCCAAAAATGCTACCGCGATATCGCATGCTCGGCCCTCTGTGTCTCGACAACCAGAAAAGACCGATTTGCCTCGGTCCTGCCGAGCATGCACCGCGACACAGTGAATCATTCCCCGGACACCCCTGCCGCAAGCGGGGCGAGGTAAGCAAACTTACGGAACCGATCATGTCCTTCAAGAAATTGCTGATTGCGAACCGCGGTGAGATCGCGATCCGGATTGCCCGCGCCGCTGCCGACAGCGGCATCGCGACCGTCGCGATCTATCCCGCCGACGATGCCGCCTCGCTGCATGTCCGATCCGCCGACGCGAGCCACGAGATTCCAGGCCGCGGCGCGCGGGCCTATCTCGACATTGAGGCGGTGGTTGCGGCGGCCAAGGCCGCAGGCTGTGACGCGCTGCATCCGGGCTACGGCTTCCTCAGCGAGAACACGCAATTGGCGCGGCGCTGTGCCGAGGAGAAGATCACCTTCGTCGGCCCGTCGCCGGAGGCGCTCGATCTGTTCGGCGACAAGGCCAAGGCAAAGGCGCTGGCGAAGAAATGCGGCGTCCCGATTATTGCTGGCACTTCGGGCGCGACCAGTCTGGACGAGGCAAAGGCCTTCTTCGGCTCGCTCGGCGCCGGCGCCGCCGTGATGATCAAGGCGATCGCCGGCGGCGGCGGGCGCGGCATGCGCGTGGTCGAGGATGCCGCCAAGCTCGACGAGGCCTATGCGCGCTGCCAGTCGGAGGCCAAAGCGGCGTTCGGCAGCGATGCCGTTTATGTCGAACGGCTGATCCGCAAGGCCCGCCATATCGAGGTGCAGATCATCGGCGACCGTTACGGCGCCATCAGCCATCTCTGGGAGCGCGAATGCACCATCCAGCGCCGCAACCAGAAGCTCATCGAGGTGGCGCCGAGCCCGTCGCTGAGTGATGGCATGCGCGCGCGCATCATCGAGGCGGCAAAGCAGCTCGCGACCGCCGCGCGCTACGACAATCTCGGCACCTTCGAATTCCTGGTCGATGACGAAGCCGGCGAAGGTGAGGGTGCCTTCGCATTCATCGAGGCCAATCCGCGGCTCCAGGTCGAGCACACCGTCACCGAGGAGGTGCTCGGCGTCGACCTCGTGCGTTCTCAGCTCGCGGTCGCCGCCGGCGCCACGCTCGCTTCGCTTGGGCTGGCGCAGGCCACCGTGCCGCTGCCGCGCGGCTATGCGATGCAGCTTCGCGTCAACATGGAGGTGATGGACGAGAAGGGCATCACAAAGCCAACCGGCGGCACGCTCAGTGTGTTCGACCTGCCGTCCGGCCCCGGCGTTCGCGTCGATACGTTCGGCTATTCCGGCTACCGGACCTCTGCCGCGTTCGACTCGCTGCTCGCAAAAGTCATCGTGCATTCGCCGAGCCCAAAATGGACCGACGTGGTGCACAAGGCATCGCGCGCCTTGCGTGAATTCCGGATCGGCGGCGTCGCCACCAACATCCCGTTCCTCGGCGCGATCCTGGCGCATCAGAGTTTTGGGCGGAACAAGATCAGCACCAACTTCATCGATACCCATGTGGCGGCGCTGGTCGGCGCGGCGCAGGATCTGGCCGCACCCTTGCTCGAAGTGAGCGAGGTGGCTGCGACAAAGACCGTCGCGACTGAGGCGCCTCCCGAGGGATCGCTCCCGGTGCCCGCGCCGCTGCAGGGCACCATCGTGGCGATCGAGGTCGCGGAGGGCGATCTGGTCCGTCCCGGCCAGCAGATCGCAGTGCTGGAATCGATGAAGATGGAGCATCTCGTCACGGCACCGCATGGCGGCCGGGTGACCAGGATCGCGGGCGGCATCGGCGTCACGTTGATGCATGGCGAGCCGATCCTGTTCTTTGAGCCTGCCGAGGTCGACGGCCATCACGCTGCGGAGGAGGCCGCGATCGATCTCGATCACATCCGGCCTGATCTCGCCGAACTGATCGCGCGCAAGGCGATCACGCTGGACGAGAACCGCCCGGCCTCGGTCGAGCGCCGCCGCAAGACCAACCAGCGCACCGCGCGCGAGAACATCGCGCAGCTGGTCGATGAGGGCTCGTTCGTCGAATACGGCTCGCTGGCGATCGCGGCGCAGCGCCGCCGGCGCAAGGTCGAGGACCTCATCAAGAACACGCCGGCCGACGGCCTGATATCAGGCGTCGCCACCGTCAACGCCAAGGATTTCGGCGCCGACGGCGCGCGCTGCATGGTGATCTCCTACGACTACACCGTGCTCGCCGGCACGCAAGGGCACATGAACCACAAGAAGATCGACCGCATGCTCGGCCTCGCCGAGCAGTGGCGGATGCCGCTGGTGTTCTACGCCGAGGGCGGCGGCGGCCGTCCCGGCGATACCGACCGGCTCGGCATGACCGGCCTCGACGGCCCGTCCTTCGTGCAGTTCGCAAAACTCTCCGGGCTGGTGCCCGTGGTCGGCGTGGTCTCCGGCTATTGCTTCGCCGGCAACGCCGCGATGCTCGGCGTCTGCGATGTCATCATCGCCACCAAAAATGCCTCGATCGGCATGGGCGGTCCGGCGATGATCGAGGGCGGCGGGCTCGGCGTCTACCATCCGGCCGAGGTCGGCCCGGTCTCGTTCCAGTCGCCCAACGGCGTGATCGACATCCTGGTCGAGGATGAGGCCGAGGCGACCAGGGTGGCGCAGAAATATCTGTCCTACTTCCAGGGCGCGGTGCAGGACTGGAAGGCGCCGGACCAGCGGCTGTTGCGCCGCGCGATCCCGGAAAATCGCCTGCGGGTCTACGATGTCCGCAACGTGATCGACCTGATCGCCGACGAGGGCTCGGTGCTGGAGATCCGGCGCGATTTCGGCGTCGGCATGATCACGGCTTTCATCCGCATCGAGGGAAAGCCGTTCGGCCTGATCGCCAACAATCCGAAGCATCTCGGCGGCGCGATCGATGCGCCGGCCGGCGACAAGGCCGCGCGCTTCATGCAGCTGTGCGACGCCTTCGACATTCCAATCGTCTCGCTCTGCGACACGCCGGGCTTCATGGTCGGCCCCGAGGCAGAGAAGACCGCGATCGTGCGCCATGTCGCGCGGATGTTCGTCACCGGCGCCAGCATCACGGTGCCGCTGTTCGGCGTCGTGCTGCGCAAGGGCTATGGCTTAGGGGCGCAATCGATGATCGGCGGCGGCTTCCACGCCTCGTTCTTCACGGTGGCGTGGCCGACCGGCGAGTTCGGCGGCATGGGCCTCGAAGGCTATGTCCGCCTCGGCTTCCGCAAGGAGATGGAGGCGATCGAGGATCCGGTCGAGCGCGAGAAGTATTTCCAGACCAAGGTCGCCGAGCTCTACGCCAACGGCAAGGCGGTCTCGATCGCCTCGGTGCTCGAGATCGACGAGGTGATCGATCCCGCCGACACAAGGCACTGGATCATGGCCGGCCTGCGCTCGGTGCCGAAAGTCGAGCCGCGCACGCATCGCAAGCGGCCGTGTATCGATGCGTGGTAACTAAAGCGGGATGTGTAGGATGGGTAGAGCGAAGCGAAACCCATCAATTCTCCATCCGCGGCGCAAATGATGGGTATCGCTTCGCTCCACCCATCCTACGGGATGTCGTCCTGGCGAAAGCCAGGGGACCCATTACCCCAAATCATAGTTGTTGCGCGACGCTGGGGTAGCGATCCCGTTCATCACCGAATGCGGTGGTTATGGGTCCCGGCTTTCGCCAGGACGACAGTGGTGGATGGCGCAGGCGTCTGGTGTCACCGAGAGAGTTAGACCGGACGACCGAGAGAACTACGCCAACCGCAACTCCGCATACCCCTTCGCCGCCACCTCGTCGCATCGCGCGCGATATGCCGGGGCGCTGCCGCTGTAGCGGGCGACGATGCGGGTTTGCTTGCCCTCGACGTTGCGGTTGATGCCGGTCATCCAGGAATCGACCTCGTTGGAGAGCAGGCCGACGCCGAGCGCCTTGACATGCTCGGTCCAGTCGGCGGTGCCTTCGGGCGTGGCATCGAGGAAGGTCAGGTCTCTCTCCTGCGCAAAGCGGATCAGCCCGGTGACCCAATCCACGCTGTATTCGATGCTGCGCGGGATGTTGCCGAGCGCGGTGTGCGGGCCCATCAGCATCATCATGTTGGGGAAGCCGTCGACCATCAGCCCGAGATAGGTCTCGGGGCCGTGCGTCCATTTCTCCCTCAGCCGCGCACCGTGCGCGCCGCGGAAATCGATCTTGTCGAAGCTGCCGGTGATGGCATCGAAGCCGGTGGCGTAGATGATGATGTCGAAGGCGTAGTCCTTGTCGGTCGTCCGGATGCCCTCGGGCGTGATCCGCTCGATCGGCGTCTCCTTGATGTCGACCAGCTCGACATTGTCGCGATTGTAGACCTCGTAGTAGAAGGTCTCGAGCGGCAGCCGCCGCGTGCCGAAGCCGTGGTTCTTCGGGATCAGCATCTCGGCGACCGCCTGGTTCTTCACGCGCTCGCGGATCTTGCGCGCGACGAAATCGCTGATCGTCGCATTCGCCGCGCGGTCGATCAGGATATCCTTGAAGTTGCCTTGCCAGATGCCAAACCCGCGCTCGCCATAGAGCTTCTCGTAGAACGCCTCGCGCTCCGCCTCGCTCACCTCGAACGCGCCGCGCGGATCGGGCGTATGCACGAAGCAGGCGAAGGTCTCCTTGCAGCGCGCGAAGATCTCGGGATAGCCGGCCTTGATCCTGGCTTGCGTCTCGGCGTCGATCTTGCCGTTGTGCAGCGGCGCCGCCCAGTTGGCGGTGCGCTGGAACACGGTGAGGTGCCCGACCTCGCCGGCGATGGTCTGGATGGTCTGGATGCCGGTCGCGCCGGTGCCGATCACGGCGACGCGCTTGCCGGTGAAATCCACCTTTTCCTTCGGCCAGCGCGCGGTGTGGAACGATTGGCCCCTGAAATCGTCGCGGCCCTCGATGCGCGGCAGGGTCGGCGTCGACAACGGGCCGATCGCGGTGATCAGGAAGCGGCAGGAGTGCTGCGCGCCACTTTCGAGTGTGACCTGCCAGCTTCGCGTGTCGTCCTGGTACATCGCGGACGCGACGCGGCTCTCGAACTGGATGTCGCGGCGCAGGTCGAACTTGTCGGCGACATAGTTGCAGTAGCGCAAGGTCTCGGGCTGGCCGGCGAAATGCTCCGACCACTCCCATTCCTCGAGCAGCTCCTTCGAGAACGAGTAGCCGTAGGAATAGCTCTCGGAATCGAAACGCGCGCCGGGATAGCGGTTCCAGTACCAGGTGCCGCCGACGCCGGTGCCGGCCTCGAACACGCGCGCGCTGAGACCAAGCTCGCGCAGCCGGTAGAGCTGGTACATGCCGGACAGGCCGGCGCCGATGATGATGACGTCGTAGTCCAGCGCAGCCGTCTGGGCGGTGTTGTCCTGGCGCAATTCGGCCACCTGTCGTTGCTTCCCGATGGATTGATTGCCGGCAAGGCTAACCGGTCTTCCTGCTGCCGACAAACATCGCGGAGCGGGGCAGCTATCGGGATTTGCCGGGTGCGTCGGTCCGCGCGCATTCCGCGCGGCGGACTGTCCGCCCCGCGGCTTTACTCGGCCGCGGGATTCCCTTTATCGTCGGCCCGACACGACGATCGCCCGCCAAGCGGCGACGGAACCTAACGGGAGTGAAGCGATGGGAGAGGCGCTGCGCAGGCCGACGTCGACAGACGTCAGCAATCCCCGGCTTTACCAGGATGACACCTGGCGGCCGCTGTTCGCGCAACTCCGCCGCGACGATCCCGTGCATTATTGCGAGGCGTCGGCCTACGGCCCCTACTGGTCGGTGACGCGCTACGACGACATCTTCGCGGTCGAGCTGGATCACCAGAACTATTCGTCGGCCTCCGAGCTTGGCGGTATCCAGGTCGCTGACCAGCCGAAGGGGCAGGAGCGGCCGAGCTTCATCCGCATGGATCCGCCCGGCCACACCGCGCAGCGCCGCACGGTGGCGCCGATCGTGGCGCCGTCGAACCTCGCCAATTTCGACGCCCTGATCCGCAAGCGCACCTCAGCCGTGCTCGATGCGCTGCCGCGCAACGAGACCTTCGACTGGGCCGAGCGGGTCTCGGTCGACCTCACCAACATGATGCTGGCGACGCTGTTCGATTTCCCCCCTGAAGACCGCGCCAAGCTGACCTGGTGGTCGGATGTCGCGATCGCCAACGTCGAATCCCCCGACGCGGTGGTGCGTTCGGAGGCTGAACGCACCGCCGAACTGGTCAAGATGGGAGAATATTTCCGCAAGCTGTGGGACGCGCGGGTCGATGCGCCGCCGACCTTCGATTTGATCTCGATGCTGGCGCATTCGGACGCGACGCGGAATCTGGAGCCGCGCGAGTTCATCGGCACGATCGGGCTGTTGATCGTCGGCGGCAACGACACCACGCGCAACTCGATGTCGGCCGGGTTGATGGCGCTGTGCGAGAACCCGGAGCAGTTCGAGCTGGTCCGCGCGAGGCCGGAGCTGATCCCGAACCTGGTCTCCGAGACCATCCGCTACCACACGCCGGTGCTGCACATGCGCCGCACTGCACGCAACGACGTCGAGCTTGCCGGCCGCCGGATCAAGAAGGGCGACAAGGTCGTGATGTGGTACATCTCCGGCAACCGCGACGAGGACAAGATCGAGCGTGCCGATGAATTCATCATCGACCGCGCCAAGCCGCGCCAGCATCTCGCCTTCGGCGCCGGCGTCCACCGCTGCGTCGGCGATCGCCTCGCCGAGCAGCAGCTGCGCATCCTCTGGGAGGAGGTTCTGGCGCGCGATCTGCGTTTTGAGCTGATGGGCCCGCCGCAAAGGCTCTATTCCAATTTCATCCGCGGTATACGAAGCTTGCCGGTGAGAATCGTCAATTGAAGTTGTGGGTTGTCATTCCGGAGCGATGCGGAGCATCGAATCCGGAATCTCGAGATTCCGGGTCTGGTCCTTCGGACCATCCCGGAATGACGGGGTCATCTGAGATCAAGGAACAAGAATGAAGAACAATCCCGTTGACGTCCTGATCATCGGCGCGGGCGCGTCCGGCGCCGCGGTGGCCTGGAGCCTCGCCGATACCAGGATGCATATCCTCTGCCTCGATCAGGGCGGCTGGATGAATCCGGCCGAATATCCGAGCACCGGGCGCGACTGGGAGGCGAAGTTCTACGGCGAGTGGTCGTCCAGCCCGAACGTCCGCAAGCGGCCTGAGGACTATCCGATCAACGACGACAATTCGCCGATCAAGGTCGTCAACTTCAACGCCGTCGGCGGCTCGACGGTGATGTACACCGCGCACTGGCCGCGGCTGCATCCGTCCGACTTCAAGGTGAAGACGCTGGACGGCGTCGCCGATGACTGGCCGATCGACTACGACGCGCTCACCCCGTTCTTCGAGGAGAACGATCGGATGATGGGCGTCTCGGGCCTGTCGGGTGATCCGCTGTCGCCGCTGAGCCATCCGCCGATGCCGCAGCAGCCGCTCGGCCTGTCGGGCCCGCTGATCGGCAACGCCATGAACAAGCTCGGCTGGCACTGGTGGCCGTCGGACACGACCGTGGCGACGATGGATTACGAGGGCAGGGCGCGCTGCATCAATCTCGGCCACTGCACGCCGGCCTGCGCGCAGGGTGCCAAGGCCTCGACCGACATCACCTACTGGCCGCACGCGGTCCGCGCCGAGGTTGAGCTGAAGACCCATTGCCGGGTGCGCGAGATCCTGACCAACGAGCACGGCATGGCCTCCGGCGTCGTCTATTACGACAAGGACGGCGTCGAGCAGTTTCAGCCGGCCGAAGTCGTCATCATCGCCTGCAACGGCGTCGGCACGCCGCGGCTGCTGCTCAATTCGGCGTCAGGCAAATTCCCGAATGGCCTTGCCAACTCGTCGGGCCTGGTCGGCAAGAACCTGATGTTCCACCCCTACGCGCAGATCTACGGCTTCGTGAAGGAGCCGACCGACAGCAACCGCGCGCCGCCGACCTGCCTGTGGAGCAAGGAGTTCTACGACACCGATCTGTCGCGCGGCTTCGTCCGCGGCTACGGCATCCAGTTCGGCCGCGGCGCCGGGCCGGTGTTCGAGGCGGTCGCGAGCGAGCAGAAGGGCATCCTGCCCTGGGGCAAGGATCATCACCGCGTGTTCCGCAAGCTCAACGGCCATCGTCTCGCGGTATCGGCGATCTGCGAGGATCTGCCGGAGGAGCACAACCGCGTCACGCTCGATCCCGTGTTGAAGGACAGCCACGGCATCCCCGCGCCGAAGATCGACTACACGATCAGCGCGAACAGCCGGAAGATGATGGATCACGGGCTGGCGCGCGGCCGGGAGATTCTCGAGGCCGCCGGCGCCACCGACATCTGCATCAACGATCCGATCCCGTGGGGCGGCTGGCATCTGCTCGGCACCGCGCGGATGGGCACCGATCCGGCGCGCTCCGTGGTCAACGAATGGGGCCGCTCGCACGACGTGAAGAACCTCTTCATCGTCGACGGCAGCATCTTCGTCACCTCGGGCGGCGTGAACCCGACCTCCACCATCCAGGCCCTCGCGCTCTACATCGCCGATCAGATGAAGCGGCGCCTCGCCAACCTGTTCGACTGAGACCGCCAGAGACCGACATGTCCGATGCAAAAGAACTGACTGCAGCCCAGCGCGCCGATCTGCGCACCGTCGCCGCGATGATCGTTCCCGCCAGTGACGAGTACAAGGTGCCGGGTGCGGACGATGCCGCGATCCAGGCCGACATGCTGGCGACGCTCGGCCGCGACACCGCGCTGGTCGCTCAGGCGCTGGATCATCTGGCCAAGCTCGCGGGCAAGCCGCTCGCCGAGCTCGACGATGCCGGGCGCGATGCGGTGGCGCGGGAGTTTCGTAGCCACGGCGGTGCGGCCGCGGCGACGCTCGTCCGCGTGGTGCTGCAATGCTACTACCGCGACGACCGCGTGCTGCGCTCGCTCGGTCTCGAGCTGCGCGCGCCTTTCCCCAAGGGTCATGTGCTGCCGGAGGGCGACTGGTCGCTGCTCGATCCGGTCAGGGCGCGCGGCGGCACGTTGCGGCGGGCGCCCTAGCGTTGTGTCCGTGACTTGACAGTCCATTCCGTCATTCCGGGGCGCGACGAAGTCGCGAACCCGGAATCCAGAGGTCGTGCATCGAGATTCCGGGTTCTCGCTTCGCGAGCCCCGGAATGACACTGAGTCAATCGCGCGTCAGAGACGCAGCCCTAGCCATCCGGGCAGGTGCAGGGCGTAACCACTTGCGGCGCGGGAAGCCGGTCACCATCTGAGGAGACCAAAGGACTCTCGCCATGCTGGATTTTACCTCAGATACCGCCGGTGACACGCCGTCAGCGGCGACGGCCGATGCTGCCCAAGTCGCAACCCAGGTCGATGACCGGGCCTTGCTGGATGCCTATTCGAATGCCGTGATCGACGTCACCGACCGCGTCGGGCCCGCCGTGGTCCGGGTCGAAACCGGGCCGAAAGTGCGCAATGCGCGCGAGCGCGGCGGGCTCGGCTCGGGCATCGTGATCTCGCCCGACGGGTTCGTGCTGACCAACAGCCATGTGGTCGGATCGTCGAAGGAGATCCGCCTGCGCGACACCGAGGGCTTCGTCACCGACGCGCATGTGCTCGGCGTCGATCCTGACACCGATCTCGCGCTGCTGCGGGCCGATGGCGCGCGCGATCTGCCTTACGCGTCGCTCGGCAACTCCAAGACGCTGCGGCGCGGCCAGCTCGTGGTCGCGATCGGCAATCCGCTCGGCTTCGAATCGACGGTGACTGCCGGCGTGGTGTCCGCGCTCGGACGTTCGATCCGCTCGGTCAGCGGGCGCACCATCGAGGACGTGATCCAGACCGATGCCGCGCTCAATCCCGGCAATTCCGGCGGGCCGCTGGTGTCGTCGAAGGGCGAGGTGATCGGCATCAACACCGCGATCATCAACGGCGCGCAGGGCATCTGCTTTGCGGTCGCCAGCAACACCGCGCAGTTCGTGCTGTCGGAGATCATCCGCCACGGCTATGTCCGCCGCGCCTATATCGGCGTCGCGGGGCAAACCGCGCCCGTGCCGCGGCGGCACGCGGTGCTGGCCGGTGTCGAGAACAAGATGGGCGCGCTCTTGATGCAGATCGAACCGGACAGCCCGGCCGCGCGTGCCAGCCTGTTGCCCGGCGACGTCGTGATCAGGCTCGACGGCATCGAGATCAACGGTGTCGACGACCTGATCCGCGCGCTCGATCACAGCCGGATCGACCGGAGCCTGTCGATGGACGTGCTCCGCCTCGGCCGCCTGCGCGCGATCGACATCCATCCGATCGAGCGGAGGCCGGCGAAGCAGTGAGGGTTACCCTATCCGCGTGCGAACTGCACCCTCTCCCCTTGTGGGATAGGGTCGCTTCGCGCAGCGAAGCGGGGGTGAGGGGTTTCTCTCCACGATCTCATATGTCGACAGAACCCCTCATCCAACGCTTCGCGCCACCTTCTCCCACAAGGGGAGAAGGGTGGCCGTGTCGTCTCTAATCTGAGTGGAATGCCTTTTGAAAAGACAGACCTCCTAAGCGGCGTCCGCTTGTGGGTGAGCGCGGACTGCCAAGCGGTGGATGACTTGCCGTAACGCCATCCTCGACGGATCGGGTCCAGCCCAACCGGGGGGCCCTCGACCGGCGTGCGCTTGACGTACGGCCGCTATCCCCGTTCGGCGCATTCCCTTATGGTCGGCCACATGGATATAGCCGGCTTCGACCTCAACTTGATGAAGGCCTTTGATGCGCTGTACGCGGAGCGCCACGTGACGCGCGCCGGATCGCGGATCGGCCTCAGCCAGTCGGCGATGAGCGGCGCGCTCACGCGCTTGCGAGAGCTTCTTGGGGACGAGCTCTTCGTGCGAACGCCTTCAGGCATGCAGCCAACGCCCCGCGCCCATGACCTTGCTGGTCCCGTCTCGGATGCGCTCCGGCTTCTCCGGAGCGCGCTACAGGCCGATAGCTTCGACCCCGCGACGGCCGACAATACCGTCACGCTCGCGATGAGCGACTATGCGGCGTTCGTCTTGTTGCCGCCGCTCATGGCCCGCCTCAGCATCGATGCCCCACACATCAACGTGCGGGTCTGCGGGATGTTCGGACGAGACGAAGCCATCACGCTGCTCGACAGCGGCGAGGCGAATCTGGCGATCGGTTTCCCCGTCGAGACGTCGGCGCGCATTATCAGCAGCCCGCTTTTTTTTGAGAGTTTCGCCTGCGTCGTGCGGGAGGGACACCCGGCGTTCGCGGATGGTCCAAGCCTCAAGGCTTTCGCAGCGGCGCCGCATCTTCTGGTCTCTCCGGAAGGCGACCGCTCCGGGATCGTCGATCTGAGGCTTGCCGATCTCGGCCTCGAACGACGCGTCGTGCTGAGCCTGCCACAATTCCTGGCCGCCCCCTTCGTGATCGCCGGGACCGACCTCGTCGCGACGCTGGCCTCCCGGGTCGCACGAAGGTTCGCTGGTACCGGAGCAGGTATAGCGATTTATGATCCGCCGCTCGAACTGCCCACCTGGCCACTCCACCTGATGTGGCACCGGCGGGCGGATACGCATGGGGCTATTGCCTGGCTGCGCGGCATCATCACCAAAATCGCCGCCTCAGCTTGACGCCATCGGCGCGATCGATAGCGCCACATCAGAACTCGCGATTTCCATCCGCATTGCCGTTCCGCTTTGTTGAATTCACCGAAATTGAAGGGTGATCGACATGCGAGTTTTGGTAACAGGCGCGACCGGCTTGATCGGCGGTGCGGTAGCGCACCGATTGAAAGAGGGAGGTCATGAAGTCGTGGGACTCGCCCGGTCGGAAGCGAGCGCGGCCAAGCTGCTCGACCGAGGCTTCGTGGCGGAGACAGGTGAGCTTGCCGACCCGGTGAGCTTGGCCTCGGCGGTACGGGGCGTGGACGCCGTCGTCCATGCCGCTTCGCCCAACGATCAGAACGCTGCGTCTCTCGATGAGATTGCGACGCGTGCGATCCTCGAAGCCCAGCGCGGAACGGGTCAGCGCTTCATCTATACCAGTGGCAGCCTGGTCTACGGCTCCACGGGTGACACGTCAGTGACCGAGCACACTCCACTGAACCCGGTCGAGATGGTCCGCTGGCGCCAGGCGCTGGAACGCGAGATCCTCGCGGCCGAAGCCGGGGGCGTCCATCCGGTCGTTATCCGGCCTGCCTGGGTGTATGGCAACTGGGGCGGCGCCGCGATGATGATGGTCGCATCGGCCAAGGAACATGGTGCGGCACTTCATGTCGGTGACGGTCAAAATCGCTGGTCGACCGTGCATGCCGACGATCTGGCCGATCTCTATGCGCTCGCGCTCGAGCAGGCACCGGCGGGATCCGTCTTCAATGGCGCGCACGGTTCGGCGCCGCGGCTCGTCGAGATCGCACGCGCAGCGAGCGAGTTGGGCGGTGCCGGGGGCCGAGTGGCGGCATGGCCGCTCGAAGAGGCGCGCAAGGTCCTCTGGGGTTTCGCCGATGCGATCGCCTCCGATCAGATCATCTCGGGCGAGAAAGCGAAGCGCGAACTCGGCTGGAATCCTTCGCGGCGATCGATCATCGACGAGTTGCGCGCTTATGTGTTGGCGGTCGCTTAGGTCATGCACACGATATTCATCAGGCTGCTTGCCGCTGCCTTCGCCAGTGCAGGTTTGTTCAATGCGATCGCGACGTCGACGACGCGGAGCAACTTTGTTCGATGGGGGTATCCCGCGTGGTGGTGCCGGGTCACCGGCGGATTGGAGATATCGGCCGCAATCCTAGTCACACTACCGGCAACCCGTGCAGCCGGCTTGACCCTCTGCGCGGTCATTCTCGCAGCGGCAGCTTTGACCATCCTGCGACATCGGGAGTTTTCCCATCTCGTACCGATCGGTTGCTTCGCTGCCTTGCTCCTGATGGCGAGCCGGATTTCCTGAAAGATCGGTGGCTCCGGCGCGTTCGCGGAAATTCGGAATAATAGAAGATATCGCTGAGTTGCCCGACGTGTCAAGTTGCTTGTCCGAGGGCCGGCGGCCCCCGGCTACTTTGCATGGGGTTGTTTTCGATATTTTGGGGCCGCTCGCCTTCGAGGGAGGTTCGCCAACGTCACCGGCAGTGGCGGCGGCAAAGGCACTTCGAATGCGAAAGCACCGGAGCCGGCTGAGGGGTCTCGAGCGCTACTGCAGCGCTGCCAGCAGCTCGTCGGGCTGCTCGACCATCATCATGTGGCCGGCACCTGGCAGCACCACGGTGCGGGCATTCGGCGTCGCGGCGGCGAGTGTCTTGCCGGCCTTGGCCGGGGTCATCATGTCACGTTCGCCGAGGATGAAGGTCGCGGGCACCTTGACCGCGGCAGCAGCCGTGAGCGCGTTCTGGTAGGCGTTGCAGGCGTTGAGGTCGTTGTACAGCACGCCCGGCTTCGCCTCCTGCAGCACCCGCTGCGCGCCCTGGTGCATCCACAGGCCGGGCGCGAGGCTGCCGCCGAGCTCGGCCTTGAAGCCGAGGCCCCAGATCGAGACCATGTCGATCGCCGCGACGTCATTGGCTTCGGCGGCCTTCAGGAGATCGGGGCCAACCGTCATGGTCGCGGCGGTGCCGATCAGCGCGAGGCCGGAGACCTTCTCGGGATGCCGCGCCGAGGTCTCGATCGCGATCAGCGAGCCCATCGAATGGCCGATCAGCCGCGCTTTCGACGCGCCGGCTGCCGTGATCAGCGCCGCGATCCAGTCGGCCATCTCGGCGATGGTCGGGAACGGCTTGCCGGCGGAGCGGCCATGGCCGGGCAGGTCCGGCGCCAGCACGGAATAGCCATGATGGGCGAACCAGCGGCTGTGCAGCGCCCAGGTCGAGGAATCGAAGCCGGCGCCGTGGATCATCACCACCGCCGGCAGCGACGGATCGAACGGCCTGCCGCCGGTCGCGATGAAGGTGTCTGATCCGTTCACGGAAAGCTGCATGGGCTTAAGTCCTTTGCGAGGCGCGCAGCGCCTGGCCGAGATCGTCGATGATGTCCTGCGCGGTCTCGATGCCGACCGACAGCCGCACCAGCTCCTCGCCGATGCCGGCGGCCTTGAGCTGCTCGGCATCCATCTGCTGGTGCGTGGTGCTGGCGGGATGGATCACCAGCGTCTTGGCGTCGCCGACATTGGCGAGATGGCTGATCAGCTTCAGGGACTCGATGAACTTCTTGCCAGCGGCGCGGCCGCCCTTGATGCCGAAGCTGACGATCGAGCCGGCGCCGCGCGGCAACAGCTTCTTGGCCAGCGCGTAATCCGGATGCGTCTCCAGCGAGGGATGCAGCGCCCAGTCGACCGCCTTGTTCGCGGCGAGGGCGTCCAGCACCGCATGGGTGTTGCTGACATGGCGATCCATGCGGACGCCGAGCGTCTCGATGCCCTGCAGCAGCTGGAAGGCGTTGGTCGGCGACAGGCAGGCGCCGAAGTCGCGCAGGCCCTCGGTGCGGGCGCGCATGATGAAGGCGGCCTTGCCGAACTGCTCGTCGAAGACGATGCCGTGATAGCCGGCATAGGGCTCGGTGAGCTGCGGGAATTTGCCGGAGGCGCGCCAGTCGAACCGGCCGCCGTCGACGATCACGCCGCCGATCGCAATGCCATGGCCGCCCATCCACTTGGTCGCCGAGTTCATCGTGATGTCGGCGCCGAGCTCGATCGGCTGGCTGAGATAGGGCGTCGCAAAGGTGTTGTCGATCAGCAGCGGGATCTTCGCATTATGCGCGATCTCCGCGACCGCAGGGATATCGAGCACCTCGAGGCCGGGATTGCCGATGGTCTCGCCGATCACGAGGCGGGTGTTCGGCTTGATCGCGGCACGGAATTCGTCGAGCGCACGCGGCTTCACGAACGTCGTGGTGATGCCGAACCGCGGCAGCGTGTGCGCCAGCAAATTGATGCTGCCGCCATAGAGCGAGGCGGAGGCGACGATGTGGTCGCCGGCATTGAGCAGGGTTGCGATCGCCAGATGCATCGCGGCCATGCCGCTGGCGGTGCAGATCGCGCCGACGCCGCATTCAAGCGCGGCGATGCGTTCTTCCAGCACTGATGTCGTCGGGTTCGAGATGCGGGTGTAGATGTGGCCGGCGCGCTCCAGATTGAACAGCGCCGCGGCATGATCGGCATCCTGGAACACGTAGGACGTGGTCTGATAGATCGGAACCGCGCGCGCGCCGGTCGCGGGATCGGGGCGCTGGCCGGCGTGCAGGCTCAGGGTTTCGAAGGCAGGCGGCTTGGGTGCAGGCATGCGAAACTCGTCAGGTCAGTCGATGGGAATGGTGGGTTGGCGAGGAGTCTTTTATTTGACGCGTTTTTCTTCACGCGAACCGGTGTCCACTTCGCTTGAAAACGCTTTGTTAGACGTGAACTGCGGTGCGAACGCGGCCGACATTGCCGAACACGCGCAAATAGCGCTCGACCTCGGACGGGATGCCGGTCGCCTTCTCCGGATTGTCGGAGAGCTTGACGGCCGGGCGTCCGTCGACCGACGTCACCTTGCAGACGATCGAGATCGGATCGAGCTCGGCGGTGCCGTCGGGCGCGCAGCCGACGAAATCGTTGGTGAGATTGGTGCCCCAGCCGAAGCTGACGCGCACGCGTCCCTTAAAATGGTAGAACGTCTCCTCGATCGAGCCGACATCCATCGCGTCGGAGAACACCAGCAGCTTCTCCTTGGGATCGCGGCCCTTCTGCTTCCACCACTTGATGATCTCTTCGCCGGCCGTGATCGGCGGCGCGCTGTCGGGACGAAAGCCGGTCCAGTCGGCGACCCAATCGGGCGCGTCGCGCAGGAACGGCTTGGTGCCGAAGGCATCGGGCAGCGCGATCAGCAGGTTGCCGCCATAGGTGTGGCGCCATTGGTCGAGGATGCGATAGGGCGCCCAGCGCAGCGCCTCGTCGTCATTGGCGAGCGCGGCGGCGACCATCGGCAGTTCATGCGCGTTGGTGCCGATCGCCTCGAGGTCGTTGTCCATCGCGAGCAGCACGTTCGACGTTCCGGTGAAGGAGGGGCCGAGGCCTTCCTTCACCGCCTCGACGCACCAGCGCTGCCAGAGGAAGCCGTGGCGGCGGCGTGTGCCGAAATCGGACAGCCGCAGGCCGTCCAGCTTGCGCAGCCGCTCGACCTTGGCCCACAGCTTGGCCTTGGCGCGGGCGTAGAGCACGTCGAGCGCGAAGCGGCCGTAGGTCTTGGTCGCCGCGCGCGAGCGCAGCTCGTTGAGGATCGCGAGCGCCGGGATCTCCCACATCGTGGTGTGGGTCCACGGCCCGTGGAAATGCAGCTCGTACTGGCCGTCGACCTTGTGCAGCTCGTATTCGGGCAGCCGGAAGTTCGACAGCCAGTTGATGAAGTCGGGCGAGAACATCTGGGTCTTGCCGTAGAACGTGTTGCCGGCGAGCCAGATCAGCTCCTTCTTGGTGAAGCGGATGGTGCGGGCGTGGTCGAGCTGGGCGCGCAGCTCGGCCTCGTCGATGACCTCGGCGAGCCGGATATGGGTCGAGCGGTTGATCACCGAAAAGGTCGTGCGGGTGTCCGGATAGCATTCCCGGATCATCTGCTGCATCAACAGCTTGTAGAAATCGGTGTCCAGCAGGCTGCGCACGATCGGGTCGAGCCGCCAGCCGTGGTTGTAGGTCCGGGTCGCGATATCTGTCACGGTCATGCGGGAACCTTAGCCTGCCGGGCGCCGCCCGCCCAGTGGGTATCGGGCGGAACATGGCAGGTCAGCGCGCTATGGTCTGCCGTATACGGCCGACGGTGGCGGTGACGTCGGCCCAGGCCGGCTTGTCAGGGGCAAATTGCCGCCGCAGGAAGGTGACGAGCTCGGCGACCTGGCCGTCGCTCATGCTGTCCTTGAACGCCGGCATGTAGCCCAGATCGGTCACGGCCGGCTTGGCGATGCCGTGCAGGATCACCTGGATCAGATTGTCGGGCGCGTCGCTGTGCAAATTGCTGTTCAGCGCCAGCGACGGCCGGCTGCCGAACAGCGGCGGGCCGCCGACCTCATGGCAGACCGCGCAGGCGCCTTGATAGATCCGCGCCCCCGCCGAGGCGGCGGTGGTGACGACGGTGCCGGCTTCGAGCTTCGCGGCAATGGCATCGTGGGCCGGCCGATCGGTGCCCTGGTTGAACGAGGCGAGGTAGACCGCCATCGCGCGAATGTCCTGGTCGGCCAGCGCGGCGAGCTCCTGCACGACCGGCGCCATCGGTCCCGCGGCGACGCCGTGCAGGCGGGACTCGCCGGTGCGCAAAAAGGCGTAAAGCTCGTCCTCGCTCCAGGGGATCGGCGCCTTCGACAGCGACGTCAGCGCCGGCGCCTCCCAGCCCTCGGCGAAGCCGCCGGCGAGATAGGCGCGCTGCCGTTCGGCGCCGAGCGCATTGCGCGGCGAGTGGCAGGCGCTGCAATGACCGAGCCCCTCGATCAGATAGGCGCCGCGATTCCACACTTCCGATTTAGTGGGATCACCTTGGAACGTGTTGGGCCGATGGAACAGCGCATTCCATCCGGCGAGCAGCGGCCGCAGGTTGAACGGAAAGGCCAGCGTATTGCTCGGTGCTTCGGCGCGCACCGGCAGCCGCGCCATCAGATAGGCATAGAGCGCCTGCAGGTCGGCATCACTGGTCCTGGCGAAATGCGTGTACGGGAACGCTGGATAGAGATGGCGCCCGTCGCGATGGATGCCCTCGCGCATCGCGCGCTCGAACGCCGGATAGGACCAGGTGCCGATGCCGGTGTCGACATCGGGCGTGATGTTGGTGGTGTAGATGGTGCCGAATGGCGTCTCCAGCGGCCGGCCGCCGGCGTTCGAAGCGCCATGCTCCGACGTATGGCAGACGGCGCAGGCGCCGAGCGCTGCAAGCTCCTTGCCACGGGCGATCGTCGCGGCGGAATACACCGACGCGTCGGGCCGGGCGATCGGCGCGATCGCGCGCCACGGCAGTACGGCCGCGCCGATGCCGATCGCCGCTGCGCAGAGTGCGGCAATGCCGGCGAGCACGCCGCCGCGCTTTGCAAAGGGATTCTGCCATCTGTTGAGGTCTGCCGTCTGCGCAGGCGGCGGGAGCGGGGCGGGCGCGACCGGTTGCTCGCCGCGCAATCCCTTCAGGATGCGTTCCGGTGTGAAGGGCAATTCGCGGAAGCGGACGCCGGTCGCGTCGTAGATCGCATTGGCGATCGCGGCGGCGCTCGGCACCGAGGCGGACTCGCCGACGCCGAGCGGCGGTTGATCCTGCCGCGGCAGCATCAACACATCGATCTTCGGCAGCTCAGGAAACTTGATGATGGGGTAGGCGCCCCATTCCCGCGCCGCCACCGCGCCGCGCTCGAAGGAGACCTCCTCCATCAGCGCGCGGCTGGTCGACTGGATGACGTTGCCTTCGATCTGGTGCCGCACGCCCTCCGGATTGATCATCAATCCGGAATCCTGGCCGGCGACGACGCGGGTCACGCTGACATCGCCGGTCGCCTTGTTGACAGCGACGTCGGCGATCCATGCCGACCACGCCGCGCCGTAACCGGGAAACTTGCTGTGCACGTAGAGCGCATAGGCAAAGCCGCGGCCGTGCACGATGTCGCCGTCCGCCTCGGGCTCTTTCCACACCGGGCGCGGCGTCCAGCCGGCGCGCTCGGCAACGGCATTGACGAGATCGATCGCGCGCTTATCCTTCAGATAGCGCAGCCGGTACTCGATCGGATCGACCTTCGCCTCCGCCGCAAGCTCGTCGATGTAGGATTCATGCGCAAAGGTGTTCGGCAGCGCCGAGACGCCGCGAAACCATGACGCGCGCACGATCGGCGGCATGTCGTTGGCGATCACGCGCATGTTCTCGTAGTCGTAGGGCGGGATCGCGGTGCGGTCGCCCATCTCGAACACCGCGGCTTCAGGCGCGATCCGCCCGGTGAGCAGCAGTGCCAATGTCGGCGCGCCGTTCGAGGGATAGCGCGTGGCAAAATCGTAAGCGGCGACGCTGCTGTCGGCGTTGAGCCCGCCATTGACGTCCATCAGCTGCGCGGTGCCCTTCGGCTCCCAGGCATGCTCCTGCTCGCGGGTGAGCTGCACGCGCACCGGGCGGCCGACCGCGCGCGACAGCAGCAATGCATCGGCAGAGACATCGTCGGCGCAGTTGCGGCCGTAGCAGCCGGCGACCTCCATCCGGATCACGTCGATCTCGGACTCCGGCCGCTGGATCAGCAGCGCGAGGTCGCCGCGCAGGATGTGCGGGTTCTGCGTGCCGGACCAGACCCGGATCGCGCCCTCGCTGTAATCGGCAACCGCGCATGATGGCCCGATCGAGCCGTGCATCTGGTAGGGCCAGAGATAGGTCCGCTGCATCGGCTTGGCGGCCGCCTTGATCGCGGCGTCGACGTCGCCCTTGTCGATCAGCTGGCGCGACGTCGAGGGATTGGCGCGCAGCGCCTTCTCCACGTCGGCAAGATCGGTCAGCGCCGGTCCCGGCTTCCAGCTCACCTTGAGCTGCGCGGCGGCCTTGATCGCATTCTCCTCGCGCTCGGCAACGACGCCGACGAAATCGCCGATCCGCACCACCGCGACGAGGCCGGGGATATCCCGCACCGAAGCTTCATCGACGGCGATCAGGCTGGTGCCGACGAACGGGCCGGCATCGACGCCGGCGTAAGGCGGGCGGACCACGCGGCCGTGCAGCATGCCGGGCACGCGCACATCGTGGACATAGACGAGCTCGCCGGTGGCCTTCGCCGGCAGATCGACGCGCGGCACGGACTTGCCGACGACCGAATAGGCGCTCACGGCCTTGACCGGAACATCATCGGCAAGATCGAGCCGGATGATCTCGTCCGCGATCAGCTCGCCATAGCTGACGCTGCGGTTGTCGTGGCCGCGGATCAGCCCGTCCTCGATCGTGAGCTCGTCGACAGCTAGCTCCAATCGCTCGGCGGCGCGCGCAAGCAAAAAATGCCGCGCTTGCGCGGCGGCCTTGCGCAGGGGAACGGCGGTGATCTGGATGGTTTCGCTTGCGATCGTCGGGCCCTGGTTCGGCACCACGGCGGTGTCGCCGAGGATCACGACGACGCGGGCAAAGGAGACGTCGAGCTCTTCGGCAACGATCTGACCGAGCGCGGTGCGGATGCCGGTGCCGAGATCCACATGGCCGTTATAGGCATTGACCGTGCCGTCGGCCGTGATGGTGATGAAGGTCTCGAACTCATCTTCGGCGCCCAGCACCGCAGGGCGGACGACCGACAGCGAGCCGCGCTGGCGTTGCTCAGGAGCCCGTGCGTCCACCATCAATCGCGCGCCTCAAGGGCGTGACCGGCCGCGCGCATCGCCGCGCGGATGATCTCGATATGCGCGCCGCAACGGCAGAGATTGTAGCGCAACGCCTCCAGCACCTCATGCTCGGACGGATTGGGATTGCGCATCAGCAAGGCCTTGGTGGTGATAATCATGCCGTTGAGGCAATAGCCGCACTGCGCGGCCTGTTCGCGAATGAAGGCATCCTGCACCGGATCGGGATGCTCGCGGCTGCCGAGGCCTTCGAGCGTGACGATATTGCGTCCGGCGCAGCCCTCGATCGGAATCACGCAGGCGCGGGCGGCGACGCCGTCGATCAGCACCGCGCAGGCGCCACACTCGCCGAGCCCGCAGCCATATTTCGGCCCGTTCAATTCGAGGTCGTTGCGCAGCACGTGAAGCAATGCGGTGTCGGGAGCGGCGTCGACATCATGATTCCTGCCGTTCACGGTCAGGCGCATTGCCCCGGTTCTCCCTTGATGTTTGCGCTGCAACGTCAGCGTCGGATCGCCGACGAGGATAACGTTTGTATACAAACGTGCAAGCGGCGGCATGCCGCGCTGCAGCGCGTGCCCGCTTTATGAACAGGGTGCGCACGCGAAGGGCACGGTTTGATTGCAAAGGCCGCTTGACAGGTCACGGGCTCGCGCGCAGGATCATTCGTATACGAACGATATGCATGGGAGGCGGAAGCGCAGTATGATCGACCGCCGCCACAAGTCCAGGCTTGGTCACGATGGCTGACACAATGACCGTCGCCGCCGGCGACAAGATCCGCTGCGATGCCTGTCCGGTGATGTGTTACATCAAGCCGGGCGCGGCCGGCGCCTGCGACCGCTATGCCAATCATGACGGCACGCTGGTGCGCGTCGATCCGCACGTCGTGCTGGAGCGCACCGTGTCGCATGGCGGCAAGCTGGTTCCGTTCCAGGTGAGCGGCGACTGGGACGGCAAGATCGTCCGCCAGCCCGAACTGTTCGTCACCGCGATCGGCGCAGGAACAACCTATCCGGATTACAAGCCGGCGCCCTTCATCGTGTCGTCGGAGGTCGACGGCGTCGACATGGTCACCGTGGTGACTGAAGGCATTTTCTCGTATTGCGGCGTCAAGGTGAAGATCGACACCGACCGCTACCTCGGCCCGGAAACCGCGACCGTGCGCTCGGACGGTGAGGCGGTCGGCCATGTCACGACCAGCGAATATGGCTCGCAGATGCTCTCGCTCGGCGGGGTGCATCATTTGACCGGCGGCTCCAAGAAGGAAGGCCGCGTCACCTGCGACACGCTGATGGATCTCTCCAACTGCAAGGCGGTCGAGTTGACCATCGACGGCGGCGCCACCGTCGTGGTGCAGGCCGGCAGGCCGCCGATCGTCAATGGTGTGGCAGAAGAGCGCATGCGGGTCGGCTGTGGCTCGGCGACGATCGGCATGTTCGCCAAGCAATGGCACGGCAAGGTCGATGAGGTCGTGGTGGTCGACGATCACATCACCGGCGTGCTCAGCGAGCACCAGGCCGGCAAGCTGCTCGACATCGCCGACACCGGGATCAAGATGAAGGGGCGGCGCTCGACGCCGGGCCGCTATTTCCAGGTCGCCGATCCCGGCACCGGATGGGGCGGCACCAACATCTCCGATCCGCTGTCGATCCTCGGCCCCTTCAATGCGAAGGAGGCGCGGCCGGGGCTCACCATGCTGATGGTCTCGACCACCGGCGAGCATGCGTCCTATTACGTGCTCGACGAGGCGTTGAAGCCGGTCGAGACCGAGATGCCCGCCGATCTCAGATTTTCGGTCGAGCGCATCCAGGAGAATTGCGAGCCGGCGCTGTGCACCGTGCTGTTCATGGGCGGCGCGGGCGGATCGTTGCGCGCCGGCGTCACCGATAATCCGGTGCGGCTGACCCGTTCGGTCAAGGACGCGCTGACGCGGGTGACCAGCGGCGGCGCGCCGGTCTATGTTTGGCCGGGCGGGGGCATTACCTACATGGTCGATGTCACGCAGATGCCGGCCGGTGCCTTCGGCTATGTGCCGACCCCGGCACTGGTGGCGCCGATTGAATTCACGATGCGCAGGTCCGATTATGCGGCGCTGGGCGGCCACATGGACTATGTCCGGCCGCTGTCGTCACTGCGGGACAGCGCTGAGGTCCGGCCGATGCCCGGGCGGCGCGCATGACTAGGCTTCCGCAAAACGCGCTTCTTCCTGACGGCAAGCGGCTGCATTTGCAGGACGGTCCGATTGATCTGGTCATCGAGGCGAAGGGCAGGGACGACGACGTCAGCGCCGCCTATCGAGCGGCGGCCGAGCGCTTCACCGGTTTGCTCGACGAGCTATGCGCGGAACTCACCGAGCTGCGCAGTGCAGCCGATCCGAATCGTTGCGTGTTGAGAGGCGTGGTCGCGCGGCGCATGCATGCGGCGGTCGCGCCGTTTGCCGCCGATTGCTTCATCACGCCTATGGCAGCGGTCGCGGGCTCGGTCGCCGAGGAAGTTTTGGGCACGATGCTTGAGGCCGCGCCGCTCGACCGTGCCTATGTCAACAACGGCGGCGACATTGCCCTGCATCTCGGCGACGGCGAACAATTCACCGTCGGCCTGATGGACCGGCCGGACCGCCACGGCGTGATGCGCACCATGACGGTCGATGCCGAGACGCCGGTCCGCGGCATCGCGACCAGCGGCCGGCACGGCCGCAGCTTTTCGCTCGGTATCGCCGATGCCGTCACCGTGCTGGCGCGGACGGCGTCGCAAGCGGATGCCGCGGCGACGGTGATCGCCAATGCGGTCGATCTGCCCAATCATCCCGCGATCCTGCGCGTTGCGGCGAACGAGCTGCAGCCCGACAGCGACCTCGGCGCGCGGCTGGTGACCCGCGATGTCGGGCGGCTGGCGGAACACGAGGTTGAGCAGGCGCTCGAGGTGGGGGCGACGCGGGCGCGCGACCTCCTGATGTCGGGATTGATCGAGGGCGCGGCATTGCGTCTACTGGGCGAAACGCGGCTTGTCGGTGCAACTGGGATTGGGGCGCCGGCGTCGCACGCGTTTCAGGGACAAACGATAGAACACATGCTGCGGGCATGACTGGAAGCGAGGCAAGATGAGCGCCGTCATTCGCAAGATCGTCACCGTGGTCGAGGAGACCCATCTGGAGATGGGCAAGACCATCGCACCGCCGACAAGGCGGGCCGCCGCGATCGCCGTGATCGAAAACCCCTTTGCCGGCCGCTATGTCGAGGATCTGTCGCCGTTGATCGCGATCGGCGAGGAACTCGGCGAACTGCTCTCGAAGCGGGCCGTCGCCGCGCTCGGCATCGACGGCGCCAAGGTGCACAGCTACGGCAAGGCCGCCGCCGTCGGCGAGAATGGCGAGCTCGAGCATGCGGCAGCGATCCTGCATCCGAAGATGGGTGCGCCGGTGCGCAAGGTGCTGTCGAAGGGCGCGGCGCTGATCCCGTCGTCGAAGAAGCGCTCGGGGCCCGGCACCACGCTGGATATTCCGCTCGGGCACAAGGACGCGGCTTTCGTGCGCAGCCATTTCGACGGCATGGAGGTGCAGATCAACGACGCGCCGCGGGCCAACGAGATCATGGTCGCGGTCGCGGTGACCGACAGCGGACGGCCACTGCCGCGCGTCGGCGGGCTGACGGTCGGCGAGATCAAGGGCGAAGACGGATTGCGATAATCTCTTTGAAGAAAAACTGGAGGACGGGATGCGTGGTTATTTCGTAGGGGCGGGATTGGCGATCGCGGTCGCGACCATGGCAACGAGCGCCATGACAACGCAGGCCTTGGCGCAGAGCGAAATCAAGATCGGCGAGATCAACAGTTACTCGCTGCTGCCGGCGTTCACCGAGCCCTATCGCAAGGGCTGGCAGCTCGCGGTGGAAGAGATCAATGCCGCCGGCGGCATTGGCGGCAAGAAGCTCGTTGTCGTTTCCAAGGACGACGGCGGCAAGCCGGCGGATGCGCAGACCGCGGCGAACGAGCTGGTGTCGAGCGAGAACGTCGCGATGCTCACCGGCACGTTCCTCTCCAATATCGGCCTTGCGGTTTCTGACTTCGCCAACCAGAAGAAGGTGTTTTTCCTTGCGGCTGAGCCTTTGACCGACGCCATCACCTGGTCGAAGGGCAACCGCTACACGTTCCGCCTGCGTCCGTCGAACTACATGCAGGCGGCAATGCTGGTGGAAGAAGCCGCAAAACTGCCTGCAAAACGCTGGGCGACGATCGCGCCGAACTATGAATACGGCCAGTCGGCGGTCGCGGTGTTCAAGAAGCTGATGTCGGCGAAACGGCCTGACATCCAGTGGGTCGACGAGCAGTGGCCGCCACAGGGCAAGATCGACGCCGGCCCAGTGGTGCAGGCGGTTGCCGCGGCGAACCCGGAAGCGATCCTCAACGTCACCTTCGGCGCCGACCTCGTCAAGCTCGTGCGCGAAGGCAACACCCGCGGCCTGTTCAAGGGCCGCACCGTGGTGAGCTTCCTGACCGGCGAGCCGGAATACCTCGATCCGCTGAAGGACGAGACGCCGGAAGGCTGGATCGTCACCGGCTATCCCTGGTACGCGATCAAGACGCCGGAACATGACGCGTTCCTGAAGGCCTACCAGGCCAAGTACAACGACTATCCGCGGCTCGGCTCGATCGTCGGCTACCAGACCATCAAGGCGGCGGCGGCGATCCTTGCCAAGGCCGGCTCGAGTGATCCGGAGAAGCTGATCGCGGCGGCGGAAGGCATCTCGATGCCGTCGCCATTCGGCGAGATCACCTTCCGCAAGATCGATCACCAGTCGACGCTGGGCGCCTTCACCGGCAAGACCGCGCTGAAGGACGGCAAGGGCATCATGGTCGACACCGCCTATCGCAAGGGGGCGGACTATCTGCCCAGCGATGCCGAGATCGAGAAGCTGCGGCCGAAGGATTGATTTTTTTCTTCTCCCTCGCCCCGCTCTTGCGGGGAGAGACTTGAACTTCTCCCTCTCCCCGTTCTTACGGGGAGAGGGTTGGGGTGAGGGGCTATTTCCGCGAACGAGCGCGCGGAGAGTCCCCCTCACCCGAATTCAAGCTGGCGCTTGAATTCGACCTCTCCCCGCAGGCGGGGCGAGGTGAGGTGAACGGAAACTCCAACGCGGACCGCCCATGGCCTTCTATGTCGTCCAGTTCCTGACCGGTCTTGCCAGCGCGGCGTCGCTGTTCCTGGTCGCTTCGGGTCTGTCGATCATCTTCGGCGTGACGCGGATCGTGAATTTCGCGCATGGCGCGTTCTATATGCTCGGCGCCTATGTCGCCTTTACCCTGACCGAGCGCTTTTCCGGCGCGCTCGGCTTCTGGGGCAGCATCGTCGTTGCGGCGCTGGCGGTTGCTGCGATCGGCGTGCTGGTCGAGATGGTGCTGCTGCGCCGGATCTACCATTCGCCGGAGCTGTTCCAGTTGCTCGCCACCTTCGGCCTGACGCTGATGGTCGAGGATCTCGTGGTGCTGATCTGGGGCCCGGACGATCTGGTCGGCCGCCGCGCGCCCGGCTTCAAGGGCGCGATCGATTTCTTCGGCCAGAATATTCCGAGCTATGACCTGTTCCTGATCGTGCTCGGGCCGGTCGTGCTCGGCGTGCTCTGGCTGTTGTTCCAGCGCACCCGCTGGGGCGTGCTGGTGCGCGCGGCGACGCAGGACCGCGACATGGTGGCTGCGCTCGGCGTCAATCAGAAATGGCTGTTCACCAGCGTGTTCGCGCTCGGCGTCTTCCTCGCCGCGCTCGGCGGCGCGCTGCAGATCCCGCGCGATGCGGTCAATCACGCGATGGATTTGCGCGTCATCGTCGAGGTCTTCGTCGTGGTGGTGATCGGCGGCCTCGGCAGCATCATCGGCGCCTTCGTCGCGGCGGTGCTGGTGTCGGAGCTCAACGCCTTCGGCATCCTGATCTTTCCGAAGATCTCCATCATCCTGGTGTTCCTGGTGATGGCGGTGGTGCTGATCGTCCGGCCGTGGGGGCTGTTCGGCAAGCCGGAGGCGCCGGCACGGCGCACGCCGGGGCTGACCGTCAATCCGTGGCGGCCGCTGACGATGAACGAGCGGTTCGCCGCGATTGCCATGCTCATCGTTGCCGCCGCGCTGCCGTTCGTCGCCGGCAATTATTTGCTCACGGTCGGCTCGGAGATCGCGATCTTCGTGATTTTCGCGGTCAGCCTGCACTTCCTGATGTCGGTCGGCGGGCTCGCCTCGTTCGGCCACGCGGCCTATTTCGGGCTCGGCGCCTATGGCGTGGCGCTGCTCGCCAAGATGGCCGGCCTGCCGATGATTGCCTGCCTGCTGCTCGGGCCGCTGCTCGGGCTCCTCGGCGCCGCCGTATTCGGCTTCTTCGCGGTGCAGCTCTCCGGGGTCTATTTCGCGATGCTGACCTTGGCCTTTGCCCAGATCGTCTGGTCGATCGCGTTCCAGTGGGTGTCGGTCACCGGCGGCGACAACGGCATCCTCGGGGTCTGGCCGGAAAAATGGGCTGCGAGCCCGTCGCATTTCTACTGGCTGTCGCTCGGCATCGCCGCGCTCGCGGTGGTGATCCTCCGCATCATCGTGTTCTCGCCGTTCGGCTTTGCGCTGCGCGCGACGCGCGATTCGCCGCTCCGCAGCGAAGCCATCGGCATCGACGGCAAACGCATCCAGTGGACCGCCTTCGTGATCGCGGGCACGGTCGCCGGCCTTGCCGGCGCGCTGTTCGCCTATCTCAAGGGCAGCGTGTTCCCCGACAATATGGGCATCTCGCTGTCGGTCGATGCGCTGGTCATGGTGCTGCTCGGGGGTGTCGAGACGGTGTCGGGTGCGGTGGTCGGCGCCATCGTCTACAAGGCGCTAAATATCTGGCTGGTCAGCCAGACCGATCTTTCCAAGCTGGTGCTCGGCGGCTTCGTCGTGCTGATCGTGGTCGCGTTCCCGAAGGGCATCGTCGGCACGCTCGAAGCCTTCATGCATCGCCGGCGCAAATCCTCGTCGTCGGTATCGCCCTTGCTGACCTCCCGCATCGAGAGCGCCGAATGAGCATGGTTCCCACATTGCTGTCGGTTGAGGGGCTGACCAAATCCTATGGCGGCGTGCATGCCGTGCGCGGCGTCTCCTTCGAACTGCGCGCCGGCGAGATTTTGGCGCTGATCGGGCCGAACGGCGCAGGCAAGAGCACCTGCTTCGACATGCTCAACGGGCAGAACATTCCCGATAGCGGCCGCATCCGCGTGCTGGGCGCGGAGACCACCGGCAAGAAGCCGCGCGTGATCTGGCGCATGGGCGTCGGCCGCACCTTTCAGATCGCGGCGACATTCCCCACCATGACGGTACGCGAAAACGTGCAGGTCGCGCTGGTCTCGCATGGCGGGCAATTGTTCAACCTGTGGGCCTCGACCGCCCGCCACGCGCGCGACGAGGCGGGGCGGCTGCTCGATCTGGTCGGCATGGGTGCCTATGCGGAGCGGCCCTGCGGCGAGCTCGCCTATGGCGACGTCAAGCGGCTCGAGCTTGCGATCGCGCTCGCCAACCAGCCGAAGCTGCTCTTGATGGACGAGCCGACCGCCGGCATGGCGCCGCGCGAGCGCGTCGAGCTGATGCGGCTGACGGCTCGGATCGCGCGCGAGCAGTCGATCGGCGTGCTGTTCACCGAGCACGACATGGACGTGGTGTTCGAGCATGCCGACCGCATCCTGGTGCTGAACCGCGGCCTCCTGATCGCCGAAGGCTCGCCCGAAGAGGTGCGCGGCAATGCCCAGGTGCGGGCGATCTATCTCGGCGAGGGCCTCGTCTATGACGCCCGGCACCGCGAGGGGGCATCGGCATGAAGCTGACGGTGAAGGATCTCAACAGCTTCTACGGCCCGGCGCATATCCTGTTCGACATCGCGCTCGAGGTCGGCGAGGGCGAAGTGGTTGCCCTGCTCGGGCGCAACGGCGCCGGCAAATCGACCACGTTCCGCTCCATCGTCGGCCTGGTCCAGAACCGCTCCGGCCGCGTCATGTTCGAGGGCCGGGACGTCTCGGATCTGCCGACGCACGCGATTGTGCGCGGCGGGCTCGGCTACGTCCCGGAGGAGCGGCGCATCTTCACGGATCTGACGGTCGAGGAGAATCTCGAGGTCGGCCGCCAGCCGAGGCGGGCAGGCGCGCCGCAATGGGATCGCGAAAAACTGTTCAAGCTGTTCCCGAACCTCGGCGAGATGCGCGGCCGGCCCGGCGGGCGCATGAGCGGCGGCGAGCAGCAGATGCTGACGATCGCGCGCACGCTGATGGGCAATCCGTCGCTGGTGCTGCTCGATGAGCCCTCGGAGGGGCTGTCGCCGAAAATCGTCGAGCAGATGGTCGATGCGATCCTGGCGATGAAGAAAGAGGGCGTCAGCATCGTCGTCTCCGAGCAGAATTTGCATTTCGCCCGGCTGATCTCGGATCGCGCCTATATCATCGAGCGCGGCCGGATCTGTTTCGGCGGCACCATGGCGGAGCTCGATGCGCGTCCGGATATCCGGGACGCGCATCTGTCGCTGTAAGGGCGGAGTGGACGATGGCGAGGAGTGCGGCACCGAAGCGAAACGGGAAAGCGACCAGGCCGGGATATGTGCTGGACGAGCAGATCGGCTTCATCCTGCGCCAGGTGTCGCAGCGCCACGCCGTGATCTTCGCCCGAGAGATCGGCATCAATCTGACGCCGACTCAGTGGGCGGCGCTGTCGAAGCTGTCCGAGGTCGGCGCCTGCTCGCAGAACCAGCTCGGGCGGCTGACGTCGATGGACGTCGCGACCATCAAGGGCGTGATCGATCGCCTGACCGCGCGCGGCCTGACCGAGACCTCGCCGGATCCCGACGATGGCCGCCGCCTGCTGGTGAGTCTGACGCGCGCCGGCCAGCAGATGGCCGACAAGGCCGCACCCAATGCGCTGGTGATCTCCAGGGAGACGCTGGCGCCGCTCGATGCCAAGGAGCGCGAGACGCTGATCGCGCTGCTCGGCAGGCTGCGGTGACGCAATCTATCACCGTCACCCTGAGGAGCCGCGCGCAGCGTGGCGTCTCGAAGGGTCGACGGCCCCGACTTCTGCCGTGGGCCGTTCACCCTTCGAGGCACGCTTGCGCGTGCACCTCAGGGTGACGGGTCGCCGCTACTACTTCGTGCGATCTCCAGCGTCTTACCTACGGGCAGCGTGCCGCGCCCGCACTACGTCGCAAGAGCAAGCACCAGCGCGACGACACCCACCAGCACCAGGCTGAGCGCCCAAACCGTGTCCAGATTGAACCAGCTCCGGGATACGAATTTCAGGCCGAGGTAGCGGTAGACCAGCCACGCCAGGCATCCGCCGGCGGCGATCATCGCGCCGGCATGGACGATGGAGACCAGCACGGCCATCGTGAGACTGGTGTCGATCAGGCTGTTGGCGGCCGCATGGCCTTGGTCCGCTTCAGCCTCGCGGCACAGCCCCAGATAGATCGGCACCAGCATCAGCGCCGCGCCATGCGCGATCGCCACCGCGAACGACCACAAAGCGAGTTGCGTCGGCGGTATCCGGACCAGGGCCCGCGGATGGCGCCGGTCGATCAGCCGGTAGACACCGAACAAGATGACGAGCAGGCTCGCGCCGATCCGGATCGTGCGCTGCCATTCGACGAGGGTGATCAAGAGCGCGAACGGAAGGATCACCAGCAGCATCGCCAGCAAATGACCGATCGCGAGCGGGCCAAGCGCGGTCAGCAGCGCGCGCGAGCTCCTCTGCATCAATCCCGCGGAAACCGCGAGCGGCCAGCCCATGCCCGGGTTGATCCCGTGGTAGAGGCCGCTCGCGATGACCGCCAGCCACAGCCAGGCCGGAGTCCAGTCGGCCGGGCTCACGTCAGGGCCCTTTCCGTTCCGATCGAATCGGAACGGGCTCTGGATTCTTGTTTTGACGCGTTTTCTTCACGCGAACCGGTACCCACTTCGCTCGAAAACGCTCTAGACCGACGGATAGCAGAAGGAGTCGGTGGAGCAGTCACCGCCATCGAGCCGGATCTGGTGCGCCCGGTAGCCGTCGGGGAAGCTGACCCAGTAGTCCTTCGCCAGTTCGAGCCCACCGCCCGGGCTTGCATTCGCCATCACCTCGGCGCCGGGAATGCCTTGCGGATAGAACTGGTCGTCCCAGGTCGAGTAGAGCGAATTGGTCCAGTACACCCGCTTGCCGTCGCGGCTGATCTCGACCATCTGCGGCCCGCCGGCAAAAGCCTGTCCGTTCGGGTGAGGCGCGCGATGAACGATGCCGCCGATGCGGACCGATCCGGCGAGCTTCGGCTTGCGCGGATCGCTGACGTCGTATTGGCGCATCTCGCCGGTGCCCCAGCAGGCGACGTAGAGAAACTTGTCGTCCATCGACAAGTCGATATCGGTCACCAGCGGAGGTACGGCGCCGAAACCCTGCAACAGCGGCGGCAGCTGGTCCTTCGATGCGGGCTCGGGCGGGATCGTCACCGTCTTCTCGATGTGAAACTTGCCGCCCTCGCGCCACCAGGTCCAGATCGAACCCTCGAGGTTCGTGGTATCGACCACGACGCCAACGAAGCCGTGTTCGCGAACCGGATCGTGCGCCGGACGCACCTCCAGCGCCATCTGATGATTGGCGCCGAGGTCGATGGTCTGGACATTGCGTCGGGCGCGCAGGTCCCAGAAATGCAGCCGATGGCCGTATTTGTTCGACAGCAGGTCTTCCGGCACGATGCCGTTCTCGAACTGCGGCGGCAAGGCCCACTCGCTGCTCACCATGTAGTCGCGTGGCAGATTCCACCAGAAGTCATAATGCTTGGTCTGCGGCCCACGATCGATCTCCCACCGGCCGAGCACCTCGAATGTCTCGCAGTCCATGATGAAGATGCCGGGCGGCCCGTCGGTGCCGTCCTTGCCGCTCCCGCCGAGCGTGCTGACATAGATGCCCTCCGGCCCGCAGTGGATGGTGTGCGGCCGCGAGTAGCCGGTCTTCTTGAAGATTTCCTCGGGCTCGATGATCTTGTGGATCTTCGCTTGCGTCGGGTCCGGCTTGGTGTCGACGATATAGATCCGGGAGGATCGCATGCCGGGGATGATGAGGTAGCGACGCTCGAGGAAGGCGTGTCCGGCCAGCGGGGACAGCGCCGACGAGCAGGCGTTCCAGCCGAAATGGTGGAACTCGTCGCCCTTGTTGGGCATCGTCACCGTGTGGACGATCTTGCTGTAGGTCGGAGAGCCGGGCTTGACGTCGATCACCGCGAGCGCGTCCGGCTTTGAAAAATCCGGGCTGAGCAGCACGGTGTAGGCAAAGCTCTCGGCCGGCGCTTCCATCGCGAGCTTCGGCGACGCGTGGAACGTAGGATCTGGCCTCATCGTCATCGGCTGCCTCCTGATTGCCTGGTGTAGATCAACACGGCATGGCGGCACGCAGCAGCAAGAACTATCCGGATCGAAAATGCCTCTTGCGAGTGCCGCCGGCTAAGGTTCGCTTGCGGTCAGGATACACCGCAACGGTGACCGGTGAAAACAAGGTTCGGTTACGCAGGCGGCGCGGCAAAGCCGCGCGCCGCCGGGCGCGCGATCTGGCAGCCCGCTCAAGGGGTTGAGCAAACACCTATCCAGCACGATCACCCTGAGAGCAAGTGAATGTATGACTGACGAGTGGCACCAAACGCTCAGTGTCGTCCCGGCCTTCGCCGGGGCGACACCGGATATGTTGCACCGCTGTTCACCCCGTCACCGCCGCGCAACGGCCTTGGTGCACGTCACTTCGCCACCACCTCCGGCACCTTGCCCGCGGGCGGCGTGTTGCGGCTGCGCTGGGTGCGGACGATGCCGTCGATGATGGTCATGCCGATGCCCGGGAGATCGCCGAGCTGAACGCTCTCCAGGATGTTCTTGCCCGGTGAATGCTGCGCCTTGTCCATCAGCACGAAATCGGCCGAGCGGCCGACCTCGATCAGGCCGCAATCGAGCTCGCGCATCCGCGCGGTGTTGCCGGTCGCCAGGCAGAACGCCAGCTCGGCCGGGAGCTCGCCGAGCGAGGACAAGAGCGAGACCATCCGCAAGATGCCGAGCGGCTGCACGCCGGAGCCGGCGGGCGCGTCGGTGCCGAGGATGACGCGGTGCAAATCGCCCATCTCGCGCGCGGTGCGCAGCGTGAACAGCGCCGAGCGCTCATTGCCGTTATGCACCAGCTCGAGCCCGCGCTTGCAGCCCTCGCAGATGCAGCGGATCTGGTCGTCGGGCAGGGCGGTGTGGCCGCCATTGATATGACCGACCACGTCGGTGTCGGCCTCCAGCACCACGTCCTTGTCGATCAGGCCGGAGCCCGGGATCGACGGGCCGCCGGTGTGGATCGTGCTCTGAATGCCGTACTTGCGCGCCCAGCCGACCATCTTGCGCGCGGTCGGTCCATCCTTGACGCCGCCGAGCCCGACCTCTCCGAGCAGCTTGACGCCGGCGGCGGCCATTTCCTTGAAGTCGTCCTCCACCATCTCGCATTCGATCACGGGCGCGCCGGCATGCACCTTCACGCCGCCCGGTCGCAGCGTCCAGAACGCGCGCTGTGCGAAGATCGCCATCGCCTTCAACCCGACGACGTCGCGCGGACGCCCGGGCATGTGCACCTCGCCGGCGGAGATCATGGTGGTGACGCCGCCATGCAGGTAGCTGTCGATCCAGTTGATCTGGTTCTGCCGCGGCGTCCAGTCGCCGGCGACCGGGTGGACGTGGCTGTCGATCAGGCCGGGCGCGACCGTCGTGCCATTGGCATCGACGATGGTGGTGGCGCCTTCGGTGTCGACATCCTTGAGGCGGCCGATCGCAGTGATCTTGCCGTTCTCGGCGACGATGGTATCGGCATCCAGGATCGGCTTCTCCAGGGCCCCCGACAGCAACAGCCCGATATTGCGGATCACCAGCTTGCTCGGACCGGTCGCCTGGGGTGCATCGTGCGCCATGGTTTTTCCTTTTGGTTCAACGCCTTCGCCGGCCATTGTGCCCGTGGCTTGACGGCCGGATCAAGCTGGATTATTCATTTGTATACGAACGATCGTGTACAAATGATTTTGCCGCCAATCCGGCCCGCGCGTCAAGGAAACTGACGATGAGCAATTTCAACCAGGAAAGCGTCCTCAGCGTTCACCACTGGACCGATACGCTGTTCTCCTTCAAGACCACGCGCAATCCGTCGTTCCGCTTCCGCAACGGCGAGTTCACCATGATCGGGCTCAAGGTCGGCGAGAAGCCGCTGCTGCGGGCCTACAGCGTCGCCAGCGCGAATTACGAGGACACGCTGGAGTTCTTCTCGATCAAGGTTCCGGACGGCCCGCTGACCTCGCGCCTCCAGCACCTCAAGGAAGGCGACGAGATCATCGTCAGCCGCAAGGTCACCGGCACGCTGGTCATCGACAATCTCGAGGACGGCCGCAACCTCTATCTGGTCGGCACCGGCACCGGCCTCGCGCCGTTCCTCAGCGTGATCAAGGATCCCGAGACCTATGACCGGTTCGAGAAGGTCGTGCTGCTGCACGGCTGCCGCCGCGTCAAGGAGCTCGCCTATGGCGAGATGATCACCGAGAAGCTGCCGCAGGACGAACTGATCGGCGAATTGGTGCGCGACCAGCTGATCTACTACCCGACCGTGACGCGCGATCCGTTCCGCAACCGCGGCCGCATCACCGACCTCATCACCTCGGGCAAGCTGTTCACCGACATCGGCCTGCCGGCGCTCGATGCCGCCCATGACCGCGTCATGATCTGCGGCTCGCCGGCGCTGGTCGCCGACACCCGCACGCTGCTGAATGGCCGCGGCTTCGTCGAGGGTAATCACGGCGAGCCCGCGCAGTTTGTGGTGGAGAAGGCGTTCGCCGAGCGCTGAAGCTCGGCACGCATCTCGCCGTCATTGCGAGCGAAGCGAAGCAATCCATTGCTACCCAGCGCGCGGAGGGATGGATTGCTTCGTCGCTCCGCTCCTCGCAATGACGCGGATGGAGCTGTGTGGTCAAGGCCTGACCGCCGGCGTCTCGACCGGCATGCCGCGCGCCCGCGACATCAGATAGAGCTCGAGCTCGACCAGCTCGGGCGAGCCGTAATCATAAGCCTGCGCGCGGATGCCGGTGATGCAGGCGCGCAGCCGTCGCTGCAGCGATCCGAGCGCCTGCCATTCCAGCCGGTACAGCGGATAGCCGGTCGGCTGCCCTTGCGTGATCGCGCTGCCCGCGAGCTTCTTGTCCCAATTATCATCGTGGCAATTGGTGCAGCCGAGATTGAGCTGACCCTGCCGCTGCATGAACAGCGCGTGGCCCTGTTCGACGAACGGCGCGAGCTCCGGATCGTCGCCGGCCGTAATCGGCATGCCGCGCGATTGCCGTGCGACATAGGCGGTCAGCGCCAGCAGCTCGCGGCTTTCATAGGCGAAAGGTGAGGCCTGCTGGTGGTTGGTCCGGCAGAGGTTGATCCGTTCCTCGAGGTCGACCGGCTTTTGCAGCGCCTTGTCGAAGGCCGGATAGTGCGCCGCGACGCCCTTCATGCTGACGCGGGCGTCGTTGTGGCAGTCGGCGCAGGCCTTGTTGGCGGTGCCGGCCTTGCGCGTCCACAAGGCCTCGCCGTCGAGCACGGACAGCATGCCGGGATTGGCGGTGTCCTCGTCCTGCATCGCCTTGCTGTCGGCGCTCATGAAGCTGTAGCCGGAGCGGCGTTCGGATCGCGGAATCTCGGTCGCGAGCGCGGCGCCCGCCATCGCCGTCAGCAGCGCGATGCAGACCGCAATCCTCATTCGACCGTGATCGAAGCCTGCGCGGTCTCCGAAAACCCTTTGTCGCCGATCCATTCGAATTCGAACTTGCCGCTCTCGGTCACCGTGGTGAAGAAGGTGATGAACGGATTGGCCGCGATCGCAGGATAAAGATCGGCGCGGAACACTTCCTTGCCGTTGAAGCGGCAAGTGAAGCTCGTGATGATGTCGCGCGGCACCACGCTGCCCGAGGCCGTGTGGCGGTAGCCGGTCTCCATGATGTGCGACATCAGCGTCTTGATCTCGATGACGCTGCCGCGCTTGGCCTTGGCCGGGACATTGATCAGGGCCGACGGCATCAGATCGCCTCCTCGGTGCAGGCAGCGAGCGTCACCACGACGTCGGCGGTTGCTGACCAGAACGTGTCGTCGGACAGCCGCGCGATGGCGATGACCTTCTGGCTGTCGGCGAGGCGGATGCGGGTCGATACCTGGGCGCGCCCGGCGCGCGGCCCGAGATGGAAATTGCCGATGTTCGGCTGCGGGTTCTTCTCGTCGAAGACGTGGATGCTCTTCACATACTCGTCCGCCGTCATCGGGCTGGTGACGCTGACCGTCATCGGCACCGTGTTGCCGTTCTCGACCAGCGGCGGAATGTCGAGCTTGACCTTGCCGGTGTGCACATCGGCCTCGCCGACGACATTGCGGATCGCGGCCGACAGCATCGCCGGCGTCGCGTCCACGGGGCGCACGATCACCAGCGCGGCGGCGCCGCCAGTCAGGCTCAGAAACGTCCGGCGTGTGGTGTGGTCCGAATTCGCCATCGATTGATTGGTCCTAGTTCCGCAGTGTCGTCAAGTAAGCCACGAGATCCTCGATCTGCTCCGCCGACAGGATCGGCTTGCCGCGCCACGAGGTGCCGACCCGCACGAGCCCTTCGACCCGATAGTAGGACGGCATGATCGTCGCCGCGTTGAGATGCGACGCATCGACCAGGCGGAGCCGCAACTGTCCTTCCGACCAGCGGCTGCCGCTTCCGGCAAGGTTCGGCGCGAGGTCGCCCTGGAACGCCTGCTGGGGAAATGGGCCGCTGTGACAGAGGATGCAAGTGGAGGAACGCTCGACGATCAGCGCGCGGCCGCGCGCCACATCGCCCCTGGTTCCCGTCAGCGAGGCCGGAATCGCATCGCCCACGACGGTGTAGGATCGCAGCTCCTCGGCGCCGACGGGCCAGCAGGCCGCGAACAGTCCCGCGGCGAGAAGCATTGTGAGGGCGAGCCTAGCCAAAGGCATCTCCCGTGATCCTCTTGAACCAGTCGAGCGCCTGATTTGCCTCGCGCTGGCGCACCTCGTGCGGCGCATCGACCGGGCTCGTGGTGATCTCCGCCTCGGCGTACTGATCTTCCTTCGGCTGATAGATGCCCTTCAGCGAGAAGGCGTAGCCCGGCGCGACCGTGTTGTAGCAGGCACCATCCAGCCGCGGCGTCTCCGGCGCCTTGCCGGCAAGCGCGCTCACGATCGCGGCCGCGCAGGCGCGGCCTTGCGCTGCCGCCGCGGAGGCGGATTTCGGGATGCCGCCGGCGATCGCGGCATCACCGATGACGTGGATGTTGGGCACGAGCCTTGAAGCAAAGGTGACGGGATCGATCGGGCACCAGCCGGTGTGGTCGGCTGCTCCGGCGATGTCAGCGATGCGGCCGGCCCTTTGCGGCGGGATCACATTGGCGACCGCGGCGGTGTAATTGCCGAAGTCGGTGACGATCTCGTTGGTCGCCGGATCGACCGACGTCACCCGTCCGCCCTGCGACAGCGCGATCCGTTCGATCATGCCGGGATAGAGCTCCGTCCAGGCCTTCTCGAACAGCTTCTGCTGCGAGTAATTGTCCTTGGCGTCGAGCACCAGGATCTTCGACTTCGGCTTGTTCGTCTTCAGATAATGCGCGATCAGGCTGGCGCGCTCGTAAGGGGCGGGCGGACAGCGCAGCGGCGCAGCCGGCACCGCGATCACGACGAGGCCGCCATCGTCCATGGCTTCAAGCTGCTTGCGCAGCAGCATGGTTTGCTCGCCGGCCTTCCAGGCGTGCGGCATCTTCTCGGCCGCTGCCTCGTCATAGCCGGAGAGGGCGTCGAAGCGCATGTCGATGCCGGGGGCCAGCACCAGCCGGTCATAGGACAGCGTTGTCCCATCAGCGAGCGCGATGCTGCGCGCCTGCGCGTCGACCTTCGTCGCCGCCTGTGCGGCAATCGTGATGCCGTCGGCCGCAACCTTGTCATAGGTGAATTGCTGCGCGGCAAGCTCGCGCAGCCCTGCGATCACCTCGTTGCTGAACGGGCAGGCGGTGAAAGTTTTGTTCGGCTCGATCAACGTGACCTGAAGCTTGGTGTCGAGCCGCCGCAGCGCCCGCGCGCAGGCCGCGCCGCCGAAGCCGCCGCCGATCACCGCGATGCGCGGCGCCGCCTGCGCCAACGCCGGACGCGCCAAGGCGGCCGCTGCGACGGCAGCGGCGCCACGGATCACATCCCTGCGCGTCTGATGACGCGTGACGGCCATGCACGAGAATCCGAAAAAAGGAGGCGGCGGCCGGTCGGGCCGCCCCTTCCGGTTTGATCAGGCGAAGCTGATGTTCTGGTTGCGCAGCGGGAAGCTGCGGATGCGCTTTCCCGTCGCGGCGAAATAGGCGTTCAGCACCGCCGGCGCCGCAACGCCGATGGTCGGCTCGCCGACGCCGCCCCAGAATCCGCCGCTCGGCACCATCACCGATTCCACCTTCGGCATCTCGTTGATGCGCATCGAGTTGTAGGTGTCGAAATTGGTCTGCTCGATGCGGCCGTCCTTCACGGTGCAGCCGCCGTAGAACAGCGCGCTGAGGCCGTAGACGAAGGAGCCCGCGATCTGCCGCTCGACCTGCGCCGGGTTGACGACATAGCCGGGATCGGTGGAGGCGACGATGCGATGCACCTTGACCTTGCTGCCGTCGGTCACCGAGATCTCGGCGGCGCCGGCAACATAGCTGCCATAGCCCATTACCTGCGCGATGCCGCGATAGACGCCCTGCGGCGCCGGCGTGCCCCAGCCGATCTTCTCGGCCACGGCGTTGAGCACGGCGAGATGCTTGGGGTGCTTGCCCATCAGCTTGCGGCGGAATTCGAGCGGGTCCTGCCCGACCGCCAGCGCCAGCTCGTCCATGAAGCATTCCATGTAGATCGCGTTGTGATTGACGTTGACGCCGCGCCAGAAGCCCGGTGGAACGTGCGGGTTGCGCATCGAATGCTCGACCAGCAGGTTAGGCACCGAATAGCCGATCGCGGCCTCGCCGGCTTGCGCGACGCCCTGGAACGCGGCGGGGTCCATGCCGTTCTGCAGCGCTTCCGGGCGCACCGAGAACAGGATGGATTGACCCGACAGCCGGTAGTGCAGCGCGACCAGGTTGTTGTCGGCATCGAACGCACCGGTCAGCTTGCACTGCGTGATCGGGTGATACTTGCCGTGCTGCATGTCCTCTTCGCGCGACCACAGCAGCTTGATCGGCGTGCCCGGCATCTGCTTGGCGATCGCCACCGCCTGCCGCACATAGTCGGTCATGCCGCGCCGGCCGAAGCCGCCGCCGAGCATCAGCTTGTGCACGTCGACCTTCTCCGCCGGCAGGCCGGAGGCCTCGAGCGCCGCGGCGAAGGCCGCCTCGCCATTCTGCGTGCCGCACCACACCTCGCATTTGTCAGGCGTATAGAGCACGGTGGCGTTCATCGGCTCCATCGTGGCGTGGTTCTGGTAGGGATAGCTGTAGACCGCCTCGACCTTCTTGGCAGCGCTGGCGATCGCCGCCTTGGCGTCGCCGTTCTGGTTGCCGACATAGGCCGGCTGCGCATTGTCGAGGCCTTCGGCGAGCCATGTCGCGATCGTCTCGCTGGAGACCTTGGCGTTGGGGCCTTCGTCCCAGACGATCGGCAGCGCATCCAGCGCGGTCTTGGCGTGCCACCAGGTGTCGGCGACGACGGCAACCGCGCTGTCGCCGACCTGCACCACCTTCTTGACGCCTTTCATGCCGGCGACCTTGGCCTCGTCAAAGCTCTTCACCTTGCCGCCGAACACCGGGCAATCCTTGATCGCGGCGTTCAGCATGCCCGGCAGCTTGACGTCGATGCCGTAGACCATCTTGCCGGTGGTCTTGTCGACGGTGTCGAGCCGCTTCAGGCCCTTGCCGGCGATAGTCCAGTCCTTCGGGTCCTTCAGCTTGACGTCGGCCGGCGGCTCGAGCTTGGCGGCGGCTTCCGCGACCTTGCCGTAGGTCGTGGTCTTGCCCGTGGGCGTGTGGGTGATGACGCTGTTGACGGCCTTGCATTCCGAGGCCGGCACCTTCCACTCGTTGGCTGCCGCCTGGATCAGCATCACGCGCGCGGTGGCGCCGCCCTTGCGGACATAGTCCTGCGAGGTGCGGATGCCGCGGCTGCCACCGGTCGAGAAGTCGCCCCAGGCGCGCTTGCGGGCGACGCTCTGGCCGGGCGTCGGATATTCTGTCGTGACCTTCGACCAGTCGCATTCCAGTTCTTCGGCGACGAGCTGGGCGAGGCCGGTGAGCGTGCCCTGGCCCATTTCGGAGCGGGCGATGCGGATCACCACGGTGTCGTCGGGCCGGATCACGACCCAGGCGTTGACTTCAGGCGCGCCGTCGGCCGCGCGCACCACGGCGGGGCCGCCGAACGGCAGGTCGAGGCCGAGCGCGAGGCCGGCGCCGGCGGTTGCGGTGCCGATCACAAAGGCGCGGCGATTCAGTTTTGGCATGACGTGCTGGTTCATCGCTGCGTCCCTATGCGTTCGCGGCAGCATGGATCGCCTCGCGCACCTGCTGGAAGGTGCCGCAGCGGCAGATATTGGTGATGGCGTCGTTGATGTCGTCGTCGGTCGGCTTCGGATTGTCCTTCAAGAGCGCCGCGACGGCCATGATCATGCCGCTCTGGCAATAGCCGCATTGCGGCACGTCGCTGGCGATCCAGGCGAGCTGCACCTTGTGCATCACGCCGCCCGCCGCGAGACCCTCGATCGTGGTGATTTCCTTGCCGGCCGCTTCGCTCACCGTGACGCCGCAGGAGCGCATCGCGACGCCGTCGATATGCACGGTGCAGGCGCCGCATTGGGCGATGCCGCAGCCGTATTTGGTCCCTGTGAGTCCGACGTTCTCTCTGATTGCCCACAACAGTGGCGTATCGTCCTCGACGTCTACAGTGATTGTCTTGCCGTTAATTTTGAGGTTTGCCATCGCGATCCCCTGAATGGTCCGATCCTCCGACCGGACTGCAGTGCGATGTTGGCCTTGAAACTGGAACGGTTCAAATCAAGAAAATGCGCTCGCAGCGCGAAAGAAAGTTGATGCTGTGGTGTGTTTGGCCGCGGACTGTGCGCGCCGCATACCTGTCATGACTTTTGCGGTGAAGCGACCGCCAAACGCAGGAAGCTCATGACGCTGCCGAGCGCGGCAAATCCGGCACCCAGCGCCAGCGCCACGGTGGCGCCCTCGCGGTCGGCCAGCGCGAAGCAGAGCGCGGCGAGGGCGGCGCCGGTGGTCTGCCCGGTCAGCCGCGCGGTCGCGACGATGCCGCTGGCGCTGCCGCTGCGATGCGACGGCGCGCTCGACATGATCGCCTTCATGTTGGGAGTCTGGAAGAAGCCGAAGCCGATGCCGCAGATCATCGTGCGCCAGACGATGTTGGCGACGCTGGGCTCGGCCGGCAGGGTCGCGAGCAGCACCATGCCAAGTCCGAGCAGCAGCATGCCGATGCCGCCGAGGATGCCGGCCGGATAGCGGTCCGACAGCCGGCCGCCGATCGGCGCCATGAAGGCGACCACCAGCGGCCAGGGCGTCATGAAGAAGCCGGTCTCGACCTGCGAGCGGTGCAATATGTCCTCGAAGTAGAACGGCAGCGACACGAAGGCGAGGCCCTGCACAGCGAACGAGCAGACGGCGGTCGCGGCGGACAGCGCGAAGATCGGCCGCCGGAACAGGTCGATCGGCAGCATCGGCGCCGGATGGTCGGCATGCCGCCGGGTCAGGATCCATCCGAACAGGACGGCGCCGACAAGCTCGGCGATGACAAGCGCCGGCGCGGCCTTGTGCGCGGCGCTGCCGATGCCGATGATGAAGAGGCCGAGACAGGCGCAGGCCAGCGCCGCGCCTGCGAAATCGAAGGCGTGGGTGGCGCGCGGCGTCGTCGGCAGCGTCTTCATGCCGATCAGCAACGCGACGACGCCGAACGGAATATTGACGGCGAACAGCCAGGGCCATGGGCCGAGCGCGAGGATTCCGGAGGCGATGGTCGGCCCCAGCGTGAAGGCGGTCGCGACCACGAGCGCATTGTGGCCGAAGCCGCGGCCGTGCATCCGGCTCGGATAGACGAAGCGCACCAGCGCTGTGTTGACGCTCATCAGGCCGCTGGCGCCGAGCCCCTGCAAGGTGCGCGCAACCAGCAGACTCGGCAGCGACCACGCCAGGGCACAGCCGAGTGACGCCAATGTGAACAGCAGAAGGCCGCCGAGATAGATTCGCTGGTGGCCGACGATCTCGCCGAGCGCGCCGAGCGGCAGCAGCGTCGCGACCAGCGCGATCTGATAGACGTTGACGACCCAGACCACTTCCGCAGGGCTGACATGCAGATCGCTCGCGATCGCCGGCAGCGCGATATTGGCGATCGCGGTATCGAGCGAGGCCATCGCCAGCGCCGTGAAGATCGCGGCCACCGCCCAGCGGCGGCGTTCCCAAGGCAACCCATCGGTGATCGGCGCCGTTGCCGCGGTGGTCGGGGTCTTCTCGAGCATGCCTGAAATGTCTCCGCGACCGCCATGTACTACGCCGGCATCCCGTTCCCCAGCCGCGCCATTGCATGATGCGTATGCGAAGCGGCCTTGCCGGAAGCGTCAAAAGTCCGGCCGCGGACCGAACAGATATCCCTCGATGGCGCGCAGTACCCGCCGGGTGGCCGCAGCCTGCGAGAGGTCGTTTTGAAGCGCGTGGTCGACCATGGCGCGGCTGATCACGATCAGATCCTCGATGGCGTCATCGTCGACTGGCCTTGCGATCTCACGACGATGCCGCGCCAGCAGGGCGGCGACCAGCTCCTTCAATTCGCCGGCCGCTGACGTGCCCGATGACGCCGCGCGCAGGCGATCCTCCTCGGCCTCCAGAATGCGATTGAGCCCGGCCCGCTCGGCATGCGCCTCGAACTGGGCCCGAACGATCAGGTTGAGCGATGCCGTCAGGCTCTTGCCCTCGGATGCCGCGACCGCATCCCGTACTTTCGCCAGCAGCGCGTCCTCGAATCTGGCGATCAATGCCAGCGTCAGCGCGTCCTTGTTCGGGAAGTACTGGTACACCGAGCCGACGCTGATCCCGCCGCGCTCGGCGACCGCATTGGTGTTGTAGCCCTCGAGCCCGCCCGCTTCCAAAACGCGAGCCGCCGCTTCCAGAATCACCGCCACGGTTTCCCGCGAACGCTGCTGAAGCGGCTGTTTCCGGGCCTTGATGCGCCGCTTCGCCGGCATGAGGGGCATCTCCCAAAACGCGAGTTGTGAAATATGAGCAATTACTCACATTATGGCCGTGAAAGGAGAACCGATCAATGGTGACACTGCAAACGACCTCGTCTCCCGTGCTTCCCGAGCACGAGGACGATCCGCACAGGTTTCATATCTTCGTCATGGCCAAGACCACGCGGCACTGGCTCGATCTGAAGACCGAGCAACGCCTCGCCTTCCTGCACGAGGAGGTCATTCCCTTGCTCCGGCGTCGCCCGGAGCTGAAGGTGCGCTGGTTCGAGCCGGAGGCCTTCTCGACCAGGGCGACCGACGTCATGATCTGCGAGACCGATGACCTCTCGGCCTGGGCGTGGTTCTGCGACCACCTGCGCGAGACGAGGTTCTGGGATCACTATTTCGAAGTGCTCGACATCATGCCGGCGCTCGAAGGCAATTACCTTACCTAGAATGCCGACGCCGGCCCGGATCGTTCCGGGCCGGCGTCCCGGCAGCCTGTGGCGACGCAACTGCGTCCCCATCTGTCATCGCCCGGCTCGCCGCCTCCGCTAAAGCTTCGGCGCGCCATGGATGCATGGCCTCGTCGAAGCCTTGGCGAAAACGGGACCGGGCGATCCAGTACGCCGCGGCCCATCGGCTCAAGCACTGGCGTCTCTGGAATACTGGATCACCCGCTTTCGCTTGCGCGGGTGATGACACGGAGTGGCTGTTTTGACATCTCGAATTGCGCCCCACCCGCATCGTCGTCCCGGCGCAGGCCGGGACCCATAACCACCGATGCTGCTTATCGGGCGTGTTGGAACGCCGAGTCCCGTTCAAGACATCCGCCGCGGAGTATGGGTCCCGGCCTGCGCCGGGACGACGGCGGTGGATGCAACGTGCGAACGCGATCAATCGATTTCGTGTTCCCATGGTGCGTCACAGAAACGCGCCGAAGCGACTTTCGGATAGCTTGCGTCACAGTCGCGATCGACTACCTTGGTATACAAGCGGGCCCGGCGTCAGATCGGGCCGCAAGAGGGAACGCGCATTGCACGGACAGGCCGACCGGCGCAGCGAAGCCATGCGAAGCGCCAGCGAGGGAACTCGCCGCCGCGCGTTCACCGGCCTCTGGGTCGCGGCATTGTTGGCGATCCTGACCTTCCTGGTCATCTATCCCGTCTTCATGCTGCTGCTCGGCGCGCTCACCGACACCAATCCGGTGGTCGACGGCATCCGTCTCAGCCTGAGCCATTTGTCGATCGCCAATTTCCTCGCCGTGCTGGCCAATCCGAACGTCGCCGAAGCGCTGCTCAACACGCTGATTGCCTGCGGCGGCGGCACGGTGATCGCGGTCGCGATCGGGCTCCTGTTCTCCTGGATCGTGGTGCGCACCAACACGCCGTTCAAGGGCTTCATCGCCGCGGCGAGCATCCTGCCGCTGTTCGCGCCGCCGCTGGTCGCGGGGGTGGCCTGGGCCATTCTCGGTTCGCCGAAGACCGGCTTGATCAACACGATGTTCAAGTGGATGGGCTCCGACCTGCGCGTCGATCTCTATTCGATGTGGGGCCTGGTGTTCGTGTTCGGCATCTACTACGCGCCCTATGTCTACATGTTCACCTCGTCGGCGCTGCGCAACATGGACCCGAGCCTGGAGGAGGCCGCGGAAATCTCCGGCGCGAGCCCGGTCGCGACCCTGTTCACGGTGACGTTCCCGCTGATCATGCCGGCGATCGTCTCGGGCATGCTGCTGTCGTTCATCGTGATGCTCGGCATCTACGGCATCCCCGCCGTGCTCGGCGCGCCGACCAACCTGAACGTGCTCACCACTTACATCTTCAAGCTCACCAACTGGTCGCCGCCGCTCTACAACACCGCGGCTGCGGTCGCGATCATCCTGATGGTGGTCACGGGGCTCCTGGTCTATCTGCAGCAGAAATTGCTGAGCGGACGCAGCTATACCACCGTCGCGGGCAAGGCGTTCCGGCCGCGCAGCCTCGATCTCGGCCCATGGCGCTGGCTCACCTTCGCGATCGGGATCGTCTACCTCCTCATCGTCGTGGTGCTGCCGTCGCTGGCGCTGATCGTCGCGGCGTTCCGCAAGTTCATGTTCATCCGCGACGTCGCGAGCCTGTTCGACATGCGGCAATATTCGCTGACGCATTTCGAGAGCATCTTCGACAATCCGTTGACGATGCGCTCGATCTACAATGCGGTCGAGGTCGGCGTCATCACGGCCGTTGTCGGCGGCGCGCTCGCCTTTGCGATCGGCTACACCATCCATCGCACCCGCGTCAGCGGACGCGGCGCCATCGACCTGATCTCGACCCTGCCGGTCGCGATCCCCGGGCTGGTGGTCGGCGTCGCCTATCTCTGGGCCTGGATCGGCGTGCCGGGCGGGCTCTACGGCACGATCTGGATTCTCGCGCTGGCCTTCATTGCGCGCTTCATGCCGGACACCGTGAAAGCGCTGTCGACCTCGTTCCTGCAAATCCACCGCGAGCTCGAGGAGGCCGCCTGGGTCTGCGGCAAGGGCATGCTCGGCACCATCAGGACGATCGTGTTGCCGCTGGCGCGGCCGGGCGTGCTGGCGTCGATGACGCTGCTGTTCGTGCTGGCGATCCGCGAGCTCGGCTCGTCGCTGTTCCTCTACACCAGCAACACCATGGTGATGTCGGTGCTGCTGCTCGACTACTATGAGGGCGGCAATATCGGCAAGACCGCGGCCTTCAGCCTGGTGCAGACCGTGCTGCTCGGTGTTCTGATCGGCGGCGCAAACTGGCTGTCGCGCGGATCGGCGCAGGGCAACGTGGCGCGGACCGGATAACAACGAATAAGGGGAGGATTGCGATGGATAGACGAACCTTCACCACACTGGCCTTGGCAAGCGTGGCGACGCTTGCATTGGCGCCTGCGGCACAGGCGCAGGAGTTCGGCTCGGCGGAGTTGATCGCGGCGGCCAAGTCCGAAGGCAAGCTCGTCTACTACACCGCGAACTTCGCCGAGATCGAGCAGCAGGTCATCAAGGCCTTCAATAAGCGCTTTCCCGAGATCAAGGTCGAGATGGTCCGCGCGCCCGGCGGCCAGCTGATCACCCGCGTCAAGACGGAGGCCGCGGCCGGCAAGCTGATCGCCGACGTCGTCGACCATTCCGACCGCGCGCTGATGCAGCCGCTGGAAGACCTGTTCCAGGATTACGCGCCGCCGAACGCGGCCGATTACGATCCGCACGCGCTGATCTCGCCGAAATACTGGCCGCGCGCGACGATCGCCTGGTCGATCGCCTACAACACCGAGCTGGTGAAGGACCCGCCGAAATCCTGGATGGACCTGACCAAGCCGCAGTATGACAAATTGATCGGGCAGGTGTTCGCGCAGTCCGGCGGCACCACCTGGACGCGGATCATGTTCGAGCGCCAGGTGCTCGGCGAAGACTATTGGGCCAAGCAGGCGGCGACCCATCCGGTGCTGTATCCCTCCGGCGCGCCGACGGCCGATGCGCTGGTGCGCGGCGAGATCGCGATCGCGCCGCTGCTCTACAACGTGATCTACCAAAAGAAGAAGGATGGCGCGCCGATCGAGATCTTCTTTCCGCCTGAAGGTGCTCCGGTCAATCCCTACGCGACCGGCATTCCGAAGACGGCGGCTCATCCCAATGCAGCAAAGCTGTTCCTGAACTGGTGTCTGTCCAACGAAGGACAGACCTTCATGATCAAGGAGCTCGGCAATCTCACATCCCTGAAGGCGCCGCCGGCATATCCGGAGGGGTTCGATCCAAAGGTGGTCAAGCTCTGGTATCCGAAGTTCGACGAGTATGTGAAGCTGCATGCGGCGTGGGTCGCGGACTGGGACAAGACGTTTGGCTACCGGCAATAGGCTGATGGTGCAGCGATGACGGCGACGCTCGAAGTCACCGATCTCAGGAAGCAGTTCTCGATCGGCCGCCCGGCCATCGACGGCGTCAGCTTTGGCGTGCCGGCCGGCGAGATTGTGGTGCTGCTGGGGCCGTCCGGCTGCGGCAAGACCACGACGCTGCGCTGCGTCGCCGGGCTCGAGCATCCGACCGGCGGCGAGATCAGCATTTCCGGGCGGGTGGTCTCCTCGCCGGCAAGCGGCATCCTCGTGCCGCCGCGTTCGCGCGATCTCGGCATGGTGTTCCAGTCCTATGCGGTGTGGCCTCATATGACGGTGCGGCAGAACGTGATCTATCCGCTGAAGCACCGCAAGATCGGGCGCACCGATGCTGCTCGCATGGTCGAGGAGGCGCTGGCGCTGGTCGGACTGTCCGACTATGCCGACCGGCCGGTGGTGGCGCTGTCGGGCGGCCAGATGCAGCGCGTCGCGCTGGCGCGCAGCATGGTGTACCGGCCGCAACTGTTGCTGCTCGACGAGCCGCTGTCGAACCTCGATGCCAAACTGCGCCTGCGGCTGCGCGACGACCTTCGCGTCATCCTCAAGCAGACCGGGATGACCGCGCTCTACGTCACCCATGACCAGGCCGAGGCGGTCGTGCTCGGCGACCGGATCGGCGTGATGCGCGACGGCAAGCTATTGCAGATGGACACGCCCGACGTGATCTACAACCGTCCGGCCGATCTGTTCGTCGCCAATTTCACCGGCGCAACCAACGAGCTCGCGGGCACGCTCGTCACATGCAATGGCCGCTATGGGGTGGTCGATTTCGGTGACGGCCGGCGAGGCGAGGTCGCGCTGTGCCAGACGCTCAAGCCCGACGAGAAAGTGCGGATCGCGCTGCGGCCCGAGAACATCGCGATCGGCCGGCCCGACGGCGCCAACACGTTCTCGGCAAAGGTGCTCGACCGCAGATATCAGGGCACCCAGACCGCCTACGGCATCGAGCTGTTCGGCAAGCGGCTGGAAGCGATCGAGCTCGGCACCGCCGCGCGCCATCAGGTCGGCGTCGAGGCACAGGTCGCGTTGCCGCGCGAATGCCTGTGGGCCTATCGCGACAGCGGGCCGGCATCGCATGAGTAGAGCGTGGTATTGTCGCGTCGAGTGGCGAAGGGGCTGGGCTCCCTCGCCCCGCTCTTCGCGGGGCGAGGGTGGGGTGAGGGGCTGCTTCCGCGAATACAGTGATAGTTGCGTTTGCGGAGGCTCCCCCTCACCCGGAACCCATCTAACGATGCGTTCCGACCTCTCCCCGCACGCGCAGGGGTGTCCGGGGAAATTCAGGCATAGCGGAGCTCCATCTGGTCAGGTGAGATGGTTGATTTCCGACGGCTGGGGTTGATGGGCGGAGGTTTGTCGATGGCAGCGAGGGATCGACGCGTGAGCAGGAGCTGGCCGACGAGTTCGGCGAACCTGAGCGGGAGCATTTTGATGCAGTTGGTGTGAGCGGCGATGCGCAGCAGCAGGTAGGCAATCATCGCAGCGAGCACCTGAAGGCGGATCGCGTTGTCGTTGGCGCCGAGGAACTTGCGAATATCGAGATGCTGCTTGATCCAGCGGAACAGCAGCTCGATTTGCCATCGGCTCTTGTAGAGGGCGGCGATCTCGACGGCGCTACGGGCAAGGTCGTTGGTCAGGAGTGTGATCTTGCCGCCTTTCTCGCGTCTGATCTTGATGCGGCGGAGCGGGATTGGAAGGCGCGAATCGCCCTTGCTGGTGAGCTTCACCTCGTCATCGGCAAGGATTTCGAAGCCATCCCCGTTACGCTTGCGGATGGCGCGATGCCTGAGCGAGCGAAGACGGATGCTCGTCTTCGCCCGGGTAACGAAGAAAGCCTTGCTATCATTGATCTTCTGCCACCAGTCGAAACGGCAATAGCCCTTGTCAAACACATAGGTGGTGGCGGGCTGGATTGGGGTCTGTCGGCCGATCTCGATGTCATTGACGTTCGCGGCCGTCATCTCGACGCAGGTCGGGACATCGCTCCTTGGGTCGTAGACGACATGCAGCTTCATGCCGCGGATGCGGCCGTTCCACGTCGCCCAACTGCAGACCTTGCCGAGCGGGATCGGACTGGCGTCGATCAGACGCACCATCTCCATGCCTTCACTCCGCAGCTGGCGACGCGCCATCGCCGACAGCGCCGCAAAGGTTTGCGCGAAAATGCCGATCGGACGGCGGGCATTGGCATCGGACAACGTCGAGCGCGACAGCTTGCCGGTTCCCAAGTGATAGTGATGCTGCGAATTGGCGTTGAAGCCAGTCACCACCCCGCGCAGACTGCTGTTGCCGCTAAGCTGGGCATAGATCAGCGCCACCAGATGATCCCAGCTCCTGAACGACTTGTCGTAGGCATCCCCGTCCAGACGATCCACAACCGTCTGAAACTGCCGTCGATTGATCGGTTCAAGCAGCCTTCCAAAAATGCTACCGCGATATCGCATGCTCGGCCCTCTGTGTCTCGACAACCAGAAAAGACCGATTTGCCTCGGTCCTGCCGAGCATGCACCGCGACACAGTGAATCATTCCCCGGACACCCCTGCCGCACGCGGGGCGAGGTGAAGCGGCGGCCGCCGGTTCTCGGGCTAGCCTTCCTCCACCAGAGCGCGGATGCTGCGGGCGAGTCCGAGGATGCGCGGGCCGCATTCGCGCTCGATCTGCTCGGCGCTGAAGCGGAAGGAGGGGACGCCGCAATTGACCGACAGGCATTCGCCGGTCGGCGTGCGATAGAGCGGGGCGGCGACGCCGAAGATCTCGCGCCGCCATTCGCCGAGCGAGACGGCAAAGCCGCGCTCGCGGCACAATTCGATGTCGGGCAACGTGCGCTTCTGCACGTAGTCGAACTCGTCGGGGCGCTCGGCCTTGACGCGCGCGACATAGGCGCCGAGCTCTTGCTCGGTGAACAGCGACAGCAGGGCGCGCCCCACCGCGGTCGGCGCCAGCGTGCTGACAAAGCCGACGTCGGGCACGTGCGGCGCCGTATCCGTCGTGCGCAACGTCTCGACATAGATGAAGTCGATGCCGAACGGCATCGCGATCGACACCGTGCCGCCGGCATAGGTCGCGAAGTCGCGCATCAGCGGACGTGCCAGTTGACGCACCTTCAGCGCGGACAACACAGGATAGGCGGCGGCGAGCGCGCCCAGTCCGAGCACGAAGCGGCCCTTGGTGTCGCGCCTGAGATAGCCGAGCTGCTCGAGCGTGTAGGTCAGCCGCGACACCGTCGGCCGCGACAGCCCGGTATGCAACGCGAGTTCGGCGTTCGACAGCGAGCCGGGATGACGGCGAAACGCCGCCAGCACGTCGAGCCCATGCGCCAGGGTGGTTGCAAAGGACGGATCCGCCTGAACCTCGGCAGGGGAAGATGCTGTCATACGGAATATTGGTCTCAGATGGTCGGATTTGTCAATATATCGGAATGAATTTGCAAATCGTATCGATATCGGTTTATCTGCCGGGAATAAGGATAAGGACCGCTGGAGCGAGGCGCCCTCCGATGACGATGACCGAGCAAGTCCGAGACGCAAAGCGCGCCGCGATCGACAAGGCGCGGCTGCGCCTGAAGTATCAGGAGGAGCGCAACAAGCGGCTGCGTCCCGACGGCAATGACCAATATCTCCAGATCAGGGGCCAGCTCGCGCATTATCTCGACGATCCCTACACGCCGGTCGTTGAGCGCGCGCCGAAGACCGATCACGTCACCTTCGCCTTTATCGGCGGCGGCTTCGCCGGGCTCGCCACCGCGGCGCGGCTGACCGAGGCCGGCATCAAGGACGTCCGCATTGTCGAGAAGGGCGGCGATTTCGGCGGCACCTGGTACTGGAACCGGTATCCCGGCGCGCAATGCGACACGGCGTCGATGGTCTACATGCCGCTGCTCGAAGAGACCGGCCACATGCCGTCCGAGAAATACGCGCATGCGCCGGAGATCCTCGCGCACTGCCAGCGGATCGGCCGGCAATTCAATCTCTACGACAACGCGCTGTTCCACACCGAGGTGACGAGCCTCGATTGGGACGCCGCGCAATCGCGCTGGATCATCCGCACCACGCGGGGCGACGCGTTCACCGCGCAATATGTCGGCATCGGCACCGGCCCGCTGCACGTGCCGAAGCTGCCCGGCATTCCCGGCATCGAGCGCTTCAAGGGCCACTCGTTCCACACCAGCCGCTGGGATTACGACTACACCGGCGGTAACCCTGCGGGCGCGCTGATGGAGAGGCTTGCCGACAAGCGCGTCGGCATCATCGGCACCGGCGCGACCTCGGTGCAATGCATTCCCCACCTCGCGCGCGCCTGCAAGGAGCTCTACGTATTCCAGCGCACGCCATCGTCGGTCGACGTGCGCGGCAATGGGCCGATCGATCCCGACTGGTTTGCCGAGATCGCGACGCCGGGCTGGCAACAGCGCTGGCTGGAGAATTTCACCGCCAACCAGGCCGGCGGATCGGCCGAGGAGGATCTGGTGCAGGACGGCTGGACCGACCTGTCGAAGCGGATCCGCGCCAAGATCATGCTGCTGCCGCGCGAGCAGCGAAGCGTGGAGAACATGCGGGCCGCGTTCGAGGATTCTGACTTCGAGAAGATGGAGGAAATCCGCAACCGGGTCGACACCATCGTCCGCGATGCCGACACTGCCAGGAATCTCAAGGCCTGGTACGGCCAGCTCTGCAAGCGGCCATGCTTCCACGACGCCTATCTGCAGGCGTTCAATACGCCGGGCACCCATCTGGTCGATACCGACGGCAAGGGCGTCGAGGAGATCACCGACAACGGAATCGTCGTTGCGGGCAAGGAGTATCAGCTCGACTGCATCATCTATGCGTCCGGCTTTGAGGTCGGTACCGAGTACAAGCGGCGCGCGGGCTTCGATCTGACCGGCCGCGACGGCATCAAGCTATCGGAGCACTGGGCCGAGGGCATGCGTACCAAGCACGGCATCCACGTGCACGGCTTCCCCAACGTGTTCTTCGTGCAGCCGACCCAGGGCGCCAATCTGATCTCCAACGTGCCGCACAACCTGACGGAAGCGGCGCGGACCATCGCGCTGATGGTCGGCCACGCGCAGGACAACGGCTTCAAGGAAATCGAGGTCAGCAAGGAAGCCGAGGATCGCTGGGTCGAGCTGCTGCTGACTGGCGTCGGGCGGATGATCGGCGGGCCGGATTGCACGCCCGGTTACTACAACAATGAGGGGCGCGAGCCGGGTCCCGCTGCCAAGCTCAATGTCGGCCATCCGTCGGGCGCGCTGGCCTACTTCAAATATATCGACGGCTGGCGCCGCAGCGGCCAGTTCGAGGGCGTGCAATTCCGCTGAGGGGAGCGCGATCGAAACTGATGTTCGCCAAACGAGGAGTGCTTAAGTAATGACCCAGCCAACCGCAGGTGAAGCGTCGCATGAAGGTCCGAAGGCAGCATCCGCGCCGGTCATCGCGCAGCACGCGGCGACGCTGAAGGCGCTGCCGTTTGCCGACACCAGGGATTTCGACGACGCCGCGCGGGGCTTTCTCGGCACCATCGAGAACGCACGCGTCACCTCGGCCCAGGGCAGGGTGGTCTGGAGTCTCGAGCCTTACGGATTCCTGTCAGAGGAGAAAGCGCCCGCGACCGTCGATCCGAGCCTGTGGCGGCAGTCGCGGCTCAACATGCATCACGGCCTGTTCGAGGTGGTGCCGGGTGTCTACCAGGTGCGCGGCCTCGACATCGCCAACATGACGCTCATCGAGGGTGACACGGGCGTCATCGTGGTCGACACGCTGACCTCGATCGAGGGCGCGCGCGCCGCGATGGAATTGTACTTCCGGCACCGCGGCAAGCGGCCGGTCGCCGCCGTCATCTTCACCCACACCCACACCGACCATTGGGGCGGCGCGCGCGGCGTGCTCGACGACGCCATGCTGGCGGCGGGCGTGCCGATCATCGCGCCGAACTTCTTCATGGAGCACGCGGTCTCCGAGAACATCATCGCGGGGCCGGCGATGCTGCGCCGTGCGCAATACCAGTTCGGGCCGTTCCTCGCCAAGGGCGTGCGCGGCCATGTCGACTGCGGCCTCGGCAAGACCATGGCGGCGGGCGGTGTGGCGCTGCTGCGGCCGACCGATCTGATCATCGCCACCGGCGACAAGCGCGTGATCGACGGCGTCGAGTTCGAATTCCAGATGGCGCCGAACAGCGAGGCGCCGGCGGAGATGCATGTCTTCATCCCGCGCTACAAGCTCCTGAATCTTGCGGAGAATTGCACGCACAATTTCCACAATCTGCTGCCGTTCCGCGGCGCCGATGTGCGCGATGCGCTGGCCTGGTCGAAATATCTCGGCGAGGCGCTGCAGATGTGGGGCGGCAAGGCGGAAGCGATGTGCGGCCAGCACCACTGGCCGGTGTGGGGGCGGGAGCGGATCGACACCATGATCCGCGAGCAGCGCGACCTCTACAAATACGCCCATGACCAGACCATCCGTCTGATGAACCATGGGCTCAATGCAGCCGAGATCGCCGAGACGATCCGCCTGCCGCAGAGCCTGGAGGGCGCCTGGCACGGCCGCGGCTATTACGGCCACATCAGGCACAATGTGAAGGCGATCTACCAGAAATATCTCGGCTGGTACGACGCCAATCCGGTCAACCTCGATCCGCTGCCGCCGGTCGAGGCCGGCAGGAAATATGTCGAGTATATGGGCGGCGCCGACGCGATCCTGAAACGCGCCGCGGCCGATTTTGCCAAGGGCGAATTCCGCTTCGTGGCGCAGGCCGTCAGCCATCTCGTGTTCGCCGAGCCTGATAATCAGGCCGCGCGTTCGCTCCTCGCCGACACGTTCGAGCAGCTCGGCTATGCCGCGGAAAGCTCGACCTGGCGCAACGCCTATCTGTTCGGCGCGCAGGAACTGCGGCAGGGCATGCCGAAGACGCCGCCGCGCTCGCCGATGCCGCGCGAGACGCTGGCCGCGCTGCGCACCGAGCAGCTTTGGGACGTGCTCGGCATCCGCCTCAACGGCCCCAAGGCCGAGGGCAAGCGCATCGTGCTGAACTGGAGCTTCACCGATACCGGCGAGACCTTCGTGCTCAATCTCGAGAATTCAGCCCTGACCTACGTTGGGGATGCGCAGGCGGCCGATGCGCATGCGAGCTTCACGCTGGCGCGCAGCGTGCTCGACGAGGTCATCGCCAAGCTGACCACGTTCCTGGACGCCGTCGATGCCGGCAGGATCAAGGCATCAGGCGAGCCGCAGCGGCTCGATGAATTGATGGCGCTGATGGACGAATTCCCGCGGATGTTCGAGATTGTCGAGCCGAAGCGGACGGCGGTGACGTAGAGCCACGCACGCGGAATTTACAAACCGTCACCCTGAGGAGCGCGGAACGCGCGTCTCGAAGGGGCGACGGCCCGGCTGGTGGCCGATTCATCCTTCGAGACGCCGCTACGCGGCTCCTCAGGATGACGGGTTGGCAGACGATGCCTCAAATCCCGAGATACGCCGCCTGCACCTGCTTGTTGCCCGCGAGCTCGGCGCTGGTGCCCTGCATGATCACGTTGCCGCTTTCCAGCACATAGGCGCGCTGCACCAGTGACAGCGCGCGGCTGACATTCTGCTCGACCAAGAGGATCGCGGTGCCCATCTTGTGGATATCGCCGATCTTCTCGAAGGTCACGTCGGTCATGACAGGCGCGAGGCCGAGCGAGGGCTCGTCCAGCATTAGCAGGCGGGGCTTCAGCATCAGCCCGCGGCCGACCGCGACCATCTGCTGCTCGCCGCCGCTCATGGTGCCGGCGAGCTGTTTCCTGCGGTCGGCGAGCCGCGGGAAGATGCTGTAGACGAGCTCCATCGTGCGCGCGCGATCCGCCTTGGCCTTCGGCGTGTAGGCGCCGATCTCGAGATTCTCCTGCACCGTCATTTCCGGGAACACCTGGCGGCCTTCCGGGACATGCGCGATGCCGAGCTCGGGAATCCGGTAGGGTGGCAGCGTGGCGAGATCGACGCCGTCGAACGTGACCTTGCCACCGAACAGCTTGACGAGGCCGGAGACGGCGCGCAGCGTCGTGCTCTTGCCGGCGCCGTTGGCGCCTAACAGGCCGACGGCTTCGCCTTCGCCAATGGAGATGCTGACATCGGTGATCGCAGGGACCGAGCCGTAGCTGGCGCTGACCCGGGAGAGCTCAAGCATGGGCGTCTCCCTGCGCCGGCGGATGCACATAGGAGCCGAGATAGGCGCGGATCACTTCCGGATTCTCCACGATCTCCTTCGGCGCGCCCTCGGCGATCTTCTGGCCGTGGTCGAGCACCACGATGTGGCGAGCCACCGCCATGATCGCGCGCATCACATGCTCGACGATCACGATGGTCAGGCCGCTGGCGGAGAGCTTCTTCACCAGCGCCACCGCCTGGTCGATCTCGGCCGGGTTGAGTCCGGCCATCACCTCGTCGAGCAGCAGGATCTTTGGCCGCGTTGCCAGCGCGCGGGCCATTTCCAGCCGGCGCTGGTCGATGGTGGTGAGGTCCTTGGCCGGGGTCTGCTCTTTGGCGGAGAGGCCGACGAACTCGATCGCCTCGAGCGCCTTGTTGCGCGCGGCCGCAATATGCCGGTCGCGCAGGAACGCGCCGGTCATCACATTGGCGAGCACGGTCATCGCGCCGAACGGCTTTGCCACCTGGAAGGTGCGGGCAAGGCCCAGCGCGCAGACATCATGCGGCTTGAGCCCCACGATCTCGTGACCGAAGGCGAGCACCGAGCCGGAATCCGGCCGATGAAATCCCGTGATCAAATGAAAGCTCGTGGTCTTGCCGGCGCCGTTCGGCCCGATCAGCGCGACCGTCTCGTTCTCCTGCACCGTGAAGCTGACGTCCTGCACGGCGCGCAGGCCGCCAAAGCGCTTGCTGAGACCCTTGATGACGAGTGCTTCTGCCATCGCGACGACCTCAGGCGCGCGCCGGCTTGCGCCGGGCGGTGCGGTGATAGATGTCGGTCGCGAACCCGATCAGTCCGGTCGGCCGCCACAGGATGACAGCCATCAGGATCAGGCTGTAGACCGTGAGCTGGATGCCGCCGACCGAGCTGCCGAGCCAGCTTTGCAGCAGCGCCGACGTGGTCTCCAGCAGCACGGTGCCGATCACCGGTCCCCACAGCGTGCCGATGCCGCCGACGATCGTCACCAGCGCCGCCTCGATCGAGACGTTGAAGCTGAACGCGGTCGCGGGATCGATGAAGTAGATGTATTGCGTGTAGAAGGTGCCGGCGAGCGCGGTCAGGAACGCGCTGATCATGTAGATGTCGCGCTTGACCTTCGGCGCGTTGACACCGACCGCCTCGGCGGCGTCCTCATCCTCGCCGATCGCGACGAGATAGTAGCCGATCCAGGATTTCTCGATTCTGTGGGTGATCCACAGCCCGACCACGAGCAGGCCGAGCACGACGTAATAGTACGACGACTTTTCCTCGAACTGCATCATCAACGGCGCACTGCCGAGGTTCGGGATCGTGGTGCCTTCGGCGCCCCAGGCGAAGTCGCGGAACTTGAGGAAGATCAGCATCAGCACCTGGGCGGTCGCGATGGTGGCGATGGTGAAATAGGGGCCGCGCAGGCGGAAGCAGAGCCAGCCGATCGGCAGGCTTGCGAGCATCGCGACCACGCCGCCCGCGATCATCCCGATCCAGGGCGAGATGCCGTAGTTCACCTGCATGATGGTGGAGGTGTAGGCGCCGAGCCCGAAATAGGCGGCGTGGCCGAGCGACAGCTGCTTGGCGTAGCCGCCCATCAGGTTCCAGGCGACGCCGATGAAGGAGAACAGCAGGATGCGGATGAAGATGTCGATCGCGAACGATGAGGTGACGAGCTGGGGCAAGGCGAGCATGACGACCGCCCCGATCGCGAGCCACAGCCATTTGAAGTTGCTGGACGTCTGCATCACCGGCCCCTCCTGGCGCCGAGCCCGCTCGGCCTGAACGCGAGCGTCAGCAGCAGCAGCGCGAACACCACGATCAAGCCGGAATCGGCGCCGACGAACTGGATGCCGAGCGATTCCGCGACGCCCATCATCAGGCTTGCGATCAGCGCGCCCATCACATTGCCGAGCGTGCCCATCACGACCGCGACGAACGCCATCAGCACGAACACCTGGCCGACGAATGGATAGGCTGAATAGAACGGCATCAGCAGCGAGCCGGCGGCGCCCGCGAGCGCCAGCGCGGTGCCGAACGCGACCGCGAACACGCGGTTCGGATTGATCCCCATCAGCATCGCGACGTCGCGGTTCTGCGATGCGGCGCGCATCGCGCGGCCGAGATCGGTGGTGTGCAGGAATACCCACAGCAGCCCGCTCAGCGCCATCGCGACCGCGAAGGCGATCAGTTTCGCCACCGGGATGTACAGCCCGCCGATATGCCACGCCGCATCCGAATAGGACGTGTGGACTGTGCGGTAATTGGCGCTGAACAACATCAGCGAGAGATTGAGCAGCAACAGCGACAGCGCGAAGGTCAGGAAGATCTGCGGCATGTCGTTCGGCCCCAGCACCCTGCGGATCAGGAAATGCTGGATCAGGACGCCGGCGACGAACAGCACCGGCATCGAGACCACGAGCGAGACCAGCGGATCGATGCCGAACTGGGTGGCGAGGAAGAACGAGATATACATCCCGATCATCACGAACTCGCCCTGGGCGAAGTTGACGATCTTGACCACGCCGAAGATCAGCGTGACGCCGATGCTGACAAGCGCGTAGATGCCGCCGATGAGCAGGCCGTTGATCACGGCCTGGGCCAGTGTCTCCCACATGCGATGCGACCGCGGCTCAGGTCTTCATCAGCGGGGCGCGGGCGTCTTCCTTCGGGAAGACGCTGACGAGATCGGTGTTTTGCCACTGCACGCCGACCGGGCGGCCGTAGACGTTCTTGCCGTCCGGCCCGAACTTCACCTTGCCGCCCGGCGCCATCGCAGCAAAGCCCGAGGAGACATCGAGCGTCGAAAGCGCCTCGCGTACCTTCTTGGGATCAGCGGAGGCGGCGCGCTCCAGCGCGTCGGCCAGCATGAAGGTCTGCGCGACCAGGCCGCCGGCATATTCGAACGCGAACTCGCCGGTGCGCTTCTTGAATTCGACATTCACCTTCTGCGCGTCGTCGCTGACGTCGTGGTTCCAGTGCGCAACGCCCTGCAGCCCCTCGGCGGCATTGCCGACATTCTTGTAGAAGTCCGGCATCACGAAGCCGCCGGAGCCGCCGTTGATCGCGATGTTGAGCCCGACCTGCTTTACGGTGCGCACGATCAGGATGAGGTCGTTGAGATAGGACAGCGAGAACAGCGTGTTGGCGCCGGAGGCCTTGACCTTGTTGATCAGCGGGCTCGCGTCGGTGAAGCCAGCCGAATAGGGCTCGAACATCACGATCTCGACGCCTTCGCCCGGCGCCAGCTCCTTCAGCCCGTTCGAGGTCGAGGTGCCGAACGCGGTGTTCTCGAAGATTACGGCGACCTTGGCCTGCTCGCTGACCAGCTTGGCCATCTGCAGCTGCGCCTTGGCAAACTGCGAGGCGCGCGCGAACGGCGTGAAGGTGTAGGTGCGTCCCTTGTTGAGCTGGTCGGAGCTCGATCCGGTGATGATCGGGACCTTCGCCCGTTCGCAGACTTCGCTCGCGATCAAGGTCAGCGCGCTGGCATAGCAGCCGTGGATCGCCGACAGCTTGTTGCCCGTGATCAGGCGGTCGGTCTCGGTGCGCGTCACCGTGGTGTCGCTCTGCACGTCCGAGACGATGAGGTTGAGCTTGGCGCCGCCGAGCGACTTGATGCCGCCGGCCTCGTTGACCATGTCGACCGCGAGCTTGGCCGCAGCCACGCAGCCGACGCCAATCTGCGCCATGCTGCCGGTGGTCGGATAGAGTGCGCCGATGTTGATCGGGTCGGCCGCCCAGCCGCGCAGCGGAACGGCGCCGAACGCGCCTGCCGCCAGCACGCCGCCGGTCTTGGCGAGGAATTTGCGGCGGGTTCAGCTTGTTTTGTGAGGCTCTGGTCGGTGCGGCATTATTAATGGCCGACGGCTTGCGGTCCCCTGTCATGGCGTTCCCCCCTGCGCGATCACGGCACGGTTGCTCCGTCCGCTCGCTTATTATTTTTTGCTCAAGCGCGGCGCATAAGAGCACGTAATTCGGCATTCGCAAAGGCGATATCAGCCGAACTCATGGGGAAACCTGTCATCGCTGGTGCGTCGCAGCAATCGCGCGACGCGCGCATGCGGAGTGTTTTGCTGCGTGAGAGTTGCCGCCGCGCACGACGGTATTATTGACAATCGAACGACCCGACGAACCGGCACGGATGGTGCCGGCCGGCCCGCCGGATCATTCGATCGGCCGCTGCAACTGCTACTCCGCGCTGGCCACCAGTTTGAAGCGCGGCTCGGCTTCCATCAGGCCGCGGAAGGCGGCGAGATAGTCGAGCGCCATGCGCCGCGCGGTGAAGCGGGTCTCGAACTGCTTGCGGATCGCGTCGCGATTGAGCGTTCCTAGGCGGCCGACGGAGGAGATCGCACTGATCTCGTCCTCGACGATGAAGCCGGTCAGGCCATCCTCGATGATCTCCGGCACCGAGCCGCGGTTATAGGCGATGACGGGCGTGCCGCAGGCCATCGCTTCGATCATCACGAGGCCGAACGGCTCCGGCCAGTCGATCGGAACCAGGAGCCCGATCGCGCCGCTGAGAAAATCCGGCTTCTCGCGGTCGCTGATTTCGCCGATGAACTCAACCAACGGGTTGCTGGTGATCAGCGGCTTGATCAACTCATCGTAATATTCCTGGTCGGCACGATCGACCTTGGCCGCGATCTTCAGCGGAATGCCGCAGCGGGTTGCGATCTTGATCGCGCGATCGACGCCTTTCTCCGGCGCGATGCGCCCGAGTACCGCGAGATAAGACGGCTTCGCCGGTTGCGGCGTCAGCAGATTCTCCGGCAGGCCGTGATGGATGGTGCGCACCCAATGCGCCTGCGGCACCGGCCGCCGCTGCGCGTTGGAGATCGAGATCACCGGAATCTTCGGGAAGGTGTTGAAGACCGGCTGATGCTCCGGCAGGTCGAGCCGTCCGTGCAATGTGGTGACGAACGGCGTCGGCTGCCGCGCGAACAGCGACCACGGATAATAGTCGAGATGGCAGTGCAGGAAGTCGAACTCCTCGTCGTCGGCCTTCTGCCGCACGCGTTCCAGCATCACCATGTGGAGCGCATTGGGATCGCGGACCGAGCCGTCGAGCCGCAGTGCCTTCGGCCAGGTCGCATCGAGCTTCGCGGAGGTTTGAGAATCGCCACTGGCGAACAACGTCACGTCATGTCCAAGTGTTACAAGTTCTTCGGTCAGCCAGTGCACGACCCGTTCGGTGCCGCCGTAGAGCTTGGGGGGAACAGCCTCCGTCAGCGGGGCAACCTGCGCGATGCGCATCTCTCCGTCTCCTGTTTGTAATGTGGAATGAACTACCCTCAGCCCTCAGATGGCACCGACATGCCAAAGACGGGAACGTTCTCGCACGTGCGAGGTTCCTTAGATGTGGGAGATCTGCCGCTTCTTTCTTCCATCACACTGTGGTCTTGCTGATGCCATCACGCTCCAACACGGTTTTGCCTATGCCAGCGTTGCAAAATTGTTGCGCAGTGATGGCTGCATCAAGGAATCCCACCGCCGCCCTTCACGTCATCGTGCGCGAGAGCTTCGACTAGAATTTTCTCGTTCACCTTCAACAGCTTTGCAGGACGTCATGGACCATCTGTCAGGATACGCGCATCGTCCGTTTCCCTTTGTGTTGCGCTATCTGCGCCGGCGTCTGCCGTCGCATGTTGTGATTTTGTCAGCCGTTGTTGCGGCGGTTGCCTGCTCGGTAGGCACGCAATACGGCGTGAAGAATCTGGTCGATGCGCTGTCGGCAGGGCCGTCGGCCGCGAACGGCGTATGGCTGGCATTCGCTCTGCTCATGTCACTGATTGCAGCCGACAACTTCCTGTGGCGGATCGCGAGCTGGACCGCGAGCTACACCTTTGTCAGCGTCACCGGCGATCTTCGCCGCGACATGTTCCGCCATCTCACCGGCCACGCGCCGAGCTATTTCACGGACCGGCTGCCGGGCATGCTGACCAGCCGGATCACGGCGACCTCGAACGCGGTGTTCACCGTCGAGAATATGTTCGTATGGAACGTGTTGCCGCCCTGCATCGCGACCTTCGCGGCGATCGCCCTGGTTGGAACAGTCAGCGTGACAATGTCAGCAGTGCTGATCTTGATCGCGGGAACCATGGTGGTGGCCATGTTCCGCATCGCCGCCGCCGGCCGGCCGCTGCATGACGATTTCGCCAACAGGGCTGCTGCCGTGGACGGCGAAATGGTCGACGTCATCAACAACCTGCCGCTGGTACGCGCGTTCTGCGGCCTCGGCTATGAGCACGAACGCTTCGATGCGACCGTCAATCGGGAACTCGTCGCGCGTGGCCGTTCCCTGCGCTACCTCGAGAAGCTTCGTCTCATTCACGCCGGCGTGACCGTCATCCTGACGATCGCGATGCTGGCCTGGGCGCTCAGTCTCTGGCAGCAGGGCGCGGCGACCACCGGCGACGTGGTGCTGGTCTGCACGCTCGGCATCTCGATCCTCAGCGCCACCCGCGATCTCGCGGTCGCGCTGGTCGACGTCACCCAGCATGTCGCGCGCCTGACCGAGGCTCTGGCGACGCTGTTGCAGCCGCACGAGCTGAAGGACCATCCGGAGGCCGAGGCGCTGGTGAAGAGCGGCGCCGCGATCGCCTTCAACAATGTCTCGTTCCGCTATCCCGGCGGCCTGCAGGTGTTCGAGCGCTTCAGCCTGCGCATCCAGCCCGGCCAGCGGGTCGGCCTGGTCGGCCACTCCGGTGGCGGCAAGTCAACACTGTTTACCCTTCTGCAGCGCTTCTACGACGTTGAGCAGGGCAACATCACCGTCGACGGCCAGGACATCTCGCGCGTCACCCAGCAGAGCCTGCGCGCGGCAATCTCGGTGGTGCCGCAGGATATCTCGCTGTTCCACCGTTCGATCCTGGAGAACATCCGCTACGGCCGGCCGGACGCCACCGACGACGAGGTGCTGCGGGCGGCGATCGCGGCGCGCTGCGACTTCATCGAAACTTTGCCCGAGGGCATGAACACCATCGTCGGCGATCGCGGCGTCAAGGTCTCCGGCGGCCAGCGCCAGCGCATCGCGATCGCGCGCGCCTTCCTGAAGGATGCGCCGATCCTGCTGCTCGACGAGGCCACCGCGGCGCTCGATGCCGACTCCGAGGAGGCGATCCGCGAGGCGTTGTCGCGGCTGATGCGCGGGCGTACCGTGGTCGCGATCGCGCACCGCCTCGCGACGTTGCGCAGCTTCGACCGCGTGCTTGTGCTGCAGGGCGGCCGGATCGTCGAGGACGGTCCGCCCGATATCCTCGTGAAGGGAAGGGGCCCCTACCGCGACCTGGTCGCGCGCGAGATGGGCCGCCTTTCCACCAGCGCGGCCTGACCCCGCGTCGTCAAGTGCGTTTGTGCGTTCCGGTGCGTTCGTTCGAACCAGGATACGGGCCAAGCAAAGTCGCCAGAGGTTCAGATGGCAGCTGACGTCGTTACGCAGATCATCACCGCTCGCATCACGGAGCACGTCGCCGAATCGCCGTTCTACATTCCGATGACCGGGCCCGCGGCGCGGCCGCGGCGCTCGCTCAAGCATGACGACACCTTCATCGTGCTCGACAGCCATGGCGACATCGGCGCCTCGGCCGGCGGGCCGGACGGCCTGTTCAACGCCGACACCCGCTACCTGGCGCGGCTGGAAATGGTGCTGGAGGACGTGCAGCCGCTCCTGCTCGGCTCCAACATGCGCGACGACAATTCGGCGCTGACGGTCGACCTTACCAATTCCGACGTCTATCGCGACGACCGCCTCACGCTGCCGAAGGACACGCTGCACATCGTGCGCTCGATCTTCCTGTGGCGCGGCACGGCCTATCAGCGCATCGGCCTGCAGAATCACGGCGACCATGCCGCGAGCTTCGATCTCACGCTGCTGTTCGACAACGACTTTGCCGATCTGTTCGAGGTGCGCGGCGAGCGCCGGCCGCGGCGGGGCATCGGTTCGAGCAAGCTGCTCGGCCCGACCGACGTGGTGCTGGAATATTGCGGCCTCGACGAGCAGACGCGGATCACCGCGCTGCATTTCGATCCGCGGCCGACGCGGCTGTCGGTCAACGCGGCGACCTATCATTTCGATCTCGAGCCCGGGCAGGTCACGTCGCTGTTCGTCGCGGTCTCCTGCAACAAGCCGATCATGCAGAAGCCGGTGCCGTTCTTCCGCGGGCTGCTGGCGCACCGCCGCGAGATGCGGACCTCGTCGGCCGGCGCAGCCAGCATCGAAACCTCGAACAACATCTTCAACGAGGTGCTGTGCCAGGCGATGGCCGACCTCAACATGCTGATGACGGAGACGCCGCAGGGCCGTTACCCCTATGCCGGCATTCCCTGGTATTCGACGACGTTCGGCCGAGACGGACTGATCACCGCGTTGCAGATGCTGTGGGTCGATCCGCGGATCGCCAAGGGCGTGCTGAAGCGGCTCGCGCTGTTCCAGGCCAAGGCGGTCGATCCGCTGGCCGATGCCGCGCCTGGCAAGATCCTGCACGAGATGCGCGGTGGCGAGATGGCCGCGCTTCGTGAGGTGCCGTTCGCGCATTATTACGGCAGCGTCGATTCGACTCCGCTGTTCGTGCTGCTCGCCGGGCTCTATCTGGAGCGCACCGGCGATTTGGACACGCTGCGCGAGCTGTGGCCCGCGGTCGAGGCCGGCTTGCAATGGATCGACGGCCCGGGCGATCCCGATCGTGACGGCTTCGTCGAATATCAGCGCGCCACCGAGGAGGGGCTGCGCAATCAAGGCTGGAAGGATTCGTTCGACGCCATCTTCCACGCCGACGGAACGCTTGCCGAGGGCAATATCGCGCTGGCGGAAGTGCAGGGCTACGTGTTTGCCGGCAAGCAGCTTGCCGCGCGCGCGGCGCGCAAGCTCGGCTTTGCCGACAAGGCTGCGAAGCTGGAAGCCGAGGCCGAGCGGCTGCGCGAGCGGTTCGAGGAAGCATTTTGGTGCGAGGAGCTCGGCACCTATGCGGTCGCGCTCGACGGCGCCAAGCAGCCGTGCAAGGTGCGCACCTCGAATGCCGGCCAGACATTGTTTTCCGGCATGGTGCGGGAAGACCGCGCGCGACGGGTCGCCGCCGACCTGATGAGCCAGAAGTTCTTTTCGGGCTGGGGCATCCGCACCGTCGCCGCGGGCGAAGTGCGCTACAACCCGATGTCCTATCACGACGGCTCGATCTGGCCGCATGACAATGCGCTGATCGCGCTCGGATTTGCCCGCTACGGCCTCAAGCATTCGGTCGCGCATCTGTTCAAGGGCCTGTTCGACGCCGCGAGCTATATGGAACTGCGGCGGCTGCCGGAATTGTTCTGCGGCTTCCGCCGCGAGCGCCGGCGCGGCCCGGTGCTCTATCCCGTGGCCTGTGCACCGCAGGCTTGGGCGAGCGCGACGCCGTTCACGCTGCTGGAGGCTGCGCTCGGCCTCGAGTTCGACACCGCGCGCGGCGAGATTCGCTTGCGCGATCCGCGGCTGCCGGAGTTCCTCAACGACGTGGTGCTGCGCGACCTCAGGCTCGGCGCTTCCAGTGTCGATCTGAGGCTGCGCCGCCATGACGACGAGGTGTCGCTCGAAGTGTTGCGAACGCGCGGCCAGATCCAGGTGTCTATCGTGCTGACGCATTGAGCGTCGTCGCGCGGCATGCGTGCGCCGGGAAATCGCGGGGAGAGTAACATGCGTCCGAGGATGATGATGATGCTGGTCGCAGCGGCGCTGCTGGCATGCGCGGGTGTCCGGGCCGCCGACGACGAAGCGCCGGCGCCTGCACCATCGCCGCCGGCCGTGCAGGCGCCGCCAGCAACGCCAGCAACTCCTGCGCCGCCGGCAGCCCAGGCGCCGCCAGCAGCCTCTGCGACGCCGAAGGAGCCCTCAAAGGAATCGTCCAAGGAACCGTCGCCGCCGCCGTCGGTGACCGTGATCGGTGCTCGCGATGCGCACGGCATTCTCGGGCGCGACGTTCGCAGTTCCGCCAATGAGAACATGGGCCGTATCGTCGACGTCATTGTCGACCGCGACGGCAAGGTCCGCGCCGCAGTGATCGATTTCGGCGGCTTCCTCGGCGTCGGCAGCCGCAAGATCGTGGTCGATTGGAACGCGCTGCGTTTCGCCGGTGTTTCCAGCAAGAGCGACAGCATCACGCTGGACCTCAACAAGCAGCAGGTGAGCGCTGCGCCGGAGTACAAGGAAGATACGCCGCTGATCGTGCTGGGGGCGGCGGGAAGCCTGCATCCATGGGATTACGAACATTAGGGGGGTAGAGCTGGTCGCGCGTCCGAACTCTTCTTTAGAGACGGTTGGCGACGATCGTGGCGAGCGATCAGCCGGCAGCACCAACGTTGTGTCAATTGTCCCCGATCAGCCCACTCCGGAGGAACCGCGCGGGCCGTCGCGGCAAAGCCAGCGCGGCCTCGACTGGTTCATCTTCTTCCTGGCCGACGTGCAGACCGGCTTCGGCCCGTTCGTCGCGGTCTATCTGACGACGCAGAAATGGACCCAGGTCGAGATCGGCTTCGTGCTCTCGATCGGCGGCATCATCGGCCTCTTGGGCCAGATGCCCGGCGGAGCGATCGTCGATGCGGCGCGCTCGGAGCGGGTCGTTGCGGGCTGCGCGGTGGCCGCGATCGGCGCCAGCGCGCTGGCCTATGCGCTCTGGCCGATCTTTCCCGTGGTGACGCTCGCCGCGACGCTGCACGCGCTAGCAAGCTGCGTGCTCGGTCCAGCGATCGCCGCGATCAGCCTTGGTCTGGTCGGGCCGCTTGCGATCGGCGAGCGACTCGGCCGCAATGCGCGCTTCGCCTCGCTCGGCAGCGGCTCGGCCGCGGCACTGATGGGCGCCTGCGGTTATCTGCTGTCGAGCCGCTCGGTGTTCCTCGTCACCTTCATCCTGGCGATCCCGACGCTGTTGTCGCTGGCCCGGATCCGCGAGCGCGAGATCGACATCGCGCAGGCCCATGGCGAGGTGAAACGGGAAGTCCCCGACAAGCGCGCCACCAGCGTGTTCGCGCTGGTGCGGCAGCGGCCGCTCCTGATCTTTGCCGGCGCGATGATGCTGTTCCAACTCGCCAATGCCGCGATGCTGCCCTTGATGGCGGGCGTGGTGACGACACGGTCGAGCCAATGGGCGCCGGTCCTGATCGCGGCCTGCATCATTGTGCCGCAGGCGATCGTCGCTTTGTCCTCGCCCTCGGTCGGCCGCATAGCCCAGATCCGGGGCCGGCGGCCGCTGCTCCTGATCGCATTCGTCGCGCTGGCGGTCCGCGGCCTTTTGTTTGCAACCGTGCGTGATCCCTATCTGCTGGTCATCGTGCAGATTTTCGACGGCATCACCGCGGCGATCTTCAGCGTGATGGTGCCGCTGATCGTGGCCGACATCGCCTTCGGCAGCGGCCATTTCAATCTCGCGCAGGGCATTGTCGGCACCGCGGTCGGCATTGGCGCGTCGCTCAGCACGGTGCTGGCCGGCTATGTCAGCGACAAGCTCGGCAGCAGCACGGCCTTCATGGGGCTGGCCGGGATCGCCGCATTCGGGCTGTTCGTGGTCTGGCTGGTGATGCCGGAAACGCGGCGGACGGCATGATGGCAGGGCGCAACCGCGGCACAATTGGGCCGCCGACCAGACCCGGGATGCGGCTACCGGCCGGTTTTGCTGCGCGGCACCCTTTCTCCTGCATGTGCCGTCATATATGAGTGAATACATAAGTGATTTGCTGCTGGAACGAGTCCGATGGTCCCCAGGAGCGAGTTCGCGCGTTGGACCGTGGCGGCGATTAATCAATCCAAAATCGCGGTCTGGTACGGGATTGACGGAGCGCGGGCAGGCATTTCGACCGAGGAGCGGCATGGTACATCGAACGACGACGGCGCAAACCACCGGAGCGATGCGGCGTTGGGGCCAACCCGCCTTTGTGACTTTCGCAGCGATGGTCACACTTGCGTCACTGACCGGCGGCGTCGCGGCGAAAGAGCAGCGTCCCGCGGCAGCCGTCGAGGCGACCGCGCCGCGCACCGCTGGCGAGCCGATCATGGCGATCGTGTCGATCAAGGCCCAGAAGGTGACGCTCTACGACGCCGAGGGCTGGATCTACCGGGCGCCGGTGTCGAGCGGTGTCAAGGGACGCGAGACGCCGGCCGGCGTCTTTGCGCTGATCGAGAAGGACAAGGACCACCACTCGACCCTCTATGACGATGCCTGGATGCCCAACATGCAGCGCATCACCTGGAACGGCATCGCGCTGCATGGCGGACCGCTGCCGGGATATGCGGCCTCCCACGGCTGCGTGCGGATGCCCTACGATTTTGCCGAGAAGCTGTTCGACAAGACCAGGATCGGCATGCGGGTGATCATCGCGCCGAACGATCCGGCCCCGGTCGATTTCACCCATCCGGCGCTGTTCGTGCCGAACGCGCAAGCCATTGCGGCGGCGCCAGCGCGCGCCGAGAAGCTCGGCCGCGAGGCCGCGGATGCCGCCAAGGCGGCCGACGAGGCGAAGAAGGTTTCGATAGCCGCGACCAAGGAGGCCGCACTGTTCACGCCTGCGTCGCTGCGCAAATTGCAGCAGATCAAGACCCGTGCCGACGCTGCGGTTGCGTTGGCCGACAAGACGCTCGCTGCGGCCAAGACCGACCAGGCCAAGGCGCGCGCCGAGGATCTGAAGCAGAAGGCGGTGGCCAAGGCCGCCGAAGCGACCACGCAGTTCGAGGCCGCCCAGGGCGACGCCAAGCCGAAGCTCGACGCCGCAGCCGCCGCCAAGGACGCCGCCAAGGCGGCCGAGACCAAGAAGGCGGATACCCAGAAGGCGGCGACCGAGGCGAAGCTCGCGCTGGAGCCGGTGTCCGTCTACATCAGCCGCGCGACGCAGAAGCTTTACGTTCGGCGCAACACCCACAAGCCATGGGCTGATGGCGGCGAGGTGTTCGACTCGAGCATCGAGGTTCCCGTAACCATCCGCGATCCGGACAAACCGATCGGCACGCACATCTACACGGCGATGGCGCGCAACGACGCCGGCGGCCTGCGCTGGACCGAGGTGTCGATCGACGATGGCGACAACGCCAGGAATGCGCTCGATCGTGTCACCATCCCGCAGGATGTGCTGGATCGCATCGCGACGACCGCCGTTGCGCGCTCTTCGATCATCATCTCGGACGAGCCATTGAGCGCCGAGACCAACTATCGCACCGAGTTCGTCGCGGTTCTGAGCAACCAGCCCCAGGGCGGTTTCATCACACGCAAGCCGACCCGGCCCATGATGACCGACGACATGGTTGCGAGCAGGGACGACGACGGTTTCGGCTTCTTCTCTCAGCGCAGCTGGAATCCCCAATCGGGCACCCAATACGGCACCCCGTATGGCAGTCCCCAATACAGCAATCCCCAGATTTACGGCAATCCGCAAGCGGCCAATCCGCGCCGGCGCGGCGGCCAGTACTTCTGGCAATCGCAACAGGACTGGTAACGGAGCGTCGAGGACGCAGGCCGCAACGAGCGGCCGCGGCGTCAGATCGGCATTGCAGCGTTGGGCGGCGGCGTGATGCCGCCGCCCAATCGCATTGTGCGGTTGCCCATCTTACGGGCGAGCTTCCAGGATCAGGTTGAACGGCGTCTCCGCGGCGCGGCGGAACCGCGAGAAGCCGCCTTGGCGCGCCACCTCGCGCAGTCTTGCCTCTCCGGCCTGCGCGCCGAGCGCGAGCCCGACCTCCTGGTCCAGCGACGCCGGCGTGCAGATCATCGTCGAGGCGGCGTAGTAGACGCGCCCGATCGGATTGAGGTTGTCCTCGAGCCGGTCGTTGGCGAACGGCTCGATCAGCATGCAGGTGCCGTCGTCGGCGAGGGTGGAGCGGGTATGCTTGAGGGCGCCGACCGGATCGCCCATGTCGTGCAGGCAGTCGAAGAAGCACACGAGGTCATAGCCCTTGGCCGGGAATGTCTTGGCGGAATGCGTTTCGAAATGAACGCGGTCCGACAATCCCGCCTCCCGCGCGGACTTCCGCGCCGCCTCGATCGAGCCCTCGTGATAATCAAAGCCGTAGAAGGTTGATTTTGGAAACGCCTCCGCCATCAATCGCGTCGAGACGCCGTGCCCGCAGCCGACGTCGGCGACGACGGCGCCTTTCTTCAGCTTGTCGACGACGCCCTCGAGCGCCGGCAGCCATTCCTGCACCAGATAGTGCTTGTAGCTGGTGCGGAAGAAGCGGGCGGTGCCGCAGAACAGGCACTCGCTGCGCCTGTTCCAGCCGACGCCTTTGCCGGTCTTGAAGGCGTCGGTAATTTTTGGCTCGTCGAGAAAGGTCGCGCCGACCAGGCTTCCGACGGCGCCGAGGAAGACCAGGCTGTCCTCGTCGGCCAGCGCGAGCGCCTGCTCGGGCAGCATCGAGAATTTTCCGGATGCCTTGTCGTACTCGATGTAGCCGGAGGCCGCCTGCGCCGACAGCCACTCCTGGATGTAGCGCTCGGCCGTTCCCGTTGCCTTGGCCAGGGCCGCGGCATTCATCGGCCCGCCCTGCGCGAGGGCCCTGTACAGCCCGAGCTTGTCGCCCAGCAGCATCAACGAGGCATTCATCGCCGCGCCGACATCGCCGATCATCTTTCCCATGAATGAATTGAGGCGCTCTTCGTTGACGTCCATGATGTTCCTCCATCGCAATCGCGTTTGGCCAAAAGTCATCATTCGCAATTTCACGCATGCGTCGTCGTCCAGCCGTGTGGCGACGTGATTGCCTGAAAGGTTCGGTGCAATGACCCGATTGTTACCGGGCCGGTGGGATCCCACAACCGCCGGGCTTCACAAGCCCGCGAGGCGAGCCGCCTACGCCATCACGCGCGGCATGATCAGCCTTTTGTACAGCGCACCATAGCAGGCGGCCGACAGGTCCCAGCTGTAGGACTTGGCCATCGCGCTGGAGCGCATGGCGTTGAGCCGGTCCTTGGCGCGGTAGGCGTCGAAGGCGCGCCTGACGCCGCCGAGGAAGGATTCCGCCGACGGCTGCGCGAACAGGAAGCCGGTCTCGCCGTCGGCGATGGTTTCCGCAAGCCCGCCGGTCTGGTGGCCGATCGGCAGCGAGCCGAAGCGCTGCGCATACATCTGGCTGAGGCCGCAGGGCTCGAAGCGCGACGGCATCAGGGTGAAATCGCTGCCGGCGAAGATTCGGCGCGCCTGCCCATCGTTGAAGCCGATGATCACGCCGATCGCATCGGGCCGGCGGCGATGCGCGGCCACCAGCGCATCCTCGATGGCCGGCTCGCCGCTGCCGGTGACGACGATCTGTCCGCCGTCCCTGACGATCTCGTCGGCGGCGGATAGCACGAGGTCGACGCCCTTCTGATGCACGAGGCGTGCGACGAGGCCAAAGATCGGCCCGCGCGAGACCGCAAGCCCGAACTGGCGGCGGACATAGTCGGCGTTGGCCTGCTTGCCCTTCCAGTCGCCGGAGCCGAACGGCTGTGCGAGCTGCGCGCAATGGCGCGGATCCCAACTCTCGTCGATGCCGTTCAGGATGCCGGTCAGCTGGTCGGCGTCGGAGCGCACGCGGAGCAGGCCTTCCAGACCGCAGCCGAGCTCCGCGGTTGTGATCTCCCTGGCGTAGGTCGCGCTGACCGTAGTCAGATGCGAGGCGTAGACGAGGCCGCCCTTGAGGAAGGAGAGCTTGTCGTAGAACTCCAGCCCGTCGATGTGGAATGAGCTTTCCGGTGCGCCGATCCGCCGCAGCGAGTCCTTCGGAAACAGGCCCTGATAGGCGAGATTGTGGATGGTGAGGATCGACGGAATCCGCGCGTTGCGCCAGGCGAGGTAGGCCGGTGTGAGCGCCGCCTGCCAATCGTTGGCGTGTACGAGGTCCGCTGCCCAATTCTTGTCCAGCATCCCGGCTGCAAGTTCGGCAGCGGCGGAGGCAAAGCGGCCGAAGCGGATGTCGTTGTCGGGCCAGTCGCGGCCGGACTCATCGCCATAGGGATTGCCCGGCCTCTCGTAGAGTTGCGGGCACAGCAGCACATAGACCGGAAGTCCGTCCCTGGTCGACGCAAGCCCGAGCGTGCAGGCCGGCATCTCGGCGAGCGCTCGGCATTGCCCAACGATTTCAATATGCGTGAACTGTTCGACCACATCCCGGTAGCCGGGAAGCATGATCCTGACGTCGCTCCACGGGCGGAGCGCCCGTGGAAGGGCGGCGGAAACGGCGGCGAGCCCGCCCACGCGGACGAAATCGTCCATCTCCGTCGTGACGAATAAGACCTTCAACAAGCGCCCTCGTTCCAGCCCGTGACATGGCTATGCAAGATCGGGTCCAATCTGCCTTTGAGTAAAATGCAAGACGGCCCGCGCTCCCGGTCTGGACGAGACGCTTTCCTGCCAGGGCGGCTCACTTTAGGGTCACGCGACGCCGAACAACCAATGACGAAGGTGGAGGAAGCCTTGCCGACGACCATAGCCGCTGACGATGAGGGGAATTTGACACGGAGCTTCGACGGCCTTCGCGTGCTCGATTTTTCGACCACGATCGCCGGACCTCATTGCACGCGGATGCTCGCCGACATGGGCGCGGAGGTGATCAAGATCGAGCCCGCCGAGGGCGAGACGATGCGGACGCGGCCGCCGGTGCGCAACAATTGCTCGACGGCGTTCGGCCAGCTCAATATCGGCAAGAACAGCCTCGTGCTCGACCTGAAGTCGCCGGCCGGCGTCGAAGTCGTGCGCCGGCTGATCGCCACCGCCGACGTGCTGGTGGAGAATTTCCGTCCCGGCGTGATGCGGCGGCTGAAGCTCGACTATGCCTCTATCCGCGACATCAATCCAAAACTGATCTTTTGCTCGATCTCCGGCTACGGTCAGACCGGCCCGTCGGCGGAATTGCCGGCCTATGCGCCGGTGATCCATGCCGCCTCGGGCTACGAGATGGCGCATCTCGCCTACCAACCGGGCCGCAGCCGGCCGGATTATTGCGGCATCTACCACGCCGATGTGCTGACCGGCGTTTACGCCTTCGGTGCGATCTCGGCGGCGCTCTACCAGCGCGCCGCCAGCGGCAAGGGCCAGCACATCGACGTCTCGATGCTGGAATCGATGCTGAGCCTGACCCTGAACGAGTTGCAATGGTCGCAATTCGAGGTGAAGCAAACCCAGCGCCCGATGTTCGGCCCGATCGAGACCACCGACGGCTACGTGATGGTGGCGATCGCCAGCGAGAAGACGTTCCAGAACCTGATGCAGGTGATCGGTCGTCCCGATTGGGTGTCCGATCCGCGCTTCGCCAAATATTCCGATCGGCGGGAGAACTGGGCGGGCCTGATGGAGGGCGTGGAGGCGTGGTCGAGCTCGGTCAGCACGCAGGCCTGCCTTGCCGCACTCAATGAATATGGCGTGCCGTCATCGGCCTATCGCACCGTGCGCGAGGCGCTCGCCGATCCGCAAATCGCCCATCGCGGCGCGCTGGCCGAGGTTGCGGACGGCGGCGGCAGCTTCAAGGTGCTCAATCTGCCGTTCCGCATGTCCGGCGCTGCGGTCGGTGCGCGCAAGCGGATGTCGACGCTCGGCGAGCACACGCTGTCCTATCTGAAGGAGATCGGGCTCTCCGAGGATCAGATCGCAGGCTTCGCGGCGCAACCGGCAAAGACGGCGCGTCATTAAGCCTGCGGCTTTTCATCCGCATTACGGTCTTGTCGCGCGCGGCGATTCCGGACAATCTGCCGCCCAACAGACGACGATCCGGAACACCGGACGTCGCCCACCTGGGAGGGAGCATTGATGAAGCTGGTCGGGCGCGCGCACGCCGTTGCGCGCATATTTCTTGTGGCGGGATTCAGTGCCGCGGCATTCGCTGCATCGGCCAATGCGCAGAAGCTGGGCGGCACGCTCAACGTTGGCCAGGAACTCGACATTCCCGGCTTCGACCCGCTCAAGGTCGGCGTCTACGACACCTCAGCCAATACCGCGGCGGCCGCAATCTTCGACACGCTGACCACACTCGACGACAAGGGCGAGGTGAAGCCGAAGCTCGCGCTGTCATGGGAGCATTCGGAAGACTTCAAGACCTGGACCATCAAGCTGCGGCCAGGCGTCAAATTCCATGACGGCACGCCATTCAACGCGAAGGCTGTGAAGGAGAATTTCGACCGCCAGAAGGATCCCGCCAACAAATGCCGTTGCGCCTTCTACATCACGAACATCATCAGCGTGAACCCGGTCGACGACCTGACGGTGGTCTATAATTTCAGCGACCCGGCCGTGAACTTCCCGGCGACGCAGACCATTCAAAGCTCCAACAACGTCATGCAGTCGCCGACCGCATGGAAGACCAAGGGCGACGACTACAACCGCAACCCGGTCGGCACCGGTCCCTACATCCTGAAGTCCTGGACCGCCGGCGACCGCATGGTGCTCGAGAAGAACCCGGACTACTGGAACAAGGGCAAGCCGTATCTCGACCGCATCGTCCTGAAGCCCTTGCCGGATGCACAGTCGCGCTTTGCCTCGCTGCAATCGGGCGAGGCCGACATCATCTGGGACGACGAAGCCGATGCCGACAACATCATCAGGGCGCGCAAGGACACGAGCCTGACCGTGCATACCTATGAAGGCTCGGGGGCTGCAGTCGCTGCCTTCAACACCAAGGTCCCGCCGTTCGACGACGTGCGCGTGCGTCAGGCGCTGGTGATGGCGCTCGACCGCACGAAGATGTCGCAGGCGATTACCAATGGCCTGGCGCGACCGGCCAGCAATCCCTACGGCGACGGGTCCTGGGTGAAGTGCAAGGATGACGGCGCGCTGCCCTACGATGTCGAAAAGGCCAAGGCGTTGATCAAGGATTACGGCAAGCCGGTCGAATTCAAGATGCTGGTCACGGCGACGCCGCGCGGCCGCACCGGCGGCCAGGTGCTGCAGCAATTCTGGAAGCGCATCGGCGCCAACATGGAGATCGAGCAGGTCGATCAGGCAACCATTCCGCCGCGCGCCTTCATGCGCCAGTTCCAGCTCACGCCGTGGCGCATCGTCGATCTCGCCGATCCCGATCCGCAGATGTACGCCAATTTCCACACCGGCAGCCCGGTGGCGCTCGCGAACTACTCCAATCCAGAGCTGGACCGGTTGCTGGAGCATGCGCGGACCACGGCCGACGTCGCCCAGCGCACCGAGGACTATTGCGCGATCAGCCGCCTGATCAACAAGGAAGCAATCTGGTTCTGGACTTTCCAGAACACCTACTACGCAATCTCGAGCGCGAAGGTGAAGGGCGTGCCGAAGATGTTCAACGGGGTGCTCGACGTCTCCGACGCCTGGAAGGAATAGCCTTTCATGCTGTTCTTCGTCGCGCGCAGGCTCCTGTACCTGGTACCGGTGCTGATCGCGGTCTCGGTCCTGACTTTCGTGATCGCCTCGCTGTTGCCCGGCGATCTGGCCTATGTGATCCTCGGCGACCAGGCGACGCCGGAGAACGTCGCGGCCCTGCGTCACGACATGGGGCTCGATCAGCCGATCTGGCTGCGCTACCTCGGCTGGCTGTGGCACATCCTGCAGGGTGATTTCGGACGATCCTTCCGCACCGGGCAGACGGTGCTGCAGGCTGTCAGCGACCGCGTCCCGGTCTCGTTCGAGCTGATGATCCTGGCCGAGCTGATCGGGCTCGTGATCGGCGTGCCGCTGGCGATCGCCTGCGCGGCCAAGGCCGGCAGCGCGTTCGACCGCTTCATGACTGGCTCGGCCTTCGGCATGCTGTCGGTGCCGACCTTCCTGTCCGCGATCCTGCTGATCTATCTGTTTGCGGTCGAGCTGCGCCTGCTGCCGGCGACCGGCTACGTGCCGTTCACCGAGGACCCGGTCGCCAATCTGCGCTTCATGGTGCTGCCGGCGTTGACGCTCGGGCTTGCGGAATGGCCGGGCATCATGCGCGTGCTGCGCTCCGACATGATCGCGGCGCTGCAGGAGGACTACATCGCGCTCGCCAAGGCGAAGGGCCTCAAGCCGTCGCGCATCCTGTTCGTGCACGCACTGAAGCCGTCGTCGCTGACGCTCGTCACCATCACCGGCATCAATATCGGCCGCCTGATCGGTGGCGCCGTCATCGTCGAGTCGATCTTCGCCTTGCCGGGGATCGGCCGCCTCCTGGTCGGCGCGATCTATACCCGCGATCTGATCATCCTGCAGGGCGTGGTGCTGCTGGTTGCCGCGGGCTTCGTGATCATGAATTTCATCGTCGACATGCTCTACGCCCTTCTCGATCCGAGGATTCGCCATGGCCACGCTTGAGCTCAGCCTCGAGGAAGAGGCCGGTGCGACGCCGGCTCGGCGCCGCCGCGGGCTCGGCATGCTGTTCTGGATCGCGATCGGCTGGATGGCGCTGGTGTTCACGGTCGCGATCTTTGCCGACCTGCTGCCGCTGCCGAGCCCGACCGACATGGACATGCTGGAGCGGCGGGCGCCGATCTCCGCCGAGCATTGGCTCGGCACCGACGGTCTCGGCCGTGACGAGCTGTCGCGGTTGATCTATGGCGCGCGCATCTCGCTGATCGTCGGCCTCTGCGCACCGATGATCGGTGTCACCATCGGCGGCGCGCTCGGCATGCTCGCGGGCTATTTCCGCGGCCGTTTCGAATCCTTCGTGGTCGGCAGCATGGACGTGCTGCTGGCGTTCCCGCCGCTGATCCTGGCGCTTGCGGTCACCGCCTATCTCGGCCAGTCGATCTTCAATCTGACCTGCATCCTCGGCGTGCTCGGCATTCCAGCCTTCATGCGGGTGGCGCGGGCGGCGACCTTGTCGCTGGCGCGGCGCGAATTCGTCATCGCGGCGCAGGCGCTCGGCGCCACGCATGCGCGCATCCTGCTGCGCGAGCTGCTGCCCAATGTGATGCTGCCGCTGCTCGCCTTCTTTCTGCTCGGCGTCGCCGTCACCATCGTGGTCGAGGGCTCGCTGTCGTTCCTCGGCCTCGGCGTGCCGCCGCCGATCTCGAGCTGGGGCAGCATGATCGGGGAGGGGCGTGAGAGCCTCGAGGTGGCGCCGCGGCTCGCCTTCATTCCGGCGATCGCGATGTTCCTGACCGTGCTCTCGTTCAACCTGATCGGCGATACGATGCGTGCGCTGACCGATCCCAGGCAGGGGGCGCTATGAGCCGGACGCTGCTCTCGGTCGAGAATGCGGTGGTCGACCTGCCGACGCCGCGCGGCAATCTGCGGGCGGTGGATCATGTCGATCTCGCCGTCGGCGCCGGCAGGACGCTCGGCATCGTCGGCGAGTCCGGGTGCGGCAAGACCATGCTGTCGCGCGCGATCCTGCAGCTGTTGCCCAAGAAGGCGAAACTGTCCGGCCGCGTGATGTTCGACGGGCAGGACCTGACGAAACTCCCGGCCGAGAAATTGCGCAAGCTGCGCGGCCGCTCGCTGGCGGTCGTGTTCCAGGACCCGATGACCTCGCTCAATCCGGTGCTGACCATCGGCACCCAGCTGATCGAGACCATTGTGGAACATCTCGAGCTCGATCTTGCCGAGGCCCGGCAGCGCAGCATCGAACTGTTGGCGGCGGTCGGCATTCCCGCGCCCGAGCAGCGCCTCGCGCAATATCCGCACCAGCTCTCCGGTGGCATGCGCCAGCGCGTCGCGATTGCGGTGGCACTGTCCTGCGAGCCACAGCTCCTGATCGCGGACGAGCCGACCACCGCGCTCGACGTCACGATCCAGGCGCAGATCCTCGATCTCTTGGCGCGCGAGCAGCAGCGCCGTCACATGGCGATGATCATCATCACGCATGACCTCGGCGTGGTCGCCGGCCGCACCGACGAGGTCGCGGTGATGTATGCCGGACGCGTCGTCGAACGCGCGCCGACGCCTGCCTTGTTCAAGCAGATGCGGATGCCCTACACCGAGGCGCTGCTCGCCGCGCTGCCGAAGCTCGACGTCGCGCCGCATACGCCGCTGCCGGCGATTTCGGGGCGGCCGCCCGATCCGACCCGGCCGCTCAAGGGCTGCTCGTTCTCGCCGCGCTGCCGCTATTCCGCGGAGCGCTGCGGCGCGGAGAAGCCGCAGCTCAGCCGGGCCGAAACGCCGGAGCATCTCTACGCCTGCTTCCATCCGATCACCGCGGGGGTCCGCGCATGATGCTGCAGGCAGCACCCGATCCGCTGATGAAGGTGGAAAACCTCGTCGTCGAATATTCGGTGGGAGGCAAGACCATCCATGCCGTCTCCGATGTCAGTCTCGAGATCGCGCGCGGCGAGACGCTGGGGCTGGTCGGCGAATCCGGCTGCGGCAAGTCCACCCTTGGCCGCGCGGTGCTGCAATTGCGCCAGGCCGTCTCCGGCAAGGTGCTGTTCGATGGGCACGATCTCACCACGCTGAAGGGCGAGCCGCTGCGCAAGATGCGCCGGCGCGTGCAGCTGATCTTCCAGGACCCGATTGCCTCGCTCAATCCGCGGCGGCGGATCGGCGACATCGTCGCCGAGCCGCTGGTGATCGCGGGCGTCAAGGATCCCGAGGAACGCCGGCGGCGCGTCAGTGACGTGCTGTCGGCGGTCGGCCTCGATCCGGCGCTGGTGAGCGGACGCCTGCCGCATGAATTCTCCGGCGGACAATGCCAGCGCATCTGCATCGCCCGCTCGCTGGTGCTCAATCCGGAATTCGTGATCTGCGACGAGCCGGTGTCCGCGCTCGATGTCTCGATCCGCGCCCAGATCCTCAATCTGCTGGAGGAGATGAAGGCGCGCTACGGCCTGACCCTGCTGTTCATCGCCCATGACCTTGCCGTGGTGAAGGCGGTCTCGGATCGTGTCGCGGTGATGTATCTCGGCCGGCTCTGCGAGGTCGGCCCGTCGGAGCAGTTGTTTGCACGGCCGGCGCATCCCTATACCGCGCTGCTGATCGAGGCGATCCCGGTGCCGGATCCGGATGTCCGTCCGACCCAAAGCGTGCCGGTCGGCGAGCCGCCGTCGCCGATTGCGCCGCCCTCCGGCTGCCGCTTCCGCACCCGTTGCCCGCGGGCCGACGCGCGCTGCGCCAGCGAAGTGCCGGAACTGCGCGTGGTTGCGCCCGGCCAGTTCGCGGCTTGCCATCATCCCCTGATCTAAATATCCGGAGGCCGACACCGCGTTTGTCCCGGACGGGCAGGCGTGGCAAGGTCCGCCGCAAGAACAAGCTACGGGAGAACAGCGATGAAGAGTTTCCAGGTCGTCGATTTCAACGCCCCCTTGAAGGAGGTCGATCAGCCGACGCCACAGCCGTCGGGCACGCAGGTGCTGATCAAGGTCAAGGCCGCCGGCGTCTGCCACAGCGACCTGCATATCTGGGAGGGCGGCTATGATCTCGGCCACGGCCGCAAGCCGCTGTCGCTGAAGGATCGCGGCGTCTCGCTGCCGCGCACAATGGGCCATGAGACGGTCGGCGAGATCGTGGCCTTCGGGCCCGACGTCAAGGACGCCGACAAGGGCGGCCTCAAGGTCGGCGATGTCGCGCTGGCCTATCCCTGGCTCGGCTGCGGCAAGTGCCCGACCTGCCTCGGCGGCGACGAGAACATGTGCGCAATCAAGCCGAATGCGCTCGGTGTCTATTGCGACGGCGGCTACGCCGACCACATGACGGTGCCGCATCCGAAGTATCTGCTCAACCTCAAGGGGCTCGATCCCGTCACGGCCGCGCCCTATGCCTGCTCCGGTGTCACGACCTACAGCGCGCTGAAGAAGGTCGAGAAGGATCTCGACACACCGATCGTGATCTTCGGCGCCGGCGGTCTCGGGCTGATGGCGCTCTCGCTGTTGAAGGCGATGGGCGGCAAGGGCGCGATCGTGGTCGATATCGACGCCAGGAAGCGCGAGGCGGCCGAAGCCGCAGGCGCGCTCGCGACCGTCGACGGCAAGGCGCCCGACGCGCTGGAACAGCTTGTCAAGAAGGCCGGCCAGCCGATCCGTGCCGCGATCGATCTGGTCGGCAACGCCCAGACCTCGCAGCTCGGCTTCGACTGCCTGACCAAGGGCGGCAAGCTCGTGATCGTCGGCCTGTTCGGCGGCGGCGCGCCCTGGGCGCTGCCGCTGATCCCGATCAAGGCGGTCACCATCCAGGGCAGCTATGTCGGCAATCTGCGCGAGACCCAAGAGCTGCTCGACCTGGTGCGGACCAAGAAGATTCCGGCGATCCCGGTCACGCCGATGCCGCTGGCAAAGGCGAACGAGGCGCTGACCAATCTGCAGAAGGGCCAGCTGGTCGGCCGCGCGGTGCTGACGCCGTAGATCAACTCACCGTCATTCCGGGATGGTGCGCAGCACCAGACCCGGAATCTCGAGATTCCGGGTTCGATGCTTCGCATCGCCCCGGAATGACTGTTGAGCTCCGGAGATTCTCATGTCCGCCAACAACGCACTTCACATCGCCGTCCTCGGTGGCGACGGCATCGGCCCCGAAGTGATGGCGCCGGCACTCGACGTGCTGCGCAAGATCGAGGCGTCGGCCGGTCTCAAATTCCGCTTCACCGAGGCGCCGGCCGGCGCGGGCCATTACAAGGAAACCGGCAAGTCGATGCCGGAGAGCACGATCCGGCTGTGCGAGGAGGCCGATGCGATCCTGCTCGGCGCCTGCGGCCTGCCGTCGGTGCGCTATCCCGACAACACCGAGATCGCGCCGCAGATCGAGTTGCGCATGATCTTCGATCTCTATGCCGGCGTGCGGCCCGCGCGGTTGATCCCCGGCGTATCGAGCACGATCGTCGGCGCCGACCAGCGGGGTATCGACCTCGTCGTGATCAGGGAATCGACCGAGGGCCTGTTCGCCTCGATGGGCAAGGGCGTCGTCACCGACAGCGAGGCGCGCGAGACGATGGTGATCACGCGCCACACCTCCGAGCGGCTGTTCGAGTTCTCGTTCCGGCTCGCCGAACGCCGCAAGGCGCGCGGCAAGGTCAATGGCGGGCTGACCTGCGTCGACAAGGCGAACGTGTTCAAGGCGTTCGCATTCTTCCGGAACATCTTCGATGAGACTGCGAAGCGTCATCCCGACGTCAGGGCCGACCACCTCTACATCGATGCGGCCGCGGCTGCGCTGGTGAAGCGTCCGTGGGACTTCGACGTCATGGTGACCGAGAACATGTTCGGCGACATCCTGTCCGATCTCACCGCCGGTCTGATCGGCGGCATGGGCATGGCGCCGTCAGCCGACATCGGCGACCGCTACGCGGTGTTTCAGCCGTGTCATGGCACGGCGCCCGACATCATGGGGCAGGGCATGGCCAATCCGACCGCGATGATCCTGTCGGCCGCGATGATGCTGGACTGGCTCGCCGACAAGCATGGACTCGAAAGCGCCGCCGAGGCCGGCGAGCGGATCGAGCGCGCGGTCGACAAGGTCTACGCCGACGGCATCAAGCCGTTTGAGTTCGGCGGCAGCAACGGCACGACCGATGTCGCGAAGGCGGTATTGGCAGCGCTCTAGGCGGTGTGGACTCTAAGGATTCCCTTTTAGGAGCAAATCAGATTCAAGGCTGCTTTTGGGAGGCAGTCTTGGGTGTGATGGATCGTCTGGTGTTGAGCGATGCGGCTTGGGAGCGGATGGCGCCGCTGATCATAGGCCGGCCTGACCAGAAGGGCTCGACCGGGCGCGACAATCGGATGTTCGTGGAAGGTGTGCTGTGGATCGTTCGCACGGGCTCTCCCTGGCGTGATCTTCCGGAAGCGTTCGGGGATTGGAACAGCGCGTTCCGGCGCTTCAGCCGATGGAGTGCCAAAGGCGTCTGGTGGCGGATCTTCGAGGCAATGTCCGACGATCCGGACTTCGAATATCTGATTGTCGATTCCACCATTGTTCGAGCCCATCAGCATGCTGCCGGGGCCAAAAAAGGGGGTCTGAAGATCAGGCGCTTGGCCGTTCGCGCGGCGGCCTGAGCACCAAGATACATATGGCCGTTCGCGGCTTGGGATGTCCGGTACGGTTCACGATCACCGCAGGCCAGAAGGGCGATGCACCGCAAGCCGCCACATTGATCGAGGGATTGCCTGCCGAGGTTTTCATGGCCGATACGGCTTATGACGCCGATCACCTGCGCCAGGACATTGCAGCCAAGGGCGCGCTCGCCGTCATCCCCAACAACCCGTCACGCGCGCTCAAGTATCCGCTCGACAAGCATCTCTATGCCCAGCGCCATCTCGTCGAATGCTGCTTCTCAAAGCTCAAGCAATTCCGCCGCGTCGCAACCCGCTTCGAAAAGACCGCCCGAAATTACCTTGCCGTCATCACTCTCGCAGCCATCGTCCTATGGCTGCGATAACTGTCCACACCGCCTAGCGCGGAAGGGTGAGGGGGCCGAAGCCCCCTCGCTGATGATTAGCGATGGTGTCCGCCGTGATGGCCACCATGATGTCCGCCGTGATGAGGGCGGTGCCCGTAATGATGCGGGCGATGGTGGAATTGCGGACGATGATGCCATCCGTGATGGCGCGGTCCGTAGTAGCCGTATGCGCCCGGTCGCCAATAGCAGCGGCCCCAGCGATCGCAGACCTGGCGCACCTTGTCGACATTGGACGTTTCGCCCGCGATGTGACCGGCTTGCGGAAGCCCGTTGGGCATCGCGGATGCCGCGCCGGACATCAACGCTGCGCTTCCAAGCGCGGCGAGTCCAATAACGGCAAGCTTGATATTCATCGAGATCTCCTTGGTTGAAGCCTGAGAACGTCCATGCGGGCCACTTCGTTGCTGCGACAAAAAAGACAGGCTCGTGCACTTGGTTCTGGCGACGCCGGTTCAACTGAGGAAATGCGGGAGTTATGAGGTCGCCTGATGCGCGGGCGACAATTGGCCGCGCGACAGAATAGCGACGCATTGCGCGCGCATGCGCTCCGCGAGATGAGCAGTCGAAGCGCGAGTTGGAAAAGCGCGGCGCGCATGCGCGAAGATCATGCTCACGTGGAGCGGCGAGATCATGACGCGATGCTCGTCGCCGCTTCATGACCGCGCATCCGGCGGGGACTGAAGCTATCCGCCTGGATCACAAAATCTTGAAAGACAGCCGCGCCTCAAGAAAAAGCGCCGCCATCGGCGATGGCAGCGCTTCGACGTCTTCCTGGCCCGACCGGCGTGTGCAGCCGCAGCGGCCGGTGACCGGCCGTTGCGGTGTGGTGGGATCGCGTTCGCGGTGACGCGACCCGATCCGCGCTCAGTCTTCGTTGGCGGCGATCGATTCCATCAGCGACACCAGCTGACGTTGCACCGTCTGATCCTTGATCTTGCTGTAGGCGCGCAGCAACCGGAGGCTGAACGCGCTGTCGAGGAACAGCAGGCTCTCGACTTCGCGGGCCTTATTGTCGCCGTCGTAGAAGAAGGTGACCGGCACATCCAGCGCGGTCGCGATCTGTTGAAGGCGGGCAGCGCCGACACGGTTGACGCCCTTCTCGTACTTTTGAACCTGCTGGAAGCTGACACCAAGCTTGTCGCCGAGTTCGGCCTGCGAGATCTTTTGCTCGACACGGCGCAGGCGAATCCGCTTGCCCAACTCAATGTCCGGCTTGCCGGCACTGCGCTGCTTCATCTTCTTTGCTGCTGATCTGTTCATTCTTGTGACCCGTCCTTCAAATCGAGAATCCCTGGCCCGGCTGGGTCAGGGACACGTTCATGATGTACCGCGTTAAGCTCGAGTGGATCGCCAGTTCGTCTGAACTACGAAATCCAGGAAGATCGCGGGATGGTATCCAAACGCAAACGCGCAAGGAAACACCCTAGTACCGACTCGGTCGACTACCTGAAGTCGACCGCGCCAAGGTGTCTGTCGACACCCCGCCCTCTACATTTGGCAAAATATTGACCAAACCACAACTAGCGCGAGTTTGATCGACACAGATTTTGCGCACATGCATAATAGGCGTCAATGCACAGCGCCCGTAGTTCTACGGGCCACTATATTGTACGGGCGTCGTTGCACGGATGCAACCCCAGCTAGTGCAGCCTGAGGTCGAGAAGGGGCCGGCGGGTGCTTGACTAAATCATCCGATTTGCAAGAGTTTGACGTAAGTCCAAGTCAGGCTTTCGGAATGTTGCTGGACAATTGCCCAAAAGTTCTCAATCATCTGGAGCAAATGTGTGCCTACGACAAGCCGGCGAACTCTGGCGGGAGGGGCCAATGAAGCGAAAGAGGGGAACGCCTCGACTCTACCTCGCGGCTTCGGGAGTTGAAGATATGCCGGTCGCAAACACGGAAGAACGGTTGCTGGCGCTGCTTGCAACGCTGGAGGAATGTCAGGCGTTCCTGACCGACCGGGCGAACACGGAGACGGCACGGCTGTTGTCCCTCGCCATCCTCGAGCTTCGGATGGAGCTCCACAAGGTCACGGATTCCGAGCTGAAGGCCCTCTGTGACATGATCGCTTCGGATGAGCCCATGCTGGAACAATCGACGGCCCGGCAACTGCCGCCGTATTTGAGGCTGATCAAGTAAGTCAGCGCCCCGCGCCACGCGCGGGACGCCGCTCGGCTTGGGACGCGCGGCTCAGCCCGCAGTCACGTCAACCGCCTCGACGCCTTCGAGCACGCGACGGGCCTTGTCGCGGTCGAGGTCACCTTCCCATGCCGCGACCACGACGGTGGCGACGCAGTTGCCGATCAAATTGCCGACTGCGCGCGCCATGCCGATGAACCAGTCGACCGAGAGCACCAGCACGAGGCCAATCGCCGGGATGCTCGGCACGGCGTTGAGCGTCGCCGCCAGGATGACGATCGCCGAGCCGGGCACGCCATGCGCACCCTTCGAGGTGATCAGCGACACGCCGAGCACCAGCATCAGGTCGCCGAACGACAGCGGCGTGTTGGTCGCCTGCGCGATGAACACGACCGCGAGCGTCAGGTAGATCGAGAAGGCATCGAGGTTGAAGGAATAGCCGGTCGGGATCACGAGGCCGACCACCGAATCCTTGACGCCGAAACGCTCCAGCTTGCGCATCACCTGCGGCAGCACCGCGTCGGACGATGCCGTGGCGACCACGATCATCAGCTCCTCGCGCAGGTAGCCGAGGAACTTGAGAATGTTGATGCCGGCGAGCGCCATCACGGCGCCGAGCACGCCGAGCACGAAGATCGCGACCGACACGTAGAACAGCGCGACCAGCGATAGCAGCTGCTTCAGCGAACCGACGCCGTATTTGCCGACCGTATAGGCGACGGCGCCGAGCACGCCGATCGGAGCGAAGCGCACGATCAGGCCCATGGCGCGGAACAGCACGGTCGAGACCGCGTCGATGAAGGAGGAGATCTTCTCGCCCTTCTCGCCGCCGACCAGTGCCAGGCTGACGCCGAAGATGATGGCGAAGAACAAGACCTGCAGCACGTCGTTGCGCGACAGCGCGTCGAACGAGGTGGTCGGGATGATGTTGAGCAGGAAGCTGCCGATGCCTTCGCCCTTCAGCTTCTGCGCGTTGCTGGCATAGTTGCCGAGCGCCTTGGCATCCAACGTCGCGGTGTCGATGTTCATGCCGTGGCCGGGGCCGAACAGATAGGCGAGCAGCAGGCCGACCACGAGCGCAACCGTCGTCATCGCCTCGAAATAGACCAGCGCCTTGACGCCGACCCGGCCGACCTTCTTGAGGTCGCCGGCACCCGCAATGCCGTGCACGACGACGCAGAACACGATCGGCGCCACGATCATCGAGATCAGCTTCAGGAAGGCATCGCTGAATATCTTCAACCCGATCGCGAAATCGGGCGCGGCCATGCCGATGACGATGCCGAGCAGCAGCGCGACAAGCACCTGCACGAACAGTGATGTGTAAAGCGGCTTGCGCGCAACTGTCGCTTCCGCTGCGATGGTCGACATGACTTCTCCCTGTTTCTGGCCGGCCGAACCCGCCAATCATAGCAACTTGCGTGCCAAGATGTCGCAGGATCGGGCACTCCTGCCGGGTCAGCCGTCGATTTCGAGGGTGCTGGTCACGGTGTAGACGACGCCGTGGGGCAGGAAATCCACGGTGGCCTCGCCGCCGAGCTGGTCGCGGGCACTGCGCTCGATCAGCCGTGAGCCGAAGCCGCGCTGGACCGGCGCGGTGACCGGTGGGCCGCCGGTTTCGGTCCAGATCATCCGCAGCTTCGGTCCGGAGCTCTCGTTGAGGATTTCCCAGTCCAGCGTCACCGTGCCGGTGTCGTTGGACAGTGCGCCATATTTGGCGGCGTTGGTCGCCATCTCGTGCAGGATCATCGACAGCACCAAAGCAAGCCGGGGCGACAGCGGCACGCGGGGGCCGAACATCCTGACCCGCGCGGACGTGTTCAAGAGGTAGGGCCGCAGCACGCGGCTGACGACGTCCTGGAAGTCGGAGCCCTGCCATTTGTCGGTGGAGAGCAGATTGTGCGCCTCGGCCAGCGCGCCGAGCCGCCCCTCGAACTTGTCGCGCTCGGTGCGGCTTGCACTGCGGAAGGTCTGCGTGGCGATCGATTGCAGGATCGCCAGTGTGTTCTTGACGCGGTGGTTGAGCTCTTCGATCAGCAGGTCGTGCAGCATCTCGCCGCGCGCGATCGTGGTTGCCATCCGCACCGCAAAGCCGAGCCCGACCAGCAGCAGGACGCCGCCGATCACGCTGGTGATCGCCAGCGAGCGCCACAGCGGCGCCACCAGCGAGTTCTCCGCGATCCCCGCGGCGACGGTCCAGCCGGTGACGCGCGACCGGGTGAAACCGGTGATCAGCGCCACGCCCTCCAGCGAGACGGTCGGCAGCGTCGCCTCGCCGCGGCGGAACATCTCGGCAAACAACGATGGCGAGGCGCGCTGCCCGATGGTCGCCTGCGGATTTGGCACCCGCGCGAGGTTGACGCCGTCGCTATCGAAGATCGAGATGGTCCAGTCCTGGCTGAGGCGCTGCTTCTCGATGATGGCCTGGAACACCTCGATCGGCGGGCTGAAGGAGATGTCGTAGAGCACCTCGCCGTCGCGCATCACCGGTACCTCGACGGTGATGATCAGCCGCTGCTTCACCGCGCCGAAGAACAGGTTGGAGTATTGCGGCTGCCGCGTCGCGAACACCTTCTCGAGGATCTCGAGATTGTTGCGCGGCGGCAGGCTCGCGGTGTCCGGCGTCAGCGAGGAGAACACCTGGCGTCCGGCGCGGTCCGCCACCAGCACCACGCCGTCCTTGCCGTACTGGTCGATGAAGCCGACCGCGACGCGGCGGAAGTTGTCGAAGTCGCTGTTGCGCAGCGAGTTGGTCAGGGCCAGCACCTGCAGCCCGCCGGTCATGCGCTGCATTTCCGCATCGAGCAGCAGGCGGATGCTGCGCGCCGTCTCCAGTACGCGCTGCGTGGCGGCCTGGCGATCCCGCTGATAATTGTGGAAGGCGATCCCGACCGCGAAAATGATCAGCGGCAACATCGTTCCCGCGACCAGAAGCGCGAGACGGACTGGCAATGTCAGTTTCGGCACGAAGTCCCCGGGTCGGTGCCCATTCGCTGCGAGCTTAGGGGAGGCGGGAAAAATTCGCCAAAGGAAACAGTTTTATATCAGAAAGGTTCCGCGGCGCTTTGAGCATGATCCCTCGCGGCAAACGCGGAACGCGTTCGCGCGGAGATCATGCTCAAACGAGGTGTGCGCCGCGGAATGACGTCATGTCAGAGATTGCTCTCGGTGATCGCGGCGTAGACCATGGTGCGCAGCTCGCGCCGCAGCGGATAGGCGCTCGACGGCAGCACCTGGGTCATGAAAATCGTGATCAGCTCCTCGGCCGGGTCGATGAAGAACGACGTCGTCGCGGCGCCGCCCCAGTTGAATTCGCCCGGGCTGCCGGCGATCAGCGTCTGCGACGGGTGCATGGTGACGGCGAAGCCGAGGCCGAAGCCGATGCCGTTATAGGCGGCTTCGGCGAACATCGAGCGTGACATCGCCGGCAGGTCGACCCCGCCGGGCAGATGGTTCGAGGTCATCAGCTTCAACGTCTTCGGGCCGAGCAGCCTGACGCCGCCGAGCTCGCCGCCATTGAGCAGCGCCCGGCAGAAGGTCAGGTAGTCGGCCGCGGTCGAGCACAGTCCGCCGCCGCCCGAGATCAGCGAAGGCGGCGCCAGGAACGAGCTGGTGGTCGGATCGTCCTGCAGCGTCAGTGTGCCCTTGCGCTCGGCGGCGAGCGGGTTGAAGCCGCCCTGCGGATCGGCGGAATAGCAGGCGGCAAACCGATGCGCCTTGTCGGCGGGTACGAAGAAATCCGTGTCGTTCATGCCGAGCGGCTTGAAGATGCGCTCCTTCAGGAATTGCTCGAACGGTTGGCCGGAGATCTTGCCGACGAGATAGCCGAGCACGTCGGTCGAGACCGAGTAGTTCCAGGCTTCGCCCGGCGAGAACTCCAGCGGGATCTTCGCCAGGTCCTCAATCATGCCGTCGAGCGTGCCGGCCTTGATGACCTCGCCGATCTTCTTCTCGCGATAGGCCGCGTCGACATTGGAGCGCTGCTGGAAGCCGTAAGTGAGGCCCGAGGTGTGGCGCAAGAGGTCGACGATCTGCATCGGCCGCGTCGGTGGGCGGGTCAGGAAGGCGGGCGCGGTGCCGGCGACGAATACGCCGAGGTTCTTCCATTCCGGAATATATTTCGCGACCGGCTCGTCGAGCGCGACCTTGCCTTCCTCGACCAGCATCATGAAGGCGACCGATGTGATCGGCTTGGTCATCGAATAGATGCGGAAGATGGTGTCGTCCTTGACCGGCACCTTGCGCTCGAGATCGGCAAAGCCCTGGACCGTGGAATGCACGATCTTGCCGCGGCGATAGATCAGGACCTGCGTGCCAGGAAAACGGCCGGCATCGATGTAGCGGCTCTTCAGATGCGCTTCGAGGCGGTTGAGGGCAGTGGTCGACATTCCCGCGGATTCGGGCGAGGCAGGCGTGGGGGCTAGCATCAGGCGTTTCTCCGGCTTGCAAGGCAGCCTTGATAGCCGAAAAGTGTCTGCTGCACCAATCCGCTGCCGCTTACCGGCATTGAGCTGGTGGTGTACCGTCGCCCCTGCAATCGCGCCCCCGAAGGGGCCCAAAGTATCTGCCAAGGTATCCGTCAAGGGAAACGCCGAGATGACCCAGTTCAACGAAACCGAGCTCACCGCCGCCGTCATCCGCAGCTTCGACCAGACACCCGATCCGCGGGCCAAGTTCCTGCTGCAGGAATTGGTGAAGTCGCTGCACGATTATGTGCGCAGGACCGATCTCACCTTCGAGGAATGGGACCAGGCGATCGGCTTCCTGACCCGCACCGGGCAGAAGTGCACCGACATCCGCCAGGAGTTCATCCTGCTGTCCGACGTGCTCGGCGTGTCGATGCTGGTCGATGCGGTCAACCATCGCGATCGCGACGGCGCGACCGAGACTACCGTGCTCGGCCCGTTCTATGTCGGCGAGCACAAGGTGACGCCGCACGGCACCGACATCTCGGCGAGCCTGCCGGGCGAGCGCATGTTCGTGCAGAGCCGCGTCACCGACCTCGACGGCAAGCCGCTGGCCAATGTGCCGGTCGATATCTGGCACGCGGACGATGACGGATTCTATGACTCGCAGAAGCCGAGCTATGCCACCGAAGGTCCGTCGTCGCGGGCGCGCTTCATCACCGATGCCGACGGCCGCTTCTTCTTCCGCACCATCGTGCCGTGCAGCTATCCGATCCCGACCGACGGCCCGGTCGGGCAGATGATCACGCAGACCAACCGTCACCCGATGCGGCCGGCGCATGTGCACTTCCTGGTCAACGCCAAGGGCTACGAGCCTCTGATCACGCATGTCTTCGTCGAGGGCGACAAGTACATCGATTCCGACGTCGTGTTCGGCGTGAAGGATGAATTGATCGCCAAGGTCGAGCGCCGCACCGATCCTGTCATGCCCGATGGCCAGCGATCGGATGGGCCGTGGAGCCTGATGACCTACGAATTCCGTGTGAAGCCCGGCGGCGGAATGGCGCCCGCGCCGCTCGGCACCAAGGTCACCGAGGACGCCTGATCGGTTTCTGAACGTTTCTGCTCAATTCTTGTGCGCCGCACAAAGATTGGGCGAATCGCAAGTTTTGGCAGCGCGCGGAAAACTCGCCCGCGCTGCGACATGTTGCGCAAGGCTTTGCAGCGAAATCCATTTTCGCGCTGCGGTAGGTTGGCACAAGGCTTGAATAATCATTAGCCGACGCCATTGAAGCCGTCCCTCGAGGCTACCCCATCGGATTTCTGACGCCGCCAGACCGGGGCCTTCCCGGTGCACGCCTTTTTGCGCCCTGCGCGCGTCGCCATCCGGAGGGCGGCGCTCGACGCACTGACGCAACACCGCAACGCAACGACGCAAAGGACGACCGATGACCAAGCCCACCGACAAGCCGCCAAGCCGCGGCCTCAGCCGCCGTCAGCTACTCAAGGCAAGCAGCGGCGCCGCCGCGCTGCTCGCCGCGGCCAAGCTCAACTTTCCCGCAGGTGCATTCGCGCAGGGCGCCGGTCCGGAAGTGAAGGCTGCCAAGCTCGGCTTCATTGCGCTGACCGATGCCTCGCCGCTGTTCGTCGCCAAGGAGAAGGGCATCTTCGCCAAATACGGCATGCCCGATGTCGAGGTGCAGAAACAGGCCTCGTGGGGCACCACGCGCGACAACCTCGTGCTCGGCTCCGAGGGCAACGGCATCGACGGCGCGCATATCCTGACCCCGATGCCGTATCTGATCTCGGCCGGCAAGGTAACGCAGAACAATCAGCCGACGCCGATGTACATCATGGCGCGGCTCAATTTGAACGGCCAGTGCATCTCGGTCGCCAAGGAATATGCCGATCTCAAGGTCGGCATCGACACCGCGCCGTTCAAGGCGGCGCTGGAGAAGAAGAAGGCCTCCGGCAAGGCGGTGAAGGCCGCGATGACTTTCCCGGGCGGCACGCATGATCTGTGGATCCGCTACTGGCTCGCCGCCGGCGGCATCGATCCCGACAAGGACATCGAGACCATCGTGGTGCCGCCGCCGCAGATGGTGGCCAACATGAAGGTCGGCACGATGGACTGCTTCTGCGTCTGCGAGCCGTGGAATCTGCAACTGATACATCAGGAGATCGGCTATACCGCGATCACGACCGGCGAGCTCTGGGACAAGCATCCGGAGAAATCGTTCGGCCTGCGCGCCGCCTGGGTCGACAAGAATCCGAAGGCCGCGAAGGCGCTGTTGATGGCTGTCATGGAAGCCCAGCAGTGGTGCGAGAAGGCGGAGAACCGCGCGGAGACCGCGGCGATCTGCGCCAAGCGGCAGTGGATCAACTGCCCGGTCGAGGACATCACCGACCGCATGAAGGGCAAGTTCGACTACGGCACCGGCCGCGTGGTCGAGAATTCGCCGCAGCAGATGCGGTTCTGGAGCGACAACGCCTCCTATCCCTATCAGAGCCACGACCTCTGGTTCCTCACGGAAGACATCCGTTGGGGCAAGTACGAGGCAGGCTTCGACACCAAGGCGCTGATCGCCAAGGTGAACCGCGAGGATCTCTGGAAAGAGGCCGCCAAGGAGCTTGGCGTGTCCGACATTCCGGCCTCGACCTCGCGCGGCAAGGAGACCTTCTTCGACGGCAAGGTGTTCGATCCCGCCGATCCCGCGGCCTATCTGAAGTCGTTGTCCATCAAGCGTGTTGACGTCTGATTTGAGCGAGCCGCGCGAGCAGTGCGGCTCTCCTTTTTTTGACCATGGAGATTTTCGTTCAATGTCGATGCCTGCCATGAAGACCGAAGTGTCGGCGGTCGCGATCCCGCCGGCCGCTGCCGCGGCGCCGGTCGTGACCATGACGCCGAAGCGCGCGCCGCGCGCCGAGACCTACGCCAGGATGGCGAAGGAGACCGCGGCGCGCGTGGTGCCGCCGCTGATCGTGGTCGCGCTGCTGCTGGTGGTGTGGGAGCTGATCTGCCGGCGCGCCGGCTCCAGCCTGCCGCCGCCGTCGAAAGTGTTCAAAGATACCAAGGAGCTGATCCTCGATCCGTTCTTCGACAATGGCGGCATCGACAAGGGCCTGTTCTGGCATCTCTCCGCCAGCCTGCAGCGCGTCGCCTACGGCTATTCGCTGGCGGCGATTGCGGGCATCGCGCTCGGCACGCTGGTCGGACAGTCGGTCTGGGCGATGCGCGGGCTCGATCCGCTGTTCCAGGTGCTGCGTACCATCCCGCCGCTCGCCTGGCTGCCGCTGTCGCTGGCCGCATTCCGCGATGGCCAGCCCTCGGCGATCTTCGTGATCTTCATCACCTCGGTGTGGCCGATCATCATCAACACCGCGGTCGGCATCCGCAACATCCCGCAGGACTACCGCAACGTCGCGGCGGTCGTGCAGCTCAATCCGCTGGAGTTCTTCACCAAGATCATGATCCCGGCGGCCGCGCCCTACATGTTCACCGGCCTGCGCATCGGCATCGGCCTGTCCTGGCTCGCGATCGTCGCCGCGGAAATGCTGATCGGCGGCGTCGGCATCGGCTTCTTCATCTGGGATGCGTGGAATTCCTCGCATATCAGCGAAATTATCCTGGCGCTGTTCTATGTCGGCATCATCGGCTTCGTGCTCGACCGGCTCATTGCGGGCCTCGGCAAAGTGGTGACCCGCGGCACGGCGGCGAACTGAGGAGGACGTCATGCAGGCCTATCTGAAGCTCGATCACATCGACAAGACCTTCACCCGCGGCAACGCCACCACGGAGGTGCTGAAGGACATCAACCTGACGATCGAGAAGGGCAAATACGTCTCGATCATCGGTCACTCCGGTTGCGGCAAGTCGACACTGCTCAACATCGTCGCCGGCCTCACCGGCGCCACCAATGGCGGCGTGCTGCTGGAGAACCGCGAGGTCAATTCGCCGGGACCGGATCGGGCCGTGGTGTTCCAGAACCACAGCCTGCTGCCGTGGCTCACCGTCTACGAGAACGTCAAGCTCGGCGTCGACAAGGTGTTTGCAAGGACCAAGAGCAAGGCCGAGCGCGACGCCTGGGTGATGCACAATCTCAGCCTCGTGCAGATGGCGCATGCCAAGGACAAGCGGCCGAGCGAGATCTCGGGCGGCATGAAGCAGCGCGTCGGCATCGCGCGTGCGCTCGCGATGGAGCCAAAGGTGCTGCTGCTGGACGAACCGTTCGGCGCGCTTGACGCGCTGACCCGGGCGCACCTGCAGGATTCGGTGATGGCGTTGCACCAGAAGCTCGGCAACACCATCCTGATGATCACCCACGACGTCGACGAGGCGGTGCTGCTGTCGGACCGCATCGTGATGATGACCAACGGTCCGAGCGCGCGGATCGGCGAGGTGCTCGAGGTGCCGTTGGCGCGGCCGCGCAAGCGGCTCGAGCTCGCGACCAACCAGGGCTACCTGAAGTGCCGGCAGCGCGTGCTCGAATTCCTCTATGAGCGCCACAGCTTCGTCGAGGCGGCGTGATGATCACGTCGACGGCAAGCGTTTCCGCTTTGAACCGAAGCGCCGGCTTCGGTTACCAATGCTCGCGTTTTGAAAAATCGTTGCAGAACTCATTTCATGACCGAGGAGAATTGAGATGAATCCGGCTCAAATCAAGCTGGTTCAGGACAGCTTTGGCAAGGTCGCGCCGATCTCGGAGCAGGCCGCGGTCATTTTCTACGACCGCTTGTTCGAAGTCGCGCCCGCCGTGAAGGCGATGTTTCCGGTCGACATGAAGGAGCAGCGCAAGAAATTGATGACGACGCTTGCCGTCGTCGTGAATGGGCTGAGCAATCTCGACATGATCCTGCCGGCCGCGAGTGCGCTGGCCAAGCGGCATGTCAGCTACGGCGCCAAGCCCGAGCATTATCCGGTGGTCGGCGGCGCGTTGTTGTGGACGCTGGAGAAGGGGCTCGGCGAAGCCTGGACGCCTGACGTCGCCGCCGCATGGACCGCGGCCTACGGCACGCTGTCCGGCTACATGATCTCGGAAGCCTATGGCGCGGCGCAGCCGGCCGAATAGGAAAACGTCGTAAGCACAGGACGGCTGTCCAACCGTCATTGCGAGGAACGAAGTGACGAAGCAATCCATCTTGCCACGCATGGAGGTATGGATTGCTTCGCTTCGCTCGCAATGACGTGGTGGGCTTTGGGGTATTCGACGGCGCCAGCAATCTTCTCTATGGTTCGCCCCGTTCCGCCAACGGGTGAACCAACAATGATGTTCCTGGAAACGCCGCCGAAACTGATCGCGACTGAAATCTTCTCCGCCGTGCCGGCGGAATTCCGCCGCAGGGTGGCGAGCGAATGGGCCGACGCCAACCGCCCGGGCGCGGTGACCGACTGCTTCATCGAGGGACCGTCGTTCGATGCCGACGGCAATCTCTACATCGTCGACATTCCGTTCGGCCGCATCTTCAGGATCGCGCCGGACAAGTCATGGTCGCAGGTTGCCGAGTATGACGGCTGGCCGAACGGGCTGAAGATCGATGCGATGGGCCGCATCCTGATCGCCGATTATCGGCACGGGTTGATGGAGCTCGACGCCAGGTCCGGCGAGGTCACGCCGCTGCTGCGCTCGCGCAATTCGGAATCGTTCCGCGGCTGCAACGACCTGCACATCGCATCGAACGGCGACATCTATTTCACCGATCAGGGCCAGACCGGGCTGCACGATCCGACCGGCCGCGTCTATCGGCTGCGGGTGAACGGAGCGCTCGACTGTCTGATCGACACCGGCATCAGCCCGAACGGCTTGGTGCTCGATCCGCACGAGGCGGTGCTGTTCGTCGCCATGACGCGCGACAATGCGGTCTGGCGCGCGCCGTTCATGAAGGACGGCAGCGTCTCCAAGGTCGGCCGCTTCTGCTCGCTGTTCGGCCCGAGCGGACCCGACGGCATGACGATGGACGCCGCCGGTCGGCTGTTCGTCGCGCACGCCTCGCTCGGCCATGTCTTCGTGTTTGCGCCGAACGGCGAGTGTATCGCGCGGATCAAGTCCTGCGCCGGGCCGAGCTGCACCAATGTCGCCATCGGCGGCGCCGACCGCGACCGCCTCTACATCACGGAATCGGTGACTGGCTCGGTGCTGGTCGCCGACATAAGCGGGCTCGGCTAGATATTTCCCTGTCCATCTATCCTCGTCATCGCACCTGTACGCGTCTCGAAGGATCGACGATTTTCGAGGCGAGCCCAAGATGCCGGCTCGGGAACTGGCCTCGTGACGCGCGGTTGGCCGCCGCCGGGCGTGGCTGATCAGCGGTCGGAATGCAGCTTCTCGAGAAACTCCTTCACCCCGCTGACGGCGCCGGTGTTGGAGGCGACATAACCGGGAAGGGCGCCTACCGCCTTGTGGAACTCGCTGCTCTTCATGATGTCGAGCACGCGCTGCATCGGCTCGGTCTCGAGGAAGGCGCGCTTGCACACGAAGAAATAATCTTCCGTGAGCAAGCGGATGAAATCGAGCCCGAACTGCCGCGCCGCGGCCTCGACGCCAAAACTCGCATCCGCCATGCCGCTCGCGACATAGGCGGCGACCGCCGCATGGGTGAATTCCATATGCTGGGCGCCGTTGATCCGCCCTTCCGGGATCTTATGCAGCCTCAGCAATTGATCGAATAGCAGCCGCGTGCCGGAATCGTGGTCGCGGTTGACGAAACGGGCCTTGCGCTCGACGAGGTCCTTCAGCGTCGTGATCTTCAGCGGGTTGCCGCGCTTGACCATCAGGCCCATCTCGCGGGTCACGAAATTGATGACGCGGTCCTCGCGCGGATCGAGCCATTCGCGGCAGGCCTTGATGCCCTGCGCCCGCAATTCGCCGCGCGGCAGGTGCACGCCGGAGAGATCGCAGGCGCCCTGCGCCAGCGAGACCAGCGAGTTCTGGTTGCTGACATAGCGCAGATCGACGCCGACGCCGCCCGCGCGGTCAAGGAATTCGCGCAGCTTGGATACCGCAAAGCCGTGGCTGGCATGGACCCGGATCACCGACGGTCGCTGCTCGAGAAATGGCTTGATCTCGGTGACCAGTTCCTGCGCGAGGTTCTCGAGCTGCAGCCCGAGCCGCGCCTGCATGCGCTCGCCGGCCCACACCAGCTTCTCGCCGAATGGCGTCAGCTTCGAGCCCTTGCCGCGGTGGGTTTCAACCAGCGGCACGCCGAAGAACTCGGTCCATTGCTCGATCAGGTTCCAGACATGGCGATAGGACAGCTGCGCATCGCTGGCGGCGCTGGTGATCTTTCCGGTCTTCCGGATCTCGTTGAGGATGCCGAGCATCACGACCGCGGTCTGCGGGCTGTCCTCTTTCCGAAAGCGCCAGACGGTCTCGATCTCGATCTGCAGCATCGTGGTCACCATTTATGAAGTTTACTTCATATCTTGGCATGCCAATAGGCACAAGATATCATATTTACTGCTGATCAGAGCCTCCTAGGTTGAGTGACAACACCAGGAGGAAATATGATGTCCGTTGCATATGACTATGAGCGTGACGCCCGCCGCGCCCCGACCATCAGGGACGAACTGCTGCTGATCGATGGCGCCCGCGTCCGTTCGTTGTCCGGAAATACCTTCAAGTCGCTCAATCCCGCCACCGAGCAGGTGATCGCTACGATTGCCGAAGGCAATGAGGCCGATGTCGACCGTGCCGTGGCGGCTGCCCGCCGCGCCTTCGAGGGGCAGTGGCGCACCATGCGCGCGGCCGAACGTGGCCACATCCTGCTCCGATGGGCTGAGCTGCTGAAGCAGCATGCCGACGAGATTGTCGCGCTCGAAAGCCTCGATGCCGGCAAGCCGATTGCGGGTGTGCTGCGCCAGGATTTTCCCGCCGCCATCGACACGCTGACCTATTACGCCGGCTGGGCCGACAAGATCAGCGGCGATGTGGTCTCGGCGCGCGACGACGCGCTGACCTATACGGTGCGCGAGCCGGTCGGCGTGGTCGCCGCGATCGTGCCGTGGAATTTCCCGCTGATGATCGGCATGTGGAAGCTCGCGCCGGCTCTCGCCTGCGGCTGCACGGTGGTGATGAAGCCGGCCGAGCTGACCTCGTTGTCGGCGCTGCGCATCGGCGAGCTCGCGCTCGAGGCCGGTTTGCCGAAGGGTGTGCTGAACATTGTGACCGGGCCCGGCCGCGTCGTGGGCGACGCGCTGGTCAATCATCCCGATGTCGACAAGGTGACGTTCACCGGCTCGCCCGGCGTCGGCCGCGGCATCATGAAGGGCGCCGCCGGCAACTTCAAACGGGTCTCGCTCGAGCTCGGCGGCAAGTCCGCCAATGTGATCTTCGACGATGCCAATCTCGAAGCCGCTGCCAAGGCCGCGGCTGCCGGCATCTTCTTCAACGCCGGGCAGGTCTGCTCGGCCGGCTCGCGCGTGCTGGTGCAGGAGAACGCCTATGACGAGGTGGTCGAGCGTCTGGTCGCCCGCGCCGAGGCGTTGCGGATCGGCGATCCCGCCGATCGCGCCACCGCGCTCGGGCCCGTCATCTCCGAGAAGCAGATGCGCTCGATCCGCGATTATGTCGAGATCGGCAAGCATGAGGGCGCGGTACTGGCCACCGGCGGTGCGCGGGTCGGTGACCGGGGCTATTTCATCAGCCCCGCGGTGTTCGCCAATGTCGCGCACGAGATGCGCATCTCGCAGGAGGAGATCTTTGGCCCCGTCGTCAGCGTGATCAAGTTCAAGGACGAGGCCGATGCGCTGCGCATCGCCAACGGCACCGCCTACAGCCTCGCTGCCGGCGTCTGGAGCGCGGATATGGGCCGCGTGCAGCGCTTCGCCAAAAAGGCCCGCGCCGGCACGGTGTGGATCAACACCTATGGCTACACCGATGTGCGGTTGCCGTGGGGCGGCGAGCGCGATTCCGGCCTCGGCCGCGAGCACGGCACCGCCGCGCTTGACAATTTTACCGAGCCGAAGGCGGTGTGGATGAACCTCAACGTTTGATGCGCGTCGAGCGACGCGAGAGCGCGCGTCACAATACAGCTGTCGTCCCGGCGAAGGCCGGGACCCATAACCACGAATATCTGTTGTTGCACAACGGGTGGAATGACGAGTCCCGCCGACAACGACTGCTGCGGAGTATGGGTCCCGGCCTTCGCCGGGACGACGATGTGGAGACATCGCCCGGATGACGATGTGGAGACATGGTCGTCGGTATGCTTTATCGTCCTGCGCGGAGCCACAAGGGAACTACGCAGAACGAGGCGATCGTGCAGACAAAAAAATTCGGCAGAAACGGCCCGCAGGTCTCGGTGATCGGGCAGGGCACCTGGTATCTCGATCGCGGTGATCGCAAGGCGGCCGTCGCTGCGCTGAAGCGCGGTATCGATGCCGGCATGACGCATATCGACACCGCCGAGATGTATGGCGACGCCGAGCTCGTGATCGCGGATGCGATGTCCGGCCGGCGCGACGAGCTGTTCCTGGTCTCGAAGGTCTTGCCGAGCAACGCCTCGCGGCGCGGCACCATCACCGCCTGCGAGCGCTCGCTGAAGCGGCTGAAGACCGATCGCCTCGATTGCTATCTGCTGCACTGGCGCGGAACCACTCCGCTTGCCGAGACGGTCGCGGCGTTCGACGAATTGATCGCCGCGGGCAAGATCCGGTCCTGGGGCGTCAGCAATTTCGACACCGAGGATCTCGACGAACTGCTCGATGTCGCGGGTGAAGGCAAGATCGCGTGCAACCAGGTGCTCTACCATCTGCAGGAGCGCGCCATCGAGCACGCCGTGATTCCCTGGTGCGAGCAGCACGGCGTCGCCGTCGTCGCCTACTCGCCGTTCGGTCACAATGATTTTCCCTCGCCGTCGAGCAGGGCCGGCATGGTGCTGCAATCGATTGCGCAGGCGCACAAGGCAACGCCGCGCCAGGTGGCGCTGAGCTTCCTCACGCGACTGCCGTCGGTGCTCGCGATTCCGAAGGCGTCGAACGCGGAACACGCGGCGGAGAATGCGGTGGCGGGAACTCTGAAGCTCAGCGGCGACGAACTCGCCGCGCTCGATGCCGCGTTCCCGCGCGGGCCGAAGCCGCGCTCGCTGCCGATGCTCTGAACTGGAAAGTTTCGTGGCTTGGCCCCGCAATTCGCGGGATTCACGCTGTTCCGCTCCACACAGTTCTTAACAAACTGTTGCAGTTGCGGCGGCACACGGCCTGCGGCGGGCGGTCGCGCGCGCTGGTGCATATCGGAGTCCCGTTTTCGGGCATTGTTCTCGCGGCGGAATTGGCGTTTTGTAAGAGGAGCAGATTCCCCTTATTTTGCTTCGAGATTGCCGTGACACCGCCCCCCGCCGCCGTGGCCGCAAGGCTGGACAGCGTTCCCCTTTCATTGCCCGCAAAGACCGCGCCCGCTGCGACAAGCAAGGCGCCCGCCCGCACCGACCGGCCGTTCAAGGGCATCGCGCTGATCCTGCTGTCGACCGTGTTCCTGGGCACCTCCGACGTCACGGCAAAATATCTCTCCTCCACGCTGCCCTCGATCGAGATCGCCTGGATCCGCTTCCTGGTGTTTGCGATGATCATGACGCCGGCGATGCTGCCAGGCTCGCCGCTGTTCGCGCTGCGCAGCAGCCGTCCCGGCCTGCACGTCCTGCGCGGCGCCGCGCTGCTCGGCTCCTCGCTGATCTTCATCACGGGGCTCGGCTTCCTGCCGATCGCCGAAGCCTCCGCCACCAGCTTCGTCTCGCCGCTGTTCGTCACCGCGCTGTCGATCGCTTTCCTCGGTGAGAGGGTCGGCATGCGACGCTGGATCGCGACCGCGGTCGGCCTCGCCGGCGTGTTCATCATCCTACGGCCGGGCACCAGTGCCTTCCATCCCGCCGCGATCTTTCCGATCGTCTCGGCGCTGGCGTGGGCGGCCACGTTGATCCTGACGCGCATGATGAGCGGCAGCGAGCGCCCGATCACCGTGATGACCTATTCGTCGATCGTCGGCGTCGCCATCGTCAGCGCGCTGGTGCCGTTCGTCTGGGTCACGCCGAGCTGGCACGACATCATGTTCGGCATCCTGATCGGCGTTGCGTCCACCGTCGGACAGTGGATCGTGGTGCTGGCGTTCCGCTATGGCGATGCCTCGGTGCTCGCGCCGTTCTCCTACACGCAGCTGCTGTGGGTCAGCATCCTCGGCTTCATGATCTTCGGCGAAGTGCCCGACCGTTGGACCATTCTCGGCGCCGGCTTCATCGTCGCCTCAGGCCTCTACACCGCGCATCGCGAGCGCGTCCGACGGTCGCAGCTGCTGACCGTGGCCAGCGAGCCGTCGCCGAACGCCTGAGCGTCCGGACGAAATCGTGCGTCGGTTGCGAAGCCGGCTTCAACTAGCGTTGCGCGGGTACAACAGTCGGGCCGAAATCTTTGATCTCGGATCGCTGAATCACCGGATTTCGGAAACGATCGGCAACCTCACACTTCGCCGCGTGCTAACCCTAGCCCCAAGAGCGCCGCAGAGCGTTTGGGGGGCGGGTACGTGCATTTTGGTTCGTTCTTTTTCCTGTCAGGCGGTCGGTCGTCTCGCGCTGCGATGGCCTTGGCACTCTGCGCCCTGACCAGCGCAATCGCGTTGCCGACCGGCTCGGCACAAGCGCAAAGCTACACCTGGGGCGGCACGGGCAGCTCGACGAGCACCGATGTCTACGAACTCCCGACCAACTGGTCGACCACGTCGGCCGGCGCGCCGCCGATCCTCCCGAACCAGTCAGCCATTTTCGATTCATCGGGATCGGCGACGGTCACCATCGGGCCCGGCTTGATGCTGCCGGGGTCCTGGAGCTTCACCGCCAATTCGCAATCCTACACGATCAATGGCAACCCGGTTGGCTTCAGCCTGTCCGGGCCGACCGGCGGCCTGATCAACCACGCCAACAACGGCCAGATCATCACGATCAACGCCAACCTCACCGACGGCATTGGCGGTCCGGCGATGGTGCAGCAGCTCGGCAACAGCACGCTGGTGCTCGCGGGCACCAATGCCTATTCCGGCGGCACGCTGATCTCCGCCGGAACCGTGCAGGTGACGAATGCGGATTCGGTCGGCACCGGCACCATCACGCTCAATGGCGGCACGTTCCAGATGCAGTCGCCGACGGTCTCGAGCGTCGCCTTCGCCAACAACATCGCGGTCAATGCGGCCGGCGGCACGGTCGATGCGAACGGCGCCCAGGTCAATCTCCAGGGCGTGATCGCCGACGGCGTCGGCGCCGGGGTTCTGCGCCTGATCGACTCGTCCGCGTCCGGATTCTCCAATGTGCAGCTCTCCGGCGCCAACACCTATTCCGGCGGCACGCTGGTGGTCGATACGACCGTTGTCGTCAGCAACAACAGTTCTGTCGGGTCAGGCACCGTCACGCTCGACAATGCCTCGTTTCAGGCCGACGGCCTCAGCAACCTGACCTTCGCCAACAACTTCAAGATCAATACGTCGGCCATCGGCAGCGCGATCGATGCCAATGGCGTCACGCTCACGATCGCCGGCAACATCGCCGACGGCAACGGCCCCGGCAAGCTGACCGTGCTGGATAATTCAGGCGGCCTCGGCCGCGTGGTGCTGCTCGGCACCAACACCTACACCGGCGGCACCACGATCTGCGATTGCGCGACATTGCAACTCGGCGACGCCAGCCACACCGCTTCGATCGTCGGCGAGGTCGCCGTCGACGGCAAGTTCGACATCGTGAATGCCAACACCGCGGGCATCACCAAGATCGTCAACGACGGCTTCAACGGGATCGCCACCACGACGTTCTACAATTCCGCCACGGCGTCGACGGCGACGATCGTCAACCAGAATTTCGGCATCACGGAGTTTCGCGACAGCAGCACCGCTGGCAATGCCACCGTGAGCAACACCAATGGTGCGCTCACAGTGTTCCGCGACACCAGTTCTGCCGGCAACGCCAGGTTCACCAACACCAACGGCGGCACTGTGGTGTTCGGCGACGCGTTTGGTCCTCCCGGCGGCTCCGACACCAGCACGGCCGCCAAGGCCGTGATCGACAACTCCAACGGCGGCGCCGCGGTGTTTCTGGGCCACACCAATGCAGGGCAGGCCACCATCACCAACGGCACCAATGGCGGCTCGACGCAGTTTTTCGAGTCCTCATCTGCGGCTTCGGCAACCATCGTTACGCTCGCGGGCGGTCAGGTCGCCTTTTTCCAGAACAGCACGGCGGCGAACGCCAGTTTCGACAACAGCGGCGTGCTCTATTTCGGATCTGTCGGTATCAACCCGGTGGAGGCGCCGACCGCGGCCAACGCGACGATCGTCAATCGGGCAGGCGGCGTTCTCCAGTTCGATGCCTATGCCACCGCGGGCAATGCGATTATCGACAACCAGGCCGGCAGCCAACACATCTTCACGGCGTTCGCTACCGCGGGCGACGCCACCATTACCACTGAAGCCGGCAGTACCATTAAGTTCTTCAACAACGCGACCGGCGGCAACGCACAGTTCATCACCAACGGCACCGGACTGGTCGATTTCTCGCTCAGCACGGGGCTGAACGGCGACGGACGCATCACCGCGGGTTCGATCGCAGGCTCCGGCTTCTATTATATCGGCTCAGGCAACACCCTCGCCGTTGGCAGCAATAATCTCTCGACGACGCTCAGCGGCGTGCTTGCCGACTTCGATCCGTTGAACCCATTCCATATCTGTGGCTGTTTCGGCGGCGGTCGCACCGGTCCGGCGAATTTTGAAAAGACCGGCAGCGGCACGCTGACCCTGTCGGGCACCAATACCTACACCGGCACCACCGTCGTCAATGGCGGCATTCTGCAGGTCGACGGCTCGATCGCCTCGTCGAGCCTCACCACGGTGAATGCCGGCGGCGCGCTCTCCGGCATCGGCACCGTCGGCAACACGACGATTGCAAGCGGCGGCATCCTGATGCCCGGCAACGCGACACCAGGCACATCCCTGAACGTGGCGGGCAACCTCGCCTTCCAGTCGGGGGCACTGTACCTCGTCGGGCTCAATTCGACGGCGTCCACCTTGGCCAAGGTGAGCGGCAGTGCGACGCTGGCCGGATCGGTCGGCGTCAGCGTCGCCGCCGGCAGTACGATTGCCAAGCAATACACCATCCTGTCGGCGGCCGGCGGCCGCAACGGCACGTTCGCCGGTATCGATTCAACCGGGCTGCCGTCGAACCTCGTCGCGACGCTCGGCTATGACGCGAGCAACACCTATCTGAACTTCACGCTCGATTACGGCGCGAAGTCGAAGCTGAACGTCAATCAGCAGAACGTCGCCGCCACACTGCAGAACTTCTTCAACGCCAATGGCGGTATCAACGCGGTGTTCGCCGGGCTGTCGCCGGCCGGCTTGACGCAGGCCTCGGGCGAGGGCGCGACCGGTTCGCAGCAGGCGACGTTCAACGCGATGGGCCTGTTCCTCGGTCTGCTGACCGATCCGTTCGTCGCCGGGCGCGATGGTGGGTTTGGCGGCGGCGCGGGGGCGACGCCGTTCGCCGAGAAGAGCATGCCGCTCGCCTATGCGGCGCGCCAGAGCGAGCCGCGCGATGCGCTGGCCGCGATCTACACCAAGGCGCCGCCGCGGCTGGTCGATTTCGAGCAGCGCTGGAGCGTATGGGCGGCGGGCTATGGCGGCTCGCAGACCACCAGCGGCAATGCGGTGCTGGGCTCGAACAACACCAGCAGCAGCCTCTATGGCACCGCGGTTGGCGCCGACTACCGCTTCTCGCCGAACACCATTGCCGGCTTTGCGCTCGCCGGCGGCGCCACCAGCTTCAGCGTCAACGGTCTCGGCTGGGGTCGCTCCGATCTGTTCCAGGCCGGCGCATTCGTTCGCCACAGCGTCGGCGCCGCGTACTTAAGCGCGGCGCTCGCCTATGGCTGGCAGGATGTCACCACCGATCGCATCGTCACCGCGGCCGGCGCCGATCACCTGCGCGCCAACTTCAATGCCAATGCCTGGTCTGGCCGGCTCGAGGGCGGCTATCGCACTGCCACGCCGTGGATCGGGCTGACGCCTTACGCCGCGGCGCAGTTCACGAGCTTCGAGCTGCCGGCCTATGCGGAAAGCGTGGCCTCCGGCGGCGGCGCCTTCGCGCTGAATTATGCAGCGAAGAGCGTCACCGACGTCAGGAGCGAGCTCGGCCTGCGCGCCGACAAGTCGTTCGCGGTTGACGGCGGCATCTTCACGCTGCGCGGCCGCGTTGCCTGGGCGCATGACTTCAATCCGGACCGCGCCGTTGGTGCGGTGTTCCAGACGCTGCCCGGCGCGGCCTTCGTGGTCAACGGCGCGGCGCAGGCCAGCGACTCGGCGCTGACCACGGCCTCCGCCGAGCTGAAGTGGCGCAACGGTTGGTCGGCTGCCGCGACTTTCGAAGGCGAATTCTCCAACGTGACACAGTCTTACGCCGGCAAGGGCGTTATGCGCTATACGTGGTGACCCTCCGTGCTATAGCCTCCTGCGGCGAAAGCCTGTCCCGGACGTGATCCGCGACAGCATTTCGCGGGACGAAATACGCATCAAAATGAGTGGGACAAAACCCACGCGGGAGGGAATATGCGCGCAGCGATCTTCAGGAACGGCGAGATTGTCGTCGACCGGGTGCCCGAGCCGAAGCCCGGCGCCGGCCAGGTGCTGGTCAAATCGCTCGCCTGCGGCATCTGCGGTTCCGATCTGCACGCACGCAAGCATGCCCACCGCATGGTGGAGCTGAGCAAGTTCCTGCCCGGCCGCACGCCGATGGATCTGTCGCGCGACGTCGTGTTCGGCCATGAGTTCTGCTGCGAGGTCCTCGACTACGGCCCGAACACGACGCGCAAGCTGAAGCCTGGGACGAAAGTGTGCTCGCTGCCGGCGCTGCTGACGCCGGAGGGCCCGAAGGGCATCGGCTATTCCAACGATTATCTCGGCGGCTATGCCGAGCAGATGCTGCTCAGCGAGCCGCTGCTGCTCGAAGTGCCGAACGGGCTTGCGGCCGAGCACGCCGCGCTCACCGAGCCGCTTGCGGTCGGCGTGCATGCGGTGGCGATGGCCAACATCCAGGGCGGCGAGGTGCCGCTGGTGATCGGCTGCGGACCGGTCGGGCTGGCGGTGATTGCGGCGCTGAAGATCAGGGGGCTTGGACCGATCGTTGCTGCCGATTATTCGCCGGCGCGGCGCCTGCTCGCCGAGAAGATGGGCGCCGATGTGGTGGTCGATCCCGCCAAGACGCAGCCCTATGCGAGCTGGGCCGAGCACGCCCAGATGACCGACGCGGAGAAGGCGGCGCGGCCGCCGATGCAGGCGCTGCTGCCGCCGCTGAAGCCCGCGCTGATTTTCGAATGCGTCGGCGTGCCCGGCGTGCTGCAGCAGGTGTTCGAGGGCGCCCCGCGCAGCGCCCGTGTCGTCGTGGTCGGCGTCTGCATGGAGACCGACAAGTCCGAGCCGATGCTCGGCATCATCAAGGAGCTCAACGTCCAATATGTGCTCGGCTACACGCCCGAGGAATTCGCCTATTCGCTGCGCCTGATCGCGGAAGGCCAGGTCGATGCCGCATCGCTGGTCACCGGCCGCGTCGGCATCGATGGCGTCGCGCAGGCGTTTGCCGATCTCGCCAATCCCGAGGCGCACACCAAGATCCTGGTCGAGCCGTGGCGCTGATCTGGCGTTGAACGCGGCGCTAAACTGACGGCGAGGGGCGCGGTTTGCATTTCGTGACGCCGAACCTATAGTTCGCTGTCTCGTATCGCACTGACAGCACGCACCTCATGCGAATTTCGATCATCACCGGAGGCGGCTCCGGCATCGGCGCCGCAGTCGCGCGCCGGCTCGCTGGCCCCGCTCAATCCCTGATGCTGCACGGACAGGGCACCACCGCCGTCGGCCTCGCGCGGCTGAATTCGGTTGCGGAGGAATGCCGCGGCAAGGGCGCAAGGGTCGAGGTCAGCACCGGCGATCTCGCCAAGGCCGGCGCCGGCACCGCGCTGGTCGCGGCAACGCGGGCCGCGTTCGGGCCGATCGACAGCATCGTGCACGCCGCGGGCTTTGCCGACCGGCGCGAGTTCGCCGGCCTGCCGCGCGAGGCGCTGGAGCGCGCCTTCGCGGTGATGGCGGCGGCCTTCCATGAAATCGCGGCGGCGGCGCTGTCCGACCTCACGCGCAGCGCGCAAGGCCGCGTCGTCGCGGTGTCGAGCTTCGGGCCGCATCGCTTTGTGCCCGGCGCCACCTATCCGGCATCGGCCGCCGCGAAGGCCGCGCTCGAGGTGCTGGTGAAGTCGCTCGCGATCGAGCTCGCCGCGTCAGGCGCCACCGCCAACGCCGTGATGCCGGGCTACACCCGCAAGGATCCCGGCCTGTTCGGCGCGCTTGATACCGCGACCTGGGAGAGCGTCGCAAAAGCCAATCCGATGCAGCGGCTGGCCGAGGCCGACGAGGTCGCGGCCGTCGTCGCCTTCCTGCTGTCGCCGGAAGCAAGCCACGTCACCGGCGCGACGCTGCCGGTCGATGGCGGCCTGACCTTGATGTGACGCCATGAGCGAGGGCGAACCAACAGAGCAGGTCGATGTTGCGGTGCTCGGTGCCGGCATGGTCGGCGTCTCGGCGGGCCTCGCCGCGCAACAGCGCGGGCTCTCCGTCGTCGTCATCGATCGCCGCGAGCCCGGCAGCGAAACCTCCTACGGCAATGCCGGCATCATCTCCTCGGGCTCGATCCTGCCGCTCAATACGCCGTCGCTGCTGAAGAACCTGCCGAAATATCTGACCAACGCGCATCCGGCGTTGCGCTGGAACATTGCGTGGGCGCTCGCCAATGCCGGCTGGGTGATGCGCTTCCTCGCGGCGGCAACGCCGTCGCAGACCAAACCGCGCGCCGCCGCGCTGCACGGCCTGATCGGGACCTCGCTGAAGCTGCATCGCGACTGGATCGTGCTGGCCGGCGCCAGCCATCGCATCCGCGAGACCGGCTGGCTCAAGGCCTGGCGCAGCGACGGGCTCGCCGCCGCCCAGGCCGAGCAGGCAGCGCTCGCCGAGTTCGGCATCCGGAGCGAGGTGCTTGATCGGCAGGCGATCTCCGCGCTCGAGCCCAACATCATTCCTGCCTATAGCGTCGGCCTGCTGCATACGCAGACGGCATCGGTCGATTCACCCGGCGCAGTGGTCAAGGCCTACGCGCAGATGTTCGCCGCTGGCGGGGGCACGATCAGGCAATCCGGAATCCGGCGGATCGAGCCGCACGGCGACGGCTGGCGCGTGCAGCTCGCCGACGGCGAGATCGCCGCGCGCCATGTCGTGGTCGCGCTCGGGCCGTGGTCGGCCGAGCTGCTGCAGCCGCTCGGCTATCGCGTGCCGCTGGCGTTCGAGCGCGGCTATCATCAGCATTTCGTGCCGAACCCGGCACGCAAATTGCTGCGGCCGATCCATGATGCGGAGGGCGGCTTTCTGATGACGTCGATGGAGCAGGGCGTTCGCGTCACCAGCGGCGTCGAGCTCACCACGCGCGACGCGCCGTCGAATTTTTCGCAGCTCGAGGCGGTGGTGCCGATGGCGCGCAGCGTAGTCGAATTTGGCGATGCGGTCGGCGAGCGCTGGCGCGGCGCGCGGCCGACGCTGCCCGACAGCCTGCCGATGATCGGCGAGGCGCCGCGACATCGCGGGCTCTGGCTCGCCTTCGGCAACCAGCATATCGGCTTCACCACCGGCCCCGGAACGGGCGCCGCAATTGCGGCGATGATCGCGGGCGATGCGCCGCCGTTCGAGGTCAAGGCATTTTCGCCCGCCCGGTATATCGCGTGACTCGCGCGAGGCCGCCTGCAATGTTTGGCGATCAAGCGCGCGGCAACCGAGGGGCAGGATGAACTACGTCTGGGATTTCGGCATCCTTGCCAAATACAGCCATCTGTTCTGGCTCGGGCTCGGCTGGACCATCGCCTACACCATCGGCACCATCATCCTCGGGACCCTGATCGGCTTGATCGTCGGCATGCTGCGGCTGCGGCGCATTCCCGTGATCGACTGGCTCCTGATCGCCTATATCGAATTGTTCCGCTGCACGCCGCTGCTGGTGCAGATCATCTGGTTCTACTACGCGTTTCCGGTCGTGATCGGCGTCAACATCCCGGCGCATGTCGCCGCCGTCAGCGTGCTCTCGCTCTATGGCGGCGCGTTCTATGCCGAGATCGTGCGCGGCTCGATCGAGAGCGTGCCGGTCGGGCAGTGGGACGCGGCGAAGGCGCTCGGCTTCCGCGGCTGGCGCCTGATGCGGCTCGTGATCCTGCCGCAGGCGCTGAAGCCGATGATGGCGCCCTATGTCAACCAGTCGGTCACGCAGCTCAAGAACACCTCGCTGGTCTCGATCATCGCGGTACCCGATCTCGTCTACAACGCGACCTTGATCAACGCCGACACCTACCGGCCGCTCGAGGTCTACACCATCGTGGCGCTGATCTATTTCGCGATCCTGTTCCCGTCGACGCTGGTGGCCAGGCGGCTGGAGCGCGGGCTGACCTACGACAAGGTGTGAGTTGCTTGACCTCTCCCGCTTGCGGGGGAGGTCGGATCGCATCGTTAGATGCGATCCGGGTGGGGGCTCTCTCCATACATAGGGTGTCGCTTGTGGCGACACCCCCACCCCGGCCCTCCCCCGCAAGCGGGCGAGGGAGATCACTGCCGTCTCGGCAATCGCCTCAAATACTCAACTCCACCGGCACATCCTCGGGCTTGACGCCGGCGAGGCCGAGGCCCTTCACGAACCATTCGCGCATCTGGCCGATGCCGCGGTTGTAGTCGATCCACACCGAAAGGAAATCGCGCCAGCGCTTGTCGGCTTCGCGCCGTACCGCCGTGCCGCTCGCGATCGTCACCGACGGCGAGGCCAGGATCTTGTAGGTGCCGAGGTTCGGGTTCTTGGCGATCGCGGTCAGCCCGAGCACCAGCGCGTTGACCACGCAGTCGACGCGGCCCGACGACATTTCCAGCATCACCTCATCGCGCGACTTCAGCGACTTGATGGTGGCGTTCGGCGCGAAGCGGCGCGCCACCGCCTCGTTGGCCGAGCCGACGTCGACTGCGATCTTGACCTCGGGCTTGTTGATGTCGGCCCAGGTCTTGGCTTCCAGCCCCTTCTTCAGCATCGCGCCGAACGGATGCGGGAACACCAGATTGGTGAAATCGACCACCAGCGCGCGCTGCGGCGTCGGGTTGAGCGCGAAGCCGAGATCGATCTTGTTGGCCTGCAGATCAAGGATTGAATTGCCGTAGGTAGATTCGACGTATTCCAGCTTGACGTCGAGCAGTTTGGCCAGATCGTTGGCCATCTCGATCGAGAAGCCGGACCAGGTGCCCGAGGCGAGGTCCTTGTTGAAATAGGGCAGCTCGCCCGGCAGCACCGCGATCCGCAGCACCTTGTTGGCCCGGATGCGATCCAGCGTGTTGTCGGCTGGCGTCTGCGCCGAGGCCGGCGTTGCCATCGCGGCCGCGAGCGCCGCGCCGCTGCCGATCCCGAGCGCATAGCGCAGCGCGTCACGGCGATCTTCGGAGATTTTGATGTCGTCGGATTGAGTCAAGCGGGCCTCCCTGCACCAGATCGGGGGAAGCCTAGCGTCGGTATCCGGTGCCAGCAAGTGCGCGCGTCTGCACTGCGCGCGTCTGCACCATTGGTAGGCAAGGCGAGGGCGCGGTCGCCTACGTGCCGGACTTCACCTCTCCCGCTTGTGGGGGAGGTCGAATAAGCCGCGAACCGCGCCCTTAGGGGTTAGCAACGATAGGTCATGTTCGCCCCTGTGACCGAAGAAAAGAAAACGGCGGGGAAGCTCAGTTCGGCTACCCAATCGAGCACTTGGTTGTCTGTCTGGGTTTCTGGACTTGAAAGGTGTGGAAATTGAAAAAGCACCGTCCCGTGAATGTCCAAAAGAACGAGACGATCGATAACCCAAACATCACCGTCGTCGGTCGAGAAAAATTTTGCCAGCAATTCTGCTGTTCCGTCAGAACGAAGCCTGAGAGTGGGGCCGTTGTTCAGGGTGCCGTTCAAGAAGCCGGACAGCTTGCAATCGCCGTAACGGATAGGCGCGCTCCAACTGAGGTCAAGGGTTTGGATGGCATGTGTCGCAACACCCTTATAGCTTTCTGGCTGGTCGGTCGCCGAGCTTTTGCTTTCAAGATGTTCTTTCAACATAGCGTACGCCTCCTTCTGGCCCGCGAATTGCGAGCAACCTCTGGTTTAGAGGGAGGGCGCAAAAGGACCAGTGAGCTGCCTCACAATCTCCAATCGCGATTTAGTGATCCTCCCCCGTAAGCGTAGGGCAATCGCATATGGCGGTTTGAGGCGATCGGAGTTCCCACAAACTCGTCATGACCGGGCTTGTCCCGAGCATCCACGTCTTCGTTTCCACGCGAAGAAAAGACGTGGATGGCCGGGACAAGCCCGGCCATGACGGCGCGGAAGAATCGGTTCATTCCATATGCGATTGCCCTGCCCGTAAGGGGGGAGGACAGAGCGTGCTCGTGCCCAGAATCAATATCGTCCGGGCACGTACATCTCCTGCGGGATCGGGCCGCGGTGATAGTCCGGGTTGCGCACCCGCGGCGGCAGCACCACCGGCTGGTGGGTGACCGCCTGATAGGGGATCTGGCTCAATAGATGCGAGATGCAGTTGAGCCGTGCGCGCTTCTTGTCGACGGCATCGACGATCCACCACGGCGAGTCCTGCAGGTGCGTGCGTTCAAGCATCGTTTCCTTCGCCTTGGTGTAGAGCTCCCAGCGGGTCCGCGCCTCGACGTCCATCGGGCTCAGCTTCCACTGCTTCAGCGGATCCTGGATCCGCATCGAGAAGCGGAACGCCTGTTCCTCGTCGGTGATCGAGAACCAGTATTTCAGGAGGACGGTGCCGGAGCGGATCAGCATGCGCTCGAATTCCGGCACCGAGTTGAAGAATTCCTCATACTGCTCGTCGCTGCAGAACCCCATCACCTTCTCGACGCCGGCGCGGTTGTACCAGCTGCGGTCGAACAGCACGATCTCGCCGCCGGCCGGCAGATGCGAGACATAGCGCTGGAAGTACCATTGCGTGCGCTCGCGCTCGTTGGGCGCCGGCAGCGCCGCGATCCGGCAGACCCGCGGATTGAGCCGCTGGGTGATGCGCTTGATCACGCCGCCCTTGCCGGCGGAATCGCGGCCCTCGAACAGCACGACGACCTTTTTCTTCTCGTGCTGCACCCAGTCCTGCAGCTTGACCAGCTCGCCCTGCAGCCGCAGCAATTCGCGGAAATAGAACTTGCGGTCGATCGACGGCCTGCCGGCGGCGCCGTCATGGTCGAGCTCGTCGAGCCTCATGTCGTCGAGCTCGAGCTCGAGTTCCTCGTCGAGGCTGTCGGCCATCTCCTGATGGATGCGGGCGCGCAAGGCTTCGTCCCGCAAGGCTTCATCCCGGGAGGCTTCGTCGGTGAGGGCGGAGGTCGTCATGAAGGTCCGTCTTTCAGTGTGTTAGATGGATCGGACGGCAGCATTGACGGGCGATGTTACCCCTCTATGACAATGCCGTGACCGCTGTTTCACGCCGCCGGGCGGACTGTGCTAACAAGCCGACAAAACCAAAAAGGGAGATGTGCCGATGATTTCACTCACGCCAAAAGACGTCCTGCCGGAGGACGGCACCGCCGGCACGCTGGTCGGGCGGGTCTGGCTGCCGCAGGCCGGCGGGCCGGCCGTCGTCGCGGTGCGGGCGGACGGTGTGTTCGACGTCACGGCGCGGTTCCCGACGGTGAGCGCGCTTTGCGAGGAAAGCGATCCCGCGGCTGCGCTGCGCGCCACGCGCGGCGAGCGGATCGACGATTTCGAGGCGATCCTCGCCAACACCCCGCCCGACGGCCGCGACAAGACCAGGCCGCATCTGCTGGCGCCGGTCGATCTCCAGGTGCTGAAGGCCGCCGGCGTCACCTTCGCGATCTCGATGCTGGAGCGCGTGATCGAGGAGCGGGCGCGCGGCAATCCGTCCTCGGCGGACGCGATCCGCAAGGAAGTGGTGCGCCTGGTCGGCGACGATCTCTCCAAGCTGAAGCCCGGCTCCGAGCAGGCGATGAAACTGAAGCAGGTGCTGATCGATCAGAATGCCTGGAGCCAGTATCTCGAGGTCGGCATCGGTCCCGACGCCGAAGTGTTCACCAAGGCGCCGACGCTGTCCTCGGTCGGATCAGGCATGGATGCCGGGCTGCATCCGAAGTCGACCTGGAATAATCCGGAGCCGGAGGTCGTGCTTGTTGTCTCCGCCGCCGGCAAGATCGTCGGCGCCGCGCTGGGCAACGACGTCAATCTGCGCGACTTCGAGGGGCGCTCGGCGCTCTTGCTGTCGAAGGCCAAGGACAACAACGCGTCCTGCGCGATCGGCCCGCTGTTCCGGCTGTTCGACCAGACCTTCTCGCTCGACGATGTCAGGAAGATGGATGTCGGCCTGACCGTGACTGGCGCAGACGGCTTCGTGCTCGAGGGCCATTCCTCGATCAGCAAGATCAGCCGCGACCCGACCGATCTGGTCGCCCAGACCATCGGCCCCGTGCATCAATATCCTGATGGATTTGCGCTGTTCCTCGGCACGATGTTCGCGCCGGTCAAGGATCGCGATGCCAAGGGCGAGGGCTTTACCCACAAGCGCGACGACATCGTGACCATCGCCGCACCACAGCTCGGCAAGCTGGTCAACCGGATGCGCAATAGCGACGAATGCGAGCCCTGGACCTTCGGCGTCGGTGCGCTGATGACGAACCTCGCACAGCGCAAGGTGCTGTGAGGATCAGGACGGGACGGCGAGTCCACTACCTCGGCCGTTTCGTCGGCCATGTGTGGCCTGTCGCGTGGCGGCAGGTCGGCGCTGCGCCCGCAATCCGGTGACGTTCAGCCGCCTCTTGCAGCGCGTTGAACGACGATGATGGTGACTGTGCCAAAGCGGCGGCGTTGCCGAACATGTTCAGAAACCTGCGCGGCAGATCGACCGTGTGGCGCAACTTGCGCGCGCTAAAACACGCGGAATTTGCCGCTTTTTCCTAGCTTTATGTGAACCAGTTCATCCTCGTTCGCGCCGGTCCGCTCCAGCATATTGGCTCGACGCGAACAGAAGGAGTCGCGGACATGAGCGAGCAGCCATCAAACGGAATGCCCGATTGGCTCACCACCGATATGCTGGTCATTGCCGTCTCACTGGCCATCATCGTGATTGGGATATGGATCGCGCCGTAGCCTGGTCGTCGCGGCGAGGAGCCGGCCAGAGCGCCAGCGCCAATCACTGAGTTGCCCGACGGCGCAAGCCTCCTTTGCAAAACGGAACGAGACGCAAAGCTCGGACGATTCACACACTCAGTGCCGTCCCTGCGAAAGCAGGGAACCCATAACCCCAAATGCAAATTGTTAAGCGATGCTGCAACGACGAGTCCCTCTCACAACAACTGCTGCGGCGTATGGGTCCCGGCCTTCGCCGGGACGACACTGTGGGGTTGGCGCCATTCGAGTGACCAACCAACGTCCTCACACCGGCAACGCCGTCGAATACTTCACCTGGCTCAGCGCAAAGCTCGACTCGATGGAGGCGATGCCGTCGAGCCGGGTCAGCTTGTTCTTCAGGAATGCCTCATAGGAGGAGAGGTCGGCGGCGACGACGCGCAGCAGATAGTCGCGGTTGCCGGTCATCAGATAGCATTCGAGCACCTCGTCCCATTTCGAGATCGCGCGCGCGAAGCGGTTGAGGTCTTCCTCCTTCTGGCGCGCCAGCTTGATCGAGATGAAGACGGAGACGTGCAGCCCGATCGACTTCTGGTCGACGGTTGCGATGTAGCGAGAGATCACGCCGCGCTCCTCGAGCAGCTTGACCCGGCGGTGGCAAGGCGACACCGACAGCCCGACCTTGTCGGCGAGTTCCTGCATGGTCATGCGGCTGTCGGTCTGGAGCAGACTCAGGATCTTGCGGTCGATGGCATCGAGGGCAGGCATTGGGATGAACTCGTCAATTGAAGTTGGATCGTGGGAATTTATCCCAATTTTTCCTGTGCTGTCGCGTGGAATTGAGATTTTCGCCGCCGCCTGCGGCAGTAACATTCCGGCATATCGCCCGGAGCATTGCCATGGGAATCGCGCCCGAACGCCTCGACATGCTGTCCGCCCTGGCCCGCAAGGTGCTGTGGCTGTCCTCGTGGACCATCCATCACGCCAATCACGTGCGGCCCTCTACCGACGGGTTGAAGGTCGGCGGCCACCAGGCCTCGTCGGCCTCGCTCGCCAACATCATGTCGGCGCTTTATTTCTCGGTGTTGCGTCCGCAGGACCGCGTCGCGGTGAAGCCGCATGCGAGCCCGGTGTTCCACGCCATCCAGTATCTGTTCGGCCACCAGACCCGCGACAAGCTGGAGAATTTTCGCGGCTACAAGGGCGCGCAGTCCTACCCCTCGCGCACCAAGGACAGCGACGACGTCGACTTCTCGACCGGCTCGGTCGGCCTCGGCGTCGCGCAGACGCTGTTCGCCTCGCTGGTGCAGGATTACGTCAAGGCGCACGGCTGGCTGCAGGACCGGCCTGAGGGCCGCATGATCGCGCTGGTCGGCGACGCCGAGATGGACGAGGGCAACATCTTCGAGGCGTTGCTCGAGGGCTGGAAGCACGGCCTGCGCAACACCTGGTGGGTGGTCGACTACAACAGGCAGTCGCTCGACGCCGTGGTGCGCGAGGGGCTGTGGGCCAAGTTCGAGACCATGTTCCGCAACTTCGGCTGGGACGTGGTGATCGTGAAGTACGGCAAGCTGATGCTCGAGGCGTTCGCCGAGCCCGGCGGCGAGGCGCTGCGGCGCTGGATCGACAACTGCCCGAACCAGATGTACGCCGCGCTCTGCTTTCAGGGCGGCGCCGCGTTCCGCAAGCATCTGCGCGACGACATTGGCGACCAGGGTGAGGTGTCGGCGCTGATCGAGCGCCGCAGCGATGACGAGTTGCTGGCGCTGATGTCGAACCTCGGCGGCCACGATATGGCGAGCATGATCGAGGCCTTCGAGGCGATCGACCATGATCGGCCGGTCTGCTTCATCGCCTATACCATCAAGGGTGTCGGCCTGCCGATGCAGGGCCACAAGGACAACCACGCCGGCCTGATGACGGTCGCCCAGATGGAGAAGTGGCGCGCCGCGCAGAATATCCGCCCCGGCCACGAGTGGGACAAGTTCGAGGGCCTTTCGCAGGAGCCTGCGAAGCTCGAGGCCTTCCTGGCCGAGGCGCCGTTCAACCGCGAGGGGCGCCGCCGCCTGTCGGCGCCAGAAATCGACGTGCCGGAACGGCTGGCCTTCAAGGCCTCGGCGCAGATGTCGACGCAACAGGGTTTTGGTCTCGTGCTGCACGAACTGGCGCGCGGCGATAGCGAACTCGCCTCGCGCATCGTCACCGCATCGCCCGATGTCACCGTGTCGACCAATCTCGGCGCCTGGGTCAACCGCCGCGGCCTGTTCGCGAAGGCGGAGAACCACGACTTGTTCCGGCAGGAGAAGATCCCGTCCGCCTACACCTGGGAATATTCGCCGAAGGGACAGCACCTCGAGCTCGGCATCGCCGAGATGAATCTGTTCATCATGCTGTCGGCGCTCGGCCTGTCGCACCAGATCAACGGCGCGCGGCTGTTGCCGGTCGGCACGCTGTACGATCCCTTCATCGAACGCGGCCTCGATGCGCTGAACTATGCCTGCTACCAGGATGCCCGCTTCATGGTGGCGGCGACGCCGTCGGGCATCTCGCTGGCGCCGGAAGGCGGCGCGCATCAGTCGATCAAGACGCCCTTGATCGGGATCGGGCAGGACGGGCTCGCCTCGTTCGATCCGGCCTTCGTCGATGAACTTGCCGTGATCATGGGCTGGGGCTTTGGCCACATGCAGCGCGAGGGTGCCGAGGGTGGTTCGGTTTACTTGCGACTCTCGACCCGTACGCTGGAGCAGCCGCAACGGATCATGACCCCGGACCTGCAGCGCGACATCACCGACGGCGCCTATTGGATGCGCAAGCCGGGCCCGAACTGCGACATCGTCATTGCGTATACCGGCACCGTCGCGCCGGAGGCGATCGAGGCGGTCGGCCTGATCGGCGAGAGCCACCGCGACGTCGGTCTGCTGGCGGTCACCTCCGCCGACCGGCTCTATGCGGGTTGGTCCGCCGCGCGGAATTTGCGCCGCGACCGCCGCGGCGCGCAGCATTTGAGTCATATCGAGCGCATGCTGGCGCCGCTCGGCCGCGACTGCGGCATTGTGACCGTGATCGACGGCCATCCGGCAACGCTCGGCTGGCTCGGCAGCGTGCGCGGCCACCGTGTCGAGGCGCTCGGTGTCGAGCATTTCGGCCAGACCGGCACGATCGGCGACCTCTACCGCCACTACGGCATCGACGCCAACGCCATCATCGACGCGGCGGAAAGCGTCTCGGTCGGCGCCCCGGTGCGGCATCGCAAGATGGCGGTGTAGCATCACCGGAAGGGGAGTGCGAAGGAGCCTTGCCACACGTGCGGCTCGGCCCTTATATCTCGCGGACGCGCACGAGCCGCGTCCCGCATATGGCGGGTTCAATTCGCCGGGCTTTCGTGCAAGGATGCCTGCCGAACGCTTTCGTTCCCCATTCCATACGCCCCGTACAAGAGGTTTCCGATGGTCAATCGCATGCAATTCTACATCGACGGCGCCTGGGTCGATCCCGTCGTCAAAGGCAAGTCCACCCCGGTCGTCAATCCGGCAACCGAAGAAGCGATGTATGAGATTGCGCTCGGCTCCAAGGCCGATGTCGACAAGGCAGTCGCCGCCGCCAAGCGCGCCTTCGAGACCTTTTCCCGGACCAGCCGCGAGGAGCGCGTCGCGCTGCTCACCAAGATCGTCGAGGTCTACAAGGGCCGCATGAAGGAGATCGGCGCGGCCGTCTCCGACGAAATGGGCGCGCCGTTGCCGATGGCCGAGAAGCTGCAGGCCGGCGCCGGCCTTGGCCACCTCATGAACACCCTCGAAGTGCTGAAGAAGTACGAGTTCGAGGAGACCATGGGCACCGCCGTGATCGTGCGCGAGCCGGTCGGCGTCGTCGGCATGATCACCCCCTGGAACTGGCCGCTGAACCAGATCGCCTGCAAGGTCGCGCCCGCGCTCGCCGCCGGTTGCACCATGATCCTGAAGCCGTCGGAGTTCACCCCGACCTCGGCGCTGATCTTCGCGGAAATCCTCCATGAAGCCGGCGTGCCGAAGGGCGTGTTCAACCTGCTCAACGGCCTCGGCCCGGAGGTAGGTGCGGCGATGAGCGAGCACCCGGACATCGACATGATCTCGTTCACCGGTTCGACCCGCGCCGGCGTCGACGTCGCCAAGCGTGCGGCCCCGACCGTGAAGCGCGTCAGCCAGGAGCTCGGCGGCAAGTCGCCGAACGTGATCCTCGACGGTGCCGACCTGACCAAGGCGGTGACCGGCGGCGTGATGCACATGTTCAACAACTCGGGCCAGTCCTGCAACGCGCCGTCGCGCATGATCGTGCCGCTCTCCAAGATGAAGGAAGTGGCCGCCATCGCGAAGGGCGTCGCCGACAAGACCAAGGCCGGCGATCCGCGTGCCGACGGCACCACGATCGGTCCGGTGGTCAACCGCGGCCAGTGGGACAAGATCCAGGCGCTGATCCAGAAGGGCATCGACGAGGGCGCAACGCTCGTCGCCGGCGGCCCGGGCCTGCCCGAGGGCGTCAACAAGGGCTTCTATGTCCGTCCGACCATCTTCGCCGACGTCACCAACGACATGACGATCGCCCGCGAAGAGATCTTCGGACCGGTGCTGACCATCCTCGGCGCCAAGGACGAAGCCGACGCGGTGAAGATCGCCAACGACACGCCGTATGGTCTCGCCGGTTACGTCTCCGCCGACACCGTGGAAACCGCGCGCCGCGTCGGCCGCCAGATCCGCGCCGGCAACGTCAACCTGCAGGGCGTGCCGAACGAGCGCACCGCACCGTTCGGTGGCTACAAGCAGTCCGGCAACGGCCGCGAGTGGGGCCGCTACGGTCTGGAAGAATATCTCGAGGCCAAGGCGGTCGCCGGCTACAACGCCGCGTAAGCCGAGCCACGAGAGACAACATTCTGGCGCCGGGGCAGGCAACTGCTCCGGCGTCAGCCATTTTGGGGGCGCAATGTCTTGCAGAGTGCGAATCTTGCGAAGATGAAGGTTGCAGTCTCGCCGTCACTGCGAGCGAAGCGAAGCAATTCATCTCTCCTCACGGGCGGACAGATGGATTGCTTCGTCGCTTCGCTCCTCGCAATGACGGCCGGGCTAGCCGCCGAGCGCGCCTTGGGTGTTGACGTAGAGCGCATAGATCGACTGGCTCGCCGCCATGAACAGGCGGTTGCGCTTGACGCCGCCGAAGCAGAGGTTGGCGCACCGCTCCGGCAGCGCGATGCGGCCGATCATGACGCCGTCGGGCGCGAACACGACGACGCCGTCGAGTTCGGGATCACCCATGCCCCAGCCGCACCACAGATTGCCGTCGATGTCGCAGCGCATGCCGTCGGGCGTGCCCGGGCCGGCGTCGATGAAGACGCGCTTGTTGGAGATCGTCTTGCCGTCGGCTGCGACGTCATAGGCGAGGATCTTGCGGTTCGGCTCGCCGCGGGATTCCACGACGTAGAGGATCTTCTCGTCCGGCGAGAAGCACAGCCCGTTCGGTCCCAGCACGCCCTCGGCGACGATGGTGGACTCGCGGGTTGCGGGATCGAGCCGGTAGACGTTGGGCTCGATCTCGGGATCGGCCTTGTAGCCTTCGTAGTTGCCGAGCAGGCCGAAGATCGGATCGGTGAACCAGATCGAGCCGTCGGATTTCACCACGACGTCGTTTGGCGAGTTCAGCCGCTTGCCGCCGAAGGAATCGATCAGCATCGTAATCGATCCATCATATTCGGTGCGCACCACGCGGCGGCCGCCATGCTCGCAGGTGATCAGCCGGCCCTGGCGATCGCGGGTGTTGCCGTTGGCGAAGTTCGACGGCTTGCGGAAGATGCTGACCGCGCCGGTCTCTTCCTCCCATTTGAGGATGCGCTGGTTCGGGATGTCGCTGCACAACAGATAGCGGCCGTCGCCGAACCACACCGGACCCTCGGCCCAGCGTAGGCCGGTGGCGATGCGTTCGACGGCGGAGAGTTTCAGCCAGTATTTCTCGAAGCGCGGATCGAGCGTGCGGATCGCGGGATCGGGATAGCAGGTCGCGGGACGCCAGCCGGCGGAATGAACATCGGACATTTGCTGTTCTCGTTGTTGTGTTTCGATGGTGTTTCCTTGAGCGCCTGGTTTGCTATCATTGTCGGCCTGCGACCGCAATTCGATCGCAGCAATCAGGAAAGAAGAGGGACGGCATGCCACGCATATTGATGACCGGCGCATCGGGGGGAATCGGAACGAGCCTGCGCAAGCTGTTGCCGCCGATCTATCCGGATCTCCTGCTGAGCGATATCAAGCAGCCCTCCGATCTCGGCAGCAACGAAAAGTTCAAGGCGGCCGATCTCGCCGACCTTGCGCAGGTCGAGGCGATCTGCGAGGGCGTCGACGGCATCCTGCATTTCGGCGGCTATTCGGTCGAAGGACCCTGGGACGCGATCCTGCAGTCCAACATCATCGGCTGCTACAATCTGTTCGAGGCGGCGCGCAAAAAGGGCGTCAAGCGCGTGATCTTCGCCTCGTCCAATCACGCGGTCGGGTTCTATCCGCGTCATCACCGCATCGGCACCGACGTCACCGCGCGGCCGGATAGTCGTTATGGTGTGAGCAAGGTGTTCGGCGAAGGCGTCGGCGCGCTCTATGCCGACAAGCACGGCATCAAGGTCACGTGCCTCCGGATCGGCAATTTCGGTGAGGCGCCGCTCGACCACCGCAGGCTCTCGATCTGGCTCAAGCCGGAAGACCTCGTCCAGCTCTGCCGCATCGGGCTCGAGCATCCCGACATCCATTTCGAGGTGCTGTACGGCGCGTCCTACAATGAGCGCTCGTGGTGGGACAATCACCGCGCCTACGATCTCGGCTATCGTCCGACCGGAAGGGCTGAAGATTTCCGCGAGCACGCGATGGCCGAGCAGGCCAAGCTGCCGCCGGATCCGGTCGGCGACTATTACCAGGGCGGCGCGTTCTGCAGCATGGAGTTCGACGGCGACAAGGAGAGGGTGATCGACTGGAAGAAGTGATCAATCCTCGCATTGCGGCAGTTGCTTCACGGATTCGGTGTGCTGCTGCGCCTCCTTCGAACCTTGCCCGGATGTCTTGGGCGGGCTGCCGGGCCCGTCAAAGGTCTCGGCGAAGTGCGTGAGGGGAAAGGCGAGGCTTATGGTCTGCCCGGTGAGGTTCTTGGCTTCGACAGCGATCGTCTGCGCGTGCTTCAGCCGCTCGATCATTTCGCCGTCGGCCTCGAGCGTGCCGCCGCAGCCGAGCGTGTAGCAATGCGGCCTCGCGATCTGGATCGGCTCGTCCTGATCGATGCGGAGGCTGATCGTGCCTTCCAGCATGGTCCGCGTTCCGACATTGGCGCTCACGATCGCGCGCTTGCTGCTCTGCGGCGAGACGCTGAGTGTGCCGCCCGATGGCGAGCACCGACCGCGCGCGGCTGCGCCGACGAAGCAGCTCGCCTCTGTCAGGCACGTCTTGGTCCAGGGCTCGTAGGTGAGCTGCGTCGCGCGCGGATCGGCCGCTTCGCCAACGCCGCCAAGCGCAAGCTGCACGGCCAGCGATCCAAGGAATATAGCCACATAGCGCATCGCGGTCTCCTTCACGAGGAGGCCGCGTATCGCGCTATTGCGGCTTTTTGTCGTTGGAGATGCGGACGAGATAATCCGCCTTGCTGTACTGCATGTGATCGACGCAAAGCTGCGCCAGCGCCCAGCTGTCGCGGCCCTTCAAGAGCTCGATCATCAATTCGTGCTGGCGGCGCGACAATGCGAGGCCCTCGCTGTCGGCGAGATTCTTGGCGCGCATCGGCAGTGTCAGGTTCATGTAGTCCTGCAATGAGCGGACGAGGTAAGGATTGCCACAGGCGGAGAACAGCGCGAGGTGGAATGCATCGTTGGTCTCGTGAATGCCGCGCATGTCCTGCGCCTCGGCCTTGATGCAGTAGTGCCGTTGCAGTTCGCTCAACTGGTCGATCAGGCTTTGCGGCGCGGGCAGGGCGATCATCAGCGCGGCCTGGCGCGTCAACATCTCGCGCACCTCATAGATCTGCCGCACTTCCTCGGCCGAATAGAACCGTACCGTAGCGCCGACATTCTTCTCGCGCAGCACGATGCCCTGGCGCTCGAGCTGGAACAGCGCCTGGCGGACGAAATGCCGGCTCGCGCCATAGCGCTGCATCAGGTTATCCTCGACCAGCCGCAAACCGGGTGCGAAGCGGCCGAAGATGATGTCCTCCTCCAGCCGGCGGATCACCTCCGCCTGTTCCTCCTCGCGCGAGGGGGCCTGGAGTTCGGGCAATGTGGGCTCGGCTGTCATGCGCTCTCGGCTTTGGATCGGTGCCTGAGGTCAGCATAGCGCCACGGTTATTGTCAATAATGGGGGCGATTTTGCCGCAGACCAGCCACAAGCCGCGACCGGATTATCTCATATTGACAATAATTCCTGCCGCTCCTTAAGTGCGGCCGAACAACCACGGGACGAGAAGAAAATGGCCGACGGACTTCGCAAGGGACTGACAAGCTATGGTGACGCCGGCTTCTCGCTGTTCCTGCGCAAGGCGTTCATCAAGGCGATGGGCTATTCTGACGATGCGCTCAATCGCCCGATCGTCGGCATCACCAACACCTACAGCGACTACAATCCCTGCCACGGCAACGTGCCTGACATCATCGAGGCCGTGAAGCGCGGCGTGATGCTGTCGGGCGCGATGCCGTTCGTGTTCCCGACCATCTCGATCGCGGAGAGCTTTGCGCACCCGACCTCGATGTATCTGCGCAACCTGATGGCGATGGATACCGAGGAAATGATCCGCGCCCAGCCGATGGATGCGGTGATCGTGATCGGCGGTTGCGACAAGACCTTGCCGGCGCAGATCATGGCTGCGATCAGCGCCGATCTGCCGACGGTGGTGATTCCGGTCGGGCCCATGGTCGTCGGCCATCACAAGGGCGAGGTGCTCGGCGCCTGCACGGACTGCCGCCGGCTGTGGGGCAAGTATCGCGCCGGCGAGATCGACGACAACGAGATCGAGGCGGTGAACGGCCGCCTCGCGCCCTCGGTCGGCACCTGCATGGTGATGGGCACTGCCTCCACCATGGCCTGCATCACCGAGGCGCTCGGCCTGTCGCTGCCGATGAGCGCGACGATCCCGGCGCCCCATGCCGAACGCTTCCGTTCCGCCGAGGCCAGCGGCCGCATCGCCGCCGAGATGGCGAAGACCAAGGGACCGAAGCCGAGCGAGATCCTGACGCCATCCTCGTTCCGCAACGCCCAGGTCGTCATGCAGGCGATCGGCGGCTCGACCAACGGGCTGATCCACCTCACGGCGATCGCCAACCGCTCGCCGCACAAGATCGACCTCGAGGCGTTCGACAAGCTCGGCCGCGAGGTCCCCGTGCTGGTCGACCTCAAGCCGTCGGGCGAACACTACATGGAGCATTTCCATCACGCCGGTGGCGTGCCGAAGCTGATGGCGCAGCTCGGCGACCTCATCGATCTCGATGCCAAGACCATCACCGGCCAGACCTTGCGCGAGGTCGTCGCCAATGCCGAGGATGTGCCGGGGCAGGATGCGATCCGCTCCAAGGCGAACCCGATCAAATCCGAAGGCGCGATGGCGATCCTGCACGGCAATCTCGCGCCGCGCGGCGCCGTGATCAAGCAGTCGGCGGCGAGCCCGAAACTATTGCAGCACACCGGCCGCGCCGTGGTGTTCGAATCGGTCGAGGACATGACGCTGCGGGTCGACGATCCCGCGCTCGATGTGACCGCCGACGACGTGCTGGTGTTGCGCAATGCCGGCCCGAAGGGCGCGCCGGGCATGCCGGAGGCGGGTTACCTGCCGATCCCGAAGAAACTCGCGCGCGCCGGCGTGAAGGACATGGTCCGCATCTCCGATGCGCGGATGAGCGGCACCGCGTTCGGCACCATCGTGCTGCACATCACGCCGGAATCCGCCGTCGGCGGTCCGCTCGGGCTGGTGCGGAACGGCGACATGATCCGGCTCGATGTCGCCAAGCGCAGCATCGATCTTTTGGTCGACGAAGCCGAATTGCAGAAGCGCCGCGACGCGCTCGCGCCGGCCGGTACGCCCGACTGGGCCAAGCGCGGCTACGCGCATCTCTTCAACGACACCATCCTGCAGGCCGACGAAGGCTGCGATTTCGACTTCATGCGCGCCAAGGGCAAGTAGCAAGTCGCCGGTGTCGTTCGGCCCGGCGGTCGAATTGTCGATAATTTCTGCGTTGCGGCACTCAATGATACCCGCAGGCGGCTCGTTTCTCCTGTTTTATTGACAATCCCGCGCGACTGGTGGGATGATCCCCTCAATCAAGAACAGGGGGAACGTTGCGATGGGCTATTCAGCCAGGATCGTCGGGATTGCCATGGCCGCGGCAGCGCTGCTGCTGTCCGCGGGCGCCGGCGCGCAGGAGGTAAAGCACTTCCGCTTCGCGCACGATCAGCAGCTCAATACCGGTTATAGCGTCGCCTACGACATGTTCTCCGCCAAGCTCAAGGAATTGAGCAAGGGGACCATGATCGTCGACCAGTATCCCGGTGCGCAGCTCGGCCAGGAGCCGCAGCTGCTGCAGCTTGTGAAATCCGGAGACATTGAATTCGCCATCATCTCGTCGGCGAACACTGCAACCATCTCGCCGCAGGCCGGTGTGATGTCGCTGCACTTCCTGTTCCGCGACGCCAACCACGTGGTCAAGGCGCTAGCCGATCAGAAGGTGGTCGATGCGATCAAGGCTATGATCGACGACACGTCGCAAGGCCTTCATGTCATCGCGACGGGCAGCCAAGGTGTGAGAAGCATCTATGCGAGGAAGGAAATCCACAACGTCAGCGACCTCAAGGGTGTAAAGATTCGCGTTCAGGCGACGGCCACGGAAGACACGATCTTCCCGGCTTACGCGGCGCAAACCGTCCATATGCCGTTCGGCAGCGTGTACACGTCATTGCAGACCGGCGTCGTCGATGCGGCGGAAAACAGCGTGAACGTTTACCTCGTCAATAAGCACTACGAAGTCGCGCCGGTGCTCTCGATGACCGAGCACGAGGCCAACAATGCGCTGCTGTTCGTCAGCGACAAGCTGTGGCAGAGCCTCTCAGCCGAGCAGAAGACCTGGGTGACGACGGCGGCCGCCGAGGTCAGCGCCAAGGAGCCGGCGAAGGCGTTCGAATTGGAGAAGAACGCGGCTGCGAAACTGAAATCGTTCGGCGTCAAGGTGGTCGAGGATGTGGACAAGAAGAGCTTTACCGCGATCGCCGATCCCTATCTCGACAAGCTCGCCAAGGACCTCGGGCCGCATGCGGAGAAGATCAAGAATTTGATCCGCGCGATCAACTAGCCCGGGTCGACGGGGAGCGCGAGCATGGCCATCGCCGACACACTGGTGCTGCAACGGCAGCGGCATCTGAAATGGCGGGCGCTCGACCGGCTCGAGCTGATCCTGATGATGCTGTGCGGCTTGCTGTGCTTCGGCTTCTCGCTCTCGGTGACCGCCGATATCGTCACCCGCACCATCGGTCATCCCTGGCTGTGGCTGCAGGAGGTGACCTCGACGCTGTTCATCTACGCGATCTTCATCGGGGCCGCGGTCGCGACACGCCGCAATGATCATCTCTATCTCACCGCGATCTCCGAAGCGATGCGTGGCAGGTCGCGGCTGTTCGTCGAGATCGTCATCCGTCTGGTGGTGCTGGGCGTCGCCTTCTGCCTGGTCTGGTACGGCTATCAAAATTACCTGCGAGGCTTCGGCAGCTTCCGCCTGCCGTCGGGTACGCCGATCGCCTCGCTCTATGCGGTGATCCCGCTGTCTGGCATCCTGATCGGCCTGTTCACGGTCGAGCAGCTCGTCAACGGGATCCGCAATGGCTTCGACCATCCGGAGCCGCCGGATGACGACCTTCCGATTCCTGCGATCGATACCCGCGCGACGACGGGAGTGCAGCCGTGAGCGCACCGGTCGTGCTTGCGCTGATGTCGTTCTGCTTCCTGTTCTTCGGCTATCTCGGCGTGCCCGTGCCGTTCTCGCTGCTGGCCGGCGTGTTCGTCGGCGCAGTGCTATCAGACGTCTCGCTGGCGGCGATCATCCAGAAGATCTTCGACGGCGTCGATTCCGAAGCGCTGCTTGCGATCCCGTTCTTCCTGCTGGTCGGCGAGCTCATGAGCTCGGCAAATGTCGTGGTCCGCATCGCCAATCTGTCGGTCTCGCTGGTCGGCCATATCAGGGGCGGGCTGTCGCAGGTCGTCGTCGTCTTCAGCATGTTCTTCTCGGAGATGTCGGGCTCGACCACCGCTGATGTCGCGGTCATGAGCCGGGCGCTCGGCGGGCCGATGCGGCGGGAAGGGTATGAGCCGGCCTTCATCGCCGCGATCATCGCCTCGGCGTCGACGATCGCAGCGCTGGTGCCGCCGAGCATCACGGCGGTGGTCTATGGCGCGGTCGGCAATGTCTCGATCGCCGGGCTGTTCATGGCCGGTGTGGTCCCCGGGCTGATGATCGGCTTCGGGCTGATGATCTACTGCTACTTCTTCGGTCCCTCGGGCCTGCGCAAGCCGCGCGCGCCGCTGCGCCAGGTTGCGTTCGCCGCCGGTGACGCGGCGCTACCGATGATGATCCCGGTGATTTTGCTGGGCGGCATCCTGACCGGCTGGTTCACGCCGACCGAGGCCGGCGTCGTCGCGGTCGCCTACATCATCGTCGTGGTGATTCCGGCGCTGAACCGCGGGCACCTGAAGAAGATCCCGTACGATTTCTGTCTGGCGGGCCTGATCTTCTCGCTGCCGCTGATCACGATCGGCGCGGCGAACGCGTTCGGCTGGATGCTGGCCTATCTGCGCGGCGCGATCTACATCGCCGACTGGATCACCTCGATCGCCGGTAACGATCCGCACCTCATCATGCTCTTGATGGTGCTGTTGTTCACCGTGGTCGGCGACTTCATCGAGCCGGTGCCGACCATCATCATCTTCATGCCGCTGGTCAACGCCTTGACCCAGGCCGGCGACATCAACGGCGTGCATATGGGCGTGGTGCTGATCGCAACGCTGGCATTCGGCCTGATCACGCCGCCCTACGGGCTCGTGCTGCTGATGGCCTCGAAATTCGTCGGCATCAGTTTTGCAAAAGCGTTGCGGGCGGCGTTGCCGATCTATGTCGTGTTCCTGGTCACGATCTGCTTCACGATCTATTTTCCGAAGGTCGTGCTGTGGCTGCCCAAGCAGGTGATCCCGGAATCGGTCGGCTGCTTCAAGGCACCCGGCGGCACGGGGTACATTTGCCCGAACTAGCCAAACCTCTACTTCGACTTGCTGGTGAACTTCTTCACGGCGACGCGGAAATCATCGGTATGCATCGCCGTGATGATCTTGTGTTCCTCGGCGTCGAGCTGCTGCTTGGTCGGCGTGGTGGCGGCCTGATAGACCAGTGATTTGGTCCCCGCGATCGCGGCGGGCGGATTTTGCGCCAGACGCTCGGCGAGCTGCCGCGTCGCCGCCTTCAGCTCGGCCGCGGGGACGGTCTTGACGACGAGACCCCATTCATAGGCTTGCTGCGCGGTGAACCCATCCTCGGCCAGGAAAATCTGCAGCGCGCGGCGGGTACCGACCGTGCCGACGATGCCGACCGTGCTGCCGCCATCCGGCGACACGCCGATCTTGGCATAGGCGGGCGTGAAGCGGGCATCCTCTGCGGCGATACACAGGTCGGTCACGAACGCGAGGCCCATGCCGGCGCCGGCCGCCGAACCATGCACGCTGGATAGAACGATCTTCGGCATCCGCCGGACCGTCTCGATGAAGGCATGGTAGTGGTGAAGCATCTCGCCGACCACGGGGGCGACATTGTTGGCTTCGGTCGCTGCGCCGATGGTCTGCAGATCGCCGCCGGCGCAGAAGGCGCGGCCTTCGCCCTCGATGACCAGCACGCGAACGTCCTTGTTGGCTTCGACCTCGGCGCTAAGCTGCTCGAGCTTCTTGGCGATCGTCATGTCGATCGCGTTGAACGCGGCCGGCCGGTTCAGCGTGATGGTCGCGATGGCGCCGTCGATACGGAGCAAGGCGGGATCGTTGGCGGAGGGGGCGGGTGCTGGCATATTGAAGACCTTGGGCTAGTTGGTTCCGGACATTTAAGGCCTTGGCGGGAGCCGTGGCAATCCGGCCCGGCGCCCGGGGGCCGCGGGTGCGCCCAGAATCGCCTGGGACCCCCTTGCATCGGTGCGAGCCATGAGGCCAAATGGCACGCGCCTTCGGTACGCAGACACGAGCGCTGTGGGGACGGGGCAAGCAAGCTAACATCGACAAGAGGAAACGGCATGGGTCGCTCCTGCTCGCGCGTATTTGGGTTGTTCCGATGACAGGCTCGGTCATCATCGTCGGCGCCGGACACGCCGGCTTCCAGCTCGCGGCGTCGCTGCGCCAGGCCGGCTTTGCCGAGCGCATCGCCCTGATCAATGACGAAGGCCATTTGCCGTATCAGCGGCCGCCGCTGTCGAAGGCCTATCTGAAGGGGACCGGCGGGCCCGAGACCCTGATGTTCCGGCCCGACAAGTTCTACCAGGACAACAAGATCGAGCTGATCACCGATCGCGCCCATGCGATCGACCGCAATGCGCGGAAGGTGACGCTCGCCTCCGGCACATCGCTCGACTACGGCCATCTGGTGTTCGCGACCGGTGCGCGGAACCGGCTGCTCGATATCCCCAACGCCAAGCTCGACGCAGTCCGCTACCTGCGCATCCTGGATGAGAGCCAGGCGCTGCGCGACTTGATCGCGCCCGGCATGCGCGTCGTGGTGATCGGTGCGGGCTTCATCGGGCTCGAATTCGCCGCCACCGCGCGGGCCAAGGGCCTCGAGGTCGACGTGGTCGAGCTCGCCTCCCGTGTGATGGCGCGGGCGGTGACCGCGGAGATTTCCGAGTTCTCGCAATCCCGGCACAGCGCCGCCGGCATACGGATTCACCTCGGGGTGCAGGTCACGGCGATCGAGGCCGATGGCGGCAAGGTTACCGGTGTCAGCCTGAGCAACGGCACGCATATCCCGGCCGATCTCGTCGTGGTCGGCGTCGGCGTGCTGCCGAATGTCGAGCTTGCGGCGGAGGCCGGGCTGCCGGTGGCATCCGGCATCATCGTCGACGAGCATCTGTTGACCGCCGATCCGAATGTCTCCGCGATCGGCGATTGCGCGCTCTACACCAGCAAACGCTTTGGCGGGTCGCTGCGGCTGGAGTCGGTGCAGAATGCGACCGACCATGCGCGCTGCGTGGCGTCGCGGCTGACCGGCAAGACCGAGGTCTATGACGGTCTGCCGTGGTTCTGGAGCGACCAGGGCCCCGACAAGCTGCAGATGGCCGGTCTCACCACCGGCTACGACCGCGTCGTGGTGCGCGGCGACCGCGCGCAGGGCGCGTTCTCGGCGTTCTGCTATCGCGGCGACAAGCTGCTCGGCATCGAGTCGGTCAACCGCGCCGGCGATCACATGTTCGGCCGCAGGCTGCTCGGCGCCGGCGGCTCGATCACGCCGGAGCAGGCGGCGGATGCGAGCTTCGACCTGAAGAGTGCGCTGGCGCAAATATAAGCAAGCGTCGTCCCGGCGAAAGCCGGGACCCATACTCCGCGGCAGTCGTTGGCGGAGACGAACGCAGTTGCCACGCGTGTGCCCCCAAACTGTGGCCGGTGGTTATGGGTCCCGGCCTTCGCCGGGACGACGCGTGGAAAGAACCGCGGCCACCTCATCCGCCGTCGGCATCGACGGCGCGGCTCCCATCCGTTGCACGCAAATCGAGGCGGCGGCGTTGGCGTACGCCAGGGCATCGCCGAGCGGCTTGCCGATGGCAAGCTGTGAGGCGAGGGCGCCGACGAAGCAATCGCCGGCGCCTGTGGTGTCGACGGCCTTGACCTCGCGTCCCGGCACGAGCAGCGGCTGGTTGTCGACCAGCGCCAGCACGCCGCGCTTTCCGAGCGTGACGCAGACGATCCTGCCTTGCCCCAACGCCCGGGCCGCCTCGGAGAAGCGCTCCGGCGTGTCGCTGTCGCGCAGCCCCGTGCCGGTCAGGTAGCCGAGTTCGGTCTCGTTCAGAACGAGGATGTCGACGAGATCGAGCAGAGCCTTGTCGGCCTGTTTTGCCGGTGCCGGATTGAGGATCGTGGTGGCGCCGACGGCGCGGGCGCGTCGGAAGAAGGCAGCGATCGCCGGCAGCGGGATCTCGAACTGGCTGACCGCGACGTCACCCCTCGCGAGGACGGGGGCCGCGACATCATCGGCCTCGACCAGCCCGTTGGCGCCCGGCACGACGACGATCGTGTTGTCGGCGTTGGCTAGCGTGATGATCGCCGTGCCTGAATGCGTGCCGTCGGTGTCCTTGACGAAGGTGAGATCGACGCCTTGCGCGGCAAGGAACGTTCGCAGCTCCTTGCCGAATGCATCGGTGCCGAGCCGGCCGATCAGCGTGGTCGGTATGCCGAGCTTGGCCGAAGCCACCGCCTGGTTGGTGCCCTTGCCGCCGGGAAAATAGAGCACGGCCTCGCCGGCCACGGTCTCGCCGATCCGCGGATGGCGCTCGGCGGTCGCCACCACGTCCATATTGATGCTGCCGGCGACGAAGACGCGCCCCATGGCCTAGCCCCATTCACCTCTATCAAGCCTCGGCGCGAAACTCCTGCTTGACCGCCGCGATATCCGCCAGCGTCGGCAGGCCGGCCTCGTTGCCGAGCTTCTGGATCTTGAAGGTCGAGGCTGCGCGCGCGAACTTGAAGTGCTCATGCCAGCCTTTGCTCGGGTTTGACAGGTAGGAGTAGATGTAGGCGCCGTGGAAGACGTCGCCGGCGCCGTTGGTATCGATCACGCGCGCGCGCGGGATCGGGAAGGCCGGCAGCGTGCGCACTGTGCCGGCCTCGTCATACCAGAGCAGGCCGCGCTCGCCCATGGTGACGCCGCCGACCTTGCAGCCGCGGCTCTTGAGATAGTCGAGCATCTGCTCCGGCGTCTTGTCCATCTGCTCGCACAGGCGTTCGGCGACGATCGCAATGTCGATGAATGCGAGCAACTCGTGGGTGTTGGTGCGCAGGCCGCCGCCGTCGAGCGAGGTCAGGATGCCATCCTCGCGGCACAGCTTCGCATAATGGATCGCGGCGTCCGGCTGGTGGCCGTCGATGTGCAGCGCGCGGCAGCCCTTGATGTTCAGCAGCGGAAAGGGGTGGATGTGCTGGTCGTCGCGGCAGCGGACGATGGCGCGCTTGCCGTCGTTCGGCATGATGAAGGACAGCGAGGAGGAGTTGACCTTGCGGGGGTGGAACGAGATGCCGTACCTGTCGGCCATGTCCCAGAACATCCGTCCGAGCCAGTCATTGGCCATGGTGGCGATCAGGTCCGGCGGGACGCCGAGCTTGGCGCAGCAGAATGCTGCGGTCACCGCGTTGCCGCCGAACGACACCGCATAGGCGTCGGCGACGTGCTTTTCGTCGCCAACAGGCATGTGATCTGTGATGAAGGTGACGTCGATATAGGTCTGTCCGATGAAGAGGGCCTGCATTCGCTTTCCGTCGTGGCTTGGTGTGGTCCCGGCCGGCGGTTCCAGACTAGCATTGCTGATCGGCCGATATCGCTGAAAATATTCGCAACCCTGCCTGGTTTACAGGTAGAGATGATGGCTGCGCCGGGCCGTTCTGGCATGCGGCATAACGGCCGGCGGCAGTCCGTGGTTCCGGGTTGGGTTAAGGGAGAAACACAATGACGGCAGATTCGGGGAGGTTGCAGCCATGATTACCGGTCTCGATCACGTCGTCGTCTTGACCAGCGACATCGCTGCTGCCGGCGCCGCCTACGAGACGCTGTTCGCGCGGACGCCTTCCTGGCGCTACAGTGGCGGCGGCGCGGACCGCACACTGTTCACGCTCGACAACACCACGCTGGAATTGGTGGCGCCGCTCGGCGACGATGACGCAGCCCAGCGCATCCGCAGCGCGATCGTTACGCAAGGTGAGGGGCTTGCGAGCCTCTGCTTCCGCACCAGCGACATCGCCAGGACACACCGCCGGCTCGACCGGCTGACGCTGAAGCCCGAACCCGTCGCGGAGGTGGAGAGCCGCGACGACACCAGTGGAGCCGTGCTGTCGTGGAAGCGCACGCGGGCCGCGACCGATGCGACGCGCGGCGTGCGCATGTTCTTCCTGGAACGCGAGCAGGAGCGGCCGTTGTCGGTGCGTACTACGACCGCATCGATCACCGCGATGGATCATGTGGTGGTTTCGACCGCCGACCCGGAACGCGCCGCCGCGCTCTATGGCGCGCGGCTCGGGCTCGACATGGCGCTCGACCGGTCGCATCCGGAGTGGGGCCGGCTGATGTTCTTCCGCTGCGGCGACCTCGTGGTCGAGGTCACGCACCGGCCGGGCAAGGAAAACAACAAGGCGGAGACGGATGCGCCGGACCGGCTGCGCGGCATCTGCTGGCGCGTCACCGATATCGACGCCGCACGTGCGCGGCTGATCGCCGCTGGCGTCGACGTCTCCGAGGTCCGCACTGGCCGCAAGCCCGGCACGCGCGTGATGACGGTGCGCAACAGCACATGCGGTGTGCCGACGCTTCTGGTGCAGCCTTCACAAGGAAAGCCGGACTAGGCCGCGTTTCATGCGCGCGTCGTCACGACAGCGTGCATCCGGGAATGGCAGGGAGGACGCTGCATGCCGCGTCTGCGAGAAATATTCCCGCATGGCCGTCACGACAACATTCGTTCTCAAACGTCGTTCGTCATGCTACATTCATCAATTCAGCATCACGGGCGATCGATTTGGCCAAGGCAAAGCGAATACAGAGATGGCAGCGCGACCCCCAGGGGATGCGGCTGCGGATTCTCGAGGCGGCCAAGCAGGAATTCGCCGCCCATGGCCTCGCCGGCGCGCGGGTCGACCGCATCGCGGCCAACGCCGACGCCAACAAGCGCATGCTGTACTACCACGTCGGCAACAAGGAGGATCTCTATCTCGAGGTGCTGGAAGGCGCCTATGAGAAGATCCGCGCCGAGGAGCGCACCCTCGATCTCGAGCATCTCGATCCGCCCGAGGCGATCGGGCGTCTGATCGACTTCACCTGGAACTATTTTCTGCGCAATCCCGAGTTCCTGGCACTGCTGAACACCGAAAACCTCGCCAAGGCAAAACACCTGAAGCGTTCGACCAAGGTCAAGTCGATGCACTCGCCCTTTGTCGAGATGATCCGTACCGTGGTGACGCGCGGGGTCGAGAGCGGCGATTTCCGCGTTGCGGTCGATCCGGTGCAGCTCTACATCTCGATCGCCGGGCTGGCGTTCTTCTATCTATCCAACAGCGCCACGCTGAGCGTGATCTTCGGCCGCGACCTCTTGAAGAAGGACGCCCGCGACGAGCGCCTCGAGCACATGATCGCGCTGGTGCTGGCGGCGCTGACCGGCAAATCCACGGCGGCGTTCGGCGGCGCGATGCCGGTGCTGCGCGCGGCCGAGCACCGCGTGGTGTGAGGCGCACGTTCGCGCTCATTACTGATGCCCGTAGCCCGGATGGAGCGGAGCGCAATCCGGGACAGCTCAGTCCCGGATAGTCCGGTCCCGGATTTCGCTGCGCTTCATCCGGGCTACACAGCTACGAAGTCTCATCCGACAAAAATTCTCGCCTGACGAAAGTAGCGTATTTCGGCGCGATTTTGCCGCGCGCTTGGGGCTGGACAGTATTTATCCAACGGGTTAATTTCTGAACGAAGAGAGAGAGAGACTGCAAAGGGAGCGTGACGTGGCGGAGGCAAAGAGCCCTTCGGGCCTGTCGAAGGTGCTGAATGCGGCGTGGGTACGTCCGTTCCTGTTTTTGGTCGTCATCGTGGCGGCCTGGGACCTTGCGATCCGCTTGTTCCATATTCCGGCCTACCAAATTCCCTCGCCCGGCGACGTCGTCGCGGTGCTGTGGAGCGACTGGCCGGAGCTGTTGCGGCAGTCCTGGCCGACCACCTATGCAACGATTTGCGGCTTTCTGCTCTCGGCGCTGTTCGGCATTCCCGTCGCGATGCTGATCGCGGGTTCGAAGACGGTCGAGAGCTACGTCTATCCGCTGCTGGTGTTCTCGCAGTCCGTGCCGAAGATTGCGATCGCGCCGCTGTTCGTGGTGTGGTTCGGCTTCGGCATCATTCCCAAGGTGATCTCCGCGTTCCTGCTCGGCTTCTTCCCCGTGGTGGTCTCGGCGGTGCAGGGCTTCAAGTCGGTCGACCCTGATATGGTCGATCTGGCGCACGCGATGCAGGGCAGCCGCTTCCAGGTGTTCCGCGCGGTCAACCTGCCGCACGCGATGCCCGCGATCTTTTCCGGCCTGAAAGTCTCGGTGACGCTCGCCGTAGTCGGCGCCGTCGTCGGCGAGTTCGTCGGCTCCAATTCCGGCATCGGCTATGTGATGCAGCGCTCGATCGGCACCTTCGACCTGCCGACGATGTTCGCCGCGCTGGTGATCCTCGCGCTGCTCGGCGTCATCCTGTTCTGGATCGTCGACCGCATCGAGCGGCTGGTGATTCCCTGGCACGTCAGCCAGCGCGATGACATCATTTTTGCTTCCTAGGGATATCGCAGAGCCACCTAACGAAAAGGGAAACCGTCATTGCGAGCGAAGCGAAGCAATCCATCGCGCCACAAGCTGAGAAATGGATTGCTTCGTCGCTCTCGCTCCTCGCAATGACGAAAAACAGGGAGAGAACGTGATGCGATTGATCACTGCTGTCATTGCCGCACTGGCCTGGACCGCGCTTGCGGTGGCCCCTGCATCTGCGGCCGACAAGGTCGTGCTGATGCTGAACTGGTACGTCTACGGCGAGCACGCGCCGTTCTATTACGGCAAGGCCAAGGGCATCTATGCCACTGAGGGCATCGACCTCGAGATCCAGGAAGGCCGCGGCTCGGCCGCGACCACGCAGGCGGTGGCCGCCAAGACCGCCGATTTCGGCTATGTCGACGTGCCGACGATGATGCGCGCGGCCGTGAAGGGTGCGCCGGTGATTGCCACCGGCGTGCTGCTGCAGACCAGCCCGATGTCGGCGATGAGCCTTGCCGACAAGAACATCAGGAAGCCGGAGGACATCAAGGGCAAGACGGTCGCGATCACGCCGGCGGATTCGATGACGCAGATCTGGCCGCTGTTCCTGAAGAAGACCGGTCTGAAGGAAAGCGATTTCAACACCGTCGCCGGCGACGGCCAGACCAAGCTCAACGCCGTGATCAACGGCCAGGCCGACCTGCTGCTCGGCTACGTCATGGACCAGTCGATGAAGATCAAGGACGCCACCGGCAAGGACGTCTATCCGATCAAGTTCGCCGACTACGGCATCAACATGGTGTCGTCGGGCATCATCGCGAACTCCGACTATGTGAAGGCCAATGCCGACCTGGTCCGCCGCTTCATGTCGGCGACGACAAAGGCGGTGGAAGCCGCGGAGAAGGACCCCAAGGCGGCTGTGCAGTCGATCCTCGACGCCAACCCGAAGGGCGGCAAGATCGACACGTTGACGCAAGGCTTCGAGCTGACGATCCCGCTCTATCGTACGCCGGAGACCAGGACCAAGCGGCCGTTCCAGGTCACCGACCAGAACATGACCGAGTCGGTCAATTTGATGGTCGAGTATGGCGGCCTCGACGCCAAGGCCAAGGCAAATCCGAAGGCGTTCTACACCAACGACTATCTGCCGAAGGGTGACTCGTGAGCGCAACAAACACCGTCATTCCGGGGCGATGCAAAGCATCGAACCCGGAATCTCGAGATTCCGGGTCTGGTCCTTCGGACAATCCCGGAATGACAGCATTCTACATCCCAGTGGATTCGGCAGAATGAATCCTGCAACCAAAGCAGCCGATGTCCAGCCCGCCGCGCATCTGCGCCTGGTGTCGGACCGCGCGGCGGGTGCCACGCCGGGCATCAAACTGTCCGGCGTCTCGAAGACTTACCGCTCGCGCGACGGCGATGTGCCGTCGCTGCGGCCGCTCGATTTCACCATCAATGACGGCGAGTTCTTCGTCGTGGTCGGGCCCTCCGGCTGCGGCAAGTCCACGCTGCTCAAGATGATCTCGGGCCTGCTGCCGCCGACGACAGGCAAGGTGCTGGTCGACGGCGAGCCGGTGACCAGGCCGCACGGCAGTGTCGGCATCGTGTTCCAGAACGCGCTGCTGCTGCCGTGGCGCAACATCCTCTCCAACGTGATGTTGCCGATCGACATGAAGCAGCTGCCGCGGGACAAGTATCTCGCGCGCGCCAAGGATCTGCTGAAGCTGGTCGGCCTCGAAGGTTTCGAGAAGAAGCTGCCTTGGCAGCTTTCCGGCGGCATGCAGCAGCGCGCCTCGATCTGTCGCGCCCTGGTGCACGACCCCAAGATCATGCTGATGGACGAGCCGTTCGGCGCGCTCGACGCCATGACGCGCGAGCGGATGAATGTCGAATTGATGCGGATCCAGCGCGAGACCGGCAAGACGGTCCTGTTGATCACGCACTCGATCCCGGAAGCCGTGTTCCTCGCCGACCGCGTGCTCGTGATGACCGAGCGGCCCGGCGCGATCGCCGCGATCTACGACGTGCCGATGCCACGGCCGCGCTCGCTCGAGACGATGTCCGATCCTGTCTTCAACGAACTGGTGCAGCGGATCCGGAAGCATTTCTTCTCACAGGGGTCGCTGGACTAACACCCGAGCCGTCAATGCCGCTTCGCCTCAAAGTCAACGATATCGCCTTCTTCGAACGGCCGCTGGTGTTCGCCCGGCCGTTCCGCTTCGGCGCGGTGACGATCACCGCATCGACGCAGATGTTCGTGCGGGTCGAGATCGAGGTGGAAGGCAAGGGCCGCGCCACCGGCGCCAGCGCCGAGATGCTGGCGCCGAAATGGTTCGACAAGCGGCCGCATCTCACCGAAGCGCAGTCGCTCGACGGGCTTCGCCGCTCGCTTGCGATCGCGCGCGGGCTCTATCTGGCGAACAAGGGTCTTGAGACCGCGTTTGGCCTCCACGCCGAACGTATCGGCCCGCAGGTTGCGGCCTGCGCAGCTGAAGACATTCCGCCGCTTGCCGCCGGCTTCGGTCCGGCCGAGATCGACAAGGCGATGCTGGATGCGCTGCTGCGCGCGACCGGCGCGAATTTCTTCGACGGCATGGCCGACAACATCGCCGGCATCGACGCGCGGCTGACGCCTGATCTAGACGACGCGGCGATCGCGAGGTTCCTGTCGACGCGCCAACGGCTCGAGCGTGTCGCCGTCAGGCACACGGTCGGGATGGACGACAAGGTTGAAGGCGATGGCGGCGTCGCCGACCGCAACGAGAACGCCGGCGCGCGCTATTTCAAGCTCAAGCTGAACGGCGATCCCGAACATGACGCGGCGCGGCTGGCGCGGATCGGCCGCGAGCTCGCAAAGCTGCCTTACGCCACCAGGATCACGCTCGATGCCAACGAGCAATATGCCGACCTTGCCGCGCTGAACGCGCTGGTCGACCGGCTCGACCATGACGCGGCGCTGCAGCCGATCAGGGCAAACCTGCTCTATATCGAGCAGCCGATGCCGCGCGATATCACAAGAGCCTCGCCGCTCGGGAAGCTGGCGGCGCACGGCTTCATCATCGACGAGGCCGACGATTGCTATGATGCATTCCCGCAGGCGCGCGTGCTGGGCTATCGCGGCATCTCCTCGAAATCGTGCAAGGGCGTCTACAAGTCGATCATCAACGCCACCCGCGCGGCCGGGTGGAGCGCGGATGGCGGCCAGTATTTCATTAGCGGCGAGGATCTGACCTGCCAGGCCGGGCTCGGCGTGCAGCAGGACCTCGCGCTCGGCGCGCTGATCGGCGTCGCCCATGCCGAGCGCAACGGGCATCATTATGTCGATGGCTTTGCCGACACGCCGGCTGACGAGGCCGACGCCTTCCTCACCGCGCATCCCGATCTCTACGCGCGCGCGGGCGGCAAGGTCCGCCTCGCGATCCACGACGGCGATCTCCTGACCGGATCGATCGCCGCCGCGCCGGGCTTTGCCAGTTCGATTCATCCGGACTGGTCCACCATGCAGCCGCTGCGGCGGCCAACACCACGCGTTTCGCAGGAGCAAGCAGTATGACGACCAAACGCCTCGGCCTGATCATGAACGGCGTCACCGGCCGTATGGGGCTCAACCAGCATCTGATCCGCTCGATCGTCGCGATCCGCGAGCAGGGCGGTGTGCGGCTCGCGAACGGCGACCGCGTCATGCCCGATCCGATCCTGGTCGGCCGCGACGCCGAGAAGGTCGGCGCGTTGGCAAAACGCTACAACATCGAACGCCACACCACCGATCTCGATCGCGCGCTCGCGGACAAGGGCGACACCGTGTTCTTCGACGCCGCGACCACGCAGGCGCGGCCCTCGCTGCTGACCAAGGCGATCAATGCCGGCAAGCATGTCTATTGCGAGAAGCCGATCGCGACCAATCTCGGGGAGGCCGTTGCGGTGGTGAAGCTCGCCAATGCCAAGGGCCTCAAGCACGGCACCGTGCAGGACAAGCTGTTCCTGCCGGGCCTGAAGAAGCTCGCCTTCCTGCGCGACTCCGGCTTCTTCGGCCGCATTCTCTCGGTGCGCGGCGAGTTCGGCTACTGGGTGTTCGAGGGCGGTTGGCAGGAAGCGCAGCGGCCGTCGTGGAATTACCGTGCCGAGGATGGCGGCGGCATCATCCTCGACATGGTCTGCCACTGGCGCTACGTGCTCGACAATCTGTTCGGCGAGGTCGAGAGCGTGACCTGCCTCGGCACGACTGACATCCCCGAGCGCTATGACGAGAAGGGCAAGAAATACCAGGCGACCACCGATGATTCCGCCTACGCCACCTTCCGCCTGAAGGGCGGCGTCATTGCGCACATCAACATGAGCTGGGTGACGCGCGTCTACCGCGACGACCTCGTCACCTTCCAGGTCGACGGCACCCATGGCTCGGCGGTGGCGGGCCTGACCGACTGCGTGATCCAGGCACGCCAGGCGACGCCGCGGCCGGTGTGGAATCCGGACGAGAAGCGGATCCACGATTTTTATGCCGACTGGCAGAAGCTGCCTGAGAACGTCGTCTACGACAACGGCTTCAAGGAACAGTGGGAGATGTTCATCCGCCATGTCTGCGAGGACGCGCCCTACAAATACACCCTGCTCGAAGGCGCCAAGGGCGTGCAGCTCGCCGAATGCGCGCTGAAGAGCTGGAAGGAGCGGCGCTGGATCGACGTCGCCCCGATATCAGTCTGAGAAGGGACTTTGTCATGAACAAGCCTGTCCGACCGATGTCATCGCTGTCGCTGAAGCTGCCGACCGCTGGCGGCGGCCTCGAGACCTATCGCCTGGCGGCGTCGCGGACCTTTCCGGCGAAGCTCGAGGGTACGCTGAACCGCGTGGCGTTCTCGGCGGCGCATGTGGTGGCCGATCCGCGCGCCGATGTCGATCCCTGGCTGGCCGCGGCGATCGACTGGGACAAGACGATCGCGTTTCGCGAGCACGTCTGGGACCTCGGCCTCGGCGTCGCGGAAGCCATGGACACCGCGCAGCGCGGCATGGGGCTGGATTGGCCGACCTCGCTCGAACTGATCCAGCGCTCGGTGAAGGCGGCGAAGGCCAGGGGCAATGCGCTGGTGTTTTCCGGCGCCGGCACCGACCATCTCGCGGTGGAAGATGCCAGGTCGATCGATGATGTGATCCGTGCCTATGAGGAGCAGATCGCGGCAGTGGAGAAGGCCGGCGGCCGCATCATCCTGATGGCCTCGCGCGCATTGGCAAAGCTCGGCCAGAGCGCGGTGGATTACGCTAGGGTCTACGACCGTGTGCTGTCGCAGGTCCGTGAGCCCGTGATCATTCACTGGCTCGGCGACATGTTCGATCCGGCCCTGTCAGGTTACTGGGGTACGGCCGATCTCGACAAGGCGATGGATACGGCGGTTGCCATCATCAACGCCAATGCGGCCAAGGTCGATGGCGTCAAGGTCTCGCTGCTCGACAAGCAGCGCGAGATCGACATGCGGCGCCGACTCGATCCGCGGGTCAAAATGTACACCGGCGACGACTTCAACTATGCCGAACTGATCGCCGGCGACGACAAGGGATTTTCCCACGCGCTGCTCGGCATTTTCGATGCGATCGCACCGGCGGCGTCCTACGCGCTGTCGCGGCTCGCGGCCGGCGATGAGGCCAGCTTCCACGATGTGCTTGGACCGACGGTGCCGCTGTCGCGCCACATCTTCAAGGCGCCGACGCGCTTCTACAAGACCGGCATCGTGTTCATGGCCTATCTCAACGGGCACCAGGATCATTTCACGATGGTCGGCGGGCAGGAGAGCGCGCGCTCGACCTTGCATCTTGCAGAGCTGTTCCGGCTCGCCGACAAGGCTGGTCTGCTCGCCAATCCGGAGCTCGCGACGCGCCGGATGACGACGATCCTGGCCATCCGCGGCATCGACGCCTGATGCGCGACTTTTCCAACGACCACCGCTGGCTGTCGCTGAACACGGCGACCGTCCGCAAGCAGGGCGATCTTCTCGCCATCGTCGAGGCCTGCGCGCGCCATGGCATCCGCGCCATCGATCCCTGGCGCGACCAGGTTGCAGCCGTCGGCCTCGATCGCGCCGTCCGTGCGGTCAAGGATGCCGGGCTCGATCTGTCGGGCTATTGCCGCGGCGGCATGTTCACGGCAGATGGCGCGCATCGCAGCGAAGCGCGCGACGACAATCGCCGTGCGGTCGACGAGGCGGCGGCACTAGGCGCCTCCTGCATCGTGCTGGTGGTCGGCGGCCTGCCGCAATATTCACGGCCAGGCAGCGCCGCGTCCAAGGATATCGCATTGGCGCGATCGCAGGTGCATGACGGCATCGCCGAGATGCTGGACTATGCGAAGCAGGCCAAGCTGCCGCTTGCGATCGAGCCGCTGCATCCGGCCTATGCCGCCGACCGCGCCTGCGTGAACACCACGAAGCATGCGCTCGATATCTGCGACGCGCTCGATCCCGACAGAACCGGCGCGATCGGCGTCGCGCTCGACGTCTATCACATCTGGTGGGATCCGGAGTTGATGAGCCAGATCGCACGCGCCGGCCAGGATCGCCTGCTCGCGTTCCATGTCTGCGACTGGCTGGTGCCGACCAAGGACATCCTCAACGACCGCGGCATGATGGGCGACGGCGTCATCGACATCAGATCGGTGCGCGCCGCCGTCGAGGCGCAGGGCTTTGACGGCTATTCGGAGATCGAGATCTTCTCGAATGCCTGGTGGGGCCGTCCGCTGGACGAAGTGCTGCGAACCTGCATCGAGCGGCACCGGACGGTGGTCTAGGACACCGTCAGGTGGGCACGGCGCCGCATGCGCGCCTCGTGCCTCATTACGACTCTTCGTTGCGGTGCTCGATCTCCAGCGTGACGAGGCGCGCCAGCAGCGTTGCCGGATAGAGCTGGCCGAAGATCGCCTCGAGATTGCACAGGCTCCGCGCGATCGGATGCAACGGAGCGACGTCGCCATAACCTGTCGTCGTGAGCGTGGCGAAGCTGAAATAGAGGACGCGGCTTGCCAATGTCGGGCTGTCTTCCACCTTCATGCCGGGAAATGCATCGGGCCTCAGCGTACCGACAAAGGTGTAGAGCGCCGCGAAGATCACGGCGACCGTGAGATAGAGCAGGACCGCGCCGATCACACGGTGATAGGTGACGCGGCCTGGCGCGAACGTCGCGCGCGCCACCGTCACGGCCATGGTGAGGCCGACGAGCAGCCAGGATGCGGCGAACAGGTTGAGATCGAAAATTGAAGGTGAGCGTAGTCTCAGGATCCCGCCCGTGACGATCATGACGAGCGCGACCAGCATCGTGACGACCGCCAGCGTGCTGCCTGACATCAGGAAGACGCCGCCGACCAGGACCAGCGCGAGCAGGAGCTCAAAAATCTGGAATTCGAACAGGCCCAACGCCTGCAACGGCGCCACCACGAAAATCATGACCAGGAGCAGGACAGTGAGCACCGTCAACAAGGAATCGCCCCAGCGCTCGCGTAGCTCGCCAGTGCTCATCCAGCCGCGCTTCATTCCCGCCCCGTCATTCGGCATTGCATCGGGATGCCGGTACCAGACATTGCTGCGCGCCGGCCGCAAAGGCAAGATGGGGGACTGGCATTCTGTGGCGCGCCCGGCGATCCGGATCGCCGTCCGGCCGTCTCAGGGGCTCGCGACCCGCTGCAGCGTGTTGAAGCGGGCTTTCTGCTCGCTGCTCAGCATCGCATAGAACTCGTCCAGTGCGGGCTCGATCAGCTTCGCGGCCTTCTGCATGGCCTCGAGCCGGTGCTGCATCGCCTCCAGCCGGCCGACCGGCGTCAGCGGCACGTCGTTCGGGCAGGCCGCCTGCAGGTCCGCGATGGCTTTTGTGGTCGCATCGCTCAGGCGGTCGAGCGCCTCCTTCTGCTTGCCCGCCGGATGAAGCGAGGCCGCGATCCGGTTGATCGGCAGGTGGGCCAGGTCGGATTTCGAATCGCCGCAATTGCCGGCTTGCGCGGTCGCCTCCTGTTGCGCCGAACGCTCGCCGACGTGCGGACCAAGCGCATTGAAGCGGGCCTGTTGCTCGTCGCTGAGCGAGCTGTAGAAATTCTCCAGCGAAGGCCGCACGATCTTGATCGCCTCGAGTGTCGCGCTGATGCGGTTCTCCATCGACCGCAAGCGGCCGGTGGGCGTCATCGCATAGCTGTCCGTGCAGGAGTCCTTGAAGATATCGGCGGCCTTTGCCGCTGATGTCTTCAACTCATCTAGGAGCGCGCGCTGCTGCTGGTCCGGCCGTACCGCCCGCGCGATGTCGGCGAGCGGCCAGGCCGTGACGCCCTTGTCCGGTTCGCCGCAGAGCTGCTTGACTGCCTGCGGGCTCGTGTCGGTGCGTTGACGGGACCGATCGCGGCCTGCGGTCGCCGGATAGTCGCCAGGATTGATGCTGGCATAGGCGGAGTAGGGACTGTTGGTGTCCCAGAACACGGTGTCGACGAAGTCGTCATAGGCGTAGGCCCAATAGCCGGGCTCGTAGGCGTAGGACCAGAACGTGTAGTCAAAGATGTCCGAATAGGCGTAGGGCCAGAACACCGGCCCAAGCCACGCCACGAAGGCCGCGTGGCTGCCGCGGCGCCAGGCATGCCGGGGCGCCCAGCCGCCTTGGCGCGCCGCAAGCCCTGCCTGGCCTTGCGCACCTGCCTGCTCGCGGAAGCGCGCGGCAAATCGCTCACGCTGAGCCGCCTGTGTCGCGGCCGTGGTCGCGACAGCAGCGCCAACCGTCGCTGCCGGCGCGAATCTCTGCTGGCGGGCAACGTCGGCCTGCTGCGCACGCTGCTCGCGCTGCAACAGACGGCTCTGCGCCTGCAGGGCACGGTCATGGACGCGTTGCGCGCGTGCGCCTTGGACCTTTTGCGACTGCAATTGCTGCACGCGTTGCTGCAGGCGATCGATCCGGGTTTGCCGCTCGGTGGTCTGGCGCGAGAGCGCCTCACGCTGCCGCTGCTGCGCCGCCTGCTGGCGTTGCTGGATCATTTGCTGCTGCTGCTGCGCGCGCTGTTGAACGCGCTCCGTCGGCGACGGCCGCTCGCTCAAGCGCGACGGTGGGCTCGGACGTGATGGCGCCGCGATATGCGGAGCCTGGCGCTGCGGTGCTCCTCGACGGAATTCGGGGCGTGGCGTTGCGACACGCGGCGCGGCGATATGGGGGGCCTGGCGCACCGACGGGGCGGCGAAATGCGGGGTCGGGCGCGGCGCCATCGCCGGTCGTTGCGGGGCGTGGAACGCGGGTGCCGCCGGCCGTGCCATCGCGGGTGGCCGAGCCATTGCAGGCGGTCTCGCCATTGCGGGCGGCCTGGCCATTGCGGGAGGGGCGGCGTGTACCATCGGGGCGGGACGCGCCATCGCGGCCGGTGCAGCCGGCCTTGCCGCCGGTGGACCCTTTCCGTGTGGCTGGGCGGACGCGCCGCCGTGCGCCACGAGCGTCGAGCTGCCAATCAAAAAGACAACAAGCAAAGCGCCGCGGGAAAGCATGAGCTTAGCTCTCCGTTCAACAGTCGCCCGCAGTGCTTTAACGCACCGACGTCGGATTCGTTCGTTGTGGCTACGGCCGGCGTTACGGTCTTCCGGCGAGGGGAACCGTCAGGAAACGTCCTGCGTGAGGGTCGCCGCGATCCGCTCCGTCGCCCAGTCGACCTGATCGCCCGTGATCACCAGCGGCGGAGCGATCCGGATGGTGTGCTCATGGGTGTCCTTGGCGAGGATGCCGCGCGCCTGCAGCGCCAGGCAATAGCGACGGGCGCCGCCGGCTTCGGGATGCAGCTCGATCGCCAACATCAGCCCGCGCCCGCGCACCTCGCGGATCACGTTGGCGCGGATGTCCTGCAATCCGGCGAGAAAGCGGGCGCCCTGTTGCGCGGCGTTCTCGATCATTCCCTCGTCGATCAGCACGCGCAGCGCCGCCCGCGCCACCGCGCAGGCCAGCGGATTGCCGCCGAAGGTCGAGCCGTGCTGGCCGGGCCGCAGCGTGCCGAGCACGGCGTTGTTGGAAAGCACCGCCGACACCGGATAGAAGCCGCCCGACAGCGCCTTGCCGAGCAGCGTCACGTCGGCCTCGATCCCTTCGTGCTGCTCGGCGAGCAGCTTGCCGGTGCGGCCGAGCCCGGTCTGAATCTCGTCGAGCACAAGCATCACATTATGCGTGGTGCACAGCTCGCGCACGCGGGCGAAATAGCCTGGCGGAGGAATCACGACGCCGGCTTCGCCCTGGATCGGCTCGACCAGGAAGGCCGCGGTGTTCGGCGTGATCGCCTGCTCGAGCGCGGCGGCATCGCCGAACGGGATGATCTTGAAGCCCGGCGCGAATGGGCCGAAATGGTCGCGCGAGCCGGGATCGGTCGAGAAGCCGACGATGCCGAGCGTGCGTCCGTGGAAATTATTGGCGCAGACGATGATCTCGGCCTGCCCGTCCGGCACGCCCTTGACCTCATAGGCCCATTTGCGCACCGACTTGATCGCGCTCTCCACCGCCTCGGCGCCGCTGTTCATCGGCAGCACCTTGTGCGAGCCGGTCAGCTCCGCGAGCTCGCGGTAGAAGGGAGCAAGCTGGTCGTTGTGGAAGGCGCGCGAGGTCAGCGTCAGCCGCTGCGCCTGCTCGATCATGGCTGCGAGGATCTTCGGATGGCAGTGGCCCTGGCTCACCGCCGAATAGGCGGAGAGACAGTCGAGATACCGGTTGCCATCGGTATCCCAGACCCAGACGCCTTCGCCGCGGGACAGCACAACCCCGATCGGCTCATAATTGTAGGTGCCGAACCGCGCCTCGGTTGCGAGGAAATCAGTGACCGATGCATTCATCATGCGTCACTCCCGCTGCAGCGCACGAGAGATTACATCAAATCGTGCCTGCAGTTGATTTGGGCATCAGTTCCTCCACAGGGAAGTGTGTCGCCGGCCAAATTCGCAGGAGACAATTTACGCGCTGATGCTGCAGGGCACGCTGAGGAATCCTCGGAAGCGCACCCGCCCGCCGCGCACCGGCGCGCCGTCAAGCGCGTAGTTCGGGAAGCGTTTGAGGAACCGCGAGATCGCGATGGCGCCTTCGAGGCGCGCCAGCGCCATGCCGGCGCATTGATGCGCGCCGGTGCCGAAGGCGAGGTGGCGGTTCGGCGTGCGCGCGACGTCGAAAGCTTCGGGGTTGGGGAATTGCGCGGGGTCGCGGTTGGCCGCGCCGATGCACAGCGTGACCAGCGTGCCCGCCGGCAGCTTGATGCCGCCGAGCTCGGTCTCTTCCACGATCATGCGGTTGCCGAGCTGGTTCGAGCTTTCGTAGCGCAGCATCTCCTCGACCGCGGTCTTGATGAGTTCGGGTTGCGCGATCAGCCGTTGCTTCTGATCCGGATTTTGGCTGAGCGTCACCAGCCCGTTGCCGATCAGATTGGTCGTGGTTTCGTGGCCGGCGTTGAGCAGGAAGATGCAGTTGTGCAGCAATTCCTTCGCGGTCAGCCGCTCGCCATTGTCCTCACCCTGGATCAGCCTTGTCAGCACGTCGCGTTCGGGATTGCCCGGCTTCTTGCGGCGGCGTTCAACCAGCGTTTCGAGATAGGCGAGGAAATCCTTCACCGCATTGTTGCCGCGGTCGAACGCCTCCTTGCCGATCACCGGCTCCAGCGCGCCCAGGATCGCCAGCGACCAGTCACGCAGCGGCTCGCGTTCGTCGTGCGGCACGTCGAGCAGATTGCCGATCACCTCGACCGGAATGGCCGAGGCGAAGTCGCCGATCAGCTCGAAGCGGTCGCGGGTCTCGATCCGGTCGAGCAGGCTGTCGACCAGCGCGATCAGGTCAGGCTCCATGCCGGCGATCGCCCGCGGCGACAATGCGCCCATGATCAGCCGCCGCACGCGGGTATGCGCCGGCGGATCGTTGAAGACGAGGCTGGTCGTGTGATGCTCGTAGAGCAGCGAGTTGCCGTATTTCGGCAAGAACTCCTTCTTCTTGTCGGAGGAGAATGCCTTGGTGTTCTTGTAGGCGGCGATGAGGTCGTCGTAGCGGGTGAGAAAATAGCAGCCGTTCGGCAGCCGCTTGACCGGCGCGCTCTCGCGCAACGCGCGATAGGTCGGGTAGGGGTCGGCATAGAACTCCGGCGTCAGCTTCTCGAGGTCGAAGCCGTCAGCCAGCTCCCGCGCGTGTCCGTTCATGGCGCATCCAACCCAATTAGTTTCATTTGCAACTATCGTAAGCCGCGGGCGGCGGCCGCGCAACACAATTTGCCAGGCGCCGGGAACAGCGCGCCGGGCGCCGCGTGGTGCGAGCAAATCGCAGAGCCATATGCGGTTTTGCGCTTTGATGAAGCGCACGCGCCCCTCTACAGTCGCGACCAAACAACAAGACCGGAAACGCCAATGCATGCCCGTGCCGACACTGCGGCCTCCTGGCCCGAGGAGATCTTCTCGATATTGCAGCGCTTCGAGGTGCGTCAGGTGCCCTACGTGCCCGACGCCGGCCATTCAGAGCTGATCGAGCGGGTGCTGGGGTCGTCCTCGATGCGCGGCATCGCGCTGACCACCGAGGAAGAGGGCGTGGCGCTGCTCGCGGGCGCCTGGGCCGGCGGCCAGCGCGGCGTGCTGCTGATGCAGTCGAGCGGGGTCGGCAATTGCATCAACATGCTGTCGCTGGTGCAGATCTTCCGCCTGCCGTTCCTGACGCTGGTGACGATGCGCGGCGAATGGGGCGAGTTCAATCCCTGGCAGGTGCCGATGGGCTCGAACACGCAAGGGATACTCGAACTGTCCGGGATCAAGGTGCTGCGCGCCTCGCACCCTGAAGAAGTCCGCGAAGTCGTCGAGGCCGGCGCAGCGCAGGCCTTTAACGCCTGCACGCCCACCGCCGTCCTGCTGTCGCAGCGCCTGATCGGGCCAAAGGTCTTCACCAAATGAGCAAAGCCAATCTCCTCGACCGCCGTGCCGTCGTTTCCGAACTGCTGAAAGATCGTAAGGGCGCGTTCGCCGTCGGCGGCCTCGGCGCCTCGACCTATGACATCGCCGCTGCCGGCGACCACGACCGCAACTTTTATCTCTGGGGTGGCATGGGCGGCGCCGTGATGATCGGGCTCGGCCTCGCGCTGGCCCAGCCGACGCTGCCGGTCGTCGTGATCACCGGCGACGGCGAGATGCTGATGGGGATGGGAAGCCTCGCCACCGTCGGCCTGCAGCAGCCCAAAAATCTCTCGATCATTGTGCTGGACAATGAGGCTTACGGCGAGACCGGCGGCCAGGCCAGCCACACCGGCGGAACCGCCGACCTCGTGGGTGTTGCCAAAGCCTGCGGAATCGGGGATAGCCGGGCGATCAGCACGCTGGCTGAGGTCGAGGCTTTTGCCTCGTCTTTGCAAGACGTTACGGCGGGGCCACGGTTCGCCAGCGCGAAGATCGACGGGGCCAATCTGGAGCGTGTGCTGTCCAGCCGCGACGGCACCTACCTCGTGAACCGCATCAGAGGGTCGATCGGCCACACTCCTATTTAAAGTGGCTTTCGCGGTGCAATAGAACCTTGACTTTTGGTAAAGTGAGTGATTACTCACGACCCAAATGTCTACCTTACGCATGACGAGTGACTTGCGGCGTCAGTTGATCCTGAGCGCCGCAAAGCGGTGTTTCGCCCGCAACGGCTTTGCCGGCACCACGACAAAGAGCGTGGCGGCCGCGGCTGCCATTTCGGAAGGGCTGCTTTTCAAGCACTTCCCGTCCAAGGCGGCGCTCTATGCCGAGATCCTTGCCGAGGAGTGCGAGGCGGATCCCGATCTCGCGCACCTGCTCGGGCAGGAGCCCTCGACTGCGACGCTGGTCGAGCTGGTGCAAGGCATGGTCGGTCACTTCATGCAGTTGCGTGATGCGCCGGACCAGGAAGAGGCGCAGCGGATGCGGCTGATGGTGACGAGCCATCTCGACGACGGCGAGTTTGCGCGCCTGCTCTACGACAAGGTCGGCAAGCTGATCGGCCCGACCTTCGCCGCCTCGCTCGAGCGGGCGATCGCCGCCGGCGAGGCCACGAAGATCGGCGACGAGCCGCTCAACCTGTTCTGGTTTGCGCACCATACCGTGCTGATGGGTGCGCTGACCCAGCTGCCTGCGACACCATGTCTCCCCTACGGCGATGCCGCTGCGGCCGAGCGGCAGCTTTGCCAATTCATCCTTCGCGGCATCGGACTTACCGAAGCCGCAATTTCAACTCATTTGGGCCGCCAGCCGTCGCCGATCGCAGGACCGTCGGTAACTGCAGAAAGTGCATGACATGAATATTCAGACCGAAAGCCACATCTCGGGGCAACCGATCAAGGAGAAGCAAGCCAAGCGTCCCGTCCGCATAGTGCGCTGGTTCATCATCGTAGGCCTGTTGCTGGCCCTGCTCGTCGGTGCGCTGGTCGGCTTCAATGCCTTCCGCAGCCACATGATCGCGCAGTTCTTTGCCAACAATAAGCCGCCGCCGGCGAACGTGTCGGCCGTTGAGGCGAAGACGGAAGTGATTCCGAACCTGCTGACCGCCGTCGGCGATCTCGTCGCCGTGCACCAGGTCAACGTCACGACCGACGTGCCGGGCCGCATCACCGAGATCCTGTTCACCGCCGGCAGCCACGTAAAGGCCGGCACGCCGCTGGTGCAGTTGTTCGACGCACCGGAGCAGGGCGACCTCGCCAACTACAAGGCGCAGGCGACCGTCGGCGAGTTGCAGCTCGACCGCGCCAAGCAGCTCGCGTCGCGCCAGTTCGGTCCGCAATCGACCGTCGACACCGCGCAGGCGGCTTACGACCAGGCCAAGGCGGGCATTGCCAAGACCGAAGCACTGATCTCGCAGAAGCTGGTGCGCGCACCGTTCGAAGGCGATCTCGGCGTGCGCCAGGTCGAAGTCGGCCAGTATCTGACGGCCGGCACGCAGATCGTGTCGCTGACCGATCTGTCGGTGCTGTACGCCAACCTGACCGTCACCGAGAAGCAGAGCTCTCAGATCAAGGTCGGCCAGGCCGTACGGGTCTCGGTCGACGCCTATCCGGGCCGCACCTTCGAGGGCAAGATCACGACCATCGAGCCGCAGATCGCGACCGACACCCGCAACATCCGAGTGCAGGCCACGATCCAGAATCCGGACAGCATCCTCAAGCCCGGCATGTTCGCGACCACCACGATCGTGCTGCCCGGGAAGCCGCCGGTCGTGACCATTCCCGAAACCGCGGTCGACTACACGCTGTACGGCGACTCGGTGTTCCTGATCACCGAGAAGAAGGGCGACGACGGCAAGACCACCCTGACCGCGGACCGCACCTTCGTGAAGACCGGTAACCGCGTCGAGGGCCGTGTCGAGATCCTCAAGGGTCTGAAGGCGGGGGACAAGGTCGTCGCAGTCGGCCAGATCAAGCTGCAGTCGGGCATGCCGGTTGCGATCTCGACCGATCCGCCGCCGCCGGTTCCGGCCGAACCGCCGCGCTACTGATCTTCATTCATCGAACTCGGAGGGCCATCGGCCCTCCGCCACATCTTGCCGCAAGCCGGCAGAACACGAATCGAGTTGGCGATGGCCTTCACTGATATTTTCATCAAGCGCCCGGTGCTGTCGGTCGTCGTCAGTCTGCTGATCCTGCTGATCGGCCTGCGCGCGGCGATGGTTTTGCCGATCCGGCAATATCCGAATCTTTCGAACACCGTCGTGACGATCACCACGTCATATCCCGGTGCGTCGCCCGAGCTGATCAACGGCTTCATCACCACGCCGATCGAGCAGGCCGTCGCGTCGGCCGAAGGCGTCGACTACATGACGTCGAACTCGGTGCTCGGCACCTCGACGATTCAGGTCTACGTCAAGCTCAATCACGATCCGAACCAGGCGCTCACCGAGGTGCTCGCCAAGGTCAACTCGGTCAAATACCTGATCCCGAAGGAAGCCTTCGATCCCGTCGTGACCAAGGCGACCGGTGACACCATCGCCGTGATGTATCTCGGCTTCTCCAGCGAGGAGCTGACCGGATCGTCGATCTCCGACTATCTGACCCGCGTCGTGCAGCCGGTGCTCTCGACGGTCGATGGCGTCGCCTCGGCCGACATCCTCGGCGGCCAGACCTTCGCGATGCGCGTCTGGCTCGATCCGACCCGCATGGCCGGACGCGGCGTGTCGCCCAACGACGTCGCCGCCGCGATCGCCGCCAACAACTTCCAGGCCGCCGCCGGCCAGACCAAGGGCTTCTTCATCGTCTCCAACGTCTCGGCCAATACCGACCTTCAGAACATCGATCAGTTCAAGCGGATGATCGTGAAGGCGAAGGACGGCGGCTTCGTGCGCATCGAGGACATCGCGACGGTGGAGCTCGCCGCGCAGAGCACGGACGCCAGCGTCGCCTTCAACGGCGAACATGCGATCTTCATCGGCATCAAGGCGACGCCGCAGGGCAACCCGCTGACCCTGGTGAAGGGCGTGCGCGCGCTGTTCCCCGACCTCGAGCGCAACCTGCCGCCGTCGATGAAGATGAAGGTGGCCTACGATTCCACCAAGTTCATTCAATCGTCGATCGATGAGGTCGAGAAGACGCTCACTGAAGCGGTCCTGATCGTCGTCGTCGTCATCTTCCTGTTCCTGGCCTCGCTGCGGTCGGTGATCATTCCCGTCGTCACCATCCCGCTGTCGCTGATCGGCGTCTGCATCCTGATGCTGGCCGCCGGCTTCAGCTTCAACCTGCTGACGCTGCTGGCGATGGTGCTGGCGATCGGCCTCGTGGTCGACGACGCGATCGTTGTCGTGGAGAACATCCATCGACATCTCGAGGAGGGCCTGCCACCGGTGCAGGCATCGCTAAAGGGTGCCCGGGAAATCGTCGGTCCCGTCATCTCCATGACGATCACGCTGGCGGCGGTGTACGCGCCGATCGGCTTCCTCGGCGGCGTGACCGGCACGCTGTTCCGCGAATTCGCCTTCACGCTGGCGGGCTCGGTGATCGTGTCGGGCGTGATCGCGCTGACGCTGTCGCCGATGATGTGCTCGGTGTTCCTCAAGAGCGCGGAGGAGGGGCGTTTCGCCAGGGTGGTCAACCGCGTGTTCGGCGCGTTGACGCGGGCCTATGGCCGTCAGCTCGACCGTTCGCTCGACTACCGCCCGATCACGGCGCTGTTCGCCGTGACCATCCTCGGTCTGGTCGGCTTCCTCTATATGCACATCCAGAAGGAGCTGGCGCCGCAGGAGGACCAGGGCATCGTGTTCGCGGTGACCAAGGCGCCGAAATACGCCAACATCGACTACATCGATTTCTACGGCGACAAGATGGACAAGGAGTTCCAGAAGTTTCCCGAGACCGACCTGCGGTTCATCCTGAACGGCATCACCGGTCCGCAGGGCGGCTTCGCGGGCATGCTGCTCAAGCCGTGGGATGAGCGCAAGCGCAGCGCGCAGGCGCTGCAGCCGCTGGTTCAGGCCGAGCTGTCCAAGATCGAGGGCATCAGCGCGTTCGCGTTCAGCCTGCCGCCGCTGCCCGGCGGCCCCGGCGGTCTGCCGGTACAGATGGTGATCTCTTCGACGGCCGGATTCCAGCAGGTGTTCGACCAGATGAGCAAGCTGAAGGATGCGGCGCGCAAGAGCGGCCTGTTCATCGTCACCGACAGCGACCTCGACTTCAACCAGCCGGTGGTCCGGGTGAAGGTCGATCGCTCCAAGGCGAGCGACCTCGGTATCACCATGCAGTCGATCGGTGGCGCCCTGGCGACGCTGCTCGGCGGCAACTATGTCAACCGCTTCAATCTGGAAGGACGCTCCTATCAGGTGATCCCGCAGGTGCCGCGCGCCAGCCGGCTCGCGCCTGAGGCGTTCAACGATTACTACGTCCCGACGGCGACCGGGCAGCTGGTGCGGCTGTCGACCGTGGTTTCGGTCGAGACCGGCGTCGATCCGAACGCGCTGACCCACTACAATCAGCTCAACTCGTCGACCTTCCAGGCGGTGCCGATGCCCGGCGTCTCGATGGGCCAGGCGGTGGAGTTCCTGCAGGGTGAAGCCAAGAAGCTGCCGTCCGGCTTCAGCTACGACTTCCTGGCCGACTCCCGGCAATACGTCCACGAAGGCAACCAGCTGCTGGTCACCTTCGCGTTCGCCATCATCATCATCTTCCTGGTGCTGGCGGCGCAGTTCGAGAGCCTGCGCGATCCGTTCGTGATCATGATCTCGGTGCCGATGGCGATCGTCGGCGCGTTGATCCCGCTGTTCTTCGGCGTCGCCACCATGAACATCTACACCCAGGTGGGCCTGCTGACGCTGGTCGGACTGATCACCAAGCACGGCATCCTGATGGTGGAGTTCGCCAACGAGTTGCAGCTCAACGAGGGACTGGACCGCCGCGCGGCGATCGAGATGGCCGCCCGGATCCGCCTGCGTCCGATCCTGATGACGACGGCGGCCATGGTCACCGGCCTGCTGCCGCTGCTCACGGCCTCGGGCGCCGGCGCTGCCAGCCGCTTCTCGATCGGGCTCGTGGTCGTAGCCGGTATGACGATCGGCACGCTGTTCACGCTGTTCGTGCTGCCGATGGTCTACACGGTGATTGCGACCGACCACCAGGCCGCGGCCCATTCCGATCGCGCCAAGCAGATCGCCGACTACGAGCTCGACCGTCGCGGCGGCGCGCTGAAACCGACCTGAGCCCTCCAAGCTCATGCTCGCAGGGAAGGCGGCACTGGCGAAAGCCACTGCCGCCTTTTCTTTGTCTCGTGATAGCCTTTGCCGACGGCGGGCAGAAAATACTCGCCTCAAGGAAATCCGGAGGAAACAGGCATGGCGAGCGAGTTTGCGGCGGGCAATTACCGGTTCATTCCGGCCGTGTTCCAATATTCAAGCGGCGCGCAGGCGAACGCGGGCTATGAGATCGAGCGGGTGCGCTTCGATCGCCTGCTGCCGCTCGCGGAAGGTTTTGCGCGGATCGCGGCCTACATCCGCGATGCCGGCCGGCCGCTGACCGCGTTCTGCGCCTGCGAATTGCGTTCGCCGGCCGCCTTCACCGAGGACGGCTTCCGCGCCTTCAACCAGCACTACGTCAAGACGCTCGCCGAATGGGGCCTGTTCGACGGCACCATCAATCCGGTGGCGCGCAGCAACGTCTGTCCCGAGATCGATCCGCCGGCCGAGCCGTCGTTCCATGCGTTCTCGTTCACGCGGCCGAGCACGACGACGTCGCCGTCCTTCGTGATCGCCGGCGGCGCTGAGGCGCGCAGTGGCACCGCCAGCTATCCGGACCGCATCGTTTGCTATCGCGATCTCAGCCCCGGCGCGTGGCGGGAGAAGGTCCGCTTCACCGCCGGCGAGATGGAACGCCGTCTCGCCGAGTTCAGCTTCGGCTGGCAGGAGACGACGGCGGTGCAGGCCTACACCGTGCACGACATCCATCCCGTGCTCGTGGACGAGCTGGTCCGCCGCGGCGCCACCCGCTCCGGCCTGACCTGGCACTTCTGCCGCCCGCCGGTGGTCGATCTCGAATACGAGATGGATTGCCGCAGGGTGCTGCGGGAAGTGGTGATTTAGCTTCCGCCGTCATTGCGAGGAGCGAAGCGACGAAGCAATCCATAGCTCCGCATGCTCGGTGATGGTGGATTGCTTCGCTTCGCTCGCAATGACGAGAACTTGGTGTCCCGTCATCCTGAGGTGCGAGCGAAGCGAGCCTCGAAGGATGAACGGCCCGGTCGGTGGCCGTCGACCCTTCGAGACGCGCGCAAGATGCGCGCTCCTCCAGCGACAAAGGCGAGCCTTTGCGCGGGGGTGACGGAGAGAGCATAGGCGCTCGCTGTGGCACGAATCCACTACCGCGCCTTCGGGTCCAGCGCGTCGCGCAGGCCGTCGCCGACCAGATTGAACGACAACACGACCAGGAAGATCGCAAGCCCCGGCCAGACCGCCATCCAGGGCGCGCTGGTCAGGAAGCGTTGCGCGGCGTTGAGCATGCTGCCCCAGGACGGCGCCGGCGGCTGCTGGCCGAGGCCGAGGAACGACAGCGCGGCCTCGGCGATGATCGCGGCCGCGATCGACAGCGTCGCCTGCACCAGCAGCGCCGGCAGGATGTTGGGCAGGATGTGGACCAGCGCGATGCGCCAGCGCGGGTTGCCCATCGCGCGCGCCGCCTCGACATAGTCCTCGACCTTAACGCTCATCACCTGGCCGCGGGTCAGGCGGATGAAGATCGGCGTCGCCGAGACGCCGATCGCGATCATGGCATTGCTAAGACTCGGGCCGAGGAATGCTGCGAGCGCGATCGCCAGGATCAGGAACGGGCAGGCCAGCATCGCATCGGTGATGCGGCTGATCAGCGCGTCGATGAAGCCGCCGAGATAGCCGGCGACGAGGCCGAGCGGCACGCCGATCGCAAGCGCGATGCCGACCGAGATGACGCCGGCAAGCAGCGAGGCGCGAGCGCCGAACACGACGCGGGCGAACACGTCGCGGCCGAGTTCGTCAGTGCCGAACCAGTGCTGCGCCGACGGCGCCTTGCGTACCAGCGACCAGCTCGTCGCAATGGGATCATAGGGCACGATCAGCGGCGCGAACACGGCGAGCAGGATGAAGAGCGCGATCACGGTGAGCCCGAGCACGGCACCCTTGCGCCGGATCAGCCGCCGCCAGGCGCGCCGCGCCGGGCTCTCGAGCGTTTCGGCGACGGCAAGCGGAGCGAGGGGGCTGAGTGCAGCGTCGGTCATCCGATCAGCCCCTCAGCCGCGGGTTGACGAGGATGTAGGCGATGTCGGCAATCAGGTTGAGCGTGATGTAGATCGTCGCCGTGGTCAGCACCACGCCCTGCACGACCGCATAGTCGCGGTTGAACACGGCATCGACGATCAGCTTGCCGAAGCCCGGGATCGAGAAGATCTGCTCAGTGAGCACCGCGCCCGATAGCAGCGTGCCGAGCTCGAGCGCGCCGAGCGTGATGATCGGCGTCAGCGCGTTGCGCATCGCATGCTTGAGGATCACGGTGCGCTCGGACAGGCCCTTGGCGCGCGCGGTGCGGACATAGTCGCTCTCCAGCACCTGCAGCATCGCGCTTCGCGTATGCCGCATCAGGATCGCCGCGATCGCATTGCCGAGCACGAAGGCCGGCATGACCGATGCGGCGAGGCTCGCGCGCCAGTTTTCGCTGAGCGGCACGTAGCCGGAGGCCGGCAGCCAGCCAAGTTCGACGGAGAACAGGAAGATCAGCATGATGCCGAGCCAGAAATTCGGCGTCGAGATACCCCACAGCGCGAACAAATTGGCGCCATAGTCCCACGCGGTGCCGATTTTCACCGCCGAGATGATGCCGGCGGGAATGCCGATCAGGAAGGCGACCACGATCGCCATGCCGGCGATTTGCATCGTAACCGGCAGCTTCTGCGCGATCAGGCTCGACACCGGCATCTTGTTGCGCAGGGACTCGCCGAGGTCGCCCGTGAGCACGCCCTTGACCCAATAGGCGTATTGCACCGGGATCGGTTGATCCAAATGGTATTGCTGGCGGATCTGTTCGATGACGGCCGGATCGCGCTCCTCGCCGGCCATGACGAGTGCCGGATCGCCGGGCAGCAAATGTTGCAGCGAGAAGATCAGGAGCGAGACGAAGAACAGCGTCGGGACCAGCTGAACCAGCCGCTTGGCGAGGAAGTTCAGCATTGTCGGCCCCGCGTGTCCTGCGCTGTGGCGATCATTTCAATTTCAGCCCGACCACGCGCACCAATCCGTCCGGCATCTGCCGGTAACCCTCGACCTTGGTGGAGTGGGCGATCAGGAGTGTGCGGTGATAGATGTAGATGATCGGCTCGTCATTGAGCACGATCCTGGTCATCTTCTCGTAGATTGCCTTGCGCTGGGCGGGATCGTTGATCAGCCGTGCATCTTCCATCAGCTTGTCGGCTTCCGCGTTGGAATAGCCGCCATCGTTCTGCGGCGCCTTGGTGTGCAGGAAGACATAGGAATTGCCGTCGGGATCGATCCGGCCGCTCCAGTTGATCTGAAACACCTGAAATTCGCCGGCCTGGGCCTGCTTGAAAGTCGTCGCAAATTCGACCACGCGGATCTTGATGTCAAAGCCTGCTTCGGCCGCCATCGACTGCACGACCTGGGCTACGGCTTCGTTCTCGGCGCCTTTGGGGACCATGTAGTCGATGGCGACGGGCAGCGTGACACCGGCCTCCTTCAGCAGCGCTTTGGCCCTGGCGATGTCGCGGCCCCGAACCGGAAACGCCTTCTGATAGTAAGGGTGTGTCGGGCTGACCCACTGATTGCCCGGCGTGAACTCGCCGTTGAAGACGACCTGATTGAGCGCCTCGCGGTCAATCGACAGATCGAGCGCCTGGCGCACCTTTTCCGACTGGCTGAGCGGCCCCTTGCTCTTGTCGTTGCCGATGTTGATGGTGAGGCCGAGATAGCCGAGTTCAGGTGCGGTCGACAGCACGAGCCGCTTGTCACTTCGGACGTCCTTGATATCGGTGGCAAGCACGCGCTCGATCAGATCGAGCCCGCCGGATTTCAGATTGGCGAGCCGCACCGTGGCATCGACGATAGGAAGGAACACGATGCGATCGATGAAGACGTTGTCCTTGTTCCAGTAATCCCCGAATTTCTCGAACACCATGCGGTCCTGCTGCACGCGTTCGACGAACTTGTAGGGTCCGGCGCAGACTGGATGCAGGCCGAATTTGTCGCCCGCTTCCTTCACCGCCTTCGGCGAAACCATCATGCCGGCGCGGTCGGTCAGCTGGGCGATCAGCGGCGAGTAGGGCGTCTTGAGCACCAGCTTGATGGTCAGGGGATCAACGACGTCGACGTGGTCGAGCGCAGCCAATTCCGGTTTGCGAAACGAGGTCGGCAGCGTCAGATGGCGCTCCAGCGAGAATTTGGCGGCTTCAGCGTCGAACGGCTCACCGTCGTGGAACTTGACGCCCGGCCGGAGCTTGATCGTCATCTCCTTGCCGTCGGCCGAGTTCTCGTAGGACAGCGCGAGTTGCGGAACGATGTTCAGCTTCTCGTCAATGTCGAACAGCTTGTCGCAGAAGGCTGAAAAGACGATGCGGCCGACATAGGTGCGTCCGATTGAAGGATCGAGGATGTCGGGGTCCTCGGCGAGCCCGATGCGAAGTGTCGTCTCGGCACGCGCGCTCGTTCCGCACCATGTCACGAGGGCCGCCATCAGGACCGCCAAGCGCCAAAATCTCATCGCCAACCCCTTATTCCCTACGCCTCTGTTCCCTGTGAAATAACCCCGGGCTGTCCCGAGGCTTCCGCCGCATTGAACGCCGCCACCAGCTTTTCCAGTGTCGGCGAGAACCCGCCATCGGAGGGCACGATCGCCTCCGCGTCGGGCAGTTCGCCCGTCCGGTGACAGGCCGATGCATATCCGGTGCCATCTTCGCGCAATTGCGGCACTTCGCTGCGGCAGCGCGCGATCACATAGGGGCAGCGGGTATGGAAGCGGCAGCCGGAGGGCGGATTGAGCGCGCTCGGCAGCTCACCCTCCAGCACGATGCGGCTGCGCTTCGCACGCGGCTTCGGCACCGGGATCGCCGACAACAACGCGCGGCTGTAGGGATGGCGCGGGGCGGCGAACAGCGCCTGTGCATCCGCGGTCTCGACGATGGTGCCGAGATTCATTACCGCGACGCGGTCGGCGATGTGCTTCACCACGGCGAGATCGTGCGAGACGAAGATGTAGGCAAGCTTCAGGCGGTCCTGCAGGTCGCGCAGCAAATTCAGGATCTGGGAGCGGATCGAGACGTCGAGCGCCGACACCGGCTCGTCGCAGATGATCAGCTTCGGCTCGACCGCGAGCGCGCGGGCAATCGCGATGCGCTGACGCTGGCCGCCGGAGAATTCATGCGGATAGCGGCGCGCAAAGCGCGGCTCGAGCCCGACCAGGCGCAGCAGCTGCTCGACCCGCGCGCGGCGGTCCGCGGCCGGGACGAGATTATGCAGCGCCAGCGGCTCGGTCAGGATCTGGCTCACCGTCATGCGCGGGTTGAGCGAGGCGTAGGGGTCCTGGAAGATCAGCTGCGCGTCGCGGCGGAATGCGCGCAGCTGCCCGGCATTGAGCGTGCCGAGGTCGCGGCCCTCGAAGCGGATCCGTCCGGCGTCCGGCTCGATCAGCCGCAGCACCAGCCGGCTGACGGTGGATTTGCCGCAGCCGGATTCGCCGACCAGCGCCAGCGTCTTGCCGGCCTCGACCGTGAAGCTGACGCCGTCGACCGCCTTCACATGGGCGGTCGGCCGGCCGAACAGCGAGCGTTCGGCGACGAAATGCTTCACCAGCCCTTCGACCTCGAGCAGCGCGGTCATGACACCAGCCGCTCCAGCGGCGCACGGATGCAGCGCGAGGCGTGGGTCGGGCTCAGCAGCGCGAGCGGCGGCGGCGATTTGGTGCAGGCATCCTCGACGAACGGACAGCGCGCGGCGAAGCGGCAGCCGGCGGGCGGCTTCGCCATGTTCGGCACCATGCCCTCGATGGTGGCGAGATGGCTGGTGCGGCGATCGAGCCGCGGGATCGAGCCGAGCAGGCCGACCGTGTAGGGATGCTGCGGATTGGCGAACAGCTCGTCGACCGGCGCGCGCTCGACGATCTCGCCGGCATACATCACCGCGACCTCGTCGCAGACTTCGGCGACGACGCCGAGATCGTGGGTGATCAGGATGATCGCGGCGCCGCTCGCGGCCTTCAGCTCCCGCATCAGATCGAGGATCTGCGCCTGCAAGGTGACGTCGAGTGCGGTGGTCGGCTCGTCGGCGATCAGAAGCTGCGGGTCGCAGGCCAGCGCCATCGCGATCATCACGCGCTGGCGCATGCCGCCGGACAGCTTGTGCGGAAACTCGTCGATGCGTTTCTCGGGCGAGGGAATATGCACGCGGCGCAGCAGCTCGATGGTGCGTTCGCGCGCCGCGCGGCGGGAGCCGCCGCGATGGCGCAGAATCGTCTCCGTAATCTGGTCGCCGATGGTAAAGCTCGGATTGAGCGAGGTCATCGGCTCCTGGAAGATCATCGCGAGGCGATCGCCGCGCAGGTCGCGCAACGTCTCGTCCGGCACCTCGAGCAGGTCGAAGCCCTCGAAGCGGATCGCGCCGGACACCGCGGCGGATTGCTTCGGCAACAGCCCCATGATTGCGAGCGAGGTCACGCTCTTGCCGCAGCCGGACTCGCCGACCAGGCCGAGCGTGGCGCCCTTGGCGACGGAGAGATCGACGCTGTCGACGGCATGCGTGGTGCGGCCGTCATCGCCCTGGAAGGTGACGCGCAGGCCTTCGATCTCGATCAGCGGGCCTGCTGTCATTTACGGCTCGTGGTTGCCGCCGCGATGCCGGCGTCGATGGTGGCGCGATCGCTGGTTCCGGCCGGGTTGTCGCGGGTCGGCATGAAGCTCCGGAATGGCGCCCAGTGCTCGCGGCTGACGGCCTCCAGCCGCTCCAGCTCGCGCAGGGGATCGGCGTGGTCGTCGACGCGCAGGTCGAGCAATGGCCATTCCTCCGCGCCGTGAATTAAGAGAGCCGCCGACTGCTTGCCGCGCTTGTCGCCGCCGGCCGCTTCGCCGGCGAACATCGCCTTGATCAGCCGCTCCGCGAACGGCAGCTTCTCGTTCGCGGCATAGACGCGCGCGGTCTCGTCGAGCACCGCGGGGCCGGCCAGCATGTTGCCGGCGATCGAGAACCCGTCGCCGGCGATATGGCCGAACCAGTCGATGCAGTCCTTGCCGGAATGCGCCGCGATGCGGCCCCTGACGTCCATGACGTGGAGCTGCCGGCTCTCGCGGCCGCTGTCGGGCGCAATCAGCGCCGCGATCACCTCATGCGGGCTGTTGCCGCCGCGCAGCAGCGCGAGGCCGTCGATGCCGTAATAGGGATTGACCAGCGCCTGCGTCGCCACCGCGCCGATTGCGGGTGCGATGTGCGGCACCAGCGCGCCGACCGCGAAGAACCGCGTCGCGACGGCGATGCCGAGCTGGCCGGTGGCGCTGTCGCGGGCGATGATCGACCAGGTCATCTCAAACCTTCGTGTTTAGCGGCCTGCGGCGTAACCCTGCATGCCGCGCGGATTGGCGGCGGCGCGGCGGCGGGCGCCGACCTTCGAGGCCGCGGTGAGGCGGCCTTCCGACCAATCGGGACCAATCTCGACCACATGGCCGCGGCGCTTCAATTCGTCGATGGTCGATTTCGGCACGCGGTTTTCCAGCACCAGGACGCCGGGCCGCGAGGTGCGCGGCCAGAACGAGATCGGGAAATGCTCGGAGTGCCAGGCCGGCGCGTCGATCGCCTCCTGCAGATTGAGCCTGGCGTGCACATGACGCAGGAAGAACTGCGTGATCCACTGGTCCTGCTGATCGCCGCCCGGCGAGCCCCAGGAGAGATACGGCTCGCCGTCGCGCAGCGCCATGGTCGGCGAGAGTGTTGTGCGCGGCCGCTTGCCCGGCGCGAGCGAAGCAGGGTGGTTCTCTTCGAGCCAGAACATCTGGGCGCGGCTGCCGAGGCAGAAACCGATCTCGGGAATCACCGGCGAGGACTGCAGCCAGCCGCCGGACGGCGTCGCCGAGATCATGTTGCCGGCCTTGTCGATGATGTCGAAATGCACGGTGTCGCCGCGCACTTCGCCGAACCGGCCGACGGTCGGCTCGCCCGCGCCCATGGCGCCGACCGCTTCACGATGCCCTTCGGCGTGTCGCAACTTCACAACGCCGCCGAAGCCCTCGACCGAACCGGGGCGGAAGTCGAGCGACGCCTTGTCTTTTGAGATCAGCTTGCGCCGTTCGTTGTTATAGGCGTCGGAGAGCAGCGTTTCGATCGGGATGTCGGTGAATTTCGGGTCGCCGTAGAACGTCTCGCGATCGGCATAGGCGAGCTTGGCGGCTTCGATCTGCAGATGGATGAAGTCGGGGCCTGCGGGATCGAGCCCGTCGAGCTCGAAATCCTTCAGCAGCGCGAGCTGCTGCAGCATCACCGGACCCTGGCTCCAGACTCCGGCCTTCTGCACGGTGTAGCGGCCGTAATCATAGGTGAGCGGCGCCTCGATGGTCGGCTGCCAGCGCGCCATGTCGTCGGCCGACAGGACGCCGCGATGCGGCGAGCCGGAAACGTCCATCACCTCCTGGGTGCGACAGAACTTGTCGATCGCCTCGGCGACGAAGCCCTTCGACCAGGCCTGCCGCGCGCGCTCGATCTGCGCGACGCGATCGCCGCCGGCACTCTCCGCCTCGGTGAGGATGCGTGCATAGGTCTCCGCGAGCTTCTTGTTGGTGAAGATGGTGCCGGGCTTCGGCACCTCGCCACCAGGCAAATAGACGTCGGCCGATGTGGTCCAGTATTTCCGGAACAGTTGTTCGACGGTCTTGATGGTGGCCGATGCACGCTCGACCAGCGGATAGCCGTCGCGTGCGTAGGCGATCGCGGGCTCCAGCACGTCGCGCAGCTTCATGGTGCCGTAGTCGCGCAGCAGCAGCATCCAGGATTCGAATGTGCCGGGCACGCAGGCCGCAAGCAGGCCGGTGCCGGGCACCATCTCGAGGCCCTCGCTGCGATAATGCGCGATGGTTGCCTTCGCCGGCGCCGGGCCCTGGCCGCAGATCACTTCGCTTTTGCCGCGCTTGACGTCGTGCACGATGATCGGAACGTCGCCGCCGGGGCCGTTCAGATGCGGCTCGACCACCTGCAGCGTGAAGGCGGTGGCCACTCCGGCGTCGAAGGCGTTGCCGCCTTTCTCCAGCGTTGCCATGCCGACCGCGGTGGCGATCCAGTGCGTCGAGGTGACGACGCCGAAGGTGCCTTCGATCTCGGGCCGGGTTGTGAACGGATCGGGGTTGATGTTGCTCATGGCGATTGACCGTTCGTCGGTTTGTTGTTGGGCCTTCTCGGCGGGCGCACTTGATCACAGGCCGGCTGGTATGCCAACCGCTTGGTGCACATGGCCGCTCCCATCCGCGTGATCATGCCGGAACGGCGGCGGGACTGTTGACGGCATGGCAGGCCACGCCGTCGATCAGTTCCGGCGTCTTCTGGCGGCAGAGATCGAAGGCGAGGGGACAGCGCGGGTTGAACGAGCAGCCCGGCGGCGGATCGATCGGATTCGGAATCTCGCCCTTTACCGGGATGCGCTGGCGACCGGACATCGCAAGGTCCGGAACCGCGCCGAGCAGCATCTTCGTGTAGGGCATCCGCGGGTTCTCGAACAATTCCCGACCCTCGGCGATCTCGACGATGCGGCCGAGATACATCACGCCGATCCGGCTCGCCATGTGGCGGACCACTGCGAGATTGTGGCTGATGAAGAGATAGGTGAGGCCGAACTTGTCCTGCAGGTCGCGCATCAGATTGAGGATCTGCGCCTGCACGGAAACGTCGAGCGCCGAGGTCGGCTCGTCGCAGACGATGAACTCGGCCTCGGACGCCAGCGCGCGGGCGATCGCGATGCGCTGGCGCTGGCCGCCGGAAAATTCGTGCGGGAATTTCTGGCCGTCGTCGGGGTGCAGGCCGACCAGCGAGAGCAATTCGCCGACCCGGGCCTTGATGTCGCGCTCGCCCTGGATCAGGTCGAAGGCGCGGATCGGCTCGGCGACGATGGCGGCGACCCGGTAGCGCGGATTGAGGCTCGCATAGGGATCCTGGAAAACCATCTGGATGCGCCGGCGCAAGCGGCGGCGCGCCTGGCCCTGCCGCGGGTCGGTCATCGAGACCCCGTCGATGACGACCTCGCCCGAGCTCGGCGGCAGCAGGCCGACCACCATGCGTGCGACTGTGGTCTTGCCGGAGCCGGATTCGCCGACCAGCGCGAAGGTCTCGCCGCGCTTGATGTCGAAGGAGACGCCATCGACGGCTTTCAGGAATTCGAGATGGCCGCCCTCGATCACGCGGTTGAGCCACGGCTTGGAGACGTCGAAGACGCGGCGCAGGTTCCTGACCTCGATGAATGTTCCGCTCATGCCGCCGTCTCCTTCGCCGGCTCGAACAGATGACAGGCAACGAACTGCGTGCCCTGCCGGATCGGCTCGGGGCGTTCGACGTGGCAGCGATCGAAGGCAAACGCGCAGCGCGGATTGAACGGGCAGCCCGGCGGAATCGCCGACAGCCGCGGCATCGAGCCGGGGATTTGCACCAGGCGCTTGTCCTCGCCGGCAAGCGTCGGGATCGCGCCCATCAGGCCCCTGGCGTAGGGATGCAGCGGATTGCGCACCACCTCCTGCACCGGGCCGATCTCGGCGATGCGGCCGGAATACATCACCGCAACGCGGTCACAGGTCTCGGCGATCACGCCCATGTCGTGGGTCACCAGCATCACCGCGGTGCCGTGGTCGCGGCCGAGGCGCTTGATCAGCGCGATGATCTGCGCCTGCACGGAGACGTCGAGCGCGGTGGTCGGCTCGTCGGCGATGATCAGTTCGGGCTCGGCGCAGATCGCAAGCGCGATGACGACGCGCTGGCGCATGCCGCCGGAGAATTCGTGCGGGTAGCCGTCGATGCGCTTCTCCGGCGCTGGAATGCCCACTTCGGCCAACAGATCGATGGCGCGCCTGCGCGCGGCGCTCTCGCTCAGATTGCTGTGGGTGCGAATGGTCTCGATGATCTGGTCGCCGATCCGGTACAGCGGATTGAGGCTGGTCAGCGGATCCTGGAAGATCATGCCGATCCGCTTGCCCCTGATGCGGCGGATCTCCTCCAGCGGAAGATGGTCGATCCGCGTGCCCGAGAGCTCGATCTCGCCGCCAGAAATCCGCCCGGGCGGATCGATGAGCCCGATCACGGCAAGGCCGGTGACCGATTTGCCGGCGCCGGACTCGCCGACCACGCCGAGCACCTCGCCCTTGGCGATGTCGAACGACACGCCGTTGATGGCGCGCAAGGTCGCACGGCGGGTGACGAATTCCACCTCGAGATTGCGCACGGAAAGAACAGGCTTGGTCATCGGAGCTTCGGATTGAGGGCGTCGCGCAGCCAGTCGCCGAGCAGGTTGATGGAGAGGATCAGGCCGGCCAGCGCAATGCCGGGGAAGGCGACGATCCACCATTCGCCGGCGAACAGATAGTTGTTGCCGATCCGGATCAGGGTGCCGAGCGAGGGCATGGTGTCGGGCATGCCGGCGCCAAGGAACGACAGCGTCGCCTCGGTGATGATCGCGAGCGCGAGGTTGATGGTGGCGATGACGAGGATCGGGCCCATCGTGTTCGGCAGCACGTGCCGCAGCATGATCTTCGGCGCCGGCAGGCCGATCAGCTGCGCCGCGGCCACGTAGTCCTTGTTCTTCTCGACCATCACCGAACCGCGCACGGTGCGGGCATATTGCACCCAGAAACTGAGGCCGATCGCGATGATCAGGACGCCGAGCGTGCTCATCTCGTCGAGCCGGTTGCCGAGCACCGATTTGGCGACGCCGTTGACCAGCAGCGCGATCAGGATCGCGGGGAAGGTGAGCTGCACGTCGGCGATCCGCATGATCACGGTGTCGACCACACCGCCGAAATAGCCTGCGATCAGCCCGAGGGCGATGCCGAGCGCGCCGGCAAAGACCACGCCGGCCAGGCCGACCGCAAGGGAGATGCGCAGGCCGTAAAGGATCGCCGAGAGCACATCGCGGCCCTGCTCGTCGGTGCCGAGCAGGAACGGGCTTTGGCCGTCGGCGGTCCACAGCGGTGCGATCCGCGAGTTGATCAGCTGCAGCTGTGCCGGGTCGAACGGGTTCTGCACCGCGAGCCATGATGCGAAGATTGCGAGCAGAAAGAACAGCAGCGTAATCACGGCGGCGACCATCGTCAGCCTGGAGCGACGGAACGAATAGAAGATGTCGCTGTCGAGCGCGCGCCTGAACCAGCCGGCAGGGGCCTGGTGGCCTTGGGAACGATGGGGGACGACGGCATCGGACATCGGTCAGCCCTCACGCCGCGCGGCCGACGGTCGAGCGCAAGCGCGGATCGACCACGGTGTAGAGGATGTCGACCACGAGATTAATGGTGACGAAGATCAGCGAGACCATCAACAGATATGCGGCCATGATCGGGATATCGACATTTTGCACGGCCTGCACGAAGAGAAGTCCCATACCCGGCCATTGGAACACGGTTTCGGTGATGATCGAGAAGGCAATAACCGAGCCAAACTGCAGACCGGCCACCGTGATGACCGGAACCAGGGTGTTCTTCAGCGCATGGCCGAAATGGATCGCGCGCGTGGTCAGCCCGCGGGCGCGGGCGAAACGGATATAGTCGGTCCGCAGCACTTCCAGCATTTCGGCACGCACCAGCCGCATGATCAGGGTCATCTGGAACAGCCCGAGCGTGATCGCCGGCATGATCAGCGCCTTCAGGCCCGAGACGGTCAGCAGTCCGGTGGTCCACCAGCCGAGCTTCACCACCTCGCCGCGGCCGAAGGAGGGCAGCCAGCCCAGCGTCACCGCGAACAGATAGATCAGGAGGATGCCGATCAGGAAGGTCGGCAGCGAAATGCCGATCAGCGATACCGCCTGGAATAATTTGGCAAGCACTGTGTCGCGGCGCAGCGCCGAATAGACCCCCATCAGGATGCCGGCCACCATCGCGAACAGCGTGGCGCAGATCGAAAGCTCCAGCGTCGCCGGCAGCCGCTCCGCCAGCAGCGAGGAGACCGGCAGGCGGAACTGGTAGGAGACGCCGAACTTGAACTGCAGCGCATTGATGAAGTAGCGGCCGAACTGCACCAGCACCGGATCGTCAAGGCCGAGCGACTGCCGGATTTCGGCGCGCTGCGCGGCCGAGGTGTCGATCGAGACGATCTGGTTCACCGGGTCGCCGGCAAAGCGGAACATCGCGAACGCAATCACGCCCACGGCGAGCATCACGCCGATTGCCTGCAGGAAGCGGCGAAGAGTGAAAGCCAGCATCTCTACCTTTCACTGCTTTTGACATTGGCGCGCGGCCTTGCGCGGCCGGAAAACGAGCGGTCCCGGAAGCCTGCGCTTCCGGGACCCAATTCGCCAGAGCCACTATTCACCCTGCTTGGTCGCCCAGTAGAGCAGCACCTGGTTGTCCGCGCGCTGGGTCAATTTGACCTTTTTCGACACGCCCCACACCAGCGGTTGCTGATGCAGCGGAATGTAGCCGTAATCCTTGATGACGATGTCGTAGGCCTGCTTGATCAACTGGTCGCGCTTGGCAGTGTCGCCCTCGACCAGCACCTTGTCGGTGAGCGCGTCGACTTCCTTGTTGCAATAGCCACCGAGATTGGCCTCGCCCCGGGTGGCATCCTTCGGATCGTCGCGGCAGCCGAGGATGTCGTGCAGCACGTTGTGCGAGTCGGAGGTCGCGGGCGTCCAGCCCAGCATGAAGAACGAGGTCTGGTAGCCGCCGGGCTTCAGCACCTTGGCGAAATACTGCGCCTTCGGCTGCGCCAGCAGGTTCACCTTGACGCCGATGCGGGCCAGCATGCCGACCACCGCCTGGCAGATCGCGGCGTCGTTGACATAGCGGTCGTTCGGGCAGTCCATCGTGACTTCGAAGCCGTTCGGATAGCCGGCGTCGGCCAGCAGCTTCTTGGCACCATCAGGATCGAGCTTCGGCCGGGTGAATTCCTTCGACAGCGGATAGAGCTCGGGGGCGATCATCAACGTCGAGGGGGTCGACATGCCGCGCATGACGCGGGTCTTGATCAGATCGACGTCGATCGTCTTGTAGAAAGCTTCGCGGACGCGGATGTCCTTGAACGGATTCTTGCCCTTGATGTTGGAATACAGCAGCTCGTCGCGCGCCGTATCCATGCCGATGAAGATGGTACGAATCTCCGGCGCGGTCATGACGGTGGCGACGCCGCTGGAATTGACGCGCTGGATGTCCTGGAGCGGAACCGGTTCGATGACGTCGACTTCGCCCGAGAGCAGCGCGGCAACGCGGGTGGCGTCGGAGCCGATCGGGGTGAAGATGATCTCCTTGAGATTATGCTCGGGCTTGCGCCAATAGCCGGGAAACGCCTTGAACACGGTCTTCACGCCGGGCTGGTGGCTCTCGATCGTGAAGGCACCGGTGCCGTTCTCGTGCAGCGCCGCGTAGCTCGGCGTGGTTGCGGAGGCCGGCGTCGGTACAACCGAGTTGTTCTCCTCGCACCACTTCTTGTCCATGATGTACCAGCTATCCCACTGCGAGATCAGGATGGGATTGGGCGAGTCGAGCGTCACGTCGACGGTGTAGTCGTCGACCTTGCTGAACTTGGCGTCGGCCGGGACGTTGCTGAGGAAGTTGGAGCCCTTGGCGCGGACGCGCTCGGCCGAGAACAGCACGTCGTCGGCGGTGAAGGGATCGCCATTGTGGAATTTCACGCCCTTGCGCAGATGGAAGCGCCATTTGGTCGGGCTCAGCGTCTCCCAGCTTTCCGCCAGGGCCGGAATGATCTTGAGGTCCTTGTCGCGCGCGGTGAGGCCTTCGTAGACGTGGGCGTGGTGCGCGATCGTCGTGGTTTCCTTCAGCGTGTAGGGATCCAGCGACTTCAGCTCGCCCTGGTTCGCATACTTCAACGTCTGGGCCGATGCCGGCAAAGCAAAGGCGACGAGTGCGGCGACAGTCGCCGCAAACAAACTCCAACGTACCGACATGTAATCCCGCGTCCCCGTTCTTGTCCGCCGGCTGCTTTGTCCGGCTGGTATTATTGATCCATGTTGCCAGAGTTTACCGGCCGCGCAAGCGCGATTTGCCAAAGGGTTAACCCGTCCGCGCGGGTGCAGCGCAATGAACCGGATTGGAGAATAGGCCGTTGGCGCGAACGCGTGACATTCGACTTTCGGAGTGCCGCTTATCGGTCACGGGAATGATCACCGGCGCGCCTCGAGCAACCGCTCCAAACGGTTTGGTTGACCATAACGGATGATTGGGGCCGACTGCCCCCCGGGGCAGGTACGGCTCGCTTGCGCAACTCGCCCCGTCCCGGCGATACTATGGCGGGCCAGGGCGCATTTGAGGAGGCGGATATGAAAGTCAACGTCGAGATAGATTGTACGCCCCTCGAAGCGCGGCAATTCTTCGGCCTGCCGGATGTGGCGCCGATGCAAACCGCCGTCATGGACAAGCTGCAGCAGCAGATGCTGTCGAACATCGAGAAGATTTCGCCGGAATCGCTGATGCAGAGCTGGTTCACCTTCGATCCGAAGCTCGCCGAGCGCTTCCAGGACATGTTCGTGGCGATGGCCGGCTTCGGCGGCGCGAGCAAGAAGAAATAGTGACCGACATGGACAGGAGCGTTGATGGGACCGAACGCCGGTTGCGCCCGCCGAGCCTGTTCCTGATGCTGGCGGAGGCGCGCGGCGTGCTCGAACTCAACTCGAGCCTGCTGCTGTCGCCCCTCCTGATGCAGGCGCCGAAGGGCGATGGTCATCCGGTGCTGACGCTGCCGGGCTTCCTTGCCAGCGACCTTTCGATGGCGCCGATGCGGCGCTATCTCAAGGAGCTCGGCTACGATGCCTATGCCTGGAACATGGGCCGCAATTTCGGCGGGATTTCCAGCAGGCGGGCTGCGCTGCGCGACCTGCTGAAGCGGGTCCATGAGGCGTCGGGGCGCAAGGTCTCGATCATCGGCTGGAGCCTCGGCGGCGTCTATGCGCGCGACTTGGCGTCGCAGATGCCGGAGCTGGTGCGCTCCATCATCACGCTGGGCAGCCCGTTCGCCGACGACATCCGCGCCACCAATGCGACGCGGCTCTATGAGCTCTTGTCCGGCGAAGCTGTGGGTGACATCCCTGAGATCCGCGCCGCGATCGCCGGCGATATGCCGGTGCCGACGACTTCGATCTATTCCCGCACCGATGGCATCGTGAACTGGCGGACCTCGCGCGTGCGGCCGTCGGCCACCGCCGAGAACATCGAGGTGCATTTCGCCAGCCATATCGGCCTCGGCGTCAATCCCGCGGCGCTGTGGGCGATTGCGGACCGGCTGGCCCAGCCGGAAGGGGAATTCCGGCATTTTGACCGGTCGGGCCCCTTTGCCATTGCCTACGGGCCCGCAGAACAGGCACTATCCTGACCAAACGACGAGAAGCGCCGCCCAAGGCGCCCGCGTAAGTAGGCTCTCGGGAGGAGACCATGAGCGACGCCAAGAAGCTGTCCTCGCTGGACGCATCGTTTCTCTATCTGGAAACGCCGGAAATGCCGATGCATGTCGGCAGCATGGCGATCTTCCGCCTGCCCGACGGCTACAAGGGCGACTTCTTCGAGGAGTTCAAGGCGATGATCGCCTCGCGGCTGCACATCGCGCCGATCCTCAAGGCACGGCTGCAGAAGGCGCCGCTCGATATCGATCATCCGTCCTGGGTCGAGGACGATCAGTTCGACATCGACCGTCACATCTTCCGCGCCAGCCTGCCGGCGCCGCACGATCGCGCGACGCTGGAGCGTATCGTTGGCTGGATGCACGCCAAGCTGTTGAACCGCGCCCGCCCGCTCTGGGAGTTCTATGTCTTCGAGGGCATGAGGGACAACGAGATCGGGCTCTATTCCAAGATGCACCATGCCTGCATCGACGGCGGCGCCGGCGCGGCGCTGACCAGCATGATCTACGACCTGACGCCGGTGCCGCGCGAGATCGAGCCGCCGAGCGCGAAGAGGGTCGCGCAGGAGCCGCGCGACATCGCGGCCAATCTGATCGATGCCTATCAGCAACTCTGGACCCAGCCGTTCGAGGCGGCCGCCGCCGCGCAGAAGAGCCTGGAGCTGCCGCGTTCCGGCAAGAGCGACCTCGGCTCGATCCTGTTCGACAACGCCATGTTCCAGATCGAAAGCGCGGTGAAGTTCGCCGGCTCCATGCCGACGGTCATGAAGAGCCTGTCCGACGTCGTCGCCAAGGTCGCCGATCCGAGATCGCGCGAAAGCCTGCAGGCGATGTCCTCGCCGCCGACCATCCTCAACAAGGCGATCTCGTCCGAACGCAGCTTTGCCGGCACCTCGATCTCGCTGTCGCGTGCCAAGGCTCTGGCGAAGGCGTCCGGCGGCAAGCTCAACGACGTCGTGCTGGCGCTCGCCTCCGGCGTGGTGCGGCGCTATCTGATCAGCCAGGGCGCGCTGCCGAACAAGTCGCTGACGGCAGGTGTTCCGATCTCGCTGCGGGAGGAGGGCAACGCCGAATCCAATAACCAGGTGTTCGGCATGATCTGCTCGATCGCGACCGACATCGAGGATCCCCGGAAGCGGCTGGAAACCATCATCGCGCAGTCGACCAAGTCCAAGGAGATGTCGCATCCGCTGCGCGCTCTGGTGCCGCAGGTCACCAACATCTCGCTGCTGGGCGCGCCGATCCTGGTGCAGATCCTGGCGCTGCTCTACAGCCGTTCCGACCTCTCCAACGTGCTGCCGCCGGCCACCAACATCACGGTCTCGAACGTGCCGGGGCCGCGGCAGACGCTGTATGCGGCCGGTGCCGAGCTGCTGCACATCTTCCCGGTTTCGATCTCGACCCACGGCGTGGCGCTCAACATCACCGTGCAGAGCTACCGCGATCAGCTCGATTTCGGCTTCATCGTGGGCGCCAACATCATTCCCCATGTGCAGGTGATGTGCGACATGCTGCCGCTCGAGTTCGATGTACTCGAGGCGGCGTTCGCTCCCCCGCCTGCGGACATCAAGGGCGCAGCCGAATAAGGATCCCTGTCGATGATTGAAATGCCACCGCTGCAGTTCGCCGAGACGAACGGCATCCGCATGGGGTTTTATGAAGCAGGCCCCAAGACCGACACGCCGCCGGTGGTGCTGTGCCACGGCTGGCCTGAACTGGCATTCTCCTGGCGCCACCAGATCAAGGCGCTGGGCGAGGCCGGCATCCGGGTGATTGCGCCGGATCAGCGCGGCTATGGCGCGACCGACCGGCCGGAGCCGGTCGAGGCCTACGACATGGAGCACCTGACCGGCGACCTCGTCGGCCTGCTCGACCATCTCAAGATCGACAAGGCCATCTTCGTCGGGCACGACTGGGGCGGCTTTGTCGTCTGGCAGATGCCGCTCAGGCATCATCAGCGGGTCGCCGGCGTCGTCGGCGTCAACACGCCGCATTGGGACCGCGCCCCGATGGATCCGGTCGCGCTGTTCCGCCAGCGCTTCGGCGACCACATGTACATCGTCCAGTTCCAGGATCCGGGGCGCGAGCCCGACCGCATCTTCGGCAGCCGCGTCGAGCAGACCTTCGACGCCTTCATGCGCAAGCCGGTGCCGCGTCCGGCGGACGCGCCGCCCGAACAGCCGATCGCCGGCGTCGGCGCCTCGGCGCGGCTCAACCTGGCGTTTCCGCAGATGATCGCGAATTACGACGCCAAGCATGACCCGCGCACGCCGATCCTGTCCGCGGACGAGAAAAAGGTGTTCGTCGACACCTTCACCAAGACCGGCTTCACCGGCGGCATCAACTGGTATCGCAATTTCACCCGCAACTGGGAGCGCTCGGCCGGGCTGGACCATCACGTCCGGGTGCCGTCGCTGATGATCATGGCCGAGAACGACGCGGTGCTGCCGCCCTCGGCCGCCGACGGCATGGAGCGGCTGGTGCCGGACCTCGAGAAGTATCTCGTCAAGGACAGCGGCCATTGGACGCAGCAGGAAAAGCCTGACGAAGTCAGCGCGAAGCTGATCGAATGGCGCAGAAAGCGGTTTGGCTGACGACGGCGTCGTCATTCCGGGGCGATGCGCAGCATCGAACCCGGAATCTCGAGATTCCGGGTCTGGTCCTTCGGACCATCCCGGAATGACTGAGGTTAGAGGGGGCACTTCGAAAATGGCGTCCGGCAACAGACTGAGTCCGATTCCGCATCCGCCGACGAAGCCGGTGGTCGGCAACATGCTGTCGCTGGACTCGACCGCGCCGGTCCAGCATCTCGTCAAGCTCTCCAAGGAGCTCGGACCGATCTTCTGGCTCGACATGATGGGCGCGCCGCTCGTGATCGTGTCCGGTCACGATCTCGTCGACGAGCTCTCCGACGAGAAGCGCTTCGACAAGGCCGTGCGCGGCTCGCTGCGCCGGGTCCGCGCGGTCGGCGGCGACGGCCTGTTCACCGCCGACACCAAGGAGCCGAACTGGAGCAAGGCGCACAACATCCTGATGCAGCCGTTCGGCAACCGCGCCATGCAGTCGTACCACCCGAGCATGGTCGACATCGCCGAGCAGCTGGTCAAGAAATGGGAGCGCCTCAACGCCGACGAGGAGATCGAGGTCGTCCACGACATGACGGCGCTCACCCTCGACACCATCGGCCTCTGCGGCTTCGACTACCGCTTCAACTCGTTCTACCGCCGCGACTACCACCCGTTCGTGGAATCGCTGGTGCGCTCGCTCGAAACCATCATGATGACCCGCGGCCTGCCGCTCGAGGGTCTGTGGATGCAGAAGCGGCGCAAGACGCTCGCCGACGACGTCGCCTTCATGAACAAGATGGTCGACGAGATCATCGCCGAGCGGCGCGGCAGCACCGCCGCGACCGACGACAAGAAGGACATGCTGGCGGCGATGATGACCGGCGTCGACCGCGCCACCGGCGAGCAGCTCGACGACGTCAACATCCGCTACCAGATCAACACCTTCCTGATCGCCGGCCACGAGACCACCAGCGGCCTGTTGTCGTGCACGATCTACGCGCTGCTGAAGCACCCGGAGGTGCTGAAGAAGGCCTATGAGGAGGTCGATCGCGTCCTCGGTCCCGACGTCAATGCGCGGCCAACCTATCAGCAGGTGACCCAACTCACCTACATCACGCAATGCCTGAAGGAGGCGCTGCGGCTGTGGCCGCCGGCGCCGGCCTACGGCATCGCGCCGCTCAACGATGAGATGATCGGCGGCAAGTACAAGCTGAAGAAGAACACCTTCATCACCATCCTGGTGATGGCGCTGCACCGCGATCCCAGCGTCTGGGGCCCGAACCCCGACGTGTTCGATCCCGAGAATTTCAGCCGCGAGGCGGAGGCCAAGCGCCCGATCAACGCCTGGAAGCCGTTCGGCAACGGCCAGCGCGCCTGCATCGGCCGCGGCTTTGCCATGCACGAGGCGGCGCTGGCGATCGGGATGATCCTGCAGCGCTTCAAGCTGATCGACGTGCATCGTTACCAGATGCATCTGAAGGAGACGCTGACGGTCAAGCCGGATGGCTTCAGGATCAAGGTACGGCCGCGCGACGACAAGGACCGCGGCGCGTTCGCCGGCAGCACGGGCGCGGTTGCGGCCGCGCCGAAGGCACCGCGCGCGCCGGCCACGCGTCCCGGCCACAACACGCCGATGCTGGTGCTGTACGGCTCCAATCTCGGCTCCGCCGAGGAGCTGGCGACCCGCATGGCCGATCTGTCCGAGATCAACGGCTTCGCGACGCGGCTGGGTCCGCTGGACGATTATGTCGGCAAGCTGCCGGAGGAGGGCGGCGTGCTGATCATCTGCGCCTCCTATAATGGCGCGGCGCCCGACAACGCCACGCAGTTCGTCAAATGGCTCGATAGCGACCTGCCGAAGGACGCCTTCGCCAAGGTCCGCTACGCGGTGTTCGGTTGCGGCAACAGCGATTGGGCGGCGACCTACCAGTCGGTGCCGCGCTTCATCGACGAGCAGCTCACCAAGCATGGTGCGCGCGCCGTCTATCCGCGCGGCGAGGGCGATGCGCGCAGCGATCTCGACGGCCAGTTCCAGAAATGGTTCCCGGAGGCGGCCAAGGTCGCGACCAAGGAATTCGGCATCGACTGGAATTTCACCCGCACCGCCGAAGACGAGCCGCTCTACGCGATCGAGCCGGTGGCGCAGGGTGCGGTCAACACCATCGTCACGCAAGGCGGCGCGGTGCCGATGAAGGTGCTCGCCAACAGCGAGCTGCAGACCAAGGCTGGCGCTCATCCGTCGGAGCGTTCGACCCGGCATATCGAGGTCGAGCTGCCGGTCAGCCTGAAATACCGTGTCGGCGATCATCTCAGCGTGGTGCCGCGCAACGATCCGACATTGGTCGATTCCGTTGCGCGCCGCTTCGGCTTCCTGCCGGCCGACCAGATCCGTCTGCAGGTCTCCGAAGGCCGCCGCGCGCAATTGCCGGTCGGCAACGCCGTCTCGGTCGGACGGCTGCTCACCGAGTTCGTCGAGCTGCAGCAGGTCGCGACCCGCAAGCAGATCCAGATCATGGCCGAGCACACCCGCTGCCCGGTGACCAAGCCGAAGCTGATGGCCTATGTCGGCGACGACGAGGCGTCGGCCGCGCGCTATCGCACCGAGTTGCTGGCCAAGCGCAAATCGGTGTTCGACCTGCTCGAGGAATATCCGGCCTGCGAGCTGCCGTTCCACCTCTATCTCGAAATGCTGTCGCTGCTGGCGCCGCGCTATTATTCGATCTCGTCGTCTCCGGCCGGCGAGGCGCAGCGCTGCAGCGTCACCGTGGGCGTCGTGGAGGCGCCCGCAAGCTCCGGCCGCGGCATCTACAAGGGTATCTGTTCGAACTATCTGGCGCGCCGCCGCGCCGGCGACACCGTCCACGCCACCATCAAGGAGACCAAGGCGGGCTTCCGCCTGCCCGATGACAATGCCGTGCCGATCATCATGATCGGGCCGGGCACCGGGCTCGCGCCGTTCCGCGGCTTCCTGCAGGAACGCGCCGCGCGCAAGGCGCAGGGCGCGACGCTGGGGCCGGCGATGCTGTTCTTCGGCTGCCGGCATCCCGAGCAGGACTTCATCTATGCGGATGAGCTGAAGGCGTTCGCAGCCGACGGCGTCAGTGAACTCCACACCGCCTTCTCGCGCGCCGACGGTCCGAAGACCTATGTGCAGCACCTCGTCGCCGCGCAGAAGAACCGGGTCTGGGAGCTGATCCAGAAGGGCGCGATCGTCTATGTCTGCGGCGACGGCGGCAGGATGGAGCCCGACGTCAAGGCGACCCTGATGTCGATCTATCGCGAGCGCACCGGTGTCGACACTGACGCCGCCGCGCGCTGGATCGAGGAAATGGGCACCAGGAACCGCTACGTGCTCGACGTCTGGACAGGTGGGTAGGCTCACGCCTTCGTAGCCCGGATGAAGCGAAGCGTAATCCGGGACAGCGTCTTATGCGGACGGGGCAGACCCCGGATTTCGCTTCGCTCCATCCGGGCTACGGCAGAGGTGCCGGCCATGTTACAAGCCGCCGCATGATTCCATGGGAAAAGATCGATACCACGCGCATTCCCGGAACCGAGGGTGAATTGCGTCTGATGCGGCGAGGCCGCGAATTCTCGATCATGCTCGGCACCAACGAGCTGATGAACAGCCGCCTGTCGGGCTCGGAAGAGGCGTTGGCGACGCTTGCCGCGAAGAAGATCGAGAAGGTCGCACGGCCACATTTTCTGATCGGCGGCCTCGGCATGGGCTTTACGCTGCGGGCCGCGCTCGCCGTGCTCGGACCCGAGGCGCGGATCACGGTGGCCGAGCTGGTGCCGGCGGTCGTTGCCTGGGCGCGAGGTCCGATGGCGGAGATTTTCGGCGACAGCCTGAACGATCCGCGCGTGAGCATCCGGGAGGAGGATGTTGCCAGCGTGATCGACCGCCAGCCGCTCGGCTTCGATGCCATCCTGCTCGACGTCGATAACGGGCCCGAAGGCCTGACCCGCAAGGCCAATGACGCGCTGTATGATGTCTCCGGGCTCAAGATCGCACACGCCGCGTTGCGGCGCGGCGGCGTGCTCGCCGTCTGGTCGTCCGGACCGAATGCCAGGTTCCCGAAATCGCTGACCCGTGCCGGGTTCGCGGTCAACGAAATTGCCGTCCGAGCCACCGGCCGGGGCCGCGGTGTCCGCCACGTGATCTGGATCGCGGTCAAGCAATAGCCGGCGTCCCGGCGCGCTCGCCAGCCTGATCATGCCAGTGACTGAGCACAAGCCGTCACGATGCCTTAGAACATCGTGTTGTTGTTGGCGGGATTCTCCGGAACGGGCTGCGCCACGTCCCAGTGCTCGACGATCTTGCCGTCCTCGAGCTTGAAGATGTCGACGATCGCGTTGCCGCGGGTGCCGGGCTCGCGCACGGCGTGGACGTGCAGGATCACGTAGTCGGCGTCGACGAATGAGCGCTTGATCTCGCTGTGCGAGTTCGGAAACTTCTCGCGCAGGAAGCCGATGAACTTGCGGAAGCCTTCCGGGCCGTCGGCCGCGCCGGGATTGTGCTGCACATAGCGGTTGCCGACATAGGCGAGCGCTGCGTCGGCGTCCTTCTGGTTCAGCCCCTTCTCGTAGAACGCCAGCACCGCCTTGCGGTTGGCCTCTTGCTGCGCCTCGCCGGCGGCCGCCATTGCCGATGAAGACGCGAGTGCGAGGAGGAGAGCGGCGACGGCCGTCCGTGGCCGGAGAAGAGTCTTCATCTGGTTGCTCCCGGTGGCTGAGCGGTGGATAGCGCTCTCTACAGCGTCCATGCCGCGCCCGGAAGAACGCACTCACGGCTCACATGGTTACCGGGAGATACCGGAGCCCCGTTCCGATTGAATCGGGACGGGACTCTCGATTCTGGCTTTGAGGCGTTTTCTTCACGCGAACCGGTATCCACTTCGCTCGAAAACGCTCCGGCCTCACGCCGCCTTCGCCGCCGCGCCATGCGCGTGCTTGTCGATGGCGTCGATGATCTGTGGCCACATCGGAATCGGCAGGGCGTGGCCCATGCCCTCGATCATCACGAGCTTCGCGCCCGGGATCGAGACCGCGGTGTCCTTGCCGCCTTCGGGATGCACCAGCGGATCGATGGTACCGTGGATCACCAGCGTCGGCGCCTTGACGCCGCGCAGGCGCTCCTTGCGGCTGCCGGAGGCGAGGATGGCGCGGAGCTGACGGCTGACGCCCTCCGGATTGAGGCCGCGCTCGAAGGTGCGCCGCGCGCGTTCGGGATCGAGCGCCTCATCTTCAGGGAACGAGCCGTTACGCAGGACTTTCCAGGTCTGCCCGAAGCGGACGAAATACTCTTCCTTGCTCTTCGGCGGCGGCGCCATCAGCACCGCGGTCGCCTCGCGGGTCGGCCCCGGGATCTTTGGATTGCCCGTGGTCGACATGATCGAGGTCAGCGAGCGCACGCGCTCGGGAAAGGTGATCGCAACCTCCTGCGCGATCATGCCGCCCATCGATGCACCGACCAGATGCGCGGTGCGGATGCCGAGCGCATCCATCAGCCCGATCGTATCCCTCGCCATGTCGGCCAGCTTGTAGGGCGCTGCGACCGGGATCTTCAGGAAGCGGAGCTTGAGCAGTTCGAGCGCGGTCAGCCGCTTGCCGCCGCTCAGGCGGGAGGATTTGCCGATATCCCTGTTGTCGAATCGGATGACGTGAAAACCGCGCGCGGCGAGCTGGCGGCAGAACTCGTCGTCCCAATGGATCATCTGGGCGCCGAGGCCCATGATCAGGAGCAGCGGCTCGGCATTCGCATCGCCAAACATCTCGTAGCAGATGTCGATGCCATTGGCGCGGATGATCTGCGGCGGCTGATGGGCGAGCGTGGTCACGGGCGTCCCCTGCTGGTGTCGCGGTCAGGAACCTCTATGCCACGGATTGACGCAGCGCAGAAGAGCCTCGGCGTCGCTGGTCGCGCCGCGCAGTTGACCGATCAGCAGCAACAGTGTCGTATGGCAGAAACAAATGGAAGCGCGGCAAGCGCTCGAAATTGGTGTGGAGGAGCGCCGCATGGCCGACAAGGGCAACGACCCTGCCGTGATCTGGCAGACGATGATTGGCGAGATGGAGAAGGGGTTCAACTCCTTCGGCAACCAGCTCATGAGCTCGCCGGAATTTTCCAAGGCGATGAACCAGGCCGGCGGCGTTGCGGCCGGCGCGCAGAAGCAGCTCGGCGAGCTGATGGAGAAATATCTGCTGGCGATGAACCTGCCGAGCCGCGCCCAGCTCGTCGGCATGGCGGAGCGCCTGCAATCGATGGAGAACCAGCTCAACGAGATCAAGACGCTGCTGCAGCAGGTGCACCACAATTCGCTGGCGCCGGACGACGGCCACGGCGCAACGCCGCGGCCACCGCGCACCAAGCAGCCGCCAGCGGAGGGAGGCAGCAAATGAATGCTCCCACCCCCTTTGATTTCGCCTCGATCTCCGAGCGGGTCCAGTCCGAGGTGCAGCGCGCGATCCAGCGCAGCATCAAGGGCGTCGAGTATTTCTCGAGCTCCGGCCCGTCGCTCGGCTCGACGCCGAAGGACGTGCTGTATTCGCGCGGCACCATGAACCTCTATCACTACCGGCCGCTGGCCAGCGAAGTCTATCGCGTGCCGGTGCTGATCGTGATGGCGACCACCAACCGCGGCTACATCCTCGACCTGGTGCCGGGGCAGAGCTTCATCGAATTCCTGCTCAGGCGCGGCTTCGACGTCTACATGCTGGACTGGAGTGCGCCGAAGCCGGAGGAAAAATCGCTGCGCATGGAGGATTACGTCCTCGACTTCATTCCGGAATCGGTCCGCCGCGTGCAGCAGGATTCCGGCGAAAAGGACGTCTCGGTGATCGGCTATTGCTTCGGCGGCGTGCTGTCGCTGCTCTACGGCTCGATCTTCAACGACGGGCCGATGAAGAACCTGATCTGCTTCACCACGCCGATCGATTTCCGCGAGATGAAGCTGTTCTCGAATTTCGCCGACCGCCGCTATTTCGACGTCGACCGCCTGATCGACAGCACCGGCAACATGCCGCCCGAACTGATCCTGCAATCGTTCGACATGTTGCGGCCGGCCGCGCGTGTCGTCGGCCAGATCCAGCTCTGGGACAACATCTGGAACGACGAGTTCGTCAAGTCGTACCGGATGTTCGATCGCTGGGCGACCGACACGCTGCCGCTCGCGGGCGAATATTTCCGCGCCATCACCAAGGACCTGATGTGGGACAACAAGCTCTACAACGACACCATGACCGTCGGCGGCCGCGAGGCAAAGCTTGCCGACATCAAGGTGCCGATCCTGCACGCGGTCGCCGAGCACGACCACATCGTGCCGTATGATGCGGCAAAACATCTGATCACCAAGATCGGCTCCGAGGACAAGGAGGAGGTGATGCTGAAAGGCGGTCACGTCTCGCTGGTCGCCGGCGCCAACGCAATCAAGCGGCTGTGGCCGAAACTGGACTCCTGGCTGGGCAAAAGATCGACCTAAGAAGGGTCGACTTGAGAGAGATCGACATGACCGAACAACGTTCCTATCCGCGCCGCGTCAAGACCGAGGCGGGCGACATCGAGTTTCGCCTGATGATTCGGGACCACGAGGCCGCGGTGCTGGCTTTCGCGCAAAAGCTGCCGACGCATGATCTCTTGTTCCTGCCGCGCAACATCAGCCAGCCGAAGGTGCTGTCGGCCTGGATCAACGAGATCGAGCGCGGCGACATCACGAGCCTGCTCGCGATCAAGGACGGCAAGGTGGTCGGCTGCGGCACCCTGGTGCGCGATCCGCATTCCTGGTCGCCGCATGTCGGCGAGATCCGGATGGTGGTGTCGCTCGACGTGCGCGGGCAGGGCGTCGGCCGGGCATTGTCGCAGGAGACCTTCGCCATCGCGCTCGGTGCCGGGCTGGAGAAGTTCTCGGTGCAGATGACCGTCGACCAGCGGGCGGCGATCGCGCTGTTCGAGAGCCTCGGCTTCAAGGCCGAGGCCCTGCTGCGCGACCATGTCCGCGACGTCGAGGGCAAGACCCACGACATTGTCGTGCTGGGGCACAATGTGGCGCAGGTCCGGGCACAGATGGAGGCGTACGGGGTCTCTGACGCGGTAAGCGGTAATTAGAAACCGTTTGATGCCGGTTCACTAGGCAATCTGCCGGACATTCATGCTGTTCACAGGTTCGTGATATCGCGCTGCAACATAGATGTTGCGGTGCATCATGAGGCGTGTCATAACACCGTTGCCCCGGGCCAAACCGGACGGGGTGAGCCCATAGCTCAAACCTGAGGATGGAGAGACCCCAATGACCACCGAAACCAATTCCGTGCTGAACAGCGTCAAGGAAGCCTTCGCGCCCGTCACCGAGGCGTTCACCAAGCTTCAGAACCTGGAAGTTCCGGAAGCCGCCCGTGAGTTCGTGAAGAAGCAGGCCGAGGCCGCCAAGACCCGCGCTGCCGATGCCTATGCCGGCTCGGAGAAGGTGACCAACGTGATCGAGTCCGCTGTTGCCGGTTCGGTGACCGAAGCCGCCAAGATCAGCCGCAACATCCAGCAGGCGATCTACCAGGACGCCGAGGCGTTCTTCGCCGGTATCGACAAGCTCGCGTCGGCCAAGTCGCTGAGCGAAGCCGCCCAGATCCAGTCGGAGCTGGCCCGTGCGCGTGGCGAACTGTTCGTCTCGCGGGCGAAGGCCACCACCGAATATCTCGGCAAGCTCGTCACCGACGGTGCGAAGACCGCGCAGGACAACTTCGCCAAGGTCTACGGCAAGACCGCCTGATCGCGGCCGCGCTGACCAACTGCCCTTTTCGAAGGCCCGCCATTTTGCGGGCCTTCTTTTTTGGCGGTGTCCTTCATAACTCATGTATCCATCGTCATTCCGGACGACGCGAAGCGGCGATCCGGAATCTCGAGATTCCCCGGTGCGCAATTGCGCACCTGAGGTTCGTGCTTCGCACGCCCCGGAATGACGGCGGTGCGGCTATGCTATGCTTCGTTCGTCACCCCTGCGAAACCCCATGACCCTTCCCGCCGCCCTCATCGCAACGCCTGTCGACGTCGAACGCGCGGCCGAGCTGCGGCGCGTCAAGTGGCTGGCGACCGGCGTGCTGGCGGCAACCTTCATCATCTTCATCGCAGCGAAGGCGCTGCTGCCGGTGCACCCGGTGTTCGGTTTCATCGCGGCATTTGCCGAGGCCGCAACCATCGGCGGGCTCGCCGACTGGTACGCCGTCGTCGCCTTATTCAAGCGGCCGCTCGGCCTGCCGATCCCGCACACCGCGATCATCCAGAGCAATCAGGCGCGCATCGCCGAGAAGCTCGGCGAATTCATCGAGAACAATTTCCTGGAATCCGGGCCGGTCGAGGCCAAGCTGCGCGAGATCGATTTCGGTTCGTTCATCGCCGACTGGCTGCGCGACCGCAAACGTTCGGAGGATCTCGCCCGCTTCGTGCTGCGGATGCTGCCCGAGGCATTCGCGGCGACCGAGAGCTCGGGGTTGATGCAGTTCATCAGCCGCCGCGTCACGACGCAGGTGCTCTCGATCGACCTCGCGCCGCTTGCGGCCGGCGCGCTGCGCGGCTTCGTGCAGGAGGGCAAGCATGGCGGCCTGCTCGACGACATCCTGCGCGTGCTGCACCAGACGCTGACGCAGCAGGAGACCATGGCCGTGATCCGCGACAAGGTCCGCGCCGAGATGCCGACGCTGCTCAGGCTCTATCGTGCCGACAAGTTCGTGGTGAACCGGATCATCGCGTCCGCCACGAAGTTCTTCGAGGAAGTGCGCAACGATCCGCAGCATCCGTTCCGCGGCGAGTTCGACCGCATGCTGCTGTCCTTTGTCGACCGGCTCGGCAGCGACAAGGCGTTCGCCGATCGCATCGATGGTCTCAAGCGCGATTTGATGGCGCGGCCCGAGCTTGCCAATCTCGGGCGCACCATCTGGGCCAACGTCAAGGACTTCATCGAACGCAGCGCCTCGGGTGAGTCGCAGGTGCTGCAGCATCAGCTGGCGCGAATGTTGGTCGAGGCCGGCGACGCGCTCGACGGCGACACCGACCTGCGCGGCGAGATCAATCAGGGCCTCGTGGCCATCCTGCGCACCGTCGTCGCCGAGCAGAAGAGCGGCGTCTCCGGCTTCATCGCCGACCAGATGAAGAGCTGGGACATGGAGCAGCTGATCTCCCTGATCGAGGTCAATGTCGGCAAGGATCTGCAATACATCCGCTTCAACGGCGCGCTGATCGGCGGGCTTGCCGGCTTTGCGCTTTACACCCTGGAATACACGCTGCGGCTGCTGTGACCGATTGAGCACGAACGTCACTTTAGTTGTGGCAAGTGTGACCCGGACCGCTTGCACGAAAGTGTCCGGTTCCCTAGCTTTTCAGGACAGATTGTTGCGTTGCGGAACGATTCCGCCGGGTTCGCGTCAACTCCGTTGACCTATTCTCGTTGGTCCCATTGCCGGCGGCCCTGCCGGAAGAGGAGCTGAAATGTCCGTTGCTGCGCAGACGCTACGCCCGCCGTCCAGGACGCTGATGTTTCTGGAAGGCCGCGCCATTCATGAGCTCGGCGCCTTTCTTGGTGCATTGCCGTTGCTCAGCCTCGCGCCGCGCGGCGATGGGCATCCGGTGCTGGTGCTGCCGGGGCTGATCGCTTCCGACATGTCGACCCGGCCGCTGCGCGACTTTCTCAGGAGCAAGGGCTACGCCGTCAGCGGCTGGCGCCAGGGCCGCAATCTCGGGCTTCGCGCCGGCGTGCAGGACGGGATGGTCGACCTGCTGCAGGAGATGAATGAAACCACCGGCCGCAAGGTCTCGGTCGTCGGCTGGAGCCTCGGCGGCCTCTATGCGCGCCAGCTCGCCAAGATGATGCCGGAGCGCGTGCGCCAGGTGATCACGCTCGGCAGCCCGTTTGCCGCCGGCCCGAAGTCGACCAACGCCTGGCGCGTCTATGAGATGGCCAGCGGCCGCCGCGCCGATGAAGAGGATTCGCGTTTCGGCGGCTCGCTCGCCAGCGCGCCGCCGGTGCCGACCACCGCGATCTTCAGCCGCACCGACGGCGTCTGTGCCTGGCAGGGCTGCCGCGAGCAGTCCTCGTCGATGACCGACAGCATCGAGGTCGAGAGCAGCCATTGCGGCATGGGTCATCACCCGGCCGTGGTCTACGCGGTCGCCGATCGGCTCGCGCAGAAGGAAGGCGAGTGGGCACCGTTCGATCGCAGCGGCTGGCGCAGCATCGTCTATCCGGATCCCAATCGCTGACTTGCTTGCCTCGCCCCGTTTGCGGGGAGAGGCCGGATCGCATGAAGCGCAGCGCAATGCGATCCGGGTGAGGGGGAGTCTCCACGAGCGCAACTCGCACCGTGATTGCGGAGAGCCCCCTCATCCCGACCTTCTCCCTGCACGCGGGGAGAAGGAGAAGAACCCGCATTGTCGTGAATCGACAAAACGCGCTATGCGTTGGGCATGCCACAGCCGCTTGCCCGCATCGTCGATCAGCTGAAGCGCGAGCCGTCACGCACCGGCTCGATCATCATCACCGTGTTCGGAGATTCCATCGTGCCGCGCGGCGGCTCGGTGTGGCTCGGCACGCTGCTCGAATTCTTCAAGTCGCTCGACATCGACGGCAATGTGGTGCGCACCGCGATGTCGCGGCTCGCCGCCGACGGCTGGCTCGAGCGCAACAAGGTCGGCCGCAACAGTTTTTATCGGCTGAACGCCAAGGGCCGGCAGACCTTCGACACCGCAACCCGGCACATCTACGATCCGCCGCCGTCGGACTGGACCGGCCGCTTCGAGCTGTTGTTGATCGGCAATGCCGAGGACCGCGACGCCGCGCGCGAGGCGTTGAAGAATGCCGGCTTCGGCAGCCCGCTGCCCGGCGTGTGGGTCGCGCCGTCGGGCGTGCCGATCCCCGATGAAGCATCGCGCGCGATCCGGCTCGAAGTCTCCGCGGAAGATGACAGCGGACGCCGGCTGCTCAGCGAGAGCTGGCCGCTCGACCGCACCGCGGACGCCTATCTGAAGTTCATGAAGACGTTCGAGCCGCTGCACGGCTCAATCATCCGCGGCGAGACGCTGAGCGACGCCGACGCCTTCACCGCGCGCATTCTCTTGATCCACCATTACCGCCGCGTCGTGCTGCGCGATCCGCTGCTGCCTTATCAGCTGTTGCCGAAGGATTGGCCGGGCAGGGCGGCGCGCAAGCTCTGCGGCGAGATCTATCGCGGGCTGCTTTCGCCGTCGGAACAATGGCTTGACGACCACGCAACCAACCAGGACGGGCCGCTGCCGAAGCCCAACGGGGCGGTGGCGCGCCGTTTCGAGGGTGTCTGAACATATTACAAAAACTTCTTGCATTCGAAAATTTGTGTTATACATTGCTGCCTAACAACACATTGGGAGGTCGGCCATGTACACGCAGGCGCTCAACTCATCCGACGGCGACGATCGCGGCGTCGAGGATGCCGCCCGTGCCAGTCAGTTCCAGGCCCGCATCGATGCCGACGAGCGCATCGAGCCGAACGACTGGATGCCCGCCGCCTACCGCAAGACGCTGACGCGGCAGATTTCCCAGCACGCCCATTCCGAAATCGTCGGCATGCTCCCCGAGGGCAACTGGATCACCCGCGCGCCGTCGCTGCGCCGCAAGGCTGCGCTGCTCGCCAAGGTGCAGGACGAATGCGGCCACGGCCTCTATCTCTACGCCGCCGCCGAGACGCTCGGCACCTCGCGCGAGGAGCTGGTCGATGCGATGCTATCGAGCAAGGCGAAATATTCCTCGATCTTCAATTATCCGACGCTGACCTGGGCCGACATCGGCACCATCGGCTGGCTGGTCGACGGCGCGGCGATCATGAACCAGATCCCGCTGTGCCGCTGCTCCTACGGCCCCTATGCGCGCGCGATGATCCGCGTCTGCAAGGAGGAATCGTTCCACCAGCGCCAGGGCTTTGAGATCATGGTGACGCTGTGCCGCGGCACCGCGGAGCAGAAGGCGATGGCGCAGAACGCGCTCGATCGCTGGTGGTGGCCGGTGCTGATGATGTTCGGTCCGCCGGACCAGGTCAGCCAGCACAGCGACACCTCGACCAAATGGAAGATCAAGCGCTTCTCCAACGACGAGCTGCGCCAGAAATTCATCGACGCCACCGTCCCGCAGGCCGAATTCCTGGGCCTGACGATCCCCGATCCCGGCATGAAGCAGAACGCAAACGGCAATTGGGAACACAGCCCGATCGACTGGGACGAGTTCAAGCAGGTGCTGGCAGGCAACGGCCCCTGCAATCGCGATCGTCTCGCCGCGCGCCGCAAGGCGCATGAGGAGGGTGCCTGGGTGCGCGAGGCCGCGATGGCCTATGCCGAGAAGCGCAAGCGCCGCCAGCTCGCGCAAGCCGCAGAATAAGGGAGCGCCGAGATGGCCACGCCGAACGTTCCGCTCTGGGAAGTCTTCATCCGCAGCCGCAATGGCCTGGCGCACAAGCATGTCGGCTCGCTGCACGCGGCCGACGCGACGCTCGCCCTGCAGGCCGCGCGCGACATCTACACCCGCCGCGGCGAGGGGCTGTCGATCTGGGTGGTGCCCTCGAACGCGATCACCGCGTCCGATCCGTCCGAGAAGGGCATGATGTTCGAGCCGGCGGAATCCAAGATCTACCGCCACCCGACCTTCTACGACGTCCCCGACGAAGTCGGGCACATGTGAATTTCACCCGTCATGGTGAGGAGGCGCGCAGCGCCGTCTCGAACCATGACGCCCGATCGTAACCGCGGCCATCCTTCGAGACGCCTGCTGCGCAGGCTCCTCAGGATGACGTCGAGCAAGTGGATGCAGGTGGAATAGAGAACATGGCGACCGTCAACATCGAAGTCTCCGAAACGCCGCTGGTGCTCTACGCGCTGCGCCGCGCCGACGACGCGCTGATCCTCGGCCATCGGCTGTCCGAATGGTGCGGCCATGCGCCCGCCATGGAAGAGGACATGGCGCTCGCCAATATGGGCCTCGACCTGCTCGGCCAGGCTCGTGAGCTCTACACCTACGCGGCCAAGGTCGAAGGCCGAGGCAACGACGAAGACAAGTTCGCCTATCTGCGCGACGTCAGGCAGTATCGCAATCTGCTGCTTGTCGAGCAGCCGAACGGCGGCTTTGCTCGCACCATGGTGCGGCAATTCTTCTACGCGGCATTCGCCGATCTCTACTGGCGCGCGATGATGGCCTCGTCCGATCCGACGCTCGCCGCGATCGCGGCGAAGTCGGAGAAGGAGAGCGCCTATCATGTCAGGCATTCGTCGGAATGGATCGTCCGTCTCGGCGACGGCACCGAGGAGAGCCATCGCCGCGCGCAGGATGCGATCGACGACCTCTGGGCCTATACCGGCGAGATGTTCGCGGTGGACGATGGTGAGCGCAGCCTGATCGACGCCGGCATCGCGATCGATCCCGCGGCGCTGCAGCCGCGCTGGCGGAAGACGGTCACCGGCATCATCAAAGAGGCGACGCTGTCGTTGCCGAAGAGCGATTGGATGCAGCAGGGCGGCCGCAGTGGCAGCCACAGCGAACATCTCGGCCATCTCCTCAGCGAGCTGCAATCGATGCAGCGGACCTTTCCGGGGGCAACATGGTGACCGTCGCGCTCAGCGATGCCGATCTGCGCCGGCGCGCCTGGAGCGCGGCCGCGCAGGTGGTCGATCCCGAAATCCCGGTGCTGACCATCGCCGATCTCGGCGTACTGCGCGATGTCGCGGTCCACGACGGTCATGTCGAGGTCGCGATCACGCCGACCTATTCCGGCTGTCCCGCCATGAACATGATCGCGCTCGAGATTGAGCTCGCGCTGGAGCGCGAAGGCATTCATAGGCCGAAGGTCCGCACCGTGCTGTCGCCGGCCTGGACCACCGACTGGATGAGCGAGGACGGCCGCCGCAAGCTGAAGGAGTACGGCATCGCGCCGCCGCTGCCGGGCTCCTCGCGCCGCGCGCTGTTCGGCGAGCAGGCGGTCGCGTGCCCGCAGTGTGGCTCGGGAGATACCGAGCTGCTCTCCGAATTCGGCTCGACTTCCTGCAAGGCGCTGTGGCGCTGCAAGAGCTGCCGTGAACCCTTCGATTACTTCAAGTGTCATTGACTATGATGTCGTTATTTGCCGCCAAGGCCGTCATTGCGAGCGAAGCGAAGCAATCCATGCTTCGGCGTACGCTGAGCGATGGATTGCTTCGTCGCTTCGCTCCTCGCAATGACGGGGAGAGATAAGCGATGTCCCTTACGCCACGATTCCACCGCCTATCCGTTAGCGACCTGCGCCGCGAGGCGTCGGACGCAATCTCGATGACCTTTGCGATCCCCGACGATCTGCAAGGCGACTACCGCTTCACCCCGGGCCAGTATCTGACGCTGCGCACCACGATGGACGGCGAGGAGGTTCGCCGGTCCTATTCGATCTGCTCCGGTCCCGACGACGGCGAATTGCGCATCGCAGTGAAGAAGGTCGACGGCGGCGCATTCTCGAACTGGGCGGCCGAGGAATTGAAGCCCGGCGACGAGCTCGACGTGATGACGCCGACCGGCCGTTTCGGCGTCGCCCACGCGCCGGGCGAGGCGCGGACCTATGTCGGCTTTGCCGCCGGTAGCGGCATCACGCCGATCCTCTCGATCATCAAGGGCGTGCTGGCGCGCGAGCCGGACAGCCGCTTCTTCCTTTTCTACGGCAACCGTTCGACCGAAGGCGTCATGTTTCGCGAGGCGTTGGAGGAGCTGAAGGACCGCTTCATGCAGCGGCTCTCGGTATTCCACGTCATCTCGGGCGAGGAGCAGGACATCCCGATCCTGCACGGCAGGCTCGACGGCGAGAAAGTGCGTGTGCTGCTGCGCTCGCTGGTGCCGGCCGAGACGGTCGATCACGTCTTCGTCTGCGGTCCGGCCGCGATGAGCGAGACCATCGAGGCGACCTGCCGCGAGATCGGCATCGCCGACGAGCGTATCCATGTCGAACGCTTCGTGTCGGAATTCGGCGGCAAGCCGCGGGCGAAGGTCGTCGTTCCGGCCGGCGCGCCGCCGAAGGCGATTGCCGGGCTGATCATCGACGGCAAGCGCCGCGAGGTCCCGGTGGCCGACGGCGAGTCGATCCTCGACGCCGCGCTGCGCGCCGGCATGGACCTGCCGTTCGCCTGCAAGGGCGGCATGTGCTCGACCTGCCGCGCCAAGCTGGTCGAAGGCGAGGCGCCGATGGACCTGAACTATTCGCTGGAGCCGTGGGAGCTGAAGGCGGGGTTCATCCTCACCTGCCAGGCCAAGCCGTGCTCTGAGAAGGTCGTGGTCGACTACGACCACGTCTAGTTGTTGATTGTCATTCCGGGGCGCGAAGCGAACCCGGAATCTCGAGATTCCGGGTTCGATGCTGACGCATCGTCCCGGAATGACGGAAGTAGCGTTGACGCCTCGCGCGTCACGCCCAACACTGACGCTTGACACCAAGAGGCCCTCCGCAACGGGCCCGCGCACAGGGAGTTCGATGTGAACGTGAAGGCCACGCTATCGCCCGAGGATGTCGCCCGCGCCTGCGCGGACGCGATGTGGAAGGAAGACGACGCCAGCAAGGGTCTCGGCATGGAACTCGTCGAGATCAGGCCGGGGCAGGCGGTGATGGCGATGACGGTGCAGCCGCACATGGTCAACGGCCAGCGCATCTGTCATGGCGGCTACATCTTCACGCTGGCCGATTCAGCCTTCGCCTTTGCCTGCAACAGCCGCAACGATCGCGCGGTGGCGGCGCAGGGCAACGTCACTTTCATCCGGCCCGGCAAGCTCGGGGATCGTCTGGTGGCGACCGCGCGCGAGATCTCGCGCAATGGCCGCTCGGGAATCTACGACGTGAGCGTGACCTCCGGCGACAGCGTGATCGCCGAATTCCGCGGGCATTCGCGCGTGATACCGGGCACCTGGCTGCCCGACACGGACATCAAGGCATAAAGGCTTCAGGGGAAACGTCGATGGCAACGGCAAAGCTCAAGGTCAAGGACAGCGGTTATCACGCCGAGCTCGATGCGGCCGAGCGCGCCTCGCGCGACGAGATCATGGCGCTGCAGACCAGGCGGCTGGCCTGGTCGCTCAAGCATGCCTATGACAATGTCGCGCACTACAGGAAAGCGTTCGATGCCGCCGGCGTGCATCCGTCCGATTTCAGGCAGCTGCCCGATCTCGCCAAATTTCCGTTCACGGTGAAGACCGATCTGCGCGACAATTATCCCTTCAATATGTTCGCGGTGCCGCGCGAGCAATTGGTGCGGGTCCATGCCTCCTCGGGCACGACCGGCAAGCCGATCGTGGTCGGCTACACCAGGGCCGACATCGACACCTGGGCGGATGTGATGGCGCGCTCGATCCGCGCCGCCGGCGGCCGCACCGGCATGCTGATGCACAACGCCTATGGCTACGGCCTGTTCACCGGCGGCCTCGGCGCGCATTACGGCGCCGAGCGGCTCGGCTGCACGGTGATCCCGATCTCCGGCGGCATGACCGAGCGGCAGGTGCAGCTCATCAACGACTTCCGGCCCGACATCATCACGGTGACGCCGAGCTACATGCTGGCGATCCTCGACGAGTTCAAGCGGCAGGGCCTCGATCCGCGCAAATCGTCGCTGAAGTTCGGCATCTTCGGTGCCGAACCCTGGACCAACGCGATGCGAGTCGAGATCGAGCAGGCGTTCGACATGGACGCCACTGACATCTATGGCTTGTCGGAGGTGATCGGTCCCGGCGTCGCGCAGGAATGCGTGGAGACCAAGGACGGCCTGCACATCTGGGAGGACCACTTCTATCCGGAGGTGATCGATCCCCTGACCGGCGAGGTGCTGCCCGACGGCGAGAAGGGCGAGCTGGTGTTCACCTCGCTGACCAAGGAAGCCTTCCCGATCATCCGCTACCGCACCCGCGATCTGACGCGGCTGTTGCCCGGCACGGCGCGGCCCGGCATGCGGCGAATGGAGAAGGTGACCGGCCGCTCCGACGACATGATCATCCTGCGCGGCGTCAATGTGTTCCCGACCCAGATCGAGGAAGCGCTGCTGGCGACCGACTGGTGCGGCGGTCATTTTGTCATCGAGCTGACCCGTGAGGGCCGCATGGATGAGATGACGGTGCTCGCCGAAGCCCGGCCCGAGAGCTGGGATGGCGAAGGGCTGGTTGTTCACGCCGAGAAGGTCTCCGCCTTCATCAAGAACACGATCGGCATCTCGACCCGCGTCCGCGTCGTTGCGCCCGAGACGCTGGAGCGTTCGCTCGGCAAGGCGAAACGAGTTTACGACAAGCGGCCGAAAGAATAGCCTAATCCCTGCAATTCAACAGGGCGCAGGGTATGGCCGACACCAATGAAACGACCGCTGCGGGGATCCTGGCTGATATCCGCGCCGGCAAGGTAACGGCGGTCAGTGTCGTCGAGGCCGCGCTCGATCGTGCGGAGCGGCTCAAGCACCTCAACGCCTTCATCGTGCTGAACCGCGACGGCGCGCTTGCTGCGGCGCGCGAGGTCGATGCCGGGACGCGGACCGGAGTGCTGGCCGGGCTTCCGATCGTCGTGAAGGACAATATCAACACATCAGATCTGCCGACATCGGGCGGCACGCCGGCGCTGCAACACGCGCGGCCTGCGCGCAACGCGCCGTCGCTGCAAAAGCTGCTCGATGCGGGTGCCGTCGTCATCGGCAAGACCAATCTGCACGAGCTTGCCTTCGGCATCACCAGTACCAATCTCGCACCGTTCACAGGACCGGTGCGGAATCCGTACGACACGAGCCGGATCCCGGGCGGGTCGTCCGGCGGAACGTCGGCGGCGATCGCCGCGCGCATCGCCACCTGTGGCCTCGGATCGGACACCGGCGGCTCGACCCGCGTGCCCGCCGCGCTGACCGGGACCGTCGGCCTTCGGTCGGCAATGGCGGCGCCGAGCGGCGTTATCACGACGACAACCAGGTGGTTCCGATCAGCCATACCCGCGACACCGTCGGCCCGATGGGACGCACGGTCGCCGATGTCGCGCTGCTCGATGCCGTGATGACAGGCACGCCGCTGGCAACGAGCATCCCGCTACGCGGCGTGCGTCTCGGCATTCCCGCCTGCTTCTGGAGCGGCCTCGATCGCGATGTCGAAGCCGTCGCCCGCGCAGCCTGCGCCCGGCTCTCGGCGGCCGGCGCGGTGTTGGTCGATGTCGATATGCCCGATCTGTTTGAGCAGAACGGCAAGGTGTCCTTCGTGGTCGCGCTGCACGAACCGATCGCCGATATCCCGGCCTGGCTTGCCGCTTCAGGGATCGAGGGGATCACGCTGTCCGACATCGCGGCCGGCGTCGCCAGTCCTGATGTCGTCGGCGCATTCGGTGCCATCACTACGGACGCGTTCGGCGCCGCCTATGATGATGCAATCAACGTGCAGCGGCCGGCGCTGCAGGCGATCTATGCCACCTACATCAGGAACAACAGGCTGGACGCCATCCTGTTTCCGACCACGGTCGCGCCCGCGCCGCTGATCGACGAAAAGACCGGGTCCGGCGAGATGTCGGTCAATGGCGGCGCGCCGGTGCCGACCTTCGGCACCATGATCCGCAACACCGATCCCGGCAGCAATGCCGGCCTTCCCGGGCTGTCGCTCTATGCCGGCATGACGTCCGATGGCCTGCCGGTTGGGCTCGAGCTCGACGGTCCGGTCGGAAGCGATGCCAGGCTGCTCGGGCTCGGCCTGTCGATCGAGGCGATCCTGGGCACGGCCCCGCCGCCGAAGCTCTGACACCGCCGGCCGCAACAAGCCCCTTGAATTGATCGGTCAGTCGATTAGTCATGACCGGAGGCCACTTGGCCGCCACCATCCGCGCGCTTCAACAGCGCGCTTCATGACCAGGACTGGAACGCTGATGCCGCCGGCCCCGCAAGCAAACCGTCATCCTGTCGACGCCCGCTGCGTGCGTCTGCTGACGAAGGCGGAGAACGCGGCGGCGGTGGCGCCAGTGGTCGAGACCCTTGCGTTGTCGCGCGGGGCGGACGATCTGCTCATCGAGGTGAGGGCCGCCGCGGTCAATCCGTCCGACGTCAAGGCCGCGACCGGGCTGATGCCCTATGCCATATTCCCGCGTACCTCGGGCCGCGACTACGCCGGTGTCGTAATCGATGGTCCCGCTGAATTCATCGGGCGCGACGTGTTCGGCTCGTCCGGCGACCTCGGCATCCGCCGCGACGGCACCCATGCCACGCATCTGGTGGTCGAGCGCGATGCCGTGGTGGAAAAGCCCGCCGGCATCTCCTGGGACGAAGCCGCCGGGATCGGCGTGCCCTTCGTCACCGCGATGGAAGGCCTGCGCCGCGCCGGCCTGCCGAAGGCGGGCGAGACCGTGCTGGTGATGGGCGTCAACGGCAAGGTTGGTCAGGCCGCGGTGCAGATCGCGAGCTGGCACGGTGCGCGCGTGATCGGCGTGGTGCGCAAGAGCGAGCCTTATAAAGGCCACAGCAATTCGCCGGTCGAGGTGATCGACGCCTCGACCACCGACGTCGCCGCTCGCGTGCGCGAGCTGACCGGCGGCAAGGGCGCCGACATCGTCTACAACACGGTCGGCGATCCCTATTTCCAGGCCGCGCACAAGTCGCTGGCGCTGCGCGGCCGCCAGATCCTGATCGCGGCGGTCGACCGCATCGTGCAGTTCAACATCCTCGAATTCTACCGCGGCCAGCATACCTATGTCGGCATCGACACGCTTGCGCTGTCGTCGGTTGCGACCGGCGAGGTGTTGCGCGAGCTCGCGCCGGGCTTTGCCGGCGGACATCTGAAGCCATTCCCGATCAAGCCGAGCGCGATCTATCCGCTGGAACAGGCCAAGGCGGCGTTTGTTGCCGTGGCAGGCTCGTCGCGCGACCGCGTGATTTTGCGACCCTAGTTCACCGTCATTGCGAGGAGCGAAGCGACGAAGCAATCCATTCTCTCCAGTGTGATAGTATGGATTGCTTCGCGGAGCCTGTCATCCGGCGGCGCTTCGCGCCGACCGGTTGGCTCGCAATGACGAACGTAATTGAAGGACTATTATGGACCCCGCCACGATCGTCATCATCGCCGCCCTGATCATCGGCCTGATCTATGGCTCGGTCGGGCTGCTCAGCGGCTTCTGCATGATGAGCGGCCTGCGCGGCTGGTGGGCGGAGGGCGACGGCCGCCTGGCGCGCACCTATGCGCTGGCGATGGGCGTCGCGATCGCGGCCTCGCAGCTGTTGGCGGCGGCAGGCCTCGTCGATCTCGGCAAGTCGATCTATCTGCAGCCGTCCTTCTCGGCGCCGGTGATGTTCCTCGGCGGGCTGCTGTTCGGCTACGGCATGGTGCTGTCGAATGGCTGCGGTTCGCGGGCACTGGTGCTGCTCGGGCGCGGCAATCTGCGCTCCTTCGTGGTCGTGATCGTGCTCGGCATTTTCGCCGAGATGACGCTGAAGGGCCTGATCGCCCCGGGGCGGATCGCGATGGTGCAGGCGTCACAGGCCACGGTGTCAGCCAATTCGGTGCCGGCGCTATTGGCGGACATCGGCCTCGGCGCGGTGCCAGCGCGGATGGTGGCGGCCTCGGTTCTCGCAGCCGTCCTGATCATCTTCGCCTTTGCCCATGCGCCATTCCGCAAGTCGCCGGGCCAGATCGCGGCCGGCTTGATCGTCGGCCTGCTGGTGGCGGGGGGCTGGTACGCGACCGGCTATCTCGGCGCCGATGATTTCAATCCGGTGCCGGTGACGTCGCTGACCTTCATCGCGCCGATCGCCGACGCCCTGCAATACGTCATGCTGTCGACCGGCTCGACGCTCAATTTCGGCATCGTCACCGTGTTCGGCGTGTTCGCCGGCAGCCTGATCACGGCCATCGCCACCGGGCGCTTCCAGCTCGAAGGCTACCGGTCGCCACAGCATATGCTGCGCTCGGCGAGCGGCGCCGCATTGATGGGCGCGGGCGGCGTGATGGCGTTCGGCTGCTCGGTCGGGCAGGGGCTGACCGGATTGTCGACGCTGTCGCTGTCGTCCCTCATCGCGATCGCCGGCATCATGCTCGGCACCGGCGCCGGCCTGCGCGGGAGCTTGCGGGTCAGGCCGCTTGCGACGGCCTAGGCGTGTACTCATAACCGTCGGCTTCCCGTCATAAAGCGGAAGTTGCCCGGTTCGGTAGTTATCGGCGGCTTATGACCCATCTGCGACATTACCCCTCCGGTACTCCTGCCAATCGCATGCCCTCATAAATGCGCTCACGTTTGGCGAGATAAGCTGGATTATCGGTCGACGGGCTAGCGCGGAAGCGGCGGATGCTGAAATTAGGTTGAAGCGCGAGGCCTGCTTGCGCGGCGGCCCGCGCGTCATCGAGTGCTCCAAGCAGTGCTAGGGCAGCGGCGAGCCCAAGATGCGCAAACGGATAATTTCGGTTGGCGTCGATGCTCCTGCGGAGCCAACAGACGGCTTCCTTGTCGGCACTAAGTTGCAACTTAGCGAAGCCGACATACTGCATCCACATGAAGGCATGAATGTCGCGGGGAGACAGGCGGAGTGCCTCTAGGACATGCGCCTCAGTCTCCCCGCCGCGACCGAGGAAAATCTTGGCTTGACCGATTAACCCGTGCGCATGGGCCAGATTTCGGTCCAGCCCCAAAGCGTGTTGTAGTTCATCAATGCCCTCGGACACGCGGTTCGTGAAAATTTTTGCTGTTCCCAAATGTAAGTGAGCCAAGGGGTGGCTCGGCGCGAGGGTCAGGACATGCATAACGGCCACTTCTGCCACGGTAAGGTACTTCATCCGATTGTCGGTCATGTAGCCGGCACCAACAGTGCCATCAACATGCGCTAAGCCCAGACGCGCTTCGATATTGCCGGGATCAAGCGTCAGGGCGCGCTCGAAAAAGTGGCGCGCCTGCAAGATATATTCGGAAGTCAAGCCCATATTGAGCTTAGCTCTGCCCTGGAAGTACAACTCCATTGAATTGGGATGCGCCGAACGTTGTGCTCTCATGGCCTCGGCTGCGACGAGCTGCGCGTCCAAGGAGTTAGCTAGCCTAGATATGATCTCGTCTTGCATATCGAACAGATCGGCGACGGGTTTGTCAAAGCGGTCCGCCCATAAATGCGTGCCGGTTTCAGCGTCTATCAGCTGCACGTTGACGCGAAGTCGGCTTTCGTGGCGCTGTACGGAGCCTTCTAGCACATACCGGATGTTCAACTCGCGACCGATTTGCTTGAGGTCAGCCGCTTTGCCCTTGTAGGTGAATGCGGTGTGTCGCCCGATCACCAAGGAGCCGCTGATCCGCGACAAATCCGTAGTGAGGCTTTCCGTCACACCATCGACGAAGTAGTCTTGGTCCGGGTCGTCGCTGAGGTTAGCAAATGGCAACACAACAATGGAAAGACGAGGCGGTGATGCCGGCCTTTGCACCGCGCCGTCGTTCTGCACCGCCGAACTGACCGACGCAGTTGAGAGCTTCCGCCCTTCGTGCACTGCGCCAACGAAGCGGAAGCCTTTGCGCGGCAATGTTTTGATTAGGCGCTGCTTATCACCATCGTCACCGATCGCGGCCCGAGCGGCATTCAGGCGGGTTGTCAGCGCGGCATCAGAGACGATGCGTCCATTCCAAACGGCGCTGATGAGATCGTCCTTGCTAACGACGCGCTCTCTGTGCCGGATCAAATATTGGAGTAGATCGAAGACCTGTGGCGCGATGGGAACAGGGATCGTCCCGCGATGTAGCTCGCGACGGTCAGTATCGAATGCGTACTCCTCGAAGAAATAGCGCATCTCAGGATCCCTTAGGCGGCCCTCTATTTTCAGGCTTTAACGCTGTTCGGGGGCAAAGAATAAGCCGGAGGTAAGGAAAATGTAAGCCGGATGTCAGGCGCGGTGGCTCACCGTACGGCATGTTCATCCTGTGAAAAAGCAGACAGGACGTACCGCAATGAGCACGGTCCACGAGATCACCAAGTTTCAGCATCCAGCAACGACTAACCAGCCGGTCTATAGTCCGCTCGAAGCCTACTGGCAGGCATTTCAGATGTGGCGCAAACGCCGGAGGCTGCAGACGGAATTATGCCGCCTGACGGACCGCGAGCTAATGGATATTGGCACGACGCGAAGCGAGATTGACTACGTCGTGTCGAACAGAGATATCGACCCGAGAGGCATACTAGCCGAATGGGTCCAATACCTGCCAACAGCAGACGGCCAAATCCACCCACATTGGGACAAGCACCTCTCAGAAACACGCGTCAAACCTCGCTAGTGCAATGCGCGGAAACGATCGCGGTCTGCTACAAGCCGTTATGGCTGCTTCTGGCCCGATTTTGTTGCAAAAGTCGGCTGCTCGCGATGGATTGTTCGGCCATCTCGCCAAGGACGACCGGCTTTGGTTTGCCGGCCCTGACGCTCTCTACGCAACTCTACGCGGTGTACACCGTGTGTGCCGGTGGCGGCCGCGCGACCAGGCTCGCGAGCCGCCGTAGGTTCTGAGCGATGGCGGCCAGAACAAACTCATCCTGGGCGCCTCGTGGGCCACGCAGTCGCAGTCGGCCGAGCCTCAGGATGCGCTTCAGGTGTGCGAACCGCATCTCAATCTTCTTTCGCTCACGTCGCGACTGTTCAAAGGCCTCGGTGCCAGCGAAGGAGCGTGCAACGTCTCGGGCGCGCTCATGGACGTCGCGCGGGATCTTGCGTGAGGGCTCCTTTGGGCAGCACTGCGGTTTGAGCGGGCAAACATCGCAGTCGAGCTTGCTTGCGCGGTACAAGAGCGTCTTGCCCTCGTGTGCTGTGCCGCTTGTCCCGAGCCGCTTTCCGCCTGGGCAGTGGTAGACGTCGCCGGCCGGATCATATCGAAAGTCGTTGCGCGAGAAGGTGCCATCCTCGCGCTTTGACTTGTCGATGACCGGAATGTGTGGCGCGATGTCCTTCTCTACCAGCCAGTTCAGCATCGGCGCCGATCCATAAGCGGTATCGGCCGCGAGCCGCTCCGGCTTGAGGCCAAAACGTTCCTCTGTTCGTTCGATCATTGTCTTTGCGGTACCGACTTCGGCTTGCCGAATGGCACGAGACGCCTCGACGTCCAAGATGACGCCGAACTTCATGTCGATGAGATAGTTGTCAGAGTAGGCGAAGAATGCCGCCCCTTTGTGTGCGCCGGTCCACTGCGCCGCGGGATCGGATGGCGAGACGAACTTCGGCACAACCTCCGTAGCGGCACCCCATGCCGTGTCTTCGAGAGTCGCCAGATACTCCTTCACGGCGCGGCTGGACCTCGCCGGATCGCGATCCCTGCGCCAATCCTGACCCGCGATCGAGCGCCGCTTGTTGGCGTCGGCCGCAATCAGGCTCGCATCAACTGCAAAGCCTTCACCACCAACCAGACCGGCCGCAATACACGCCTCGACGACCCGCTCAAACACATGGCGAAAAACATCTCCCTCGCGGAAACGCTCGTTGCGGGCACGCGAGAACGCTGAATGGTCGGGAATAGCATCTTCGATGCCAAGCCTGCAGAACCAGCGATAGGCGAGGTTCACCTGTACTTCGCGGCAGATCAATCGCTCCGAGCGGATCGCAAAGACATACCCCACCACCAGCATCCGGATCATCAGTTCAGGGTCGATCGACGGACGACCCATGGACGCATAATGGGACGCAAGCTCGCCGCGAAGCCACGACAGATCGAGAGCAGCATCGATCGTCCGCACCAAATGATCTTCGGGGACCGCATCGCCAAGACGAAACTCGTAGAACAGTTGACCTTGGTCACTCTTCAGACGGCCCATCATGGATCGACCTCGCCGAGAATCGCGTCAACACAACGGAATCATCGTTCGAGGCCTCACTCAACCGACTTTTGCAACAAAATCGGCCCAAGGCCGACATGCAGCGCGTCGGTTTCGACGTCAGCTTCCGAGACCGAAGCGGACGTGACGAATCTATGAGTACAGGCCCTAACACTACTTTGGCAGATTGTGTTTTCGCCGCTGTTTTTCAGGGATTTCCTTTCGGCAATATGGGCACTGCTGAGGCGGCGGCCGAAGGATGAGATCGACGATGGCGTGACGTACGGCTGGCATGGTTGGCTGAGGCGGAGGCCCGTTGATTCTTTTTTTTCCGCCCCGCGTATGCGAGGCGACGATGTTGCAGGAAGGCGTAGGCAATCATTGTCATCAAGGCGTGGCGATGAAGACCTTGCCATGACCGCCCTTCGAAGTGATCAAGTCCAAGCTCCTCCTTCAGCTGTTGATGCGCCTGCTCACAAATCCACCGTGCCTTGATGGTGGCGGCCAGCGTGCGCAGATCCGTCGCCGCCGGAAGATTGGCGAGATAGTATTTCTTCTCCCCGGAGGCACGTTGCTCACCAATGAGCCAGGCTTCGTCGCCTGGCAGATGCTGCTGACCTTTATCCCATATTCGCTGCGGAGGGCCGTCGGCGGTGCGGACACGGAGAGCAGCAAATCGAGCTTTGAGCCGACCTTTCGTCCCGCTACGCCAACTCAGGGTTTTCCATTTGGCGCTGGCCAGCATTTGTTCGGCCGCAATCGATAAGATATCGGGCACGTGGTGCTTTCGTGGTTTGCCACGGACTTTGGTGATCGGCCAAATGAGCTTCACATCGACCGGATACACTTTCTGGTGCCGAGGGATACCGACAGCCCAGGTCAGCCCGCGCTCTGTTAGCCCTTGTCGAAACGGTGCGCTGAGGCCGTATCCTGCATCCGCCAGCACACATCCAAAGCGCATGTTGGCTGCCATCGCGCGGTCAATCTCGGCCAAAGCGATCTCCGGCTTGGACCGTGGCGTTCGGTGTTCGACTGGCACGCGAGCGCGCTTCAAACGAGACATGTCGCTTGTCCAGCTGTCAGGCAGAAAGAGACGTAACGCGACCATCACTGGCACTTCGCCGCGTGCAAGCGTTAAAGACACCAGCGTTTGGCAATTTGCGGTTTTACCGAGAGCCGACGCGTATTGAGCCGCAACACCGACCGATCGCTCACCCTTCTTGGGAAGTGAGGTGTCATCGATAACCAGCATCGCATCCCTGCCGCCGACAAGTCGGTCCGCCTGGTTGAGCAGCTCCGTCTCCAGCGGCGTCGCATCCCAGACACCGTCCGCAATGAAATGGTGCAACTGGTCGTAGTTGCTCGTGGCAAGGCGTTCCGCCATCGGCTGAACGCTCTTGCGATCGCCCGGACCGATCAATCCCGCAACATACAGAGGACACATCCGCTGCCGGGTCTTATGACCCAGCCGGTCCAAGAACGGCATTAGCCAGCGTTCGAGTTCGTCTTCCCATCTCGGCATGGTCAGCCCTCCAAGAGCCGACCACCCATGAATCATTGAAAAATTGATTCGGGAATCCTATAAAACGCGGCAAAATCAACAATCTGCCAAAGTAGTGCTAATTACGCACGCGACGGCGCGTCCGCGAGCGAACTCAGCGCGATGCCGCCGACGATCAGCGCCGCGGCGATCGCCAGCGAAAGATCGATCGGCTCGCCGAGCAAGAGTGCCGCGGTCACGATGCCGACGATCGGCGTTGCCGTGGTGCCGAGCGAGGTGGTCAGCGCCGGCAGGCTCTTGTTGACAACGGACATCGCCCAATAGGCCAGCGCCGTGCCGATGAAGCCGGAATAGAGAAACAGCAGCAGGAGGTGTGGCGACCAGGTCACCTCGGGCACGCCTTCGGTGACCAGCGCCGACGTCGTCAGCACCAGCGTCGCGACCAGCACCTGCCACAGCAACAGCTGCAGCGGCGTCGCGATCCAGCGGTGCGAGCGGATATAGATGATGTTCGCGGCCCAGCAGATTGCGGCGATGATGATCATGCCGGCGCCGGCGAGGACATGCAGATTGCTCCAGTCCAGCGACGCCGGGTTGAGGATCACGCAGAGGCCGGCGAGACCGGAGGCGACGCCAATCAGCTTCAATGTCCCGAGCCGTTCCGTCCGCGCGGCGCCTGCTGCGAGCGCGACCCAGAGCGGCGTGGTGTAGCCGAGCACGACGCCTTTGCTGGCCGGGAGATAGCGCAGGCCGGCGGCGACCAGCGTCGAGAAGAACGTCATGTGCAGCAGCGCCACGCTGAGCACGACCGGGACATCGGCGATCCGCGGAATGATCAAATTGCCGCTGGCGCGCAGGATGACCAGCAGGGCGATCAGGGCGACCCAGCTGCGGATCGAGGCGGTCCACAGCGGCGGCACCGCCTCGACCAGCGATTTCGTGACCGACCAGTTGATGCCCCAGGCCAGCACCACGACGATGAATAGGGCGGCGGCCCTGGCGGGGGAGAGGGACCGGTTCACGGCAGAATCCTTGCGGGCGATACCGCTTGTGAATAGGATCATGCTGGCTCTCTCGAAAGGGCCAGATTTTGTAGAATGAGGGAGCCAGATTGATCCTCGCCGAATTGCTCGCGCTGAAGCGATCGGACGACGCCGGGCTGGCCGCGCAGTTGACCCAGCAGCTGCGCGCGCTGATGGCGAGCGGCCGGATCAGGAGCGGCGCCATGCTGCCGTCGAGCCGCAGCCTTGCGGCCGAGCTCGACGTGGCGCGCAACACCGTAACGCATGCCTATGAGCAGCTCGTCGCCGAAGGGTATCTACGGGTCGCGGCGCGGCGGCGGCCGGTTGTGACCGACGACATCGAGGCGCGCTTCGCCAAGGCTCTGCCTGCGCCACGCCGTGATGCCGCCCGCAAACCGTTGCTGTCGCCCTGGGCCTTGCAGCTCTCCGATAGCGATTGGCCGCTGTCCTACCAGGCGGATTTCCGGCCGCTCCGTCCCGGGCTTGCGGATGCGCGCGAGTTTCCGCACGAGATCTGGGCGCGCTGCCTGCGTCGCAGCGCATTGCGCCGCCGCTTCAATGACCAGACCGTGGTCAACCGGTCGAGCCTGCGCGAAGCCTTGTGCGATTATCTCGAAGTCAGCCGCGGCGTGCGCGCCGAGGCCGATCAGATCCTGATCCTGCCGACGGCGCAGGCGGCGCTGACGCTGATCGCCGCGACCACCATCGTCGCCGGCGATGCGGTCTGGACCGAGGATCCCGGCTATCCCGGAGCGGCGGCGGCGTTTCGTGCCGCCGGTGCCGACGTCGTCGGTGTCAGGCTCGATCAATGGGGCATGATGCGGATGCGCGCGACGCGCGCGCCGAAGCTTATCTTCGCGACCCCGTCACATCAGCACCCTACAGGGCGCGTGATGCCGGTCGCACGCCGCACCGAGCTGTTGGCTTCCGCCGAGCCCGGCAAGACCTGGATCGTCGAGGACGATTACGACGGCGAGTTTCACTATGACAGCCGGCCGATGCCGGCGCTGCAGGGGCTCGATCGCGAGGGACGCGTGCTCTATCTCGGCACCTTCGCCAAGGCGATGACCGCCGATATCCGCATCGGCTATCTGGTGGTGCCGCCATCACTGGCGCGGACGATGGAGATCGCGCAGCGGCATCTCGGGCTGATCGCCTCCGTGCATGTCCAGGAGGCGCTGGCCAGCTTCATGGCCGACGGGTATTTCCTGGCGCATGTCAGGCGGATGCGGCGGATCTATCGCGCGCGCCGCGACCACCTCGCGGCGGCGCTGGCGCGGCAGCTCGGCGAGGTGCTCACCGCCGAGGTGCCGCCGGGCGGCATGCAGCTGATTGCCCGTTTCAAGGATGGCCGTGCGGACCGGGATGCTGTGACGCGCCTGGTGGTCGCCGGCGTCGAGGTGCGCGCACTGTCGAGCCTCGCGCTGGGGCGGCCGCGCGACCACGGCCTGTTGCTCGGCTTCGCCGCCTGGCGCGAGAACGAGATCGGCGCCGCGGTGCGGATCATGGCGAACTGCCTGACCGGCAAGAGCGCGGCGCGTGGAGAGAGGGGCGTTCGCACGATTTCGGAATAATGGAAGAATATCCCTGAGTTGCCCGACGTGTCAAGTTGCCTTCGAGCGCCTGCCTTCGAGCGCCAGTGCCTTCGAGCGCCAGTTGCCTTCGAGCGCCGTGCCTTCGAGCGCCGGCGGCCGCCGGCACCTTTGCATGGGGTTGTTTTCGATATTTTTCAGCACGCCCCTGCGACGGCCCCCGTGCGGGAGAGGGACGCCGCCCAGATGCTGCTACGGCTCGGCCTTTCCCGCTGCGTCGCGGGCTCACTCCGCCGCCCTGGTGACGATCCGTATCTCCGACGTCAGCGTCTTGTGCACCGGGCACTTGTCGGCGATCTCCATCAGCCGCTTGCGCTGGTCGGCGTCGAGTTCGCCCTCGATCCTGATGACGCGGTCGATCTGGTCGAGCATGCCCTCGTGGGTCTCGCACTCCTCGCAATCCTTCGCGTAGATCTTGCTGTGCGTCAGCGTTACGGTGACGCGATCGAGCGGCAGCGACTTGCGGTCGGCATACATCCGCATCGTCATCGAGGTGCAGGCGCCTAGCCCGGCCAGCACGAAGTCGTACGGCCCGGGGCCGGAATCCTGACCGCCGACGGCGATCGGCTCGTCGGCCAGCATGCGATGCGGGCCTGCCGTGACGATCTGCTGAAACTTGCCGGCGCGGGTCTCCTGCACCACGACGTTGCGCGGCGCAGTGCCGGTATCTGCCGCCGGCTGCGGCGCGATATCGATGTAGCGTTCGGCCCAGGCGCCGATCACGTCGGCGACATAGGCGGCATCCTGTTTGCCGCTCAAGAGATGGTCGGCCTCGGCCAGCGAGACGAAGCTCTTGGGGTGCCTGGCGGCGCTGAAGATATGCGTGGCGTTGTCGATGCCGACGGTGTCGTCGGTCGGCGAATGCATGATCAGCAGCGCCTTGTGCAGCTGCTTCACCTGCGCCATCAACTTCTGCTCGGCGACGTCGTCGAGGAATTCGCGCTTGATGCGGAACGGGCGGCCCGCGAGCGAGACTTCGCCTTCGCCCTGGGTGCGGATGTCCTCGATCCGGTCCCTGAAGAAATGCGTGACATGGACGGGATCTGACGGCGCGGCGATGGTCGCGACCGCCTTGGCCTCGGGGATTTGACCCGCGGCGGCGAGGATCGCGGCGCCGCCCAGGCTGTGGCCGATCAGGATCGCGGGTGCCTTGTGCGTCGCGCGCAAATGGTCGGCGGCGCGGACCAGATCGGCGACGTTCGACGAGAAGGTCGAGTTGGCGAACTCGCCCTCGCTGGAGCCCAGACCGGTGAAGTCGAAGCGCAGCGTGGCGATGCCCTTGGCCGCGAGCGCGACCGCGATGCGCTTCGCGGCCAGCACGTCCTTGCCGCAGGTGAAGCAGTGCGCGAACAGCGCATAGGCCTTGATCGGCCCGTCGGGCGTGTCAAGCGCGGCGGCCAGCTGATGGCCGCCAACACCGGTGAATTGAAAGCGTTCGTGCGGCACGGGCAGGTTCCATCATTCTGTTGGTGTGTCAGTCGTCAGAATAGCGCTGTTCGGCCCAGGGATCACCGCGATTGTGATAGCCACGGACCTCCCAGAAGCCGGGCGCATCCTCGGTGAGGAATTCGATGCGCTGCAGCCACTTCGCGCTCTTCCAGAAATAGAGGTGGGGCACCACGAGCCGCACCGGGCCGCCATGCTCCTGCTCCAGCGGCTTGCCCGACCAGCTATGGGCGAGCAGCGCGTCCTCGGCGGCGAAGTCCTCGATCGGCAGGTTTGTCGTATAGCCGTCATAGGAATGCAGCGCGACGAAGCGCGCGTCCTCGCGCGGCTGGCAGGCGGCGAGCAGGTCGCTTATGGCGAGCCCTTCCCACTGGTTGTCGTAGCGCGACCAGGTCGTGACGCAGTGAATGTCGGAGACGAATTGCGTTTGCGGCTGCGCCATGAACTGCTGCCAGGTCCAGTAGATGGTCTGCTCGACCGCGCCGTAGACGTCGAGCCGCCAGCGCTCCTGGGAGATGTTCGGCATCAGCCCGAGATCGAGCACCGGCCAATCCGCCGTCAGATGCTGGCCCGGCGGCAGGCGCTGCTCCTCCGGCCGGGTGACCTTGCCGGTGAGGAATTTGCCTTCGCGCGCCCAACGCTGCTTGCTGCGCGTCAGCTTGCTCTCGGGCGGTTCGTTATCGTCGGTCATCGCGTCAGGCCATCATTCGTGGCGGTGCATCGCGGAGTCGCGCTTGGTATCGCGCATCGTCGAGTAGATCAGCAGCGACAGGAAAATCATGCCGCTGAGATAGTAGTAGAACCAGTCCTCATGCCCGGTGCTCTTGAAATAGAGCGCGACCGCCGGCGCGGTGCCGCCGAAGATCGACACCGTGATGGCGTAGGGCAGGCCGACGCCGAGCGCGCGGACGTTGGTCGGAAACAGCTCGGCCTTCACGATCGCGTTGATCGAGGTGTAGCCGGCGACGAAGATCCAGGCGCCGCAGATCAGAAGGAAGGCCATGAACGGCGACTTGGTATCCTTCAGCGCGGTCAGGATCGGGATCGTGCCGAGCGTGCCGGCGATGCCGAAGAAGATCAGCAGCGGCTTGCGGCCGATTTTATCGGAGAGCCCGCCATAGATCGGTTGCAGAATGGTCGCGAAGATCAGCGAGCCGAAGATCACGAAGGTGGTCTGGTCCTCGGTGAGGCCGACCGACAGCTTCACGAAGGTCTGCATGTAGGTGGTGAAGGTATAGAACGCCGCGGTGCCGCCGGCGGTGAGGCCGACCACCAGCAGCAATTCGCGCGGATAGTTCAACAGGCCGACGATCGAGCCGGTCGGCTTGGAAACCTTCTTGGCCTCCTCGAAGGCCTCGGTCTCATGCAGGCTGCGGCGCATCACCGCCGCGACGATCGCGAGCATGGCGCCGATCACGAACGGAATCCGCCAGCCCCAGGCCTTCAGCTCGTCCGGCGTCAAAAACACCTTTTGCAGCAACAGCAGCACGATGATCGCGGTGAGCTGGCCGCCGATCAGCGTGACGTACTGAAAGCTGGAGTAGAAGCCGCGGTGCTTGGGATCGGCGACCTCGCTGAGATAGGTGGCGCTCGCGCCATATTCGCCGCCGAGGCTCAGGCCCTCGATCACGCGGGCCAGCGCCAGGATCGCCGGGGCTGCGATGCCGATCGAGGCATAGGTCGGCGTCACCGCGATGATCAGCGAGCCGAAGCACATGCAGACCACCGAGAGCGTCAACGACAGCCGCCGGCCATAGCGGTCGGCGATGAAGCCGAACAGCCAGCCGCCGAGCGGGCGCATCAGGAAGGTCGCGGCAAACAGCACGGCGGCATTGAGCTGCTGCACCACCGGATCGCTGTGCGGGAAGAACGCCGGCGCGAAATACAGCGCAAACGCCGTGTAGGCGTAGAAATCGTACCACTCGACGAGATTGCCGACCGAGCCGATGAAGATCGCCTTCACCCGCCGCTCGACGTCGTGGATGTCGAGATGATCGCTCGCGGGCTGAGCGGTTTGTTCGGACATGGCATTGCTCCCGGACTCGTCGGTTCGATTCCGGGGCAAGCTACCTCATTGGGTGACGTGATGTAACCGCTGTCCGGTTCCTCAGGCGTTGTTGCCGAACAGAACGGGCAGTTGACGCGGGCCGCGCACCGTGCCTTCCGACCAGGTGACCTTGCCGGCCGGATCGAGCCGGAAATCAGGGATTCGCTTCAGCCATTCCTCGATCGCGACCTGCATCTCCATCCGCGCAAGGTTGGAACCGACGCAGCGGTGGATGCCGAGGCCGAAGGCGGCGTGGCGGTTCTCCTTGCGGTCGATCACCACCTTGTCCGCATCGGGGAACATGGCGGGATCGCGATTGGCGGCGGGGAAGGACAGCAGCACCATGTTGCCTGCCTTCACCGGGCAGCCGGAGATCGTGGTCTCCTTCATCACCTCGCGCGCCATCGTCACCGGCGAATACGCGCGCAGGAATTCCTCGATCGCGGTCGGGATCAGCGCCGGCTCCGCAATCAGGCGCTCGCGATCGGCCGGCGTCTTGGCGAGGTGCCAGAGCGAGGAGCCGATCGCGCTCCAGGTGGTGTCGATGCCGGCGATCAAGAGCAGCCGCAGCGAGCCGAGCACATGCTCGTCGGTGAGCGGCTGGCCGCCGGGGCCCTTTGCCCGCAGCAGCTGCGAGATCAGATCGTCGCCCGGCTCAAGCTTGCGCTGCTCGAGATGGGCCACGAAGTAGCCGGTCATCTCGCGCACGCCGTTCATCAGCTCGTCTTCGTTCTTGATGCCGAGCTCGAGGATCTGGTGGATCCATTTGATGAACAGGTCGCCGTCCTTCTCGGGAATTCCCAGCATATGGGCGATGGCGCGCACCGGGATGTGCTTGGTGTAGCGCGCGGCGGCGTCGCAATGGCCATCGGCGATGAATTCGTCGATCAGCTCGTTGCAGATCGCGCGCACCCGCGGCTCCAGCCGCTTCATCGCGTCCGGCGTGAACGGCGGCAGCAGCACCTGCTTGGCGGGCTTGTGCTCCGGCGGATCGGAGGTGATCGGCGGCGCGCGAGCGGTGATCTCGGGGCGGATGTCGCGCACGATGACGCGGCGCGAGGAGAAGTGCTCGGTGTCGTAGGCGATCTCCTTCACCGCCTGATAGGTGGTCGGCATGTAGCAGCCGAGGAAGCGCTCGGTATGCACGACGGGCGAAGCCGCGCGCAGCGTCTCCCAGATCGGGAACGGGTCGTCGGTCCAGACCGGATCGGTATGGTCGAAATCGTGCACCCAGTCGGAGACCGGGGGATGTTCGGGCAGATAGCTTGCGGACGGGGAATCGGACATCAGCTCGTTTCCTTCTCGTTCGATCAAACGCTGGTTGGCTCAACGGGCGGCGCACGGCCGTCCCCGGCTGGCCGTCATTCCTCGGTGACTTCGATCGCGATTTCCGGGCAATTGGTCTGCGCGAGCCAGGCCTTGTCCTCGAGCCCGGCCGGGACTGTCCCGTCGCCGACCTCATGGGCGTTGCCGTATTCGTCGAGCTCGAACAGTTCGGGGGCGAGTGATTTGCAGCGGGCGTGACCCTGGCACTTGTCCTGGTCGACGCGGATTCTGAGCTTGGACATGCAAGCACCTCCCTCGGCTCTGGCGCATTGTGGGTTGCGCCGGGTTCCTCATTCCGGTTTATGCAAGCCTTGTTTAGGCAAGTTCTTGTTTAGGCAAGCTCTTGGCTTGCTTGGGCGGCCGGCCCTCTTAACCGGATCGCCAAGTTATAGTATATTACATTATCGTCGCGCTTGCGCGTCAAGCGAAAATTCAGCGATCATTGCCGCAATGGGACAAATCGTTCGTAAGCCGTTCAAAACCTACCACCATGGCGACCTCCGCGAAGCCCTGATCCAGGCCGCGTTACGCGAGGTCGAGCTCGGTGGTCCCGAGGCGATCAGCATCAAGGCGCTGGCCAAGCAGCTCGGCGTCTCGCAGCCGGCGCCGTACCGGCACTTTGCCGACCGCGAGGCGCTGCTGGAGGCGGTGACCGCGGAAGCCTTCCGGCAGTTCAACGTGATCATGCGCGAGGCGATCGAGCAGTCGAGCAAGGGCTCGAAACTGTCGCGCTTTGCCCAGGCCGCGCTCGCCTTCGGGCTCGAGCGCCACGGCATCTACCGGCTGATGTTCGCGTCGCGCACCATGGCCTGCGCGCCGAAGGGCAGCGAGCTGCACACCGCGGCGATGGAAACGCTGGCACTGCTGATCGAGTCGTTCGAGGCGCCCGCGGTCGGCCTGCTGCGCGAGCGGCAGGCGCTGAAGATCTGGGCCGGGCTGCACGGCATCGTGATGCTCGCCGAGCAGGGACTGCTGACCGGCGAGTCCGCGCAGATCAGCCGCGAGGAGTTGCTGGACGAAATCGTCGAGCAGACCAAGGCGGCACTCACCGTGGCGCTGCAGGCGACGGAGGATAAGGCGTAGGGCAGATCGTCTGCAGCCTATCCCTTCGTCCCATAGAGATAGATAGCCCCGTCATTGCGAGGAGCTCGCGACAAAATTGCAGAGCAATTTTGCGCTGAAACGACGAAGCAATCCATCGTTCTGCGCGCTCGGTGACAGATTGCTTCGCTTCGCTCGCAATGACGAAGTGGAGGGTATCGCCCGCCTCTCCACCATAAGGGTCAGGATCGCGGCGGCCGCGGATCGATCGGGGTGGTGCCGCGCACGCCCAGAATGTCCTCCAGCACTTTCGCGCCGGCCAGAAGCTGCGCCTCGGCGCGCGGCTTTGCGACCATCTGCAGGCCGACCGGCAGGCCCGAGGCGGTGAAGCCGCAGGGCAGCGACAGCGCCGGGCAGCAGGCCAGCGTGATCGCGTAGACGATGCCGAGCCATTCGACGTAGTTGTCGAACTTCTTGCCGTCGCACTCGGCGACATAGCGGTTCTCGACCGGAAACGGCGCCACGATGGTCGCGGGCGCCAGCAGCAGGTCGTACTTGTCGAAGAATTCGAGCGCACGCGCCGTCATCGCGACGCGCTGCGCCTCGGCGCGTTCGAGCTTCTCGACCGTGAGCTTCAACCCTTCCTCGATGTTCCAGATCACCTCGGGCTTCAGCAGATCGCGTTTGGTGCGCAGCAGTTCGGCCTTGCTGATTGCGAAATCGAACGCGCGCAGCACGTGGAAGCATTCATGGGCTTCGCTGAAATCGGGATGCGCCTCCTCGACGATCGCACCGGCTGCCGCGAACCGCTCCGCCGCCTTGCGGGTCACCGCCTTGACCTCGGGATCGACCGGCGTGATGCCGAGATCGGGCGAATAGGCGATGCGCTTCGGCCTGCTGCCTGACCGCGCCGCCGACAGGAACGACGTCGGCAGTGCGGGCAGCGACAGCGGATCGGCGGCATGCTCGCCGCTCATCGCGTCGAGCAGCAGCGCGAGGTCCTCGACATTGCGCGCCATCGGTCCCTGCTGGCCGAGCGTGCGGTCGACGCCGAATTTCGGCGTCTGCGCGACGCGGCCGATCGACGGCCGGAGGCCGACGATGCCGCAGAAGCTCGCCGGGTTGCGCAGGCTGCCGCCCATGTCGGAGCCGTGCGCCAGCCACGCGGTGCCGCTCGCAAGTGCCGCCGCGGCGCCGCCGGAGGAGCCGGCGGCCGAGCGCGATGTGTCCCAGGGATTGCGGGTCGGGCCGAACACCTCGTTGAAGGTGTTGGCGCCGGCGCCGAATTCCGGCGTGTTCGACTTGGCGTAGATCACGCCGCCATTCTCTTCGAGACGCTCGACCAGGATGTCGGATTTCGCCGGGACGTTGTCCTTGAAGATCGGCGAGCCCAGCGTGGTCAGCACGCCGGAGACGGCGGTGAGGTCCTTGATCGGAACCGGAAGGCCTGCGAGCAGGCCGCGCTCACTGACCGGTTTCTGCATCAGGGCCTTGGCGTGGGTGCGGGCGCGGTCGAAGCAGAGCGTCGGCAGCGCGTTGACCTTGCCGTCCACCTCGGCGATGCGCGTCTCCAGCACGTCGAGCAGATCGAGCGGCGTGACGTCGCCGGCCTTCAGCTTCTCGACGACGGCACACGCCGTTTCCTTCACCAAGCCCTGATCAGCCATGCACCGTTGCTCCTATGCCTTCTGTTTGCTTGTGCTGTAGAACATTTCCTGCCGTCGTGGCAATGCGACGAGAACCGAAGGGGCAGGGATGGCAGCGTTGTTTTCCGCGCTGGACTGGCGCGCGATGAGCCAGCAGGAGCGTGACCTCGGCTTGAACAACGGCGTTGCCGTCAAGGGCAGCGCTGAGATCGCCGCCGGCTGGGAGCAACGCTCGGCGGCACTGCGGCAAAAGCACGCCGGCCATCTCGACCTCAGATACGGCTCGCGCGAGCGCAACCGGATCGACTTCCTGAAAGTCCGCGACGGCGCACCGACGCTCTTGTTCATCCACGGCGGCTATTGGCAGACCCGTGCCAAGGAAGTGTTCACGATCTTCGCCGAGGGGCCGATGGCCCACGGCATCAATGTCGCGCTGATCGGCTATACGCTCGCGCCCGATGCGACGCTCGATGACATCGTCGCCGAGATCCATGCCGGCATCGACTTTCTGGCCGCACAGTTGCCCGCGCTCGGGGCCGCTGCCGAGGGCATCGTGGTGTCGGGCTGGTCGGCCGGCGGACATCTGACATCGCTGGCGCTGTCGAACGGCCATGTCCGGGCCGGCATGGCGATCTCGGGCATCTACGACCTCGAGCCGATCAGGCATTCCTACCTCAACGAAAAGCTCAAGCTCGACGAAGCGGCGTCGCGGCGCAACTCGCCGATGATGGCGGAAGGCGGCACGGCAAAGCCGCTGTCGCTGGTGGTCGGCAGCGCCGAGCTGCCGCTGCTGCGCAAGCAGACCGCCGATTTCGCCGGCCATCGCGCCCGTTACGGCCTGCCGGTGACCTATGAGGAGATCGCCGGCGCCGATCATTTCTCCATCATGAACCAGATGCTGGCGCCGCAGGGCCGCATCACGACGCTGATCCGGCAGCTGTTCGAGCGGACGGCGTCGTCCTGAGGTGCGAGCCTCTTCGGCGAGCCTCGAAGGATGGCGCAGCCCGTGGCCCATCCTTCGAGACGCCGCGCTACGCGCGGCTCCTCAGGATGACGGCGGTACAAGCGGAGGGGCGATTTCTAACCCCATCCCGACGTCAGCCCGCCATCCACCGTGTAGATCACGCCCGACGTATAGCCCGCGCGGTCGGAGGCGAGGAACGCCATCAGGTCGCCGATCTCGCGTGCATGTGCGGGCCGGCCGAGCGGCAGGCCCTTCTGGAATTCCTTGTAGCGGTTCTCGTCGCCGAACTGGTTCTTGGCGCGGGTCTTGAGCAGCGTGACGTGGCGGTCGGTCCCGACCGGGCCGGGATTGATGCCGACGACGCGGATATTGTCGGCGAGGCTCTTGCCGCCGAGCGCGCGGGTGAACGCCATCAGCGCGGCATTGCCGGCGCTGCCGCAGATGTAATTGGCGTCGAACTTCTCGCCGGCCGCGCCGATGTCATTGACGATCACGCCTCCGCCGCGCGCCTTCATCTGGGCGTAGATCGCGCGCGTCAGATTGACGTAACCGAACACCTTGAGCTCCCACGCATGCCGCCAGGTCGCCTCGTCGATCTTGTCGATCGAGCCGCCGGGGATATCGCCGGCATTGTTGACAAGGATATCGATGTCGGCGGCCTCCCCGGCGAGGCGCGCGAGATCCTCGGACTTGCGCAGATCCACCACGCTGGTCGCGGCAGATATCTGGTGCGCGGAGCGCAGCCGCTCGGCGAGCGCCTTGAGCTGGTCGCCGTTGCGGGCGGCGAGCAGGAGGTTGGCGCCTTCCTCGGCAAAGGCTTCGGCGGCGGCCGCGCCAATGCCCTTGGAGGCGCCGGTGATCAGGACACGCTTGCCGCGCAGATGCAGATCCATGGGATGTCTCGCTTGGTATGAGGAGTGGGTGTCGGCGAATTTGGTGGGGCAGGGTCGCGCCGCGGTCAACACTGCACTGCAGCGTTGCGCTCGCGCAAAGTTTGGTCCATTGCAGGACCATCAGAATAGGCGGCATTGCCGGCCGGGCAAATCACAAGGGTGTTCTCGATGAGCAGCGCAAAGAAGCAGTATCGGATTGCGGTCATTCCCGGCGACGGCATCGGCAAGGAAGTGATGCCGGAGGGCCTACGCGTCATCGAGGCGGCGGCCAAGAAGCACGGCGTCGACGTGAAGTTCGACCATTTCGACTTCGCCTCTTACGACTATTACGAGAAGCACGGCGAGATGATGCCGGCCGACTGGAAGAACCAGATCGGCAAGCATGATGCGATCTATTTCGGCGCGGTCGGCTGGCCGGCGAAAATACCTGACCATATCTCGTTGTGGGGATCGCTCATAAAATTCCGCCGCGAGTTCGACCAGTACGTCAATCTGCGCCCGGTGCGGCTGATGCCCGGCGTGCCGTCGCCGCTGGCGAACCGCAAGCCCGGCGACATCGATTTCTGGGTGGTGCGCGAGAACACCGAGGGCGAATACTCTTCCGTCGGCGGCCGCATGTTCCCGGACACTGACCGCGAATTCGTCACCCAGCAGACCGTGATGACCCGCACCGGCGTCGATCGCATCCTGAAATTCGCGTTCGACCTCGCGCAGTCGCGGCCGAAGAAGCATCTGACGTCGGCGACCAAGTCGAACGGCATCTCCATCACCATGCCCTACTGGGACGAGCGCGTGGAGGCGATGGCCAAGAAATATCCCGGCGTGAAGTGGGACAAGTACCACATCGATATCCTGACCGCGAACTTCGTGCTGCATCCGGACTGGTTCGACGTCGTGGTCGGCTCCAATTTGTTCGGGGACATCCTCTCCGATCTCGGCCCGGCCTGCACCGGCACGATCGGCATCGCGCCGTCGGGCAACATCAATCCGGAAGGCGACTTCCCCTCGGTGTTCGAGCCGGTCCATGGCTCGGCGCCTGACATCGCCGGGCAGGGCATTGCCAACCCGATCGGCATGATCTGGTCGGGCGCGATGATGCTGGAGCATCTCGGCGAGAAGCAGGCGGCGGCTGCGATCGTCGGCGCGATCGAGCGCACGCTCGGCGAACGCACGCTGCGCACGCGCGATCTCGGCGGCAATGCCGACACCACGGCGTGCGGCACGGCCGTCGCGGAGATGGTGGATTAGGCTGCGCCGTCAAGCACGGGGTCGTCCTGGCGAAAGCCAGGACCCATTACCCCGAGTGCTTGTTGTGTTGCTGGGTCTGACCACCGCCCTGCGCGATGACGCAGGCCGGTGGTAATGGGTCCTGGATCGCGCTCGCTACGCTCGCTTGTCCAGGACGACGTCGTTATTGATTGCTTCGCAATCTGCGTAGGGCGGGTTAGCCACCCTACGGCCACTGTCGTCCATGCGAAAGCAGGGACCCATAACCACAGGGTCTCGTTGTTGGTGCTCGCTGTGCCCCCAGCCTTCGTGACAATGGGCAGTGATGGTTATGGGTCCCGGCTCGCGCGGAGCCTGTCATCGGGCGGCGCTTTGCGCCGACCCGTTGGCTTGGCCGGGACGACGGTGAAATCATCCCTTCACGATCCTTCGGCAGTGCTCCCACGCCGCGTGGATCAAATTCTCGCTCGCCTCGGGCGTGCGGAAGGCGGAGTGCGCCGACAGCGTCACGTTCGGGATCCTGGTCAGCGGGTGATCCTTCGGCAGCGGCTCGATGTTGTAGACGTCGAGGCCGGCGTGGCGGATGTGGCCCGAATTGAGCGCATCGATCATCGCCTGCTCGTCGACGATCGCGCCGCGCGCGGTGTTGATCAGCACCACACCCTTTTTCATCTTCGCGATCTTGTCGCGCGTGATCAGGTCGCGGGTCTCGTCATTCAGCAGCAGGTGGATCGAAACCACGTCGCTGCTCGCCAGCACGGTGTCGAGATCGACGAATTCGACACCCGGATGGCTCTTGGCCGACCGGTTCCAGGCGATCACCTTCATGCCGCTGCCGAGTGCGATGCGGGCGACCTCGGCGGCGATGCCGCCGAAGCCGACCAGGCCGAGTGTCTTGCCGGTGAGCTGCATGCCGTCTTCTCGCAGCCAGTTGCCGGCGCGCATCTCGCGGTCCATCTGCGCGATCACGCGCGCCGACGACCACATCAGCGCGATCGCTGACTCCGCGACCGCGGTGTCGCCATAGCCCTTGATCAGGTGCACGGAGATGCCGAGCTCGGCGAGCTCTTCCGGGTTCATGTAGCTGCGCGCGCCGGTGCCGAGGAACACGACGTGCTTCAGGCCGGCGCACTTCTTCGCAACATCGGTCGGCAGCGCGGTGTGGTCGACCACCGCGATCTCGGCGCCGTCGAGCACCGCTGGATAGTCCTCGGACTTGATGTCGGGGTTGCGGTTGATCCGCATCCTGGGATCGCCGGGCTTTTCCAGGCGTTCCGTGATGACAGCAAGCGATTCATTGGCGTCGACAAACACTGCGCGCACGAAAGCCTCCATCCGATGAGGAGAAATGATGATCAGGACGCGACGCCGGCGAGCGCCAGCACCGTATGCATCAGGACGTTGGCGCCGGCGGCGCAATCGGTCTGCTTGGCATCTTCCAGCTCGTTATGGCTGACGCCGTCCTTGCAGGGCACGAACACCATGGCTGCCGGCATCACCGTGTTGAGGTTGCAGGCGTCGTGGCCGGCGCCGGAGGTGATGCGGCGGTGCGAATAGCCGAGCTGCTTCGCGGCATTCTCGACCGCGTCGACCAGCTTGGGATCGAAATGCGTCGGCGCCTTGCGCCAGACGAGATCAAGCTGCACCTCGACCTTGCGCTTTGCTGCGATCTCGCTCACGGCGGCACGCAGGTCGCGGTCCAGCGCATCCATGATCGTGGCGTCGGCACTGCGGCAATCCACCGTGAAGGCGATCTCGCCGGGGATGACGTTGCGCGAGGGCGCGGCGATCACGGCCTCGCCGATGGTGCCGACCGCCTTCGGGCCGTGCTGCTTCGCGATGCTCTCCATCGCCAGCACGATCTCGGACAGCGTCGCCAGCGCATCGCGGCGCAGCGGCATCGGGGTCGAGCCGGCGTGGCTTTCGAAGCCGGTGATCTTGCCGTCGTACCACAACACGCCCTGGCCGGAATCGACCACGCCGATGGTCTTGTTCTCGGCCTCCAGGATCGGGCCCTGCTCGATATGCAGCTCGACGAAGCTGGTGAACTTCTGGCGGCCGACCGGGGCGTCGCCGCGATAACCGATCGTGTCGAGCGCCTGCGCCACCGTGACGCCCTCGGCGTCCTTGCGCGACAGGATGTCGTCGGTGGTGAAGTCGCCGACATAGGCGGCCGAGGCCATCATCGCCGGCGCAAAGCGCGAGCCTTCCTCATTGGTCCAGTTGCAAATGCAGATCGGCAGCTCGGTCTCGATCCCGGCATCGTTCAGCGTGCGCACCATTTCGAGCGCCGCCAGCGTGCCGAGCACGCCGTCATATTTGCCGCCGGTCGGCTGGGTGTCGAGATGCGAGCCGACGCCGATCGGCGGCTTCGACATGTCCCGTCCTTTCCTCAACCCGAACATCGAGCCGAGCGCGTCGACCTGCACCTCGAGGCCGGCGTCCGCGCATGCCTTGCGGAACCAGTCGCGCACCTGTTTGTCTTCGGCGCTCAAGGTCAGCCGCCGCACACCGCCCTTGGGCGTTGCACCGAACTGCGCGGTTTCGTGGATGGTGCCCCAGAGGCGGGCGGAATCGATCTGCAGGTTGGTGGCGGCTCGGCTCATGTCGTCAGTCCATTTTTATTTTCGTCATTCCGGGGCGATGCGTCAGCATCGAACCCGGAATCTCGAGATTCCGGGTCTGGTCCTTCGGACCATCCCGGAATGACGTTCGATTATCCGGCAATCGTTCAATGACGCGCCACTCTCGCGCCGTCAACCGCCACGCTCGTCTGCGCGATCTGCCTGGCGAGATTGGCGACGCGCTCGATGGCGACCGTAATCTGTTTTATCGATTTTGATTAGAAAGGACGATTAGACATTATATCACGCTTGGTGTTGGTTTGTCCTTGTCGAGATTATGGGCAGGAGAATCCCATGACTGTTTTTGCGGCAGTGCAGCGATCTCAGGGGGAACCAGTGCCGGCGAGCGTCGAAGCGCGCCGCGCCTGCCGTGACGGCGTGGCCTCGGCCACCACAGCCGGCCTCGCCAACGGTTTCGTCCAGGGCAATCTCGCGATCCTGCCGGAAAAGCTCGCCGGCGCCTTCCACCGCTTCTGCCAGCTCAATCCGAAGCCGTGCCCGATCATCGGCATGTCTGACGTCGGCGATCCCCGCATTCCGGCCCTTGGTCTCGACCTCGACATCCGCACCGACGTGCCGCGCTACCGGGTCTGGCGCGACGGCGAGGTGGCGGACGAGCCGACCGACATCACCAAATACTGGCGCGACGATCTCGTCACCTTCGTGCTCGGCTGCTCCTACTCGTTCGAGGAGGCGCTGCTGGATGAGGGCCTGCCGATCCGTCACATTGAACGCAATCTGCGTGTGCCAATGTACCGCACCAATATCGCCTGCAGCCCGTCGGGGCCGTTCGCGGGACCCATGGTGGTGTCGATGCGCCCGTTCAAGCCGGCGGATGCGATCCGCGCGGTGCAGATCACCTCGCGCTTCCCGTCGGTGCATGGCGCGCCGGTCCATCTCGGCCATCCGCATGCGATCGGCATCAAGGATATCGCCAAGCCCGATTACGGCGATGCGGTACCGGTCGCCGATGACGAGATCCCGGTGTTCTGGGCCTGTGGCGTCACGCCGCAATCGGTGATCGCAAGTGCGAAGCTGCCGTTCGCGATCACGCATTCGCCGGGCCTGATGCTGGTGACCGATCTCAGGAACAAGCAGCTCGCTGTGCTCTGAATAGGCAATTCGTGCAATTCATTGAGGCTTTACTGCGCGCTACAAGCGTCACATCGATAATAACAAGCTGACCAAGGGGAAATTTCGATGACGATCTCTCGCCGTAACGTGTTGCTGGGTGCCACTGCCGCTGCCGCGCTCGGTCCGATGGCCGCGCGCGCACAGACCAGTGAAGTGGCAATCGGCGTGATCTATCCGCTCTCGGGCGCCAGCGCCCAGATCGGCGTCGACGCGCAGCGCGCGTTCGAGACCGCGGCAGACATCATCAACAAGAACTATGACTTCGCATTGCCGCTCGCCAAGGGCGAGGGCCTGTCCGGCCTCGGCGGCGCCAAGGTCAAGCTTGTGTTCGCCGACCACCAGGCCGATCCGCAAAAGGGCCGCGCCGAAGCCGAGCGCCTGATCACGCAGGAGAAGGTCTGCGCCGTGATCGGCACCTATCAGAGCGCGGTCGCCGTCACCGTCAGCCAGATCTGCGAGCGCTACGGCGTTCCGTTCCTCTCCGCCGACAATTCCTCGCCGAGCCTGCATCGGCGCGGCCTGAAATACTATTTCCGCGCCTCGCCGCATGACGAGATGTTCTCGACCGCGATGTTCGACTTCTTCGATGCGATGAAGAAGAAGGGCCAGAAGATCGAGACGCTGGCGCTGTTCCACGAGGACACCATCTTCGGTACCGATTCGGCGAACGCGCAGACCAAGCTCGCCGCCGAGCGCGGCTACAAGATCGTGGCCGACATCAAGTACCGCGCCAACTCGCCGTCGCTGACCGCCGAGGTGCAGCAGCTCAAGGCGGCGAATGCCGACGTGCTGATGCCGTCGAGCTACACCACCGACGCGATCCTCCTGGTCAAGACCATGGCCGAGCTCGGCTACAAGCCGAAGAACATCATGGCGCAGGACGCCGGCTTCTCGGAAAAGGCGACCTACGACGCGGTCGGCGACAAGCTCGATGGAGTGATCTCGCGCGGCAGCTTCTCGCTCGACCTGGCGCAGAAGCGGCCGATGGTCGGTCTGATCAACGAGATGTACCGCGCCAAGTCGGGCAAGGACTTCAACGACTATTCGTCGCGCCAGTTCATGGGCCTGATCGTGATGGCGGACGCCATCAACCGCGCCAAGTCGACCGACGGCGACAAGATCCGCGAGGCGCTGGTCGCCACCGACATGCCGGGCGATCAGACCATCATGCCGTGGCGGCGCGTCAAGTTCGACGAGATGGGGCAGAACAACTTCGCCGATCCGGTGCTGTTGCAGTACTCCGCGAAGAACTTCGTGACGATCTTCCCGGAACAGGCCGCCGTCTCCGAGGCGATCTGGCCGATGAACAGCTGATCGGTCGGGCGCCAGAGGGGGCAAGCGGCGGTGACAGCCGAAGACATCATTCAGAGTCTCGCATGTTCCGTCATTGCGAGCGAAGCGAAGCAATCCACGTCTCCGCGAAAAGAAAGCATGGATTGCTTCGTCGCTTCGCTCCTCGCAATGACGGGGGCTAAAGACAATGGTCGGAACATGGAGCGTCGACGGTGACAGCCGAGACCATTATTCAGAGTTTGGCGAGCGGCCTGTTGATGGGGCTGCTCTACGGACTGATCGCCGCAGGCCTCGCATTAATCTTCGGATTGATGGACGTCGTGAATTTCGCGCACGGCGAGTTCCTGATGATCGCGATGTACGCGACCTTCTTCCTGTTCGCGTTCTTCGCGATCGACCCCTTGCTCTCGGCGCCGCTGGTCGCCGCGGCGTTGTTCGTGTTCGGCGCGGTGGTCTATCTGTTGATCGTCCGCTTCGCGATGCGCGCCAAGGCCAATGCCGGCATGGTGCAGATCTTCTCGACCTTCGGCCTCGCGATCGTGATGCGGGGCCTCGCCCAGTTCTTCTTCACGCCCGACTACCGCAGCGTCACCAACTCCTGGGTCGGCGGCAAGACGGTGTCGATCGCCGGCATCTATCTGCCGGAGCCGCAGCTGATCGGCGCGATGCTGTCGATCGCGGCCTTTGTCGCGCTGTACTTCTTCATCAATCGCACCGATTTCGGCCGCGCGCTCGAAGCGACGCGCGAGGACGCCGGCGCGGTGGCGCTGGTCGGCATCGACAAGAACCGGGTGTTCGCGCTCGGCTGGGGCCTCGGTGCGGCGCTGGTCGGCCTTGCCGGCGCCATCATGGCGATCTTCTTCTACGTCTACCCCGACGTCGGCGCGTCGTTTGCCCTGATCGCCTACGTCACCGTGGCGCTCGGCGGCTTCGGCAGCGTGTTCGGCGCCTTTGCCGGCGGCATCATTGTTGGCCTGGTGGAGGCGACCACCGCGCTGATCCTGCCGCCGTCGCTGAAATCGGTCGGCATCTATGCCGTTTACCTGCTGGTCGTCTTCATCCGCCCGCGTGGCCTGTTCGGATCGATGTGATGGACACCCAGTTCGCCCAACGCCGCAGGCGTGACCTGATCGTGGCGGCCTGCCTCGCGGTGATCGCCGCGCTGGTGCCGCTCTTCGTCAAGGACGTCTACGTCCAGAACATCATGGTGCTGACGCTGATGTATGCGGCGCTGTCGCAGAGCTGGAACATCCTGTCCGGCTATTGCGGGCAGATCTCGCTCGGCCATGCGCTGTATTTCGGGCTCGGCGCCTATACCACCGCGCTGCTGTTCACCAAGTTCGGCGTGCTGCCGTGGTTCGGCATGCTGGCGGGCGGGGCGATCTCCGCATTGATCGCGATGGCGCTCGGCTACCCCTGCTTCCGCCTGCGCGGGCATTATTTCGTGATCGCGACCATCGTGATCGCCGAGATCGCGCTGCTGTTGATCCAGAATTGGGATTGGGCCGGCGCCGCGCTCGGCATCGACATCCCGGTGCGCGGCGACAGCTGGCTGAAATTCCAGTTCACCCGCTCGAAGCTGCCTTACTTCTATTTCGCGCTGGCGCTGGCCTGCATCGCCTGGTTCGTCACCTGGTGGCTGGAGGATTCCAAATGGGGCTACTGGTGGCGCGCGGTGAAGGACAATCCCGATGCGGCCGAAAGCCTCGGCGTGGTCGTGTTCAATTCCAAGATGGGCGCGGCGGCGGTCTCGGCCTTCCTCGTTGCGGTCGGCGGCAGCTTCTACGCCCAGTTCGTCTCCTACATCGATCCTGAAAGCGTGATGGGCTTCCAGTTCTCGCTGCTGATGGCGCTGCCTGCGGTGCTTGGCGGCATCGGCACCTTGTGGGGCCCGGTGCTGGGCGCGGTCATCCTGATCCCGCTCACCGAGCTGACGCGCTCGTTCATCGGCGGCTCCGGGCGCGGCGTCGACCTCATCGTCTACGGCACGTTGATCGTCGTGATCTCGCTGGCGCTGCCGCGCGGACTGGTCAGCGTGTTCTCCCTGCGCAAGGGAGCTGCACGATGACGGCGCTGCTGGAAACGCGCGGAGTATGGCAGCGCTTCGGCGGCCTCGTCGCCAACAGCGATGTCTCGATCTCGGTCGGGCGCGGCGAGATCGTCGGCCTGATCGGCCCCAACGGCGCCGGCAAGTCGACGCTGTTCAACCTGATCGCGGGCGTGCTGCCGCCGAGCCAGGGCTCGATCATCTTCGACGGCGAGGACGTGACCAAGCTACCGGCGGCGGAACGCTGCCAGCGCGGCGTCGGGCGTACCTTCCAGGTCGTCAAGAGTTTTGAGACCATGACCGTGATCGACAACGTCATCGTCGGCGCGCTGATCCGCAACACCAAGATGCGCATCGCGCGGCAGAAGGCCTACGAGGTGCTGGAGTTCTGCGGCCTTGCCGCGCGCGCCGACAAGCTCGCCGCCGACCTCGTGCCGTCGGAGAAGCGCCGGCTCGAGGTGGCCCGCGCGCTCGCGACCGAGCCGAAGCTGCTGCTGCTCGACGAAGTCCTCACCGGGCTGACGCCGGTCGAGGCGCAGACCGGCGTCGAGCTGGTGCGGAAGGTCCGCGCCGCCGGCATCACCGTGCTGATGGTCGAGCATGTGATGGAGATCGTGATGCCGCTGGTCGATCGCGCCATCGTGCTGAATCTCGGCAAGGTGCTGGTCGAGGGCAAGCCGACTGAGGTCGTCCGCAATCCGGAAGTCATTTCTGCCTATCTCGGGGATCGTCATGCTGTCGGTGCGTGAAGTCACCACCGCCTATCAGGGCCTGGTCGCGATCTCCTCGGTGTCGATCGACGTCACCAAGGGCGAGATCGTCTGCGTCGCCGGCGCCAACGGCGCGGGCAAGTCGACGCTGTTGAAATCGATCGCCGGCGCCGAGCGGCCGCGCGCAGGCACCGTCACCTTCGACGGCAAGCGCATCGACGGCCAGCCGCAGCACGTCATCACGTCAAGCGGCATCGCTTACGTGCCGGAGAACCGCCGGCTGTTTCCGCGGCTGTCGGTGCGCGACAATTTGCGCCTCGGCAGCTATCTCTACCGCAGTCAGTCTGACCGCGACGCGCCGCTCGATCTGGTGTTCAAGCTGTTCCCGCGGCTTGGCGAACGGCTCGACCAGCGCGCCGAGACGCTGTCCGGCGGCGAGCAGCAGATGCTTGCGATCGGCCGCGCGCTGATGACGCGGCCGCGGCTTCTGATGCTCGACGAACCGTCGCAGGGCATCATGCCGAAACTGGTCGACGAGATCTTCCAGGCCGTGAAGCGCATCCGCGACGCCGGCATGACGGTCCTGATCGTCGAGCAGCGCATGGCCGAATGCCTCGAGATCGCCGACCGCGCCTACATCCTGCAGACCGGCCGCGTGCTGATGCAGGGCACCGCCGCCGAGATCAGCGGCAATCCCGACGTGCGCAAGGCGTATCTGGGGCTGTAGCGACGGAATATCTCCACGCTCGCACCTCCAGCGACAAAGGCTTTGCCTTTGCGCGGGGATGACGCCAGTGTATGCGGTGCGCGCAATCCAGCCCGTAGCCCGGATGAGCGCAGCGACATCCGGGGCGTCCCGCATATCGCTGCGCTCATGCGGGCTACTGATCCAGCCCACGCAGCCTACTTGCTCTCGTCGATCTTCTCGACCTTGGCGGCGAGGTCCGGCACGCGGCTGACGCGATAGGTCGCGTTGCTGCATGTCAGCGTCCAGGCCTCGTTGTCGGGCTTGGAGAGCTTGTCGTCCCGCTCGGCCTTGAGCGGCTTGTCGCAAGGATAGCCCTGCGCGCGCAACTGGGTTGCCAGCATGCCTTGCAAAGTCTCTTCGGTCCGTCCGTCCGACGCCGCAAGGCCGACGGCAAACGGTATCGCTAACGCCAAGCCTGTGAATCTCATCACGACTGTCTTCCGCATATCGATCCTCCGCTTGATCTAGTGAGGGTGATCCGGCAGCACGAGCCCGAACGTCCTGGTCAAATCCGCCACCTGGTCGGGCGACAAATAGCGCGGGTTCAGCCCGCGCAGCAGCAGATAGAGCTTTGCGGTTTCCTCCAGCTCCTCGGTCGCGAACACCGCCGCTTCCAGCGTATCGCCCGACACGACGGGCCCATGATTGGCGAGCAGCACCGATGAATATTTCCCGGCCAGCCCCCGGATCGCGTCGGCAACGGCGGGATCGCCGGGGCGATAATAGGGCACCAGCGCGGTCTGGCCGCACTTCATGACGTAATAGGCCGTCATCGGCGGCAGCGCGGCGCGCGGGTCGATCTCCGGCAGCATCGAGAGCGCGACCGAATGGGTCGAGTGCAGGTGCACCACGGCGCCGGCCGTCGTGCGGGTCTGGTAGAGCGCGGTGTGCAGCGGCACTTCCTTGGTCGGGGCGTCGCCGGAGACCAGCCGGCCGTTGTCATCGAGCCGTGACATTTTCGCCGGATCGAGGAAGCCGAGCGAGGCGTTGGTCGGCGTCACCAGCCAGCCGCCGTCCGCGAGCCGGACGCTGATATTGCCCGAGGAGCCCGGCGTCAGGCCGCGCTCGAACAGCGAGCGGCCGAAGCGGCAGATGTCCTCACGAAGCTTTGTTTCGCTCATTCGGGTTCGCTCGTGGCGCCATCCTTGGCGCTATCCGTTTTCCGCTTTGTCTCATGCTTTGGCAGCGCGGCCAAGCCGTGATAGGCAAGCAGCAACGAGCATGATCCGGGCCCGGAAGGCCGCGCTGGCGCAAAGTGGCAGCCGGTTTTCCGAAAAGGTCACGCTCAAACAACTAAAAATGTTCAGGGATCGCCACATGTCCAGTTCCGCAACATCACGTGTCGCCGTCATCGGGCTGGGCTCGATGGGATACGGCATGGCGACCTCGCTCAGGCGGGCCGGTTTCGAGGTGACCGGCTGCGACGTCACGGCCGATGCGGTGGCGCGCTTCGTCGCCGACGGCGGCAAGGGCGCCAAGTCGCCGGCCGAGGCGGCCCGGGATGCCGACATTGTCGTCAGCGTCGTCGTCAATGCAGCGCAGACTGAAGCGATCCTGTTCGGCAAGGACGGCGTCGCCGAGACCTTGGCCAAGGACGCGGTCTTCATCTCCTCGGCGACCATGGACCCTGATATCGCGCGGCGCCTCGCAAAGCAGCTCGAGGCGACCGGCCGGCACTATCTCGATGCCCCGATCTCCGGCGGCGCGCAGCGCGCGGCGCAGGGCGAATTGACGATTCTCGCGTCCGGCAGCACCGCGGCATTTGCGAAGGCGCGGCCGGCGCTGGATGCGATGGCGGCAAAGCTCTACGAGCTCGGCGATGCCGCGGGGCAGGGCGCCGCGTTCAAGATGATCAACCAGCTGCTGGCCGGCGTGCATATCGCGGCCGCCTCCGAGGCGATCGCCTTCGCCGCCAAGCAGGGGCTCGACATCCGCAAGGTCTATGAGGTGATCACCGCCTCCGCCGGCAATTCCTGGATGTTCGAGAACCGCATGCCGCATGTGCTCGACGGCGACTATGCGCCGCGCAGCGCCGTCGAAATTTTTGTGAAGGACCTCGGCATCATCCAGGACATGGCGCGCAATGCACGCTTCCCGGTGCCGGTCTCGGCCGCGGCCTTGCAGATGTTCCTGATGACCGCGGCCGCCGGCATGGGCCGCGACGACGATGCGTCGGTGGCGCGGATGTATGCGCAGGTTACCGGCACCAAGCTTCCAGGCGAGAAATAAGAGGATCCTGCAATGCCCCGTTTTGCCGCCAACCTCACCATGATGTTCAACGAGGTCCCGTTCCTCGACCGCTTCGAGGCGGCGGCGAAAGCGGGCTTCACCGCGGTCGAGTTCCTGTTTCCTTACGACCATCCGGCCGAGGAGGTCGGCAAGCGGCTGAAAGGCAACGGGCTGACGCAGGCGCTGTTCAACTTGCCGCCGGGCGACTGGAACGCCGGCGAGAAGGGGTTTGCCGCGCTGCCGGACCGTTTCGCCGACCTCCAGCAAAGCCTGAAGACCGCGCTGCCCTATGTGCAGGCGACCGGCGTCAAGCGGGTGCATCTGATGGCGGGAATAGCCGACCGCAGCGATGCCAGGGCGGTCGCCGCGTTTCGCAAATCGGTCGCCCATGCCGCAGAGTTCTTCGCGCCGCACGGCCTCGACGTCGTGATCGAGCCGATCAATCCGCGCAACGTGCCCGGCTACTTCCTCAACGACTTCATCTTCGCGCGCGATCTGATCAACGAGCTTGGTATCGCGAACCTGAAGCTGCAGTTCGACATCTACCACTGCCAGATCATCCATGGCGACGTCACCATGCGGCTGCGTGAAATGATGCCGATCATCGGCCACGTCCAGATCGCGTCGATCCCCTCGCGCAACGAGCCCGACGGCGAGGAGCTGAACTATCCGTTCCTGTTCGGCGAGCTCGACCGGCTCGGCTACGGCGGCTTCGTCGGCTGCGAGTACAATCCGCGCGGCAAGACCACCGACGGTCTCGCCTGGTTCAAGCCCTATGCTGGAGTGAAGCCGTGACGCGAGCCGGAAAGCTGTCTCTCGGTTGCATCGCCGACGACTATACCGGCGCCTCCGACCTCGCCAACACGCTGACCCGCGCCGGCCTGCGCACGGTGCAGACCATCGGCGTGCCTGCGGACGATCTCGCGCTGCCCGAGGTCGACGCCGTCGTGGTGTCGCTGAAGAGCCGTTCGATCGAGGCCGGCCTCGCCGTGACGCGTTCGCGCGCAGCGGAGGCCTGGCTGCGCGGCCGCGGCGCCGAACATATCCTGTTCAAGATCTGCTCGACCTTCGATTCAACCGATGCCGGCAACATCGGCCCCGTGATGGACGCGCTGCGCGCCGATTCCAGGGATGCCATCGTGCTGGTGACTCCGGCATTCCCGGAGACCGGCCGCACCGTCTACCAGGGCAATCTGTTCGTCGGCTCGGTGCCGCTGAACGAGAGTCCGCTGAAGGACCACCCGCTCAACCCGATGCATGATTCCAATCTGGTTCGCGTGCTGGCGCGGCAAAGCACGACCAAGGTCGGCCTGGTCGATCTGGCGACGCTGAGCCGTGGCGCGGACGCCGTCCGGGCAAAGCTCGCCGAGCTCACGCAAAGCGGCATCGGCGCCACCATCGTCGATGCGGTGTTCGACCGCGACCTCGAGACCATCGGGCAGGTCGCGCTGGATCACCGTCTTTCAGTCGGCGCTTCCGGGATCGGGCTTGGCCTGGCGCGGGCGCTGGTCGCCGCGAGCAAAGCCAAACCGGACACCGCGGATGCGATGCTGGCGACGCCGGTCGGCGGCCCGGCGGCGTGCCTTGCCGGCAGTTGCTCGCAGGCGACCCTGCGCCAGATCGCAAACGCCGAGAAGGTGATGCCGGTCCTGCACCTCGATCCCGAGCAGGTGGTCGCCGGCAAGGACGAAACGCAGCGTGCGCTCGCCTGGGCCAGAGACCGGCTCGGGGCGGGGCCAATCCTGATTGCGAGCAGCTCGACCCCGGATCAGGTGGCAGCTGTGCAATCCCGTCATGGTCGCGATGCAGCCGGGCATGCCATCGAGCAGGCGATGGCCGACATCGCGGATGGTCTGGTGCAGTCGGGCGTGCACAGGCTGGTGGTCGCCGGTGGTGAAACTTCGGGCGCCGTGGTCGATCGCCTGCGCATTCCTGGATTCCTGGTCGGTGCGGAAATCGCCGCCGGCGTGCCGGTTCTGCGAGCGGTCGGCGCCGGGAGAGGCGAGATGGTGCTTGCCCTGAAATCAGGCAATTTCGGCGGGCCGGAGTTTTTCTCGGATGCGCTCGTGTTGATGCCTTGATGCGGCTGGCGCGCATCATGCCACGGTGTCGAAGAGCGCCTCCGTAGTTCAACGGGGAACCAAATTAACCCTACTTAAGGAGGGGGGCTGGCTTTGATGTCTGCGGCGTCCCGCCACGCCCCAGCCATTCGATCGGGCTTCGCGAGCCCGATATCAAGAGACCCCCACGATGTTCGCCAAATTCTCGATCCGCGCCAAGATTATTGCCGTGGTTGCGTTCCTGCTTGTCGCGATGACGGGCATGGGCCTGCTCGCGGTCGTGAATTTACGGTCGATCAACGCCAACACCGTCGACATCACGACGAGCTGGCTGCCGAGCGTGCGTGCGCTCGGCGATCTGCGCGCCGGCGTCATCACCTATCGCAACGTGATCCGCGAACACATGCTGTCCGAGACGCTGGAGGACAAGCTCGCGCAGGAGAAGACCCTGACCTCGGTGGTCGACGCCAACCTCAAGGTCCGCGCGATCTACGAGCCGCTGATCGCGACCCCCGCGGAGCGCGCGCTCTACGATCAATGGGTCGATGCCTGGACCCGTTACAAGAAGGGCACCGAGGAGGTGATGGCGCTGTCGCGCAGGGATGTCGGCAAGGCCCCGCACGATGCCCATGAGCTGAACGCCAAGACCGTCAACAAGATCGGCCTCGAGGCCGACGAGATCCTGCGCAAGGACATCGAGCTCAACAATGCCGGCGCCGACAAGGCGGCGCAGGACGCGGCAAACAGCTACGCGTCTGCCGTCATGCTGCTTGCGATGATCCTTGGCGCCGCCATCATCGTCGGCGTTGGCGTCAGCTTCCTGATGATCCGCGACGTCTCGGCCGGCATCGCCTCGATCGTGAGCCCGATGCAGGCGCTGGGCCGCGGCGACCTGACCGCAAACGTCCCGCATCAGGGCGAGAAGTCCGAGATCGGCGCGATGGCCGATACGCTGCAGGTGTTCAAGGAAGCGCTGGTCGCCAAGAAGGCGGCCGATGAAGCCGCCGCTGCCGACGCCGATGCCAAGATCGAGCGCGGCCGCCGGGTCGACACCATCACCCGCAATTTCGAACAGATGATCGGCGAGATCGTGCAGACCGTGTCGTCGGCCTCGACCCAGCTCGAAGCCTCCGCCGGCACGCTGTCGTCGACCGCCCGGCGCTCGCAGGAGCTGACCACATCGGTTGCGGCCGCGTCCGAGGAGGCCTCGACCAATGTCCAGTCGGTGGCGTCGGCGACCGAGGAGCTGTCGTCGTCGGTGACCGAGATCAGCCGCCAGGTGCAGGAGTCGGCACGGATGGCCGGCGATGCCGTCGGCCAGGCGCGCACCACCAACGATCGCGTCAGCGAGCTGTCGAAGGCCGCCGCGCGGATCGGCGACGTCGTCGAGCTGATCAACACCATTGCCGGCCAGACCAATCTGCTGGCGCTGAACGCCACCATCGAGGCGGCACGCGCCGGCGAGGCCGGCCGCGGCTTCGCCGTGGTGGCGTCCGAGGTGAAGGCGCTGGCCGAGCAGACTGCCAAGGCGACCGGCGAGATCGGCCAGCAGATCGCCGGCATCCAGACCGCGACCCAGGAGTCGGTCGGCGCGATCAAGGAAATCTCCTCGACCATCGAACGGCTGTCGGAAATCTCGTCCACGATTGCGGCCGCGGTCGAAGAGCAGGGCGCGGCGACGCAGGAAATCTCCCGCAACGTGCAGCAGGCGGCGCAGGGCACCCAGCAGGTCTCGGCCAACATCTCCGACGTCCAGCATGGCGCCAACGAAACCGGCTCGGCGTCGAGCCAGGTGCTGTCGGCGGCCCAATCGCTCTCGGGCGACAGCAGCCGCCTCAAGCTCGAGGTCAGCAAGTTCCTCGACGCCGTCCGCGCCGCCTGATCCGGCGGCGCCGCTGCTCGGGCGGCCGCCATCCTTCGCCTAACCGATGCCGACGTGGTGGGCTGACCCGGCCCACCACGTTTTACATTTTCGCAGGGCAGCGATGCGTTAACCTCGCGTCGGCCGAAATAGCATCCTCGGCCGGCTCGCATTCGCAGCAGAGCCGTCTCTTTTTGACGATGATCCGCACGCGATCGACGGCACGGCGCCCGGCACGGTCGCTCGGAGCGCGCAGCCTCACGCACTATGCCGAGGAAGTGAAAGCCGCCGCGGCTCCGCGGGTTGGCGTTTTGCCCGCCATCGGGTAAATCGGCCGCTGCGGAACGGCTTTTGCAATGTCGATTCCTCTGCCTGGGCGGGCTTCATTTCGGGAACGCTTCTTTTATGATCGCACTGGTCCGTATCGCGCTGAGCCGGCCATATACTTTCGTCGTGCTCGCGATCCTGCTGCTGATTATCGGACCGCTGGCGGCGTTGCGCACGCCGACCGACATCTTCCCGGACATCCGTATTCCGGTGATCGGCGTGGTCTGGCAGTACACAGGCCTGCCGCCGGACCAGATGTCCGGCCGCATTACCACGCCGTTCCAGCGCGCGCTGACCACGACCGTCAACGACATTGAGCACATCGTCGCCAATTCCTATAACGGCGTCGGCATCATCAAGATCTTCTTCCAGCCCAACGTCGACATCCGCACCGCCAATGCGCAGGTCACCGCGATCTCGCAAACCCTGCTCAAGCAGATGCCGCCGGGCGCGACGCCGCCGCTGATCCTGAACTACAGCGCCTCGACGGTTCCGATCATCCAGGTCGCGCTGTCGGGCGAGGGACTGACCGAGCAGAACCTCGCCGATATCGGCATCAACCAGCTGCGCACGCCGCTGGTCACGGTGCCTGGTGCGGCGATCCCGTATCCGTTCGGCGGCAAGCAGCGCCAGGTCCAGATCGATCTCAATTCGACCGCGCTGCAGGCGCGCGGCCTGTCGGGCCAGGACGTCGCCAATGCGCTCGCCGCGCAGAACCTGATCACGCCGGTCGGCACGCAGAAGATCGGCAATTTCGAATACACCATCAACCTCAACAACTCGCCGCTGCGGCTCGAGGAGCTCGGCGACCTGCCGATCAAGCAGGTCAACGGCGCGATGGTCTATGTGCGTGACGTCGCCTCGGTCCGCGACGGCAACCCGCCGCAAACCAACATCGTCCATGTCGACGGCAACCGCTCGGTCTTGATGATGGTGCTGAAGGCCGGCGCCACCTCGACGCTCGATATCATCTCCGGCATCAAGCAGAAGGTAATCGAGGTCAAGGACCAGATGCCGGACGCGCTGAAGATCGGCTTCATCGGCGACCAGTCGGTGTTCGTCCGCGGCGCGATCACCGGCGTCGCCTTCGAGGGCGTGATCGCCGCGCTGCTCACCAGTATCATGATCCTCTTGTTCCTCGGCAGCTGGCGCTCGACCGTCATCATCGCGGTGTCGATCCCGCTGTCGGTGCTCGGCGCCATCATCATGCTGTCCCTGATCGGCGAGACGCTGAACATCATGACGCTCGGCGGCCTCGCGCTCGCGGTCGGCATCCTGGTCGACGACGCCACGGTGACGATCGAGAACATCAATTATCACCTCGAGCAGGGCAAGCCGGTCGAGCAGTCGATCCTCGACGGCGCCAACCAGATCGTGACGCCGGCCTTCGTCTCGCTGCTCTGTATCTGCATCGTGTTCGTGCCGATGTTCTTCCTCACCGGCGTGGCGCGCTTCCTGTTCGTGCCGATGGCCGAAGCGGTGATGTTCGCGATGATCTGGTCGTTCATCCTGTCGCGCACCCTGGTGCCGACCATGGCGAACTATCTGCTGCAGGCGCATGTGCATCATGAGGGCTCGCCGCCGAAATCGCGCAATCCTTTGGTCTGGTTCCAGCGCGGCTTCGAGGCGCGGTTCGAGCGCATCCGCGCCGGCTATCGCGGCCTGCTCGCGATGGCGCTCGGTCATCGCACGGTGTTCGTGAGCTGCTTCCTCGCGGTCGTCGCCGCGTCGTTCCTGCTGGTGCCGTTCCTCGGGCGCAACTTCTTCCCGTCGGTCGATGCCGGCAACATCCTGATGCATGTCCGCACCCAGGTCGGCACCCGCGTCGAGGAGACCGCCAACCAGCTCGCCGACATCCAGAAGGCGATCCGCAAGCTGGTGCCCGGCGAGATCGAGACCATGACCGACAACATCGGCATGCCGATCTCCGGCATCAACATGACCTACAACAACACCGGCGTGATCGGTCCGCAGGATGGCGACATCCAGATCCGCCTCAAGGAAGGCCACAAGCCGACCGAACAGCATGTCCGCGCACTGCGTGAGCAATTGCCGCGGCTGTTCCCGGGCACCAGCTTCGCGTTCCTGCCGGCCGACATCGTCAGCCAGATCCTGAACTTCGGCGCGCCGGCGCCGATCGACCTGCAGATCCGCGGCGCCAATCTCGAGGCCAACTTCGCCTATGCCAACAAGCTGCTGGCCGGGATCAAGCGCATCCCCGGCATCGCCGATGCGCGGATCCAGCAGTCGCCGAACAACCCGACCTTCAACATCGATGTCGACCGCACCCGCGCACAATATGTCGGCCTGACCGAGCGCGACGTCACCAACTCGCTGGTGGTCAACCTCGCCGGCTCCTCGCAGGTGGCGCCGACCTATTATCTCAATCCCGATAACGGCGTGTCGTATTCGATCGTGATGCAGACGCCGCAATACCAGATCGACTCGCTGAGCGCGCTGCAGACCCTGCCGATCACCGCGACCGGCAACACCCAGGCACCGATCCTCGGCGGCATCGCCGACATCAAGCGCGCGACCTCGAGTGCGGTGGTGTCGCAATATGACATCCAGTCGCTGGTGCAGATCTACGCCACGACGCAAGGCCGCGATCTTGGCGGCGTCGCGACCGACGTGCGCAAGCTGATCGCCGACACCGCCAAGGAGGTGCCGAAGGGCTCGTCCGTGGTGCTGCTCGGCCAGGTGCAGACCATGAACTCGGCCTTCACCGGCCTCTTGTTCGGCCTGCTCGGCGCCGTCGTGCTGATCTACTTCCTGATCGTCGTGAACTTCCAGTCCTGGTCGGACCCGTTCGTGATCATCACGGCGCTGCCCGCTGCGCTCGCCGGCATTGTCTGGATGCTGTTCACGACGGAGACCACGCTGTCGGTTCCGGCGCTCACCGGCGCCATCATGTGCATGGGTGTGGCGACGGCCAACAGCGTGCTCGTGATCAGCTTCGCCCGCGAGCGCTATGAGGAACTCGGCGATCCCGTCGCGGCGGCCCTGGAAGCCGGCTTCGTCCGGTTCCGCCCGGTGCTGATGACCGCGCTTGCCATGATCATCGGCATGGCGCCGATGGCGCTGGGGCTGGGCGAGGGCGGCGAGCAGAACGCGCCGTTGGGCCGGGCCGTGATCGGCGGCCTGATCTTCGCCACCTTCGCGACGCTGATGTTTGTTCCCGTGGTATTCAGTATGGTACACAAGAAGCAAGGCGCCAAAGCCGCCGCCTCATCGGAGATTCCGCATGCCGCCCACTGAAAAGCGCCCCCCGGTCTCACGCCGGAAGCTGGGCATCTTCGGCGTGGTGGCCCTGGTCGGGGCGGGCCTGATCGTCGGCACCGGGATCCGCGCCCGTGAGGAACAGGACACGCGGCTGAAGGAATGGACCGACGACCAGGCCATTCCGACCGTCGCGGTGGCGCTGCCCAATGCCAAGGCGCTGAGCCCCACGATCGACCTGCCGGGCCGGCTCGAGGCCTATTCCCGAGCGCCGATCTATGCCCGGGTATCCGGCTATCTCAAGAACTGGGACGCCGACATCGGCGCCCGCGTCAAGGCCGGCCAGGTGATCGCCGAGATCGAGGCGCCCGACCTCGACCAGCAATTGCTGCAGGCGCGCGCCGATCTCGCCAGCGCCCAGGCCTCGGCCAAGCTCTCCGAGGCCACGTTGAACCGGCGCAAGACGCTGGTGGCCTCGAACTTCGTCTCCGCCCAGGAGATCGACGAGCGCACCGCCGACCTTTCCAACAAGAACGGTGCGGTCAAGGCCGGCCAGGCCAACGTCGAGCGGCTGGAAGCGCTCGCCGGATACAAGAAGATCACGGCGCCGTTCGACGGCGTGGTGACCTCGCGCGACACCGACGTCGGCGCGCTGATCAACGCCGGCGGCAACTCGGGCCCGGCGATGTTCACGATCTCGGACATCACCAAGCTGCGCGTCTATGTCAACGTGCCGCAGAACTACGTCCCGGCGATCAAGATCGGCGCCAAGGCGACGCTGGCGCTGCCGGATTACCCGAACCGCACCTTCCAGGCGACGGTGGAAGCCTCCTCGCAGGCGGTGGATGTCGCCTCCGGCACGACGCGAATGCAGCTCGGGCTCGACAATTCCTCCGGCGAATTGATGCCGGGCAGCTATGCCAGCGTGAAGCTGAACCTGCAGCGCGAATCCACGCCGCTCAGCATTCCCGCCAGCGCGCTGATCTTCAACAGCAGCGGCCTGCGGGTCGCAACCGTCGGTCCTGACGACAAGGTGCTGTTCAAGACCGTGAAGATCGGCCGCGACCTCGGCAAGGAGATCGAGATCGCCACCGGCCTCGCGCCCGACGACCGCATCATCACCGCCCCGCCGGACGGACTCGCCGACGGCGACCATGTCCGCGTCACCGGTGCCGGCGCCAAGGGCAAGCCGACCACGGCATCCGAAAAGCAGGACGTGAAGGGGTAGGGGAGGACAGGTAAGCTCGTTCCTGCCTCTCACCTCAAGCCGCTTGCTCTGCCGTCATCCTGAGGTGCGCGCCCTTGCGCGCCTCGAAGGATGGGATCACGACGGTGTTCGCAGCCCATCCTTCGAGGCTCGCTCCGCTCGCACCTCAGGATGACGGCGGATTTTGCGGCGTGGCAGGAATTGTTACCCCATCCGCCATTCCAGCATGCCATCGCCGGCGGTGACGATGTTGCCCGTGGTACCGACCGGCGTGCGATCCATGTCCTGCAGATAGGCCAGCGTTGCCGTGTCGCTCGCCGGGATGCGGCCGAGCGTGCGGCGGCCGTCCTCGGCGCGCAGCATGGTGACGCCGTGCTCGACCTCGCCATTGGCGCGATAGATCACGGTGAAGGCCTCGACCTTGCCTTTGCCCGCAGCCTCGGCGGTGAAGTCGGGCACGTTGCGCCTGTTGCGGTCGGCCTCCGCCTGCACGCTGGTATCCTGCTTGAGCGCACCGTTCGGCGCCGCGCGCGACAGCACGAGGCCATGATGCTTGGTGACGAAGCCGCCCTGGCCGTAGAGCAGGCCGAGCGCGCCGCCGCTTCTCAATTTGCGCACCATCGCGCAGGCCGAGTGAGTCATGTAGGTGTTGAGCGGCGCGCCGAAGAACGTCAGACCACCCGTCACGGTCGGCTGCACGTCGGCACCGAGGCCGAGCGTCCGGCGCGCCATCTTCGGCACGCAGGGGAAGCAGCTATAGAGCTCGATCGCGTCGAACTTCTTGCCGTCGCCGCCGACGAGATCCATCACCGCCTTCAGCACCGCGGTCTGCGCGTGGCTTTCGACGAACTGATCGCGGATCAGATAGTCGCGCGGCTCTTCCGCCGAGGCGCCGCCGAGCGGATAGATCAGCTTGTCCGCCGGCACGCCGGCCGCGCGCGCTTTCGCGAGGCTGGTCAGGATCAGCGCGCCGCCCATGTTCACCGTCGGGTTCGCCACCATCAGCTTTGTATACGGCCAGGCGATCATCCGGTTGTCGGGCGTGGCCGTGGTGATCTCGTCGCCGGTGAACGTCTTCTTCAGCCACGAGTTCGGATTGTCGGCCGCGACGCGCGCATAGGTCGACCATAGCTCGCCCGATTCCTTCAGCGCATCGCGCGGCGTCTGGCTCCAATGCGCCGATGTTGCGGACTCGTAGAGCGGATAGACCGTGATCGGCCTGAACACGCCGAGGCTCACGGCCATCGGCTTCTGGAACGCGGCGCCGCGCTTCGGCTCCTCCACGTCGTGCGCGAACGGCGTCCACGGCAGCTCCACGCCGGCGCGCTGCGCCTTGGTCGCGGTCGACTGCGCCTCCGCGCCGCAGACCGCGGCAACGCTGCATTCGCCGCGTGCGATGCGCTGCGCCGCCTCATGCAAATAGCGGATCGGGCTCTCGCCGCCGACCGGGCCGTAATAGAGATGCGCGGGCGCAATGCCGAGCCGCTGCGCCAGCTGCTTCTCGGGATCGCGGTAGCGCCAGCTCAGGAAGTTGACGACGTCGAGCGACTGCACGTCGGACAGCAGCCTGGCGCCGCTGTCCGCCTCGGCGCGCTTCAGCGCCTCCTCAAGCAGCGTGAGCGGCTCGAGGCCGGCGGCGATGTCCTTCGGTCGATCGACGATCTCGCCGACGCCGACGATGACGGGAATGCGGTCTTCGGGGATGCTGTTCGACATTCTTGTTGGTTCACTCTGCGGTCTTGGACTCGATGGTTGTTTTGGGGCGTCATTGCGAGCGAAGCGAAGCAATCCATGTTCCGATACGGGGAAAGGCGGATTGCTTCGTCGCTTCGCTCCTCGCAATGACGGGGAGGGATCGTCACTCCGCCACCAGCGCGTTCATGTGCTCGACGGCCTCGACGAACTCTTCCTTGAACTCCTGCACCACGGTGCCGGCGGATTTGACGCTGTCGATCAGGCCGACGCCTTGGCCGACGAAATAGCTGACGAGATCGCGGGCCTTCTCGTTACCACCAGCTGCGGCGCGGTCGATGGCGTTGAAGGCGTCGCGGCTGATGATGCTTTGCAGCGGCATCGGCAGCGCGCCGGGGCTTTCCGGCGAGCGGTCCCAGGCATCGGTCCAGACCGAGCGGAGCTGCCGCGCCGGCTTGCCGGTGCGGCCCTTGGAGCGGATCGCGTCGCGCGAGGAGGCCGCGATCATCTTCTCGCGGAAGATCTCCGAGGTCTCCGATTCCACCGTGGCCAGCCACACCGAGCCGGTCCAGGCGCCCGCCGCGCCCATCGCCATGCAGGCCGCCATCTGGCTGCCGGTCATGATACCGCCGGCGGCGAGCACCGGCACGTCGCGGATTCTTTTGACCGCCTTGATCACCTCGGGCACCAGCACCATGGTCGAGACCTCGCCGCAATGGCCGCCGGCCTCGGTGCCCTGCGCAACCAGGATATCGACACCGGCCGCGACCTGGCGCAGCGCGTGCTCCTTGGAGCCGACCAACGCCGCCACCGGCACGCCGTGCTTGCGCCCCATCTCGATCATCGCCTTCGGCGGCACGCCGAGCGCATTCGCGATCAGCCGGATCGGATGCCGGAACGAGACCTCGAGCAGTTGCAGCGCAGTCTCGGCGTCGAACGGCTGCGGCTGGTTGTCGGCGACGTTCCGGCTGGTCAGCTCGATGTCGTATTTCTTCAAGAGATTGCGGGTGAAGTCGCGATGCTCCTGCGAGACCCGCGCCTCGAGGCTCTTCCAGGTGACGTTCTTCTCGCCCGCGGTCGAGATGTTTTCCGGGATCAGCACGTCGATGCCATAAGGCTTGCCGTCGACATGCGCGTCGATCCACGTCAACTCCTGCTCCAGCGTCTCCGGCGAATGCGCGGTCGCGCCGAGCACGCCGAAGCCGCCGGCGCGGCTGACCGCCGCCACCACGTCGCGGCAATGGCTGAAGGCGAGCAGGGGGAAGTCTACCCCGAGCATGTCGCAGATCGGTGATTTCATGGACTGGTTCTCTCCCGGCGGCTGCTTCTTGTGCTTGTTGGCGTCAGCCGCTGCAACGCTAGCGCATCACGGTCCGCGAAGCCAAGCGGGTTTCGGCCACGGCGATCTTGCGTGCAGGCGCTGCTCCGGCTGCATCCCTCGCGGTGCATTCCGCTGGATAGAAAATGCGATCGCGCGGGGTGGGCAAAGCGCAGCCCGCGCACCATCTACTGCGGACATGGGATGGGCACGGCGGCCGCCGCGCCACCCGGCAAGAACATGAATCGGGAGCCAACGACGTGAATGACATTCCTGCCTACGAGCCGCCGAAAGTCTGGACCTGGAACAAGGAAAGCGGCGGGCGCTTCGCCAGCATCAACCGTCCGATCGCCGGTCCCACACACGACAAGGAACTGCCGGTCGGCCGCCATCCGCTGCAACTCTACTCGCTGGCGACGCCGAACGGCGTCAAGGTCACCGTGATGCTGGAAGAGCTGCTGGCGGCGGGTCACAAGGGCGCGGAATACGACGCCTGGCTGATCAAGATCGACGGCAACCAGTTCGGCAGCGGCTTCGTCGCGGTCAATCCGAACTCGAAGATTCCGGCGCTGATGGACCGCAGCGGGAAGGAGCCGGTCAGGGTGTTCGAGTCGGGCTCGATCCTGGTTTACCTCGCGGAAAAATTCGGCGCGTTCCTGCCGACCGACGTCAAGACCCGCGCCGAAACCTTCTCCTGGCTGTTCTGGCAGATGGGCGCCGCGCCCTATCTCGGCGGCGGCTTCGGGCATTTCTACGCCTATGCGCCGACCAAGATCGAATACGCCATCGACCGCTTCGCGATGGAAGTGAAGCGCCAGCTTGACGTGCTCGACCGCCGGCTCGCCGACAACGAATATCTCGCGGGCCATGTCTACACCATCGCCGACATGGCGGTGTGGCCGTGGTACGGCAGCCTTGCCAAGGGTCTGCTCTATGGCGGCGGCGAATTCCTCTCGGTCCAGGACTACAAGAACGTGCAGCGCTGGACCGATGCGATCGCGGCACGGCCCGCGGTGAAGCGCGGCCGCATGGTCAACCGCACCTGGGGCGAGCCGTCGAGCCAGCTCCATGAGCGCCACGACGCCAGCGATTTCGAAACGAAGACGCAGGACAAGGTCGGCGAGCCGGTGGCGTCGTGACGAAACGCGTCATGGCCGGGACAAGCCCGGCCATGACGAAATGACAGCTTTGCCAACCCGCCCTGCGATCACCCCAACAGATCGTCATACTCCGGATGCTTCTTCATGAAGCCCTGGATGAATTCGCATTTCACGACGAGCTTGATGCCCTGCGCGCGGACGGCGTCGAGCGTGGCGCGGGCGAGCTTGGAGCCGATGCCGCGGCCGCCGAGCTCCGCCGGCACCTCGGTGTGAACCAGCGTGATCGTGTCCGGCGTCTTGAGGTAGACCACGAAGGCGGTTGAGCCGTCGACGGCGAGCTCGAACCGGCTCTGCGCTTCGTTGTCGCGGAATGTTTCGCTCATTGTCTGATCCTCTATTTCTTTGCGCCCTCGGCCGCGGGGAACACCACGCGGTCGTCGGTGCGGCAGTAGCGGTCGGCGAACATGCGGCCGATCGGGTGGTAGCGCTCCATGTGGACGCGCATCGCCTCGCGGTCCCACAATTCGTCGCGGATGTGGAAATGGATGCCTTCGCCCATGATCAGCTGGCGGTCGCCATTGACGTCGATCAGCTTCCAGGTCTTGCACTCCATCGCGAAAGGCGCATCCGCAAGCCGGGGCACCGCGATCTTGCTCGATGGCGCGAGCTTCAGGCCGAGATAATCGGGCTCGCTGATCTCGGGCGGGAAGTCGCCGGAGGTCTCATGCATCGCTTGCGCCAGGGGCTCGTCGGTCAGGTTGACCACGAATTCGCCGAGACGCTGGATGTTGACCAACGTGTCCTTCTCGCGGCCGTCGGGCCGGCGATTGACCGCAAACATGCAGAGCGGCGGATCTTCGCAGAACACGTTGAAGAACGAGAACGGCGCCGCATTGACCACGCCGTCCGCGCTCGTGCTCGTCACCCAGGCGATCGGCCGCGGCAGCACGAAGGAGGTCAGCACCTTGTAGCGTTCGCGCTGGGTGAGGTCGCTTGGGGAATATTCCATGGGAATGTCCGGAAGTTCGTAGGGCGGGTTAGGGGAGCGTAACCCGCCGCGACCGGACAGCAAAGTAAAAGGCGGGACACGCTCGCGCGAACCCGCCTTGCAGACTTGCTTGTTTGTTCCTTGGAGCGCTCTTCCCTTACCTCGCCCCGCCTGCGGGGAGAGGTCGGATCGCATCGTCAGATGCGATCCGGGTGAGGGGGATTCTCCGCGAGACTATCTCTCACCGTGCTTTCGGAGGCGGCCCCTCATCCCGGCCTTCTCCCCGCAAGAGCGGGGAGAAGGAGAAGAAGCGACTACGGCATGCTCAGCTCGTGGCGGCCGACCACCATCCAGTGCACCTCGTCCGGACCGTCGGCGAAGCGGAGATGGCGGACGTCCTGGTACATTTCGCCGAGCGGCGACCACTGCGAGATGCCGGTGGCGCCATGCATCTGGATCGCCTGGTCGATTACCTTGCAGGCGCGCTCGGGCACCATGGCCTTGACCATCGAAACCCAGACCCGGGCTTCCTTGTTGCCGAGTACGTCCATCGCCTTGGCCGCCTTCAGCACCATCAGCCGCATCGCTTCGATCTCGCAACGCGCCTGGGCGATGATCTGCATGTTGCCGCCGAGATGGGCGATCTTCTTGCCGAAGGCCTCGCGGGTCAGGCCACGCTGCACCATCATGTCGAGCGCCTTCTCGGCCTTGCCGATGGTGCGCATGCAGTGATGGATGCGGCCCCGGTCCGAGGCGGACCTGCGAGATCTCGAAGCCGCGGCCTTCGCCGAGCAGCATGTTTTCCTTCGGCACCTTGCAATTGTTGAAGCGCAGATGCATGTGGCCGCGCGGCGCGTGGTCGTGGCCGAACACATGCATGGGCCCGAGGATCTCGACGCCGGGGGTGTCGATCGGCACCAGGATCTGCGACTGCTGCTTGCTCGGCGCGGCATCGGGATTGGTCTTCACCATCACAATCATGATCTTGCAGCGCGGATCGCCGGCGCCGGAGATGTAATACTTCTCGCCGTTGATCACCCACTCGTCGCCGACGAGCTTTGCGGTGGTCGAGATGTTCTTGGCGTCGGAGGAGGCGACGTTCGGCTCGGTCATCGCATAGGCCGAGCGGATCTCGCCATTGAGCAGCGGCTTCAGCCACTTCTCCTTCTGCGCCTTGGTGCCGACGCGCTCCAGCACCTCCATGTTGCCGGTGTCGGGCGCCGAGCAGTTCATGGTCTCGGAGGCCAGCGGGCTCTTCCCGAGCTCGGCGGCGATGTAGGCGTAGTCGAGGTTGTTGAGGCCTTCGCCGGTTTCTGCATCGGGCAGGAAGAAGTTCCAGAGGCCGACTTCCTTGGCCTTGTCCTTGGCCTTCTGCAGGATCGCGAGCTGCTCGTCCGTGAAGCTCCAGCGGTTGGTCTTCTTCTCGCCGGCGCGATAGAACTCGACCGACATCGGGTCGACCGTGTCACGGATGAACTGCTTCACATGGTCGTAGAGCGGGCGGACCTTGTCCGACATGCGCAGGTCATTGAGCTCGTCGCCCGGACTGAGCGTGTAGTTCGTGGTGCGCGGCACATAGGCATGTTTCACTGTCTTTTCTCCCTCGCGAAGGCGCGTTTCGCGGCGGACAATAGACGCGTGCGACGCCAAGCGCGAGTACCGATTTTCCGATCACCTCTACCGCATCGCGGAATTTAGCGACGGCGTTTCAAACGTTGTTTGAACGCCGCCGCGTGCAGCGTGAAAGATTCCGGCGGACGCCGGTTAGCTCATCCGGTGCATCGCGCAGATCTTGTTGCCGTCGAGGTCGCGCAGATAGGCGAGATAGAGCTTCACGCCAGAACCTTCCCGTACGCCCGGCGGGTCCTCGCAAGGCTTGCCGCCATTGGCGACGCCGGCCGCGTGCCAGGCATGGACCTGCTCCGGCGAAGAGCAGGCAAAGCCGATCGTGCCGCCATTGGCATGCGTCGCCGGTTCGCCGTTGATCGGCTTGGACACCATGAAAATGCCGGCCTTAGTGAGGTACATGATGCGGTGACCGTCAACCCGGGCCGGCCGGACATCGAGCGTGCCGAGCAGCGCATCATAGAACGCCTTGGCCTTGTCCAGATCGTTGGTGCCAACCATCACGTGTGAAAACATCTGAAATATCCTCCCTGCTTGTTAAAAGCCGCCTCATTGCGTCCCTTGCGGCTCAAACGCTAGCAGCAGTTTTGCCGCGACGGAAGCGACGCTGCGTCGCGCGTTGTTCTATCCGTCGCTCTCCGGCCGTCATTCCACGCCGCGCAACTGCGCCGCGAGGGTGCGGATGTATGACTCAACCGCGCGCCACGTATTCGGCGTCGTCCCGTTGAAGGCCGGGACCCATAACCACCGATGTCATTTGTGGTGCGATGCTGGTACGACGAGTCCCGTTCACAACATCCGCCGCGGCGTATGGGTCCCGGCCTTCGCCGGGACGACGGCGTTGATGCGGCAAGAGCCGGGCTAGAACGCCGTGTACCCGCCGTCGATCACAAAACAATCCGCCGTATGATAGGACGACGCCTTGCTCATGATGTAGACGGCGATGCCGCCGAAATCGCTCGGCTCGCCGAAGCGGCGCAGGGGGATGCGCGGCATCACATTGGCGACGAACTTGTCGTTGGCCATGATGCCGGCGGTCATGTCGCTCTTGATCCAGCCGGGCAGGATCGCGTTCGCCGTGACGCCGTGGCGCGCGAGCTCGACGCCGAGTGCGCGGCACAGCGCGTTCAGCGCCGCCTTGGTGCCGGCATAGTGCTCGTTGCGCGCGGTGCCGAACAGCGAGGCGAGGCTCGAGGTCGCGACCAGCCGGCCGAACTTGTCGCCGGCCTCGGCGCGGTCGGTCATGTGGCGTGCCGCAGCCTGGAATACGTGAAACACGCCGTCGAGATTGGTCGCGAACATCTTGCGCCATTCCTCCTCGGTGCGGTCGATGAAGGCTCTACGTCCGCCGCCGCCGATGCCGGCGTTGGCGAAGCAGCCGTCGACGCGGCCGAAGGTGTCCAGCGTCGCCTTCATCGCGGTCTTGACCGAGCCGGGATCGCTGACGTCGCAGAATTGCGTCGCGACCTTGCCTGGGCCGGCCTTCATCGAGGCCGCGGCGTTGGCATTTTTTTCCGCGTTGCGGCCCCAGATCGAGACGTTGCAGCCGGCGGCGTTCAGCGCCTGCGCGATGCCGAGGCCGATGCCGCCATTGCCGCCGGTGATGACAGCGACGCGGCCGGTGAGATCGAAGATGCCACTCATTGGGGTTTCCATTTGGTTTGGTGCGCGCTAATCACGCGTTCACGGATGGGCTTGCCGCCGACCATGGACAAGCCCGGCACAAAAATCAAATATGGGTCGAAGCATCGACCTACCGCGGTACCCGCCGCCGAAACAAGGTGAAGAGGAAACCATGCAGTTCAAACACGTCACGCTCGACTTCGACGGATCGGTCGCGATCCTGAGGCTCGACCACCAGGAAGTCATGAACGCGGTCTCGATCGACATGCTGGGCGGGCTTGCCGAGGCGCTCGATGCGATCGACGACAAGCGCGACGAGGTGCGCTGCCTGGTGATCACGGGCGCGGGCCGTGCCTTCTGCACCGGCGCCAATCTGCAGGGCCGCAACCAGCAGAAGCCCGGCAAGAGCAATGCCGGCGCGGCGCTGGAGACCGCGTTCCATCCGTTCCTGCGCCGATTGCGTAAGCTGCACTGTCCGATCGTGACGGCGGTGAACGGCCCGGCCGCCGGCGCCGGCATGAGCTTCGCCCTGATGGGCGACCTCATCCTGTGCGCGCGCTCGTCCTATTTCCTGCAGGCGTTCCGCCGCATCGGCCTGGTGCCGGATTGCGGCTCGACCTGGCTGTTGCCGCGGCTGATCGGCAAGGCGCGCTCGGTCGAGCTGTCGCTGCTCGGCGAGCGGCTGCCGGCCGAGAAGGCGCTGGAGTGGGGTCTCGTCAACCGCGTCTATGACGACGCCGCGCTGATGGAAGAAACCATGAAGCTCGCGCACGATCTCGCCAACGGCCCGACGGTGGCGTTGTCGCTGATCCGCAAGCTCTATTGGGACAGCCCGGAAAATACCCTCGAGGATCAGCTCAATCTGGAATTCGAGTCGCAGCGCCTTGCCGGTAGCGCCGAGGATTTCAAGGAAGGTGTCACCGCATTCCTCGAGAAGCGGCCGGCGAAGTTCAAGGGCAAATGATCGAGACCGAGCTCACCCGCTGCGTCGCCTCGTTTCATCCAGGCGCAACCGGCGTCACCGGCGCGGCAAAACTCTCCGGCGGCGCCAGCCAGGAGACCTGGTCGTTCGACATCGTGCACCCGAACGGCACTGTCGGCGCGATCCTGCGCCGCGCGCCGCCGGGCTACGGTGCCGCTCCGGGCCGCGCCGCCGGCCTCGATGCCGAGGCGACGCTGATGCAGCTCGCGCATGACGCGGGCCTGCCGTCGCCGAAGGTGATGCATGTCTTGAGGCCGGAGGACGGCCTTGGCCGCGGCTTCATCATGGCGCGGGTCGAAGGCGAGACCATCGCGCGGAAAATTTTGCGCGACGAGGGATTTGCCGGCGCGCGGCCGATTCTCGCCCGCCAGCTCGGCCGCGTCATCGCCGGCATCCATGGCCTGCCGAAGGCCAAGCTGCCGAAGCTGCGCAGTCTGACGGCGACCAAGGAGATCGAGGATATCGCCCGCGAATATCACAGCTTCAACTGGCCGCGGCCGGTGTTCGAGCTGGCGTTGCGCTGGCTGCGCGATCACGATCCCGGTCCGTCGTCCGAGATGACGCTGGTGCATGGCGATTTCCGCCACGGCAATCTGATCATCGGTCCCGACGGGGTGCGCGCGGTGCTCGACTGGGAGCTCGCGCATACCGGCGATCCGATGGAGGATCTCGGATGGATCTGCGTCAACTCATGGCGCTTCGGCGAGATCGACAAGCCGGTCGGCGGTTTCGGCACGCGCGAAGATTTGTTCGCGGGCTATGAGGAAGCCGGCCGCAAGGCGGACCCCGAGCGCGTGATGTTCTGGGAAGTGATGGGCACGCTGCGCTGGGGCGTGATGTGCTGCGGCATGATGCAGCGCTTCCGAAGTGGCCCGGATCACTCGATGGAGCGCGCGATGATCGGGCGGCGCGCGTCGGAGACCGAGATCGATCTGCTGCGGTTGCTGGCGCCGCGCGCATGATCCCGAAACGTGGAGACCGGTTTTCGGAATCGATCATGCGCAAGAAAGAGAGCAAGTGACATGCAGGACGAACCGACACCCACCGAACTGATCAAGGCCGTCGCCGATTTCCTGCGCAGCGAGATCGCGCCCGCGATCAAGGGGCACAACGGCTTCAAGCTGCGCGTCGGCATCAACGCGCTCGACCTGGTGACGCGGCAGCTCGCGCTCGCCGAGGCCGGCGATGCGACCGAGGCCGCGCGGCTGAAGCAATTGCTGGGCACCGACGGGACGCTGATGGAGCTGAACCGCGTGCTGTCAAAGAAGATCGCAGGTGGCGAGGTCGATCTGAAAACGCCGGGGCTATCGGAGCATCTCTGGCAGACCACGCTGGACAAGCTCGCCGTCGACCAGCCGAACTACGCGTCATACAAGCGGGAGCTCGAAAAGTAGGATGGGTAGAGCGAAGCGAAACCCATCACGACACGCGGCAAGCGTCGATGGGTTTCGCTGCGCTCTACCCATCCTACGTCGTCATGACAGGATCGCCGTCATTCCGGGATGGTGCGTCAGCACCAGCCCCGGAATCTCGAGATTCCGGGTTCGATGCTTCGCATCGCCCCGGAATGACAGAAGGGACGTGTCACCGCCCGAGCCACTTCGGCGAGCGCTTCTCCGAAAACGCCTTCGGGCCCTCGATATAATCCTGCGAGGCGGCCATCGCCTTCACCGCCGGATATTCGCGCTGCTCGGCCAATGCCTGCTCCAGCGAGACTTCGAGGCCCTTCTGGATCGCCTGCTTGGAGGCGCGGATCGACATCGGCGAGTTCTTGGTGATGGTCTCGGCCCAGCGCTCGGCGGCTGCCAGTGCCTCGCCCTGCGGCACCACCTCGTTGACGAAGCCGAGTTCGAGGCCTTCCTTGGCGCTGACATGGCGCGCGGTCAGGATCATGCCCATGGCGCGCTTCAGCCCGATCTGGCGCGGCAGCCGGTGCAGGCCGCCGGCCAGCGCTGCGAGGCCGACGCGCGGCTCGGGCAGGGCGAAGGTCGCATTCTCGGAAGCGATGATCAGGTCGCATGCCAATGCGATCTCGAAGCCGCCGCCCATCGCGACGCCGTTGACGGCGGCGATGATCGGCTTGTTGCAGTCGAAGCGGGTGGTGAGGCCGGCGAAGCCGCCCTTGTCCCAGCCGCGCTTGCCGCCGGCGGCCTGCCATTTCAGATCGTTGCCGGCGCAGAACGCCTTGTCGCCGGCGCCGGTGACGACCGCGACCCACTGCTCGGGATCGGCGGAGAACTCGTCGAACACCTTGTTGAGCTCGAAATGCGCGTCGATATGCAGCGCGTTGTAGACCTCGGGCCGCGACAGCGTCACGATGGTGATGGGACCCTTGCGCGTCACCTTGGAGAATTTCAGATCCATGTTTGCTCCCGTCGATTTTCTGCGGCGAAGAATATTGCTGATATCCTAGCGCCTGCGCGTCGTTCCGTGCCATCCAATTACGCAAGGCGACCGCGCGTGCAAGCCTCGCTCGCCTGCTTGACTTGGCGACAGGCTTCTCACCTTAATCAATCCGAACGCGGATGCGCGACAGCGTCTAGACGCAAAATCAGAATCAACAATATTTCCGGGAGAGACCGCCTTGGATTTCAACTTGCCGGCTGACCTGACAGCCTATCTCGCCGAGCTCGATCGCTTCATCGAACGCGAGATCAAGCCGCTGGAAGAGGCTGACGACAACATCCGCTTCTTCGACCATCGCCGTGAATGGGCGCGCACCGATTTCGACAAGGGCGGCCTGCCGCGCCATGAATGGGAGCTCTTGCTGCGCAAGGCCAAGAACCTGGCCGATGCCGCCGGCCATCTGCGCTTCGCGATCCCGAAGCGCTATGGCGGCAAGGACGGCTCCAACCTGTGGATGGCCGTGATCCGCGAACATTTTGCCTCAAAGGGTCTCGGTTTGCACAACGACCTGCAGAACGAACACTCGATCGTCGGCAATCTGCCGATCGTGACCATGCTCGACCGCTACGGAACCGACGAGCAGAAGGCGATGATCGACGGCTCGATCACCGGCAAGTACCGCATCACGTTCGGTCTGACCGAGCCCGAGCACGGCTCGGACGCCACCCATATGGAAACCAAAGCGGTTCAGGCCACGCGCGACAACGTCAAGGGCTGGATCATCAACGGCGAGAAGATGTGGACGACAGGCATGCATGTCGCCACGCACTGCGCGCTGTTTGCCCGCACCTCGGGCAATGACGGCGACGCGCGCGGCATCAGCTGCTTCCTGGTGCCGGCGAAATCGGCGGGGGTGAAGGTCGAAGAGTATATGTGGACCTTCAACATGCCGACCGACCATCCGCGGGTCAGCTTCACCGATGTGTTCGTGCCGGAGGATGCGCAGTTCGGCGAGGTCGGCCGCGGCCTGTCGCTGGCGCAATGCTTCGTGCACGAGAACCGCATCCGCCAGGCGGCGAGCTCGCTCGGCGCTGCGGTGTACTGCATCAATGAGAGCGTGAAGTATGCCCGCGACCGCAAGCCGTTCGGCAAGGCGCTGGCGGAGAACCAGGCGATCCAGTGGCCGCTGGTCGAGCTCGCGACCCAGGCCGAGATGCTGCGGCTGTTGATCCGCAAGACCGCCTGGGAGATGGATCAACTGACCCAGGCGCAGGTCGAGCACACGCTGTCCGACCGGGTCTCGATGTGCAATTTCTGGGCAAACCGTCTGTGCTGCGAAGCCGCCGACCGCGCGATGCAGGTGCATGGCGGCATGGGCTATTCGCGCCACAAGCCGTTCGAGCACATCTACCGCCATCACCGCCGCTATCGCATCACGGAAGGCAGCGAGGAGATCCAGAAGCGCAAGGTGGCGGGCTTCCTGTTCGGCTACATGGGAGCCGGCAAGCACTAACGCAGAGGAGGCGGCATGAGCATGGAAGGTGGATGCACCTGCAGAAACGTCCGCTACCGCCTGACCGGCAGGCCGCTGATCGTGCACGCTTGCCACTGCACCTGGTGCCAGCGCGAGACCGGCACCGTGCACGCGCTCAACGCGTTGTACGAGGCCGAGCGGGTTGAGCACATCGCGGCCGAGCCCGAGATCGTCGACACGCCCTCGGCGAGCGGCAAGGGGCAGAAGATCGCGCGCTGCCCCATCTGCAAGGTCGCGGTGTGGAGCAACTATCCGGGCGCAGGACCGGCAGTTCGCTTCGTCCGCGTCGGCACGCTGGACGATCCGAGCCAGTGCCCGCCGGATGCGCACATCTTCACTTCGTCGAAGCAGCCCTGGGTGACTTTCCCGCCGGGCGCGAAAGTGTTCGCCGAGTATTACGATCGGAAAGAGGTCTGGCCGAAAGAGGCGCAGGAGCGGTGGCGCGTCTTGCGGGAGAGGACGGGGAAGAAGTGAAGTGCGACACTCCCTCCACCGTCGTCCCTGCGAAAGCAGGGACCCATAACCACAGTCGGCTATTGGTTGAACGAGATGTGGCCCCAGCGTCGACAGACAATGAACAACGATGGTTATGGGTCCCGGCCTTCGCCGGGACGACAGCGAGGGCTAATTCACCTGCCGGTCCTTGCCCGCCCAATACGGTTCACGCAGGCTCCGCCGCAAAATCTTGCCCGACGGGTTGCGCGGCAGCGCCGGGATGAAGTCGACCGATTTCGGTGTCTTGTAGCCGGCGATCCGCTCGCGTGTGAAGTTGATGATGTCGGCCGCGGTCGCAGTCTTTCCCCGCTTCATCACCACCACCGCCTTCACCGCCTCGCCCCATTTGTCGTCGGGGATGCCGATCACGGCGGCTTCCGCCACGTCCGGATGGTCGCACAGCGCGCTCTCGACCTCGGCCGGATAGATGTTCTCGCCGCCGGAGATGATCATGTCCTTGATGCGGTCGTGGATGTAGAGGTAGCCGTCACTGTCCATGTAGCCGGCATCGCCGGTGCGCAGCCAGCCGTCGTTGTCGATGGTGCGCGCAGTGGCCTCGGGCAGATTCCAGTAGCCGGCCATGTTGGAGCCGGAACGGGTGGCGATCTCGCCGACTTCGCCCGGCGGCAGCGGCTTGCCGTCCGGATCGAGGATCGCAAGCTCGATGCCAGGCAACGCCTTGCCGGCCGAGCGCATCCGGTCCAGCCCCTCGATATGATCCTCCGGCGGCAGCGCGACGATGGTGCCGGTGGTCTCGGTCATGCCGTACATCTGCACGAAGCCGCATTTGAAGACCTCGATGCACTCCTTCAGCAGCGCCGCCGGAATCGGTGAGGCGCCATAGAGCATGTATTTCAGGCGTGAGAAGTCGACCTGCCGCGCCCGCGGCTGCCGCACCACGAACTGCATCGCGGCCGGCACCATGAACAGCTTTGTGATGCCGGACTGCTCGAAGAAGTCGAGCACCTTGGTCGGGTCGAACTCGCGCGCGATTACACCGCGGGCGCCGTGATAGAGGCCCATCACGCCCCAGCCGGAGCCGCCGATGTGGAAGATCGGCATCGCGACCAGCGAGACGTCGTCGGTGGTCCAGCGGTTCCACTCTGGCTTCTCGGCCTCGTTGCCGCTTTGCACGAGGTTGAGGAAATTGGCGTGTGACAGCATCGCGCCTTTCGGCTTGCCCGTCGTGCCCGAGGTGTAGAGCTGGATCGCGATGTCCTTCGGCTCGATCGCAACGCGCGGGTCGTCGCCGCCCTGCGCATCGCGCCAGGCGACGAAGTCGGGCCATTCCGGCGCGCCGCCCTCGGTCGTGATGATGGTGCGGACGCTGGGCAGCTTGTCGCTGATGTTGCGCGCCTGCGTGATGAATTCGAGGCCGACGAACAGGACGGGGGCCTTGCAGTCGTCGACGATGAAGGCGACCTCGGGGCCTGCAAGGCGCCAGTTCACCGGCGCCATCACCACGCCGGCCTTCATCGCGCCCATCAACAGCTCGAAATAGAAGTCGCTGTTCTTGCCGAGATAGGCGATGCGCTCACCCTTCTCGACGCCCATCGCGATCAGCGCGTTGGCGACGCGGTTGGTCTTGATGTCGAACCCGGCGAAGCTGGTTTGCCGTCCCTCGAATTCATAGGCCAGCGCATCGCCGCGGCTCTTGGCGCGCACGCGCACCATGTCGGCAAGGTTGGTCAGTTTCGGCGCGTCGGACATGTTTCCCCCGTGACGTCTTGTTTTGGTTGCGCGGAGTGTGGCGGCATCGCGCGCGAAAAACAATACGGAGGAATTGGCCGCGCTGTTTCAACATCGTCGTCCCGGCGAAGGCCGGGACCCATAACCACGAATCTGTATGTGGCGCGACGCTGGGGCTACAGCGAGCTCAACAACGCGCAGCGGTGGTTTGGGTCCCTTGCTTTCGCAGGGACGACAGTAGTGATTGAGGAGCAAGCGCGGGCCTCAGCCCCGCGCCGCGCGGTCCTTCTCGTTCTGGGCCTTGATCGAGTCGCGCGCCTTGGTCCAGTCGTCGTCGCTCCAGTCGCGCAGCTGGTAGAAATTGCCGCCCATCGCGAGCGCCTGCGCGCCGCCTGACCCACCCAGTGACGTGGCGTCTGCTGCGCCAGCTCTGTATGTGGCGCGACGCTGGGACATCTACGCTAAGCAGCTAACAGCGAGCGGTCAACAACGCGCAGCGGTGGTTTGGGTCCCTTGCTTTCGCAGGGACGACAGTAGTGATTGAGGAGCAAGCGCGGGCCTCAGCCCCGCGCCGCGCGGTCCTTCTCGTTCTGGGCCTTGATCGAGTCGCGCGCCTTGGTCCAGTCGTCGTCGCTCCAGTCGCGCAGCTGGTAGAAATTGCCGCCCATCGCGAGCGCCTGCGCGCCGTCCATGGCGATGGTCTCGCCGTTGATCCAGTCGCAGCCGCCGGAAATCAGGAACACCGCGAGGTTCTGTAACTCCTCCATGGTGCCGACGCGGCCCATCGGGTTCATCGCCTTGGTGCGCGCGCCGGCCTCGTCGCCGGGCTTGATGCGCTTGCTCATGCCTTCGGTCGGAATCTCGCCGGGCGCGATGGTGTTCAGGCGGATGCCGTGACGGCCCCACTCGATGGCGAGCGACATGGTCATGGCGTGGATCGCCGACTTGCTCATCGCCGACGGCACCACGTAAGGCGAGCCGTTGCGCACCCAGGTCACGGTGATCGACACCACGTTGCCGCGATGGTTGCCGGCGATCCAGCGCCGGCCCACCGCGTGCGTGACGTAGAAGGTGCCGTGCATTACGATGTTGGCGACCGCATCGAAGCCGCGCGGCGACAATTCTTCCGAGCGCGAGATGAAATTGCCGGCGGCGTTGTTGATGAGATCGGTGAGCGGGCCGCTGGTGGTCCAGATCGCCTCGATCATCTCGTCGACCGCCATGGCGTTGCGGATATCGACGCCGTGGCTGACCACGCGCCCGCCATACTCGGCCATCAGCTCGGTCGCGGTTTCGTCGCAGACGCTCTTGCGGCGGCCGCAGATATGCACCTCTGCCCCGAGCTGCAGGAACCGCGAGGCCATGGACTTGCCGAGGCCGGTGCCACCACCGGTTACCAGTATGCGCCGCCCGGCAAGAAGCTGATCAGAGAACATCGTTTCCTCCACGGGGGTTGTCAGTTAATTGGTCGATTGACTAAAAGCGGACAACGGCCTTTGTGTAAAGCGCCAACAAGGAACAGCGGAGGAGATTTCAATGGAAGATCGCGTTTCGATATCGATTTCGGACGGTATCGCCGATGTCCGCCTGGTGCGGGCGGACAAGATGAACGCGCTCGACGCCGCGATGTTCGAGGCATTGGTGGCCGCAACCGACCGGCTTTCCAGGGAAAAAGCCGTTCGGGTGGTGGTGCTGTCCGGAGAGGGCCGGGCGTTCTGCGCCGGGCTCGACATGGGCCGTTTCGCCGCCATGAAGGACGGCGGTAACGGAGTGCCGGGCGGCGAGAAGCGCGATCTCACCGTCCGCACCCACGGCAAGGCCAATTTCCCGCAGCAGGCGGTCTGGGGCTGGCGCCAGCTTCCGGTGCCGGTGATCGCAGCGGTTCACGGTGTCGCGTTCGGCGGCGGCTTCCAGCTCGCGCTCGGCGCCGACATGCGCTTCCTCTCGCAAGATGCACGGATGTCGATCATGGAAATCAAATGGGGTCTTGTGCCCGACATGGCGGGCACGCCGATTCTGGCGAGCCTCGTGCGCGACGACATCCTGCGCGAGCTCACCTATACCGGCCGCATCTTCTCGGCGCAGGAGGCCCAAAGTTACGGCCTTGCCACCCGCGTCTGCGACGACCCGCGCGCCGCGGCGCTCGAAGTCGCGCGCGAGATCGCCGGCAAGAGCCCGGATGCGATCCGTGCCGCCAAGCGCATGCTCAACAATCTGTCGGTCGACCCGGCGGCCGCGCTGCTCGCGGAATCGGTCGAGCAGCAGAAATTGCTCGGCAGCCCGAACCAGACCGAATCCGTGCGCGCCAATCTGGAGAAGCGCGCGCCAAGGTTTGCGGATGCGGGGTAACGACCGCAGTCATTCCGCAGCGGTGCGCAGCATCGAACCATGGTGCGCAATTGCGCACCGGAGAATCTCGAGATTCCGCGTTCGCGCTCTGCGCGCCCCGGAATGACATTTAACCCGACGAAAGATCGGACAACGACAATGGAAACGTCCCAGCCCTTCCTCGGCATCGTCAGCGGCGGTCGCCGGCGCGATCACGCTGCAGTGGCCGAGCGCGCCGACCGTATTGCCAGCGGCCTCAACGGGCTCGGCGTCAAGCCGGGCGACAGCGTCTGCCTGCTGATGCGCAACGACATCGCCTTCATCGAGACTGCCTATGCCGCGATGCGGCTCGGCGCCTATGGCGTGCCGATCAACTGGCACTTCAAGCCGGAGGAGATCAACTATGTGCTGACGGATTCCGGCACGCGCGTCCTGATCGGTCATGCCGACATGCTGCATCCGCTGCGCGGCGCGATCCCGCCCGGCGTCATCGTGCTCAGCGTGCCGACGCCACCGGAAATCCTCGCCAACTACAAGATCAATCCCGATCATCTGGCGACACCGGATTTCGCGATCAATTTCGAAGCCTGGCTGGCGCAATTCCCGCGCTATGACGGCCCGGTGGTGCCGCAGCCGCAGAACATGATCTACACCTCGGGCACCACAGGCCATCCGAAGGGCGTGCGCCGCTTCGCGCCGACGCCGGAGCAGACCGCCAATGCGGAAGCAATGCGCGCGATGATCTACGGCCTGAAGCCCGGTGCACGCGCGATCCTGCCCGGACCGCTCTACCATTCCGCGCCGAATTCCTTCGGCTTGCGCTCGGGCAAGCTCGGCGGCGCGCTGGTGCTGATGCCGCGCTTCGACGCGGAGGAGTTTCTGCAGCTGATCGCGCGCGAGCGGATCGACACCATCTTCATGGTGCCGACGATGTTCATCCGCCTGATGAAGCTGCCCGAGGAGGTGCGCCGGAAGTACGACATGTCGTCGCTGCGCCATATCATCCATGCCGCCGCGCCCTGTCCGCCCGATGTCAAGCGCGCCATGATCGAATGGTGGGGGCCGGTGATCTACGAGTTCTACGGCTCGACCGAGTCAGGCGCGGTGACCTTCGCCAATTCCGAGGACGCACTGAAGAAGCCCGGCACGGTTGGAAAGATCTCGCCCGGTGCCGAGTTGCGCTTCATCGGCGACGACGGCAAGGAGGTGCCGCAGGGCCAGATCGGCGAGATCTATTCGCGGATCAAGGGCAATCCCGACTTCACCTATCACAACAAGGCCGAGAAGCGCGCCGAGATCGACCGCCAGGGCTTCATCACCTCGGGCGATGTCGGCTATATCGATGCCGACGGCCACGTCTTCATCTGCGATCGCAAGCGCGACATGGTGATCTCGGGTGGCGTCAACATCTATCCGGCCGAGATCGAGGCGGTGCTGCATGCCGTCCCCGGCGTGCACGACTGCGCGGTGTTCGGTATTCCCGATGCCGAATTCGGCGAGGCGCTGATGGCGGTGGTCGAGCCGCAGCCCGGCGTCGCGCTCGACATCGCCTCCGTCCGCGCCCAGCTGAAGACCGCGCTTGCCGATTACAAGGTGCCCAAGCACATCGAGATCCAGACCAGCCTGCCGCGCGAGGATTCCGGAAAAATCTTCAAGCGCCGGCTGCGCGATCCCTATTGGGAGCGGGCGGGGCGGAGGATCTAGCCCGTCGTCCCGGGCAAGCCAACGGGTCGGCGCGAAGCGCCGCCCGATGACAGGCTCCGCGCGACCCGGGACCCATAACCACCAATCTCCGTGTTGCGCGCTGCAGTGGCCCCAGCTTGCTTCGACCGCAGCCGCCGGTGGTGATGGGTCCCAGCTTTCGCCGGGACGACATTGGTGTGTGTGCACCGCCACCAAGTTCATCTTGCGCTGCGGCAAAAAAAGCGCACACTCGGGAGGAGCCGGGCAGCCTCCGGAGTAGCCGAGCCATGTCTCCCCAGGTAATGCCTCCCCAGACCATGCCGTCCGAGACCGAAATCCGCGCCAAACGTGCCGCAGAGGCCAGCCTTCTGGAAGCGGCTGCGCAGGAGGAGGATGCGCGGCTCCGGAATGACATCCGCCTTTTGGGGCGCGTTCTCGGCGACACCGTGCGCGACCAGGAAGGGGCCGACGTATTCGACCTGGTCGAGCGCATCCGCCAGACCTCGGTTCGCTTCCATCGCGACGAGGACAAGCTGGCGCGGCGGGAGCTGGAGAGCATCCTCGACGGCATGTCGATTGCCGAGACGCTGCAGATCGTCCGCGCCTTCAGCTATTTCTCCCACCTCGCCAACATCGCCGAGGACCAGAACAACATCCGCCAGATGCGCAGCCGCGGCCCGAGCGGGGCGCCGCGGCCGAGCACGCTGGAACAGACGCTGGTGCATGCCCGTCAGGCCGGCATCAGCCCGGCCGATCTGCGCGGCTTCTTCAGGAGCGCGCTGGTTAGCCCGGTATTGACCGCGCATCCGACCGAGGTCCGCCGCAAGAGCACGATGGACCGCGAGATGGAGATCGCCGATCTGCTCGACCGCCGCGAGCGGCTGCAGATGACGCCGGACGAGAGCGAGGCCAGCGACGAGCAGCTTCGCCGCGCCGTGGTGACGCTGTGGCAGACCAATCTGCTGCGCCGGACCAAATTGACCGTCCTCGACGAGGTCGCCAACGGCCTGTCGTTCTACGACTACACCTTCCTGCAGGAGGTGCCGCGGCTGCATTGCGCGCTGGAGGACCGCCTGAACAAGGAGGGCGGCGAGGCCGGCGAACTCGCTTCCTTCCTCAGGATGGGAAGCTGGATCGGCGGCGATCGCGACGGCAATCCCTTCGTCACCGCGGAGGTGATGCGCGGCACGCTGCGCCTGCAGTCGAGCCAGGCGCTCAACTTCTACCTCGAGGAGCTGCATGCGCTTGGTGCCGAATTGTCGCTGGCGGCGCATCTCGCCGACGTCTCGGACGAGCTGCGGAGCCTCGCCGAGCGTTCGCCCGACACCTCGCCGCATCGCAGCGGCGAGCCGTATCGGCTGGCCGTATCGGGCATCTATGCGAGGCTTGCGGCGACAGCCTCTCGGCTCGAGGTCGAGACCACGCGGCCGCCGGTCGGCAAGGCCGAGCCCTATGCGACCGTGAAGGAGTTCCAGGCCGATCTCGACGTGCTCAACCGCTCGCTGATCGCGAACAATTCCAGCGTGATCGCGCGCGGCCGGCTGCGGCTGTTGCGGCGGGCGGTGGATTGCTTCGGCTTCCATCTGGCGCGGCTCGACATCCGCCAGAACTCGGCGGTGCACGAGCGCACCATCGCCGAGCTGTTCGACACCGCCAATCCGGGGATGTCCTATCTGGCGCTCGGCGAGGACGCCCGCGTCAGCCTGCTGCTCGGCGAGCTGCGCAATGCACGGCCGCTGGCCTCGCCCTTCGTGAAATATTCCGAGGAGACCCAAAGCGAGCTCGCCGTGTTCCGAGCCGCGGCCGAGGCGCATGCCAGGTTCGGGCCGGAGGTGATCTCCCAATGCATCATCTCGATGTGCCAGGGCATGTCCGACATGCTCGAGGTCGCGGTGCTGCTGAAGGAGGTCGGGCTCGTCAATCCGTCCGGCCGCAGCGCCGTCAACATCGTGCCGCTGTTCGAAACCATCGAGGATCTGCAGGCCTCCAGCGGCATCATGGACCGCATGCTGGTGCTGCACGATTATCGCAAGCTGGTCGACAGTCTCGGTAGCGTGCAGGAGGTGATGCTCGGCTATTCCGACAGCAACAAGGATGGCGGCTTCGTCACCTCGGGTTGGGAGCTCTACAAGGCAGAGATCGGCCTCGTCGAGGTGTTCGAGCGCCACGGCGTGCGGCTGCGCCTGTTCCACGGCCGCGGCGGTTCGGTCGGCCGCGGCGGCGGCCCGAGCTATGACGCGATCATCGCGCAGCCCGGCGGCGCCGTGAACGGCCAGATCCGCATCACGGAGCAGGGCGAGATCATCTCGTCGAAATATTCCAATGCCGAGGTCGGCCGCAGCAATCTGGAGATCCTCGCCGCTGCAACGCTGGAAACCAGCCTGCTGCAGCCGCGGCAGAGCGCGCCGCGCCCCGAATATCTCAAGGCGATGGAGGAGATTTCCGCGCTCGCCTTCAAGGCCTATCGCGGCCTCGTCTATGAGACCGAAGGCTTCGCCGATTATTTCTGGGGTTCGACCGTCATCAATGAGATCGCGACGCTGAACATCGGCAGCCGCCCGGCCTCGCGCAAGAAGACCCGCGAGATCGAGGACCTGCGCGCCATCCCGTGGGTGTTCTCCTGGGCGCAGTGCCGGCTGATGCTGCCGGGCTGGTATGGCTTCGGCAGTGCGGTCGAGAGCTGGATATCCGAGCATCCGGAGCAGGGTATGCCGTTCCTGCAGGAGCTCTATCGGGAATGGCCGTTCTTCCGCACACTATTGTCCAACATGGACATGGTGCTGGCGAAGAGCTCGATCGCGATCGCCTCGCGCTATGCCGAGCTGGTGCCCGACGTCGCGTTGCGCGAGAAGATTTTTGGCCAGATCCGCCGCGAATGGCACCTGTCGATCGAGACGCTGCTCGACATCATGGGGCATGACCGGCTGCTGCAGGGCAACCCGCTGCTGGAGCGCGGCATCCGCAACCGCTTCCCTTACATGGATCCGCTCAATCACGTGCAGGTCGAGCTGCTGAAGGAGTATCGCGCGCAGAACCCGGACGAGCAGGTGCTGCGCGGGATCCAGATCACGATCAACGGGATTTCGGCGGGACTGCGGAATAGCGGGTAACCACAGCGTCGTCCCGGCGAACGCCGGGACCCATAACCACGACCGGGAGTGTCGTGAACGATGTGGGCCCCAGCTTTCTTCAACAACCAACTGCAGTGGTAATGGGTCCCGGCCTTCGCCGGGACGACGGTTAGATCAGCAGTTGTGCGCGCCCTTCGTCTCGACATAGACCGCGTAGAGCGACTGGCTTGCCGTCATGAACAGGCGGTTGCGCTTCTTGCCGCCGAAGGTGAGGTTGGCGCAGGTCTCCGGCAGCAGGATCTGGCCGATCCGCTGGCCGTCGGGCGCAAACACCTGCACGCCGTCGTAGCCCGGTCCGACCCAGCCGGCGCCGACCCAGATATTGCCGTCGACGTCGACACGCAGGCCGTCCGGGAAGCCTGACTTGCCGTCCAGCGTCATGTCGATCAGCGTGCGCGGGTTGGAGAGCTTGTCGCCGTTGAGGTCGTACTGCCAGACGATGTTCTTGGCATTCGGATAGTGCGTGATGCCGGTGTCGCAGACGTAGACCTTCTTGTAGTCGTGGCTGAAGGCGATGCCGTTCGGCTTGAACGGCTCGTCGGCGACTTTGGTGATCTGACCGGTCGCAGCATCGATGCGGTAGACGGCTTCCTTCTGGTAGGGCTGCTTCGATCCCGTGTTGGCCAGTTGGCCCTCATAGATCGAGATCGCGCCATAGCCGGGATCGGTGAACCAGATAGACTTGTCGTTGGGATGCACGACCATGTCGTTCGGCCCGTTGAGCTGCTTGCCATTGGCCTGCTCCGCCAAGGGCGTGATGGTTCCGTCGTGCTCGTAGCGCACCAGCCGCGTGCGCTCGGCGGTGATCTGGCGGCCCTCGAAATCGAAGGTCGAGCCGTTGGCCTCGTTCGACGGCTTGTGGAATTGCTCGGAGATGTGGCCGTCATCGTCGAGATAGCGCAACTGGCGGTTGGCCGGGATATCGCTCCAGACCAGATACTGGCCCTGCGCGTTCCAGGCCGGGCCCTCCGCCCACAGGCAGCCGGTGTAGAGCCGCTTGATCGCGGTGTTGCCGACCTTGGCCTTGAAGCGCTTGTCGTCGATCACGACGATGTCTGGATCGGGATAGCGCTGCGGCTCCGTGTTGGGGCCGAAGTCGCGCGCTGCGGCATCGGATGCCGCCATCGCGGTTGCAGCAAGCGCGGTTGCGCCGCGCAAGATTGTCCGACGGTCGAACGCCTTCGCACCGTCGCCCTCGTGTTTCTGAATGTTGCTTGGATTTGTCACGAAAGTCCTCCCAGGCTTTTTTGTTATCGGGAGGACGATCATACCCCCGCAATTCTGGCACAATGCGGGCACGCCATGATGAAACAACCAAAGAGTGTGTCGCCCCCGCTGTTTCGCGGAGGCGACGATTTCACAAAACTGTCAGATCAGATCGGAGGATCAGATCAAGTTCAGATCGGATCCCAGGTGAAGACGTCGGCCGAGCGGTCGAGCTTGGCGAACGATCCCTTCAGCGCCGGCATGCCGTGCTCGGCAATGGTCTCGGGCGTCCAGCCTTCGCCGCGATGCACCGAGCGCACCGGACGATGCTGGCCGAACAGGAAGATCTCGTTCATGCGCACGCCGAAGATCTGTCCGGTGACGTCCTTGGCCGCGTCTGACAGCAGATAGGCGCAGACCGGCGCGATCTTCTCCGGGCCCATCTGCTTGATCTTCTCGACGCGCGCCTTCTCGGCGTCGGTCTCGGTCGGGATGGTGCCGATCATGCGGGTCCAGGCGAACGGCGACACGCAGTTCGAGCGCACGTTGAAGCGACCCATGTCGAGCGCGATCGATTTCGACAGGCCGACGATGCCAAGCTTGGCGGCGGCGTAGTTGGCCTGGCCGTAATTGCCGATCAGGCCGGAGGTCGAGGTGAAGTGCACGAACGAACCCGATTCCTGCTCGCGGTAGATGCGCGCCGCGGCGTGGCTGACATAGAACGAGCCCATCAGATGCACCTTGATGACGGCCTCGAACGCCTCCACGCTCATCTTGTGGAAGATCATGTCGCGCAGGATGCCGGCGTTGTTGACGACGCCGTCGAGCCGGCCGAAATGATCGGTCGCGGTCTTCACGATCTTGCTGGCGGGAATGGCTTCCGCCACCGACTCGAAATTGGCGACCGCTGTGCCGCCGCGCTTCTTGATCTCCTCGACCACTTCCTCGGCGGGCGCGGCGCTCGAGCCGCCGCCGTCGGCGGCGCCGCCGGGATCGTTGACCACGACCTTGGCGCCTTCCGCCGCGCAGAGCAGCGCGATCTCGCGGCCGATGCCGCGCCCCGCGCCGGTGACGATGATGACTTTATCCTGCAGTGATTTTGCCATGTCGGTTCTCCTGGTTTGCTCTCCGTCATTCCGGGATGGTGCGGAGCACCAGACCCGGAATCTCGAGGTTCCGGGTTCGCGCTTCGCGCGCCCCGGAACGACGGAGCTGTTATTTCTCGTTCGTAAAGATGATCGTGCCACTTGCGGCGAACATGCCGCCGACGCCGTGGCAGACCGAGATCTTTGCGTTCGGCACCTGCGCCGGCGCGATGCCGCGCATCTGCCGCACGCTCTCCTGCAGCGCGTACATGCCGTACATGCCGGAGTGCATGTAGCTGAGGCCGCCGCCATTGGTGTTGAGCGGCAGCTTGCCGCCGGGGCGGGTGTTGCCGTCGGCGATGAACTTGCCGGTCTCCTCATACGGCATGAAGCCGAGGTCGCCGAGGCCGTAGAGCGGCAGATGCGCGAAGGCGTCGTAGATCATCAGATGATCGACGTCCTTGTGGGTGATGCCGGCCTCCTTGAAGGCCAGGGGTCCCGCCACCTTGAAGGCGCGCGATGAGTCGAACGTCTTCATCTGGCTGACCATCGGCGTTTCCACGCTCTCGCCGGTGCCGAGGATGTAGACCGGCTTGTTCGGGAAATCCTTGGCGCGGTCGGCCGAGGTGAGGATCAGCGCGCCGCCGCCGTCGGTGACGAGGCAGCATTGCAGCAGCCGGAGCGGATAGGCGATCATCCGCGAGTTCAGGACGTCGGCGACGGTGATCGGATCCTTCATGGTCGCGCGCGGGTTCTTCGCCGCCCATTCGCGCTGCGCCACCGCGACCATCGCGAGCTGCTCATGCGTGATGCCGTGGGTCTTCATGAACCGCAGCACGGGAATCGGAAACATGCTCGGCGGCCCGTAGACACCGAACGGTGCCTCGAACTGGCCGTTGAGGCTGTCGGCGGGCGTGAAGCGCGGCTGCTTGCCGATCATCGACTTGCCGCTTTCGGCATGCGTGATCAGAACGGTCTTGCACAGGCCGGCCTCGATCGCGGCGGCGGCGTGTCGGACATGCAGCATGAAGGAGCAGCCGCCGACCGAGGTGCCGTCGACCCAGGTCGGCGTGATGCCGAGATAGTGCGCCATCTGCTGCGGGGTCTCGACCGCGGTAGCGAAGCCGTCGATGTCGGACAGCTTCAGGCCGGCGTCCGCGATCGCATTCAGCGCCGCGTCCGCGTGCAGCTGGATCTGCGACATGTTCGGGATGACGCCGAGTTCGGTGGTTTCGGCCGCGCCGACGACGGCAACCTGGTTCCTGCGCATTGCGTTATCCCTTTGCCGGACGGAACAAAGGGAGCGTGATCTTGTCGTCGAGCGCCTCGAAGGCGACCTCGAGCCGCATGTCGAGCTCGAGCGCTTCCGGCGTCTGCGGACAATCGATGATGTTGCTCATCATGCGCGGGCCCTCGTCGAGCTCGACGACCGCGATCGCATAAGGCGGCGTGAAGCCGGGCGCTGCGGGACGGTGGTTGATGACGTAGCTGTAGAGCTTGCCCTTGCCGCTAGCCTTGAAGATCGAGACCTTGCGCGAGGCGCAGGAGGGGCAGAACGGCCGCGGCGGAAAGTAGACATTGGCGCAGGCATCGCAGCGCTGCAGGCGCAGCTCGCCAGCCTTGGTGCCATCCCAGAAATGCTGGGTCTCCGGTGTCGGCTTTGGTTTCGCGCGCGCGGGCTCGGCCATGTCTGATGTCTCCTCCCGAATCCCGAAATCGTTACAGTCTTGATGCGACATTGAACCAAGGCCCGTCAACGGTCCATCCATGCTCCGCGCAGCGGCCTGTGTCCCGCGCATGCCGCATATTCCGCCCCTCGCACAATTGCTAAGGCCGCGCTGCTTGTGTCGCTCCGATCCGGCGCGTAGAAGGGCCGCGTCCAAGATACGTCCAAGACACGTTCAAGATAGCCGGGAGGAACATATCATGCTGAGGATCATCGGCGCGGCACTCGCTGCCAGCCTCGCATTTGCCACGCAGGCGATGGCCGCCGACGCACCGTCGGAGATCAAGATCGGCACGCTCTACGCATCCTCGGGGCGCTACGCCTCGATCTCGATGCCGGTCTACAGCTCGCTGAAATTGTGGGTCGAACAGAAGAACGCCGAGGGCGGCGTGTTCGTGAAGGCGTTCGACAAGAAGATCCCGATCAAGCTCGTCTCCTATGACGACCAGAGCAACACCGCGACCGCCTCGACGCTTTATAATCAGCTCGTCACCCAGGATAAGGTCGATCTCCTGGTCGCCGATTCCGGATCAGTGCTGACGGCGCCCGCGGTTGCGATCGCGCGCGATCACAAGATGTTCCTGTTCGACCAGACCGGCACCGGCGCGAGCTTCTTCTCCAAGGACAATCCCTACATCGCGCTGATGGCCGATCCGGTGTCGACGGTGTGGCCGAAGCCGGTCGCCGACTTCATCAGCCATGACGGCCCTGGCCTCGGCATCAAGAAGGTCGCGATCCTCTATTCGACCAACGAGTTCACCGGCACCCAGGCCAACGCGTTCCGCAAGTTCGTCAAGGAGTCCGGCGCGCCGATCGAGATCGTCTATGACCAGGGCGTTCCGACCGAGACCACCAATTACAACGTCATCATCAACAACATCAGCAACGCCAATCCGGACGCGGTGATCCATTTCGGCTATGCGCCGAACGACATCGCCTTCCTGCGCAACGTCCAGGACGTCGGCACCAAGTTCAAGATGCTGTTCGCGATCTATGCCGGTCTCGAGACCGAGTTGCTCGAGAAGAATGTCGGCGCCAAGGGCCTCGAGCACATCTGGACCTACGTGCCGCCGTCCGAATTGGACTATCCCGTCAATTTCGGGATGAACATGAAGGATTTCCGCGCCGCCTGGACCAAGAAGTACAACGACGGCAAGATGGAGTTCGGCTTCAACGCGGTGGCCGGCTACACCACGGCGCTGGTGATCGAGAAGACACTGTCGGTTGCGACCAGCCTCGACCAGATGGAGCTGCGCCGCGCGGTGTTCTCGCTCAGCGGCCAGCTCAAGACGCTGGACGGCACCTTCGCGCTGGATGAGACCGGCGGCCAGATCGGCGAACTGACGCCGCTCGGCCAGCTCACGGTCGACGAGCACGATCACATCAAGTTCGTTTCGATCTATCCGCACGACACCGCCAACGGCAAGCCGATCTATCCGGCGCCGTGATGCAGGTGAGTGCGGCAGGCGTAACCTTCGGCGGCGAGCGGTAGCATGACCTATGCGCTGGTTGCCGGCGTGCTGTTCGGGCTGTATTTCAGCCTGGTCGGCATCGGTCTCAATCTCGTGTTCGGCGTCATGCGCATCGTCAACCTTGCGCATGGCGACATCCTGATGCTCGGCGCCTTCATCGCGCTCGGCGTGGTCGGCCTCGCCGGCATCGACCCGCTGTTCGCGGTGCCGCTCGCCTTCGTGGTCTTCGTGCTGGTGGGCGTGCTGCTGTACTGGGTGCTGGTGCCGCGGCTGCAGGGCTCGGCCAATCCGGAAATGCTGTCGATCATCCTGTTCTTCGGCCTGTCGCAGGTGATCGAAGCCGTCACCACGATCTTCGCCGGCACCAGCGAGCGCTCGATCCAGAGCCGGCTGCTCGGCACCGTGTTCACGACCATCAAGGTGAAATGGTTCGGCGGCAAGGCGGGCGGCGCAGGGCCGATCCAGATCTTCGGCCAGGGTTTTCCTGCGCCTTGGGTGATCGCGGCCATCACCAGCCTGATCGCGATCGCGCTGGTCTACCTCTATCTCTACCACACCCGGCTCGGCACCCTGACCCGCGCGGTGATGTCACGGCGCGACGAGGCATTGGCGACCGGCATCGACGTCGATCGCGTCTCGGCGGCGGCGTTCGGTATCGGGCTCGGCATCGCGGCGGTCGCCGGCGTGTTCGCGCCCTTCATGTTCGGCTCGGTGACGCCGGCGTTCGGCGCCGACGCGACGGTGACGTCGTTTGCGATCGTCGTGCTGGGTTCGCTCGGCAATCCGCTCGGTACCGCGCTCGGCGGTGTCGTCTACGGTCTCTGCTACATGCTGGTGCAGACCTATCTCAGTTCCTGGGCCGACTTGCTGCCCTATGTGTTGTTGATCGTGATCCTGTTGTTGCGCCCGAGCGGTCTGCTCGGAAGGCGGGTGCGCGTTGCATAACGCCTCGAAGCACCTGCTGTTCATCCTGGCGCCGTTGGTGGTGGTGTTCGCACTGCTGCCCGGCGTCTATCAAAACCATCTGCTGCTGTTCAACTTCGTGATCTTCCTGATCCTCGCGCAAGGCGTGAACATCATCTATGGCTTCACCGGCTATCTGCCGTTCGGGTATGTCGGCTTCTTCGGCGCCGGCGCCTATGGCTTCGCCATCATGGTGATGCATCTGCATACACCGGCGCCGCTCGCCGTGCTGGTCGGCGGCGTCGTGGCGGTTGCGCTCGGCCTGTTGCTGACGCCGCTGCTGCGGCTGTCGGGCGCGTATTTCGCGATCGCCAACCTCGCGGCCTCGCTCGCGGTGCTGCATTTCGTCGCCAACCCCGCGCTGGAGGGGATCACCAAGGGCCCCTACGGCGTGTCGCTCACCGGCACCTTCAACCCGACCCACGCCTACTATGCCGCGGTCGTCGTGATGGCGCTGACGGTCGGCGCCGTGGTCTATCTGAAGAACTCGCCGTTCGGGCTGGCGCTGCAGGCCGTGCGCGAGGATGCGGTGTCGGCCTCGATGGCCGGCGTCAATATCGTGAAGATGCGGGTGATTGCCTGGCTCGCCTCGGCGCTGGTCGCTGGCCTCGCCGGCGGCATCTACGCCTGGTACGTCTCGGTGTTCTATCCGGACAACGTGTTCTCCGGCGAGTTCTCGATCTTCGCGATCGTGTTCGCGCTGTTCGGCGGCGTTGCCACCATCACCGGCCCGATCGTCGGTGTGCTGATCCTTTACGGCATCTACAATCTGATCGGCTTCACCACGCCGCAATATTTCCAGCTGATCTATGGTCTCCTGATCATGGGGCTGGTGCTGTTCCTGCCCTCTGGACTGGTGTCGCTGGCAACCCGCAGGGGGTGGCATGTCCCCTGAGAAAACCCCGATCCTCAAGGTCTCGAAGCTGGTGAAGCGCTTTGGCGGCTTCCACGCGCTCGATGGCCTCAGCTTCCACGTCGTGCCCGGCGAGATCCTCGGGCTGGTCGGCCCGAACGGCTCCGGCAAGACCACGGCGATCAATGTGATCTCCGGTCTCTATGCGCCAGACGGCGGCGAGGTCGTGTTCGACGGCGCGTCCGCCGGCGGCGTCGCCTCGCACAAGCTCGTTCACCGCGGCATCAACCGCACCTTCCAGGTACCGAAGCCGTTCCTGTCGCTCACGGTACGCGAGAACATCCAGGTGGCGCTGGCCTATGGCGGCGCGACCGGTGCGCCGTCGATTGCCGAACTGCTTGAGGATTTCAGGCTGAAGGAGGTCGCCGACCGTCCGGCCGCCGATCTCAACAGCGCGCAGCAGAAGATGCTCGATTTGACCCGTGCGCTCGCCACGCGGCCGCGGCTGCTGCTGCTCGACGAACTCGCGGCCGGCCTCAACCCGGCGGAGCTCGACTGGATCGCCGGCCGCATCAAGGCCTTGGCCGCGACCGGCATGGCGATCATCGTGGTCGAGCATCTGATGGGCTTCATCGAACAGATCACCGACCGCGTCATCGTGCTCAATGCGGGCAAGGAGATCTTCGAGGGCACGCTGGCGACCGCGGTACGCGAGCCGCAGGTGATCGAGGTATTTTTGGGAGGCGAGCATGCCCACTGATGCGGTGTCGCTTCTGGACACGAGGGGCGTCGATGCCGGCTACGGCACCATGCAGGTGCTGTGGGGCGTCGATCTCGACGTCCGCCCCGGCGAGACCGTGCTGCTGCTCGGCGCCAACGGCGCGGGCAAGACCACGTTCCTGAAGTCGCTGGTCGGCCTGATCGAGGCCCGCAGCGGCCACATCAAGCTCGGCGGTGAGGACATCACCAGGATGCGCTCGTCGGACCGCATGAAGCGCGGCATGACCTACATGTCGGAGCTTGCGGTGTTTCCCGACCTGTCGATCGAGGAAAATATCCGCGTCGGCGCGCAGGCGCTGGGCCATGCCAATCCGGGGGCGCGGGTCGACGAACTGTACGGCCTGTTCCCGGTGCTGCGCGACAAGCGCCGCGATCCCGCGTCCAGCCTGTCCGGCGGTCAGCGAAAGATGCTCGGCATCGCCAAGGCGCTGTCGGCCGAGCCGAAGCTGCTGGTGATGGACGAGCCCTCGGCCGGGCTGTCGCCGCTGTTCGTCAAGGAGGTGCTGCGCGCCTTGTCGAGCCTGCAGGGCCGCGGACTGGCACTCTTGATCGCGGAGCAAAATATCGGTTTTCTCGAGATTGCCACCCGCGTATTCGTGCTGGAAGGCGGGCGGATCCGCTTCTCCGGCACGGTTGCCGAGATGAGCGGCAATGAAGAGCTGCACCGCGCCTATTTCGGGCTGAAGTGATGCGAGGTGAGGCGCCGGCGGGCTGGAAATCGGCCTCGGTTCGCGCGACAATCAACTGCAAGCCATGAAGTGCAAGCCGTGAAGTGAAAGCCATGCCCAAGAATCCGACACTCGCCTCCCTGGCCGCCGATCTCGCCGGCGGCGCGACCTCTGCCCGCAAGCTCGTCGAGCAGTGCATCGCCAAAATCGCTGATCCCTCAGGCGAGGGCCAACGCACCTTCATCCGTGTCGACCGCGACGCCGCGCTCGAGGCCGCCGACGCCATGGACCGGCTGCGCAAGGCCAATGCCGCGCCGTCGCCATTTGCCGGGATTCCGGTTTCGATCAAGGATCTGTTCGACATCAAGGGGCAGGTGACGCGGGCGGGCTCGCGCGCGCTGGAGGATTCCGCGCCGGCGGATGCCGATGCACCTGTCGTGGCGCGGCTCAAGCGCGCCGGCTTCATCGTGATCGGCCGCACCAACATGACCGAGTTCGCCTATTCCGGCATCGGCATCAATCCGCATTACGGCACGCCGAAGAGCGCCTGGAACCGGAGCGCCGGCCACGTGCCGGGTGGCTCGTCCTCGGGGGCGGCGGTCTCGATCGCCGATGGCATGGCGTTCGGCGCGCTCGGCACCGACACCGGCGGCTCCTGCCGAATCCCCGCCGCCTTCAACGGCATCGTCGGCTACAAGCCGACGCAGCGCCGGATTCCGCTCGATGGTGGCGTGCCGCTGTCGTTCACGCTCGACAGCTACGGCCCGCTGGCCAATTCGGTGGCCTGCTGCGCCGCGCTCGACGCGGTGCTCGCCGACCAGCCGGTCATGCCGGTCGCGCAGCGCCCGGTGAAGGGCATGCGGCTCGCGGTGCCGACCACGGTCGTTCTCGACGACCTCGACGAGGCCGTCGCGAAAACCTTCGAGCGCGCGCTCGCGGCGTTGTCGCGCGCAGGCGCCTTGATCGAGCGGATCGAGGTGCCCGAATTGCTCGATGTCGGCGTCATGAACGCCAAGGGCGGCTTTGCCGCCGCCGAAAGCTATGCTTGGCATCGCTTCCTGCTGGCCAGCAAGGGCGACATCTACGATCCGCGCGTCGCCGTGCGCATCCAGCGCGGCGAGGGCTTTCCGGCCGCCGACTATATCGATCTGCTCAACGCACGCCGCTCCTTCATCGCCCGTACCGAGAAGCGGATCGCGCCCTATGATGCGATGGTGCTGCCGACCACGGCGAACCTGCCGCCTACGATCGCCAGCCTCGCCGACGACAAGGCGTTCGCCACCGAGAATTTGCGCGCGCTGCGCAATTGCACGCTGATCAATGTGCTCGACGGCTGCGCGATCTCGCTGCCCGCGCATCACGAGGGCGAGGCGCCGGTCGGCCTGATGCTCGCCGCCGCGGGCGGTTCGGATCGGCGCATTTTCGAGCTCGCTGCCGGAATGGAGACCGTGATCCGTGTTTGATCTCACCTTCAATGTCGACGACAAAGGCGTCGCCACTCCGCTCACACTGGAAATCAGGCAGGCCGTGATCGCCGGCTGGACCGGCCGCGATCCGGTGGCGCGCGACAAGCACATCGCCGAGCTCGAGGCGCTCGGCATCGCGCGGCCCGCGACCACGCCGATCTACTACCGCTGCTCGGCGCGCCGGCTCACCTTCGCCGATGCCATCGAAGTCTGCGGCGAGGACTCGAGCGGCGAGGTCGAGTTCGTGCTGATCGGCTGGCAGGGCCGCATCTTCGTCGGCTGCGGCTCCGACCACACCGACCGCAAGGTCGAGAGCTACAGCGTCACGGTGTCGAAGCAGATGTGCGACAAGCCGATGGCATCGGAGCTGTGGGAACTCGAGGACGTGATCGGCCACTGGGACCAGCTGGTGCTGCGTTCCTGGGCCGTGATCGGCGGCCAGCGCGTGCTCTACCAGGAAGGCACGCTCGATCACATGCTGCCGGTGAAGGACCTGATCGCGCGCGGCTTCGACCAAGGTGCGCTGCCCGACGGCTGCGCCATGTTCGGCGGCACCTTCGCGGCCAAGGGCGGCATCCGCCCCGCCAGCCGCTTCGAGTTCGAGCTGGAGGATCCGGTGCTGAAGCGGAAGATCAGCCACGGCTACGACGTGGTGACGCTGCCGGTGAGGGGCTGATTGCTCGCCGCGTTGTTGTTGTGAGGGAGATGACCGACGCTTTCTCCACGTGCGTCGTCCCGGCGAAAGCCGGGACCCATAACCACAGAGTGTTGTGGTTGGCACGTTGTGGCCCCAGCGATCTCAACAATTACGACGGTGGCTATGGGTCCCGGCTTTCGCCCATAGGCGCTAAGATAGTTTGATCATAGTCTGATAGTGGCGCTTATGTCTGGGTGGCTCGCGTAGATGTCGCCGGAGAGCGTGACTGGCTCTGCAGAGTAGAGCGATTGCGGGCTGTGGAATGATCGCTTGCCGTAGCGAAGCTACGAGCTGGCGCAGCAGACGCCACGTCACTGGGTGGGTCAGGCGGCGTCGGCCAAGCGGGGAGAGTCTTCGAGTTCGTCGACGAGCGGCTCGAGCAATAGAATGATCAGCAGATGAGCGAGGATATGGGGTCTGGCGGACCGCTCGTCGGTTCCGGGAGGTCCCTTCAGGCCAATCAGGCTTTTCAGCCGCTTGAAGCCGAGCTCAATGCGCCATCGCAGCCGATAGAGGGCGAGGATATCTGCAGTCGTGAAGTCCTCTGGCCTGAGTGAGGTCACCAGGATCACCCAATCTGCGGCGTCAAGTGTTTGCCTGGAGAGCTGATGACCTCCCTTTTGTGCAGTCCGGCGCGCCTTGCGTCGCGCAGCCGCAGCAGCTTGCGCCGGCTTCTTCGCGGCAACCAGACGCACTGCGAGCGGCGGCGCACCTGACTTGCGCTTTATCCAAATCGGCCGATCGATCAGGCCACGCGCCGAGGCGTTGCGCAGTTCGGCAGTGAGGTCAACAAGATTACCTTCGGCATCGAGCCAGCGCGCGCTCTTCCAGCCGGCCCGGATCACGAAGTCCGCATCGGCATCGACGAGATGCGCCATGCGCTCCGGTTGCAGATAGGCGCGATCGGCAAGACGGATCTCACCGGCAACCGCCGGTATCCGATCCAGCGTCTCGCCCGCTCGCTGATCGGTCAGTTCGAAGTGACCAAAGCGCTCCTGCGGAAGATCGAACGCGCTATGGATACGCCACACTGCGTTCTTGTTCCTGCCGCTCGTCCCAGCCTTGGGGACCGTCGTGGCGTCAACAATACGGATCAGACGACCGCGGCTCGCCTTCGGCGCCGCGGCGGCAAGCGCCTGCTCGACCAAGATTGCCAGCCAATCTCCGCACTGACGTAAGCGATACAACAGAGCCACGTTGGAGATATCGACAAGCCCAACCGACGTGGCCCATGCCGCCGTCAACCGCAGCCCTTTCTCACCAAGGCAATAAGCCAAGATCAGGCGCAGCAAGTCGACCGCATTGCTGATCTCCCGCGGACGGACAAACGCCTTCGTCTTGCGCGCGCTAATGTTCAGAGCCTCGGCTCCGCCAAGTCGGGCGACAACGCGCGCCCAATCTTTGTTCACAAGCGATTCGTGTGCCATTCCATCTTGGAATCACAAGCGAATCCAAGGCGCAAATCCTATTTTAGCGCCTATGGGCTTTCGCCGGGACGACAGCGGGATTGGGGCGCTGTTCCCCGACATTTCCTGCCGGAAATCGGGTGGCGCGGGCCGCAATCAGGGGCCAGATTCCGTCCCATGACAGCAACAGCCAAAACCATTACCCGCCCATCCACCGGCATCCCGGCCCGCGTCGACGGGCTCGACTGGGACCAGATCAAGACCGACCTCGACGATCAGGGATGCGCCGTCCTCAACGGCCTGCTGACGCCTGAGGAATGCGATGCCATCGCCGCGCTGTATCCCGACGACAGCCAGTTCCGCAGCCGGATCGTGATGGGCCGTCACGGCTTCGGCCGCGGCGAGTACAAGTATTTCTCCTATCCGCTGCCGGACCTGATCGCGGAGCTGCGGCCGGCGCTCTATACGCGGCTGACCGCGACAGCCAATCGTTGGAACGAGACGATGGGGATCGATATCCGATATCCTGCGTCGCATGCGGCGTTCCTGAAGCGCTGCCATGACGCCGAACAGACGCGGCCGACGCCGCTGCTGCTGCAATATGGCGAGGGCGACTACAACTGCCTGCACCAGGATCTCTATGGCGAGCATGTGTTCCCGATCCAGGTCGCGATCCTGCTGTCGCAGCCCGGGCGCGATTTTACGGGTGGCGAATTCGTGCTGACCGAGCAGCGGCCGCGGATGCAGTCGCGGCCCGAGGTGGTGCCGCTCACCAAGGGCGATGCGGTGGCCTTTGCCGTGCATCATCGCCCGGTGCAGGGGACGCGCGGACCGTATCGTGTCAATCTGCGCCACGGCGTCAGCAGGATTCGCTCCGGCCATCGCCACACCGTTGGTGTGATCTTCCACGACGCGAAGTGAGTGCGAGAGAGGCGTGGCCACCGATCTGTTCGAGACCATTGGCGATGCCCGGCCATCGCGCGAGACGATCGCGGATGGCGCGGTGCTGTTGCGCGGCTTCGTCCGGCCGTTCGAGGCCGAGCTGATCCCGGCCTTGCGTGCCATCGTCAAGCAGGCGCCGTTCCGGCATCTGATCACGCCGGGCGGCCACCGCATGTCGGTCGCGATGACCAATTGCGGCAGCGTCGGCTGGGTCTCCGATCCCAGCGGCTATCGCTATGATCCGATCGATCCCGTCTCGGGACAACCCTGGCCTGAAATGCCGGAGGTGTTGCGCAGGCTCGCCGCCGACGCCGCTGATGAAGCCGGCTTCAACGGCTTCGCGCCTGAGGCCTGCCTGATCAATCGCTACGTCCCCGGCGCAAAACTGTCGCTGCATCAGGACAAGGACGAGCTCGACTACCGCGCACCGATCGTGTCGATCTCGCTCGGGCTGCCGGCGATCTTCCTGTTCGGCGGCCTGCAGCGCAGCGACACGCCGCGCCGCTATCGACTCGAACATGGCGACGTTGCGGTGTGGGGCGGCTCGTCACGGCTATTTTATCACGGCGTGGCACCGCTCGCAGATGGCGAGCACAGCGTGCTCGGCCGCCAGCGCATCAATTTGACCTTCCGCAAGGTGCGCTGAACCGCCGGGTGGTCTAGACTTGGCGGATGACCACCAAGGCCGACCGCGCCGTCAACCGCACCGGCGTCTATCTCGCCGTGCTGCAGCTCGTGTTCACGCTGGGCTGGACCACCTATCTGATCTATCTGCCGAAGCTATGCGCCGATGTCGGCATCGCACCGTCGACCGTGATCCTGATCCTGATGATGGATCAGGGCATCTTCACCGTCACCGACACGGCGATGGGCATGGCCGCCGACAGGATTTCGAGTCTGGTCGGCCGCCTTGGCTTGTTTGTCGGTATCCTTGCCGCGATCTCCTGCGCCGCCTTCGTCGCATTGCCTTACGTCGCCGGCACCGGGCCGGGCGCGAGGGTCTGGCTGATCGTGCTGATCGTGATCTGGGCCGTGACGTCGTCGGCCTTGCGGGCGCCGCCGCTGACGCTGCTCGGCAAGTATCGCGCGCAACCCTCGGTGCCGTTCCTCGCGGCGCTGGCGATGCTGGGTTATGGCATCGCGGGCGCGGTCTCGCCCTATCTTGGCGTCGTGCTGCGCAACCAGGATGCACGGCTGCCGTTCGTGCTGTCAGGCGCGGTGCTGCTGCTGACCGCGCTCGCCTTCTCAGGCGTCGAGCGCCGCATCGCGGCGGAGGCGCAGCCGGCGCGGCCGGCGCCCCCGGCGAAGCGGCTCGGGGCGGTGCCGATGTTCCTGATCGGATCGATGGTGCTGCTGTCGCTCGGCTACCAGCTGCACTTCAACATCAACAGCGCGCCGTTCTATTTGCGCTTTGCCAAGGCGGACGAGCTGCAATGGCTGATGCCGGTATTCTGGATCGGCTTCAACATCGCGATGTTTCCGGCAAGCATCGTCGTCAAGCATCGCGGCGGCCTGATCGTGATGGGCGCGGCGGGACTGCTCGGTGCCTTTGCGATCATCGCCGCCGAGATCGCCGGCAGTCTCAACGTCCTGATCGTGGCGCAATTCATGGCGGGGGCCGCTTGGGGCTGCATGCTGATGAGCGCGGTGTCCGCGGCGCTCGCGATCGGGGAGACCGGCGCGGAAGGCAAGGTCACCGGCCTCGTGTTCTCGGCGCTGGCGCTTGCGACCTTTGCGCGGATGGCGGCCGTCGCGGGTGGCCTGCAGAAGATGCCGGACTATGCGCCGCTGGTGCAATGGGCGCCGGTCGCCTGCTGGTCGGTCGCCGGCGCCGGCCTGCTCGTGATCGCCGCGTCACGGCTGCAACGCGGGGTGAAGAGCGCTTAGCGTCGTCATTCCCGTGGCGCGAAACGAACCCGGAATCTCGAGAGTCCGGGTTCGATGCTGCGCATCGCCCCGGAATGACGAGCGTTTGGCTTAGTTATTCCGCGCCGGATGGATGAATGCCCAGGGCGAGACTTCCGAATCCGTCGGCACTTCCACCGAGATCACGTAAGGCCCGCCGTCGGCCAGCGCCTTCTCCAGCACGGGGCGGAAGTGATCCGGCGAGGTGACCCGCGCGGCGCCGACACCGAAGGATTCTGCAAGCTTCACGAAATCCGGATTCACCAGGTCGGAGGCGACGACGCGGCCGTCGAAGCGCTCGCGCTGGTCGCGGCGGACATTGCCATAGGCGTTGTTGTTGAACACCAGCGTCACCACGCCGATCTTGAACTGCACGGCGGTGGCAAGCTCCTGCACGCCGAACATGAAGCCGCCGTCGCCAGTGATCGCGACCACCGGCTTGTCCGGATTGGCGACCTTGGCGCCGAGCGCGGTCGGGAAACCCGAGCCGAGCGTGCCCTGATAGCCCGAGGTGACGAAGGTCCGCGGCTCGTAGATCGGAAAGCCGTACCAGGAGGCGAAACCGACCTGCGACAGCTCGTCGGTGACGATGGCGCTCGCCGGCAGCACCTCGCGCAGGATCTTCAGATAGGCCATCTGCGGCTGGATGCGCTGGATCTCCTGCTCGGTCGCGGCCGTCGCCTCGCGGATCGCGGCGCGGCGGCCGGAGGTCCTGCGGTAGCCCACCTTGCGCACAGCGGCGGCGAGATCGGCGGTGCCGGCCTTGGCGTCCGCGATCACGCCGGCATCGGCCGGCCAGCGCCGCAGCTCGACCGGATCGATGTCGATGCGCACGCATTTCAGTCCGGCGGGCTGGTAGGGCCAGCGCGACATCGTCGGCAGCTCGAGGCGCGTGCCGATGCCGATCATCAGGTCGGTCTTCGGCCAGAGCTTGTAGGCCGAAGCCATGGTGAGCCCGAGTTCATGCGCGTTGGAGACGATGCCGCGGCCGCTGCGGAAGGCGACGACAGGCGCGTCGATCATCTCGGCCAATTCGAGGATCTCCTCGCGCGCCTCGATGGCGCCGCTGCCGACGAAGATCATCGGCGCCTTGCTGCCGGCGATCAGGTCGGCGGCGGCCTTGATGCGGTCCGCATCGGGCTGCGGCGCCGGCAACGGATCGAACGGCTTGACGGCTGCGACCTGGGTGCGCTGGGTGAACACGTCCCACGGCATCTCCAGCGAGGCCGGGCCGCGCCGGCCCGACAGCATCTCCTGGAACGCGCGCGACACCAGCGCGGGGGCGTTATCAGGGTATTCGATCCGGTCGGCCCATTTCACGAAGGTGCGCAGCGTCGCGAGCTGGTCCGGCATCTCGTGCAGATGGCCGCGGCCCTTGCCGAGGAACTGCGTCGGCACCTGACCGGTCAGGCACAGCACCGGCTCGTTGCAGCCGAATGCGGTGAGCAGCCCCGCCGAGGCGTTGAGCACGCCCGGGCCGGGCACCACGCTGAACACGCCGGGCTTGCCGCTGGAGCGCGCATAGCCGAACGCCATGTAGCCGCAGGCCTGCTCATGCCGGGCGCCGATCACCTTGAGCTGGGCCTGGTGGAAGGCATCGAACAGGCCATAGATCTGCGCGCCGGGCAGGCCGAACACGGTGTCGACGCCGTGGGCGACGAGGCCGTTGACGATCGCTTCGCCGCCGGATGTTGAGGTCATGGCACTGTCCACTTTGCTGGTGAGGTTAGGTGGCTTCGTCGACGACGCTGTTGCGCAGGATGCCGACGCCTTCGGCCTCGACCTCGACGACATCGCCGGGCTTCAGATAGCGCGGCGGATCGAACCGCGCACCTGCACCGGTCGGGGTGCCCGTGACGATGATGTCGCCGGGAACCAGCGTCGTGAAGGTCGAGATGTAGTTGATGAGGTAGCGGAAGCCGAAGATCAAGCGCGAGGTGCGGTCGTCCTGGCGGGTCTCGCCGTTCACCCGCGTGGTCAGGCGGATATCGGCGATCTGCTCTTCACCGGTGTAGGGCACGATCCACGGGCCGAGGCTGCCGGTGGAATCGAAGTTCTTGCCCTGGGTGACGTTGAACTTGGCGTGCCGCACCCAGTCGCGGATGGTGCCTTCGTTGCAGAGCGTGATCGCGGCGATGTGATCGAGCGCGGCGCTCTCCGCAATGTGCCGGCCGGCCTTGCCGATCACCAGCACCAGCTCGCCCTCATAGTCGAGCTGCGGCGAGATGCGCGGCCGCACCACCGGCGTGTTGTGGCCGACGAAGGAGCGCGGCACCCGCAGGAACATGCTCGGGTATTTCGGCGCGTCCGAGCCGTCCTTGTATTCGGCATTGCGGTCCGGGTAGTTGACGCCGATGCAGATGATCTTTTCCGGCGCCGGGATCGGCGGTTGCCACGCGACTGCGTCGAGCGCATGGTCGGGCGCGCGCCTGGCGGCATCCTCCACGAGCCTGCTCAGCGCGCCGGCGGCGATCGCCTCGCGCAGCGTCGGATAGTCCTTGGCGAAGCGCGACGAGAGGTCGACGATGCCGGTGTCGGTGACGACGCCATAGCTGGTGGCGCCGTTGAAGGAATAGGTGGCGAGGCGAGGAGAGGGCATTAGTAGTCCCATAATTGGTGTCGTCCCTGCGAAAGCAGGGACGACGTGAGGAGGAAGGCGCGCACTAGTCCGCGACCAGCACGTCGGCGACGAAGCGCGGCTCGCGCACCGCCTGGCCGGCGAAGGTCGAGCCTTCCTCGAACCAGGAGCGCGGCGCCGGCGCGCCCCACAGCGTCTGGCGGCGCGGATCGCGCAGCGACCAGCGCAGCGGCTCATGGTCGTGATCGCCGGTGAAATAATCGCTGGTGTAGAGCTCGATGCGGTGGCCGTCGGGATCGCGGATGTACAGGAAGAAGGCGTTGGAGATGCCGTGCCGGCCAGGGCCGCGCTCGATGTTCTTGAGGTAGCCGGAGGAGGCCATCACGTCGCAGAGATGCACGATGTTCATCGCGGTCGGTACCCAATAAGCGATGTGGTGCAGGCGCGGGCCGCGGCCGTTGGTGATCGCGAAGTCGTGGACGTTGCCCTTGCGGTGCATCCAGGCGGCTGCGATGCGGCCGTTGTCGCCGTCCTCCTCGGCATATTCGGTGAGGCGGAAGCCGAGCCGGGCGTAGAAATCGACGGTGTCCTGCACTTCGGCGGCGAACACGTTGAAATGGTCGAGCCGCTGCGGATGGCAGCCCTTGTAGAGATCGTAGCGCCGCAAGAGATGCGGGCGCTTCTCCATCGTGGCGTAAAGCTCGATCTGGAAGCCGAACGGATCGGTGAATTGCAGGGTGCGGCCCTGGAACGGCTGGTCGACGAAAGCGTAGGCGATGCCGTTCTCGGAGAAGAAGGCGGCCGCCTTGTCGAGGTCGCCGTCGTTGCCGACCTTGAAGCCAAGCCGGTTGCAGGCCGCCTTCGGCGCCTTGCGCAGCACCACCGAGTGATGCTGGTGCTCCTCGCTGGCGCGCAGATACACCGACTTGTCGTCGCGGTTCTCGATGTGGAGGCCGACCGTCTTCTCGTAGAAGGCGGCGCTCTTGTCGAGATCCGTGACGTCGAGCACGGCATGGCTGCAGCGGATGATGTTGAACGGCGGATCGAAAACGTGTGTCGGAACGGGCATCGGTGTTTCCCCTCAATTTTATTGTCATTCCGGGGCTCGCGAAGCGAGAACCCGGAATCTCGAGGCTCCGGGTTCGATGCTGCGCATCGCCCCGGAACGACGGCTGGCTAAATTCCCAGTTTCTGAATCTTGTGCGTCCCGCGCGCGAGCGAGACGTGCTTGGTTTCCATGTAGAAGTCGAACGAGTAGTCGCCGCCGTCGCGGCCGATGCCTGACGACTTCATGCCGCCGAACGGGGTCGGCAGATGGCGGACGTTCTCCGAATTGAGCCAGATCATGCCGGCTTCCAGCGCATCCGCCACGCGCAGCGCGCGGCCCATGTCTCCGGTCCAGACATAGCCGGTCAGGCCGTACTCCACGCCGTTGGCGATCTCGATCGCCTCTCGCTCGTCCTTGAACGGGATCACGGTCAGGAACGGGCCGAACACCTCCTCCTGCGCGACCCGCATCTTGGCGTTCGCGCCGGTTACCAGCGTCGGCTGCACATAGTGGCCGCCGCCGGGACCGTCATGCGGCTTGCCGCCGACCGCGATCGTGGCGCCGTCGTTCTTGGCGACGTCGAAATAGCTGCACACCTTGGCGAGATGCCGCTCATGGATCAGCGGCCCGATCTCGGTGGCGGGATCGAGGGGGTGGCCAACCTTGAGCGCCTTTACGCGTTGGGTCAGCTTCTCGATGAACTTGCCGGCGACGCTCTCCTGAACCAGCAGCCGGCTCGACGACGTGCAGCGCTCGCCATTGAGCGAGTAGATCATGAACACGACGGCATCGAGCGCGCGATCGAGATCGGCGTCGTCGAATACGATCACCGGGTTCTTGCCGCCGAGCTCGAAATGCACCCGCTTCAAGGTCGGCGCCCCCTGCGCCATGATCGCTGAGCCCGTCGCGCTCTCGCCGACGAAGCCGATCGCCTTGATGGCGGGGTGCTCGGTCAGCGCCTTGCCGGCCTCTTCGCCGAAACCATGCACGGTGTTGAGCACGCCGTCGGGGATGCCGGCCTGTTTTGCGAGTTTGACCAGCAGATCGGCGGTGACGGGCGACCATTCCGCCGGCTTGTGCACCACGGTGCAGCCGGCCGCGAGCGCCGGCGCGATCTTCCAGGTCGAGAGCATGAACGGCGTATTCCACGGCGTGATCACGCCGACCGGGCCGATCGGCACGCGGGTCGAGATGTTCCAGTGCTCGTCCGAAGGCGTGTTGAGACCGTCGCGGGCCTCGCCGCATTTGTCGGCGAAGAAGCGGAAATTCTCCGCGGCGCGGATCGCGGCCTTGGCCATGAAGCGGTGCGCCTGGCCGGTGTCGATGCATTCGAGCACGGCGATGTCGTCGGCGCGCGCCTCGATCGCATCGGCGACGCGATGCAGCAGCTTGCGGCGCTGCGCCGCCGGCATGTCGCGCCAGGCCTTGAAGGCCTTGGACGCCGCGGTTGCGGCACGGTCGATATCCTCGGCATTGCCGCGTGCGACCGTCGCCAGGACCGTGCCGTCAATCGGCGATCTCGTCTCGAAGGTCTGGCCGGAGGCCGCCGGCACGATCTTGCCGTCGATCACATGGCCGATGCCTTCGGCTTTCAAGCTTGCAAGCAGCGGGCCGGCGCGATCGCGGTTGGCCTGGAACACGTCGGCTGGCGATTTCGCTGTCGCTTTATCCATTGACCGTCTCCACCTTCAGTGCGTCGTGGATGTTGTTGCGTTTCCAGCTGGTTTCCTTGTCGTTGATCTGCATGTCGAACGACAACGCGAATTTGCTGTTGGCGAAGACCGGATCGAGATGAGCCGATAGCGCCTTGAAGATGTACTCGCCGGCCTTCTTGCGGGTGGCGAGATCGCGGCCTTCGCCGAGCCGCAGCACCATGTCGAGGAAACCGTAATTCTTGCGGCCGTCGGCGATCGCGTAGTGCTCGCATCTGACGGCACGGACGCGGATGCCGCCGAGCGGGAAGATGCCGGTCTCGACCGCGGCCTTGCGGACCAGTTCGACCGTCGCGCCCATGTCGACCAGATCGTCGAGATTGGCGGAGTATTCAAGCGTGAAATGCGGCATGCAGCGCTCCTGCTGAAGGCGTCAGGCGAAGTAGCAGCTTACGGAACCATACGGTCCGTAGTCGGCCTGGATGGTGTCGCCCTTGCGGGTCTCGATCGGACGGATGAAGGAGCCCGCCAGCACGACCTGGCCGGCTTCCAACGCCAGCCCGTTCGGCGCGATCTTGTTGGCGAGCCACGCCACCGCGGTCGCCGGATGATTCAACACGCCGGCGGCCAGACCGGTTTCCTCGAGCTGGCCATTTCGGAAGCACAGCGCGCCGATCCAGCGCAGGTCGGCGTCCAGCGGGCGGATCGGCCGGCCGCCGAGCACGATGCCGGCATTGGCGGCGTTGTCGGCGATGGTGTCGAAGATCTTGCGGGTCGCCTTGGTCTCGGGATCGACGCGCTCGACCCTGGTATCCAGGATCTCCAGCGCCGGTACCACGAAATCGGTCGCGTTCAGCACATCGAACAGTGTGCAGTTCGGCCCGGTCAGGCGATGCTTCATCACGAAGGCAAGCTCGGCCTCGACGCGGGTGGCGATGAAGCGGTCGGTCGGGACCAGGCCGCCATCGGCGAAGAACATGTCGTCGAGCAGGATTCCGGAATCGGGCTCGTCGATATTGAGCGCGCTCTGCATCGCTTTCGAGGTCAGGCCGATCTTGTGGCCCTTGACGACGCGGCCCTGCGCCACCTTCATCTCGACCCAGGCCTTCTGAATCGCGTAGGCGTCTTCGAGGGTGATGCGGGGGTATTCCAGCGAGAGCTGGCGGATTTGCTTGCGGGTCTTTTCCGCGCCGTCGAGCCGTTCGGCGGCAGCGCGGATATCGTCCTTGGAGAGGGCCATGCGTGCTACACAAAAGTGGATGTCGGGAGATGATTAACATGTTAAGTGAATTCCCGCAAACTGAATCAAGGCATGTTGCACCGCAAAATTTCGTTGCGCAGGATTAGGTAATGGCGCGCAAAAATTCGAACGACATTGGGCAGGGCGAGGACGTGGCGGCGCGACGGACCCCGATGCGCGAGTTCTCGCGCTCGCTGCCGATGTCGCTGCTTCGCGCCCGCGAGGCGGTGATGCGGCAATTCCGTCCGTCGCTGCGCAATCACGGGCTGACCGAGCAGCAATGGCGGATCCTGCGCGCGCTCACCGCGGTCGACGAGATCGAGGTCACCGAACTCGCCCGCATGGCGTTTCTGCTCGGCCCGAGTCTGTCGCGAATCCTTCGCGATCTCGAGGGCCGCGCGTTGATCGAGCGCAAGGCAGCGGAGAACGACGCGCGGCGCGCGGTGGTTTCGATCTCCGCCAAGGGGTTGAAGCTGATCGAGGCGGTGGCGCCGACGTCGGAGACGATCTATGCCGAGATCACCCGGCGCTTCGGGGCGCGCAAGCTTGCCGAATTGCAGGAGATGCTGGGCGCGCTCGAAGCGAGCCTGGCCGGAATGGGCTCGTCCGATGACGCCGAGGTCGAGGCTGACGAGTAGCTTCGATCATGCGCGGCATTCGCGCTCAGGCCATGTAGGGCACGCGCGAAATCACGTTGATGGCGCGGAATTCGGCAATCCAGCCCGCGACCTTCGAGTGGGACCATTCGATATGGCGGCGCAAGATGGCTGCCGCCGCGTCGCCGTCACGCGTGCGCAAGGCCTCGATGATCACCAGATGCTCGTCCATGAAGGAATCGATCTGCGGCGCGGTCAGGGCGACCTGAATGTGCTTGCCGATCACGAAAGCGCAGTGGGTGCGCTTGAGGGCTTCGATCATCTCGCGATTGGCGCCGTAACCCAGGCAGCGGATATGGAGGTCGCCTTCGATCTCATCGAGTTCGCCGACGCCGACGCGGTCGCGGTGCTGGATCCCCTCGCGCAGCCGCTCCGCCATGCGGTCGAGCAGGGCGGCAGGAATTGTCGCCGTCGCGGATTTGAGGAGCAGCGGCTCGAGCGTTGCGCGCACCTCGAAGATGTCGCGGAGGCGGTCCTCGTCCAACGGCACCACGTACCAGTGCGCCTTGGCGCCCTTCTCGAGGATGCCGATCGCCTGCGCGCGCAGCAGCAGGTTGCGCGCCACCGTGCGCCCCACCCGGAAATGCCGCGCCAATGCGAGCTCGCTGACGCGGAAGCGTCCGAACAGCGACCGGTAAATGATCTCACGTTCGAGCTTGTAGTAGAGCGTATCCCAGGCGTCGCTGCGCACGGCATCGACGGGGCCGTCGGTCAGCCCAAACATTTCCGGTGTGATCGGGACGCGCCGAGGGTCGACCTTGCGCTTGCCGGCGATGACGCCGCGACCGTCGAACCGCCGCACCAGGCCGATATGCTCGAGCTGTTCGAAAGCCTGCCGCACCGGAGAGCGGCTGGAGCCGAACAAGGTCGCGATCGCCGATTCGGAAAGAACCGTGCCAGGTGGCACGTCACCAGCGCGAATGTGCTTTGCCAATGCGCTCTTGATCAGCGCGTAGGCCGGCTGTTTTCGTCTGGTTTGCGATTTCGCTCGTGGAATCGACATGGAATGGCTGCCCGCTGGCCACACTATCACGTGATCGCGTCATGGTCGCTCGTAGCAGGCATTTACGCACCTCTGCCAGCGAACTTTTGACTATTGCGTGCAATGTGCAATCATGTTTAGCTGGGTCAAACGCCAGATTGATGGTCGCCGTTGCACGGCTTGCGCGCTGCAGCGGTGCTCACGTTTGCTCGTCGCGCCGTTTGATGGCTGCGGACGGGCCAACAGATCGACGCGTCAGCTCGTCTCAACGCAGCCGACAGCAAGTTCGGCGCATCACAGGGAGGATGGAATGAAACTGACGAGACGTGAGTTTTCCGCCAGCTTGGCGGCAGGTCTCGCTGCACCCGCGCTGATGCGCAGCGCTTGGGCGCAGGGTGCGACGATCAAGATCGGCATGTGCGTGCCGGTGACCGGACCCGCGGCGGAGCAGGGGCTGTGGGCCCAGAACGGCGCCAAGCTGGCGCTGGCCGCGGTCAACAAGGCCGGCGGCGTGCTCGGCAAGCAGGTCGAACTCGTCATCGAGGACGATCAGACCACCAATCCGGGCATCGTGCTGGCATTCTCCAAGCTCGCCGCGCAATCCGACATCGTCGCCTTCCTCGGCTCGATCCGCTCGACCCAGGTGCAGGCGATGGCGCCCGACGTGATCAAGGTCGGCAAGCCGGTGATGATCGGCGGCACCAATCCCGACCTCACCCATTCCGGCAATCCCTGGCTGTTCCGCTTCCGTCCGAACGACAATTATTCCGGCCGCGTGATCGCCGACTTCGGCGTCAATACGCTCGGCAAGAAGAAATGGGCGATCGTGCATTCGACCGACGCCTTCGGCACCGCGGGCGGCAAGGCGCTCTCGGAAGCGCTGACCAAGCTCGGCGCGCCGCCGGTGCTCGACCAGGGCTATGCCAATCAGAGTCAGGACTTCACCCCGGTCGTACTGGCCGTGAAGCAGTCCGGCGCTGACGTGCTCGGCACCTACTTCACCTTCGAGAACGATCTCGGCATCTTTGCCCGGCAGCTGCGCCAGCTCGGCGTCAACATTCCCTGGGTCGGCTCGCCCTCGGTGGTGGCGGTCTCCTCGACCAAGCTCGCCGGCCCCGCGCTGTTCAACACCTACGGCGTCGCCGACTTCGCCGAGGATTCAAGCGATGCGGCGAAGGCGTTCGGCAAGGCCTATCGCGATGCCTACAAGACCGCGCCCGACAACCAGAGCGCTTGGCCCTATGATGCGATCACCATCCTGTCGGCGGCAATCAACAAGGCCGGCTCGACCGATCCGAACAAGATCCGCGACGCCATCCTCGCGACGCAGAAGTTCGCCGGCGCCGAGGGCGAGTACAATTTCGACAAGAACGGCGACGGTCTGCACGGCTACAATGTCGTGAAGAACGACAAGGGCAAGATCGTCTACGACAAGCATATCGACTTCAACGATTGATAGCGGTTCGGCCTCTCCGGGCCACCTCGGAGAGGCCGTTCGCCCGCGACACAATTCTCAGATCGAGCGCTCGTCATGGATCTCGTCCTCCAACTGCTCTTTACCGGCATCGGCATCGGCGCGGTCTACGCGCTGGTCGCGCTCGGTTTCGTGCTGATCTTCCGTGCCACCAACGTGGTGAACTTCGCGCAAGGCGAGTTCTCGATGGTCGCCGCCTATCTGATGGTGGTGTTCTCGGTCGATCTCGGCTGGCCTTACTGGCTGTCGTTCCTGATCGCGCTCGCCGGCATGGCGTTGTTCGGCGTCATCTTCAATCTCGGCGTCTATTATCCGCTGCGCAATCGCACCTATCTGCCCGTGATCATCGCCACCATCGGCGCCTCGATCCTGCTGTCGAACTCGGTGCTTGCGATCTACGGCCCGCAGCCGCAGGTGCTGCAGGGCTGGTTCGATACGCCCGGCATTCAGCTCGGCCCGGTCTATCTCGACAGCCAGTATCTTCTGATCATCGGCGTCACGATCCTCCTGGTGCTGTTCAATTTTTGGTTCTTCGAGAAGACGCTGCTCGGCAAGAAGTTGCAGGCGACCTCGCAGGATAAGGAAATGGCCTCGCTGCTCGGCATTTCCGTTTCCACCATGATCATGATCACCTTCATCTATTCGGCCGTGCTCGGCGGTCTCGCCGGCATCCTGGTGGCGCCGGTGCTGTTCGTCTCGATCCAGATGGGCTCGACGATTGCGCTGAAGGCGTTTGCCGCGACCATCATCGGCGGCTTCGGTGACGTTGCCGGCGCCATCGTCGGTGGCCTCGCGCTCGGTGTCATCGAGACGTTCGGCGCCGCCTATATTTCGGTGCCGTACAAGGACGGCTTTGCCTTCCTGGTGCTGATCGCTTTCCTGGTGTTCCGGCCGCAGGGCATCTTCGGCGAACGTGTCGCGGAGAAAGCATGAGCGTCAGCGACAACATGATCCCCGCGCCGGCCGTGCGCTCGAAGCCGCTGATCATCCGTCATCTGCCGTATTTCATCGGCGCCGCGGTGCTGGTGGCGCTCGCCGCCGGCATGCGGTTCGACGGGTACATCCTCAACATCCTGCTGCAGGCCACGACCTTCTCGATCGCGGTGTTCGGGCTGTCGGTCGTGCTCGGCCTGTGCGGCCAGATCAACCTGGCGCAGGCCGCGTTCTTCGGCTTCGGCGCCTATGTGGTCGGGCTCGGCACCGCGGACCTGCACCTGAACTTCTGGCTCTGCCTGGTTGGCGCCTGCGCGATCACGCTGATCGCCGGCGCGTTCCTCGGCATGTCGACGCTCAGATTGGGGGGGCACTACCTTGCGATGGTGACGATCTCGTTCCAGCAGATCGTGACGCTGGTGATGATCAATGCCATCGGCGTGACCCACGGGCCGGACGGCGTCGCCAACATTCGCCGGCCGGAGCTGTTCCAGTCCTCGCAGAGCTATCTGGCCTTCTGCGTCGCGATGCTCGCGATCGTCGGTTACCTGGTCTGGCATCTACCGGACACCAAGCTTGGCCGCGCCATGCGCGCGGTGCGCGACAACGAGCTTGCGGCAGGCGTCAACGGCATCGACGTATTCCGCACCAAGATCTACGCGTTCGGCCTCTGCGCGTTGCTCGGCGGTCTGGCCGGTGGCCTGTTCGCCGGCGGCTTCGCCTATGTCAGCCCGGACCAGTTCTCGTTCGCGGAATCGATCGTGTTCCTGACCATGTCGCTGCTCGGCGGCGTGGCCTCGCCGATCGGCTCGGTGATCGGCACGGGCCTCTTGATCCTGATCCCGGAATGGCTGCGCTTCCTGAAGAGCGTGCCGGGACTTTATCTGGCGATCTACGGCCTGTTCGTGATCCTGATCATCCGCTTCATGCCCGACGGTATCTGGGGTTTTGTGTCGGACGCGTTCACGCGTTGGCGTGCGCACACCAAGGCGCCGCCGGCCGCGGCGGCCTTGCAGCTCAAGCCGGCGACGTCAGGCGGCGACATCGTGCTCGAAGTGACCGGGCTCTCGAAGCATTTCGGCGGCCTCAAGGCGGTCGACGGCGTCGATATCGCGGTGAAGCGCGGCAGCGTGCATGCGCTGATCGGGCCCAACGGCTCCGGCAAGACTACGACGCTGAACGTGCTGTCCGGTCTCTACAAGGCGACCGCGGGCAGGATCGTGCTCGACGGCACCGACATCACCAATATGGCGCCGCATCAGCGCACGGCGGCCGGCCTCGGACGCACCTTCCAGAACATCCGCCTGTTCCGTTCGATGACCGCGCTGGAGAATGTCGAGATCGGCGCCGAGCGTCCCGGCAACACCATGATCGGGAAGGGCGAGGACGCGCTGACCGAGCGCGCGATGGAGGCGCTGACCTTCGTCGGCCTCGGCAACCGCGCCAACGAATTGATCTCGAGCTTCTCCTACGGCCACCAGCGCCTGATCGAGATCGCGCGGGCGCTGGCGTCGAACCCGACGCTGCTGCTGCTCGACGAGCCGGCGGCCGGTCTCAACTCGACCGAGAAGCTGGAGCTGCACGAGCTGCTCAAGCGCATCGCAGCCCAGGGCCTCACCATCTTGATCATCGATCACGACATGACGCTGGTGTCGGAAGCCGCCCAGCACATCACCGTGCTGAACTTCGGACGCCGCATCGCGGACGGCGAGTCCATGGCGGTGCTGCGCCATCCCGACGTCGTCTCCGCCTATCTCGGGAGCGAATGATGCCGCTGCTCGAAATCCGCAATCTCGTGGTCCGCTACGGCGAGATCGAGGCGCTGCGCGGCGTCACCATCGCCGTGGAGCAGGGCCAGGTGGTCACGCTGCTCGGCGCCAACGGCGCCGGCAAGTCGACCACGCTGCGCGCTATCTCAGGCCTCGCCAAGCCCGCCTCCGGCGATATCATGTTCGACGGCCACTCGATCGCGGGCCTCGGGCCCGAAGCGATCGTCCGGCTCGGCATCTCGCACGTGCCGGAAGGCCGCCGCGTGTTTCCGGGCCTCACCGTGAAAGAGAACATCATGCTCGGCGCGTCGAACCGGAAGGTGCCGGCGTCGCAGATCTCGCGCGAGGCCGACGCGATGTTCGACCTGTTCCCGGACATCCGCGCCTTCTCCAACGCGCTCGGCTGGACGCTGTCCGGCGGCCAGCTGCAGATGGTCGCTGTGGCGCGCGGCCTGATGGCCAAGCCTCGGCTGCTGCTGCTCGACGAACCGTCGCTCGGGCTGGCGCCGGTCATCGTGCAGGCGGTGTTCCGCATCATTTCGCAGATCAGGAAGGACACCACGGTCTTGCTCGTCGAGCAAAATGCGCGCATGGGACTCTCGGTCGCCGATCACGGCTTCGTCCTGGAAACGGGGCGGATCGTGCTGGGCGGCAAGCCCGACGAATTGTGGGGCAATGAAGCCATCGCCGCGGCCTATCTCGGCGGCCACGCCAAGACCCACGCCTGACAACGTCCCCTGCTTTACTGAGCGAGCTGGTTTTTCATGGTCACCATCAAGGTCGATAACCTCATCAACTTCGTCTCCGAGGTGTTTTCCCATTCGGAGTCCTCTCCGGAAGAGGCGAAGCGCATCGCGACCTATCTGACGACAGCGAACCTCACCGGGCATGACAGCCACGGGGTGATCCGTGTGCCCGTCTATGTCAGGTGGAAGAAGATGGGCTCGATCGTGCCGAACCAGACTCCCGAGGTGGTGGTCGACACGCCGTCGCTCGCGGTGGTCGACGGCAAGTTCGGCTATGGCCAGACCGTCACGCCGGTTGCGGTCAAGCTCGGTATCGAGAAGTGCAAGAAGGCGGGGCTCGCCGCGGTCGCGCTGCGCAACTCCGGTCATCTCGGCCGCGTCGGCGACTGGGCCGAGATGGCCGCAGCCGAAGGCCTTGTTTCAATTCATTTCGTGACCGCGGCCGGCTCGCTGCTGGTTGCGCCTTACGGCGGCGTCGAGAAGCGCCTGTCCACGGCGCCGTATTGCGTCGGCATTCCGCGTCAGGGCCAGGATCCGATCGTGCTCGATTTTGCGACCTCGGTTGTCGCCGAGGGCAAGTGCCTGGTGGCAAGCCGCGGCGGCAAGAAGCTGCCGATCGGCGCGCTCGTCGATGCCGACGGCACGCTGAGCGAGGATCCGCATGTGCTGTATGGTCCGTACACGCCGGACGGACCGCGCGACCACACCAAGGGAACTGGCGCGATCCGCGCCTTCGGCGATCACAAGGGCTCGGGTCTCGCCTTCATCTGCGAACTGCTCGGCGGCGCGCTGACCGGCACCGGCGCGACGTCGTCGGACCGGCGCTTCGCCAACGGCATGATGGCGTTCTACATCGACCCCAAGGTGATCGACACCAGCAATTTCTTCGACGACGAAATCACCCGCTACACCGATTTCATCCGCGCCACCAAGCCGATCGCGGGCACGGAGTCCGTGCTGATTCCGGGCGATCCCGAGCGGAAAACCCGTGCCGATCGCACCAGGAACGGCATCCCCTTGCCTGACGACACCTGGGCGGCGATAGTGAATACCGCGCGCGAAGTCGGCGTCAGCGAAGTTTCTATCCAGCGGGCGACCAGCTGAAAGCTCGTCCCCCCAATAAACCGCAAAGGGAAACGCGATCAATGGCAAACAAGGTCAAGCAAGTCTGGGCATCGGGCAAGGCGGTGGTGAACGCGTGGCTCGCGATCCCCTCGGGATTCTCCGCCGAAGTGATCGCGCAATGCGGCTTCGACAGCGTCACCGTCGACATGCAGCACGGTGTGCAGGATTATCAATCGATGGTGCAGTGCTTCCAGTCGATGCATGCCCATCCGGTGACGCCGATGGTCCGCGTGCCCTGGAATGAGCCCGGCATCATCGGCAAGGTGCTGGACGGCGGCGCCTACGGCGTGATCTGCCCGATGGTCAACACACCGCAGGAAGCCAAGAACCTCGTCTCCTACGCCAAATATCCGCCGAAGGGCGTGCGCTCCAACGGCCCGATCCGCGCCGGCATGTACGGCTCGGCCGGCACCTATCAGCAGACCGCCAACGACGAGATCGTGCTGCTGCCGATGATGGAGACCAAGACCGCGGTCGAGAACATGGAAGCGATCCTCGATGTCGAAGGCATCGACGGCGTCTATATCGGCCCGTCCGATCTCGGCTTCTCCTACGGTCTGGTGCCGAAGCTCGATCGCGATGAGCCGGAGATCCTCAAGATCTACGAGAAGATCATCAAGGAATGCGGCAAGCGCGGCCTCAATCCGGGCATCCACTGCTCGGGCGCCGAGGGCGCGGTGCGCGCGATCAACATGGGCTTCAAGCTCGTGACGCTGTCGAACGAGGTCGGCCTGATGCAGGTCTACGCCAAGATGCAGGTCAACGCGACCCGCGAGAAGTCCGGCGGCAAGGCGTAAGTTCTGTCCGCGATTTTAGCTCTGCTCCCTCGCCCCGCTCTCTTGTCCGCCGAAGCCCGGCTTCGGGCGAAGGCGGATGCGGGGAGAGGGTTGGGGTGAGGGGCCTCTATCCGGCGAGCACCATCGTTGTAAGTGACATCGTGCCTCGCCCCTCACCCGGATCGCTGACGCGATCCGACCTCTCCCCGTAAAGGACGGGGAGAGGTGAAGAAGACACCAAGGAGAACTCCCATGGCCTCGGCACAAGTGATCCGCCTGCACGCCGACGACAGCGTCCTGATCGCGCGCGCGAGCCTGCCGCCGGGGCTTGAGGTGACCGAGGGCGTCACCACGGTCGATCGCATTCCAGCGGGCCACAAGGTCGCGATCAAGCCGATCGCGCCAGGCGAGCCGATCCGGCGCTACGGCCAGATCATTGGCTTTGCGACCCAGGCGATCGCGCCCGGCCAGCATGTGCATACGCAGAACTGCGGCATGGGCGATTTCGCCAAGGATTATGCCTATGGCGCCGACGTCAAGCCGGTGCCGAACTTCGATCTGCCGGCGACATTCGAAGGCATCCGCCGCGCCGACGGCCGCGTCGCGACCCGCAACTATATCGGCATCCTCACCTCGGTGAATTGCAGCGCCCATGTCGCCGGCATCGTGGCCGACATGTTCAAGAAGAATCCGTTCACCGGCGACAATCCGCTCGCCGATTACCCGAATGTCGACGGCGTCGTCGCGCTGACCCACAAGACCGGCTGCGGCATGACCCAGGACGAGCCCTTGGCGCTGCTCCGCCGCACGCTCGGCGGCTATGCGCGCCACGTCAATTTCTCCAACGTCATTGTGCTCGGCCTCGGCTGCGAGGTGAACCAGATCGGCGGCCTGATGCAGGAGCAGAAGCTCGCCGGTCGCCTGCGCGCGATGGACATCCAGGAGGTCGGCGGCACCCGCAAGACAGTGGAAGCCGGCGTTGCCTTCGTCAAGGAGGCGCTCGCCGATGCCAACAAGGTCAAGCGCGAGGCGGTGCCGGCGAGCGAGCTCACCGTGGCGCTGCAATGCGGCGGCTCGGATGGTTACTCCGGCGTATCCGCCAATCCGGCGCTCGGCGCGGCGAGCGATCTGCTGGTCCGTCACGGCGGCACCGTGATCCTCTCGGAGACGCCCGAGACCTATGGCGCGGAGCATCTGCTGACTCGCCGCGCCGTCAGCCGCGAGGTCGGCGAGAAGCTGGTCGGCCTGATGCGCTGGTGGGAGGAGTACACCCAGCGTGAGGGCGCCGAAATGAACGCCAATCCGAGCCCGGGCAACAAGGCCGGCGGTCTCACCACCATCCTCGAGAAGTCGCTGGGCGCGATGGCCAAGGCCGGCAGCACCAACCTCGTCGACGTCCTCAACTACGCCGAGCCCGTCACCAAGAAGGGCTTTGTGTTCATGGACACGCCCGGCTACGACCCGGTCGCCGCGACCGGGCAGGTCGCGGGCGGCGCCAACCTCGTCTGCTTCACCACCGGCCGCGGCAGCGTGTTCGGCTGCAAGCCGGCGCCGTCGATCAAGCTCGCCACCAACACGCCGATGTACAAGCGGATGGAAGACGACATGGACGTCAATTGCGGCACCATCCTCGACGGCGAGGAGAGCGTGCAGGAATGCGGCCAGCGCATCTTCGACCTCATCCTCAAGACCGCCTCGGGCCAGCCGACCAAGAGCGAGAGCTTTGACTTCGGCGGCGCTGAATTCGCGCCGTGGGTGCTGGGCGCGACGATGTAGTTTAGAGCCACGATCTAGCCTTTCACTCCGCCGTCGTCCCTGCGAAAGCTCTAGGGGATGCACACATCTGGTGCGACGGATTGACTCGGGTCAGAGATTGGGGATTCCAGAATCGGGGGTCTCGGTGACTTCTATTACGGCACTTCGGCTTGGGCGGAGGTGCCAGCATGTTGTCGCGGATTGACTGGACGTTGGGCCGGTTCGAGGATGGTCGTCTCGATAAAGGGGGGCGGCGCTCATCGGACGCATGGTCGCGGGCAAGGATGTATGCCTTCGGCGGCTTTCCAAGGGAGACCGCGCGCTGGAGGTGCGGTTCAACCGCTTTCTCGGTAACTCCAAGGTGACGAAGGAGCGCATCATCGAAAGCTGGAGCGAAAGCACGGCTGCGGCGGTTACAGGCCGCCATGTTTTGGCGATCCAGGACACCAGCGAGATCCACTTCAACACCACGCCGCAACGCCGGCGCGGGCTCGGGGAGATCGGCAAGGGCAATCACCACGGCGTGCTGCTGCACCCGATGCTGGCGGTGGATGCGGACAATGGCACCTGCCTGGGACTTTTGAGCGGCGAGGTGTGGACGCGTGAAGGCCCTCGGAGCGTCTCGCATGACAGCCGCGACCTGTCGGACAAGGAATCGCAGCGCTGGATTGCCACCGCCCTTGCGGCCAAGCCGCTGCTTACCGGTGCTGCAATGGTGACCCTGCTTGGTGACCGCGAGAGCGACATCTTTGCTCTTTATGCCAGCGCAGCCGAGCAAGACTACCGCGTGATCGCCCGCAGCATGCATGATCGCAAGCTGGCCGACACGACGGGTTTGTATGCGGCGATCGACGCCATGACGGCGGTAGAGCGTCGCATCATCGAGTTGCCTGCGCGTGCGGGGCGGCCTGCACGTCCGATGGACCTCGAACTTCGCTTCGGCGCAATCGAGCTGGCCCGGCCGCAAAGCAAGTTCCTGCGCCATTTGCCGAAAAGCCTGCATCTGGCCATCGTTGACGTCCGCGAGATCAATGCCGATCCCAACGTCGAGCCGTTGCACTGGCGTCTTCTCACCTCTCACGAGGTCACCAGTTCAGACGATGCCTGGCGCATCGTCGCCTGGTACAAGCAGCGCTGGATCATCGAGCAGTTCTTCCGCGTCCTCAAGACGCAGGGCTTCAAGCTCGAGGATAGCCAGATCGGCACCGCCGGCCGGCTTCTCAAATTGGTTGCCATCGCTGCCAAGGCCGCGATCATCACCATCCAGCTCCTGCAAGCGCGCAACGGGAGCCAGCAGTCGCTTCACGTTGCCTTCAATCCCAGCGAGATCGATGCGTTGACCGCCCTCAATCAGCAGCTTGAAGCCAGGAACAGACGACTGAAGAACCCGCATCCGTCCGATCGTCTTGCCTGGGCGGCCTGGATTATCGGCCGCATTGGAGGATGGGACGGCTATCCGTCCTCCAAGCCACCAGGCCCCATCACCTTCAAAAACGGTCTCGATTACTTCCGCGCCGTCGCTCTCGGATGGAGCCTCAGAAATGTGTGCATGCCCTAGTGCGAAAGCTGGGACCCATAACCACCGGCCGTAGTGATGTGCGAGGCGTCTGCCATCGTCTTTCATCATTAGGACCACGCGGTCTGGGTCCCTGCTTTCGCAGGGACGACAAGGAAGTACGTTGGCGAATGAAGCTTCCCGGACTACGCTGCGCTCCATCCGGGCTACGGATGGGACGGAGGAAGCATGCGCGCGCGTTGGTTGGGAATTGTTGGATGCATCACATTTCTCGCCGCTTTGAGCCTCGGCGCCGGTTCGGCTGACGCCGCAACCATAGTCGCGCTTGGCGCGAGCAATACCTACGGCAAGGGCGTGGCGCGCAACCAGGCCTATCCCGCGCAGCTCGAAGCGATCTTGCGGGCGAAGGGATTGAGCGTCCGCATCGTGAACGCCGGCATCAACGGCGACACCACGGAAGGGATGCTGCAACGCCTGGACCGCGCCGTCCCGAACGGGACCCGTGCGGTTATTTTGCAGCCAGGCGGCAATGACCGGCGCAAGGGCAGGCCTGACCGGACCGCGGATATCCAAAGTCGTCTCAGCGCCCGTGGCATCGCGGTGATCATGCTCCCTAACGGGATGCTGGGTGGACTCCCCCATCAGCCCGATGGTGTGCATTTGACCCCCGAGGGCTATCATATGCTCGCCGAGCAGCTTGCTTCGCAGGTATCCGGCGCAATCGGCCGCTAGCAATCGCGTAGCCCGGATGAAGCCAACGGGTCGCGCGAATGCGCGCCCGATGACAGGCTCCGCGCAATCCGGGACTCTTCCTGCGGATGAAGGCCCCGGATTTCGCTTTCGCTCCATCAGGGCTACGGATCGCGCCCTTACCTTGGGCACCCCGTGCCCGTTGTTAGTGCTTGATGTCGACCGGCAGCAGTGTTCTGCTCAAAAAAGCTGCTGGAGCCTTCGGTCCGTGTCGATATCAGTCGCACTGCATCACGTCACGCACTACAAATACGACCGGCCGATCGATCTCGGGCCTCAGACCATTCGGCTTCGGCCCGCGCCGCATACGCGCATGCCGATCACGAGCTATTCGCTCAAGGTCACGCCCGCCAATCACTTCGTGAACTGGCAGCAAGACCCGCAGGGCAACTGGCTGGCGCGCTACGTCTTTCCAGAGAAGACCACCGAGCTCAAGGTCGAGGTCGATTTCACCGCTGACATGACGGTGGTCAATCCGTTCGACTTCTTCGTCGAGCCCTTTGCCAACAGCTTTCCGTTCGAATATCCCGGCGATCTCAAGACCGAGCTCGCGCCCTATCTCGAGACCGATGAGGCCGAGCCGCTGCTCGCGGCTTACCTGAAGGAGATTCCGCGCCAGGCTGACAGCACCGTCAACTTCCTGGTCGAGCTGAACGCGCAGCTGCAGAAGAAGATCAGCTACGTCATCCGCATGGAGGCCGGCATCCAGACGCCGGAGGAGACGCTTGCCGCGGGCTCCGGCTCCTGCCGTGACTCGGCGTGGCTCTTGATCCAGACGCTGCGCCACCTTGGGCTCGCCGCGCGTTTCGTCTCCGGATATCTCATTCAGCTGCGGCCGGACATCGATCCGCTCGAGGGGCCGCGCGAGGTCGAGAGCGATTTCACCGATCTGCACGCCTGGGCCGAGGTCTATCTGCCGGGGGCGGGCTGGATCGGTTTCGACGTCACCTCCGGCATGCTGACGGGCGAGGGCCACATCCCGGTCTGCGCCACGCCACATTATCGTTCGGCCGCGCCGGTGACCGGCACCGCGGGCGTTGCCAATGTCGAGTTCGGCTTCGAGATGAGCGTCGAGCGCATCGGCGAGGCGCCGCGCATCACCAAACCATTCTCCGATGAATCCTGGGCGCGGCTCGACCGGCTCGGCGAGCAGGTCGATGCCGACCTGAGGAAAGACGATGTGCGCCTGACCATGGGCGGCGAGCCGACCTTCGTTTCGGTCGACGATCTGGAATCGCCGGAGTGGAACGTCGCCGCGGTCGGTCCGACCAAGCGGACGCTTGCCGATGAACTGATCCGCAAGCTGCGCACGCGGTTCGCCCCCGGCGGCCTGCTGCATTACGGCCAGGGCAAATGGTATCCCGGCGAGAGCCTGCCGCGCTGGGCGTTCGGTCTCTACTGGCGCAAGGACGGCAAGCCGATCTGGAAGAATGCCGAGCTGATCGCCGGCATCGAGAATTCGCGCAGGGCCGAGATCGCGGAGGCCCAGCGTTTCGTCGAAGTGGCAGCAACCAAGCTTGGTCTCGGCGCCGACTATGCCATGCCGGCTTATGAAGACCCCGCCTTCTGGCTGCAGCGTGAAGCCGGCCTGCCGGCCAATGTCAGCCCAGCGAATTCCAAGCTGACCGATCCGGAAGAGCGCGCCCGGATGGCGCGGGTGTTCGATGAGGGGCTGACCACGCCGAAAGGTTACGTGCTGCCGATCCAGCGCTGGAGCCCGCTCGGCGATCGCGTGCCGGCACGCTGGCGCAGCGAGCGCTGGAAGATCCGACGCAGCCATCTGTTCCTGTCGCCCGGCGACTCGCCGCTGGGCTTGCGGCTTCCGATCGCCTCGCTCGAATATGTCCCGCCGGACGATTATCCCTACGTCGTCGAACGCGATCCGATGGCGCCGCGCGATGCGCTTTCCGACGAGCTGCAGCAAGCCTTGAAGGAGATTCCCGAGCCGCTGCCGGTGCGCACCGCGATGTCGATCGAGGTTCGCGACGGCGTGCTGTGCGCCTTCATGCCGCCGGTCGAGAAGGTCGAGGATTATCTCGACCTGATCGCGGCGATCGAAGCCGCCGCCGAGGAGCTGCAGCTGCAGGTGCACGTCGAGGGTTACCCGCCGCCTTTCGATCCGCGCATCGAGGTGATCAAGGTGACGCCGGATCCCGGCGTGATCGAGATCAACGTGCAGCCGGCGCAAAGCTGGCGCGAAGCCGTCGACATCACGCTCGGCCTCTATGAGGACTCCGCCAAGACGCGGTTAGGGGCCAACCGTTTCCTGATCGACGGCCGCCACACGGGCACCGGCGGCGGCAACCACATCGTGGTCGGCGGCAGCAGGCCGGAGGATTCACCGTTCCTGCGCCGGCCCGATCTGTTGAAGAGCCTCGTGCTGTACTGGCAGCGGCATCCGTCGCTGTCCTATCTGTTTTCCGGCATGTTCATCGGCCCGACCAGCCAGGCGCCGCGCATCGACGAGGCGCGGCATGACGGGCTCTATGAGCTGGAGATTGCGCTGTCGCACGTGCCGCCGCCGGGCATGGATGGGCCGCTGTGGCTGGTCGATCGCCTGTTTCGGCATATCCTGGTCGACATCACCGGCAACACCCATCGCGCCGAGATCTGCATTGACAAGCTCTATTCGCCCGACGGCCCGACCGGCCGGCTTGGCCTCGTCGAATTCCGCGCGCTCGAAATGCCGCCCGACCCGCGGATGTCGCTGGCGCAGCAACTGTTGATCCGCGCGCTGATCGCAAAGCTGTGGCGTGAGCCGCAGCAGGGCCGGTTCGTGCGCTGGGGCACCGCGCTGCATGACCGCTTCATGCTGCCGCATTTCCTCTGGGAGGATTTCCTCGGCGTGCTCGCCGAGCTCAAGCAATCCGGCTACGACGTCGAGCCGGAATGGTACCAGGCGCAACTTGAATTCCGTTTCCCCGCCTTCGGGCGCGTTCATCATGGTGGCGTGGGTCTCGAACTGCGGCAGGCGCTCGAGCCCTGGCACGTGCTGGGCGAGGAGGGCACCTCCGGCGGCACCGTGCGCTATGTCGATTCGTCGGTCGAGCGGCTGCAGGTAAAGGCGACCGGATTCGTCGAGGGACGCCATGTCATCACCTGCAACGGCAGACGGATGCCGATGACCGAGACCGGCCGTGCCGGCGAGGCGGTCGCCGGTGTTCGTTTCAAGGCCTGGCAGCCGGCCTCCGGCCTGCATCCGACCATTCCCGTGCATGCGCCGCTGACGTTTGACCTGATCGACACCTGGAACGGCCGCTCGCTCGGCGGCTGCGTCTATCATGTCGCCCATCCCGGCGGCCGCAACTACGAGACCAAGCCGGTCAATTCCTACGAGGCCGAGGCGCGGCGGCTGGCGCGCTTCCAGGAGCACGGCCACACCCCCGGCAAGATCGAGATGCCGCCCGAGGAACGCACAATTGAGTTTCCCTTGACCCTCGACTTGCGGACGCCGCTCCTGCACTAATTGTGTCAAGGGGAAGTGGAATGTCCGCATCGGGTGGCCAAGGCAATAGTCAAGGCAGCAGTCAGGAGAGCAGGGCCCGTCCCGGTCAGCGCCGGATGGCGCAGTGGACCCGCGACTATGTCCGGCTGCCCGGCATTCCCGACGAGTATATTGCAGACAACGGCGCGTCGCGGCCGGTCTGGGCTCGCTTCTTCGACGCCTTTGCCGCGCTGTCGCCGGCCGATATCGAGCGTCGCTTCGCCTCCGCCGACCGCCATCTGCATGAGGCCGGCGTCACCTATCGCGCGCCGGGCGACACTTCCGACCGGATCTGGCCACTCAGCCATCTGCCGCTGATCATCGACGCGGCGGACTGGCGCCAACTCGCCGCCGGTGTCGCGCAACGCGCGCAGCTTTTGGAGATGGTGCTGGCCGACCTCTACGGCGAAGGCCGCCTCGTCGCCGACGGCGCCATCCCCGCGGCGGCGATTGCCGGCAGCAGCGAGTATCTGCGCGCGGTCAGCGGCATCAAGCCGCCGGGGGGCCGCTATCTGCATCTCTATGCCGCCGACATCGGCCGCGGGCCCGACGGCCGCTGGTGGGTGCTCGGCGATCGCACGCAGGCACCGTCGGGCGCGGGCTACGCGCTGGAAAACCGCCTGGTGCTGTCGCGCGCCTTTTCCAATCTCTACAAGTCGATGAATGTCGAGCGCGTCGCGCCGTTCTTCGAGGCGTTCCGCGATTCGCTGCGCGCCAGCGCCGATCGCGACGAGCCGCGGATCGGCCTGCTGACGCCCGGCGCGTTCAGTGAGACCTACTTCGAGCACGCCACGCTGGCGCGCTATCTCGGTTTCCTGCTGGTCGAGGGCGACGATCTCGCGGTCTCCGGCGACCGCGTCCACATCCGCACCGTCGCCGGGCTGAAGCGGCTCGACGTGCTGCTGCGCCGGGTCGATTCCAACATGCTCGATCCGCTCGAGCTCGACGCGTCCTCCTATCTCGGCGTGCCCGGGCTTGTCGAGGTTCTGCGCAAGGGCGGCGTCGTGGTCACCAACATGCCGGGCTCCGGCGTGATGGAGGCGAGGGCGCTGCTCGGTTTCCTGCCCAATCTGTGCCGGCGCCTGCTCTCTGAAGACCTGATGATGCCGCACATCGCGACCTGGTGGTGCGGCCAGAAATCCGCCCGCGAAGAGGTGCTGTCGCGGCTCGACGAGTTCGCGATCGAAGGCGCCTATGGCCGCGGCGTTGCGGATTTTCCCGGCAACGGACCGGTGCTGCCGGGCGAATTGTCGGCAGCGGACCGCGACCGCCTGAAGGATGCCATCAGCCATCGCGGCATCGATTATGTCGGTCAGGAGCTCGTGCGGCTGTCGACCACGCCGGTATGGGAGAACGGTCGCATCGCGCCGCGTCCGTTCGTGTTGCGGGTGTTCGCGGCGGCGACGCCGAGCGGCTGGACTGTGCTGCCCGGCGGCTTCTGCCGGATTGCCGATCGGGCCGATGCGCGCGCGGTGTCGATGGGCGATGGCGCGGTGTCCGCCGATGTCTGGGTGGTTTCCGACAAGGCGGTTGAGACCTCGACCCTGCTGCCAGCAGTCGACACCGTCCGCATCCGCCGCATCGCCGGCGTGCTGCCGAGCCGCGCCGCCGACAATCTGTTCTGGCTCGGCCGCTATCTGGAGCGCGCCGAGGCCACCATCCGCCTGATCCGCGCGCTGTGCACGCCGCTGCGCGATCCCGCGCGCGCGAATTCAAACGGCTCGGCGCCGGCGATGCATTCGGCCGAGCGCATCCAGCGCATGCTGGTCGCCTGGGGCGCGGCCTCGCAGACCGCGCGCGCCAATCTCGCCAAGGTCGCGCTCGAAGCGCTGCAGAGCGAGGAGAAATTCGGCTCGGCGCTGTCGCTGGTGCGATCCGCGCAGCGCACGGCGACCTCGCTCCGCGAGCGGCTGTCGCCGGACGCTTGGCAGGTCATCACCGAGATGGCTGATCGGCTGGCCATCGAGGTTCATGACGATGACGGCGTCGTCAGCGCCGCCGAATTGACCTTGCAGGAGCTCGCAAGCTTCGCCGGCCTCGCGCAGGAAAACATGAACCGCGCCGCCGGCTGGCGTTTCCTCGAGATGGGCCGCCGCGCCGAGCGCGCCGTCAACACCACGCGCTTTGCCCGTCAGTTCGCCTATGACGAAGCCGGTGACGAGGACCTCGACGTTCTGCTCACGCTGGTCGACTGCCAGATCACTTATCGCTCGCGCTATCTGGTGCAGCCGCTGCTCGCACCGGTGCGCGATCTGGCGGTGCTCGACCCCTACAATCCGCGCTCGGTCGCATTCCAGGTCGCGGCGCTGAACGAGCATATTGCCGCGCTGCCGAGCCTGAAGGAGCATGGCCTGATCGAGCGGCCGCAGCGTCTTGCCGTCGCGGTCGAGGCAATGCTCACAACGGCTGAAGCCTCGAGCCTCGACGTCAAGACGCTGTTCGCGCTGGAGCAGGATCTGCTCAACCTCGCCGACGCGATCGGGCTGCATTATTTCCCGCACGGACCGAATGCCAGCCGGCCGGAGAAGCTCACGGGGCTGGCGTGATCTACGACATCCGTCACGTCACGACCTACAGCTACGAGACCCAGGTCAGCTTCGCGCGCTGCTCGCTGCGGCTGGAGCCGGTCACTGGCGACGGGCAGCAGTTGATCTCGCATTCGGTCGAGATCCGTCCGAGGCCCGCGGAACGCACCGCAAGGCGCGACTTCTTCGGCACGCTCACTGAAAGCGTCCTGATCGAGACCGCGCATCGCAGTCTGCGCATCGATGCCCGCTCGCGGGTCTCGGTGGCGCGACAGCCGCCGGCGCGCGACGCCGCCAGTCCGCCCTGGGAGGACGTGCGTGACAACGCGTTCGAGGCGTTGAGCCTCGATGCGGCCTCGCCGGTCGGCTACGTCTTTGCCAGCGCACTGGTGCCGGTGCTACGGCCCGTGACGGCCTACGCTTCCGCGAGCTTTTTGCCCGGCGGCGGCATCCTCACCGGGGCGGCCGACCTGATGCGCCGCATCCGCAACGACTTCAAATACGATCCCAAGGCGACCGTGATCTCGACACCGCTTCGCGACGTGTTCGAGAAGCGCCACGGCGTGTGCCAGGACTTTGCCCATGTGATGATCGCGGGGCTGCGCGGCCTCGGCCTGCCCGCGGCCTATGTCAGCGGCTATTTGCGCACCATTCCGCCGCCGGGCCAGCCGCGGCTGCAGGGCGCCGACGCCACCCATGCCTGGGTCTCGGTCTGGTGCGGCAGCGCGCTCGGCTGGGTCGGGTTCGACCCGACCAACGATCTGATGGTCGGGAGCGACCACATCATTCTCGCCATTGGCCGCGACTTTGCCGACGTCTCGCCGGTCGATGGCGTCATCGTCGGCGCGCGCAAGCAGAAGCTCGCCGTTGCGGTCGACGTGCTGCCGGTGGGGTGAGCCGGGATGGGCGCGCGGCGCGCTCGACCGCGCCAATGCGGTCGCGATCAGGCGACGTGCCGCTTGCCCGATTTGTCCCACCCGATCGTGCTGACGATGACGCGGTCGCGGCCTTCACGCTTGGCTTGATAGAGCGCGAGGTCCGCGGCCTTGAGCAGATCGCGCGACGTGCGCTCGTGGTCCGGGACGAGGCAGGACAATCCGATGCTGACGGTCGGCAATTCAAGCTCGGATTCCCGCGCAGCCGCCAGCTTGGTGCGAATCCGTTCGGCAATTTCCAGGGCGCCCGTCTTGCCGATGCCCGGCAGCAACACCGAAAACTCCTCGCCGCCATAGCGGGCACCGAGATCAGTTGCACGCTTGGCGCTGCCTGCGATGCACCGTCCCACGGTGGTGAGCACGGCGTCGCCGGCCTGATGCCCGTACGTGTCGTTGTAGATTTTGAAATGATCGACGTCGATCATCAGAAGCGAGACCGGCGCCTTTGCGCGCATGCCACGGCGCCATTCGACGTCAAGGGTATCGTCAAGGCGGCGGCGGTTGGCGAGGCCTGTCAGTGCATCCGTGTTCGCGAGGTGCGCGAGCCGGTCTTCCGCGGCGGCCCGCCGTTTGAGAGCGGCCACCAGGTAGAACATCAGCACGATCGAGAAGCCGCAGAGCGCTGCCACCACGCTGCCGATCAGCCAGAGCTGCTGCCACCAGTCGGCATAGATGCCGTCGAGCGCAAGACCCTCGGCGATGAGCAGGCGATTGTGTCCGACCGCCTGGAAAACATAGAGCCGGCTGACATGATCGACGATCGATTTCGTGATGTAGGAGCCGGATTGTCGTGCCGGAAATTGCTTGAAGACCAGAGAGTCCTTGATGCTTTGCCCGATCTTGCTGATGTCGAACGGGGCGCGCATCAGTATGACGCCATCGCTGTTGAACAGCGCCATGCTGTCGCCGAAGCCGAAATTCAGCTTGCGAAACAGATTGTGGAAATAGCTGAGCCGCATGCTGCCCGCGACCACGCCGGCAAAGGAACCGTCGTCATTGTTGATGCGGCGGCTGAGGCTGATCAGATATTCGCCGTCAGAGGTAATCCACGGAGCGCTGATGAACAGCCCGCCGTCCGCTCGCGTCTGATGTGCCCGGAAGAAGTCTCGATCGGCGAAATTTGCGGCCCGCGGCGTCAACGTCCTGGAATCGAGCGTGACGTCCCCCGCCGCATTCAGCACAAGGATCGAGCCGAGATCCTTGGCCGTGGCGGCGCGGTCGAACAGCACGACCTGGCGAAGCTCCGGGCTGATCTTGCCGAGCTCCTGCAGCTTGACGCCGTCGGCGACCGCCTGGAGCGAGAGGTCGTAGAGGTCGATGTTGCGGTCGATCTCGCTGGCGATGGAGGCGACGAGGTTGGTCGCACCTTGCTTCGCATGCTGATAGTCCTTGCCCGCCATCTCCCAGAGGATGGATGCGCAGATCGCCGAAAAGCAGAGAACGAGGCCGATCCCGAGCGCAAGGAGCCGTTTGGTCGGCACTGCCTTCGGCTTTGGCAAAAGCCCGTTCATTGCTCGGTTCCACTTCCCCGCGCCCTCGCGCAGCGACGCTTTTCTATGGAGGCATCAAATTGAGAAATGCGACCCGAAGCGGAGGCAATTTGTGTCCGTGCGTTGGGAGAGTCTTAACCATCCGGATTGCCGGGGCCCTGTCGCAGGGCCCCGCCAGATCGCCGCTCAGGTTCCGGTCCGCTGCAGGCCGTCGGCCGCGTCGCTGCGCAGGTTGCGGAAGAACTGCTCGACCTCGCGCGACAGCGTCTCGGCAGTTGTGGTCAGATCGTTCGAGGCCGCGAGCACCGATTCCGCCGCCTTGCTGGTTTGGTCCATGTCATCGCGGAGCGAGCCGACATTAGTGACCAGGGTCTCGTTGCCCTGGGCGGCCATCTGGGCATTGGCGGAGATTTCGCGCGTCGCCGCGTCCTGCTGGCCGACCGCGCTCGCGATGTTCGCGGTGACGTTGCTGATCTCGCGCACCGCCTGACCGATCTCGCGCACGGCGGCCACCGAGTTGCGGGTCGAGGCCTGGATCAGGCCCACATTCTCGCTGATCTCGGCGGTTGCCTTCGCGGTCTGGCCGGCCAGCGCCTTGACCTCATGCGCGACGACGGCGAAGCCACGGCCGGCATCGCCGGCGCGGGCGGCTTCGATGGTGGCGTTGAGGGCGAGCAGGTTAGTCTGCTCGGCGATCGCCTGGATCAGGCTCAGCACCCCGTCGATGCGCTGGGTGGTGGCGGCAAGGCCCTCGATCTCGGTGATCGAGCGGTCGGTGCGCGCACCGGCCTGATCGACTGCGCCGGACGACTGCTTGACCTGGCGGCCGATCTCCTCGACCGAGGCGGAGAGTTCTTCGGCTGCGCCCGCCACCGCGGAGACGTTGCTCGAGGCCTGTTCGGTGGCGCCTGCCGCCGCCACCGCGCGGCCGCTGGCGTCCGACGCGACGGTTGCGATGGTCTGCGCGGTTTGACGCATCGTCGCGGCGTTGTCGTGCACCGCGCGGAGCACCTCGCCGATCGTGCCACGGAACGCTTCGACGAAGGTCTCGATATGCCGGCCGCGCGCGTCGCGCGCCTCGGAATCCTGTACGACCTGCGCGTTGAGGCTGCGATTGCGGTCCATCGCCTCCTGGAAGACCTTGATGGCGCGTGCCAGTGCGCCGATCTCGTCGCTGCGCCCGACATGCGGTACTTCGACATGGTCGGTGCCCTCGGCGACGCGCTTGATCGTCATGGTGATCTGCGACAGCGGCCGGGCCACCGAGCGGGCGATGATCAGCACGCCGAGTACCACCACAATCAAGGCCAGGGCGCCGAGGCCGGTCAGCACCAGCGCCATCGTGCGGTTGGTGTCGGTCTCGCGCGCCAGCTTCTTGCTGCGCTCGGCATAGACCTTGGAGAGCGCCTCGAGATCCTTGTTCAGCGCGGTGCGCACGTCGCGGTTGGCGTCGTTGTCGCCCCACTCCCGCCCGGCTGCGGCGCCGATCTCGATGCCGCGGCGTACCAACTCCTTGCGGAAATCGATGAACTGCTCGATGCGCTTCTTAAACACCGCGAACTGGGCGGCGTCGTCGGCCTGCACCAGGGTTTCCCAGTTCTTGACCACGCCGAGAATACGTTCGTTGAACGCCAGCAGTCCGGCGCCGTATTTCTTCACCGCTGCCGGATCGGTCGACATGTAGATGCCGCGGGATTCCATCACCACGGCGTAGACCAGTGAATTGACCCGCTCGACATTGAGTGCGGCACGGCTTGCGAGGTCGACGGCCTCGGTCAGCTCGGCATTACGCCGCGCATTGTATTCGGACAGGAAGGTGATGGCCGCGGTCAGCGCCGCAATCAGCGCAAACGTCGAGTACAGCCTGGCAGCAAGCGAGAATCGGGATGCCATTGGAGGCCGGGACATGGAGATGGAGAATGTGACGGGGGCGGGCATTGCGGGGCACTCCAAGAGGCCGGGGAGTACCTTCGGCCGATTAAAGCTTATGCAAAATTTTCATGGACAATTTCTTAACGGGCGAGTTTTGTGTCGCCGCAACCGTTAAAATCCGTAAATAATCTCAATACTTTATGGGCTGCATTGAGTCTGGCGGGTGCTCGTGGCTCGCTTCCGTGCCGGTGATGCGCCGCGATCACCGCCAACGGCGCCGGCACGCGGGGCGAAGCCGATGGCACGCCTTTCGCAAAGAGGTGCTAGATTGCGCTGCCCAGCCCGCGACGAACCCCCATGCTCTATCGTCACACCATCGACGCCACCAATTACGCATTCGACGATCTGCGCATCCTGCTTGCCAAGGCCTCGCCGCCGCGTTCAGGCGACCGCTTGGCCGGCATCGCCGCCGACAGCGCGGAGGAGATGATCGCAGCGCGGCTTGCGCTGGCCAATGTTCCGCTCAAGCAATTCCTCGATGAGCCTGTCATCCCCTATGAGGCTGACGAAGTCACCCGCCTGATCCTCGACAGCCACGACGTTGCCGGCTTTCTGCCGGTGTCGTCGCTCACCGTCGGCGGATTCCGCGACTGGCTGCTGTCGGATGCCGCCAGCGGGGAAGCGATCAAGAAGATCTCGCGCGGCATTACGCCAGAGATGGTTGCGGCGGTGTCGAAGCTGATGCGCAACCAGGATCTGATCCTGGTCGCGAAGAAATGCGAGGTCACGACCCGCTTCCGCAACACCATCGGTTTGCGCGGGCGAATGAGCACGCGGCTGCAGCCGAACCATCCTTTCGACGACCCCAAGGGCATCACCGCCTCGATTCTCGACGGGCTGCTGCTGGGAGCGGGCGATGCCTGCATCGGCATCAATCCGGCGAGCGACGACCCGAACGTCATCGGCACCCTGCTGCGGCTCCTGGACGACATCATCACGCGATTCGAGATTCCGACGCAGGGCTGCGTGCTGACCCATGTCACGACCACGCTCGGACTGATCGGGCAGGGGCTGCCGGTCGATCTCGTGTTCCAGTCGATCGCCGGCACCGAGGCGGCCAATCGCAGTTTCGGCGTCGACCTCTCGCTGCTGCGGGAAGCCCGGGAAGCGGGGCTGTCGCTGCGCCGCGGCACGGTCGGTGACAATGTGATGTATTTCGAGACCGGGCAGGGCTCGGCGCTGTCCGCCAATGCCCATCACCAGGTCGACCAGCAGACGTGCGAGGCGCGGGCCTATGCGGTGGCGCGCGCGTTCGATCCACTGCTCGTCAACAGCGTGGTCGGCTTCATCGGTCCTGAGTACCTCTATGACGGCAAGGAAATCATCCGCGCCGGGCTCGAGGACCACTTCTGCGGCAAGCTGCTCGGCCTGCCGCTCGGGATCGACGTCTGCTACACCAACCACGCCGAGGCGGATCAGGACGACATGGACAATCTCCTGACGCTGCTCGCGGCCGCCGGCGTGAACTTCATCATGGGCGTGCCGGGCGCGGATGACGTCATGCTGAACTATCAGTCGACATCGTTTCACGATGCGCTCTATGTCCGCGACCTTTTCGGCCTGAGGCGGGCCCCCGAATTCGACGACTGGCTCGCGCGCGTCGGCCTTGCCGGGCAGGACTTCCGCCTCGTGGCCGATGCGGAGCGGCTGCCCGACCTCGCTGCCAGGCTCTTGACCTGAGGAGGATAGCGAAATTCTGCAGAGCAACTATCTCGTCGTTATGACGTTAAGTAGTGCCACAATGTTGAAGAATTTCTGGCCCAGCGTTCCGCGCCGTGGTTAGATTTGCCGGTGCTTCGGGGTCGCTTGATGAGAGCTGAGGGCATAGAGACAGTACGACGTATCCTCTGCGTTTTTCCGCGCTATACGTCGTCGTTTGGGACCTTCGAGCACGCCTACCCCCTCACTGACGGCGTCAAGGCGTTCATGCCGCCGCAGGGCCTGCTGCTGATCGCCGCATACCTTCCCGAGAACTGGCCGGTCCGTTTCGTCGACGAGAATCTGCGTCCGGCGACGGCGGAGGATTTCGAGTGGGCGGATGCCGTGTTCGTCAGCGGTATGCATATCCAGCGCCAGCAGATGAACGACATCTGCCATCGCGCGCATGACCATGACCTGGTGGTCGCGATCGGCGGCCCGTCGGTCAGTGCTTGCCCGGACTACTATCCCTCATTCGACTACCTCCACGTCGGCGAGCTCGGCGATGCGACCAATGAGCTGATCAAGCGTCTGGCTGATGATACCAGCCGTCCCGACGAGCAGGTGGTGCTTAAAACCATCGACCGGCTGCCGATGACGGAATTCCCGCTGCCGGCCTATGAGCTCGCCGAAACCAAGAAGTATTTCCTCGGCAGCATCCAGTTCTCCTCGGGCTGCCCCTATCAGTGCGAGTTCTGCGACATCCCCGGGCTCTATGGCCGCAATCCGCGCCTGAAGTCGCCGCAGCAGATCATCGCCGAGCTCGACAAGCTGCGCGCCTGCGGTGCCACCGACACCGTGTATTTCGTCGACGACAATTTCATCGGTAACCGTAAGGCCGCGAGCGAGCTGTTGCCGCACCTGATCGAGTGGCAGAAGCGGACCGGATATATCACGCGCCTCGCTTGCGAGGCGACGCTCAACATCGCCAAGCGTCCCGAGATCCTGGAGAAGATGCGCGAAGCCTACTTCGTGACGATCTTCGTCGGCATCGAGACGCCCGATCCCGACGCGCTGAAGGCCATGCACAAGGATCAGAACATGATGGTTCCGATCCTCGAGGGCGTGCGCACCATCAATTCGTTCGGCATGGAGGTCGTCTCCGGCATCATCATGGGGCTCGATACCGACAAGCCCCAGACCGGCGACGCGTTGCTCTCCTTCGTCGAGGAGTCGCGGATTCCGCTGCTCACCATCAACCTGCTGCAGGCGCTGCCGAAGACGCCATTGTGGGATCGGCTCGAAAAAGCCGGGCGGCTGATCGATGACGAGGGCCGCGACTCCAATGTCGAGTTCCTGCTGCCCTATGAGGACGTGGTCAGTTCCTGGCGCAAATGCATGGAAGTTGCCTACGAGCCGAACAAGCTGTTCGCGCGCTATTTGCATCAATGCAACTACACCTATGCCAATCGCATCAAGGTGCCGGTCAGCCCAGAAATGAAGAGTTGGGCCAACATCCGGCGCGGCCTGATCATGCTCCGCAACATCTTCTGGAAGGTCGGCGTGCTCGGCGACTACAAGCGCGTGTTCTGGAGGTTTGCGCTCGGCCGGCTCAAGCGCGGCGACATCGAGGGGTTGATCTCGGCGACGCTGGTTGCGCATCATTTGATCACCTTTGCGCGTGCAGCCTCCAGCGGCCGGCAGAACGCCTCGAACTACTCGATCCGGCTGCGCGAGGCTTCCGTCCCCGCCGAATAACAGCATGACGACACCGCCGGCGCCCATGTCCCCTTCGCTTGCCGATCTGCGCGAGCTCACGCCGGCGCGCGTCGGCCTTGGCCGGTCCGGGGCCAGCCTGCCGACCGATGCGCTGCTGTCATTCACGCTCGACCATGCCCGCGCCCGCGACGCCGTCCACGCCGCCTTCGATGTCAGCGGGATCGCGGCCGGTCTTGCCGGCCTCGGCATCACGCCGCTTGAGGTGTCGAGCCAAGCGCACAGCCGGCGCGACTATCTGCGGCGGCCCGATCTCGGGCGCATGCTGGATTCTGCGTCGCGGCGGTCGCTCGAGACCTGCGGCATCACCGCATGCCCCTGCGCCATCGTGATCGGTGACGGCCTGTCGCCGACGGCGGTCAATGTGCATGCCGTCGAATTGATCCGGCATCTCGTGCCGCGCCTTGCGGCCGACAAGATCGAGGCCGGCGCGGTGATCGCAGCGTCCGGGGCGCGGGTCGCGCTCGGTGACGAGATCGGCGCCATCGTCGGCGCGCGCATGCTGGTGATGCTGATCGGCGAACGGCCGGGCCTGTCCGCTCCCGACAGCCTCGGCGCCTATCTCACCTTCGCGCCGCGAATCGGTCTCACCGACGCCGACCGCAACTGCATCTCCAACATCCACCATGCCGGGCTGAGCTATGCGGAGGCCGCATTCAGGATTTCGTGGCTTGTGCGCGAGGGCCTGGCACGCCAGATCACAGGGGTCGCCTTGAAAGATGAAAGCGGCGGTGGATCGTCGAGGAATGCGCTACCAGGGTGTGACAAATCAGATACTTAATGGCGGGGATCGGCGGTTCCCTGTCGATTTGCCTCGCCCCTCGCGCTTGCGAGCAAAGGGTCGGGCAGGTAAAACCGGCGCCGGTCAATATTCGCGTGTTTTCAAGGACTAGCGCCGATCAGTTGCGCTCACCCGCCTCATTCGCGCCCCTAGACCCAAGCTAGACAGATTGAGCCGTTTTCAGAACTGGACAGGGCATGCTCGAAAAGAATTCCGAAAGTCAGGTCCACGTCGAGAAGATCGAAGAGCCGCGGTCGGGCCTCAGCATCGCGTTCGGGATCGAGCGTCTCGGCCTGATCCCGATGCGGGCGCCGATCCTGTCCTGCATCGTCCTCGTTCTGTTGCTGATCGGCGCCGTGTTCGGCGTGCAACGGATCAAGATCGACGACTCGCTGTCGCAGCTGTTCCGCTCCGACTCCAAGGACTACAAGCAGTATGAGGCGGTGACCAAGCGCTTCCCGGCGACCGAGTTCGACGTGCTCGTCGTGGTCGAAGGCAAGACGCTGCTCGAGCGCGACAATCTCGGCAAGCTGCGTGACATGGTCACGGATCTGCAACTCGTCGAGGGCGTGCGCGGCCTGGTGTCGCTGTTCTCTGCGCGCCAGGCGCCGGAGCGAGGCAAGCTGCCGGCGGCGTTGTTCCCGAACGAGCTGCCCGAGGGCGCGGCCTACGACAAATTCGTCGAGACCGTCAAAAGCAACGAGATCATCCGCGGCAAGCTGCTGTCGGAGGACGGAACGCTCGCGCTGATCGTGCTATCGCTCGAGCCCGAGGTGGTCGGCAGCAACAAGCTCAGCAAGGTGGTCGGCGACATCAGGAAGATTATGGCCGACGACCTCGGCGGCAGCGGGCTCAATGCGCAATTGTCCGGCGTGCCGGTCATGCAGCTCGAGATCCGCAACGCGGTCGAGCGCGACGGCCTGACCTACAACATCCTCGGCATCCTCGCCGGCTGCATCATCGCCATCATCTTCTTCCGCAAGATATCCTTCATGGTGGCGGCGGCGTTCCCGCCGATGATCGCGATCCTGCTCGCGCTCGGCGGCCTCGGCTGGGCCAATTTCAACCTTAACATGTTCCTCAACGTGATGACGCCGCTCATCATGGTGATCAGCTTCTCCGACTCGATGCAGCTGACATTCGCGGCGCGCGACCGGCTGATCGCGGGGCAGGACAAGTTCACCGCGTTCAAGAATGCGGTGCTGGTGGTCGGACCGGCCTGCGTGCTGACGCACGGCACGGCCGGAATTTCCTTCATCGCGCTGCAGTTCTCGGATTCCGACCTGATCCGCAAGTTCGGCGAGGCCGGGCTGGCGGCGACCATCATCGCGCTGATCGCGGTGCTGTCGCTGGTGCCGGTGTTCGGCGTCCTGTTCGTGCGCAACGAGAAGATCTTTGCGGTCAAGTTCCAGAGCGCGGATGCCGGCGTACAGGCGCTGCGCAATTTCTGCTACTGGATCGCGGTGCGCATGGTCGGCCGTCCCGGGCTGTTCAGCCTGCTTGCGCTGATCGTGGTCGGCGGCCTCGGCATCATCTACGCCAATCTCGAGCCGCGCTACCGGCTCGCCGATCAGGTGCCGGACAAGCGGCAGGCGGTGGCGGCGTCGAGCCGGCTCGACGCCAAGCTGACCGGCGCCAATCCGGTCGATGTGCTGATCGAATTCCCCAAGGGGCAATCGCTGTACTCGCCGGAGACCTTGAAGACGATTGCCGATGTCCATGCAATGGTCGAGGACTCTGCCGGCGTCGGCAACGTCTGGTCGCTGGAGACCTTGCGGCGCTGGCTCGCCGAAAAGGCCGGCAGCAATGATGTCGCGACGCTGAAGGAATATGTCGACCTGATCCCCGAACACCTGGTGCGCCGGTTCATCGACAAGAATCAGGATGCTGTCGTGGTGTCGGGCCGCGTCCCGGATGTGGACTCGAGCCAGTTGCTTCCGGTGGTGAACAAACTCGATCATTCGCTGGACAAGGTGCGCGCCGAGCATCCCGGCTACGAGATCGCGGTCACGGGTCTGTCGGTGATTGCCGCACGCAACAGCGCCAGCATGATCGAAAAGCTCAACCACGGCCTCACCATCGAATTCCTGCTGGTCGCGATCTTCATCGGGCTCGCATTCCGCTCGATCGTGGTGATGTTCTCCTGCATCCTTCCGGGCATCTTCCCGGTGGTGCTGTCGGGCACGGTGCTGTGGCTGCTCGGGGAGGGGCTGCAATTCGCCAGCGTCGTGGCACTTACCGTCTCGTTCGGCCTCGGCCTCAGCGCCACCATCCACTTCCTCAATCGCCTGCGGCTCGAGACCAAGCCGGGTGTCACGCCGGAACTTGCGGTGGAGCGCGCCACCGTCCTGGTCGGTCCTGCGCTGATCCTGACCACGGTGGTGCTGGCCTGCGGTCTCGTCGTCACCGTGTTCTCCGACCTGCCGTCGCTGCGCCTGTTCGGCTGGCTCAGCGCGTTCTCGATGGTAGCAGCCCTGGTCGCGGACCTCTTCATCCTGCGGCCGACCTCGATGTTCCTGATCAACCTGTCGCAAAAGCTCCGCGGCAGGGGCGGCCAGCCCGCGCCGATCGAAAAGGCCTGATCGACGAGCGATCAAAAAGCTGCAGCAAAAAGGCCCGGTTCCGAAGCGTTCGGAACCGGGCCTTTGTGTCTTGTGGGCGCAATCGGCTGGGAGCGTCAGCTCTTCGTCATCGTGATCGAGACGCCGCGGATCTCGCCCTTGGAGTCGATCTGCACGACCTGCTTGGAGCCGTTGGTCTGCAGGTTCAGGTTCGCGGCAAAGCCGGACGCCTCGACGAACACGTCGATCCGCCCGCCGCCCGCGGTGCCCTGCAGATTGCCGAAGATGTTGCGGCTCGCCTCGCTCCAGTTGCCAGAGATCCGGTCGCCCTGGCTGGTGACGTCGCTGGAGAGGTCGAACTTGTAGCTGTCGCTGGCGCAATGCAGGGACTGTTTCAGGCTCATGCCCGAGGGCGCGACCTTGTAATCCGCCTTGCAACGAATCCGTTCAGTCGTGCCGTTGGACAGCGCCACCGTGCCCGTTCCGGTCCACGAGCCGGCAAAACCGGCAAACGGCCCGCTGGCCTGGGCGTGGACGGCGGAGGCAGAGAGCATCAGTGCGGCGCCGACGCCCACAGCCCTGAGAGCCTGACCATAAAGGCTGGAACCAAACCGTTTCATCGTGAATTTTCCCATCAAAATCAACGCTTCCTACGCAAGAAAGCGTCTCGCCGCATCGAAAGTTTAGTGTCACCGAAGAATGTTAGGTTCAAACGACAGAACAGCGCGCGGCCCCCATATTGTCATCGAACAGAATCAGAAACCGTCGGCTTCGTGATGGCATGTAGCTTTGCGCAACTGCTATCCGCAATAGCCGAACGCGACAAAGTGATGGCACGAATCGTCATTGCGAATCAATAACTTATGTGGGGGTTTACAGCGCCGCAAATTTAGCCGCATTTAGCGGTGCTTGTCGTCAATCCGTTGCCGCGTTACGTGGCGTCTGCAAATCCCCAAAATCCGTCCCGGCCATGCCGAAGCGCTTTTCGGGAACAGATTTTCTGCTGTCGGAAATGAAGGAATACGATGCGTAAATTTCTCTTGGCTCTTGCCCTGTTGTCGATCCCGCTCTCGTCCAGCGCCTTCGCCCAGCAGCAGACGCGCGGGACACCCGATGAGCAGAAGGCCTGCACGCGCGACGTGCAGCGTCACTGCCGCGCCGTGATCGATCAGGGCGATTTCACCATTCTCGCCTGCCTGCAGCAGAACCGTAGCAAGATCAGCACCGCCTGCGACCAGGTGCTGAAGACCCACGGCCAGTAAGGCCGCTTCGGGCCCCATGGATCGCCGCAAGGCCCGTGCTCGGCATGTGTGCCGGCCACGGGCTTGGTATGCTGGCGGTCACGGACAGCATTGGTTTTGGTGGCGTATTCCCCTATATGGGGCTCGCAAATCCCCCGCATGCGCTGACCTTTCGCGCCTGCGTCGTGCCATGACCAGTGTAGCCCAAATTTCCCATGACCACCGCGAGCGACCTGCGATCCGGAAAGACCTACCGCGACGAGAATTTCCCGGTCGCGTCGTGGATCATTCATCCGCGGCATCGTGCCCTGATCCTGGCCTTCTATAATTTCGTCCGCACCGCCGACGATATCGCCGATCACGCCACGCTGCCCGCCGAGGAGAAGCTGCGCTACCTCGACCTCATGGAGGCCGAGCTGCTTGGCAATGGCGACACCCAGAAGGAAGCGGTCAATCTGCGCCGCGCGTTCGCCGAGCGCAGCATGCCGCCGCGGCACGCGCTCGACGTGCTGGTGGCGTTCCGCCTCGACGTCACCAAGCTGCGTTACGAGAACTGGGACGATGTGATCGATTATTGCCGGTACTCGGCAATGCCGGTCGGGCGGTTCATGCTCGACGTGCACGGCGAGGATACCTCGACCTGGGCGGCGTCGGACGCGCTCTGCGCCGGGCTGCAGATCAACAACCATCTGCAGGACTGCGGCAAGGACTACCGCAACCTGAACCGTGTCTATTTGCCGCGCGATGCCCTGGCCGCCGCGGGCGCGACCGTCGAGATGCTCGGCGAGGCGAAATCGCAGCCGGCCCTGCTCAAATGCCTGCAGGCGCTCGCCGTGCGCACCGAGGCGCTGCTCGACGAGAGCAAGTCGCTCGCCGCCGAGGTGAAGGATTTCAGGCTGGGGCTCGAGATCTCCGTGATCCAGGCGTTCGCCGACAAGATCGTCAACATGCTGAAGGTGCGCGATCCGCTTAGCGAGCGCGTGCATCTGAGCTCGCTCGAACTGCTGCTGCAGAGCCTTGGCGGCGTGGCCGGCGAGACGGCGCGGCGTGCGACCGGACGGCGTGCGGTCTCCAAATCGGCGGCTGGCGCATGAGCGTGGAGGCGGCGGCCAACGCAAATTACGGAAGCACCGCGTCGGGCAGCTCGTTCTACGCCGCGATGCGCATTCTGCCGCGCGCGCAGCGCGAGGCGATGTTCCAGATCTACAGCTTCTGCCGGCAGGTCGACGACATCGCCGATTCCGACGGCCCGCGGCCGGAGCGGCTGGCCGCGCTGCAGCAGTGGCGCGACGATATCGACGCGCTCTATGCGGGGCATCCGCCGGAGCGGCTGAAGGACTATGTCGCCTCGGTGAAGACCTTCGGCCTGAAGCGCGAGGATTTTGTCGCGATCGTCGACGGCATGGAGATGGACGTGCCGCAGGACATCCGCGCGCCGGATCTCGCGACGCTCGATTTGTATTGCGATCGCGTCGCGAGCGCGGTCGGCCGGCTGTCGGTGCGCGTGTTCGGCCTGCCCGAGGACGACGGCATCCAGCTCGCCTATCACCTCGGCCGCGCGCTGCAGCTCACCAACATCCTGCGCGACATCGACGAGGATGCCGGCCTCGGCCGGCTCTATCTGCCGCGCGAATGGCTCTGGCACGCCGGCATCACCAATAACGATCCGGCCCGCGTCACCGCCGACCGCGCGCTGCCGAAGGTGTGCGCGCCGCTGGCCGAGCGGGCCAAGATGCATTTCCAGAAATCCGACGAGATCATGAAGCGCAATTCGCGCCGCGCCGTGCGCGCGCCGCGGATCATGTCGAAATACTACCGCGCGATTCTCGATCTTCTGATCGCGCGCGGCTTCACCGCGCCGCGCGCGCCGGTACGTGTGTCCAAGGCCGCCAAGATCGGCATCCTTCTTCGTTACGCGATCATCTGATGCAAAAGACCGTTCATATCATCGGTGCCGGCATTTCCGGCCTCTCCGCGGCCGTGCGCCTCGCTAATGGCGGCTACAAGTTGTTCGTCCATGAGGCAACGCAGCAGGCCGGCGGCCGCTGCCGCTCCTATTTCGACGCGGCCACCAATCTCACCATCGACAATGGCAACCATCTGTTGCTGTCGGGCAATCGCCATGCGCTGAGCTACGCGCGCGCGATCGGCACCGAGGCCGGTCTCGTCGGGCCTGCGCGCGCGCAGTTTCCGTTCGTCGATCTTGCCAGCGGCCGGCGCTGGCAGCTCGACCTCGGCGATTCCCGCCTGCCGCTGTGGGTGTTCGACGAGGCGCGCCGCGTCCCGGACACTAGCCTGCGCGACTATCTCGCCTTGGCGCCGCTGGCTTGGGCCGGCACCGGTGCGCTGGTCGGCAACACTATTCCCTGCAAGGGCACGCTGTATGACCGCCTGGTGCAGCCGCTGCTGCTCGCCGCATTGAACGTCGATCCGCCGGAGGGCTCGGCCGGGCTCGCGGGCGCCATCGTGCGCGAGACGCTGCTCGCGGGCGGGCAGGCCTGCCGTCCGCTGATCGCGCGCGACGGCCTGAGCTCGGTCCTGATCGAGCCGGCCGTGAAGCTGCTGCAGGAGAGGGGCCACAGCGTCCAGTTCAGTCACGAATTGCGTGCGCTCGGCATGTCGGGTGATCGCATCAGTGAGCTCGATTTTGGCAATGGCGACAAGGTCGCGCTGGGAGCCGACGACGCCGTCGTGCTTGCGGTGCCGCCGCGCGCTGCGGCATCCCTGCTGCCCGGCCTGAAAACTCCGACCAAATTCCGCGCCATCGTGAACGCGCATTTCCGCGTCGACCCGCCGCGCGATGCCGTGCCCATTCTCGGCGTGGTCGGCGGCCTCGTGGAGTGGCTGTTCGCGTTCCCGCAACGGCTGTCGGTGACGATCAGCAACGGCGACCGCCTGGTCGATATGCCGCGCGAGGAGCTCGCGCTGGCGATCTGGCAGGACATCTGCGAGGCCTCGGGGGTTTCCGGCGACCTGCCGCCCTGGCAGATCGTGCGCGAGCGCCGTGCCACATTTGAGGCGACGCCGGAGCAGAATGCCCTGCGTCCGGGGCCCGCGACGGCGCAAAAAAACCTGTTCCTTGCCGGCGACTGGACTGCTACCGGGTTGCCGGCAACCATCGAGGGATCGGTGCGATCCGGTGATCGCGCCGCAGATCTGGTTCTGGCCAGACGTTAGATTCGACCCGTTGGCGCGTTTTCGAGCGAAGTGGCTACCGGTTCGCGTTAAGCAAACGCGACTGAACAAAAGGACAAGAACGTGATCCGAAGCAATCGGATCATGCTCTGGAGCGGCTGCGGCTTTCGATCAGCCGGCCCGCGATGAAGAGGATATCGAGCGAAATGCTTGCGAGAGATCACAGCGTTGCAGTCGACCCGGTCGCGCTGGAGAAGAGCATCTCCAAGGCAACCGAAGCGCTGCTCGGCTATCGCCAGTCCGACGGACATTGGGTGTTCGAGCTCGAGGCCGACAGCACCATTCCGGCCGAATATGTCCTGCTGCGTCACTACCTGGCCGAGCCGATCGATGCCGGGCTCGAGGCCAAGATCGGCAACTATCTGCGCCGCGTCCAGGGCGCCCATGGCGGCTGGCCGCTGGTGCATGACGGCCCGTTCGACATGAGCGCCAGCGTGAAGTCGTACTTCGCGCTGAAGATGATCGGTGATTCCGTCGACGCGCCGCACATGGTGCGGGCGCGCGAGGCGATCCGTTCGCGCGGCGGCGCTTCCGGCAGCAACGTGTTCACGCGATTCCTGCTCGCGCTCTATGGCGTCGTGACCTGGCGCGCGACGCCGGTGCTGCCGATCGAGATCATGCTGCTGCCGATGTGGTCGCCGTTCCACATCAACAAGATCTCCTACTGGGCGCGCACCACCATGGTGCCGCTGATGGTGCTTGCCGCGCTGAAGCCGCGTGCGAAGAATCCGAAAGGCGTCGGCATCGACGAGCTGTTCCTGGAGGATCCGAAATCGGTCCGCATGGCGCCGAAGGCGCCGCATCAGAGCGCGAGCTGGTTCTATCTGTTCCGCTCGCTCGACGCCGTGCTGCGGGTAATCGAGCCGATGTTTCCGAAGAGCCTGCGCCAGCGCGCGATCGATGCCGCGCTCGCCTTCACCGAAGAGCGGCTGAACGGCGAAGACGGCATGGGCGCGATTTATCCGCCGATGGCCAACATCGTCATGATGTACGAGGCGCTCGGCAAGGACGAGAATTTCCCGCCGCGCGCCATCACCCGGCGCGGCATCGACAAGCTGCTCGTGATTAGCGAACACGAGGCCTATTGCCAGCCCTGCGTCTCGCCGGTGTGGGACACGGCGCTGGCCTGTCATGCGCTGCAGGAAGCGGGCGGCGACGATACCCTGGCCAAGGCCAGGCAGGGCCTCGACTGGCTGAAGCCGCGCCAGGTGCTGGAGCTGAAGGGCGATTGGGCGGTCAAGGCGCCGGACGTCCGCCCGGGCGGCTGGGCGTTCCAGTACAACAACGACCATTATCCCGATCTCGACGACACCGCGGTGGTCGTGATGGCGATGGATCGCGTGCGGCGTCATACCGGAACCAGGGAATATGATGAGTCCATCGCGCGCGGTCGCGAGTGGATCGAGGGGCTGCAGAGCCGCGATGGCGGCTGGGCCGCATTCGACGTCAACAACCTCGAATATTACCTCAACAACATCCCGTTCTCCGATCATGGCGCATTGCTGGATCCGCCGACCGAGGATGTCACCGCGCGCTGCATCTCGATGCTGGGCCAGCTCGGCGAGACCGTCGAGAGCAACAAGGCGATGGCTGACGGCGTCGCTTATTTGCGCCGCACCCAGCTTGCCGAGGGCTCCTGGTACGGCCGCTGGGGCCTGAATTACATCTACGGCACCTGGTCGGTGCTCTCGGCGCTAAATGTCGCAGGGGTCGATCGCAACGACCCGATGATTCGGAAGGCGGTCGACTGGCTGGCGTCAGTCCAGAATCAGGACGGCGGCTGGGGCGAGGACGCCGTCAGTTACCGGCTGGATTACAAGGGTTATGAAGTTGCGCCTTCGACCTCCTCGCAAACGGCATGGGCTTTGCTTGGATTGATGGCGGCCGGAGAGGTCGAAAATCCCGCTGTTACGCGCGGGGTGGAGTACCTAAAGGCAACACAGACGGAAAAAGGGCTGTGGGACGAGCAGCGATACACAGCTACGGGGTTTCCGCGGGTATTTTACTTGCGATATCATGGCTACTCGAAGTTCTTTCCGCTCTGGGCGCTGGCGCGGTATCGAAATTTGAGAAGCACCAATAGCAGGGTGGTAGGGGTCGGGATGTGATTGTTGAGGCGGGGGCCGCCGAGACCGTGGGCAGTAGAATTGATCCTCGGCCGGTATTGATTGTGACTGGATTGGTGCAGGAGGCTCGCATCGCGGCAGGCCCCGGCATGATCGTAATCTGCAGTTCGAGCGATCCGCAGCAGCTGCGTGAGTTGCTCGCGACGCTGGATCCGACCACCTTCCGTGGCGTGATTTCGTTCGGCGTGGCCGGCGGGCTCGATCCGTCGCTCAAGTCGGGCGACGTCGTGGTTGCGACCGAGGTGATGTCGGGCGATACCCGTTTCCTGGCCGCATCCGCGCTGAACGAAGAGATGATCGCCAGCGCCGCGCTGAAGCGCCGCAGGATCGTCCGCGGCAGTCTCGCCGGCGTGGAAGAGGTGATCGCGGCAAAGGCCTGCAAGGCCGCTCTGCGCTCGATGACGGGCGCAGCCGCAGTCGATATGGAGAGCCATATCGCGGCGGCCTATGCCGCCAAGGCCCGCATTCCGTTTGCCGCATTGCGCGTAATCAGCGATCCCGCGCACCGGGCGCTACCGGAACTTGCGAAATCCGCGGTGAAGCCGAACGGCGACATCGACCTGCGCAAGGTGCTGCGCGGCATCGCGCGCAATCCACGGACGCTGCGCGCGCTGGTGTCGACCGGAATTGACTTCAACCGCGCGCTGCGCTCGCTGCGCAGCTGCCGCGGCTTCCTGCTCGGCAACGACGTGCTGATGCCGGTGGAAGACGTTCTGATCACGGCGAAGGCGGCCTGATCGGCTGCACCGGGTCGGGACCGGGTTTCTCGTCGTATCAAGCGCAAAACAAAGGTCCGGTCGCATCGCGATCGGGCCTTTTGCTTTGATGCCCAAAGGTTTCGTTCGATGCCACGCTGTTTCGGTTCCGCGATCAGCGGGGAGTTGCGGTCGGCTGTGCGGTGAGAGACCACGCATATCCGTGTCCCTCGCGCCGGTGGTCGCGCGGCCAGCCTCTGACGACTTGCCAGCAGCGCGCCGGCGCTCAGGGAAGGGGCCCTGCACGGGCCGCGCTGGGTCGATGCTTGACAGCGACGGTTATCCGTCCGAGAATGAACTGTGATCCTCTATTCATGAATTAAGGTTCACTATGGCAATCGCAGCCGTTCGTCTCAACCAACTGGTCGAAACCAAAGCGCGCATTCTCGATGCCGCCAGGGAGGCCGTGGCGTTGAGTGGCTGGAAGGACGCCCAGATCGCCCTGATCGCCTCACGGGCCGGCGTGGCCACGGGCAGCGTGTATCGCTACTTCGATTCCAAGGCGGACCTGTACGCGCAGGTGCTCGCCCTGGTGTCCGAGCGCGAGGTGGCCGTCGTCGCCGCGATCGTCGAGGCGGAAGGCTTGGCGTCCCAATGTCTGGTGGATGCGATCTACACCTTCTCGGTCCGGGCGATGCGCGGCCGCCGCCTGGCCTACGCGTTGATCGCCGAACCCTGTGAACCCGAGATCGACGCGGCGCGCCTGAAATACCGGGCGGCCCTGGCCGATCAGATCGCAAGGCTGGTCCGGCGCGGCATCGCCGGCGGTGAGTTCGTCGAGATCGACGCGAACGTCGCGGCATCCTGCGTGACCGGCGCCTTCATGGAGGCGCTGGTTGGTCCCCTCGCGCCCGACGCGGCCCCTGATTCCGACGCGGCGAGGGCGATAGCACAATCGATCGCAGGGCTTTCCGCGCGCATGCTGTTTCGCCACGCCAACCCTGAACTCACCCCCGTATCGCGAGTCTCCGCATGAATGCGCGTGTCCAGCCGGTTGCCGTCGCTGAAGCGAAAGCCGCTCCGTTTGCGACCCATGACGTACGCAATCAGGCGCGGCCGGCGCTCGGCTTCAATGCGTTCGATGACGACCGCGCGTTGAGTGGCCTGATCGCAACGATCGCGCCGTGGGCGAAAGACAAGCTCTCAGCGCTCGGCGCCCATGCCGGCAGCGAATCCGTGCAGGAGGCGGCACAGCTGGCCAACGAGCACGAACCGAGGCTCCTGACCCATGACCGGTATGGCAACCGCAATGATTGGGTCGAATTTCATCCGGCCTGGCATCAATTGATGGCGCTGGCGTTCCGGAGCGAGGTGCATAGCCTCGCCTGGTCGACGCGCGAACCACACGGCCATCTGGCGCGTGCGGCGCTGAGCTATCTCTGGAACCAGATCGAGAACGGCGTCGGTTGCCCCACCGGGATGGCGTACGCCGCGATCGCCGGGTTCTCCGGCAAGCCGCAATTCAATTTGTGGCGGGAGCGAACGCTGGCGGCGGACTACGATCCGCGGCGGCTTCCGATCGAGGCCAAGCGCGCCGCGATCATCGGTTACGCCATGACCGAAAAGCAGGGCGGCTCCGACCTGCGCGAGACCCAGACCACCGCGCGCTTCGTCGAGCGCGGCGCGCACGGCGAGATCTATGCGATTACCGGCCACAAATGGTTCTTCTCGGTGCCGGTGGCCGACGGATTCTACACGCTGGCGCGCACCCAGTCCGGCGTCAGCTGCCTGTTCGTGCCGCGCCTGCTGCCCGATGGCAGTGCCAACCGCATCCACATTCAGCGTCTGAAGGACAAGTGCGGCAACCGCTCGAACGCATCGAGCGAGATCGAGTACCACGATACGTGGTCGATCCTGGTCGGCGAAGAGGGCCGTGGCATCGCGGAAATCCTCTCGCATGCCCATCTGACGCGGCTGGATTTCGCGGTCGGCTCCGCCGGGCTGATGCGCCAGGCGCTGAGCCTCGCCCTCAACCACGCGCAAACGCGAACGGCGTTCGGCAAGCCGATGTCCGAGCTTCCGATGCAGCGCAACGTGCTCGCCGACCTCGCGCTCGAGAGCGAGGCGGCGATGCTCGGCGCGTTTCGCATCGCGCGCGCGACCGATGGCCTGCAGACAAGCGAACACGAGCGATTGCTGGCGCGGGTCGCGACACCCGTGATGAAGTTCTGGAACTGCCAGCGCGCGCCGGCCTTCACCTATGAATGCCTGCAGGTGCATGGCGGCAACGGCTTCATCATGGAGAATCCGATGGCCCGGCTCTATCGCGAGGCGCCATTGAATTCGATCTGGGAAGGCACCTCGAACATGATGTGCATGGACGTTTTGCGCGCCATGCAACGCGATGCGAATTGCCGGGACGCATTCGTCAACGAGTTGCGTGCGAGCAGGGGCCTCAATCCGGTCTATGACCGAAGCACGGACGATCTCGCCGATCGCTTGCGTGCTCGATATCCGGACGACGGGCACGCGAGAGCGCTCGTCACCCGCATGGCCCATGCGCTGCAGGCCGCCGAGATGCTGAGGCATGGCGACGCCGCTGCCGCCGATCTGTTCGTGAAATCCAGGCTTGGCGCGGACGGGATGCATGTCTTTGGCACACTTCCATCGTCGGAAGACCTCAGCGGTATCGTCGAGCGCGCCTCCGTCATCCGACACCAAGGGCCCCAATAACATGCGTCAGATCGAAGTTTGTGCCGTCAACGATATCAGGGTCGTCGTGGGAGAACAGGAGTGGGCAACCCGCGTCGATCTTGCGGCGTGCTACCGCCTGGTGGCGCTCTATGGAATGACCGACCTGATCTACAACCACATCAGTGCACAGGTCCCGGGGCATCACGATCAGTATCTGATCAATCCCTATGGCATGCTGTACGAGGAAATCACCGCCTCGAGCCTCGTCAAGATCGACATCGAGGGCCGCCCCCTGCTGCAGCCCGACCATGGCTACAACGTCAACGTGGCCGGCTTCTATCTGCATGCCCCGATCCATCGCGCGCGACCCGACGTGAAGTGCGTCCTGCATACCCACACCAGGGCAGGCACCGCGGTCAGCACGCTTGCCGAGGGGTTGCTGCCGCTGTCGCAGACGGCGATGCGGTTTCATGGTCGGATCGGCTATCACGATTTCGAGGGGCCGGCGATCGATCGGGACGAATGCGACCGGGTCGTCGCCGATCTCGGCCGCAACAACGTGCTGGTGTTGCGTAATCATGGCCTGCTGGTTTGTGGCGACACGATTCCGCAGGCGTTCAATGCGATCTACTGGCTGGAGCAGGCCTGCCGGATCCAGGTCGACGCGCTCGGCTGTGGCCGGCCGCTGCATGCGCCGACCGAGATGGCGATCGGCAACACGGTGACCTGTTTTGCCGGCACCGAGATCACGCTGGACAATGAGCGCGACACCAATCCGGTGCTGAATGAAGCGGCGCAAAATCTGCAGGCCGGGTACGGCCTGCTGGAATGGCCGGCGCTGCGGCGCAGGCTCGACCGCATCGACGGGAGCTACGCGCAATGAGCACGGCGCTGGCGGCGTTGCGGATCGGCTTCATCGGCGCCGGCCGCGTGGCGCAAACGCTCGCGCCCGCCTTCGCCCGCGCGGGGCTGAACGTCGCGGCGTTCTACAACCGCGGTGCCGATGCCGCGCGGCGGCTCGGATCCCGCACCCCGTCGGCGCGGCCGATGACGGACGCGCAGCAGGTCGTCGACCGCTGCGACATGGTGTTCCTCACCGTGAGCGACGACGCGATCCTGCCGGTCTGCCGCGATTTGCGCTGGGAGCCGCGTCACCGCGTGGTTCATTGCAGCGGTGCGACCGAACTGGCCGCGCTCGATCACGCGAAATCCGCAGGCGCCGCGACCGGCGGATTTCATCCGATGCAGATGTTCGCCAATCCCGACGTCGCGCTCGAGGGGTTGCGCGGATGCACCGTCGGCATCGAGGCAGAGGGTGACTTCAGGCGTGACCTGGAATTGCTTGCGACCCGCATCGGGTGTGAACCGCTGGCGCTGCCGGCCGGTGCGCGGGCGCTCTATCATGCGTCGGCCTATTACGTCGGTCCGTTCCTGATCGCGCTGCTCAAGGAGGGCGTCGAGCTCTGGAAGAGCTTTGGCGCCAGCGAGGCCGACGCGTTGCGCGCGATGATGCCGCTGCTGCGGGGGACGGTCGCGGCTGTTCTCGACGGTGGCCTCGCCAACGGCATGGGCGGCTGCGTGGCGCGCGGCGACGTCGGAACGATCCTCAAGCACCTCCGGGCGCTGGATGAGCGATTTCCTCCATCCGGCGCGCTGTATCGCGAGCTCGCTTTGCGCAATGTCCCGCTCGGGATCGAGCGCGGTACACTTAGCGCTCCGCGCGCGGCGGAGATCGAGAAATTGCTTCTGCGCACGAGACTGGAAGAGCAGGCGGCATCCTGAACGAAAAAAAGCCCCGGTTCGCTGAACCGGGGCTTTCATGTGTGTGCCGAGCATGACCGGCAGCTTGGAGGTGGAAGTCCTCTATCCAGCCTGATGACGGTGAAGGATTAGCGAAGCGCAAGGGCGTCATCGCGAGGTGGGGTCTGAAGGAAGCGTGGAGCAAAGCCGCGGCCCGATGGACAAAAACCGGATAACGAGGCCTACCCGGCCGGACGAGCGAGCACGTGATCGCGAAGTCCACGGTCATCAAGGGCCGGGGTGGTAAATCCGGCGGGCGTGCGGCGAAGGCGGTCGATCTTACCTCGGGAGATCTGCGCTGCGTCTCGGCAACGAGACTGAGGTCGTCGTAAGGCGATCTGACCGCAGTGCAGAAGTCAGCAGAGGGCATAGTAGGCGGAACGAGTTTCGCCGAAGGCCTGAACGCTGGAAGTGACGAGTAGATGCAGCGATATCGCATCGGCCATGCGACTGAATTCCGGGCAACTGGCCTCGGAACGGCGGGAAGGGGTGAAACCCTGACTGACGCTGATCAGAGGAGTCGAAGCTGGCGCGACGATTGCTGACACCCAAACTACGGCGGCAACAGAACAACTCTTGCCGCTTAATCCAGCGAACCGCCGTATACGGACCCGTATGTACGGTGGTGTGGGAGGGGAGGGGCTGCGAGGCTCCCCCCTATCCCGATTGCTTTCGCTCACATCGCGCGTCAGGCGGCGGTCGAGGCCTTCGCCTGCTGCTTGGCGGCGGCGGCCGCAGCCTCGTCGCGGCGGATCTCCGAGAGCTTCTTCTGCACCTGCTCGGCGAAGATGTATTGCGCCGGACGCTGCTTCGACATGTCGATCTCTGGCGCCATCGGGCCTGATGTCCTGATGCCGCGCAGCGCGACCCACATCGCCTTCAGCGGATTGTTGATCGCAGCGGTCGCCGCGGTCGGCTCGTAGCCGCAATGGGCCATACAGTCGGCGCACTTCTCGTACTTGCCGGTCCCGTAGGTGTCCCAGTCGGTGGTGTCCATCAGCTCCTTGAAGGTCTTGGCGTAGCCCTCACCGAGCAGATAGCAGGGCTTCTGCCAGCCGAAGATGTTGCGCGCCGGCATGCCCCAGGGCGTGCACTCGTATTCCTGGTTGCCGGCGAGGAAGTCGAGGAACAGGCCGGAATGCATGAAATTCCACTTCTTGCCCTTGCCGAGCGCAAAGACGTCGCGGAACAGCTTCTTGGTCTTGGTGCGGTTGAGGAAGTGCTCCTGGTCGGGCGCACGCTCATAGGCGTAGCCCGGCGACATCGAGACGCCGACGCCGAGCTCGGTGGTGAAATCGAGGAACTTGGCGATCTCCTCGGCCGGGTGACCGTCGAAGATGGTGGCATTGACGTTGACCGTGAAGCCGCGCGCCTTCGCCGCCTTGATCGCCGAGACGGCGCGATCGAACACGCCCTTCTGCGACACCGCCTTGTCGTGATGATCCTTCAGGCCGTCGAGATGCACCGAGAAGAACAAATAGGGCGACGGCTCGAACAGATCGAGCTTCTTCTCGAGCAGCAGCGCATTGGTGCACAGCGAGACGAACTTCTTGCGGGCCACGAGGCCGCGCACGATCTCGCCGATCTCCTTGTGGATCAGCGGCTCGCCGCCGGGGATCGCCACCATCGGCGCGCCGCACTCATCGGCCGCATCCCAGCATTCCTGCGCCGTCATGCGGCGATTGAGGATCGCATCGGGATAGTCGATCTTACCGCAGCCGACGCAGGCGAGGTTGCAACGGAACAAAGGTTCCAGCATCAGCACGAGCGGATAGCGTTTGCGGCCAAACAGCTTCTGCTTGATCAGATAACCGCCGATCCGCATTTCCTTGAAGAACGGTATAGCCATTAGACGATTTCTTTCTGCACTTATCAAAGGGATGTGGGTTCAGATCAGCCCGCAGTCAGTTCGGCTGGCAGCCGGAATTCGATATTCTCTTCTCGGCCCGGAACGACCGAGACCGACACCGGTCCGATCCGCCGCAGAGCCTCGATCACATCGTCGACCAAAACTTCGGGCGCAGAAGCGCCCGCGGTAATGCCGACGGCCTTCGCATCCTTGAGCCAATCCGGATTGAGTTCGCTCCCATCGGCAATGAGATAACTCGCGACGCCGACCTCGGTGCCGATTTCACGAAGCCTGTTCGAGTTGGAACTGTTGGCGGCCCCCACCACCAAAATGACGTCAACCAGTTTGCTGAGGTCCCTTACCGCAGATTGGCGGTTCTGTGTCGCATAGCAGATATCCCTGATATCCGGGCCTTGAATATCTGTAAATTTTGCCTGAAGGGCCGCGATAATGTCCCTGGTGTCGTCCACGGACAGGGTGGTCTGGGTGATGTAGGCGACCGGCGTATCGCTCGGCAGCCTCAGTTCCGCCACGTCCTGGACGCTCTGGACCAGCAGGACCGGCCCCGGAACTTGGCCCATGGTTCCCTCGACCTCGGGATGGCCGGCGTGCCCGATCAGGATCAGCGCGCGGCCCTTCGAGATATAGCGCTTGCCCTGGTTGTGGACCTTGGTGACGAGCGGGCAGGTGGCATTGAGCACCGGCAGATCGCGGGCTTCCGCCTCCTCCTCGACGCTCCTAGCAACGCCATGGGCACTGAAGACGGTCACCGCCTTGGCCGGCACTTCCGAGAGGTCCTCGACGAAGATCGCGCCCTTCTTCTTCAGGCTCTCGACGACGTGTTTGTTATGCACGATCTCGTGGCGGACATAGACCGGCGGCCCATACTTCTCGAGCGCGCGTTCGACGATCTCGATCGCGCGCACAACGCCCGCGCAAAAGCCGCGCGGCTGAGCAAGAAACACTTCCATCTGACGTCCGTTACGCAAATTGCACCAATCTCGTTCAATGCCCTGCGGCCTTTTCGGCAACGCACTCCACAGGTCGGACGTCGCAACGTCAGTTGCAATGTCCGAGCCATCACAGTTCCTGGACGGGATCTGCGCCCCAAGCGCATGGAAATACAGCGATTTGTGGCAAAAAGGTAGCGGTTCGATGGGGGCGTGGTCACGGACGAGGGGCGTTAGGGGTAATATGGTGTGGATTTCGACCCCTGCGACCGTCCGTCTCCCTCACTTGTTCGTCACTTTATCGCCCACTGATGCGGTTTATACCGGCCATTCGTGGCCGTTCCTGTGGTTTGGAACCTCCTCGCCGTCCCGTCGAGGAAGATAACCAAAACAACATTAGATCGGTCCCGGGAACTCCGCTACAGAGCGGGCGTTTTCGGCCATGCTTCCCCGAGATAGAAAGAAACGAAGTGCTGACAAATATTGTCGTCTCCGTTGTTAGAACCTGTACGCGTTTTGCCCTTCCGGTTGTGATTATCTCTGTCCTGTTGTCGATCGGCGCCGGCTTCTACACGGCCCGCAACTTCTCGATCAACACCGACATCAACAAGCTGATCTCGCCGGATCTCGATTGGCGCAAGCGCGACAACCAGTTCGAGGAAGCATTTGATCGCGAGCGGCTGATCCTGGCGGTGGTCGAGGCAGCGACGCCGGAGCTGACCAGCTCGGCCGCGAAGGCGCTCACCGCGAAGCTGCAGGCCGACAAGAAGAACTTCGAAGCGATCACCGCGCTCGGCTCCGGCGAATTCTTCGAGAAGAATGGCCTCTTGTTCCTGCCGACCGAAGAGGTCGGCAAGGTCGCGGGCCAGCTCGAATCGGCTGCACCGTTGATCGAGATCATGGCCGGCGATCCCTCGATACGCGGCCTGACCGGCGCGCTCGAGACCGGCCTTGCCGGCGTCAAGCGCGGGCAGGTCAAGCTCGACAATGCCGCGCCGCCCTTCAACCTGATCTCCGAGACGGTCGAGACCGTCCTCGCCAAGGGCAACGCGACCTTCTCGTGGCGCGAGCTCACCAGCGACAAGCCGCTGACCGATTCGGACAAGCGCGCCTTCATCGAGATCAAGCCGATCATCGACTATTCGGCGCTGGAGCCGGGCAAGGCCGCGACCGATGCGATCCGCCAGGCGGCGGCCGATCTGAAATTCCCGACTGAATATCACGCGCGCGTTCGCCTGACCGGACCGGTGCCGATCGCCAACGAGGAATACGCCACCGTGCAGGACGGCGCGATCACCAACGGCATCGGCACCGTGGTGATCGTGCTGGTCATCCTCTGGATGGCGCTGCATTCCGGCAAGATCATCTTCGCCGTGTTCGTGAACCTGTTCATCGGGCTTGCCATCACCACGGCGGTCGGCCTGATGATGGTCGGCTCGTTGAACCTGCTCTCGATCGCCTTCGCCGTGCTGTTCATCGGCCTCGGGGTCGACTTCGGCATCCAGTTCAGCGTCCGCTACCGCTCCGAGCGCTTCAAGAACGACAATCTGACGCTGGCGCTGGAAAACGCGGCGCGCCGCTCCGCGGTGCCGTTGTCGCTCGCCGCGATGGCGACCGCTGCCGGTTTCCTCTGCTTCCTGCCGACCGACTACAAGGGCATCTCGGAGCTCGGCAAGATCGCCGGCGCCGGCATGCTGGTGGCGTTCGTCACCAGCATCACGGTGCTGCCGGCGCTGCTCGATCTGCTCAATCCGCCCGGCGAGAAGGAGCCGGTCGGCTACGCCTTCCTGGCGCCGCTCGATAACTTCCTGGAGAAGCATCGCGTTCCGATCATCGTCGGCACGCTGCTGGTCACGGTCGCGGGCTTGCCGCTGCTCCATTACATGAAGTTCGACTTCAACCCGATCAATCTGCGCAATTCCAAGGTGGAATCGATCGCGACCTTCCTCGACCTGAGGAAGGATCCGAACACCGGCGCCAATGCCATCAATGTGATGACGCGCTCGGAAGCCGACGCCAAGAAGATCGAGGCCAAGCTCGAGAAGCTGCCGGAAGTGTCGCGCGTGATGTCGCTCGACAGCTTCGTGCCCGACGACCAGCCGGCCAAGCTGAAGCTAATCGCGCAGGCGGCCAAGACGCTCGGCCCCGCGCTCAACCCGGATTCGGTCGATCCGGCGCCGTCGGATCAGGAGAATGTCGAGTCGCTGAAGAGCTCGGTCGACGGCCTGCGCAAGACCGCGGGCGACGGCAAGGGGCCGGGTGCGCTGGCCGCGCGCCGGCTCGCCGACGCGCTGCAGAAGCTCGCCGATGCGAATGAGGCGACCCGCGACAAGGCGCAGGACGTATTCGTCGCGCCGATGAAGATCGTGTTCGATCAGCTCCGCAATACGCTGCAGGCCCAGACCGTCACGCTGCAGAACCTGCCGCCGGAACTCGTCGCCAGCTGGAAGACCAAGGACGGCCTGATGCGTGTCGAGGTGGAGCCGAAGGGCGATCCGAACGACAACGACAATCTGCGCCGCTTTGCCGACGCCGTGCTCGCCGCCGAGCCGACCGCGATCGGCGGACCGGTCTCGATCCTGAAGTCGGGCGACGTCATCGTGAAGGCGTTCATCCACGCCGGCATTCTGGCGCTGGTCACGATCAGCCTGCTGCTGTGGCTCACGCTGCGCCGCGTCGTCGACGTGCTGATGACGCTGGTGCCGCTCCTCGTCGCCGGCATCGTCACGCTGGAGATTTGCGTCTTGATCGGGCTGCCGCTCAACTTCGCCAACATCGTCGCGCTGCCGCTGCTGCTCGGCGTCGGCGTGGCGTTCAAGATCTACTATGTCACGGCGTGGCGCCAGGGCAGGACGAATCTGCTGCAGTCGAGCCTGACACGCGCGATCTTTTTCAGCGCGCTGACCACGGCGACCGCGTTCGGCAGCCTGTGGCTGTCGAGCCATCCCGGCACCGCCAGCATGGGCAAGCTGCTGGCGCTCTCGCTGGTCACCACGCTCGCGGCGGTGTTGCTGTTCCAGCCGGCGCTGATGGGCAAGCCGCGCGAGGTCAAGGAGGAGGACATCGCCAACGACGTCACCTGACGCGTTGGCGATTCGCTGTCGAACCGGCTTGGCGGCAGGCGCCGCCGAGCCGCGATGTCAGCGGACGGTGTTCCCGCAGGTTTCCGCTAATGCGTCGGTCGCGCGATGTCGGGGAGCAGGCAGATATCGCCCACGGCGTCAGCCTGCGCATTGGCATTGCCCGGGGCCTGCTTTTGCCCCGGCTTGGTGGCCGGCGCCACGGCACCGGTGGTTTTCTGCGGTGCTGTTGACTTGGGCTGGGTGCCCTTCGCCGCCGGGTTGCCGGCGGCGCTCGCCGGAATCGGCGGACCGACGCGGGTCCAGGTCTCGCCGCCGCACAGGAAGCCGAGCACGCAGCCCTGGATCTCGAGCTGATCGGTGCCGACGGGCTTGATGGTCGAGCTGTAGAGCTGGCCGTCCTTGGCGTTGTAGACCTGACCTTCCCACGCATCGGCGCCGGCCTTCTTCTTCATGTCGATCAGGATCGGCATGCCGAGCGTCGGCCTGCTCTGCTTCGCAGGATCAGGATTGTTCTTATCCTTGCCGCCCGGGGTTTTTTCCCAGGATACCGCACCCCACATGTTGCCATTACACTGGGCGACGCGGATGGTGGCGACACCGTCAGCGACCTTCCAGTCGCCGGTCGGGTCCGCTGCAAGTGCCGGTGATAATACGGTGGCCAAAAATAAACCTGAAAAGGCTATTGTACGCGCGAAAGTTCTTGGGCAGTGCAACATGGTCCAAACCTGTGCTTAACTGGACGATCCGAGCGGGGGCAAAACGCCGCTAGCGAGCGTTTTAAGTTGACGAGATGGCCATCAACCGACGTATGTGACGAATGGTAAGTTCCAATTTAGACGTTTCCGAGATTTTTGTGGAGCGCGAGGGGCAGCGCGGTGCCATGCACACGCGTCACCTCAACGAGCAGCTCGTTCGCGTTCTCAAAACCATCGGCTACGACGTCGGCTTCCAGAAGGGGCAAGGCCAATACCTCTTCGATCGTCAGGGGGCTCGTTACCTTGATCTATTGAGCGGATTTGGCGTTTTTGCGATTGGCCGCAATCATCCGGCCCTGCGCCAGGCGCTGAAGAGCGTGCTCGACGCCGATCTGCCCAATCTCGTGCAGCTCGATGTCTCGACGCTCGCCGGCGTGCTCGCGGAACGTCTTCTGGAACATGTTCCATATCTGGACAAGGTCTTTTTCGCCAATTCCGGCGCCGAAACCGTCGAAGCCGCGATCAAGTTCGCGCGCGGCGCGACCGGCCGCCCCGGTATCGTCTATTGCGGGCATTCGTTCCACGGCCTGTCCTACGGCGCGCTGTCGCTGACGGATGATTCGAATTTCCGCGGCGGATTCGAGCCGCTGCTGCCGGGCTGCACCCCGATTCCCTTCAACGATCTCGAGGCGCTGGAGAAGGCGCTGTCGTCGCGCCAGGTCGGCGCGTTCATCGTCGAGCCGATCCAGGGCAAGGGCGTCAACATGCCCACCGACGAGTTCCTGCCCGGCGCGCTGGCGCTGTGCCGCAAGTACGGCACGCTGTTCATCGCCGACGAGATCCAGACCGGCATCGGCCGCACCGGAAAATTCCTCGCGATCGAGCATTGGGGCATCGAGCCCGACATGGTGCTGCTGGCGAAGGCGCTGTCCGGCGGTCACGTGCCGATCGGCGCGCTGCTGACGCGCAAGAACATCTTCGACAAGATCTTCAACCAGATGGATCGTGCGGTGGTGCACGGCTCGACCTTCGCCAAGAACGATCTCGCGATGGCCGCCGGCATTGCCACGCTCGACGTCATCAAGGCCGAGAAGCTTGTCGAGAACGCCGCCAAACGCGGCGCCGAGCTCCGTCTTGCGCTGACGCGCATGGTGCCCGGCTATGAGCTGATGAAGGAAGTCCGCGGCAAGGGCCTGATGATCGGCGTCGAGTTCGGTCCGCCGAAATCGCTGCGGCTCAAGGCGTCGTGGAATCTGCTGGAGACCGCCAACAAGGGCCTGTTCTGCCAGCTGATCACGGTGCCGCTGTTCAAGGATCACAAGATCCTGACCCAGGTCGCCGGCCACGGCCTCCACACCATCAAGCTGCTGCCGCCGCTCATGATCACCGAAGCGGACTGCACCTGGATCGAGAAGTCGTTCGACGACGTGATCGCCGGCAGCCACAAGGTGCCCGGCGCGATCTGGTCGCTCGGCAAGACGCTGGTCGACAACGCGGTGCGCAAGTCGGCGTAGGCCTCACGATGTAGCCCGGATGAAGCGAAGCGAAATCCGGGATTCTCACAACTGGCAAGACCGTTCCCGGATTGCGCTGCGCTGCATCCGGGCTACAAGATTTCACCCCTCCTTGTTGGCGCGCATCGCGCCCTCGAACTTGTCGCCGAACTCGCTCAGCTCGTCGGCGCCGAGATCACTGACCGCCCAGTAGTTCAGGCCGCGGTCGCTCCAGCGGCGGATATTGAAGCCCTGCAGTGTCGAGATCTTCGCCGCCTTGCGTTCGGTGTTCGCGGTCTGCGCCACGAACAGGTTGATGACGTGCTGGCGCCGCTTGTAGACCACGGCGCCGATCTCGCGGGCGTTGACGTAGTCGAGCCGGCCGCCGATCAGCGTGAAGCCCTGCGCGGTGAGATCGATCACCGGCGGCGAGACGTCGAGCTTGCCGTTGAACCAGGGCTTGACCGTGTGCTGATCCGTCGAGATCACGTCGGTGAGGTGGCCGGCCTGCAGCGAACGCAGATGCGCCGACACCACCTCGTTCTCGATGCGCTGCTCGTCATCGTTGCGCAGCACGATCGCGACAAGGCCGGTCGCTGCCATGGCCGACACCGCGGAGCCCAGCGCGAAGCCGCGCAGCACCGAGCGCCGGCTCGGCGCCGCCTGCACTTGTGGTTGCGGCAGCGACTTCTCGATCCTGCGACGCAGCTCGAGCGGCGCCTTGTAGCGCAAATCGCTCTCGGCGATCGCCTGGCGGATCTCCTGATACTCCTTCATGAGCGCGGCACAATGCGCGCATCCCTCGACATGGGCTTCCACTTCGCGCGCATGGCCGGCGTCGAGTTCGCCGTCGATCAGCGCGTGGATCAGCACTTCGGCTTCCTCGCAGGTCATTTCGCTTGCTCCTGTTCCGCAAGCCAGGCCGATCGCAGCATGGCGCGGGCGCGCGCGAGGCGCGACATCACGGTGCCGACCGGCACGGCGGCGACATCGGCGATCTCGCGGTATGAAAGATTCTGGATTTCCCTGAGCACGAAGGTCTCGCGGAACGGCTCGGCAAGCGCCGCGACCAGCTTGCGCACGGTTTCGCCGTCGAAGCGGCGCAGCAGCTGCTTTTCCGGGGTCTCCGGGGCTTCATTCCACAGCGGGGTCTGCTCGCCGCCTTCGGGCAACTCCTCGACCGCGGTCGGGGCGGTCTTGCGCCTTGCATATTCGGCACGGCAGACATTGCGCAGGATCGCGAACAGCCACGGCTTCATCGCAGGTCCGCGGTAGCTGTCGAAATGCTTGTAGGCGCGCAGATAGCATTCCTGCACCGCATCCTCGGCGTCAGCGGCATCGCGCAGCAGATAGCGGGCCAGCGTATAGGCGTCGTCAAGGTACGGCAGCGCGGCCTCGCGGAAGCGCCGCGCCTTTTCGGGATCGTCTTGCGACGCGTTGACAACCATCGTGTCCTGCCCGGCATGTCGAGAGACGGCTCGTGCCCGGCCGGGGGCGGAGGGCCACCGGCCGGGCATGGTTGTGATTGTATGGGTTGTCACGTTACCCAACCTTGACACTGCCTGTCATGTGCGGATGCAGCGAGCAAAAATACTTGTACTCGCCGGGCTCCGTGAAGGTGAAGGAGAAGGTGCCGTCGGTATCCATGGTCTTGGAGCGGAATTTGCCCGCGCACACCACGGTGTGCGGGATGTCGTCGCGGTTGGTCCAGGTCACGGTCGTGCCGACCTTCACGTCAAGCTGGGGCGGGGTGAACGAGAAGTTGTCGATGTGAACCGCGGTATCTTCGGCGCGGGCCGCCGTGACCGGCAGCAGCATGGTCGCGACCACGGCGATCCCGAAGTCGCGTCGATTGATCGAACTCATCGGTCTTGTCCCTCAGCCTTGCAGCGGCGTGTCGATGATCGCCAGCGGCTGGCTGTTCTGCTTGAAGTTGATGCTGGCGACGCCGAGCATGCTGCGCAGCTTGGCATCCTCCACCTTCATCGGGCCGGGCGAGGGGGCGGAGCCCGGCGCCGGCTGCGGGAAGGCGGTCGAACGCGCGGTGTGGAAGGTGACGTTGCCCTCGACCTTCTGCATTACCTGGTGGATGTGGCCGTTGAGCACCGTGACCGAGCCGAAGCCCTTGACGTATTCCAGCGCGCGGGCGCCGTCCTCGGTGCCCCAGCCCCATTGCGGATAGACCGTCCACAGCGGGATGTGGGCGAACAGCACGATCGGCGTCGACTTCGAGCGGCCCTTGAGGTCGTTCTCCAGCCATTCGAGCTGCTCGTTGCCGAGATTGCCGAGGCCGCCGCCCTTGAGGTCGACGACGTTGACGAGGCCGATGAAATGCACGCCGCCGGCATCGAACGAATAGTAGCCCGGACCCTTGGTGCCGCGGCCGTAGCGCTCCTTGTAGAGCTTGACCTCCTCGTCGATGAAGTCGTGCTCGCCCGGCACGTAGTGCACGTCGAGCTTGGCCTGCGAGATGATGCGATCGGCGTCATCGAATTCGGACGCCTTCGACAGATGCGTGATGTCGCCGGTGTGGATCATGAAGGACGGCTTGACCGGCATCGCCCGGACCTTGTTGATGGCCTCTTCCAGCGTGCCGATGGCGTTCGGGTTGGCCGGCTTGTCGAAGCCGACATGGCTGTCGCTGATCTGCATGAAGGTCATGCCGGGCGCAGCTTCCGCAGCCGCGGCCGATCCGATGATGCCGAGCGAATGCGGCACGCCGCCGGTGACGGTCCACAGCACGCCGGTGCCGGCCCAGGTCATGCATTCCAGCACCTTGCGTCGGCTAACGCCTTTTTCCTCATCGCGATGGTCGTGATCGTGTCCGCTCATGGCAAGTCTCCCGTGGGCCCAGGGATTGGGTTTCCGGGGAGATGATCGGCGGGGCCGGGGCTTTATTCCCGACGCTTTGGCGGGGCCGAGGGCAGGGATGACGATTTCGTGAGGTACGACGCCGGTCTGCATGATCGGTGGGCGCAGGGGACCGCGCGACAGCTCGACGCAAGGGCAAGATGCGCAATTGAAGCGTTGCTGCTTGCGGCGTTATCGACCCGGCAAACCACTGATCGAGCGGAGGAAAACATGGCTGACGTCACCGGCGGCTGTCACTGCGGCGAGATCCGTTACGAGGTGACCGGCGAACCGGTCGTCCATGCTTTGTGTCACTGCACCGATTGCCGGCGCCACGCTGGCGCGCCGATGGTTGGCTGGGTCATGGTGGCCGAGGACATGGTCAAGGTGACCAAGGGGCAGCCCAGGATCTACCGATCCTCGGAGCACGGCCGGCGGCACTTCTGCGCGAACTGCGGTAGCGGACTTTTCTATACCAACGGCAACATGCTGCCCGGGTTCATCGACATCCAGAGCGGCACCTATGACGATCCCGACGCGGTGCCGGCCACGATGCATATCCAGGTCGCGGAGCGGCTGCGCTGGATGGAGGATGCACACGAGCTGCCGACCTTCGATCGCTTTCCGCCGCCGGAATGACCGCCGGTTGATGAACGCGGCGCTGCCTCTGGCGAAGCGGCGATGCGCGCCGCGACATGGAATCGCCCCGCAACGTAGACGCCTGCGCCCGTTTGGCTTTACTCGTCCTCGTCTTCCGGACCGCCGCGCTGCTCGATCGCATTTCGCACGCTACGCATGACAGCGAACGACACGAACGCCATCCTTCTCTTCTGATCATCGCTCAATGTCTTGTAGAGCGGCTCCCAGGCATCGGCGAGCTTCTTGAGGTCGGTCCCGCGCTGAATCAGCCGATCCGCCCTGCGCTGCATGAATTCGACCGGATTGCCTTCATGCATTCCGTCCATCGGTCCGTTTTCGTGCAATTCGGCAATGCGCTCCAACCGAGCCTGCCGATTTTTCGCTCTGGTGCGGATCGCATCCTCGATGGCCGGCCAGTACTTCTCCTGATCCGGAGTCAGCTGCAAGGCGGCCTTGACGATGCCGACGCGCATGTCGGTCAGGCTCTTCAGGTCGGCGGCGCTGGGTGGCGCAACGCCGACAGTCGGGGATGTCTCTGCTGCGATGGCGAGAGACGAGGTTGTCATCAAAAGTGCAATCGCTGCGGCGGCTGCGTTCCTCGTCATTGCAAACTCCTGAGCTGCTTTTCTTGGACGTCCCGAGAAGGAAAACATAGCCGGATCGGCTGCCGGTTGATCTAGGTCAAAGGGGCAGGGAGCCGGAGGCAGGAACGCTCTTCTGACCGTTCGCAAAATACCGAGCGACGTCGGCTGTTTGCGGGTTGAGCTAGATCAAGCGCGGGCGGTCCATGGTGTTCAGAAATTGCTGTCCAACTCCCACCGACCGGGCGGTCCCATGCACCTTCTGCTCAAGGAAATTCGTCACAATCCATTATTCTGGATGCTTGTCTTCGTGCCGATTGTGCTGGTGGTCGAGACGGCAGCTCCGTCCGCCCACACAGCACTGTTTGTGCTCGCCGTGCTGGCCATCGTGCCGTTGGCTGCCCTTCTCAGCCACGCGACGGAAAGCGTCGCGGAGAAAACGGGCGACGCAATCGGAGGCTTGCTCAACGCAACCCTGGGCAATCTGACCGAGCTGATTATCGCGATCGCTGCGCTGCATGCCGGCGAATACATGCTGGTGAAGGCATCGATCGCTGGTGCCATCGTCACCAATTCACTCTTCATGCTCGGCGCATCGTTCCTGCTCGGGGGGCTCCGCCATCACGTTCAGGAATATAACCGGGCCGGCGGGAGGATGTATGCAGCGCTGCTGCTGATGGCGACGATTGCGCTGCTTGCGCCCTCGGCTGTCGCCGACCTCGATCCGGCGCGCGGCGAGGCCATGGCGCTGGCTCTCAGTACGGGCCTCGCAGTGCTGCTGATATGTGCCTATGGGCTCGGCTTGCTGTTCTCGCTCAAGACACACAAGGAGCTGTTCGCAAGCGAGGAGCACAGCGAAGCCGGCGGTGCCGGCTGGCCGATCGGACTTGCGTTAGGCACCCTTCTCGTCGTCACGGTGCTGGTTGCACTGGTCAGCGAAATATTCGTCAGCTCGGTGCAAAAGGCGGGCGCGACGCTGGGATTGAGCCCGGCGTTCGTCGGTTTCATCATCGTCGCGCTGGTCGGCGCCGCGGCAGAAATGGCGGTCGCGTTTTCCGCGGCGCGCAAGAACCGTCTCGATATGAGCGTCAGCATCGCGCTCGGCAGCGCTTCGCAAATCGCGCTGTTTGTCGCGCCGGCGCTGGTGCTTCTGAGCTACGTCGTCGGTCCGAAGCCGATGGATTTGCAGTTCTGGCCGGGTGCCGTAACGATGGTCATGATCGCTTCCGTGACATCCTGCTTCATCACCAACAGCGGGCGGTCGGCATGGTTTATCGGCGCCTTGCTCGTGCTCATCTACGTGATTTTCGCCATGACCCTGTACATGGTGCCACCTGGATCGCACGGCCCGGTTTGACCAACGGCGAGCTTGCCGGCACCGATCCGGACGAGGGCGCGTGTTCCTCGTCGTGTTCACGCGGATGCCTGATGGCTTTACAGCGGTAGCTCGCTCTGACCGCGCGTCCAGTCGATGATGTCGATCTGGAGCCCCCGTTTCAGAATCTCGGCCTCAAGATTGCTGGCATGCCGCTTCCATTCGGCCGTCGACCGGACCCGGAATTTTGGCTCTTCACCGTTTGCCTCGAACTCATCGTCGGCTTCGAGCGCGCCGCGAACAGCCTCGTACATCATCTTAAGGCTCGCGTCGGTGAAGGCGTCGTACTCCATCGAGCCGTCTCCTTGGAAAAGCAAAATTCAAGGGACCGCCACGATAGCGATCATGGCGTCTCTTTGCGATCGATCCATTCAAAATGGACATGCCGATGCCTGACCGAAGCTCGACAGCGAGCCGGTGCGGTGCAACCGCATGTCCATCCATTGCAGCTCAGCCGGATCAATACTGCGGGCAGACCATTTGCCCGTATTCATTGTAGTAGCAGCTTTGGTTGCCGTAGTAGCCATAGGCGCCATACGCGCCGGCTGCGGCTGCAGCGCCGACGGCGGCAGCACCATAACCCCAGCCCGGCCGATAGTAGCCTCTGCCGTAGCCGGGATAGCCGGCGACCGGGCGGCCAGGGCGCCCTGCAATCGGTCGACCGGGATAGCCCGGACGCCCTGCAATCGGTCGGCCACCTGGACGGCCGGCAACGCGATATCCTCCACCGTGAACTCTTCCGCCGCCTACATGCATGCCACCGCCACGCATCCCGCCGCCGTGAAAGCCGCCTCCGCCGCCGCGGAAGCCGCCGCCTCCTCCGCGACGGGCATAGGCGTCATCAGGAATCAGGCAGACAGCGACGAGAACCAGAGCCGCCAGAGCGGCGAGGATGCAACGAAGCATGGCGTGTCCTCCCTATGGGACAATTTGCGAACGGCGACACTGCGACAATTTCGCCTCGCGAGATTGACGTAGATCAACGGAATGCAGCAGGGCGCGCATTCCAAAAGGGTCAGGCAGCTGTCATCAACCCCAGGCACAATCTGTACTTTGCTGCCGAAGCATCTTGCCTGGAATGCGAACGTGAGTTCCACGGCATTTGCTTTTCGCCTCAGTCAGGCGACAGCCATCGTTTCATTGCCGAGTTCACCTGGTGTTTTTACGTCCTGCGGAACGCAGCCAAGAGGATCAACGTGCGCAAAGCGGATGTGACGTGCGCGTGCTGTGGCGCAGGTTTCCGGCGGTTGGAGCTATGGTCCGAACCTGGCACCAAAGGTGAGTATCGCTGTCCCGTTTGCGACTACTTGCTCGAGGCCTTCGATGGCACCAACCTGATCGCCTATCGGCTGACGATCCAGCCGGTGCGCGCGCCGGTCTCCTCGGCGAAGCTGTTCGACGATCAACAATAGCCGGACGATTGGTTGCCGCGAGCGCGCTTCGGTTTCTGAGGTAACGGCTGACGCCATGACTGTTTGGCCGTGTCACTGCACCGATTGGCGCAGCATCCCGGCGCGCCGATGGCCGACCCGGTGATGGCCGCAGAGGACGCAGTCAAAGTGACCGGAGCAGAACTACCTGTCGTAGGAGCACGGTCGGGGGCGGGTCGCTCGCGCCCTCGTCGGATGGTCTCGGTGCTTGCTTGCTCGGGCGGCCGGGGCGCCGGCTAGTTCTTGACGGCATACAGAGGCGTTCTGAACGTCAGTTGATAGGCCGGTTTCGGCACCCACATGATTTCGGCTGTGACGCCAAACAGTCGGTTGTCATTATCGTCCACGCGGTCGAGATCGAACCGCACGATCGGTTGCGCAAAGGGCTGAATCGATGCGAGGTTCAGAAGCTGCGCGCCCTCGAAGGATTGCACGCCCACGCGGCCGGTAGATTTCCAATTGTTCGGCCATTGATAGTAGCCGCCGACATAGGCAATCGTGTTGGGGTTGATCCTTCCCAGCGCACCGTCGACGTCGGTTCGCGTGTATTGGAAACCGCTGAGGAAGCCTCTGGTCTCATCGGAATCGAGCGCATAGTCAAATTCGAGAATGTGGTTGAAGGAGGTTGTGCTCAGTGGACCATCGGGAATCGACTTTGTGATAGTCGACTGCAGCGTCACGGTAGGAAAGGTTCCACCGTTCTGCTCGTAAAGGTCGGCCTGGAAGCCGATGTTCCAGCTTGTGATTTGAAGGGACGAAAAGCCGGAGCTTCCAAAGCTCGTCGAACTGCCGGAGACGCCGGCATAGAGCGAGGCGCTCTCGGTGACATCGACCGTCAGCGGAAAATCCATATTGAGGGATTTCGCTGCTGGCAGGCCGACCGGAGATGCCGCGCCGCCTGATGTCGCAAGCGTCTGCGTATTGAACAGCGTCGGATGGCCAAAGCCGAACGCGAGCGATCCTGCCGGAACCTGTGCGTAGATCGTCCTGAGGTCGAGATAGATCGTCGGCACCGAAGCATTGGCAAGGCCATCATCGTTTGCGGCAAAGGCCTGCGCAACCGGGACGGCGATGAGCAACGCGCACAATGCCGCGCTCAAGATCGATCCGGGAGCCAGGAGCCCCGCGTTGTTACGTGGCGGCGCGTTCAAGGCGAGAACCTTCCCTAGGCGCGGCGATTGCCATTGGATCGGGAGGCAGGCCGATCGATCGTGGCTTGTCCGTTCCTCGACCTCTGCCGAAACTCCCGTGGGGTGCAGCCGGAAATCCGGCGGAAAGCCCGCGTGAAGTGGGCAGGGTCGGCATAGCCCGACGAGAATGCAACGTCGATGATCTTGATTTCTGTGCGGCCCAGAAGCTTGGCCGCATTGTTGAAGCGAGCCTGCTCAAGCAGACCCGAATATGTCAGACCAGCGAGCGAAAGCCTCCGCTGCAGACTCCTGGTGCTCACGCCCATCATCTCGGCGGCCTGCATGATCGTGAGGCCTCCTTGATCAAGGTAGGAGGGCAAGCTTAGCTTCAGTGCGCTGACGACGTCCTTTCCGAATGACTGCGGCTCGTGATCGGCGGGCGTCGGCCGAACGTCGCTTGCGGGATTTGCAAGACTGAGGAGTTCTACCGGCACTTCGATCCATGACGCCTTTTGACCCGACATGAAGCGCGTGTTCGGCCAATGCGACTGGACCTCCGGGCTCGGCGTGTAGAGTGCTTCAAACGCAATCACTCTCGGAGACCAACTGATCCCGGCGAACTGACGGACGATGTGCAGGACGAATATGTTCTGAAGCCACTGGGATATCTCAAGATGGGAAATGCCCTCCGTTCCAATAAGCTTGCTGCAAATCTTCAAACTCTCGCCGCTTGGCTCGAGCCATAGTTGGAGGATCGTATCTTCGCACGGCGCCCACCGGCATATTTGCTGCAGGGCAACCAGAAGCGTTGGCGCATGGCGCACCCGCGCCCGCATGGCTTCGCTCAAATGTTCGAACGAGAGTCGTTGGGCTGCGCGAAAGGCAATTTCCGATAGGCCCTGCTTTTGCTGAGCGGCCGTCGCGAACCGAACCGCCGGCAGCAAAGGCACGTAATGATCCGCTTTTTCTTCAAAGGACGTCGGGAGTTGAAATCTGGCGAGAAGTGCTGCCGTCGGGCCGCCTATTTCAGAATGGAGCTCAGCGAACGGGATCAGAAATTGACAACGGGTCAATGGAATGACGGTCATTACTACCTACCCAAGAAGTTTTGCCGCGATCGCAGCTTAGCAGGCCGGAACTCGTCTTGCGTTGTCTTTATCGCGAAACCTGCTGCGACGAATTCCGATTGGCGAAAGTTTTGGCGGCTGATGGCCAGATCGGTGGACGAAGCTGCTTTATCTTGAAGCGTCGTTTCTCTTGCAGGAGCACGGGCTTCACGCCTCAAACCAACCGATGAGAGCTGTCCGATTGCCTTCAGCCCAGGCGGTCCGCGCAGTCATTGTCGCGTCGCTGCGACACGGTGACGCAACTCTTGATAGCACCGCTCACGCCCTCAAGATCAGCTCGCGCACGTTGCAGCGACACCTTGGTCGCCTGGGCACCAGCCACAGCGAAATGCTTGCGGAAGTTCGCTTGAACATCGCATGCTGCTTGCTCGCAGACTCAAGCAAGCGGCTGTCGGAAATCGCGAAATTCGTCGGCTACAGCAACGCCAGCAGCTTCAGCCGCAGGTTCGTGCGTTTGATGAAAATCCAACCTATCGTTTACAGGCAGCGGCAACTTGCCGATCGGCAGGGCCAAGCGGGCCATCGCAAGAGATCCCACGCCGCTGGGCCATGACAATTCCGATCATTGGCGCGAAATGGCAAGACGCGCGATTTGAATTGGCGCGAAATGCTTAGCGAAGCTGATTGCCGAGATTGCGCTCCCCAAAGGAATAACAAACATGACCCTTCGCTCAGCTCTGTTGGTATTTTGCGTCGCCGGATTGATTGCCGCTCCCCATAAGGTGCTTTCCCAAACTGCACCCGAGAACAAACCGCACGTACCGCTCGAGAAGTCGATAGGTCAGGCAAAGCCGGAAGTCGTGCCATCGCTCTTCGTCCTCAACTCGCGCGGTGCGAGCTTGAAGGACGGGAAGCTTGTGCTGACGGGGGTTTCACCGAATGCGATCGTGTTCGCCGATCGGCCCGTGAGGGCAGCCGGTCATGATCTCACATCGCGCATTGTCGAGGATTGGGGCAATGGCAGTGACAATTTCGCAAAGGACCCTCCAAACGCCACGGTGTCCGGGTTCAGGAAAGACGGATCATCGGTAGCGGACGCCGTCGTCGTCTTGAAATCGCCCAAGCTCGAAGGCGACAGGCTGACTTTCGATGTCGATATGCTCGAAGGCGACCTTGCGGGGGCTGATGGACCGGCGTCGATCTTTATCGACATCATCGGTCGTCCATTCACGCCGCTGTCTTTTGCCGGCGTTGCCCGCCGCACCGCCTGGCGAGGTGCTTACTACCGCGGCGCTGCAGTCGCGGGTGCGGCCGCACTTGGAGCTGCGGCAGCCTATCCGTACTACGCCCCCCGATGCGGATACTATCCTTATCCGCCTTGTTACTGAGCAACGCGACCGTCGCGTCGAAGCCGCTGGGCCGACAGGTGGAAGATCGGCCGCGATCTAAGCCGGGCACGCGAGCTCACAGGAGAGCATCATGAGACGAACCGCTATGATCGCAGCATCGCTGATCGTCGCCGGCATTCAGTCGGCGCACGCGCAGACAGACCTCAGCGCCTACGCCAACGCCGAAGGCTATCTGGACGTTCAGAAGCTGACCTGCGCGCAACTCGCCGGAACATGGCAGGGAGACGCCGATCTTCTCACTGCCTGGTACAGCGGTTGGTACAACGGGCTTGCGCGCAAGCACTACCTCGACATCAAGAAGTCCCGCGAGGCCGAGCACGAAGTGATTCAACATTGCAAGGCTCATCCTGATCAACTCATCATCGAGGCGATCGCGGCGGTCTTCAAGGATATGAGAGCGGCGCTCGGGATCAGGATGCAGCCCTGACCCGCGGGATCGGACACCTTTTACGGCAGGCCGACAGTCGGAGCAGCCTGACGATTGTTTGAAGACCATTCGATTTGCAAAGGAGAGAACAATGGAGATCACGCGTCGCAATCTTGCGCTCGGCGGAATGGGTCTGCTCACCGGAGCGGCGATAGGTCGACCAGCCGTCGCCGAGGAGGGAGCTTTCGCGGGTGTCGGTCAGGGCTTGGAGGACTTCTGGCTCGCGAGCGACGCCTACATATTCGGCTATCCGTTGGTGACGATGGAGATGACGCGGAGGATCATCACCAACGTCGCGGAGCCCGTGGGCACGCGGGGGCCGATGGGCCATATCATCAAGCTGCGTCAATATCCGGACGCGTCGTTCCGTGACGTCACTGCGCCCAACGCGGACACGCTCTACACCACGTCCTTCTTCGACGTCGGCAAAGAGCCGTGGGTCCTCAGCATCCCGGACATGAAGGGGCGCTATTTCCTGATGCCCATGCTTGATGGCTGGACGACGGTGTTCCAGGTGCCGGGGAAGCGCACCACCGGCACCGGTGCCCAAACCTATGCCATCACCGGGCCCGGCTGGAAGGGCACGCTGCCGGACGGCGTGAAGGAGTACAAATCGCCCACCAATATCGTGTGGCTGCTCGGCCGCATCTATTGCACCGGAACGCCGGAGGACTACGCCGCCGTCCACAAGCTGCAGGATGAGTGCAAGCTCGTTCCGCTCAGTGCTTACGGTAAGCCGTACACACCGCCTCCAGGAAAGGTCGATCCTTCGATCGACATGAAGACGGCCGTCCGCGAACAGGTCAATCGCATGGACGCGGTGTCGTATTTCAAGCTGCTATGCGAGCTCATGAAAAGCAACCCGCCGAACGCGGCAGACGCGGCCCAGCTCGCCAAATTTGCCCGCATCGGCATCGTACCCGGGCGGGACTTTGACGAGACCAAGCTGAAGGCGGACTTCCTGAAGCGTGTCCCCGAGGTGTCATTCGACAGGATCATGCTTCAGTTCAAGGTCAACAAGGCCATCACGGATGAGAATGGCTTTGCGTTCACGACGAAAACCGGCATCTACGGGACGGACTACCTGATGCGGGCCCTAGTAACCGCGATCGGACTCGGCGCCAACCGCCCGCAGGATGCGGTCTATCCGACCTCGCAAAAGGATGCGGATGACCGCAAGTACAATGGTGCGAACAAGTACGTTATGCGGTTTCCCAAAGGCCACTTGCCTCCGGTCGAGGGATTCTGGTCGCTCACGATGTACGACAGCAGCTACTTCTTCGTGAACAATCCGCTCAACCGATATTCGATCAGTGCGCGGGAAAATCTGAAGGAAAATCCGGACGGCTCGACCGATCTCTATATTCAGAAAGACTCGCCCGGCAAAGACAAGGAATCGAACTGGCTTCCTGCGCCCGAGGGAGATTTCATACTCATGCTGCGGATGTATTGGCCGCAGGAAACCGACCCCTCGATCATCAACGGCACTTGGACGATTCCGGCCGCCAAGAAGATCGGGGCCTGAGAAACTGGATTCATGCCGGCTCCAACCGGGCCGGCATGAATCAATGTGCTACGATTTGCGGAGGCGAATCGTGCGCCTGAGCGAGCCGTACAGGTCGTTCCGCACCGCACCAAAGGGGGCGTGACATGCGGCTTCGCGGTCTTTCGATGAGGCGGCGACCAAACGGGCGAGGCAAGACACTCAGGGATGTCGGCATCGCCATGATACTGGTCATGGCGTCAGTTTCGTCTGAATCCGCGCGTGCCGACGAAAGCGGCGTCTCATATTGGCTTCCCGGCCGCTTCGGCAGCCTCGCTGCGACCCCGCAGGTCCCTGGCTGGTCGATGGCGGAGGTCTACTATCACACCAGCGTAAGTGCATTCGGCAATGCTGCGGCCGCCAGGGAGATCCAGGTCGGCAGAATCCCCGCCGCGGCTAACGTCAACCTAAACCTGCATCTCAACGCGCAGGCGGATCTCATCCTTCTCAATCCCACTTATACGTTCGCAACGCCGGTGCTGGGTGGCCAACTTGCCATCGGCGTGACCGGGCTGTTCGGACGGTCGAGCGCGGATCTTGCGGGGACGCTGACGGCGGCCGTCGGTCCGCTGGCGACAACCCGCACCGGCAGCTTCGGCGATTCGATCACATCGGTCGGCGACCTCTACCCGCAGGCGACGCTGAAGTGGAACGCCGGGGTGCACAATTTCATGAGCTATGTAACGGGAGACATCCCGGTCGGAGCATACAGCCCGAGCAGCCTTGCCAATCTCGGCATCGGTCACGCGGCCATCGATGCCGGCGGCGGCTACACCTACTTCAACCAGCAGGCGGGCCACGAATTTTCCGCGGTCGCGGGCTTCACCTACAATTTCAAGAATCCGGATACCCAGTACCAGAGCGGGGTCGACTTCCATCTGGATTGGGGCGCCTCCCAATTCCTGTCAAAGCAGGTTTTCGTTGGCCTGGTTGGATATGCCTATCAGCAGGTCACCGACGATTTCGGCCAGCACCCTGTCCTGGGAGGCTTCCGGTCCCGCGTGCTTGGCGTTGGTCCGCAGATCGGCTTCCTGTTTCCCGTAGGCGACATGCAGGGTTATCTGAATCTCAAAGGGTATGGAGAATTTGCAGCAGAGAATCGCCCGGCCGGCTGGAATACCTGGTTGACGTTCTCGATCTCTCCGATGGCGCAGACCAGCACCGTGACGCCGACCCGACGGGTCGTGACAAAATAGCAGCGCTGCTGGCGCCTTCGATTGTGCCGAGATCACGCCACTATAGGCCGCAACCGTGCCGGTGGCGACGCCCGCCGTTCGGACGCCGCCCGGCAATTTTCGCCGACGCCGGTTCGATACGCGGGCGTCGTGATTGTCAGGCCGCAGGGCCCAAGTTGCCAATGCTCGGCCGGTTGATTTCGGCCGCGTTAACCCGAAAGTGGAGTCGATGTTACCGGATACGCCGTCGGTCAGTCAGCTCTCTCAAGTGATTTCTCAAGCGGCTGCGCCCGCATTTCTGCTTGGCGCATTGGCGGCCTTTATCGCGCTGCTGATTTCCCGCCTGAACCGGATCATCGACAGATCGATTTACCTGAACCAAATTTCGGATCAGGATCAGGCGAGATGCCGGCTCAAGGCAGACCTGCCGCGTCTTGCTCGGCGCGCCACCATGATCAATCGCGCGATCTTCTGGTCCATCATGGGAAGCATTTCGATCAGCGTTGTCATCGTCGTCGGCTTTGTGAGTGCGTTCCTTCACATCCAGCACGAGCGGGGCGTTGCCATTCTCTTCATTGTTGCCGTTGTGGCTTTCATCGTGTCGTTGGTCGATTTCGCGCGAGAGGTCCGAATTGCCCTGAGCGAGTTCGATCACTACGGCTAGACGCAACGCATTGATACGTGCACGCCTTAACGCGCACGCGCGGCAAATGTCGCGAGCGCTGCCACCAGCAGCTCCGGCGCTTCCTGCGCGACGCAATGGCCGACGCCGTCGAAGGTCCAGCGGCTCGCATGCGGGATCAGCGCCGCGGCGCGGTCGGCCATTTCCTTGTAGATCGGCCATGACTGCTCGGTGGTCGCGATGCAGACCGGGCAGGCAATGTCGGAGAACCAGGGGAACGGATTACCGCGGGCGTCGCCGGTGTAGATTTGCTCCATGGCCTGGAAGATCGGCCCGAGCAGGGCCGACTCGATTTCCGGCGTACAAAGCAGCCGCATGCGGCCGTCGTCGAGCCGCGCAAAGCCGTGATGGACATAGGCCCACAGCGACCGTTCGGTCCATGGTGCGAAGGCCGGCGCGGCGCGCAGCCGCTGGAACAGATCGTCGGCGCTGTCGAACTCGGCCCGGCGGCGCAGCACGCCCTGCACCGAGCCGTTCGCGATGTCGCTGAGGCCTCCGGCGCGCGGCGCGCGCGGATCCATCGCGGTCGGCTCCGTGACATGCAGGCGCGCGAAGCGACCGGGCATCAGTCTGGCTGTGAGCAGCAGGTCGGTTGCGCCGGCACTGTGACCGATGCCGTAGATGTCATGGAGGTCGAGGCGCTCCACCACCATGCGGACGTCTTCGGCAAAATCCTGGAAGTGATAGCGATCGGCCGGCGGCTTGTGGCTCAAGCCATGGCCGCGGCGGTCGAGCGCGTAGACCGTGTAATCGGCCGCCAGCGCCTCTGCGACTTCGGTCCACACCTCCGCGACAAAGCCTGTACCGTGCAGCAGCAGCGTCGGCGGCTTGTCCGCGGCCGGCTCGCCCCATTGCGCCACCGCAACCTGTGCACCGGCATCGCCAACCAGGAAGCGCTTCGGGGCGTTCATCGTCGCTCTATCGCGCATCCTGCAGGATCATCGCCGCCGCCTTCTCGGCGATCATCGCCGTCGGCGTATTGGTGTTGCCCGAGGTGATGGTCGGCATCACGGAGGCATCCGCGATACGCAGGCCGTGCAGGCCGTAGAAGCGCAGCCGCTCGTCGACCACGGCCATCGGATCATTGGCCGTTCCCATCTTCGCGGTGCCGACGGGGTGGAAGATCGTGGTGCCGATGTCGCCGGCAGCCTTGGCGAGCGAAGCATCGTCGTCGCCGACCGAGGGGCCGGGCAGGAATTCCTCGGGATGATATTTCTCCAGCGCCTTCTGCTTCATCAGCCTGCGCGTGGTGCGGATTGCGTCGGCCGCGACCTGGCGGTCGTCGTCGGTCGACAGATAATTCGGCGCGATCGACGGCTTGTCGTCGGGAACGGACGATTTGATGCGCACGGTGCCGCGCGAGCTCGGCTGCAGATTACAGGCGCTCACCGTGATCGCGGGGAAACGGTGCAGCGGATCGCCGAACTTGTCGAGCGACAGCGGCTGCACGTGGAACTGGATATTGGCGCGCGAGCGCGTCGCGTCCGAGCGCGTGAAGATGCCGAGCTGCGACGGCGCCATGGTCAGGGGACCACGGCGGCGGAATGCGTAGTCGAGGCCCATCAGGCCGCGGCGCACGAGATTGTAGTAAGTTTCGTTCAGCGTACGCACGCCGGAGACCTTGTAGATCGCGCGCTGCTGCAGATGGTCCTGCAGATTATGGCCGATGCCCTGCACGTCGAGCACGATGTCGATGCCGAGCGGCGACAGCCATTCGGACGGACCGATGCCGGAGCGCTGCAGCACCTGCGTGGTTCCGATCGAGCCGGCGCAAAGGATCACTTCACCCCTGGCGCGCGCCTCCACGGTCTCATTGCCCTGGCGGAACAGCACGCCGGCGGCGCGGCCGCTCTCGATGACCAGGCGGTCAACCAGCACGTCGGTCTCGAGCCTGAGATTGCTGCGGTTGAGCACCGGCTTGAGGAAGCCGCGCGCCGACGACCAGCGCCGGCCACGCTTCTGGTTGACGTGGAAGTAGCTGGTGCCCTCGTTGTCGCCGGTGTTGAAATCCGGGATGCGCTTGATGCCCATCTCCTCGGCGGCATCGCCGACCGCATCGAGGATCTGCCAGGACAGCCGCGGCGCCTCGATGCGCCAGCCGCCGCCGACACCATGATGCTCGCTTTCGCCGAGGAAGTGATCCTCGAGCCGCTTGAACGCCGGCAGCACGTCGCTGTAGCTCCAGCCGGTGAGGCCGAGCTGCCGCCAGTGGTCGTAATCCTCGGCCTGGCCACGCATCGAGATCATGGCGTTGATGGCGGAGGAGCCGCCTATCACCTTGCCGCGCGGGTAGGCGAGCGCGCGGCCGTTGAGGCCGGGCTCGGCCTCGGTCTTGAACATCCAGTCCGATCGCGGATTGCCGATCGCGAATAGATAGCCGACCGGGATATGAAACCAGATCCAGTTGTCCTTGCCGCCGGCTTCCAGCAGCAGCACGCGCTTCTTCGGATCGGCCGACAGGCGGTTGGCCATGATGCAGCCGGCCGTGCCTGCGCCGACGATAATGTAGTCGAAATCACCCTCGAGCCTTCGCGGCATGTCCTCGTTCCCGGCAAGCGTCTTTTGTTGGGTTCTTATTAGTCAGACGCAGCGGGCCGACACAAGCCCGGCAGTGGATGCCGGGCGTGCGCTGGATGATCAGGGGCGGCTCGGTTCGGCCAGGGTGACCTCATGTCTCGCGCGGGGAACACAGACGATCAGCGTCAGCATGCCGATGCCGAGCATGGCGCCGACGAGGGCGAGCGGTGCGTAGATGCTCCCGGTTGCGGCAGTCATCCAGCCAATCAGGGCAGGGCAGACCGCGCCGCCGAACGAGCCGATCGCTGAGATCAGCGCGATGCCGCCGGCCGCGGCGCTGCCCTCCAGCATCGCGTTCGGAATCGTCCAGAACAGCGACAGGATCGCGAAGATGCCGATCGAGGCGACGGCGAGCAGCGTCACGGTCAGGAGCACGCTGTCTTGCGCGGCTTGCAAGGCGATGAAGCAGGCCGCCGCGACGAGGCCGCAGCAGACCACGTGCCAGCGCCGTTCCCGTGTGCGGTCGGAACTGTAGCCGATCGCCACCATGCCGATCGCGGATGCAACCGAGATCGCGCCGCTCAGCCAGCCGATCTCGGTGGTGGTCGCCACGCCGACGCGTTTCAGCAGCGTCGGCGTCCACAACAGGATGGTGTTGAGCGAGCAGAAGAACGCGAAGTAGATGAAGGAGAGCAGATAGACGCGCGGCTCGCGCAGCGCCGCCGCGAAGCTCCGCGTGGTGCCGGGAACAGCGGCGCGGTCGCGGGCGAGGTCGCTTGCGACCTGCCGCCGCTCGTCGGCGCTCAGCCAGCTCGCGACCTGCGGTCCGTCGGCGAGGTAGAAATAGGCGGCGATGCCGAGCAGCACGGCCGGGCCGCCTTCGAGGATGAACAGCCACTGCCAGCCATGCAGGCCATGGACGCCCTGCATGTGATCCATGATCAGGCCCGACAAGGGACCCGCGATGACGCCGCCGAGCGGCACCGCCATCACGAACAGGCTCGTCATGCGGCCGCGCACGCGATCCGGGAACCACAGCGTCAGATAATACAGGATGCCGGGGAAGAAGCCGCCCTCGGCGGCGCCTAGCAGGAAGCGTAGCAGATAGAGGTGATACTGGTTCTGCACCAGCGCGAGCAGCACGGTGACTGCGCCCCACAGTACCATGATCCGCAGCAGCGTCTTGCGGACACCGACCTTGACCAGCAGGAGATTGCTCGGCACTTCGAGCGCGACATAGCCGACCGAGAAGATGCCGGCGGCAAGCCCGAACACCGCGTCGTCGATCTGCAGATCGTGCAGGAACTGCAGCTTGGCAAAGCCGATGTTGAAGCGGTCGATAATCGCAACCGTGTAGCACGCCAGCAGGAACGGGATCAGGCGCCAGGCGATCCGTCCATAGAGCCGCGAATGGGCCGCATCCTGCATGAAAGTCTCCTCGAAATGATTATTTGATTGTTTGTTGGTGCCGCGACGGCGGTAGGCTCCCTCGCCCCGTTCTTACGGGGAGAGGGTTGGGGTGAGGGGCCGTCTCCCATAGACGGTGACAGCAACCCTCGCGGAGGCTCCCCCTCACCCGGAATGCATCCAGCGATGCATTCCGACCTCTCCCCGCAGGCGCAGGGGTGTCCGGGGAATGATTCACTGTGTCGCGGTGCATGCTCGGCAGGACCGAGGCAAATCGGTCTTTTCTGGTTGTCGAGACACAGAGGGCCGAGCATGCGATATCGCGGTAGCATTTTTGGAAGGCTGCTTGAACCGATCAATCGACGGCAGTTTCAGACGGTTGTGGATCGTCTGGACGGGGATGCCTACGACAAGTCGTTCAGGAGCTGGGATCATCTGGTGGCGCTGATCTATGCCCAGCTTAGCGGCAACAGCAGTCTGCGCGGGGTGGTGACTGGCTTCAACGCCAATTCGCAGCATCACTATCACTTGGGAACCGGCAAGCTGTCGCGCTCGACGTTGTCCGATGCCAATGCCCGCCGTCCGATCGGCATTTTCGCGCAAACCTTTGCGGCGCTGTCGGCGATGGCGCGTCGCCAGCTGCGGAGTGAAGGCATGGAGATGGTGCGTCTGATCGACGCCAGTCCGATCCCGCTCGGCAAGGTCTGCAGTTGGGCGACGTGGAACGGCCGCATCCGCGGCATGAAGCTGCATGTCGTCTACGACCCAAGGAGCGATGTCCCGACCTGCGTCGAGATGACGGCCGCGAACGTCAATGACATCGAGATCGGCCGACAGACCCCAATCCAGCCCGCCACCACCTATGTGTTTGACAAGGGCTATTGCCGTTTCGACTGGTGGCAGAAGATCAATGATAGCAAGGCTTTCTTCGTTACCCGGGCGAAGACGAGCATCCGTCTTCGCTCGCTCAGGCATCGCGCCATCCGCAAGCGTAACGGGGATGGCTTCGAAATCCTTGCCGATGACGAGGTGAAGCTCACCAGCAAGGGCGATTCGCGCCTTCCAATCCCGCTCCGCCGCATCAAGATCAGACGCGAGAAAGGCGGCAAGATCACACTCCTGACCAACGACCTTGCCCGTAGCGCCGTCGAGATCGCCGCCCTCTACAAGAGCCGATGGCAAATCGAGCTGCTGTTCCGCTGGATCAAGCAGCATCTCGATATTCGCAAGTTCCTCGGCGCCAACGACAACGCGATCCGCCTTCAGGTGCTCGCTGCGATGATTGCCTACCTGCTGCTGCGCATCGCCGCTCACACCAACTGCATCAAAATGCTCCCGCTCAGGTTCGCCGAACTCGTCGGCCAGCTCCTGCTCACGCGTCGATCCCTCGCTGCCATCGACAAACCTCCGCCCATCAACCCCAGCCGTCGGAAATCAACCATCTCACCTGACCAGATGGAGCTCCGCTATGCCTGAATTTCCCCGGACACCCCTGCCGCAGGCGGGGCGGGGTAAGTCGAGCCCGTTGCTCCGATCGAGTGCGCGCGGCTAGCCCGCCTTCGCGTTCGGCGGAAACTCCAGCATCGCTTCGCCGGCCGCGACCGTCTCGCCGCGCTGGTTCTGTACGGCGACGTCGACCAGCACCCAGCGTGACTTCGCGGTCGTTTGCTTGGCTTTGATGGTGCCGGCCGGGCGGATGGTGTCGCCGGGCTTCACCGGCTTCAGCCAGCGCATTTCGAGCCTGCGATGGATCGCGCCGGCCGGAAGCGCCCAGTCGGTCAACATGCGCGAGATCAGGCCGAAATTGTTCATGCCGTGCATGATGATGCCGCCGAAATTGGTCTTGCCGAAATCGCCCTTCATGTAGTTGTCGTCGAGATGCAGCGGGTTGTAGTCGAGCGACGCATCGCAGAACAGGCGGATCGATTCGCGCGAAACCGCGAATGCCGGGCCGTCGATGGTGTCGCCGGCCTTGAGAGATTCGAAATTCGCCGGGGTCATGGTGATCCTCCTTACATCGGACGGATGGTCTGGCCGCGACCCGAGCAGATCACGTCGCCATGCTGGTTGAAGAAGACGTTGTCGTGCACCACGAACAGCCGCTCGCGCTTGATGAACTTGTCGAGTGCGCGAGCCTGCAGGGTGATGGTGTCGCCGGGGCGGGCCGGGATGTTGTAGCTCCACGACTGTCCGGCATTGACGGTGCCCGGTGAGCGCATCCAGTCGTCGGCCGGCGTGCAGGCGAACATCAGCAGGATATGGATCGCGGGCGGCGCGATCAGCCCGCCATAGGGCCCGGCCTTCGCAGCTGCTTCGTCAAGATAGAGCGGATTGGTCTCGCCGACTGCGCGGCAGTAAAGCGCGATCGCTTCCTGCGTGAGCTTGTAGGGCAGCGTCTTGCGCGGCTCGCCGGGGACGATGTCGTCCCACACCTTGCGCAGCTTCGCGTCTTTCCAGAAATCGGTTTCGAACGGGGTGGCCGCAGAACTTTCTGCTTGCGCCATCGTGCATCCTCCTGCTAGTGAGCTCGCCAGGCGAACAATTCATTCGCTGTATGAATTGACGCTAGCGCGGTCGGAAGCCCCTGACAAGCGCGCAGGGCCGCGTCATGTGCAGGCAGCCATGCGGGCTGCGATGTCGTGAGCGCGATGACGGAACCAGCTGGGCGCCCGCCATGAGCAAAGAGAGTGACGGCTTCGTGCGCGCGATTGCGCGCGGCTTCTCGATCATCGAGGCACTCGGCAAGCCGCCCGGGCGGCACACGCTGGCGGAGGCCGCCGATACTGCCGGCCTCAACCGCGCCACCGCGCGGCGTATCCTCGCGACCCTGGTCGCGCTGAAATATTGCGCGTCCGACGGACGCTATTTCAGCCTGCGGCCGCGCGCGCTCGGGCTCGGCCTGTCCTATCTCAACGCGCTGCCATACTGGGGTCATGCGCAGCGTGCGCTGGAAAACCTGCGCAACGAAATCGGCGAGTCCTGCGCGATGGCGGTGCTCGACGAGGATGAGATCGTCTATGCGCTAAGGCTGCCGGCGCGACGGATTCTTTCCGCCAATCTCGGCGTCGGCAGCCGGCTGCCCGCGCATCTGGTCTCGCTCGGCCGCGTCATGCTCGCGGCGCTGCCGCCCGGCACCCGCGAAGCCTATCTCGCGACCGGGGGCTTCAAGCAGGTCACGCCGCGCACGGTCACCGATCCGGAGCGTCTCGGCGAGTTGCTCGCGCGCGTCGAGAGCGACGGCTATGCCTGGGTCGATGGCGAGCTCGATCCGGCGATCTGCGGCATCGCGGTGCCGTTGCGCGATCCCGCGGGCGCGGTGGTCGCCGCGCTCAGCGTCAACACGATCTCGGGAACGGTGACCGAAGCCGGCGCGCGCAAGAAGTTCCTGCTGCCGCTGCGCCGCACCGCGCAGGAGATCCGCAGCCAGATGCTGACATCAGGGTAGGGGACGGCCGTTATCGACGCCTTTTCACCCGCTCCGGACCTGGATGGCTTTCCACGCCCATGCCGAATGAATAGTCTTTCGCCTTGCTGGCCGGGTGAACTGCCAAGGAAAATCGCGGCCACGTCAAAGTGCAGATCGATTGCTCAACTTGCCGGAGAATTGCCGTGGCCGACCCAGTCCGCGCCCCTTTCTATCACGACGGAATGCGTGAGTTGCAGGACCGCTTCGACGGTCGGCGTGTCGCCGACGGCCTCGAGAAGCATCGCCTCCACTTCGAGTTCTGGGAACAGGACCGCAAGCTCATCGAGGAGACGCGCTTCTTTTTCATCGCGACCAGCTATCAGGACAACGTCGATTGCTCGATGCGTTCCGGCGATCCCGGCTTCGTGAAGATCACCGGGCCTGATACGCTTGAATTCCCTGAGTACGACGGCAACAACATGTACCGCACGCTCGGCAATATTCACCGCAACCCGAACGTCGGATTGTTGTTTGTACGGCTCGACGGCAAGACGTTTCGCACGCGCATCCGAGGCAAGGCAACGATCCACGACAGCGCCGAAGTGCTTGCCGTGCATCACGGCGCGAAGGTCGTCGTGCGCGTCAAATGCGAGATCTTTCCAAATTGCCCGCGCTACGTTCCGGACCTGATGGGCGCCTCAGCGGACGTACCGGCGAATCTGTACGTGCCTCGGCCCGGGTACGAGCCGCCCGCCCCGGAATGGAAAAGCCGGGATTATCTCAAGGACGTGCTTTCGAAGTACGATCCGCATCGGAAACGTGACGCATAGCGGACAGCCGGGAACCGCATCCGGACGAGCGAGCAAACCGCGATCAGGGCAGCGGCGCCATGTAGGGAATGCTGCCGACCAGAGCGAACACCTGCACCGCGTTGCACAGCATGCCGCCCCAATGCAGCTGGCGCAGCCGCCGCACCGCGGTGGGATCACCCGAGTCTCGCGCGTCCGCCTCAGCATCGAGCCGCCGCAAGAACCATCGGCGCGCCAGCACCGCGAACGCCGCGATCAAGGCGATGCCAAGCGCAACGGCGAACCGGCCGGCCGTGGCAAAGGCGAGCGTGCCGATCACGCCCGAAACAGTGAGCACCAGGAAGTAGGCATTGAACATGCCACGCAGCAGCCGTGTGACCGGCGGGACGTCGAGCTTCACGAGCAGGAACGCCGGCGCCGCCAGCAGGAAGTATCCCATCGGCACCAGCAGGATGATGGTGGAAAACAGGACCGCTTGATCCGGCGTCATGCAGCCGCTCCGTGTTGGAAGGCGAGAGGATTTCGGTGCGGGAAACCTGGGGTAGTATCCGTGCGGGATATGTGCCGCACTATTAGGCTTTGGTCGGATGCGATGATATCAGACCTGAGGTCTGCGCAAAGTCCAGCGAGGGACGGCCCGCATCCCGATTGCGAATGCAGGCTCCAGCCGCGAGCATGCCACATCTGTTTGGGTGGACCGGCTCTTGCATGCTAGAGATGACTTACGTCCAACCTCTGAGGCCAGAATTCTCATGCCCATCGTGAACCGCGTCGCCGATCTGCAACCCGATATCCAGGCCTGGCGCCGCGACATCCATGAAAACCCCGAGCTGCTCTACGATGTGCACCGCACTGCATCATTCGTCGCCGACCGGTTGCGCGAGTTCGGTTGCGACGAGGTCGCGACCGGGCTCGGCAAGACCGGCGTGGTCGGGGTCATCAAGGGCAAGAAGGGGCCGGCGAAGGGCGACGTCAAGGTGATCGGCCTGCGCGCCGACATGGATGCGCTGCCGATTCACGAACAGACCAATTTGCCCTACGCCTCGAAGACGCCGGGCAAGATGCACGCCTGCGGCCATGACGGCCACACCGCGATGCTGCTGGGGGCGGCGCGCTATCTCGCCGAGACGCGCAATTTCGCCGGCGATGCGGTCGTGATCTTCCAGCCGGCCGAGGAGGGCGGCGCGGGTGCCGCCGCGATGATCAAGGACGGCCTGATGGATCGCTTCGGCATCGAGCAGGTCTACGGCATGCACAACGGTCCGGGGATTCCGATCGGCTCGTTCGCGATCCGCACCGGCCCGATCATGGCCGCAACTGATGCGATCGACATCAAGATCGAAGGGCTCGGCGGCCATGCCGCGCGTCCGCACAAATGCATCGATTCTGTGCTGGTCGGCGCGCAGCTCGTCACCGCCTTGCAGCAGATCGTCGCGCGCACCGTCGATCCGCTCGACTCCGCCGTGATCTCGATGTGCGAATTCCACGCCGGCAACGCCCGCAACGTGATCCCGCAGACCGCGGAGCTGCGCGGCACCGTGCGCACGCTGACTCGCGAGGTGCGCGATCTCATCGAGAAGCGCGTGCGCGAGGTGGTGGATGGCGTTGCCAAGATGACCGGCGCCAAGATCGATCTGACCTATGAGCGCGGCTACCCGGTGACCGTCAACCATGAGGCGCAGACCGAATTCGCGAGCCGCATCGCGCGCGAGGTCGCGGGCGCATCCAACGTGCACGAGATGCCGCCGCTGATGGGCGCCGAGGATTTTTCCTACATGCTGGAGGCGCGACCCGGCGCCTTCATCTTCTGCGGCAATGGCGACAGCGCCGGCCTGCATCACCCCGCCTACAATTTCAACGACGAGGCGATCGTCTTCGGCACGTCGTATTTCGTGAAGATCGTCGAGAACGCATTGGCGGCGTGAGGCTCGCTGTCAGTCGCTGGGCTACTTCTCGACCGTCATTGCGAGCGAAGCGAAGCAATCCATGCCTCAACTCGGTGATAGATGGATTGCTTCGTCGCTTCGCTCCTCGCAATGACGGTGAGTGTGGTTGTCTTTAGGACGTCGTCATCAAGCGTCCCAGCGCACCGGCAGCGTCACCGGACCGCGGAACACCCAGCCGCGCACGACCGGCGGAGCCTCCGCGCGGAGGCGCAGATTGCGCAGGCGCGCGAACAGCATCGGCGCCACGATCTTGCCGACGGTCAGCCGCGACACCCAGGTGCCGGCGCAGAAATGCGGTCCGGCGCCGAACGCCAGATGCGATTGCTTGGGCCGCGTCACGTCGAAACGATCCGGCTCGGCGAAGCGGCTGCCGTCGCGGTTCGCGGCGCCGACGCAAAGGCCGATCTGAAGGTCTTGCGGCAGCGTGATGCCGGAAAGATCGACATCGCGGGTGACGCGGCGCGGATACATGCCGATCGGCGAGATCCAGCGCACCGCTTCCTCGACCGCGGCCGACCACAGCTCCGGCTTTGCCAGCACGCTGTTCTTCTGCGCCGGGTTTTCCAGGAGGCCGAGCACGAGCGTCAGGATCGCGTCGCGCGGCTCGTTCAGGCCGCCGCCGATGATCACCTTGATGTTGGCGCGGATGGCCTCGATCGGCATCGGCGGATCGGCATTGACCATCGAGGACAGGATCGAGGGATTGGGCTGGCCGCGATGCTCCTCGAGCACCACGTCGATCGCGGCATCGACCTCGGCGCTCGCCCGCATCGCCTTACGCTCGATCTCGGCATCGGCGGCATAGTTGCCGGCGCCGTCGATCAGCGCCTGCGACCACTCGGCGAGGGTCTGCCAGGGCATCGCGCGAAAGCCGATCATCGCCATCAGGCTGAGCGAGGCCATCGGCGCGGCAAGGGCGGAGAACAGATCGGCCTCTTCAGTCGCCAACAAATCATCGATCAGCTTTTCTGCGATCGCGGTGAATTGCGGCGCCCAATGCTCCTTGATCGTCGCCGGGCGGAACGAGGGCTCGATCGCCTTGCGGCCGATCGCGTGCTCGGCGCCGTCCTTGCGCATGAAGGTCGGCCCCATCACCTTGTTGACCAGCGAGGCCGGATTGTCGGCCGAGTAGGTCGCAGGATCGCGCTCGATCCGCGTGATGTCGTCGAAGTGCGTCACCAGCGTCAGCTTCGCGGGCGCGACGAAGACCGCGGGCGCCATCTCGCGCAGGCGGCGGAAGATCGGATACGGGTCGTCGAGCAGATCCTGATACGCGATATCGGTGACGACAGGCACGGCGCTGGTCATTGGTCCTCCCGGAAGCGCTTTTTCGCCAAAGCTAGCCCAGGCGCGCGATCGCTCAATTCGATGGGATCGATCTGGCTCATCGAGATATTCTATGACCTTGTGCTAGGCTGGCCGCCAGTAATGCAGGGAGGTGCAGCGTGGTGGCCAATTCCTCGATCGATCCGATCGACATCGGGACTCTGCGGACCCTCGTGCTGGTCTATGACCTGCAGTCGTTCTCCGCGGCGGCCAAGCGGCTCGACGTCAACCAGTCCACCATCAGCTATGCGATCGAGCGGCTGCGCGGCGCGCTGCATGACCCACTGTTCGTCCGCAGCGGCAACTGCGTGACGGCGACCGAACGGTGCGTGGCGCTGGTCGCCTGGGCGCGAGAGATGATCGGCGAGATCGACGGGCTTGCCTCACCGGCGGAGTTCGATCCGGCGACGGCGCAGGGCAGCGTGACGATCTCCTGCAACTATCACGAACGCCAGACCCTGATCCCGCAATTCAGCGCGCGGCTGCGTGCCGGCGCGCCGCGGGTCCGTCTCGTCCTGCTCGATGCCGCGGGCCACGGCGACGTCCATCTCAAGCAGAACCAGTGCGACATCGTGCTCGGTCCGGTCGGGATCGTCGGCGAGAGCTTCTTCCGGCGCCATATCCTCACCGACCACTATGTCTGCGTGATGGATCGGGCCAATCCGCTGGCGCGCGGCCGGATCGCGCTGTCGGCCTATGCCAGGGCCGAGCATGTCTTCATCACCCACAGCGGCGAGTGGCAGCCGCTCTATCTCGAGGCGCTGAAGGTGAGGGAAATCGAGATCGAGCCGGTGGTCAGCCTTCCGAACCACGACAGTCTGGAGCGCATCATCACCGGCACCAGGCTCGTCGCGACCATCCCGCATCATCTGGCGCGGGCGATGCGCGGCGGGTGGCATGTCGCTGCGCTGCCGTTCCGCGTGCCGATCTCGATCGACATGTACTGGGGCGCCCGGACGGCCAAATCCGGCTTGCACAAATGGGCGCGCGGCCTGCTGGCCGAGGTTGCGAAGGCCTGCGCCGCCTGAGCGAGGAGCCGGGCTGCAGGTCCAAAGCAAAAGGCCCGCACCGGAGTGCGGGCCTTTGTCCGGCGCGTTGCTGCGCCGAAAGCGTGGGGCGTCAGAACAGGTGGTAGAACACGTAGTAGAGAACGCCCGAGATGATCATCGCGGCCGGCAGCGTCAGCACCCAGGCCATCGCGATGTTGCGGATCGTGGCCCATTGCAGGCCGGAGCCGTTGGCGGCCATGGTGCCGGCGATGCCTGACGACAGCACGTGCGTGGTCGAGACCGGCAGGCCGTAGCCGTCGGCCGCCGCGATCGTCGCGGCCGCCGTGATCTCGGCGCAGGCGCCCTGCGCGTAGGTCAGGTGGGTCTTGCCGATCTTCTCGCCGACGGTGACGACGATACGCTTCCAGCCGACCATGGTGCCGAGGCCGAGCGCGATGGCGACGGCGAACTTCACCCAGCTCGGGATGAACTTCGTCGCGGCATCGAGCGAGCCCTTGTACTGGTTCAGCGTGGCGATGTCGGCAGCGGTCAGCTCGGCTTCCTTGTCCTTCATCAGGAAACGGATCGCCTCGGACGCCAGGTACATGTCGTTACGGGTGTTGCCGACCGCGTCAGCCGGGAACTTGGCCAGCGATCCATACTGGGCAACCTGCTGGCCGATGTCGCGCACCAGCACCGCAAGCGACGGAAAGGTGCCTTCGTTGATCTGGTGCTGCGCGACATAGTTGGTCACGGCCGGGCGCGGGTTGCCGATCACGTTGTAACCGGCGGCCTTGCCTTCGATGACCTTGCTGGCCGCGGTCGAGTGCGCCGTGAACAGCTCGATCTGGCTCGAGGGCATTGCGCGGTTCAGCGCATAGGCGGTCGGCACGGTGCCGATCAGGATCAGCATGATCAGGCCCATGCCCTTCTGACCGTCATTGGAGCCGTGGAAGAAGCTGACCAGTGTGCAGGTCAGGATCAGGATGCCGCGGATCCACCACGGCGGCGGCTGGTCGCCGACCGGTTCGCCGAACAGCGCCGGCGTCGCGCGCTGCAGCGCGATCTTGAGGAGGTAGAGCAGGCCGGCGGCGAGCGCGAAGCCGAACAGCGGCGACAGCAGCAGCGCCTTCGCGATGTTGGTCGCCTGCGACCAGTCGACGCCCGAGGTGCCGTCACGGCCGCGCAGCAGCGCGTTGGTGATGCCGACGCCCATGATCGAACCGATCAGGGTGTGCGAGCTCGAGGCCGGCAGGCCGAGCCACCAGGTGCCGAGATTCCAGATGATGGCGGCGATCAAGAGCGCGAACACCATGGCAAAGCCGGCACTGCTGCCGACCTGCAGGATCAGTTCGACCGGAAGCAGCGAGACGATGCCGAACGCGACGGCGCCGCTGGAGAGCAGCACGCCGATCAGGTTGAACATGCCCGACCACACCACGGCGACATGCGCCGGCAGCGAGCGGGTGTAGATCACGGTGGCGACCGCGTTCGCGGTGTCATGGAAGCCGTTGACGAATTCGAAGCCGAGCGCGATCAGCAGCGCGACGAACAGCAGGATGTACGGCAGGAACGAGGTGATGCGCGTGCCGGTGGCGTCGACATCGGCATAGATGCTGTAGGCAACGAACAGCAGCGCGGCCGCAACCACGCCCAAATAGATAACCCCGGTGAGAGGATGAAAGCCCTTGTCGAGGTCCGGACCCTTTTTCAGGGCGGGCTCGATCGAGCCGGGTAACGCCATATCGCTCATGGTAAACTCCTGTCCCAATGCTCCCGATTTTGATCGATGCATATGACAAGCAATTGAAATCCGGCCCCGCGAGATGCACCGGTTTGCGGTGACGGTGGACATCGAGCCGAATTTTTGTGCAACGCATTGAGCGCGCACGTGGCTTCGCGGCCTCGTGGCAATCGTCAGCAAAAAGGGATCGCGGATCGCGACGGAAAGCTGTGGCCTGCGTTTCGCAGGGCGAGACAATGTGCGGAGGACGTCACACCGGCATCCGGCCGGCCGGGCAGCCGGAGAATTCGGCGGGCGCCTGCGAGTGGGAGGATCGCGAATGAGGGAGGCGGATTGATGAGAGATGAGGTGGCGCGCCGCACGATCGGGGCTAGCAAACCGCGCAGCGCGCCCGCCTCAGGGTACGTCATGGCGTGAACATGACGCCCGATACCTGCGGAACATGCTACCCTACCACGGATCAATTAAAGGTTGTAGGTATTTGTCCGCAGCTTAGAACAATTTCTCGTTGCGATGTGGTTCCTCAGGTTCCGCTGGTTTTACGGAACTCAAGCTGCATCGACTGATCTGCGCAACTGATGTGCGGCGATTTTCAGGTCGTCGATAAAGCGCTGATATTCCAGCGCCTTGGCTTTTTCATCCGGCAGCCGCAACAGATAGGACGGGTGCACAGTGACGAGCACCTTGGTTCCGTCGTGGTCGATCAGATGGCCGCGGTTCTTGTTGATCGGCGTGATCTTGCCGAGCACGCTCTGCGCCGCGGTGGCGCCGAGCGCCATCACGAGGTCCGGCTTGATGGTGGCGAGCTCGCGCTCGTACCATTGGCGGCAGGCGCGGATCTCCGGTGTGCTCGGCTTCTGGTGCAGCCGGATCTTGCCGTGCGGCACGAATTTGAAGTGCTTCACCGCGTTGGTGACATAGACCTTGCGGCGATCGATGCCGGCTTCCTGCAGCGCGCGATCGAGCATCTGGCCGGCCGGTCCGACGAAGGGGTGGCCTGCGAGATCTTCCTTGTCGCCGGGCTGCTCGCCGACCAGCATCAGCGTTGCGCTTTGCGGTCCCTCGCCGAACACGGTCTGGGTTGCGTCTTTCCACAGCGGGCAGGCGCGGCAATCGGCGGCCTCCTCGCGCAAGGCCGCGATGGTGTCGTGAGCTTGCCTGTCTTGAACTTGCTTGCCTTGAACTTGCTTGCGGGGCATCGGCGTATCCTGCCGCTTCTGCGGCTCGGCCGCCTTGCGTGCGATGAAGGGGCCGCTGGTCATGCGCATTGCGTCTTCGATCAGGGGTTTAATGATCGAGTCCTCGGGCAGGTTCCTCCAATAGGCTTGCGGCATCTCCATCACTTTCAGCCGTGCGGGATTGAAGCGGCCGTTGTCGTGACGCCGCCAGGCCTCCTCGAGCCGGTCCTCGGTCGGCACTTCGGATTTGGCGACGCCCGGCGTGATCGAGATCGCGTGCCCGTCCCAATGTGCGCAGACGTCGGGGGTCAGGATCGACCACGGCATGTCGGCGAAGCGGCCGGCGAAGAACGGCGCGGCAAGTTCGACGATGCGATGCTCCGGCTCGAACCAGGCGACGTAATGCGCCGTCCGTTCGCGGCCGATCTCGCGGAAGCGCAGATGCGCATGCATCCTGTCGATATCGACATAGACCGCGCGCGCCATCGCGTGGACCTCGGCGACATCGGGATCATCGGTCGCACTGAGCAGATCGTGATGGCTGCGCAGCCGCCACAGCAGGCGATAGAGCAGGGCGAAGCGTTCGTCACTGCGATGCAGGATCGCGGCCTTTGCGAGCTCGACGAATTTGGCCGACACATTGAACCGCGCCTGCGGCGTATCCGGCAATTCATTCACGCAGGATGCCGACGACAATTCGTCGTCGCTGCGTACGGTCCATGTGATCTCTGCGGGCTTCACATCGTTCAGCGCCAATCGCCGCGCGGCCTTGCGCCAGCCCTCGAAATCGGTGTCGTTGTCGAGCACGATGATGCGCATGCGATTGCTCCGTTTCCGTCACGCGCCATTTTCGGGGCCTGCGTGGCTAACACTGCGGAAGATCAGGGCCCGTCCGGTTCGGCGGCTGCTGAATCCCATTGATTCCACTCATGAATCAATGAGCTCACCAATCCGATTGACTCTGCGGGCCCTGTTAGCTTTATATTAGAACATATCATGAACAAATGAGCCAGTCCCTGGTTCTCTGTTCAGACCAGTGACGGCCTCAAATTTTGGTTGGAAGGAGCGGCGCATATGCCGGAGCGCGATCAGCAAAAGTGGTCGCCGGTTTTGCGTCCGATCGCGCTCCTCTTTTTTAAGAAAGGCGCATGATCTTGTCGCCAAACCGCTCACACTTTGGCGGATCATGCGCCGCCGCACGCATGGGTACGCTTGCGTCTCTGCGCGGCAGCATCGCGCGCATCGAGGCGCCATCGGATGCGGCGATGCCGAACCGCGTCGCGCTCGGACACGCCGGCGCGGATGCGATGCTGCGCGGCGGACTTGCGCCGGCGGCATTGCACGAGGTGTTTGCGGCCGGCCATCAAGGCGGCGCGGCGAGCGGTTTCATCGCGGGGCTCGCCGGACGGCTGTCGGCACGCAAGCCGCTGGTCTGGGTGCGGCAGGATTTTTCCGATCGCGAAAACGGCGCGCTATCGATACGCGGGCTTGCCGAGCTCGGCCTCGATCCGCGCCTCTTGGTCACGGTGCGCGCCGCCGATGTCGACAGCGGCCTGCGCACCGCGGCCGACGCGCTCGCCTGCGATGCGCTCGGCGCGGTCGTGCTCGAGGTCTGGGGCCAGGCGCGCCAGCTCGATCTCGTCGCCAGCCGCAAATTGACCCTGGCCGCGCAGGCCTCCGGCGTCACCGCGCTGGTGCTGCGGATCGCGGCAACCCCGATCCCCTCGACCGCGGAGACGCGCTGGATCGTGCGCGCGGCGCATTCGCCGCCGGGCAATGCCGCGAGCGTGTGGGGCGCGCCGTGCTTCGAGGCCGAACTCGTGCGCAATCGTCATGGCCCGGTCGGGCGATGGATCATGGAATGGAAATGTGATGAGTGCCAATTCAGTGAACCGTCGGCGTATTCTCAGCCTGTGGCTGCCACGCCTGCCCATCGACCGCATCAAGCGCAAGCTCGCGCAGGACATCGCCTCGCAAGCTGATGCACGGGAGGTGGCAGGGCTCCCTCTCCCGCAAGCGGGAGAGGCGAAGAAAGCAGAACTCCCCAGCGTCGTCGTCGCAAAAGACCACAACGCCATCCTGCTGCACGCGATCGACGAGGCCGCGGTGCGCGCCGGGCTGTCGATCGGGCTGCCGCTCGCCAATGCGCGGGCGATCTGTCCGGAGCTCACGGTCTATGATGCCGATCCCGCCGCCGATCTGAAGACGCTGAACGACATCGCCGACTGGTGCGACCGCTTCACGCCGCTGGTCGCGCTCGATCTGCCTTACGGTCTGTTTCTCGACATCACCGGCTGCGCGCATCTGTTCGGCGGCGAGCGAGCGCTGCTACAGACCGTGACGGGGGCGCTGAGCCGGCGCGGCTTTGCCGTCAGCGCGGCCATTGCCGGCACCTCGATCGCGGCGCGTACGCTGACGCGCACCGCCTCGGGCAAGATTGTCGCCGATGGCGAGGAGGCGGCGGCGGTCGGCCCGCTGCCGGTGTCGGCGCTCGGCGCCGATGCCGCTGTCACCACCGGCCTGCGCCGCGCCGGCTTGAAGACCATCGGCGATGTCGCCTCGCGCGCGCCGCATGAAATCTCGGCGCGGTTCGGTGCGGCCTTCACCACCTTGCTCAACCACGCGCTCGGGCAGGGCGATGCTCCGATCAGCCCGCGCAAGCCGCTGCCCGATTACATCGTCGAGAAGCGTTTCCCCGAGCCGATCGCGACCGACACCGTGATCGCGCTGACGCTCTCAAGCCTTGCCAAGATGCTGGTTGCGGCGATGGACAAGCAGGGCAAAGGTGCGCGGCAGCTGGAAGCGAGCTTCTTCCGCACCGACGGTGCGGTGCGCGCGATCATGGTCGAGACCGGGCGTCCGGTGACGCGGCCCGAGATGATCGATCGCCTGTTCCGCGAGCGGCTCGATGCGCTGAATGATCCGCTCGATCCCGGCTTCGGCTTCGATCTCATTCGCCTCGCCGCAGGGCGTACCGAGATCGTGGTACAGCAGCAGCGCGATCTCGACGCCACCATACACGACAATGACGAGCTCTCGGCGCTGATCGACCGCATCGCCGCCCGCATCGGCGGAAAACGCGTCGTCGTGCATCTGCCGCTGGAGAGCCACATCCCCGAACGATCGGCGCTCGCGCTGCCGGCGCAGCATCATCTGGCCGCGGCCAGCGCCGCCGCCTGGCCGGAGCACGTTGCGAGCGAACCACCGCTGCGTCCCTTGCGGCTATTCGAGCAGCCCGAACCGATCAAGGTGCCGTTCGCGACCGTGCCCGACGGTCCGCCGCATCAATTCACCTGGCGGCGCGCGCAGCACGAGGTGGTGCGGGTCGAGGGCCCCGAGCGCATCGCGATGGAATGGTGGAAGCAGGACGGCGCGTCGCTGACGCGCGATTATTTCCGCGTCGAGGATGCCGAAGGCCAGCGCTTCTGGATCTTTCGCGACGGTCTCTACGAGAGCGAGCTGCGCGACGAGGAGGGCAAGCCCGTTCCGGCCAACTGGTATGTGCATGGGCTGTTCGCATGAGCGCACCTCCACCTGATTATGCCGAGATCGGCATCACCAGCAATTTCTCCTTCCTGCGCGGCGGTTCCGATCCGCGCGCCTATGTGCATCAGGCGAGCGAACTCGGGATTCCCGTGATCGGGCTCGCCGATCACAACACGCTGGCCGGCGTGGTGCGCGCCTGGAAGGAGCTCGACAGCGAGAAGGTTGCCCATCCGCCAAAGCTTTTGATAGGCGCCCGCATCGTCTTCATCGACTCTACGCCCGACATCCTGGTCTATCCGCGCGATCGCGCCGCCTATGGCCGGCTGTGCCAGCTCCTGACCCGCGGCAAGCGCGGCGACGACATCGTGCGGATCGAGAAAGGCGAGTGCCATCTGAAGCTCGCCGACCTCCTCGACTTCGTCGAGGGGCAGCTCCTGGTGCTGGCGCTGCCGCATCGCTTTGAGGAGGCAGGCACGCTCGATCTGCTTGCAAAGCTGAAGGCAAGCGCCGCCGACGGCGTCTGGCTCGCCGCAAGCCTGCTCTATCGCGGCGACGACAGGCGCCGCCTCGCGCGGCTGCATGGCCTCGCCACCGACGCCGGTGTGCCGCTCATCGCCACCAACGAGGTGCTCTATCACCATCCGGCGCGCCGCCCGCTGCAGGACGTGCTGACCTGCATCCGCGAAAAGACCACGATCGAGGCGGTCGGCCGCAGGCTCGAGGCCAATGCCGAGCGGCATCTCAAGCCGGCGCATGAAATGATCAGGCTGTTTCGCGATCTGCCGGACGCGATCGCGGAAACCATGCGCTTTGCTGCACGCATCTCTTTCTCGCTCGACCAGCTCAAATATCAGTATCCCGACGAGCCGGTGCCGCCGGGCAAGACCGCGCAGCAGCATCTGGAAGATTTGACCTGGGCCGGTGTCGACAAATATTTCGGCGGCGAGATCGACGAAAAGCTTCGCACCACCCTGAACAAGGAGCTCGCGCTGATCGCCGAGCTGAAATACGCGCATTACTTCCTCACCGTGCACGACATCGTGCACTATGCGCGCAGCCAGAACATCCTGTGCCAAGGACGCGGCTCGGCAGCCAATTCCGCGGTCTGCTTCGTGCTTGGCGTCACCTCGGTCGATCCGACCAAGGTCGATCTGTTGTTCGAGCGCTTCATCTCCAAGGAGCGGCTGGAGCCGCCCGACATCGACGTCGATTTCGAGCATTCGCGGCGCGAGGAGGTGATGCAATATGTCTACCGCCGCTACGGCCGCCACCGCGCCGCGATCATCGCCACCGTGATCCATTATCGCCCGCGCAGCGCGATCCGTGACGTCGGCAAGGCGCTCGGGCTGACCGAGGACGTCACCGCGGCGCTCGCCGACACCGTGTGGGGCAGCTGGGGCAAGGGCCTCAACGACATGCAGGTGCGACAGGCCGGGCTCGATCCCAAAAATGCGATGATCAACCTCGCGGTCGAGCTCGCCACCGAGCTGATCGAGTTTCCGCGTCATCTCTCGCAGCATGTCGGCGGCTATGTACTGACCCAGGACCGGCTCGACACCTATGTGCCAATCGGCAACGCCGCGATGGACGACCGCACTTTCATCGAATGGGACAAGGACGACGTCGACGCCCTTAGCATGATGAAGGTCGACGTGCTGGCGCTGGGCATGCTGACCTGCATCCGCAAATGTTTTGACCTGATCGCCGACCACAAGGGCGAGCACTGGGAGCTAGCTTCGGTCCCGCAGGACGACAAGAAAGTTTACGACATGCTGTGCCGCGGTGAATCGCTCGGCGTGTTCCAGGTCGAGAGCCGGGCGCAAATGAACATGCTGCCGCGGCTGAAGCCGCGTACCTTCTACGATCTCGTCATCGAGGTCGCGATCGTGCGCCCGGGGCCGATCCAGGGCGACATGGTGCATCCTTATCTGCGCCGGCGGAACGGCCAGGAAAAGGTCAGCTATCCATCGCCAGCGCCCGACCAGGGCGACAAGGACGAGCTCTACAACGTGCTGCACAAGACGCTCGGCGTGCCGCTGTTCCAGGAGCAGGCGATGCGGATCGCGATCGAGGCGGCCCATTTCACGTCGGAGGAAGCCAACGGCCTGCGCCGCTCGATGGCGACCTTCCGCAATCTCGGTACCATCGGCAGCTACGAGGAGAAGCTGGTCGGCAACATGGTGGCGCGCGGATATTCACCCGACTTCGCCCGCAGCTGCTTCGACCAGATCAAGGGTTTCGGCTCCTACGGCTTCCCGGAAAGCCACGCCGCGAGTTTTGCGCAGCTCGTCTACATCTCCTCATGGCTGAAGCACCATCATCCCGATGCGTTCTGCTGCAGCCTGCTCAACTCGCAGCCGATGGGCTTCTATGCACCGGCCCAGATCATCGGCGACGCCCGCAAGAACGGCGTCACGGTGCGCGAAGTCGATGTCTCCTTCAGCTTTGCGCAGAACACGCTGGAGGAGAAGGTCGGCGATCATTGCGCGGTGCGGCTCGGCTTTCGCCAGATCGACGGATTTCACTGGCTGGATGAGGACGAGGAGAGGCTGAAACAGCTTCAACTGTCATTCCGGGATGGTGCGCTAGCACCAGACCCGGAATCTCGAGATTCCGGGTTCTCGCTTCGCGATCCCCGGAATGACGGTGTTGAGACAGACTGGGCCGACCGCATCGTTGCCGCGCGCAACCGCCGGCCGTTCACCTCGCTGGAAGACTTCGCCCGCGACACCGGCCTGCCCAAGCGCGCGCTGATCCTGCTCGCCGACGCCGATGCGTTCCGCTCGCTCGGGCTCGACCGCCGCGAGGCGCTGTGGGCGGTGCGCCGGCTGCCCGACGACGTGCCGCTGCCGCTGTTCGAGGCCGCCACCGCACGCGAGCAGCCGGATGAGGGCGCCAAGCCGCTGCCGGAGATGCCGCGTCCGGAGCAGGTGGTCGCCGACTATCAGACCATTCGCCTGTCGCTGAAGGGCCATCCGATGGAGTTTTTGCGCGACACCTTCACGAAGGAGCGCGTCGTCGCCTGTCACACCATCAACCAGAGCAACGACCGCCGCCGTGTCCGCTGTGCCGGCGTCGTGCTGGTGCGGCAGCGGCCGGGCAGCGCCAAGGGCGTCGTGTTCATGACGCTGGAGGACGAGACCGGCATCGCCAACATCGTGGTGTGGCCGAAGGTGATGGAGCAGTACCGCAAGGAGGTGATGGGCGCGCGCCTGATCCTGGTCGAGGGCTATATCCAGAGCAGCCCGGAGGGCGTGACGCATCTGGTGGCGCAGCGCATGACCGATCGCTCCCACGATCTGATCGGCCTCGCAAATGAATCCTTGAGCCGCAAGCATCCGGTGCCGGCGGGCCCCGCGCTGATCGAGCCGCTCAACGACGACCGCCGCGATCACGGCGACAACTCGCCGCAAAAGATCCGCCACCCGCGCAACGTCCGCATCCTGCCGCCGTCCCGCGATTTCCATTGAACCACGTGCGACGGCTCTCTCACCGTCACCCTGAGGAGGCCGCGGAGCGGTCGTCTCGAAGGGCGACGGTCCGGCTTTCTCCGCGCGACTGCCAGCGGGGCCGTGCATCCTGAGGCGCGCAAGCGCGCGCACCTCAGGATGACGGTATCCTCTATCCACGTTATCGCGAGCGAAACGAAACAATCCCATCCTCTGCCGTCGATCCCCGAATATTTTCTTCGGCTTTTCGGAATTTGACTTGACGGCAGACCCAACTCAGATGTTCAATATGCCCGTCTCACCCGATCGAGGGGCGCTTCGCGGTCGTCACGAACGTGGGTCGAGATGCGGTGGACGCTGATTGCGCAACTGACGAGTGCGCATGAGGCGGACGGCGAAATCGTGCAGGCCTGACGCCCTAGCGGTAGGTGTCTTTTCGCATTGCGCGATGCGCGTTGAAGATGGTGACAACAAAGCCCAGTCTCGCCGGGGAGAGCACGTATAAGCCGTAAGCCATCGCGCAGGGAAAGCCGGGTTGTTTCCGGTTACACCTGTGGTCCTACCCCCGAGCTTTCTACCCATTGCTCGGGGCCCATGGGTGCGATCGGCACCCGGCTTTCCCTGCGCCCTCTGTTTCCAGAGTGGCGAAACGAAATGCAAAGCTCGGACAGATCATGTCGCGAGAACGCGGGTGCATGCCACCGATGCCGTAACAAATTCAGTGTCGTCCGGGACCCATAACCACAAATGGGAATTGTCTTGCGCGACGCCGGAACGACGAGTCCCATTCACAACACCCGCTGCGGAGTATGGGTCCCGGCCTTCGCCGGGACGACGGCGGAGGACGTGTCCTCTCGGTTCAAAACCCGCATGCGCGGGTGCCGCGGCGTATGGGTTCTCCGAGTTCATGCGGTGCGAACGCGCCATTGTCCATCCAACCAGTTCATCGACTGATGTCGCGTGAATGCGAACGCGTAGCCTACACGCCAATGCTGACACGTAGCTTACAACCGGTCCCTGTCGGACGGGCCCCACGTCGCATCGACGACGGATGACTTCCTCAGCCGCTGCATGCTACTCCACCGCGGCGCCGACCGGCGGTCCGCCCGGCGGGCGGTGCAGGAAGGTGATCGATGCATAGGCGCCGACCCACGAGCCGAGGGCGGCGAAGGCGACGTAGAGCCAGTTTTCGGTGTAGCTGATCACCGCATAGGAGGAGAGCACATACCAGACGCTGCTCCAGGTCGCCGCCGGCACGCGCTTGCGCGCCACGACCGCCGAGGTGAACATGACATAGACCGCGTCGGTCGCTGCGGTCGCGAGGAAGACAGCGCCGGCGGTGAGAGGATCGATGGCAGCCATTGCAACTCCTGTGTGGGTCGGGCAGAGCTGGATATAAGCAGGGCCGGAAATGATTGTTGGGATCGGGCACCGCCTTTTTGTCATCATGCTCGGGCATAGGATAATCGCAAACGGGTATGCGCATGCAGGACATTCGTGAAATCCTTTCCGATGTCTGGACCGGCGCCGGCGGCGCGCCGGCCGCGCTCGATGCGGTCACATTGACCGGCAGCGAGCCGCAGCTGCCGTCGTCGTTTCGGGTCGCAGCCGCAGCGCAGGCGCCGATCGCAGCAGCCGGCCTCGCCGCGGCCGAGATCTGGAAGGCCCGCAGCGGCGAGCAGCAGGACGTCGCGGTCGACATCCGCCATGCCGTCGTCGAATGCCGCAGCGAGCGCTATTTGCGCGTCGACGACAAGCCGCCGCCGCCGGCCTGGGACAAGATCGCCGGCGTCTATCGTGTCAAAGACAACCGCTTTGTCCGCCTGCACACCAATTTCCCGCATCATCGCGACGCCGTCTGCAAGGTGCTCGGCTGCAACGCCGAGCGTGACGAGGTCCAGGCCGCGCTGCTGCAATGGGACGGCGAGGCGTTCGAGACCGCGGCCTACGCCGCCGGCGGCGTCGTCGCCTTGATGCGCTCGCACGACGAGTGGTCGGCGACGACGCATGCCAAAGAACTGGCAAAACTGCCGCTGATCTCGATCGAGAAGATCGGCGAGGCCGCACCGAAGCCGTGGCCCGCGGGCAACCGGCCGCTGGCCGGCATCCGTGTGCTCGATCTGTCGCGCGTAATCGCCGGTCCCGTCGCGGGCCGTACGCTCGCGGCGCATGGCGCCGACGTACTCCTGATCTCCGGTCCCGATCTGCCGGCGATCCCCTGGCTCACCATCGACACCGGCCGCGGCAAGCTCACGAGCTTCCTCGAACTGCGGAGCGAGGAGGGGCGGGGTGTGATGCAGGGGCTGTTGGCGCAGGCCGATATTCTCTCGCAGGGATATCGGCCGCAGGCGATCGCGCGGCTCGGCTTCTCGCCGGAGGAAGCGGCGCGGATCAATCCCGGGATCGTCTATGTGACACTGTCGGCCTACGGCCATGCCGGCCCGTGGGCCGGGCGCCGCGGCTTCGACTCGCTGGTGCAGACCACGACCGGCTTCAATCATGCCGAAGGACAGGCGGCCGGCACAGATGGGCCGAAGGAATTGCCGGCCCAGATGCTCGACCACGCCACCGGATATTTCATGGCGTTCGGTGCCATGATGGCGAAGGCCCGCCAGGCCCGCGAAGGCGGCAGCTGGCACGTCCGGGTATCGCTGGCGCAGACCGGACGCTGGCTGTGGAATCTCGGCCGCCTCGAAGGAGGCCTTGCGACCGAGGACCTGAAGGCGGATGCGGTGCAGCCCTTCATCGAACGGCTGCCGTCAGGCTTTGGCACGCTGAGCTCGGTCCGGCATGCCGCCGTGCTGTCCAGGACCCCGGCCCATTGGTCCCGTCCGGCCATGCCGCTCGGCAGCCACCCTCCGGAGTTTCCTGCCCCGGAGTTTCCCGGATGAGACATTCAGCTGCCGTTCAGGCTATGCAAACTTTAACGACAGGCATCGCCGAAGGGCGATTTTTAGGTTGTTTGAGACGCCAATTCAGCACTATTAGCGCACCGCTGGGGCCGTCCCGCCGGATGCTGCAACGATTGACCCCGCGGACCGCATGGTGAAAGAGTTTACCAAGAGAATGCAGAGCTTTAGCCGCCCGCGCCTGGTCGTGGCCGCGGCGCTGCTGGCGGTTGCCTGCGCGGGTGCCTATGGCTACACGCGTTTCGGCTCGGAAAAGCAGACATCTTCGGAAGTCTCCAGCCAGTCCCGCAAGGGCGGCGCGCGCTATGCGCCGTCGGCGGCCGAGTGGGCCAGCCTGACCTTCCAGACCGTGAGCGAGCACACCTTCCGCTCCGAGCTGGTGACCGAGGGCAAGATCGGCATCGATGAGGACCGCTCCACCCCGGTCTACTCGCCCTATACCGGGCGCGTCACCCGCCTCATGGTGCGGCCGGGCGATGCCGTGGTGAAGGGCCAGCCGCTGTTCGTGATCGAGGCGGCCGACACCGTGCAGGCACAGAACGACTACATCGCGGCGATGACCGGTCTCAACAAGGCGCAGTCGGCGCTCGACCTGGCGCAGATCCAGGAGAAGCGCGCCAAGGATCTGTCCGAGGGCAAGGCGATCCCGCTGAAGGATTATCAGCAGGCCCAGACCGCGCTGGTGCAAGCGCAGAACGATGCGCGCTCGGCGCAGACGCTTTTGGAAGCGGCGCAGAACAAGCTGCACATTCTCGGCTTCGGCGACGACGACATCACGACGCTGCGGCAGAAGGGCCGCATCAATCCGGAGACGACGGTGTTCGCGCCGATCGGCGGCACCGTGGTCCAGCGCAAGGCCGGTCCCGGCCAGTATGTCTCGACCGGCGCCAGCGACCCGGTCTACGTGATCGGCGATCTGTCGACGGTCTGGCTGATCGCCTTTGTCCGCGAATCCGACGCAGACAATGTCGCGGTCGGCCAGGACCTCACCTTCAGCGTGATGGCGCTGCCGGGCAAGACGCTGAACGCCCGGGTCAACTATGTCGCCGCGGCGATCGACGCGACCTCGCGCCGGCTCCTGGTTCGCGCCACCATCGACAACGCCGACAAGCGGCTGAAGCCCGAGATGTTCGCCAATGTGACGCTGTATTCGAAGGGCGATCACCCGGCAGTCGGCGTGCCGAAGCAGGCGCTGATCTACGAGGGCGACCAGGTTCGGCTCTGGGTCGCGAGGGCCGAGGACAAGACCATCGAGCTGCGTCAGATCAAGCCCGGCCTCATCAATGGCGACCTCGTCGAGGTGGCCGGCAACCTCAAGCCGGGCGAGCAGATCGTGACGAAGGGAAGCCTCTTCATCGACCGCGCCGCATCAGGCACCTAAGCGCATGATCCGGAAAAGTGGGAAGCGGTTTTCCCTCGCGACAAACGCGCAACGCGTTTGCGCGGAGATCACGCTCAACAAGAAAATTCCCTTCCAGTTGAAAGCGCCGATCTGAATGGATCGCCTCGTCGCCCTTGCCGTCAATCGCCGCTACTTGATGGTGGCCATGTTCGTGGCCGTCTTGATCGGCGGCCTGCTCGCGTTCAAGCAGCTCAACATCGAGGCCTATCCCGATCCGACCCCGCCGATGGTCGATATCGTGACGCAGAGCCCGGGCCTCTCGGCCGAGGAGATCGAACGCTACATCACGATCCCGATCGAGACCCAGGTCGCCGGCATCAAGAACCTCAAGACCATCCGTACCATCTCGCTGTACGGCCTTTCCGACGTCAAGCTGCAGTTCTCCTTCGACTACACCTATGACGAGGCGCTGCAACAGGTGCTCAACCGCCTGTCGCAGCTCGCGCCGCTGCCGGGCAACGTGCTGCCCGGCATCTCGCCGCTCAGCCCGATTGGCGAAATCTTCCGCTACCGCCTGAAGGGACCGCCGAACTACAGCGTGCTCGACCTCAAGACGCTGCAGGACTGGGTGCTGCAGCGCCGCTTCCGCGCGGTGCCCGGCGTGATCGACGTCACCGGCTGGGGCGGCAAGACCAAGACCTACGAGATCCAGGTCGACTTCAACAAGCTGGTCGCCAACGGACTGACGCTGCCGCAGGTGCTGCAGGCGGTGTCCAACGCCAACATCAATGTCGGCGGCAACACCGTGAACATCGGCTCGCAATCGGCCGTGGTGCGCGGCGTCGGCCTGATCCGCTCGATCGACGACCTCGCCAACACTATGGTCTCGCAGTCCGGCGGCAATCCGGTGCTGGTGCGCGACATCGCCCATGTCACGATCGGCGAGAAGCCGCGGCTCGGCATCGCCGGCCTCGACAATGACGACGACATCGTGCAGGGCATCGTCCTGATGCGCCGCGGCGAGCAGAGCTCGCCGACGATCTCCCGCGTCGAGCAGCTGGTCCACGACATCAACCATTCCTCGATCCTGCCGCCCGGCGTGAAGATCGAGCGGATCTACGATCGCAAGGACCTGATCGAGCTCACCACCCACACCGTGCTGCACAACATGGTGGTCGGCATCCTCCTGATCGTGCTGTTGCAGTGGATCTTCCTCGGCGACCTCCGCAGCGCGCTGATCGTCGGCGCGACGATCCCGTTCGCGCTGTTCTTCGCCGTGATCATCCTGGTGCTGCGCGGCGAATCCGCCAATCTGCTGTCGGTCGGCGCGATCGATTTCGGCCTGATCGTCGATGCCACCGTGATCATGGTGGAGGCGATCTTCCGCCGGCTGTCGCAGACCACCGCGCTGTCGGAAGACGAGCGAAGCCACATCTCCGAGGACACGGTGATGGGAATGAAGAGCCACGCGATCCTGTCGGCGGCCGCCGACGTGTCGCGCTCGATCTTCTTTGCCGCGGCGATCATCATCGCGGCGTTCCTTCCGCTGTTCACGCTGTCCGGCGTCGAGGGCAACATCTTCGGCCCGATGGCGCGCACCTATGCTTACGCGCTGGCCGGCGGGCTGCTGGCGACGTTCACGGTCACTCCGGCGTTCAGCGCGATCATCCTGCCGGCGCATATCCACGAGACCGAGACCTGGATCGTCAAGAAGCTCGACGCGATCTACCTGCCGGTGCTGAACTGGGCGATCGCCAACCGCAAGCTGGTGATGGCCGGCGCGGCCGGCCTCGTGGTCATGACCATCATCTTCGCGCGCTTCCTCGGCCTCGAATTCCTGCCCAAGCTGGAAGAGGGCAATCTGTGGATCCGCGCCACGCTGCCGCCGACGATCTCGCTGCAGGAGGGCAATGCCTATGTCAACGAGATGCGGAAGCTGATCCGCAGCCGTCCCGAGGTGGTATCGGTGGTGTCGCAGCACGGCCGTCCCGACGACGGCACCGATGCGGCCGGCCTGTTCAACGCCGAATTCTTCGCGCCGCTGAAGCCGGCCAGCGAATGGCCAAATACTCACGACAAGGACGTGCTGACCGCGCAATTGCTGGCGCAGTTGCAGGAGAAATTCCCGGGCGTCGAATTCAATTTCTCGCAGTATCTGCAGGACAACGTGTCGGAAGCGGTGTCCGGCGTGAAGGGCGAGAACTCGATCAAGCTCTACGGCAATGATCTGCAGGCGCTGACCGACACCGCCAACAAGATCAAGTCGGTGCTGTCGACGGTGCAGGGCGTCACCGATCTTGCGGTGTTCACCTCGCTCGGCCAGCCGACCATCCAGATCGACGTCGATCGCGCGCGCGCCGCGCGCTATGGCCTGTCGCCGGGCGACATCAACGCCACGATCCGGGTTGCGGTCGGCGGCGACAGCGCCGGCGACCTCTATGAGCCCGGCAGCGACCGGCACTTTCCGATTATCGTCCGCCTTGCGCCGGAATATCGCAAGAGCGCGGAGGCGATCCAGAACTTGCGGATCGGGGTGGCCAACGCCAACGGCGGCATCACGCAGATACCGCTCTCCGAAGTGGCCTCGATCAACCTGATCTCCGGCGCGGCCTATATCTACCGCGAGCAGCAGGAGCGCTATTTGCCGATCAAGTTCTCGGTCCGCGAGCGTGACCTCGGCAGCGCGATCCGGGAGGCGCAGCAGAAGATCGACGAGCAGGTGCAGCTGCCGCCGGGATCTCGCGTCGAGTGGGTCGGCGAGTTCGGCAATCTGCAGGATGCGATCAGGCGGCTGTCGATCGTGGTGCCGATCAGCCTCGCGCTGATCGCGGTGCTGCTGTTCTTCAATTTCGGCTCGATGGTCGACACCATGCTCGCGATGAGCGTGATCCCGATGGCGATCTTCGGCGGCGTGCTCGGGCTTCTGATCTCGGGGATTCCGTTCAGCGTCTCGGCGGCGATCGGCTTCATCGCGCTGTTCGGCATCGCGGTGATGGACGGCATCATCATCCTGTCGCAGTTCAACCAGCTGATCGACGAGGGCTACGACCGGATGCGCGCGGTGATCCGCACCGGCGAGCTGCAGCTGCGTCCGGTGCTGATGACCTGCGTGGTGGCGGGCGTCGGCCTGTTGCCGGCGGCGGTGTCGGAGGGCATCGGCTCGCAGGTGCAGAAGCCGCTCGCCATCGTCGTTGTCACCGGCATGATGCTGGCGCCGCTGGTGATCCTGATCACGCTGCCGGTGTTGATCTCCTACTTCTCGCGCCGGCCGAAGGACAGCCTCAGGTGAAGCCGTAGAGCCGCGCCGGGTTGTCGACCAGGATCGCCTTGCGGATCGCGGCATCCGGCGCCCAGACCGGAAGCTGGTTGAGGAGGCGGCCGTCGTCGATCTGAAACAGCGGCGTCACGTCGGTGACCTTCCTGCCTTGCGGCGTCACCGAATCCGGGTGCGGCCAGTCGGTGCCCCAGACGATGCGCTCGGCATTGGCTGCGATCAGTGCCTGCGCCAGCGGCGTGGCGTCGGCATAATCGGGCGCAAGCTTGGAGGCGCGGTAGGCGCCGGAAATCTTGACATAGGCCTTGCCGGACTTGACCAGCGCGAGCAGGTCGGCAAATCCCGGCTGGTCCGTGCCGAGGGCGGCCTCGGCGCCGCCGAAATGGTCGAACACGACCGGCACCGGCGCTGTAGCGACGAGGTCCTTGATCGCGGAGATCATGGCGAGGCTGGTGAACAGCTGCACATGCCAGCCGCGCGCCTTCATCCGCTCGATCGCGGCCGAGAAGCGCTGTCGGCCGACATTCGGATCGTTGACGCCGCCGGTCGCGAGGTTGAGGCGGATGCCGCGGAAGCCGGCCTTGTTCATGGCATCGAGATCGCTCTCGCTGGTCTTGTCGTCGATCACGGCGACGCCGCGCGCGGTCGGCCCGCGGGCCGTGATGCCGAACAGGGTCGACGAATTGTCGGGGCCATAGACGCTCGGTGTCACGATCACCACGCGCTCGACATGGAGCGTCTTGTGCAGCGCGCTCATCTCCTCCGGCGAGGCCGGTTCCGGCGTGTAGACGCGGCCGGCGAAGAACGGGAATTTCTCGGGGTCGCCATGGATATGGGTGTGGCAGTCGCACGCCCCGGCGGGCATGTCGAAATTCACCGCGGTCGATGGCTGCGCTGCCTTGGAAAATGCGTTGCTGCTGGTCATGGTCACTCCGGCTGCGATGGAAGCCACCATCATATCGCGTCGCGTCAGCATTGGACGTCTCCCTGCGTGCTCGGCTGTTATGCGCGTCATACGCGCGCCGGCATTATGGGTTGCCGGCGGGGGCGGAGGTTATCGGCGGAGAGAGCGGGCGGGAAGGGCCCGTTCGCGGTGCGAACGGTTCCACGATGCCTATTGTCCCGACGGCGTGCGCAGGCCGTGCCAGGCGTCGCGCACCTGATGGTAGTGCACCTCGGGCAGGTAGTCTGGCGTCTTCAGGTTCAGCGTCTTGACGTCAAGGCGCCCGGTTGCGCTGAGCAGCGTGTAGGAGGCGATCACGCGGTCGCGCTGCGCACCGATCAGCCGTGCTCGCGCGGTGATCAGATCCTGCTGCGCGTTGAGCACGTCGACCGTGGTGCGCTGGCCGCCCGCGGCTTCTTTCTGCACGCCGGCCAGCGCAACCTCCGCGGCCTTCATCTCGGACTCCGAGGCAGATACCGCGATCTTGGCGCCCTCATTGGCGACCCACGCGCTGACCACGGCGGTCTTGGCCTGATTGCGGACCTGATCCAGCACCAGCCGGCTCTGCGCCGCGACCTCCTTGGCCTGCCGGGTCTGCGATGCGGCGGTGCCGCCGTCATAGATCGGCTGCGTCACCTGACCGATCACCGAGGCTTGATCGGTGCCGAAGCTGCCGAGCGTGGTGTCGGTGTCGCGGCTGCGGCTGACGCTGCCCTGCACGGAGACATTCGGCATCAGGCTGCTCTCGGCGACGCGGATCGTGGTCGAGGCAACGTCGACGTCAAAGCCTGCCGCGGTGACGGCGGGATGCTCGCGGAGCGAGAGCGCGATCGCATCCTCGCGGCTGCGCGGCAGCAGCCGGTCGATGGTCTCGGCCGGACGCAACTGGGATGGCGCGCTGCCAACCACCTGCGCATAGGTGGCCTGACTGATCGCATAATTGACCTCGGCGGCGTTGAGGTCGGCGAGGCCGCGGTTGAGCCGTGCCTCGGCCTGTGCGGTATCGGTCGGCGTCACGTCGCCGGCATTGAGGCGCCGTTCGGTGATTGCCCGGGTCTCCTTCAGGAAGGCGACGTTGGCGCGCTGCGCCTCGACCAGGGTCTGGTTGGCGAGCACATTGGTGTAGGCGGTGACGGCGTCGAGCAGCACACCCTGGCCGACATTGCGCAACGCCTCGCGGCCGGACTGCACCTGCAACTCGGCGACGCGGACGCTGTTGGCGGTCTTGAAGCCGTTGAACAGGGTCTGCGTCACCGTGACGCCGATCTGCCACGGCTTCAGCGTTGCGGTCTGGATCACATTGCCGGGCAGCTGGTCGCGCACCGCCTGCAGGCCGACCGACAGGCCGGCAATGATCTGGGGACGGTAGCCGGCCAGCGCCTGCGGCACGTTCTCGTCGGTCGCACGCTGGCGCGCCCGCTCGGCGTTGAGTTGCGGATTGGTCTGATACGCCTTGACCAGGGCTTCCGGCAGGCTCTCGGCGCGGGCCGCGGTCTCCGTCAGCAGCGCACATGCCAGCACGCCAAGGCCGATGCCCGACAAAAGCACGCGCCTCGCTACGTCGCCGACCCTCGCGGCACGCTCAACCATGTGATCCCGCAAACCAAAACTCCGGCAGTGCGCCCCCGCCGACGCCGCCGACACATCTACCTGTTTACGGGGCGGTGCCGCCACAGACAAACCGCCGCGCGACATCTGCACATCATTTCAGTTCTTGTCTGTTGCCGGTTCGTCACAGGCGCACGTATCGGTCATATGAAGTATAAGTTTGAACCGCCGGCCGTCGATTCAACGATGCCGGTTATCCACCGTCTCGTCCGGGTCCATTGCTGATGCCGATATTCTTCTCCGACCCCGAGGCGATCGCGGAGCACATCATTCGTGACGTCGGAACCGAACTGGTGGTCGGGCTGCCGCTCGGCCTCGGCAAGGCCAACCACATCGTCAACGCGCTGTATGCGCGAGCAGTGGCCGACCGCTCCATCAACCTGACGCTGTTCTCCGCGCTGACGCTGGAAAAGCCGAAACCGAAGAGCCTGCTCGAACGGCGTTTCATCGGTCCGGTGATCGATCGCCTGTTCGGCGGCTATCCGGATCTCGCCTATGCGGATGCGCTGCATCTTGGCGCACTTCCGCCCAACATCAAGGTGATCGAGTTCTTCTTCCTCGCGGGGCAGTGGCTGCACCAGCCATTCGCGCAACAGCACTACATTTCCGCCAACTACACCCATGCGGCGTCATATTTGTTGTCGCGCGGACTGAATGTCGTGCCTCAGCTAGTTGCCAAGCGCATGGTCGACGGCGCGCCGCGCTACAGCCTGAGCTGCAACACCGACACCACGCTCGACGTGCTGCGCGCCCGTGCGCAGGGGCGGGCGTCGTTCAAGCTGATCGGCCAGGTCAATTCCGAGCTGCCGTTCATGCCCGGCGCCGGCGACCTGCCGGCGGATGAATTCGCCGCGGTGCTCGACAGTCCAGAGACCGATTTCCCGCTGTTCGCGCCGCCGTCCGAGCCGATCAGCGACACCAAATATGCGATCGGCTTGCATGCCGCCGGTCTGGTCCGCGACGGCGGCACGTTGCAGATCGGCATCGGGCAGGTCGGCGACGCGCTGGCGCAGGGGCTCGTGGTCCGCCATCGCGACAACGCCGAATTCCACGGCATCATGCAGCGCCTTGCGCCCGGTACCGGGCAACTCGCCGCGGCCGAGACTGGGTCGTTCGAAAAGGGGCTCTACGGCGTCAGCGAGATGCTGTTCGAGGCGTTCCTCGGGCTGATCGACGCCGGAATCCTCAAGCGCGAGGTCGGCGGCGTGATCCTGCACGGCGCATTCTTCCTGGGCCCGCCATCATTCTACCGGGTGCTGCGCGAGATGGCACCGGAGCGGCTGGCGCGAATCCAGATGATGCCGGTTTCCTTCACCAACGAGATCTTCGGCGACGAGGACGGCAAGCGTCGCGCCCGGGTCGATGCGCGCTTCGTCAACAATGCGATGATGGCGACGCTGCTCGGCGCTGCGATCTCGGACGGCCTCGAGGACGGCCAGGTCGTAAGCGGGGTCGGCGGCCAGTATAATTTTGTGGCGCAGGCATTCGCGCTCGAGGGCGCACGTTCTGTGCTGGCGCTGGAGGCGACCCGTCAGTCCGGCAAGCAAGCGCAGTCGAACATCCGCTGGTCCTATGGACATGAGACCATCCCGCGGCATCTGCGCGATGTCTTTGTCACGGAGTATGGCGTTGCCGACGTCAGGGGGAAATCCGATGCCGACGTGATCGCCGCGATGCTGCAGGTCTCGGACTCCCGTTTCCAGGACGAATTGATGCGGCAGGCCAAGGATGCCGGCAAGCTGCAACGCAGCTACGAGATTCCTGCGGCGCATCGCGAAAATTATCCCGAGCGCATCGGCGATGCGCTGAGGCCCGCGCGCGATGCCGGGCTGCTGCCGTCATTCCCGTTCGGCAGCGACTTCACCGATGTCGAGCAGCGGTTGATTCCGGCCTTGCAGATCTTGCAGCAGGCGCAGCACACGCCGCTGCAACTCGCCGGCCTGCTGTGGCAGGGCATGCGGCATCCGCCCGATGCCCCCGACCGCGAATGCCTGGCGCGGCTCGGTCTCGACAAGCCGACGCATTTCGCCGAGCGCGCCTATCGCGCGCTCGTCACCGCGGCTTTGCAACGGAGCCGAATGGCTAAAGCGCGATGAGATCGTCGCGCCTTAGCCTGCTGTTTGAGCATGATCTTGTCCGGAAAACCGCTTCGCACTTTTCCGGATCATGCTTTAGCGGTTCTTGTTGACCGGCTTGCGCTTCTCGATGAACGCCGCCATGCCCTCGGAGCGATCCTCGAGCGCGAAGGTCGAGTGGAACAGATTGCGCTCGACATTCATGCCCTCTGCGAGCGGCGTCTCGAACGCGCGGTTGACGGCTTCCTTGGCCATCGCGGCGGCCGGACGCGACATCGAGGCGATCTTCTCGGCTGCCGCGAGCGCCTCCTCGAGCAGCTTGTCGGCCGGCACGATCCGCGACACGAGGCCCGAGCGCTCGGCTTCCGCCGCATCCATCATCCGTCCGGTCAGGCAGAGGTCCATCGCCTTCGACTTGCCGATCGCGCGGGTCAGGCGCTGCGTGCCGCCGATGCCGGGAATGGTGCCGAGGGTGATTTCCGGCTGGCCGAACTTGGCGGTGTCGGCGGCGATGATGATGTCGCACATCATCGCGAGCTCGCAGCCGCCGCCGAGCGCATAGCCCGCGACCGCGGCAATGGTCGGCTTGCGGCAACGGGCGACGCGATCGCCGCCGATGGCGGTGAAATCGCTGTTGAACATGTCGATGAAGCCCTTTGGCTGCATCTCCTTGATGTCGGCGCCGGCCGCGAAGGCCTTCTCGCTGCCGGTGATCAGGATACAGCCGATCTTGTCGTCGGCCTCGAGATCATCGACCGCCGCGGCGATCTCGCGGAACACGCCGAACGAGAGCGCATTCAGCATTTTCGGCCGGTTCAGCGTGATGACGCCGACCGGTCCCTTGCTTTCGACAATGATGAATTCGAACGTAGCCATGGACGCAAACCCCGTGCCTGATTTGCCGGGCAATGTGCCCGCTGACGGGATGCGCTTCAAGTGGCTGAAACGAGGCTTTGGGCTGCGGTGCGGCGCCCCCCGCGCCGCACCGCAGGTGCCTCCGCTAGGCCATGAACATGCGCGCGGCGGAGGCCACCGTGAGCAAAGCGCCGAACCCGATGAAGATCTTCCCGATCAGCGAGGTCTGGTCCCAGCTCGCGCTGTCGCTGCTCGCCAGAACCGGGGCCGGCTTGGGTGCAGCCACGGCAACCGTCGGCGGCGGCGCCGGCGATGCCTCCTGTTGAGCGGTCTGCGGCTGGGCCGGCCGCGGCTGTTCCGCCGGCTGCTCCTGCTGCAGGGCGCGGTCGACCTCGTTGAGCTGGTCGGATGCGACCACATTACCGTCGGACTGATCTGCGGGCTTGTCGGCCGCGGCAATCAACACATTGGCTTTCACCGGCGTCGCCGCTGCATTGTCGTCGCCGGAGGTCAGCTCCGCATTGGCGTTGGCGACGGTAGCGGGAATGCCTGCCGAGGTGACCCTGCCGGCGTCGTTATTGGTGGCGTTCTTGCTGTCGGATTTGTCGGCGGTCTTGTCAGTGGTCCTGGAGGACCGGTGGCGTGCCGAGCGCCGGCCATGCCGCGAACTCTGCCCGGCGGACTTGTCGGTCGTTGCGCTGTCGGATTTCGATGCCGATGCGTCCGATCCGGCCGCATGCGCCGGCAACGGAGCCGCGAGACACACAAGAAGCCCTGTCAGTCCTGTCGCAACCATCAATGCCAAGCGCCCGCTGGCTTTGATCTTCATTTTGATGATCTCCCCATGTCGCCCGCCCAAGGGCGAAAAGAGACCCCGCTGCGTGTCCACACCGGGGCAGAAAAAGGGAATCTTCGGGCATCCGGGGGCAAAAGCTGGGCAATTTCTTCCCAGTGGCCCATCGACGGCAGCAGCACCGATGTTTGTCGGACCGATCGGTGTTATGAGCCGTGACGTCTGGAAACCCGCTGGAGCGATTCTTTGAGGCCGATCCTCGGCGCGGTCTTGCCGGAGAATAGAGATCACGAATTCGTGATCGTCTGGCGTGCCGCGTAACGAACTGAAAGATCGGCCGAATTGCAATTCAGGAGCCTGCGTGCGCGAACGTGAGGATGAATGGACCGGCCTGATGCGGTCGGCCATTTCAGGCGATGATGCGGCGTACCATCGCCTGCTCAAGGCCATCACGCCGGTACTCCGTGCTGCGGCGCGCCGCGGCCTGGCGCGCGCGGGACAACCGGTCGATCAGTCCGAGGACATCGTGCAGGACATCTTGCTGGCGGTACATTTGAAGCGACAGACCTGGGACACCAGCGCGGCGTTCGCGCCCTGGCTGTTCGCGATCGCGCGCAACAAGCTGATCGACGCGCTGCGCCGCCGCGGCAAGCGGATCTTCGTCAACATCGATGATTTCGCCGAGACGCTGCCCGGGGAAACACCGGAACCGACGGCCTCGCCGGGCGAGGTGAGCGCCCAGCTGCAGGCTTTGCCCGCGCGGCAGCGCGAGGTGCTGCAATCGATCGCGGTCGACAGCGCCTCGATCAAGGACACCGCGGCGAAATTCTCGATGACCGAGGGCGCGGTGCGGGTCGCGCTGCATCGCGGGCTTGCGAGCCTCACTGCGAAATTACGGGATCGATGAGCATGGACACCGATCAACTCATTCGAACCCTTGCTGCCGACAATGCCTATCGCGCGCGTCCGATCGGTCTTGCGCTGATGCTGGCACTGCTGGCGGCGGCGCCGGTCTCGCTCCTGATCTTCTTCGCCGAACTCGGCGTGCGGCCCGACGTGATGAGCGCGATGCACAATCCGTTCTTCGACCTAAAATTCGCCGTGACGCTGGCGCTGGCCGCCTCGGCGATCGCGGTCAGCCTGCATCTGTCGCGCCCGGAGGCTTCGCTGCGCGGCTTCGGCTGGTGGTTGCTGATTCCCGCCGGCATCCTCGTCGCCGCCATCAGCGGCGAGATGATGATGCCGCAGCGTACGCCGATGATGACGCGGCTGATCGGCAAGAATTCGATGGCCTGCATGACCGCGATCCCCGCGATGTCGCTGCCGCTGCTGGTCGGCGCGCTGTATGGGCTGCGGCAGGGCGCGCCGGCGCGGCCGGCGGTCGCCGGTGCGATAGCCGGCCTGCTCTCGGCAGGGCTCGCGGCAACCGTCTACGCGTCGCACTGCACGGATGACTCGCCGCTGTTCGTCGCCACCTGGTACACGCTGGCGACCGCGATCGTCGCGAGCGTCGGCGCGCTGATGGGAAACCGGGCGCTACGATATTGAGCAATCGTAGCCCGGATGGAGCAAACGGGTCGCGCGAACGCGCGCCCGATAACAACTCCGCGAAATCCGGCTGCGCCCTAACCTCCCCTTGAAAAGGGGAGGTCGCTTTGCTCGTTAGAGCAAGGCGGGTGGGGATCGGCTGTCTCCAAGAGCAGCGTCGCCTGCGGCTGACCCCCATCCCGACCTTCCCCCTTTCAGGGGGAAGGGGAAGAGAGCTTCGTAGCCCGGATGCAGCGGAGCGAAATCCGGGGCAGCTCCATCCGCGGATACAGGTCCCCGGATTGCGCTTCGCTGCATCCGGGCTACGGGAAATCAGGCCGCGGGCGCGGACTGCTGCATGCGATGGAAGCGTAGCACCTGCTGCGCGGTCGACGGCCGCAGCCGCTCGTAGGTGTCCTTGCATGCCTGCAGATCGGTCGGCTCGCCGCCCGAGATGTCGTCGCGCAGGTTGATGATCGCCCGCACCGTCGACCATGACAGGCCCGAGACCTTGGCCAGGATCATGACGCCCTCGGCGCGGGTTTCGATCATCATGTTCTCGGCGACGCTGACCGAGACGTTGGCGAGCGCGGCGAGCGAGGCATTGGTCTCGTCGAACTTGCCGGCCTCGGCGAAAGCTGCGAGCTGGAATTCGTCGAGCCGGCCGTCCTGGTAGAGCGACTTGACCAAGGCATGCGCGATCGTGGTGTCCGGCGTCACGGCGGCCGGCGCCGAGCGCGCGCGCCGCGTCGCTTCCTTCACCGCGATCGGAATCTCCTTGGCCTGCTGCGGATTGGCGGTCTCGAGCCGCTGCCTGACCGCGTCCGAGGCCTTGGCGACCAGCTTGAGATAGAGATGCCGCGGGATGTTCGGGCGCAGGCCGACGCAGGTCGACAGGTTGTCGTCGCCCTCGGCGCGGCTGACCAGGCGGGTGAAGCCGCGCTCGGTGAATTCCGCGCCGGGATTGTTGACCGCGCTCTGGATCACCTCGTCATTGCCGCGCAGCACCAGCACGTCGGTGACGGCGCCGCTCAGCGTCTTGCGGTTCGAGATCGCGAGCAGATGCGCCTGGCTCTTGCTGCGCGCCGTTTCGATCAGGGTGTCGTCGTCGAGCCGCGGCGACAGCGTCAGCACGGGGCCCGCGACCTCGATCAGGTCGTCGAAGGCAAGGGTGCGGATGGTCTGCGGCGGTGCGGTGTCGATCGGGGCGAGGCGGTCGGCGAGCAGCGCCTTGGCCGAGTTCTCGATGTGCTCGAGCAGGCATTGGAAAACGTCGTCGAACAGCACGATCTGCTCGTTGGAATAGTTCACCGAGCCGTTGATGAAGAGGTCGGTCACGCGGCGCAGCGTCTCGACGCGGCGTGCGACGGTGCCGTGCGCGAGCGTCGTCTGCAGCTCGTCGAGCAGACTTTCGGGGGCGGTCTCGGGCTTCAAACTCATGACTCTGTCCTGGAGCGGTGGCGACGGCTTCTCCGGCGCCGAAGAGGGAAATGGATTTCAGGCGCTGGCGATGCGGTTGCGTCCCCTGGCCTTGGCCGCGTACAGCGCGCCATCGGCGCGGGCGAGCAACGTATCGGAGTTTTCGCGCGGCTTGAGCGTCGTGACGCCCGCGGAGATCGTCACCCGCATGCCGGGCGAGAATGCGCTCCAGTCGAGATCGGCGATGATCGCGCGCAGCCGTTCGAGCGCGCGCATCGCCTGATCCTGCGACAGGTCGGGCAGCACCAGCAAAAATTCCTCGCCGCCGTAACGGCCGAAGCGATCGACGCTGCGGAGGTTGGCGAACATGCCGATGGCGAAGGTGCGCAGCGCCTCGTCGCCGATTGGATGGCCGTAGACATCGTTGATGCGCTTGAAATGGTCGAGGTCGATCAGCGCAACCGCGCAGGAGCTGCCGTTGCGGGCGCAGCGCGCGATCTCCTCCTCGAGCGTGCGCATGATGCTGCGGCGATTGGAGGCGCCGGTCAGTTCATCGAGCTCCGCGAGCTCCTCGATGCGCCGGTAGGCCTCCTTCAGCTTCAGTCCGCTCTGGTACAGCGATTGCTGCATCGAACTGGAGAAGATGCCGAGGCACATGCAGCGCCCGATCGTCAGCGCGAACACCAGCATGGTGGCGAGGCGATCGATCCGGGTCGCGGTCGGCATCCCGATCGCCTTGTCGGTGCCGAGGAACAGCGCGGCGAGGCCCAGCACCATGACGGTCCAGACGATCGCAGTCTGCCGCGCCGAGGTGCGCAGCGCACCGAAGCCGAACACCACGAACAGGTTGCAGAGAAACAGCACGCCGACTTCCGGCGCGATGTAGGTGAACACCAGCAGGTTCACCATGTTGATCGCCGATTGCGGCGCGACCAGATAGTGGTCGCGGAAGCGCTCGTGAAAGCCGCACTCGGAGAGCACCACATAGACGGCGACCAGACAGAGGCCGGTCAGCGCGTAGCCCGCCGCCACCCAATCCGACGTGGTGCCGCCATGCGCGTAGATCAGCAGCACGACGGCGTCGAGCACGAAGCAGGCCGCGATCATCGACTGGATCTGGCGGCGCTGCTTGGCCCGGCGCGCCAGGCGCTCGGCCGTCAGCCTGGGACGGCCGCTTTCCGATGCGCCCGCGATCGGACTGGGAAGTGACGACGCAGCGCTGCCCATGGTCTCGCCATTGGTGAAGTCCGGCGAAAATCTACGTAGGAAAGCCTTTAGGTTTGGTATCTTTTGGAACCAAATCTACCCCGGTGTAGCCCGGTCATCGCCCTTGTTTCGTAAGGGGAATCCGTTCGCAGAGGCGAGACGGGAGCGATGTGCGGCAAGCCTGCGCCGTGGCGGACTTCGTGACGGTGCTGGCGTGCCGATAAAGCCTTGGTATGGTCGCGCCGGATGGTGCCTGTCCGCGAGAGTTTCCACTATTATGATACCGTTTATCGAGTCTCGGCTGATTTTTCGTCATTGGAAGCGCCGACTGTGGCATAGATCACACATGCAGTGCGGACATTGCCGTAATGTGAAGAATCTTGGCTCTCGCGTCGAACCACGCACCGCCCCCTTCAGACCAACTTTGCGAGACGGGCATTGAGCGCGACACAGGCGGCTTCAGACGACGTTCTGATCGCTCGGATCGCTCAAGGCGACCGGCTTGCCATGCAGGTGCTGTACGGGCGGCACCATGTCAGGGTGTACCGCTTCGGGCTTCGGCTCGTGCGGGACGAACAAGTGGCGGAAGACCTCATCAGCGAGGTCTTCCTGGACGTGTGGCGTCAGGCGGGCAAGTTTGAGGGACGATCCGCCGTTTCGACCTGGCTTCTGGCGATTACCCGGTTCAAGGCGTTGTCTTCGCTGCGGCGAAGGAAGGACGCCGAGCTGGACGATGAGGCCGCGAACGCGATCGAGGACACGTCCGACGATCCGGAAACGGTGGTGCAGAAGAAGGACACCGGTGACACGCTGCGTAGGTGCCTGACGGGACTATCGGCGGAACATCGGGAAATTGTCGATCTTGTCTACTATCACGAGAAATCCGTGGAAGATGTCGCTGAGATCGTGGGGATTCCGGAGAATACCGTGAAGACGCGCCTGTTCTATGCGCGCAAGAAACTTGCCGAGTTGCTGAAGGCAGCCGGTGTCGAGCGAGGTTGGCCATGATGGCTGCGAGAACAAAGGTGCAAGAGCCTGACGATATCGAGATGCTGCTGCCCTGGCACGCGGCCGGCACGCTGAACGCGCGTGATGCGCGCCGCGTCGAGGACGCGCTTGCGAGCGATCCGGAGCTCGCCCGGCAATATGCCGTCATTCGCGAGGAATATGCCGAGACCATCGGCCTCAACGAGAGTCTCGGTGCGCCCTCGGCGCGCGCGATGCAGAAGCTGTTCGCCGCGATCGATGCCGAGCCGGAACACAAGCCGTCGATGGGCGCGCGCATGTCGGCCTCTGTCTCGGAGTTCTTTTCGAAATTGTCGCCGCGGACGCTGGCGTGGTCGTCCGGCCTCGGTGCGGTCGTGGTGTTGTTGCAGGCTGGCGTGATCGGCGCGGTGCTGATGCGCAGCCAGCCGGCCTTGTTCCAGACGGCGTCGCTCGATGTCGCCGAGCGCAGTGCGCCGGTCGCGCCCAGTGCGCCGATCACCCGCGACCTCGGCGCCAGCGTGGCGGCGACGCCGACCCGGCTGCTGGTGCGCTTCACACCCGATGCCAGGGTCGCCGACATCACGTCGCTACTCGACAATTACCAGGCCTCGATCCTCGACGGGAAGGGCGGGATGTTCCGGCTGCAGTTCCGCGCAATGGACAAGAGCAGCGTCGCTGCGCTGATTGCGCGTTTGCAGAAGGAGAAGATCGTCAGCCTCGCGGTCGAAACGCCGTAATCGGCGGCTGACGGTTCTGCGCCGAGTTGAGGTCACCATGGCCGCCAACGGCCGGACCAGATTGACGAACCACGCGATCGCCGCGGCCGCAGCCTTGTTGCTAGTCTGTGTTGCCGGCTCCGCCTCCGCTCAGAATTTCATGCGATCGCCGACCGGTGGCGCGCCACAGGTCTCGCCCGGGTTGCGGGCCAATCCCGGTATCGGAAGGGTTGGTGGCAATCCCGCCGGCGGGTTCGGCGGCCCAGTTGGCCGCATGCCGCCGACGGTGGACCGCGGCCCGGCCACGTCGTGGACCTACGATGGCCGCGATTGCGCGTGCCGTCCCCCGTGCGCCCCGCGCCCCGTCTCTCTGCCAGCTGCGATGACGGCGATCGCGGCCAATGTTCCGACCGGCCGGTTGCCGGCAACGGCGGCGGCAAGGGCGCAACGCGGAAGGGCAGGGCCGGCGGTGGCGGCAGTTTGCGTGCACAGGATGCGTCGAGCGTGCGAACCGTGCCGAATGAGCTCGTAGCCGAAATCGACGGTGCCTTGACGGAGGCGGAAGCAGATGCACTCGCGCGCCGTCATGGGTTGAGGCGGATCGCCTCGCAGAATGTCGCGCTGCTGGGTGCGACGATCGGCCTGTTCCGCATCCTGGGCAATCGTTCGGCCGAAACGGCGAGCCGCGAGCTCGCAAGCGATGCCGGCGTCCGCTCCGTACAGCCCAACTACCGTTACGCGCTGCAGGACCAGAAGGCGTCGGGCGGCAGCGATCCGGCGCAATATGCCCAGACACAGCTGCATCTGCCCGCGGCCCACAAGCTGGCGCGCGGGATGAATGTCACCATTGCCGTGATCGACTCCGGCGTCGACGCCGCCCATCCGGAATTGGCGAACACGGTCGCCGATACGTTCGATGCGCTCGGCAGCAAGGATGCTCCAAACGCCCACGGCACCGCCATTGCCGGCGCGATTGCGGCGCGTGTCAGGCTCACGGGGAGCGCGCCGGAAGTGCGGATCCTGGCGATCCGCGCCTTCGGTGCGGTCGCGGGCGGCGCCGGGAGCACCTCCTATGTGATCCTCAGGAGCCTCGACTACGCGGTGGCGCATGGCGCGCAGATCGTGAACATGAGCTTCGCCGGACCGAAGGACGCCCTGGTCGAGCGCGCGGTGGCCGCTGCCGTGATGCGGGACGTCGTGTTGGTCGCCGCGGCCGGCAATGCGGGTGCGACATCGCCGCCGCTGTATCCGGCCGCCCATCCCGATGTGATCGCGGTGAGTGGCACCGATGCCGGCGACCGGCTGATGGCCGCCTCGAACCGCGGCAGCCATATCGCGCTGGCCGCCCCGGGCGCCGACCTCCTCGTGCCGGTGCCTGACGGCAAGTACCAGCTGATGTCGGGCACATCGTTTTCGGCCGCGTTCGTCAGCGGCATCGCGGCCTTGGTGCTGGAACGGAATCCGGCATTGAAGCCCGCCGAGGTGCGACGGGTCCTGACCAGCACGGCGCGCGATCTCGGGACACCTGGACGTGACGATCTGTTCGGTGCAGGGGAAGCGGATGCGCTTGCCGCGGTGATGGCGGCGACCAGTGCTCCCGTTGCCTCTGCCGCGGGCAAACCGTCGCAGCCTGCACAGCAGGCCGACGGCAATAACACTTCCGTGAGCCGCATGTCGAATGACCCCGCGCCGTCGATCGCATCGGAGGATTCCGCAGCAAATCGTCGTGCTGCGCAGTGATTTTCGACGCCGAACGCCTGCAACGGTGCGATGGAACCGCGGCGCGAGAAGGTTAAAAAAATCGCCGGCGATTTGAACGTCCGCCTTCCTCTCACGACTTATGTGTGTGGGAGCGGTTTAACCCTCCCCGGCTATATCAGGCGCGAGCGCCCATCCACCCCAAGCGCCCATATGGCTTTGACCCGTCCGGTTGTCCCCCCGGACGGGTCTTTCATTTTGGGGGCACCCTTGCATGACGGACTCGACGGTGCGCGGCACGATGGCGCCGACCGATCGCAACGGGATGGGCAAACGCGCGACGGCGGCGGTTTGCTGTGGATCTTTCCGCCGTGCGTTGCCCGGGAGCGGTGCGCATCGCCACCATGGCAAGTCGATGACTTGAAGGCAGTTCGCGCGAGAAACTCCGTAGTAGAGCGGACTTCTTCGATCGCCCGTTCGCGATTAAGAATTTAGTTAGACTTTATTTACCTTTTCCACAGAATATCGGCGTCACGTCCAGTTGATTCGGTTCGGTTGCGTCTGCGTCCGTTTCTTTTCCTGCGGGCAAGTTGAATGACACATCGGACCGACGTGGCCAGAGGCCAGGAGATCGTTGCACGCTGGTGCAACCTCGCCGAGCAAAGGCTGGAGCACCTTACCGAACTGTTCGATACCGGGCGCTGGCGGCGCTATCACAGCGAGCAGGCCTTTCTCGAGAACATCAGGGAAGCCCGCGCCGCGGTCGACATCTGGCGCGAATTGCTGTCGCGCGAAGCCTCGCTCGACAATTCGCCGATCGATCTGTCCTGGCTCGGCCGCGGCAGGTCGAAACTGCCGCCGCCCCACATCTCGCCGCCGCCCGAGCGCCGGCCGGAGGCTGCGGTCCTGGCCGAGGCGGCGATGAAGGCGGTCGCGGCCGCGCTGGAAACGGCGGCCGAGGTGCTGGAGCAGCCGCCCACGGTCGCCGACGCGCCGCCGCTGGAAATGCCCGCTCCGGCTGCGCCGCCGCCGGTGCTCGATCTCGACACCATCCAGCGGCGCTATCCGCTGCTGCGCAACGCGCTGTAGGCGACCGCTCTCGCTTATTTTTGAGCATGATCTCCGCGCAAGCGCGTTCCGCGTTTGTCGCGAGGAAAAACCGCTTCGCCCTTTTCCGGATCTAGCGCCGCACCGCGTTCGCGCCGACCACGAGCTGCGCATATTGCTGGGCGCCGCCTGCCGACAGATCCGGCGTGATCGGGCGGGAATGGTCGAGCCCGACCACCGCGCCGCGCGGGGTTTCCGAGATCATGTTGTTGTTGATCAGCGCGGTGCCGGCGCCCGGCACCACCGAGACACCGATGCCGACGAAGGCGTTGCGGACCACGTTGCCTGATATCGCGACATCGCGCAGGTACTTGCCCCAGCCGGCGACGATGCCGAAGGTCGGCGCGTTCTCGATTACATTGCCGGTCACGGTGCTGTCGGCCTCGACATAGATGCCGATGCCGGCACCGTCGTTCGGGTCGGTGCCTGCAGGGCGCTTCGGCAGCAGGTTGCGGATGATGTTGCCCTGGACCACAGCGATGCGGCCGCCCTCGTTGAAATTGCACACGGAGACGCCGATCGCGGCGCCGTCGACGGTGTTGTTGGCGATCACAGCGGCCTCGAACGAGAACTCCGAATAGAGCGCGACCTCGCGGACATTGCTGACGCTGTTGTTGGTGATGTGGATGTTGGAGGCCGAATTGCCGCGCACCGCCGAGAAGTCGCAGTTCTTGATGCGGTTGCCGCGCACGATCACATTGCCGGCGCGGAAGGCGTTGATGGCGTTGCCGTACTGTCCGGAGCCCCCGGGGCCGGCCTTGATGTCCTCGATGCGGTTGTCGGCGACGATCGAGCCGTCGTCGCCGATCGCGGTGCGCAGGATCTCGATGCCGTTGTCGTTGGTGCCCTTGATGGTGTTGCGCGACACCATCAGGCCGAGCGCGTCGAACGACACCAGCGCCGTGGTCGCGATCTCGGTGAAGAAATTGTTGCTGACGTCGCCCGACATCTGCTCGAACCAGACGCCGTTGCCGCCGCTGCCGGTGAACCGGCAATCGGTGATGCGGATGTCGCGGCCGGACAGGCAGTGCACGAGGCCGCGCCGGTTCGGCAGCGGCACGTTGCCGCCGTCGAAGGTGAGGCCCATCAGGACGACGCCGCCGGCGCCTTCGCCTTCCAGCAGCGAGGCGCCGCCGTTGAACACCAGCCGGCTGGCGCCGCGCACGCCGATCAGCTGGCTGCCGGGGGCAAGCCGCAACGGGCCGGTCCGGTAGACGCCGGGCGGGAACGCGAGCGGCACCTGCGCCCGCGCGGCGTCATCGATCGCGCGCTGCAGATTGCGGGTCTGGTCGTCGGGGCTGCCGGGATGCACGCCATATTGCGTGACGTCGCGGCCGAGCGAGCCGGTCGACGGCGCTGCGGCACGCACAGCGTCAGGCGACATCGCAAGCGCGCCGGCTGCGCCGGCGGCGGTTGCTCCGATCAGATGGCGGCGGTTGACGTCCATGGGCCTGGCCCTCGCAACATTCGCGAGCGGTGACGTTCGCGGGTCGAGTGGTAGCGCGAAAGGCGGCGCGGCATGGTGAACACGCCGACGCAGCGGGGCGATTGTTGGCGGTAGGGTTAATCGCGGGTGCAACCGATTCACGTGTCAAACAGGCGTTCCCCGGTGTCATCACGCGCGCATGCGCGGGCCCGACACCGGGGAGATGCGGGCCCACGGCTCCTTCCCAGGCGTCGTCCCGGCGAAGGCCGGGATCCATACGCCGCGGCTTGTGTTGTGAACGGGACTCGTCATTGCAGCGACGCTCAACAATGATCTTTCGTGGTTATGGGTCCCGGCCTTCGCCGGGACGACACTGAATGGCCGTTGCAGACCTCGTCATTCGATCCAATTTTAGCATTTGCCGGGGTCTACGGTTGACGCGTCTGGAGTATTGCTCGCCCGCTGGCTTGAGAGGAGAGACCGGTGTTTGACGTAGGAGACCTGGTTGTCTGCATCGACAATGGCCCGAAGAAAGGAGCCATTGGGCCGGTAGTGCCCATCCATCATCTGCTGCACAAGGGGCGCATCTACCGTGTCAATTTCATCGGGACGACCTGGACGGGGAGTCTGACCGTCGGGCTAGCGGGCGTCGCGCTACCTCCTCCGATGATTGGGTTCGAGCCTTACAGATTCCGCAAGATCGATCCTGCGGAGCCTGAGTTCATTGAAATGATGCGCAGCTTGCGTACGCGTGAGTTGGAGGATGCCAACTAGGGGCGTGTACTTACACCGCCCGATCCGCACGCTCACGCGCGCGAGGCCTGCCGGGTCAGTTTCACCAGCTCCATCAGCATGGCCTCGCCGGCATCGACGAGCGCTTCCAGCGTGATCGATGATTTGCCGGGTGCAGCCGTGCCGTCATGGGCGAGCGGCGGAACGTGGACGAATTGCGCGAGGCGCAAGTCATTGTCGTGGTTCACGGCCTCGATCGCGCGCCAGCTCAGATAGTTGCAGAGATAGCTGCCGGCGTCGCGCGAGGCTCGCGCGTCGATCCCGGTCGCCAGCGCGGCGCGCAGTAATTTTTCAGTATGAGGCCCGAACATGCGCGCATCGGCGCCGCCCTCAATCGATCCCTTGCGTGCATGCTGGCGGCCGGCGTCGGGGAAGCGCGTGGTCACCGCGTTGCGGGCACGGCTTTCGATCCGCAGATAGTCGGTGCGGCCGGCGAGGCCGAACATCAAGAGCGCCTGCGGGCGGTGTTGTGCGATCAGCTCCGGCAATTCGCGATCGACGGCCGCGTAGGTGACGTCGAAGATGTGGCTCGACAGCGCGACGTCGTCGAAGGCCGGGCGGCGCAGAGCGGTCAGCCGCTTCACCAACGGCATGGTCGTGTTGAACGGCGCACCCGGAAACAGCCCGAAGCCGGTGACGAGGATGCGCAACTTGCCGCTCAATGCAGCATCTCCGCGATCTGTTCGGCCGCGACCGCAGGCGAGATGCGGCCGCCGGCGACCTCGGCCTCCATCTTCTTCACCCTGGCGCGGATCGCGGCATCGCTGCGCAGCCGCGCCATCATCCGGCTCTCCAGCATCGACCACATCCACTTCACCTGCTGCTCCCTGCGGCGGCCAGCGAACTCGCCCGAGGCGTTCATCGCGGTACGGTGGTCGAGGATCTTCTGCCAGAGCCGGTCGAGCCCGGCGCCGGTCAGCGCGGAATAGGTCTCCACCGGCGGATGCCAGTGCTCGGAGCGCGGCGCCAGGATGTGCAGCGCGCTGCGATAGTCGGCGGCGGCGAGGTTGGCGCGCTTGAGGTTGTCGCCGTCGGCCTTGTTGATCGCGATCATGTCGGCGAGCTCGACAAGGCCTTTCTTGATGCCTTGCAGCTCGTCACCGGCGCCCGGCAGCATCAGCGCCAGGAAGAAGTCGGTCATGTCGCAGACCGCGGTCTCGGACTGGCCGATGCCGACGGTCTCGACCAGCACGACGTCGAAGCCGGCGGCCTCGCACAGCAGCATCGCCTCGCGGGTCTTCGCCGCGACGCCGCCGAGCGTGCCCGAGGAGGGCGAGGGGCGAATGAAGGCCTGGTCGGAGACGGCGAGCCGCGCCATCCGGGTCTTGTCGCCGAGGATCGAGCCGCCGGTGCGCGCCGAGGACGGATCGACCGCCAGCACTGCAACCTTGTGGCCGCGCTCGATCAAGAACATGCCGAGCGCATCGATGGTGGTCGATTTGCCGACGCCGGGCGAGCCGGTGATGCCGACCCGCACCGCCTTGCCGGTGTCGGGCAATAGCGCCTGCACCAGCTCGCGCGCCGCCGCCTGGTGGTCGCCGCGCCGGCTCTCGACCAGCGTGATCGCCCGCGCCAGCGCGGCGCGGTGGCCAGCACGGAGGTCCTTGGCGAGGGCGCTGATGTCGGGAGCGGCAGGCTTCGGTGAGGTCATGGTGTTGGTTTACAACGGCTGGCCATGGCAGGCGAGGGGAACGCGGATCGGCACGTCGCAGGGGCGCACTGCCAAAATGTCGAAAACAACCCCTTGCAAAGGAGCCGGCGGCTGGCAGCCGGCGTGCGACAAGGCTACTTGACACGTCGGGCAACTCAGCGGCATTCTTCCATTATCCAGAAATCGTGCAGACACCCGTAGCCCGGGTGAGCCAACGGGTCGCGCGAACGCGCGCCCGATGACAGGCTCCGCGATGTCAGGGGAAACCGGCCCACATATCGCTTCGCTCATGCGGGCTACGAACTATTGCTGCTCGTCCGCATCGCCCTTCGGCCGCGCGCCGGCGAAGATTTCTGCGCCATCCGGCGTCAGATAGGGCTTCAGCGTCTCCCACGGAACGAAGATGACATACTGGCCTTCGGCGTAGGGGCCGACGGCATAGGGCGGGTAGTGGAAGGTGAGGCCGGAACTCTTGCCTGACACGGTCGACGGCGCCAGCGTCACGGCGCCGATCTTGAGCAGGGTTGGCTTCAACTCCTTGTACCACTCGGCGGTTGCGGTCTCGCCGGCGCCGCGCCGCTTCCTCTCGGCGTTGAGCGCGCTGACGATGGCCTTGCGCATCGCCGTCAGAGTCGGGCCGTTGTCCGTCGTCTCGGTGAAGAAGGGACGGATGCTGATGCGCTTCTTCGCCGTGGTGTCCCACAGGATGGTGTTGACGTCGGAGTTCGGATGCGCGCCGTGGGTGTCCATGTAGTCGCGCAGCACGCTCACATAGCGGCCGTCGACGACGGAGCGCTCGGAGTATTTGCGTTCGAACGAGTAGCCGCCGCGATCTTTGAAAAGCTCAGGCCCCTGCTTGCGGTCGGCCGCAGCCGCGGCGGCATTCTTCTCGATCTACTTCTTGCCTTCCGCGAGGCAGCCGGCTGCCAGCGCGCTGTCTGCCTTGATCTTGTCGTCGAGATAGACGTTGGCCTCGATGCTTGCGTTCCTGATCGTGGCATCAGGCTTGGGGTCTGCGGCGATGGCGAGGGAAATGAAGACGAAGCCCGATATCAGGGCAACGGCCCACTTCACGATGATAGTCAATGCTTCGATTCCCTGGCGAGTTGATCGACGAACGCCTTCAATGGCAACAGATCATCCTCAATCATGATCCAGAACAAGCCAGCGTCGGTCCGATGATAGGCATGGCGCAACTGCTTCGCTGATCATCTCAAGCAGCCGCTCCACGGCCAGCCGCATCACCAGATTGCTGGCGAAGCTCTCGCGGGTTTGCCCGGCCGTTATGTCCCGAATGCTATCGATCGCTGCGGCAATGTGGCCTATGCGGTCTGCAACGGTTGGCTGCACGTCAGAACACTTCGAGAATATCGTCGGCAATTCGTTGTGCCAGGCGAGGAGGAAGGGATCGCTTCATCGTTGCTTGCGCCTGCAAGCCCGTCGCGTCTTCAATGATATGCTCGACGCCGATCAGGTTGAGTAGCGAAAACGAGGCATCGGGCTCGACTTCAACCAGCACATCGACGTCACTGTCGGGCCGATAGTCGCCGCGCACGCGCGATCCAAAGATCGCAAGCTTCGACACGCCCTCTGCCTTGATGGCATCAGCATTCTCTCGTATCGCTGCCACGATCTCTTCGCGTGTCATGGTTTGGGACCTTGCAATCCCGCTAATCTATCATCTACTCCGCCGCCGCGCTATGGCCGAGCCGGGCGTTGAGCTTGTGGATCAGCTCCTCGGCGGCATCCGAGATCACCGTGCCCGGCGGGAAGATCGCCTCGGCGCCGGCGGCATGGAGCGCGTCGTAATCCTGCGGCGGCACCACGCCGCCGATGATGATCATGATGTCGTCGCGGCCGTGTTTCTTCAGCGCGGCCTTCAATTCGGGCACCGCGGTGAGATGCGCCGCGGCAAGCGAGGAGACGCCGAGAATGTGGACGTCGTTCTCGACCGCCTGACGGGCGGCTTCATCGGCGGTTGCGAACAGCGGTCCGATATCGACGTCGAAGCCGACATCGGCGAAGGCCGACGCGATCACCTTCTGGCCGCGGTCATGGCCGTCCTGGCCGATTTTCGCCACCAGGATGCGCGGGCGGCGGCCCTCGGCCTCCTCGAACGCATCGATCAGGGCCTGCACTTTTTCGACCTTGTTGGACATCGCCGCTGCCTCTCGCTTGTAGACGCCGGTGATGGACTTGATCTCGGCGCGGTGGCGGCCGAACACCTTTTCCATGGCGTCCGAAATTTCGCCGACGGTGGCTTTGGCGCGAGCGGCGTCGATCGCCAGCGCCAGCAAATTGCCGTTGCCTTCGCCCGCCGAGCGGGTAAGCGCGGCGAGCGCCGCATCGACGTCCTTCTGGTTGCGCTCCTTCTTGAGCCGCGCCAGCTTGTCGATCTGCAGCCGACGCACGGTGGAGTTCTCCACCTTCAAGACGTCGATCGGCTTCTCGTTCTCGGGCTTGAACTTGTTGACGCCGATCACCGCCTGGCGGCCGGCATCGATCCGCGCCTGGGTCTTGGCGGAGGCTTCCTCGATCCTGAGCTTCGGCACGCCGGCCTCGATCGCCTTGGCCATGCCGCCGAGTGCCTCGACCTCCTGGATGTGCCCCCAGGCCTTCTGCGCGAGATCGCGGGTCAGCCGCTCGACATAATAGGAGCCGCCCCAGGGATCGATGATGCGGTTGGTGCCGCTCTCCTGCTGCAGGAACAATTGGGTGTTGCGGGCGATGCGCGCCGAGAAGTCGGTCGGCAGCGCCAGGGCCTCGTCGAGCGCGTTGGTGTGCAGCGACTGGGTGTGGCCTTGGGTTGCCGCCATCGCCTCGATCGTGGTGCGCATCACGTTGTTGAACACGTCTTGGGCGGTCAGCGACCAGCCCGAGGTCTGGCAATGGGTGCGCAGCGACAGCGAGCGCGGATCCTTCGGATTGAACTGCTTGAGCAGCTTGGCCCACAACAGCCGCGCGGCGCGCATCTTGGCGACTTCCATGAAGAAGTTCATGCCGATCGCCCAGAAGAAAGAGAGGCGAGGGGCAAAACGATCGACGTCGAGGCCCGCGGCAAGCCCGGCGCGCAGATATTCGACGCCGTCGGCCAGCGTATAGGCGAGCTCGAGGTCCTGCGTCGCGCCGGCCTCCTGCATGTGGTAGCCGGAAATGGAAATGGAATTGTATTTCGGCATCCGCTGCGAGGTGTAGGCGAAGATGTCGGAGATGATCCGCATCGAGGGCGCCGGCGGATAGATGTAGGTGTTGCGCACCATGAACTCTTTCAGAATGTCGTTCTGAATGGTGCCCGACAGTTTCTCCGGCGGCACGCCCTGTTCCTCGGCGGCCGCGACGAACAGCGCGAGGATCGGCAGCACCGCGCCGTTCATGGTCATCGACACGCTCATCTGGTCGAGCGGGATGCCGGCAAACAGCGTGCGCATGTCGTAGATGGAATCGATCGCGACGCCGGCCATGCCGACGTCGCCGGAGACGCGGGGATGATCGCTGTCATAGCCGCGGTGGGTGGCGAGGTCGAACGCGACCGAGAGGCCCTTCTGCCCCGCGGCGAGGTTGCGGCGATAGAATGCGTTGGAATCCTCCGCCGTGGAGAAGCCGGCATATTGCCGGATGGTCCAGGGCTGGTTGACATACATGGTCGGGTAGGGGCCGCGCAGATAGGGCGCGATGCCCGGCCAGGTCTCGAGGAAGTCGATGCCTTCGAGATCGGCCTCGCCGTAGACGGACTTCACCGGGATGCCCTCGGGCGTCAGCCACGGCTCGGCGCTCGCAACCGGGGCCGTACTGGCCACGGGCTGGAAGGCGACATCGGCGAAATTGGGAATGCGGGTCATTCCTGGGCTTCCTCAAACTGGCGATTGCGTTCGATCAATCGCTGTAGCTTCTAACTCAATCATGATCCGGATGCTGATGGCTGACGATCGTCGCCATCTTGTCCGGTCCGTAATTCTGCATCGTGGTCTGGCTCGGCAGGTTGGCAATGCCGACCACCCAGCCGTGGCGGGACTCGGTTCCGAATTGCTGCGTCGGTATCACCCGGTCGGGCCGGTCGAAGGCGCCGGTCATGATCTCGATCCGCGGGCCGTCGATACGGCGGAAGCTCAGGGGTGTTCCGCAGGCCGCGCAGAAGTCGCGCTCGGCGATCGAGGAGGACCTGAACGCGGCGGGCTTGCCGCGGGTCCATTTGAAGTCGTTGCGATCGATGTCGGCGAAGGAGGCAAATGGCGCCCCGGACGCTTTCTGGCACATCCGGCAGTGGCAGATGCTGATCCGGGTCGGTGCCGCCGAGACGGCAAATCGGACGGCGCCGCACTGGCAGCCGCCGGTCAGAACGGGTGTCGATGGTGCCTCTGCGCTCATGTCTGCTCCATCTGCCGATAGGCGTCGCGCAATGTCGCCAGCGCATCACCGCCGGCGAAGACGAACTCGCCGATGCCGGCCGCCCGCAGCGCCGCTTCCTGGTCGCCGGGCCGCCCTGCCAGATAGATATGCCTTGCACCGGCGCCTTGAAGGGCCCTGGCGGCCTCAACGGCGCTGGCGGCATAGACCTTATCCGAGGAACAAATGCACGCCATCGCGGCGCCCGAGGCCTTGTAGGCCGCGGCCAGCGCCGCCGCGTCGGCAAAGCCCTCGCTGTCGATGGCCTCGATCCCGCCGGTTTCGAAGAAACTCTTGGCAAAGGTCGCGCGGGCCGTGAAGTCCGCGGCGGTGCCGAGATTGGCCAGGAATATCTTCGGCCGTGCGCCATGCGCCTTCAGCGCGGCATCCGACTTGTCGCGCAGCGCCTCGAACGGTTCGGCAAGCCGCGTCGGCGCGAGGGCGTCGAATTTCACCTTGGCGCCGGCGAGGGACGCCAACGCTGATGGTTTCACATCCAGCACCGCGGGGGCTGCCTCGCGCAGATCCGGAAATTCGCTGGCGCCGGTCAGCACGTCGCGGCGCTTCGCCACATTGGTCTCGCGCAGCAATCGCGTCGCGGCGACCTTGTTTTGCAGCAGCCCCTGCTCGAGCGCGGCGAAGATGCCGCCGGCCTTCTCGATCTCCTGGAACAGCGTCCATGCCGCCTCGCAGAGCTGCGAGGTCAGCGTCTCGATGCCGCCGGCGCCGGCCGCGGGATCGGACACCTTTGCCAGGTTGGATTCATCGAGCAGCACGAGTTGCGTGTTGCGCGCCACGCGCCGGGCGAAGTCGTCGGGCAGGCCGAGCGCCAGCGTGTGCGGCAGCACCGTGATCGCATTGGCGCCGCCGAGCCCGGCCGCAAAGGTCGCGATCGTCGCACGTAGCATGTTCACATTGGGATCGCGCTGGGTCAGCATCCGCCAGGCGGTTTGCGCGTTGACGAAGATCGGCTTCGGCGCAAGCCCGCAGGCCTCTTCGATCCTTGCCCAGAGGCGGCGCAGCGCGCGGAATTTCGCCATGGTCAGGAACTGGTCGGCATCGGCGCTGAGGCGGAACGAGATGCCCGCGCGCGCCGCATCGAGATCGATGCCGGCGCCTTCCAGCATGCGCAAATAGGCGAGGCCCAGCGCGAGCGTGAACGCGAGTTCCTGCACCTCGGAGCCGCCGGCATCATGGACCGGCCGGCCGTCGGCCAGCACGAACGGCCCCTTGAAGCCGCGCTTGATCAGGCCATTGGCGACCTGGCCGAACGACTTTGCGTAGTCGGCCCAGCTGGCTGCCGCAGCACCGCGCACGGCAATCGTGCTGAGTGCCTGGTAGTTGAAATGCAGGTCGAGCTTGGCCGGGTCGAGCTTGCGGGCCTCGACCATGTCGGCAAAGGTCTCGCCGGCGTTCTCGCGGCCGATCACCGGGTTGAGCGCGATCATGATGCCGGCATCGAGATGGACGCCGCCGCAGGCGCGCGCCAGCGTCTTCTTGCCGGCATCGGCAAGACCGAAGCCGCGCGCGCCGGGACCGCCAGCGAACTCGAATTCGAGGCCAGTCGCGCCGTTCTCGAGATCCTGCAGCGCTTGCGCATTGGCCTGTGCGGCATCGGGATGATCGACCCGTTGCAGGATCTGCCAGGGCGCAGCCGCGGCGCGGCCGGCAAGCGGGCTTGAATTGGTGGCGCGGCGGTAGATCGGATCGATCTTCAGGCCGTCATAGGTCTTGCCGACCAGCTTCTCGAACGGGGCACCCTTCAGCACGCCGTTGACCAGCTTGCGCCAGTCGTCATAGGTCGCAGGTCGAAAATCCGAAGCCAGAGCCAAATCGTCAGTCGAGGTCGTCATCCGCCCAAATCGTCCTTCACCGGCCCCGCGAGGGGCCCCTTGATTTGGCCGGAAATTGCCACGGGCGGGCGGCCAAGCCAAACGGTTGTTTGCGATGGTTTGGCTTTAATCGAGGTCCGCTAGACGGAAAATACCGTCTGTAGAGACCTTCGCCAGCGCATCGGCGACGCGGCGCCCGGCGATGACGCGGTCGGGAACGATTTCGGCGAGCGGCACCAGCACGAAAGCGCGCTCGAACAAACGCGGGTGCGGCAGCGTCAGTTCCGGCCTGTTCAGTGTGACGTCGTCATAGGCGATCAGGTCGAGGTCGAGGGTGCGTGGCCCCCAGCGCTGCTCATTGGCGCGGTCGCGGCCGAATTTGGCTTCGATCTTGTGCAGCGTGAACAGCAGCGCGTGCGGATCGAGACTGGTCTCGATCTCGATGCAGGCGTTGATGAAGCTGTGCTGCTGCTGCTCGCCCCAGGGCGGCGTCGAATAATCCGACGAGCGTGCGATAAGCGCGGCCTGGGTCATGCCGCAGATATTGGCGATCGCCTTGCGAAACGTGGTGCGGACGTCGCCGACATTGCCGCCGAGGGCGATCAGGACGTCAGCCATCTGCGTTCAACCCTGGGGCGGTTGATGGCGCGAGCGGGTCAGCACCACGCCGACATCGTCGAAGATCGCGGCGATCGGCGCGTGCGGCTTGTGCACCGTGACCTTGACCGCCCGGATGCGCGGGAAGCTCGCCAGGATGTCCTCGGCCACCGCACCGGCGGCGCGCTCCAGCAGCTTGTAGTTGGTGTTCTTGAATGCCGATGTCGCGGTCGCCACCACGTTGGAATAGGAGACGGTGTCGGAGAGGCGATCGGTGCGCGAGGATTCCGAGAGGTCGGTATAGAGCTCGAGATCGATGACGAAGCGCTGCCCGACTTCGGTCTCATGTTCCATCACGCCATGACGGGCATGGATGACGATCCCGGTGATGAAGATCGTGTCGGTCATTGTTGTCCCTCGATTGCTGCGGCCACGCGCAGCGCCTGAACGGTTTCGGCGACGTCATGCGCGCGGATGATGCGGGCGCCATTCTGCGCGGCGATCAGATGCGCCGCGATCGAGCCGCCGATCCGCTGTTGCGGCTCCGACGGCACGACCGTGCTGATGAAGCGCTTGCGCGAGGCTCCGACCAGCAGCGGCAGTCGGAACGCGTCGAGCTCGGAGAGCCGTGCCAGCGCGGTCATGCTCTGCTCAGGGGTCTTGCCGAAGCCGATGCCGGGATCGAGCACGATCCGATCGGGCGAAATGCCGGCGCTTGCGGCGATCGCGAGCGAGCGCTCGAAGAAGGCGGCGATGTCCTGCATGATGTCGATCGCCGGATCGGCCTGCTCGCGATTGTGCATGATGATCACGGGCACGCCGCGTGCGGCGACCAGCGGCGCCATGCCGGCATCGCGCTGCAGGCCCCAGACGTCATTGGCGATGACAGCGCCGTGGTCGAGCGCCCAGGCCACGATCTCCGATTTCATGCTGTCGATCGAGACCGGCACGCCAAGCGCGATCACGTCGGCCAGCACCGGTTTAAGCCGCGCCATCTCGGCCTCGGCGGTGACCGGCTGCGAGCCGTAGGGACGGGTGGATTCCGCGCCGATGTCGATGATATCGGCGCCCTCGGCGACCAGCTTGCGGGCCTGTGCCAGCGCCTCTTCGGGTGCGGCGAACTGGCCGCCGTCGGAGAACGAGTCCGGCGTCACGTTCAGGATGCCCATCACGGCCGGATAGGGCCGCGACAACAGCGCCGGCAGCACCGCCGATACGGCCGGGCCGGTCACCGTCGATGCTATAGGCTTGTTCGCCACCATGCGGTGGCTTTGCGCTGACCGCGGCGGCAAGTCAAGGTGTGGCGATGATGGGTGACGCGGCCGGCGGCCGAATGCCGTTAAGACAGGCTAATAGGTGATCTTGGGAGCCAGCTTGCGTGCCTCTTCGATCAGCAACTCGACCGACTTCTCCGACGGCATCACGCGGACGAGCTTACGCCGCACATTGGCGTCCTTCATGCTCTGCGCGAGCCGCGACGGGTTGCGGTGCGCGAGCTCACGCACGGTGGTGACGCCGGCGGCGCGGACCAGGCCGACCTTCGCCTTGCCCATGCCGGGAATCCGCATGTAGTCGGAGATGTTGGCCCATTCGAGCAATTGTTGTTCGCTGATCCCGGTCTTGGCGGCGAGCGCCTTGCGTCCCTTGACGGTGCGGGCGGCTTCAAGCAGTGCGTCGGTCGTGCGGATACCCTGCGATTTCAGTTTGGTGGCGCAATAGGCGGACAGGCCTTCGATCTCGGAGAGGGGGTATGTCATGATACTCGTATGCAGGTAGAAGGGAGCGCACGTGCAATGGCGTTTGGGAAAATGCTTCAGGCAAACTGGCTGAGGCCCGGTGTCCCCGAGATGATCTCGCCCATTTGATCCGCTCCGATTTTGTCGCGGCCGAACCTGAAAAGTTCACGCGCGACGTTCTGAATCTCACTCATGCTCAATCCAAGCGCCATCAGCCGGGTGCCGACAGCCATCAGACCGCCACCCATCAACCGCGATAGACCACCGCTGTTGTTGGAGGCGGCGATTGCCGCTTCGGCGCCGGGGATTTGGTCGATCAGAGCCTGAACTTTGTCGGAAGGTCCCTCGTTACGGAGGAAACCCAGAACGATGCCGATGGTTTTTTCAGCGACAGCACCGTCGATGCCGGCCTTCGCGGCCAGCTGCCCAACCAATTCGTCCATATTGCCCCGCCTCAACCGGTTTTTGCCGGATCATTCTTGAAGATTTATCTTGAGCGCCTGTGTCACGAAATACAAGCGATCCGCGCATTTCAGTTCATTTTCTTTTTCGATCGCGTCGGGAGTGTTGCACCTCTGCAAGATTGAGCGGCGGATTCACACCATCTTGTCGCAATGCGCAATGCCTTTCGTCACTTGGCCGGGAATAAAGTATGAGGAACTGGTGGAGCGACAATATACATCAGTGCGCGCCGATGGTTTCAATCGACCTGCAAGATGCAATATGATGTCATCGGTTCGAATGGATCGAGCCGATTTAAAATCGCGTTAAGAGGCGAAGCGATGGCGACGTCCGACACCAAGTTGGCCGACACCGATGAGAAGATCTTTATCGGCAAGGGCGAGGAAACAGCCTGGCTGACGCTTGCGCTGGCCAACCGCCACGGCCTTGTGACCGGTGCGACCGGAACCGGCAAGACCGTCACGCTGCAGGTCATGGCTGAAGGATTTGCGCGCGCCGGCGTTCCGGTTTTCGCAGCCGACATCAAGGGCGATCTTTCCGGTATCTCCGAAGTCGGCGAGGCCAAGGACTTTATCCTGAAGCGCGCCAAGGAGATGGGCCTGACCTTCCAGCCGGATCAGTTCTCGACCGTATTCTGGGACGTGTTCGGCGAGCAGGGCCATCCGGTGCGCGCCACCGTCACCGAGATGGGACCGCTGTTGCTCTCGCGGATGCTCGATCTGAACGACGTGCAGGAGGGCGTGCTCAATGTTGCCTTCCGTGTCGCCGATGAGAACGGCCTCACGTTGATCGACATGAAGGACCTGCGAGCGCTGCTGGATGCGATCGCCCCGGACGGCAGCAAGAAGGCTGCCGAGGACGAGGAAGATCCGCTGGCGCCGATCCGTAAGGCCGCGCAAGGCTACGGCAATGTATCCAAGGCGACCGTCGGAACGATCCAGCGTCAGCTCCTGGTGCTCGAGAACCAGGGCGGCGCCAAGTTCTTCGGCGAGCCGGCGCTGACGCTGAAGGATTTCATGCGCACCGACCGCGACGGCCGCGGCATCGTCAATATCCTGGTCGCCGACAAGCTGATGCAGAGCCCGCGGCTTTACGCCACCTTCCTGCTCTGGATGCTTTCGGAATTGTTCGAGGAATTGCCGGAGGCCGGCGACCTGCCGAAGCCGAAGCTGGTGTTCTTCTTCGACGAGGCGCATCTCTTGTTCACCGACGCGCCGAAGGCGCTGATGGACAAGATCGAGCAGGTGGTGCGGCTGATCCGCTCCAAGGGCGTCGGCGTCTATTTCGTCACCCAGAATCCGATCGACGTGCCGGACAAGGTGCTGGCGCAGCTCGGCAACCGCGTGCAGCACGCGCTGCGCGCCTTCACGCCGCGCGACCAGAAGGCGGTTGCCGCGGCCGCACAGACCTTCCGGCCCAATCCGAAGCTCGACACCGCGCGGGCGATCATGGAGCTCGGCAAGGGCGAGGCGCTGGTGTCGTTCCTCGAGGGCGGCGGCACGCCGTCGATGGTCGAGCGCGTCATGGTGCGCCCGCCGTCGGCGCGGATCGGGCCGATCACGCCGGAGGAGCGCAAGGCGATCATGGATGCGAGCCCGGTCAAGGGCAAATACGACACCGCGGTCGACGCCGAATCCGCCTACGAGATCATCCAGAAGCGGCTCGCCGGAACGGCGGCGCCGGCGGACGGCAGCGCTGCTGGCGGCGAGGGGGGCGGCATCCTCGGCCAGATCGGTTCGATCGCGTCCACGATCTTCGGCACCAACGTCAAGCGCGGCCGCATGTCGACCGGACAGGTGATCGCGCGCAGCGTCACGCGCTCGGTGACCGACAAGGTGATCGGTGGCGTGGCCGCCGATCTCGGCAAATCGCTCGGCGGTTCGGTTGGCGGCTCGATCGGCCGGGCGCTGGTGCGCGGCGCGCTCGGTGGATTGCTGCGCCGATAGCATAGCGCCGGTCGGCTGAAGCGGGAGACCGGCTTTGCCTCCCGCGGCGGGCGCGCTACAACCTGGCGCAACGTCCAACAAAAAGGATATCCGCGATGTCCAACGCCAAGCTGCAGCCCGTCCTCGACCGTATCGACGCCGATTTCGACAACAGTCTCGAGCGGCTGTTCACGCTGCTGCGGATCAAATCGATCTCGGCCGATCCGGCCTTCGCTGATGACTGCAAGGCGGCTGCCGATCATCTCGCCAACGATATCGCGACAGTCGGCTTCAAGACCGAAGTGCGGCCGACTGCCGGCCATCCGGCCGTGGTCGGCAAGCTGAACGGCTCGACCGACGGACGCCCGCACGTGCTGTTCTACGGCCACTACGACGTGCAGCCGGTCGATCCCTTGAATCTCTGGCACCGTCCGCCGTTCGAGCCTGTCGTGACCGACCATGCCGACGGGCGCAAGATCATCGTCGCGCGCGGCGCCGAGGACGACAAGGGACAGTTGATGACCTTCGTCGAGGCGTGCCGTGCCTGGAAGACGGTGACGGGATCGCTGCCGGTCGACATCACGATCGTCATCGAGGGTGAAGAGGAGATCGGTTCGAAGAATTTCGTGCCGTTCCTCGAGGCGAACAAGGACGACCTCAAGGCCGACTTCGCGCTGGTCTGCGACACCGGCATGTGGGACCCGAATACGCCGGCGATCACCACCTCGTTGCGCGGCCTGGTCTATGACGAGGTCAAGATCAAGGCCGCCAATCGCGACCTGCATTCCGGCGTGTTCGGCGGCGGCGCGCAGAACCCGATCCGCGTACTGACGCGGATCCTCGGCGGCCTGCATGACGAGAATGGCCACATCACCATCCCGGGTTTCTATGACGGCGTGAAGGATTTGCCGCCGGATATTCTGGCCCAGTGGAAGCAGCTCAATCTGACGCCGGAGAGCTTCCTCAAGCCGATCGGCCTCTCGGTGCCCGCCGGCGAAAAGGACCGGCTCCTGATCGAGCAGGTCTCCTCGCGCCCGACCTGCGACATCAACGGCATCGTCGGCGGCTATACCGGCGAGGGCTCCAAGACGGTGATCGCGGCCGAGGCGTCGGCGAAGGTCTCGTTCCGGCTGGTCGAGGGACAGGATCCCGAGAAGATCCGAAAGGCGTTCCGCGACTATGTGAAGGCGCGCCTGCCGGCCGACTGCAAGGCCGAGTTCACCGACCATTCCAGCGCGCCGGCGATCGCGCTCGACTGGAACATGAAGCCACTGGCAGCCGCGCGCCGCGCGCTGACCGACGAATGGGGCAAGGAGGCGCTGCTGATCGGCTCCGGCGCCTCGATCCCGATCGTTGCCGATTTCAAGCACACGCTCGGCCTCGACAGCGTGCTGATCGGCTTCGGACTCGACGACGACAACATCCATTCGCCGAACGAGAAGTACGACCTCAAGAGCTACCACAAGGGCATCCGCTCCTGGGCGCGGATCCTGGCGGCGTTCGGCGACGCCAAATAGCGCAAGGGTAATTCACGTAAAAACGCCGCCCGGAATTGGGCGGCGTTTTGATTCGGTAGTGCAGAGGGTGTTGGCCGATAGCCTACCCGAAGATTGTGAAATTTCAATCACGGTAGCCGGGATTGACTCGGTCGAGCTTGCGCAGCAGCGGCGGCCAGACCAGCTGGGTCGAGCGCAGCTCGGCGCGGTCCGGGTTGGAGAGCAGCTCAGTGTTCTTGTCGATCGCATGCTGGTCGACCGGATAGGCGATCGGTCCGAGCGCGCGGGTCGCCACCTGCATCGAGCAGGCGCGCTCCAGATGGTACATCCGCTCGAACGCGGATGCGACCGAGCGGCCGACCGTCAGGGTGCCGTGATTGCGCAGCAGCATGTGGTTCTTGCTGCCGAGATCGCGCTGCAGGCGCGGGCGCTCGTCATGATCGAGCGCGATGCCTTCATAGTCGTGATAGGCGAGGTCGTGGGTGACGAGCTGCGCGGTCTGGTTCAGCGGCAGCAGCCCGTCGGGGCCGCTCGACACCGCGGTGCCGTCGACGGTGTGCAGATGGAGCACGCAGCCGGCGTCCTCGCGCACCTCGTGGATCGCCGAATGGATGGTGAAGCCGGCCGGGTTGATGCTGTAGTCGCTCTTCGAAAGCTGGTTGCCGTCGAGGTCAACCTTGACGAGGCTCGACGCGGTGATCTCGTCGAACATCAGCCCGTAGGGGTTGATCAGGAAGTGATGCTCGGGCCCCGGCACGCGCGCGGAGATGTGGGTATCGACCAGATCGTCCCAGCCATAGAGCGCGACCAGCCGGTAGCAGGCAGCAAGATTGATCCGCTGCTCCCATTCCGCCGCACTCATATCCGACGGCACTTCCTTCAGGCGCGCTTCCGCTGGCGACATGGCCGATTGCTCCATTGATGGCGTTATTGCTTGGTCCAAGCGTAGCGCCGCCGCCGGACCGCAGCAAGGCAGGGTAACGGCGTGACAGTCATGTCGGCATGCGGCCCACGATCGGAACGGCAATCGTCAGTGGGCAGCGTGATGCGTTACGGCGCTGGGATCGCCAGCAGGCTCGAGATGCTGCGGCCGCGGATGTCGTAGACGCGGGCGAACACGACGTCGTCGCGCTTGATCTCGACCATGACCGGCGCGGCCAGCCCCTTGCAGTAGAATTCGCCGAGTGTCATCGCGAAGTCGGCGGCATTGCTGTCCCATCCGATCGTGAAATCAGGGCCGAGCGCGACCTGCGCGGGGCGCTGCGGTCCGCACACCGCGACCTTCCACTTGCGGTTCTGCGGCGGCACTTCCTGCCGCTCCGCCAGCTGCTCGCGCAGCCCGTCGGATGCCTGCTTCAGCGCCAGGCCCCAATAGTCCAGCATGAAGAAGTTGTCCGCGGTACGCACCGTGCCGGCGATGTGGTTGAAGTGCGTGTACTGATACGGATGCAGGCGGATCATTTCGCTGAGCGGCAGCAAGAGGCCGAACGCGAACATGGCGAGCGCCGCGGGCTGCCAGGCCCGGCGGTTCTCGCCGAGCCAGTCCATGCCGCGCGCGAATGCGACGCCGGCCAGCACCGTCATCGGCGGAATCACGAAGATGAAGTGGCGGATGCCGTTATAGAGCGCCGGCCGCTTCACCATCGCGATCACCAGCGGCAGCGTCGCCGCCAGCGTCAGCATCAGCATGATCGACTTGCGCTTTGCGGTGACGTCGTAGCGCGACAGCGACATCAGGGTGATGACGACGGCGGCTGCCAGCAGCACCAGCAACACTTCGGGAAGCTGCAGCGCGAACAAGGTGGGCAGATAGGACCACGGCATGTCCGGCACCGACACCAGCGCGCCGTCGAACATCTCCTTCCACGGTTTCTCGAAGAAGTGCGAGAAATAGGTCACCGCTTCGAGCGGATGTCCGGGCTCCATGATCGACCACGGCCAGATCAGGCCCATCACGAGATAGCCCAGCACAAGTCCCGGCAGCAGCACATAGACGACATGGGCAAAGCGGTGGGTCGCCTCGCGCGGGCCCTGCTTGCGGAATTCCTCGATCAGGAGCGGGACGAAGCCGACCACGGCGTAGATCAATGCGAGCCCGCCAAGCACGCGGCAGCCGATCGACAGGCCGGCCCCCAGGCCGACGATCAGGATGGTGCGCGGCGAGGGCGCCGGATATTCCTCGATCAGGCGCACCAGGCCCATGATCAGGACCACCATCGCCACGGCGAACGGCGCATCCTTCGGATTCATGAACATGTGGCCGTAGAAGGTCGGGCACAGCGCCAGCAGCAGCAGCGCCGCCAGTCCCGCCAGCGGGCCGCCGACGCGGCGTGCCAGGCGCCAGGTTACGGCAAGGCCGATGACGCCGACGATCGCGCCGAGCAGGCGGCGCGTCTCGAACAGTTCGAGCGGAATGATCTTGTGCAGCAGGGCCGCGGCCATGTCGAAGCCGCCGCCGTACATATACAGATTGGCAAACGACAGCGCGCCGGTGTCCTTGAACCCGGACTCGTACATGCGCAGCAGGAGGTCGGCATATTCAGCGTGGGTGTAATCGTCCCAGCCCAGACCGTAATCGCGGAACGTCAAGCCGGCGACCACGGCGACCACGCCGAGGACGAGGACAGCGAGATCGTCGCAGGTCTTCTCCACCGAGCGCCGCGCAGGCGCCTCGAGGGCAGACGTCGTAATCGATGACATAGCTAGTGATACCGGCGTGCCTGTGGCCCAGATTGGCGCTTTAGGGCCTCATTCCCCGGCATCCATAGCGCAGTTCCGTTTCCGAGTAATTGGTAATTGTGGCGTAATTTCCCAGATGCGTTGCAATAAATTGGCAGCAATTCGTAGCCAGTAAATCTACGGGAGCTGGCTGCCCGACAGCCACTGCGGCCGCGGTGAAGCAACGCATCGCGGCTTGGTTAAGCGGGATTTTAGGGAACTCTGTCTACAATTGGCGGTTGGCGGTGTGGGCAATATGACGGTATCGTGGCGTTGGTGGCCCGCGCCGATTTTCGGATGGGTCTCCCGGGGGTTAGTTCGATGAAGGTTGGTCTGTTGGTCGTCGGCGCGGGCCTGGTCGTGGCGGGCTTGGCGGCGATCGGCCTCGGAATTCCAAACAAGGAATTCAGCGTCGGCGGCACGTTGATCGCAACAGGCGTGACCGGCGCATGTACCGGCGTGATTGTTCTGGCCCTTGCCGCCATCCTTCGCGAACTCCAGGCCATGGGCGACCGGCTCGATGCCGTCGTGGCGGTGGGTCTGCGGTCCTTGTCGCCGTCTGCAACTTCCCCGCGCGGCACTCCCGACGATCCGGTGTTCCCGCCGCCTGAGCCGAAGGTCTCGGCGCCTCCGCCGCTGGCTCCAGCGTTCCCGCCATCCGTTCCCGCGGCGCCGCCGCCCTGGCACGACGAGATCGCCTCGCGCGGCGCATCAGGCGAGGTGCCGCCGCCCGCACCGGCGGCCGCGCTCGCGGATGGCGCTGCGCCGCCCAAGCGGCGCAATCTGCTGTTTTCCTCCTCGCGCAAGGAGCGGAGCCAGGGGCGTGCCGCCGAGCCGCTCACGCCGGATCTGTTGTCGCCGGAACTGCGTCCGAATCCGGGTGGTTCGGCCGAACCGGCGTCGGCAACCTTCGACGATGCCTGGCCGAAGGCCGACCGGCCGCGGCCGGTCGACGTCGCCCCGCGGCGCGGCCCCCGGACGCCATCCACCTTCGGCGAGGCCCAGTCGGCCGCCGCCGCCTCGCCGTCGTCGGGCCATCCGCCGCCGCCCCAGGAGCAGCCGCCGGTGACCGTGCTCAAATCCGGCGTCGTCGACGGCATGGCCTATTCGCTCTATTCGGACGGATCAATCGAGGCGCAGATGCCGGAGGGCATGATGCGATTTGCCTCGATCGACGAGCTCAGGTCGCATCTGGAGCAGCGGCCTTAAGATCCGGGCCAATACTTGCGCGCGGCCGGCCCGTAGCCGGAAACGCGGCCGTTGTTGTCAGATTTGCTGCAATTCGTGCATATTCGCAAAGTAGTACGCGATTCCATTAATGTATTGCTGCGCATGGATACTGTCCGGTGGGCGCCGGGCTGCCGATAGCACGGGGAAGATTGAGCCATGTCCGATACGTCAGGCAAAACGCCGGTCGAGCTGACCGCCAACATCGTTTCGGCCTATCTCAGCAACAATCCGACGCCGGCCTCGGACATTCCGAACCTGATCAGCCAGGTCCACTCCGCTTTGCTGCGGGTGTCGAGCGGACGCAACGACACGCCGAGCGAGCCGGCCAAGCCTGCGGTGTCGATGAAGAAGTCGATCACGCCCGAATATCTGGTGTGCCTCGAGGACGGCAAGCGCTTCAAGTCGCTGAAGCGCCATCTGCGCACCCAGTACAACATGACCCCGGAGCAGTATCGCGACAAATGGGGCCTGCCGGCCGACTATCCGATGGTGGCGCCGAACTATGCGGTGGCGCGCTCGCAACTTGCCAAGAAAATGGGCCTCGGCCAGCAGGCGCGGAAGCGGAAATAGGAGATTACGCGGCGGACGCCAGCGCCTCGCGCGCATCGTTCCGGATGCGGTCGACCATCGAGCGCAGGCCGTTGGAGCGCTGCGGCGTCAGATGGTCGCGGAAGCCGAATTCGTCGAACAGCGCGAGCGCGTCGGTGCCGAGGATTCCCTTGGGCGTTTGCCCGGAAAACAGCGTCAGCACGATCGCGACCAGGCCGCGCACGATGTGGGCGTCGCTGTCGCCGATATAGATCAGGCGCGGTTCGCCGTTGGTGGCATCGCGCTCGATCCGCTTCGACAGCCAGACCTGGCTGACGCAGCCCTGCACCTTGTTCTCGGCCGAGTGCTCCGCCTCCGACAACGGTTCGAGCGTGCGGCCGAGCTCGATGACATAGCGGTAACGGTCGTCCCACTCGTCCAGCAGCGCAAAATTGTCCCTGATTTCGTCGATCGTCGTCATCGTGGCCCGCGTCCTGTCCTTGACGGCTTATATAGGAAGGCGGGCCGCGAAAGCGATGAAAATGGAACCGGTTCCCGGCTGTTTTGACGCGTTTTCTTCACGCGAACCGGTGCCTGCCTCGCTCGACAGCGCCTTGGTTTCCGCTCACGGCGTCGGCGGCAGGCGGAATTCGATCGACTGATCCTCTGCGGTCAGCGTGTCGCGGAACGCGGTGGCTGAATCGGTATCGTCCTGGCCGATCGAGCCGGTGTGATCGGGTGGCTTCTTGTCGGTGATGATCTGGTAGAGCTTGCGCGCCCCGTCGGTCGCGCGCTGGCCGATTGCGGTCGCGGCCTGGCCGCCGACCTCGCAGGCGGACGGCTGGCGCTTGCAGAACTGACCCATGTCGTTGATCGTCGCGGTCGCGGCCGACACCGCGTCCGACGCGCTGATCTGCGGCGCCTTGTCCGCTTCAGGTGTTTTGTCTCTCGGCAGCAGCACGAGCACAAGCCCGAGCCAGAATGCCAAACGCAGCAGGAAGAACATGGCGCGATCCCGGTCGTCTGTCTTGTCTTGCTTCTTGCGCGGTCGATGCCGCTATTGGCCTTGAGGGTTAGCATCGGTCGATAAATCGGAAGTATCTGCCTTGAAGTAAATCCGCCGAAAAATCGCGGAAAATTCGCCTGAATTGATTCGCCGTAAATTTTCGATTGATGGCGGCCGACGCGTGCCGGATGCGCAGGATTCGCCGCGTCCACCATTTCGAAACCATAGAATGTCGCATCCGGAAACCAGCCGTTCACCATCCCCGACAAATGGCCGGTGAATAGCGGGTCAAACCCTCTCCAATGCACGGTGTTTGGCGGCAGGCCGCCCAGCCTTAGCGTTCGCTTAAGTTCGCTCTGACACGTTGACCTGCAATCACGAAGGAGGCGTTCCGGCGCGTCTGTGTTGACGATTGAGCCGAAGCGCGAGTGCTGTGAGTAGTTTGAGTCTGATCCGCGATTGCCTGGATGCGCTGCTGCATCCGTCGGCGCAATATGATGCGCTGACGCGTGCGCGCCATCGTGCCTTCATGGCGCCGCGGCTGCTCGGCAGCCTGGCGGCGCTTGCCTCGTTCCCTGCCTTTCTTGCGATGCGCGGTGCGCCGACGGCGATCGAGGTCGCGGCATTCGCCTGGCTGATCGCGCCGATTCTGCTGTCGTGGTTCCTGTCGCGCACCGGCCGCTATGAAGGCGCGCATGTGCTGTCGTCGCTGGCGCTCGCCGGTCTCGTGATGATGATCGCGGCGACGACCGGCGGCATCGCCTCGTTCGCCGCCGTGTGGCTCGTCGTCATTCCGATCGAGGCGGCGCTGTCGGCCTCGCGGCGTGTGGTGGCGTTTGCGTTCGCGCTGGCGATGATCTGCGCGGCGCTGCTGAGCGTGCTCGGCCATTATCATGTACTGCCGGTCGTCGATCCCGCGGTTGCTTCGAACAGCACGCTGGTCGGTTTCGGCGTCGTGTCGGCGATCTTCTACGCCGCCGGGCTCGCCTTCGGTGCGGAGTCGCTGGCGCGCACCAGCGTGGCGCTGCTCTATGTCGAGGAAGAGCGCTACCGCCTGCTCGCGCATAACATGAGCGACGTGCTGTCGCGGCACAGCCGCAACGGCGCGGTGCGCTTCATTTCACCCGCGGCCGAGAACATGCTCGGCGTGCCGGCATCGCGGCTGCTGGGCCATGGCCTGTTCGATCGCGTTCATGTCGCCGATCGCCCGGCCTATCTCACGGCGCTGTCGGACGCCGCGCGCGGTGACTCCCGCAGCGTCGAGTTCCGCGTGCGCCGTGACGGTGCGCGGGGCGAAGCCGTCGCCGAATTCATCTGGGCCGAGATGCGCTGCCGCCCGCTCGATCAGGCCGCCGCCGATGCCGAGGTCGTCGCCGTGATCCGCGACGTGACCGATCGCAAGGTGCAGGAGCAGGCGCTCGAACAGGCGCGCAATGTGGCCGAGCAGGCCGATGCGTCGAAGACGCGCTTCCTGGCCACCATGAGCCACGAACTGCGCACCCCGCTCAACGCCATCATCGGCTTCTCCGAGATGATCGCGCAGGAAGACGTGCTCGGCCTCGACGTGGCCCGCCGCAAGGAATACGCGCAGCTGATCAACGATTCCGGCCAGCATCTGCTGTCGGTCGTCAACGGCATCCTCGACATGTCGAAGATGGAGTCCGGCAATTTCGAGATTTCGCCGGAGCCGTTTGCGCCGCGGCCGGCGCTGCTCAATTGCTGCAATCTTGTGGCGTTGAAGGCGCGCGAGAGTGGCGTCGATCTCGTCACCCGGGTGCCCGACGATCTGCCGATCGTGAACGGCGATCCGCGCGCGTTCAAGCAGATCGTGCTCAATCTGGTCTCGAACGCCATCAAGTTCACCGAGCGCGGCGGTAAGGTCACCGTGTCGGCCGGCGTCGAGGGATCGCGGCTGGTGCTGCGTGTCTCGGACACTGGCGTCGGCATCGCCGCCGATGATCTCAAGCGGATCGGCGATCCGTTCTTCCAGGCCGGCAAGACTTATCAGCGCCGCCACGAGGGCACCGGTCTTGGTCTTTCCATCGTGAAGGGGCTGGTCGGCCTGCACCACGGCGAAATCAATGTGGAGAGCAAGGTGGGCGAGGGCACCATTGTATCGGTCGCGCTGCCGCTGGCGTTCACCCCGCCCGCCGCCGTCGAGCCGTCCAGCAACGTCTCGACCCTGAAGCCCGCGCTGCGTTCCGGACTACAAGAGCAAACCCATCAGGTGAAGAAGAGTGCCTAGACAGACTTTGGATGACGATGAAACGCCGCGCCGTCGCCGCGGCGCCAAGGCAGTGGCCATCGCGGCCGAGGAGGAACGTGGCCTCGTCCTGCGCCTGCTGCTGCACAGTCCGAAGGATCTGGTTGCCGGCGTGCTGGCGACGTCGGCCATCGTTGCGATCCTGATCAATGCGCTGTTCCTGCAGGCCGGCCGTCATCCGTCGCCGATGTTCGGCGGTTCGGTTGTCACGCTGCCGCCGCCGGCCCCGGTTGCCGCGGCCACCAGCCCGATACCGCGCCCGCGTCCGGCCGAGGCCGCTGCCCGATCGATTGAGCCGGCCGCCATGGAGCCGAGCAAGCCCGTCGACGTGAAGCCGGTGGAGACCAGGCCGGCCGAGACCAGGTCCGTCGAAGCCAAACCGGCAGAACCCAAGGTCGAGGCCAAGCCGGTCGATCCGATGGCCAATCTGGTGCTGAAATCGACCACTGCGCCGCCGGCCGCAGCACCGTCCCCGGCCGCCGCGCCGTCCAGCGTCATTCGTCCGCCGGCGTCGATTCCGACACAGCATCTGAGCCCGGCCGGCAAACGCATCGCCGCGGTCCAGCGTACGCTAACGGAGTATGGCTACGGCCAGCTCAAGCCGACCGGCACGATCGGCGCCGATACCCAGCACGCGATCGCGAAGTTCGAACGCGCCCGCAAGCTGCCGGTGACCGGTCAGATGTCCGATCGCCTGGTACGCGAGCTCGGCGCGATGATCGGCCATTCGATCGAGTAGTCGTCTCTCTGCGAAGGCATTGAATGCGTATTCGTCATGCCCGGGCTTATCCCGGGCATTGACGTCTTTGAGACTTGTTGCAGCCAAGACGGGGATGGCCGGGACAAGCCCGGCCATGACGAGTTAAGGCGCATCGCCCAGCAGAACGTCCCTGACCTCGTCGGAGAACAGCTTCCTGCGTCCGGCCACCAGCACCCATTCCGGATCGTCGCGATCCGGAATAGCGCGCGGCATCCCGTGATCGAGCAGGGCCTGCGCGCAACCCACCCAGTCGCCGCCGCTGACCGGCTCGTTGCAGGAGGCCCATGACAAGGAGCCGGACGTGTTGTCGCCGAAGCCGTGCTGCTCGGTCCACTCCGCGCCGTGCTCGAGTAGGAATCGCGTCAGGCCGGCATTGCCGCGGAACACCGCGTGATTGAGCGCCGACGCATCCCAGTCGCCGCCACGCACCGTGATCGGCCAGCCGAGCTCGACCATCAGCCGCACTGCATCGTCGCCGCTTGCCGCGGCGAGCTCCGGAAGCAACCGCAATTGCTGCGGTGAAAGTGAACCCGGAAGATCGGGCCGACCAGCCTGGATTCGCCGCGCCTCGCTCTCGTCACCACTGCTGCACGCCGCGACGAACCGCTCATCATCGGCAAGCGTCTCATCGCCGGTGCGTTCGCGCAGCAACTCGGCGACATCGGTCAGTCCGAACCGCAATGCGTAGCGGTAGGCGCTGAGCCCGCCTGGTGTTGTGATGCGCGGATCTGCGCCGGCGTCGAGCAGTATCGCGATGCAGGTTCGCGACCGCCGCCGGCGGATCGCCCACAGCAACGGCGAGCCGCATTCGGTCAGCGGCGCGTTGCCGGCGGGTTCGTTTGGATTGCCGCCGTGCCGCAGCAGCAGGTCGAGCGCCGCCACGTTCTCGTCATCGAGCACCTTGTACATCGCGTTGGTGCCGGTGATCCGCGCACCATGCTCGAGCAGCAGGCCTGTCGTCACCGAGCCTTCGAGCGAGTGGTAGAGCGATTCATTGTCGTTCGGATTGGCGCCCGCTTCGAGCAACAGTCTGGTCAGTTCGAGATCGTGGTTGCGGCCGGCGGCGCCATAGAGTGCTGACAGCGGATTGCTGTCATCGGGCGCCTCCAGCGATCCCGGCGGCCAGCGGCTGCTGATGTGCTGGTCGGGATCGGCGCCGGCCTGCAGCAGCAGGCGTGCGCAGCGATGCAGCCGCGTCTGAAATTCCGGAATCTGCAACAGGCCGGAATGCGTCACAGCGACCAGCGGCGGCAGTTTGAACGGACCGCCGGGACGGTTGACCCATGCTGGATCGTCGTTGGCGTTGCGTTGCACCGTCTCCTCGTCGCCGATGGCGCAGGCGAGATAGGGATCGTCGGCGACAAGGCCGGGATCCTCGGTGAGCATCCGCGCCGCAACGCGCGGGTTGGCGCGGTCGGTGGTGCCGGCGACGTCCGCGGCATAGACCAGCTGCAGCCATCGCCGCACGCGATCGGCCTTGCTTTTACCAAGCGGCAATTGTGCGTCGACATAGCGCCGCAGGTCCGGCCAGGAGGCGAAGCCGAGATCGCGCGCCACGCAGGACTGCGCATCGTGCAGCCGCAGATCAAGCGCGGCGATTTGAGCGTCGCTGCGCCCGGCCGCAGCCGGAAGCGCATGCCGGAAACGCGCGTAGGCCTCTGGCGCCTGCCGCCGATAAAGGCGAATGAGCTCCTTGGCCTGCTTCTTCAGATGATCGAGATTCAATCGCGCGGGCGATCGGTCCATGGAAACCTCCGTGCATCATCGCCGATGGTCCACAAAACCGGCTGCACAAAGGCTTGGGTGGCCGCTCAATTGATGCAAGTGGGTTCAACCCTTCCCGTGGACCCGGGCGCGGCTTGCACCGCGGATGCAAGGATATGGGTGACGATTGGTTCGGTCAACCCGCCGCGGCGTGACGACATCTGTGACAATTGGACGTGACCGCGCCGCTGGCTTATAGGTCGGCGCATGCGATTGAAAACAAGCATTTGGGTCGCGGCGTATCTGCGCCGCTGCCAGACCGAGGGCGTGTTCGGCGCGGTCCGCAAGAAGGGCGCCGAGGAAGCCGGGGCCGTGTTCGTCAAGGTGGCGCTGATGGACGGCAACGCGATGCTGTATGCGCCGGCGCCGCAGACGGTCTATGACGACAGCCGTCCGGTCGAGCGGCTGTTCGTGCCGACCGCACCACAGCCGGTATCCGAGCCGTCTGTCGAGGAGCGCTTGACCAAGGAGCTCCGCTTCGATCCCGATGCCTGGATCGTCGAGACCGAGGACCGTGCCGGGCGGCACTTCCTCGATCTGGCGAAGGGCTAACTTCCAGACTTCTGATTTCGGACAGCGGGCGCGCTGCCGGGTTGCAACGCGGGGCGCGTCTGCGAGGATGTCGCGCGCACGCGATGGCGCTCATCGTCATAGAGCGACGAGCGATACCTGGCGCGGGCCACCGCCATGGTCGAGCCGCGCCACGCCGCCAGCATCACCAGCGCCGAGCGCTCGCTCAGGCGATCGTAGAGCCGCGACAGCCGATAGACGTAATTGACCGAGGAGCCGGCTTCCGGATTGAGGAACATCAGGATCCGCTGGAACGCGGCGCTCGACACGTCGAGCGCCCGCATCGCGCAGGCGAGCGGCTCGCCGCCGGGATCGTTGACGACGTCCGCGGCGATCCGCGACGGCAGGATCAGCGCCTCGCCGAGTTCGAGCGTGAAGTTATCGAGGTCCTCGGCAAACGCTGCCATCTCCAGGATATGGATCGCGCGCGCGGCGCGCGCGGCCGGGATCCGCGCCGCAGCCTTCAGCGGCGTCTCCTGCAGATTGTGCAGGATCTGCGCGCGCTCCTTCGTGCTGGCGGCAAAGAACATGTCGGAGATTTCGGCGGCATCGTTCGGCCGCATGGCAAGGCTCGCGGCCATCCGTAGCTCGGCTTCGGTCGGGATCTTGGCCGGCATCGCGGAGGGGGCGGGCGCAGGAATTGGTGCGGCCGCCGGCATCGGCTGGTCGGGACCGACCCGGCGCAGCCCGAGCTTGTCCACGATCCGTGCGGGCGTCGCCGGATAGATCGCAAGCCGCGCGCGGACCGCGGCACGCGTCGCGTCGTCGACCTCGTCGATCAGGCGCGTCGTCAACTCGACGAACTGGCGCTCTTCATCGGCGGAGTGGGCGCTCGCCTGCACATAGAGGTCGGTCAGGACGCGCAGCAGCGTCGGGCGGATGTCGACGCCCTCGCGACGGGAGAGCGTCATCAGCCCATCGAAACCAGGAAATAGCGGAGCTGCGCTCATCTCGGGCGTACGCGACTTGCCAGTGAACTTCGGTTTGAAAGCCTTGTGGCAGCGAGCCTACGCAGGCTGTTTTAAGAGGCAGTTAAGGAAAACAAGCCGTGAAGGTGAATGCTCGGATTTGCGCGTGTCTATTAAGGCACAGCGCCATATCCGTAACCGTCCGTACCGGCGGCTTAAGATGTCATTAACCATGCGCGTTCTTAACTCGGCGTGCGCGGGGCAAATCATGTCCGTGCGGGGCCAGAGAGAACGGAACATGGGCACCATCGTTGAGTTTCCGGCGGATGCGGCTGCACGGCGGCCGAGCATGGCCGGTGCTGCTGGCGAAGGCATGGGGACCGTACTGATCCTTCCCGTCGTCCGGATCGAGCGAACGACGGAGGAGACCGGCGGTGGTCGCGGACCGGAGCAGGGCACTGCGCAGGGCCGCCGTCGCCGACGCCGCTCCTGATCGCGGACATCGGGCAATGCCGGAGCTTGTGCAGCGGACCGTCGCGCGGCGGTCACTCCCGGCGCTGATCCTGCTGCTGGCGGGCTCGGCGCTCGCCGGCTGCAGCGGCGGCGATTTCGGCCGCACCCGGGCCGATTTCCGCAACGACGATATGCATCGCTGGATCGGTGCCGAGGCGACCGGCAGCATCGGCAAGAACGCCTCGCAATTCCAGCTCACCGAACACGAACGTCAGCTGCGCGACCTCGCCTATCAGTTCATCGAGCCGCCGCTGTCGCGTCCGGCGTGGAAGAGCGTATTCGGCGACTACCAGCCGCTGCCTTCGCCGTGGCGGCAGAGGGTCGTGTTCGATCGCACCGCCTATGGCCGCAATTTGATCGACGAGCCGCATCGCTCGTTCGCCTCGCGCTATTCGCTGCTGATCGACGAGGTGCGCGACGACATCACCCGCTTCGAGCCGTTCTTCGCCACCGCGATCCAGGTGATCGAGCTCGATCGCAAGCGCAATGCCAGCCTCCACATGATCGCCGACGTGTCGCCGCGCGAGCGGGCCGATGCGGTGGCGCGGATGGAAGAGAACACGCTGATCGTGCAATGGGTCCAGCAGGCCCTTGAGCGGCGGATCTCGTCCTATCGCTGGGCGCTGGAGCGACTGGTGATCCAGGCGCCCGACGGCATGGCCGCCGACGCCGAACGCCAGATCAACGAGCTCGCCCGGCTCACCGCCAATGCGCCGCTCATATCCGCGCCGGTGACAGGCCAGGCCGTGGTGACGAAGGGCTAGTCTAGGCGCGCTTCGTTTTCTTCGCCGTCGATTTGACCCGGCGACTGTTGGCTTGCCGTGGCAAGCTCGCAATGAATGCCTTCAGCGCATCGGAGGGCGGGTGGGCCGAGGGGTAGGCGAGGCCGACCTGGCGCGTCACGTCGATATCGATCGCGCGCATTGCGACATCAGGATTGCCGCGCGCCACGCCCTCGGGGACGATGGCGATGCCGACTCCGGCTGCCACCAGCGCCATCGCCCACTCCTCGGATTCCGCGATCGCCACCGGCTTGCGCGGCGGTGACGTGCGCTTGAAGAATTCCTGCTGCTCGCAATGGCAGCGATCGATCATCGGAACGCCGGCGAAGTCGGTGGTCCGCAGCGTCTCCTTCAGCGTCAGGGGATGCGAGGGCGGCAGAGCCGCGACATAGCGCTCGCTCCACAGCGGGATGAAGTGCTCGCCGGCGCCGACCATGGTCTTGGCGACGATCCGCGCGTCGGCCTTCTCGCTGGCGCCGACCAGCCGGAGCGCAAGATCGGTATTGCCGGTCAACGGCTTCAGCAACGCGATCGTCCGGGCCTGATCGAGCGTCCGCAACAGGCCGAGCGTCAGCGCCTGCTGCGTCGCGGGCTTGCGGAAGAGATTTCGCGCCGCGTCCGCCTCGTCGATGATCCTGCGGGCGATGCCGTGAAACTGCGCGGCTGAGGCGGTCGGGGCCATGCCCTTCTTGTGCCGGATGAACAGCGTGGTGCCGAGCTCGGCTTCGAGATTGGTGATCGCCGCCGAGATCGACGGCTGCGAGATGAAGCAGCGCTTCGCCGCGGCGGTCAGGTTGCGCTCGCGGTAGACCGCGGCGAAGTAGCGGAGTTCGCGGATATCCATAGGCGTATCCTATCACATGGATAGAAAGACAATATTTTACCTATGGAAACGCGAGTGGCAAGTCTGCGCCTGTTACAGCGGAGGACCTGTCATGCGCATCCACCATCTCAACACCGGCACGATGTGCCCGATCGGAAAGCGGCTCGTGAACGGCAGCGGCAGCATCTTCCAGCGGGCGCGGATGATCTGTCATTGCCTGCTGGTCGAGAGCAATGACGGCCTCGTGCTGGTCGACACCGGGATCGGGCTCGACGACATCGGCGACCCGCCGCGGCTCGGACGCAAATGGGTGCGGCAGACGACGCCGCGGCTCGATCCGGCCGAGACGGCGGTGCGGCAGGTCAAGGCGCTCGGCTTCTCGCCGGACGATGTGCGCCATGTGCTGCTGACGCATCTCGACCGCGATCACGCCGGCGGCGTGCCGGACTTTCCGAAGGCCAAGGTGCACGTCGATCGCAAGGAGTACGACATGGCGGTAACGCATCAGGTCACGCCGCCGCAGGGGCGCTACATCACGGCGCAGTGGCAGCACGGGCCGGACTGGGCGTTCTATGGTGCCGGCGGTGAGGACTGGTTCGGCTTCAAGGGCGTGCGCGCGCTCGGCGACCGCGAGCCGGACATTCTGATGATCCCGTTGCCGGGCCACACGCTCGGCCATTGCGGGATCGCGGTGCGCGACAAGGACAGGTGGCTGCTGCACGCCGGCGACGCCTATTTCCACCACGCGCAGCTCGACGCCAGGCCGCGGATCCCGCTGGTGCTCGGCATGTTCCAGCGCCGGGCGGACATGGATCGCGCGATGCGCATCCAGAACCAGGAGCGGCTGCGGCAATTGAAGGCAGCGCATGGCGCCGATGTGACGATCGTCAACAGCCACGATCCCGTCGACTACGAGACCTGCCGCTGCGGCCGGCACGCGCTCGCCGCCAGCTAGCGCTTCCGTGCCGCAGGCGGCGGGGCCGGCACAGGCAGCGGCGGCGGCGCCTCCTGCTTGGCCGCGACCGGCTCGGTCTGCACCTTGCAGGAGGAGGCGGCGAGCGAGGCCTGCGCCTGCGGCATCAGGCCGGGCTCCGGCGCCAGCGCCTTCAGGAGGATCAGGCCGGTTGAGGTCGGCGAGTCGATGATCAGCCGGTCGGCAGCGGTGATTTCCTCGTCCTCCGGCAGCTCGTTGTGCTGCGCTTCCGTCATCAGGTCGAGCTCGATCACCTTCTTGCCGGCGGAGCGGTCGTTGATCGCGTAATAGGCGACCTCGTTGCGGGTGTAGAACGACACCGACGTATAGGCTTGGCTGACCGGTACGGTGAGCTTGAGCGGCCCGGTGGAGAGATCGTAGCGGCAGATCGCCACCGCGAAGGCCGGATCCATCAGCGGCATCGGCGAATGGCTCGGGTCGGCCAGCGGCAGCTGCGTCACCTCGTTGAGCTTGGTCATCGGCGTCAGCCGCGAATAGGCGTCCTGCGAGGCGATGCGCGGCAGCGCCAGCACGCTGACGAGATGCACCACGCCGCCGAGCAGCACGCCTGCGAGGATGGTGAGCAGCACGCGGATCATGGGCAGCCCGTCGTTGCGATCGACGGCATCGGCGCGTCGCGCTGGGTACGGGTCGCGACCCCGACCGGCGTGTCGTAGAGCCGCAGCATCAGCGCGTAGCGCTCGATGCCGCCGGTCGGCAGCCAGTTGCCGGCGCGCGAGCGCGAGGCGATGTGGATCTCGAACGTGCCGTCGGAGGCGCGCATGATCTCCTGGCTGGTGAAGCCGTAGCGCTGCAGCGTGTTGGCGACCAGATGCCCCTTGCGGTCGAACAGGGTCAGTGTCCAGAACCGCGCCGCCGGCGTCACGCCGCTGACCACGATGTCGCAGCGGCCGTCGAGCGGCTTGTTCTTGTCGTCTGTGGTTGCCGAGAACGCGATACCGTCGCCGGTGCCGATCGGCAGCTCGCCACTGCGCGCGATGGTGGCGCGCGAGTAGGGATCGACATCGGAGGTGCCGCTCTTCGGACGCGCGGTCCAGGCACCGATCTTCAGCGTGCCGAGATCGGTGCCGCGGGTCGCCGTCGCGTAGGTCAGGCCGAGGCCGACGGCGGTGGCGATGACGAGTGCCAGCAAAGTGGTGAGGAGGAGCCGCACGTTAGTTCTTGCGTGGCGGTGCCGGTGTCGCGCCGTCCGGCCCGGCCGCGGCAACGTAGTTTTCGGGGAACGCCAGCGCGCTCGAGGACTCGGCCTTGCCGGTCTTCGAGGACTCGTTCAGCGTGGTCTTGCCGGCGGTCCTGGCGGCGTCATCGAGCAGCTTCTCGACCCGCACCAGGATATCCGCGCCGCGCTTGGTCAAAACCGGCGGCGGGCCCGGCTTGGTCTCCAATACGCGCGGCGCCGTGTTGGCCTGGGCATTGGCCTGCGCCGGCTGCGGCGGCAGCTTCTGGCCCATGCCGACGCCGACCAGCTCCTTGACCTCCACGCCCTGATGCGCCGCGACCATGATGTCGTGCCAGGTCTGCGCCGGCAGCGAACCGCCGGTCATGCGGTTGGTCGGCGAATAGTCGTCATTGCCGTACCAGACCGCGCAGGTGAAGTTGCCGGTGTAGCCGACGAACCAGGCGTCGCGATAGGCGTTGGTGGTGCCGGTCTTGCCGGCGGTCGGAATGCCGTCGAGCGCGGCGCGGCGCGCGGTGCCTTCGCTGACCACGTGGCTCATCATGCCCGCCATATCGGCGGCGATGTTCGGCGGAATGGCTTGCCGCGGCTTCGGACCGTCGCGGTCCCAGCGCCAGACCAGGTCGCCGGCGCCGGTGCGCACCTCGAGCACGGAATGCGGCGTCACTGCCTTGCCGCGGTTCGGGAAGGTCGCATAGGCAACCGCGTGCTCCAGCACCGTGACTTCGTCGGAGCCGATCGGCAGCGACGGCGTATCGGGCAGCGGCGCCTTGAGGCCGAAGCGGCGCGCGACCTCGACGATCTTGGCGCGGCCCGCCTTCGGCCCTTCCTTGCCGCCCATCATGATCGAGAGCTTGACCGGCACCACGTTGATCGAGCGGGTGATCGCCTGCGTCAGCGTGACCTGACCCGAATAGGAATGGCCATAGTTCTGCGGGCACCAGTTGCCGATGCAGACCGGGCCGTCCACGATCTTCGAGTTCGGCGTGAAGCCGTTCAGCAGCGCCGTGGTGTACACATAGGGTTTGAACGATGAGCCCGGCTGGCGATAGGCGTCCGTGGCGCGGTTGAACTGGCTCGCACCGTAGTCGCGTCCGCCGACCATGGCGCGGATGCCGCCGTCGAGATCGGACACCACGGTCGCGGCCTGCGTCGCGTGATAGTCGCGCCCGAACTGTCGCAGCTGGTTCTCGATCGCTTCCTCGGCCGCCTTCTGCACGTTCATGTCGATCGCGGTGCGGACCACGAAGACGCGCTCGGTGTAGGATTTCGGGAAGGTGTCGACCAGCTTGCGCATCTCGTCGAAGGCATAGTCGAGATAGTAGTTCGGCGAGTTCTCGTCGCGCCGGTCGACCGCGACCGCGGGATTGCGGCGGGCACCGAACACCTGGCCCTCGGTCATGAAGCCGGCATCGACGAGGTTGTCGAGCACGACATTGGCGCGGGCGCGGGCCGCGGGCAGGTTGATGTGCGGGGCGTATTTGGTCGGCGCCTTGAACAGGCCGGCGAGCATCGCGGCCTCCGCGAGATTCACGTCGCGCACCGACTTGTTGAAGTAGAAGTGTGCCGCGCCGTCGACGCCGAAGGTGCCGCCGCCCATATAGGCGCGGTCGAGATAGAGCTTCAGGATCTCGTTCTTGGTGAGCCGCGTCTCCAGCCAGATCGCGAGGAAGGCTTCCTTCACCTTGCGCTCGATGGTGCGCTCGTTGTTCAGGAACAGGTTCTTGGCGAGCTGCTGGGTGATCGACGAACCGCCCTGGCGGACGCCGCCGGCCTGCGCGTTGGTGACCAGCGCGCGGGCGAGGCCCGGCACGTCGATGCCGAAATGGTCGTAGAAGCGGCGGTCCTCGGTCGCGAGCGTCGCCTTGATCAGATTGTCCGGAAAATCTTCCAGCGGGATCGAGTCATTGTGCTTGATGCCGCGGCTGCCGATCGGGTTGCCGTAGCGGTCGAGGAACGTCACCGCGAGGTCGGACTTCTTCAGCCAGTCCTCGTCGGCGGTCTCGCGGAAGGCGGGGATCGCGAGCGTCAGCATCAGGATCATGCCGCCGAGCCCAAGGGTTGCGGCCTCCGACAGGGGCTCGATGAACACCCAGCGCTTCCAGCGGCCGACATAGAAGCGGTCCATGAAGGTGGAATAGCGCTCGTAGAGCTCGCGCAGGCCCTTGCCCGACGAGAACAGCGTCGAGTCGATACGCGCATCGAGGTCCAGGAAGAAGTTCCGGACCCTCTGTTTCCAATGCGACGGCATGATCTGAAAGGACCGGACCCTTGATCAGTTCGACAGCGCTGCGGGCGCCCAAACCCGGCACAGGGCAGCGTCTTGCTTCGATGTTGCGGCAATCCCAAGGCGCTTTTGCGTCGATGGGGACTCGTTCGTTGTTCTATCCGAGCGGCTGCCATAAACCAATGGCGCGGCTTGTGAATTTAATGGGAGCCCTAACGCTGCCCACCGGCTTTTTCGACCCCGCAATACCACCCCCTTGCGCAAGCGTTGCCGGCATCCCAAGAAGAGTTGCACCGCCACTTCAGGGATATCATGACCGCACCGCCCAAGCGCCCGTCGGACCAGGAGGGATTCTTCTGGAAAACCAAGACGTTGGAAGAGATGTCCAACGCCGAATGGGAGAGCCTGTGTGACGGCTGCGCACGGTGCTGCCTGGAGAAGCTCGAGGACGAGGACACCGGCAAGATCTATTTCACCCATATCTCCTGCAAGCTGCTCGATTCCGGCCTCTGCACCTGCAAGGACTACCCGAACCGTTCCGACCAGGTTCCGGATTGCGTCCGCCTGACGCCCGAAAACGTCCGGACGCTGAACTGGCTGCCGCCGAGCTGCGGCTACCGGCTGGTGGCCGAGGGGCGGGACCTCTATTGGTGGCATCCCCTGATCTCGGGCGATCCCAACACCGTCCATGAAGCCGGCGTCTCGGTGCGCGGGCGGGTGGAGGGTACCGAACTCGACGTCAACGACGCCGATCTCGAGGATCATATCGTGCGATGGCCGGCTCTGCTGCCGAAACGGGCACAATTGAAGAAGCGGCCGAAAATGCTGGGCAAGACGACCAAAGCGTGACGTCGTCGCCGCGTCCGCGATCACGTCACCGCGAGAACATCGCGGCGGGATGCACCCATGCGCTGGGGTGCCTGCCTCAGCATTCAATTGCTGCATAAATTGCGAAGTAGAGAATGATTCCATCGCGGGACGCGCCCGCGCAGCAGCATTACGCCTCAAATGAACAAGTATGAACGGCAGAGCCGGATTCCTGCCGACCAAGAGACATTGCCCGACGACATTGCCGAAGAGCTGTCCCGCCTTCCGAGCGAGGTGATCGAACTCAGCGAAGCGCCGCCGTTGGCGCCGCCGGCACCGCTCAATCCGGACGAAGTCCGCACCATTGTCATCAGCCTGATGCTGACGATGTTCCTGGCCGCGCTCGACCAGACCATCGTCGCGACCGCGCTGCCGACGATCGGGCGCCAGTTTCACGACGTCACCAATCTGTCCTGGGTGATCACGGCCTATCTGCTCGCCTCCACCGCGGTGGCGCCGGTGTTCGGCACGCTGAGCGACATCTATGGCCGCCGCGTCATGATCATCACCTCGCTCAGCCTGTTCGTGGTCGGCTCGGTGCTGTGCGCAATCGCGCCCAGCATGACGATGCTGATCGTCGCCCGCGGCCTGCAGGGGCTCGGCGGCGGCGGCATCATGCCGGTGGTCCAGACCGTGATCTCCGACGTGGTGAGCCCGCGCGAGCGCGGCCGCTATCAGGCCTATTTCTCAAGCGTCTGGATGGCCGGCGGCATTCTCGGCCCGGTGGTCGGCGGCGTGTTCGCCGAGCATCTGCACTGGTCGATGATCTTCTGGATCAACCTGCCGCTCGCGGCGGCGGCGCTGGCGCTGCTGCTGCCGAAGATGGGCAAGATCCCGGTGTTCCACCGCAAGCGCAAGGTCGACTGGCTCGGCGGCATCCTGCTGATGGCCTCGGCCGTCGTGTTGATGCTGGTGCTGACCTGGGGCGGCACCCGTCTGTCCTGGCTGTCGCCGACCATCACCGCGATGGTGGGTGCCTCGATCGCGCTCGCCGGCGCCTTCGTCTGGCACGCGCGCCGCGCCGACGAGCCGTTCCTGCCGTTATCGCTGCTCGGCGGCTCGGTGGTGCCGTTCGCGATGGGGGCGGGCGGCTGTGCGCTCGGCGCCATGGTCGGCCTCACCGTGCATCTGCCGCTCTATTACGAGGTGGTCTATCATCTCACGGCCAGCGAGGCCGGCCTCGCGCTGATCCCGCTCGCGGCGATCTCGACCTTCGGTGCGGCGATCGCCGGCCGGACCATGGCGAAGGCCAAGCACTACAAGCGCGTCGCCATCGTCGGCACCTCGGTGGCCGCGATCTGTGCCGTCGGCATGGCGGTGACGACGCTGCCGCTGTGGGGATTATTGCTGTTGATGAGCGTGTTCGCGCTCGGCCTCGGCACCACATTCCCGATCAGCGTGGTGTCGTTGCAGAACGCGGTGGCGCGGCCGCAGGTCGGTACCGTGACCGGCGCGATGAACTTCTTCCGCGCGATGATGGCCTCCTTCACGGTCGCCGCCTTCACTACCATCCTGCTGATGACGCTGGGGACCGACATCTCGCTCGCCGGCGAGCATCATGCCGCCTCCGCCGGCACCGTCAGCGCGATCCCGATGGCCGACATGATCCATGCGTTCCGCTACGTGTTCGGCGCCGCCGCCGTGCTGCTGACCACCGCCTCGATCTGCATGATCACGATGGAAGAGCGCCCGCTCGCTGGTCCCGCCGCCCACCCGCCGGCGGAGATGGCGGAGTAGAGGCAGTCGCCTCATACACCGCTGTCGTCGCCGCGGCGGATGTTGTGAATCGGACTCGTCGTTCCAAATCGCGTAACAATGAGCATCCGTGGTTGTGGGTCCCCGCTTTCGCAGGGATGGCACTGAGCTTGTCGCACGGCCAGCGGGCAACAATCCGCGTTCTCGCGACATGAATTGCCCGAGCCGTGCTTTTCGTTCCGCTCTCTCCGCTTCGCTCGCCCCGCGTAATTTGCGCAGCGGGGAATGACGATCTGAGCGATCGGTGCACCACCACTTTATTCCCCCGCTGCCTCATGTTTGTTCATTTGGTGAGCGCCGACCCACTACTTTAGTCGCCGTCCTTGCATGGCGATCTGCGCGCAGTTTCACTTGCTGCGCATTTTGTCGCGGCTATAGTCGCGCCCCAAGAGCTCGAAGCAGCCGAAGAAAAAGAGGAGAGAAACAGGGTGACAAGAACATTGCGACTCCCCGTGCACGCGATGCAGAAACTTGCAGGAGCGGCCGTGTTGGGCCTGTTGGCTGCGGCGCCGAGCGGAGCGCTGGCTGCCGACACCCTCAAGATCGGCGTGATCGCCGAAGCGCAGGCGATTGCCGGTGCATCGATCCCGCAGGCGGCGCAGCTGGCCGCCGACGAGATCAATGCCAAGGGCGGCATCGACGGCCGCAAGATCGAGATCGTCAGCTACGACAACCACTCGTCCTCGGCGGATTCGGTGCGCGCGTTCCAGCGCGCGGTCAACGAAGACAAGGTCAACGTCGTCATTTCGAGCTACATCAGCGAAGTGGTGCTGGCGCTCGAGCCCTGGGCTTCGCGCCTGAAGACGCCGTTCGTCACGCCCGGCGCCGCCTCCAACGAGATCAGCAAGAGCGTCCACGCCGATTACGAGAAGAACAAGTACACCTTCCACGGCTACCTGACCTCGGCCGCGCTGGCGCTGTCGGTCTGCGACGCCGCCAAGGAGCTGCTGGTCGATCAGAAGCACATGAAGACCGCGGTCATCATGAGCGAGGATGCCGCGTGGACCAAGCCGCTCGATGTCGGCTACGAGGAGTGCCTGCCGAAGATCGGGCTCAAGGTCGTCGACCATATCCGTTTCTCGCCCGACACCACCGACTTCACGCCGATCTTCAACAAGGTCGAAGGCTCCAAGCCCGACGTGATCATCACCGGCATCTCGCATGTCGGCGTGCAGCCGACGGTGCAGTGGAAGAACCAGCAGGTGCCGATCCCGATGTTCGGCATTTCCTCGCAGGCGACCAACGAGACCTTCGGCAAGGACACCAACGATGCGGCGGAAGGCGTGCTGTATCAGGGCGTGTCCGGCCCGAACGTCGCGGTGACGCCGAAGTCGGTGCCGTTCGCGGAAGGCTTCAAGAAGCGCTACGGCAACTATCCGTCCTACGCGGGCTACACCGCCTATGACGAGGTCTACTACATCGCCGATGCGGTGAAGCGCGCCGGCTCGGTCGAGGCCGACAAGATGGTCGATGCGCTGGAGAAGACCGACTGGGAAGGCACCATCGGACGCGTCCAGTTCTACGGCAAGGACGATCCGTTCACCCACTCGATCAAGTACGGCAAGGGCCTGATCACCGGACTGATGCTGCAGTGGCAGGGCGGCAAGCAGGTCGCTGTCTGGCCGAAGGAGGTCGCCAAGAGCGATCTCAAGTTCCCGAGCTTCATCAAGGTCACCACGAACTGACTGATGATCATGCTCCCGGGCCCACCCGGGAGCATCCCTGTTCGGTTCTGTGTCCTCCACAACAGGCAGCCCAGCTGCCGCGGCCAATCTGAGATGCTTGCCTTACAAATCCTGATCGATGGCTTTGCCATCAGCGCGCTCTATGCGCTCGGCGCCACCGGTTTCACCCTGATCTTCGGTGTCTCCGGCGTCCTCAACCTCTCCCACGGTGCCATCATGGTGGCCGCGGCGGTCGCGGCCTGGGCCGCGGCCAGCGTGCTGCACCTCGACATCTACACCGGCGCGCTGTTCGGTGTCGGCGTCGCGCTGATCGTGTCGTTCGCGACCTATTTCGCGGTCGTCAAGCCGATCCAGAATTCCAGGCGGATCCCCAACGAGGAGAAGGAAATCTTCGTCCTCACCGGCACCCTGCTGTGGGGCATCATGATCCAGGAGCTGATCGCGTATTTCTTCACCAACAACGCCAAGACGGTGCTGCCGATCGTCGAGGGTGTCGTCGATATCTTCGGCAACCGCACACCGCGCAACAATATCTTCACCGCGCTGGTCTGCTGCCTCGTGATCGGCCTGCTGTGGCTACTGGTGAACCGCACCAGGACCGGCAAGGCGGTACTGGCGGCCTCGATGAACCCGCGCGGCGTCACGCTGCTCGGGCTCGAGCTCACCCAGATCTACATCGTGGTGTGGGGCATCTACGGCATTCTCGCCGGCATCGCCGGCGTGCTGCTCGGCATGTTCCTCGGCGTCAGCTCCTACAGCGTCGGGCCGCTGACCGCGAGCGCGTTCTCGATCGTCGTGCTCGGCGGCCTCGGCAGCGTGTCGGGCTCGCTGATCGCAGCCTTCGTCGTCGGCTATCTCGAGACCATCACGGCCTACATGATCTCGCCGGCCTATCGCACCATTCCGGCGCTGCTGCTTCTGGTGTTCGTGATGTATATCCGGCCTCAGGGCCTGCTCGGGAGGCGCTGAGATGGCCAGCTTCTTTTCCTCGCGCCTGTTCTTCATTTCGCTGGTCTGCGTGGTGGTCGCCGCGACGCTGCCGTTCTACGTCTCGGGCTACATCCTCGGGCTGCTGACCGTCGCGTTCTATTTCGGCGTGTTCGCGATGGCCTGGGACCTCTTGTTCGGCTTTGCCGGCGAGGTGAATTTCGGCCCGACCTTCCTGATCGGCACCGGCGCCTACACTGCAGGAATTCTCAACAACCAGTTCGGCTGGTCGGTCTATCTCTGCATCCTGCTCGGCGCGCTGGCGTCGGTCGTCGCGGGCTTCGTGCTGGCGCTGCCGGCGCTGCGGGTGAGAGGACCGTATTTCGGCCTGACCACGCTGGTGGCGGTCTTGATGCTGCAGAACTTCGTCGTGGTGTTCGCCGATCTCACCGGCGGCGAGATTGGGCTCACCATCCCTGACGTCATCACCATCAATGCCGGCGCCAATTACTGGATCGCGCTCGGCTTCATGACCGTGAGCGCGGCCATCCTGTACGGCCTGTCGCAATCGCCGGTCGGCCTCGTGCTGCAGGCGAGCGGGCAGGATCCGGTGCAGGCCGGCGCGCTCGGCTTCAACATCGTCAAGCACAAGCTCGCGGCCTTCATCGTCAGCGCCTTCTTCTCGGGACTGTCGGGCGCGCTGCTCGTGTTCTACTTCGGCACCGCCTCGGTCGGCACCGTGGTTGACGTTGCGGTCGGCGTGAACGTGATCGTCTCCGCCGTGCTCGGCGGCCGGCGCACCGTGCTCGGCGCCGCATTAGGCGCGATCTTCCTGATCGTCGCCGGCGAATTCCTGCGCCCGACCGGCGAGCTTGCGACCTTCATCGTCTCGGCGGTGGCGCTGCTCGTCGTCCTGTTCTTCCCCGGCGGTTTCCTCGGAGCGGCCCTGTCACGCGAGGCGCGCTCTTAAATGGATCAGACTGTGACCACAGCAACGCTCACCGTCCGTGGATTGACCAAAAGATTCGGCGGCCTGACCGCCGTGAAGAATCTCTCGTTCGACCTGCATCCCGGCGAGATCCTCGGCCTGATCGGGCCGAACGGGTCGGGCAAGTCGACCGCGATGAAGAGCGTGATGGGCATCGAGCGTCCGACCGCGGGCGAGGTGCTGTTCGAGGGCGAGAACGTCGCCGGGCTGCCTGCGCACAAGATCGCGCGCAAGGGTTTTGGCATGGTGTTCCAGCACTCGCGGCCCCTGAACCGGCAGACTGTGCTGGAGAACATCATGGTCGCGCTGTTGCCCGACAGCCTGTTCATGCTGTTTCCCGACAAGGCGCTGACTGAGCGCGCCAAGTGGATCGCCGAGCGCGTCGGGTTGGGGGCGGTGATGGACCGCCGCCCGCCGACGCTGCCGTTCGCCGACCTGCGCCGGCTGGAATTGGCCAAAGCGATCGCGCGCGACCCCAAGGTCGTGCTGGTCGACGAGCCCTTTGCTGGTCTCACCAGCGCCGAGGTCGGTACCTTCTCCGCATTGATCCGCAGCTTCCGCGACGAGGGCCGCGCGGTGATGCTGGTCGATCACAACGTCAAGAGCGTCGCGGCGCTGGTCGACCGCGTGCTCGCGATGTATCTCGGCGAGGAGATCACGACCGGCCGAGCCGAGGACGTGATGAAGAACGAGACCGTGCGGCGGGTCTATCTTGGCGGCGCGATCGAGACCCACGCGCGGCCCGAGACCTCGTTCAAGGATAAGGTGCCGCTGCTGCAGGTCGAGAATGTCAGCGTGCATTACGGCAAGGCGCAGGCGCTGGAGAACGTCTCGATCCACGTCCATGAGGGCGAATTCGTCTCCGTCGTCGGCCTCAACGGCGCCGGCAAGACCACGCTGTTCAACACCATCTCGGGCTTCCTGCCGTATACCGGCGAGATCCTGCGCGGCGGGCAGCCACTGCGCGGCACGGGACCCGCGAAGATCGCTCGCTCCGGCCTCGTGCAATGTCCGGAATCGCGCGAATTGTTCGGCGAGATGACGGTGCGGGAAAATCTCGACCTCGGCGGCCAACATCTCGACGACGCGGCGCGGGCCAAGCAACTCGCCTGGCTGTTCGAGCTGTTCCCGATCCTGAAGGAACGCCAGGGCCAGATGGCGCAGACGCTGTCCGGCGGCGAGCAGCAGATGCTGGCAATCGGCCGCGCGCTGATGATGCAGCCGCAGATCCTGATCCTGGACGAGCCGACGCTGGGGCTTGCTCCTGTTATCCTCGAGCTGCTGTCGAAGGCGCTGGAGAAGCTGCGTCAGACCACCAAGATCACGGTGCTGCTGGGCGAGCAGAACGTGACGTTTGCGCTTCCGCATGCCGACCGCGTCTATGTGCTGGAGCACGCGCGGATCGTCTGGGAGGGCGATCCGGGCCGGTTCGCCGCGGAGGCCGGCAAGGACTTTCTCTGACGTTCGCAGTTTGAAAAGAAGAAAGCAAAACAAGGGAGATCATGATGACGGCATATTCAACCGCGACCCGCGTGAGCCTGTTGGCCTCGGTGCTCGCGCTCTGCCTCGCCGCGCCGGCCTATGCGCAGTCCAAGGACCCGATCAAGATCGGCATCATTGCCGAAGTACAGTCGATCGCGGGTGCGGCGACGCCGGGTGGCGCGCAGATCGCAGCCGACGAGATCAACGCCAAGGGCGGCGTGATGGGCCGCAAGATCGAGATCGTCACCTACGACAACAAGAGCTCGTCGGCGGACTCGGTGCGCGCCTTCCAGCGCGCGGTGAGCGAGGACAAGGTCTCCGCCGTGATCGCGAGCTACATCAGCGAGGTCGTGCTGGCGCTCGAGCCGTGGGCTGCGCGGTTGAAGATGCCGCTGATCACGCCCGGCGCCGCCTCGAACGAGATCACCAAAGCGATCCACAACGACTATGAGAAGAACAAGTACACCTTCCACGGCTACCTGACCTCGGCCGCGCAGGCGCAGCTGGTCTGCGACGCGGCCAAGGAGCTGTTGGTCGACCAGCTCAAGTTCAAGTCGGTCGCGATCATGAGCGAGGACGCGGCCTGGACCAAGCCGCTCGACGTCGGCTACGAGGCCTGCCTGCCGAAAGCGGGCCTGAAGGTGGTCGAGCACATTCGCTTCTCGCCCGACACCACCGACTTCACGCCGATCTTCAACAAGATGGAAGCCGCCAAGCCCGACGTGATCGTCACCGGCATCTCCCATGTCGGCGTGCAGCCGACCGTGCAGTGGAAGAACCAGCAGGTACCGATCCCGATGTTCGGCATCAGCGCGCAGGCGCTGAGCCCGACCTTCTGGGGCGACACCAACGGCGCCGCCGAGGGCGTGCCCTCGCTCGCGGTGGCGACGCCTGATGTTGCCGTCACGCCGAAGACCAAGCCGTTCGCGGCGGCGTTCAAGGCCAAGTTCGGCACGCCGCCGGCCTATACCGGCTACACCGCCTATGACGAGGTCTACATCATCGCCGAGGCGATTCAGCGCGCCGGCTCGACCGATCCGGACAAGATGGTGACCGAGCTCGAGAAGACCGACTTCGAGGGCACGATCGGCAAGATCCAGTTCTACGGCAAGAACGACGAGTTCACTCACGGCATCAAGTCCGGTCCGGGCGCGGTGACCGGCCTCGTGTTCCAGTGGCAGGGCGGCAGGCAGATCACGGTCTGGCCGAAGGCGATCGCCGAGGGCCAGATGAAGTTTCCGAACTTTGTGAAGCTGTCGCAGTAGCAGACGTACGCGCCGTCGTTGCGAGGAGCGTAGCGACGAAGCAATCCATTTATCCCGGCGTGGAGGGGTGGATTGCTTCGCGGAGCCTGTCATCCGGCGGCGCTTCGCGCCGACCGGGTGGCTCGCAATGACGATCGGCGAATGTGAGTCCCAAACTACTTGCGCGTCGGCGGCGCCGTCTGGATCGTCGGCGCGGCCGCCGCGAGCAGCGCGGCGCGGTCGCCGTTGCGTGGCGGATAGATGCGCTGCTGGTTGATGGTCTGCTTGGTGAGCTTGGCGGCGGCGCCTGTGGTGTGCACCTCGCGGTCCCAGCCGGTGGTGTAGAGCGCACCCCAGGCGCCGAGATCGAGCACCGTCACATACCAGTCGATATTGAGCCGCAGCAACTTCTCGCCAAACAGGTCCGCCACCACATTGTGGCCGGCGAAGCGGCCCATCGGCCGCGCGAACTGGCACGACATCACGGTCGGGTGCTCGCCGTCGATCAGGCAGGCGGCGACGTCGCCGGCGGCGAAGACGTCCGCAAGGCCTTCGACGCGCATGGTATGGTCGACCTTGATCCGGCCGAGCGCGTCGCGCCTGGCCGGCAGCGAGGCGGCGAGGGGGCTGGCGCGCATGCCGGCGCACCACACCACGGTTTTGGTCGGAATGATCTCGCCGCCATCGAGCGTGATGCTGTCGGCGCCGACGGCACTGACCCGGACATTCAGCCGCGTCTCGACGCCGAGCGCGGCCAGCGCCTCGTTGATGACCGGGCGGCCATGCGCGCCGAAGGTCGCGCCGACGACGGGATTGGGATCGATCAGGATGACCCGATGATCGCCGGTGATGCCGGCGTGCGCCAGCTTGGCCGGCATCTCGGTCGCGACCTCGATCCCGGTGAACCCTGCGCCGACGACCGCGATGCTCGCGCGTGCCTCTGACGGCGGCTCTTTACCGAGCGCCGCCAGATGCGTGTCGAGCCGCATCGCTGCTTCATACGTGTCGACATCGAAGCCGTGGGCGGCAAGGCCCGAGATGGCGGGGCGGACCAACTCGCTGCCGGTGGTCAGCACCAGCCGGTCGTAGCTCACAACCTCCGCGCCCGCGCCCGTCCTCACCGTGACGGCGCGCGTCGCCGGATCGATCGCCGCGACCTCGGCCACCATGTGGCCGACGCCAACCGGATCGAGCAGGTCCTTGAGCGGCAGCGCGACGTCGCCGAGATCGACCTCGTAATTGCGCACCCGGATGTTGTGATAGGCGTTGCGATCGACGACGAGAATTTCGGCGTCTGCTGCCCGCGCACCGATCTCGTCGCGCTTGCGGGCTGCGCCGAGCGCGGCCCATAGCCCGGCAAAGCCGGCCCCCAGCACCAGGATGCGCGCCATCTCTCCCTCCGAAGTTGCACCGGAGGGAGCTTGCCTGTGCTGGCGCGGTCAAATCAAGTGGCAGAGCGGCGTGTGAGGTGCCCTCACGTCCCGGGCCGCGACACCTCGGTCTCCTTGCTGGTGATGAACTCCAGCAGCACCGGCACGCCTTCCTTGGTCTTCTGGATGCCGCGCTTGATCGCGGGGATGATGTCCTCGGGCTTGGTCACCCGTTCGCCGTAGCCGCCGAAGGCCCGGGCCATCGCGGCGTAATCGCCGGAGATGTCGGTCGAGCGGTATTTCTCGGTCGAGATCGGCATTACCTTCAATTCGATCGCCATCGAGAAATTGTTGAGCAGGATCGACATGATCGGAATCCGCTCGCGCACCGCGGTCTCGAAGTCCATCCCCGTAAAGCCGATCGCGGCATCGCCCCAGACATTGATGCAGAGCTTGTCCGGCTTTGCCAGTTTGGCGCCCATCGCAAGGCCGAGGCCGTAGCCGAGCTGCGTGGTCTTGCCCCAGCCGATATAGGACAGCGGCTCGACGGACTTCCAGAACGGCGAGAGCTGGTCGCGCGGGCTGCCGGCGTCGTGGGTGATGACGGTGTTGTGGATGTCGACGGTGTGCTGCAGGTCCCACAGCACGCGGTAGGGATTGAGCGGCGCGTCGTTGTGCGTCAGCATCGGCATCCACTTGGCGAGCCACTCCTTGTGGGAGGCGGCGATCTCCTCGGCGACCGCGCTTGCGTTGCGGTCCGAGGTCACGGTCTTGCCGATCTCCTCCAGCAGCGCGTCGAGCACCAGGCCGGCGTCGCCGACGAGGCCGACCTTGGCCTCGACATCCTTGTTGATGTGGTTCGGATCGAGCGTCGAATGGATGATGGTCTTGCCCTTCGGCATCGCGATGCCGAATGACGTCTCGGTGAAGGAGCAGCCGATGCCGAAGATCACGTCGGCTTCGGAAAGAAATTTCGGCACCGCGCGCGGCACCGCGAGGCCGCCGGAGCCGAGCGAGAGCGGGTGCGTCTCGGGGAAGGACGACTTGCCGCCGAGGCTGGTGGTGACCGGGATCGCGAGCCGTTCGGCGAGGCGCTTCAGCTGCGGCCAGGCCTTTGCATAGTGCACGCCCTGGCCGGCATAGATCACCGGACGCTTGGCGCCAACGAGCAGGGCGGCCGCTTCCTTCACATGGACGGGGTCGGCGCCGTAGCGGGTGCGCAGCACCGGCGTGTAGTTCAAGGGCTCCGGCACCTCCTCGTTCCACATGTCGGCGGGGATTTCGACGATGACCGGCCCGCCGCGGCCGTTCTTCAATTTTGTAAATGCCCGCCGAAAGATGTTGCAGACCTCGGCTGCGATGTTGATCGGCTCCGACGATTTTGAAAACGCCTTCATCGCCTGGCTGGAATTGAAGTTCGGGTCGATATTCGCGAGCCGACGCGCATAGCCCATCGGCAGCACCAGGACGGGCACGGATTCGCCGTAGCACTGCGCGACGCCGCCCATCGCGTTCTCCGCGCCGGGGCCGTGCTGCATGCAGAAGGCGCCGATCTTCTCGCCCGATGTGACGCGGGAGATTGCGTCCGCCATGTGCACGCCGATGCGCTCCTGGCGCACCATCACCGGGCGGATGTCGGCATTGGCGGCGTATTCTATCAAATGGTTGACCGGGTAGCCCGTGAGGATCTCGATCCCCTCGCGCTTCATGATTTCCGCGATCGCGGTGCCGAGCTTCATGACGGTCACTCCCTTCGTATGCGGCCGGTTCGTTCCGGCCTCGTTGTCGCCTGTCCGATAAAGGAACAGGATTCCGCGGCACCGGTAAAGCGCGGCCGGGGCCGGATCAGGTAGTTCTGATATGCGTTTACGACTGGAGCTGTTTCCGGTCAGACAGGATCAGAACGGAGCTCTAGATACTTGTTTTGACGCGTTTTCTTTGCGCGAGCCGGTGTCCACTTCGCTGGAAAGCGCTCCGGCCGCGGCCCGGTGCCTCGCCCGGCGGCAACCTGATGCAGGCAGAACTAGCAGGGAAATTCCCTGCAACCTTTAAGCGATCGTTCATCCTTTCCCTCAATGGGCCGTCAACCAATGTGGCCTAGTTTCGCAAGCATATTACTACGGCGCGGGAGAAAAAGCCGCGAGCGTCGGACAGGAGCTTTTCATGCGCGCGTTGATGGCAAGGTTTCTGCGTGATGAGGTCGGGGCGACGGCCATTGAATACGCCATCATCGCCGGTGGCATCAGCATCGTGATCGTCGCGGGCGTCAGGGGCATCGGCACCAGTGTAAGCGGCCAATTCAATGCCGTCAGTTCGGCATTCAAGTAAGCGCTGCCGGCAGTTCGCCATTTTCCGGATTCAGTCGTCCCCATTCAACGCGCGCAGCATCGCGATGCGCGCGAACATCAACCAGCCGGCACCTTGTTCCGCCGCATTGATCAGATGCTCGACCGCGATCTGCCAGCGCGTCTCCTGCTGGGTGTCTTCCGATAGCTTCATGATGTAGTCGGCAGCGTGCTGCAGCGTCACCAGCGTGCCGCCGCGATGCAGCGCGATCGGTTCGTCAAACGGCGTCGACCAGGGCATCTCGACCGGGACATCTCAGGCGCTGTGGACCGGGCTCATCTTGCGGTCGCTGCGCTAGCCTGCCTTCTTGCGCGCCGCGGTGCCCTGGGCGCGCGTTGTCTTCTCGGCCTTCTTCGGCTCGGGCTTGGCGGCCTCCTTGGGCTCGCGCTTGCCGCTGCCCGAAATCGGCAGCAGCATTTCGCGCTGGCCCTCGATGCGCTTCTTCGGCTTCTTGCCCTTCGCGGCCTTGGCCTCGGCCTTGGCGGGCGCGGCCTGCTTCTCGTTGGCGAGGCTCTTCTTCAGCGCGTCCATCAGGTTGATGACGTTGCCGCTGGTCTTCGCCGCGGGCTTGGCCACCTTGATGCCGTTGCGCTTCTGGTTGATCAGGTCGATCAGCGCCTGCTCGTAGCGGTCCTCGAACTCCTCCGGATCGAAGTCGGCGGACTTCTGCTCGACGATGTGCCTGGCGAGATCGAGCATGTCCTTGGTGATCTTCACATCCTGGATGTCGTCGAAATACTCCTTCTCGCTGCGCACTTCATACGGGTAGCGCAACAGTGTGCCCATCAGCCCGTTGTCGAGCGGCTCGAGCGCGATGATGTGCTCGCGATTGGTCAGCACCACGCGGCCGATCGCGACCTTGTTCAGGCTGCGGATGGTCTCGCGGATCACCGCAAAGGCGTCGTGGCCGACCTTGCCGTCGGGAACGAGGTAGTAGGGGCGGATCAGATAGCGGCTGTCGATCTCGCTGCGCGGCACGAATTCGTCGATCTCGATGGTGCGGGTCGAATCCAGCGCGATGTCGTCGAGCTCTTCCTTGGTGACCTCGATATAGGTGTCGGTGTCGACCTTGTAGCCCTTCATGATGTCTTCGGTGGAGACTTCCTCGCCGGTCTCGGCGTCGACCTTGGCGTATTTGATCCGGTGGCCGGTCCTGCGGTTGATCTGGTTGAAGGAGACCTTTTCAGTATCCGATGTCGCCGGGTACAGGGCAACCGGGCAAGTCACGAGCGAAAGGCGCAAAAAGCCCTTCCAATTGGCGCGAGGGGCCATGGGGGAACTCCAGGGAAACTCCGATTACGCAACCGACGGTACGGTCAAGGATAACACCGGGCACCCCAGTTTGAAACAACACGGCCCGGTGAATCTCGCAACGGCGTTAACCGTGCCCTCGCGCTGCGCCCGTTTGACGCGGCGGGCGGGATTGCCGTCGGCCCAGCCGTCAACGCCCTCGGAACATCGCTCCCGATCACGCGTTGGCTGTCGAAGGGGCGCGGCAAACGCCGGAATTACAGGCACTTAAGCAAAGAGGTTGCCATGGCAACGGAACGACACGGCCAAATTGTCGAAACCCCGACCGAGGCGCGGCAGGCCGAGCCTGGACCTTCGGTTCTCGCGCTGCTCACGGCCTCGACAGGGCTGGCCGTCCTGATCCTCGGCATTGTCTGGTTCGCCTTTTTCCGCGTGTGAGGCGATTATCATTGGTTGACCGCGTGCGAGGACTTGATTGTTAAACTGAGAGGCAGGGCGAAGCGGGCAGATTGCTCCCGGGAAGAATCCGTTCGGTCGCGCCGGCCTCCGGCGCGCGGCTATCCTGCATGCCGGCCACATCGCATGGTCAAGCTGCACGACCGTCTTGATCGACGTATGTGACGTCGATCGGGCGAGGATCCGAAGGGAAATTCCGGCGCGCGGGCCGCCGCGATCGCCGACGTAAAATTCCTGATCGTGTCGAACGGAATTTCCACTGCGCGATGGCGTGCGGCCTGGCGGCGTTTTGCAGCGGTGATCTGTGATGCGCGATGCGAATGGCTGCTGCGACGCGTCACGAGATCATCGAAATTGACTGCTAGCTGATTTGAATCAGTTACGCCTTGAGCCTGAGATGTTCTACTCGCAAGAAGAAAAAAACTCGTTGCTGGCGCGCTTCAAGGAGAAAAGCGTTTCAGGTGTCTTCGTCGGACTGACGGTGCTGGCGATGGCGGGGTGGATTTATCTTCTCAGCTCGATGTTCCTGAAATTCATGCTCTGGTGGTTCTCCTGAGACGTTCTCTCGCGAGAACAATTATTGTCGACGCCTGATCATTGATGCGTCGTTCGATTGCACAAAAATTCCAGCGGCTGAACAATCTTTCGGCGCGTCCAATCATGATGTCGTCACAACTTCGAATGTTAATAACATCGGGGCGAACGTGGACGGTTGTGATGGTTTCTCCTGCTCTGATTCTCGCGGCGGTGTTCGTCGCAGGCTTCTTCTCCGGTTTCGCCGCGCGCTCGTGGCGGTCGCACAAGCGCCGCGCGCAATATCGGATCTATGCACCGTATGTGGCGCCATCAGCCGCGAAATCGTCGAGGCGGGAACAGCCGGTCAGTGCGTTCGGCCACATGCGTCGCGCGTTCTAGCGGAGTAGTTCGATCGAGGTAGCGCGACGGTGTGCGGTGAGTTGGGGTTGGCTGGCAACATGCAATCGGTCATCATGTCGGCGTCCGTTGCGGCAGGCGGGTTGGTTGCATGCCAGCGTGCCCCTGATCTCGTCGCCAGCCCCGCGGATCGCAAGGGAACTTTCACGTCATGAGTGATCTCAGGGGGCATTCGCCAAGGCGGTATGTCGTCGATGTCAGTGGCAAGCGTGTGCTGGTCGGGTTGACGCTTGAGGAGACGTCGGAGTTCGAGGACCTGGACTCCTCGCTGCCGGGACTGGCGGACGGGCACGATAATGGGACGGGCCTGGTGCCGTCAGCCGGTGAGGGACGGTGGCTCGAACTCTATGACAAGCACGACAAGGCCTGGATCAAGTGGAAAGCCGACCTGAGAGCCGGGCATGAGGGCAATTCACCCTTTTTTAACTAAGACCGGGCGATTTTGACCTGTGCTGCCTCAATGGGCCCGAACCGGATACTGACAGATGTTTCAGCTGTTTTTGCGGTCTCGCGCGCACGACCTGATCAAATCGCGGCGCGGCGAGGAAGGGTTCAAGGCACGCTCGGCTGAGCGCGATGCCGAGACCGATCGCACCCGGATCGGATCGATCATGGCCGCGATCGAGGCCGCGTTGCAGGCGGCCGAAAGCGAGCAATCCGGTCTTGGCCGCCGCGTCGATGATGTTCTGGCCCGCGCCGCGGTGACTCTCGGCAACGGCACCGACGAATATCTGGAACGCGAGGCGCTTGACAACTATCATCAAGACCTGTTTGACGCCGAGATCTTAAACGGCCAGCGCCGGCTGAAGGAATTGGCGACCGAGATTGCGCACTTCAAGTTCATGAAGGCCGCGGTCCTGAGCCGTTTTCCGGACTACGAGCCTCCGGCCGCCAGCAGCTGACGCCTGGCGGCGCGCAACGCGAAGGCAGCCGCGGTTGCCGCGTGTAACGGCGTATCCGACGGTCCGGCGCAAGGCGAAAGGCACAGGCAAGACGTGGTGATCGCAGGCAATCTACTCGTCACGGGCTGCGCCGGCTTCATCGGCTTCCATCTGGCGGAGCATCTGCTGAGGGCAGGGCAGCCGGTCATCGGCATCGACAATCTGAACGACTATTACGACCCGGCGCTCAAGCGCGCGCGCCTCGATCTGCTCAAGCAGCACCGTGGCTTCACCTTCGTGGAGCTCGACCTCGCCGACCGCGCCGGCATGAAGGCGCTGTTCGAGCGTTATCGCTTCGAGGTCGTGGTGCATCTCGCCGCGCAGGCCGGCGTGCGCTATTCCCTGCAGAACCCGCACGCCTATGCGGATTCCAATCTGGAGGGTTTCCTCAACGTCCTCGAGGGCTGCCGGCACACTGCGTGCAGGCACCTGTTGTTTGCGTCCTCATCGTCGGTCTATGGCGCCAACACCAAGTTGCCGTTTTCGGTCCACGACAATGTCGACCATCCCGTCAGCCTGTACGCCGCAACCAAGAAGGCCAACGAGCTGATCGCGCATTCCTATAGCCATCTCTATCGCGTGCCGGCAACCGGGCTGCGGTTTTTCACCGTGTATGGGACGTGGTATCGGCCGGACATGGCGCTCTATGCGTTCGCCGACGCGATCACCAAGGGCAAGCCGATCCAGCTGTTCAACAATGGCAACATGCGGCGCGACTTCACCTATGTCGACGACGTGGTCGAGGCGATGGTGCGGTTGATCGGCCGCGCGCCGGAAGGCGACGTCAACTGGTCGGGAGCGCATCCCGATCCGGGTTCGAGCCGGGCGCCGTGGCGGGTCTACAATATCGGCAACAGCAGGCCGGAAGAACTGATGCATGTGGTGGCGCTGCTCGAGCAGGGCTTGGGGCGACAGGCCGAAAAGCAGTTGCTGCCGATGCAACCGGGAGATGTACTGGAGACGTCGGCCGACGTCTCCGACCTGGAGCGTGAAATCGGCTTCCGCCCGCAGACGCGGATCGAGGATGGCATTGCCAGGTTTGTCGCCTGGTATCGGGCCTATCACGACGTCGATCGGACCTAGGCGCCGCGAGAATCGTCGTCGTGTTTCAGCTCGCAGTCAGAGCTTGATCTTCGCGCAAATGCGATCCGCGTTTTGTTGCGACGGAAAACCGCTTCGCACTTTCGGATCATGCTTTAGTGCGCTCCTTGCGAGTCCGGGCTCGAGAAAAAAACTGATTCAGTTTGGAACGGAGTGTGGCAATGCGAGTTATCTCGGGTTTTGCGATCGCCTCAGCCGTGATCATGATCTCCAGCGCAATGGTTCCCGCGCATGCGATCGACGTGCAGGTGGCGCGCGCCTGCGATGCCTTGGTGGCGAAGGCATTTCCGCCGCTACAGCCCGGCAATCCCGCTTCCGGGAGCGCTCGGGGAGGCGCCAAAGCCCAGCGGGACTATTTCAACAAGTGCGTCGCCAATGGTGGCAAGATGGACGACGATACGCCTCCTAAATCGAAATAGCGCGCGATCGCGACGCGGGGCGAATTAGCGATGCTTATGGCGAATCTTCGCTGTCGCTGCTGTTCGTGGGGACTGTGCAAGCGCGTGCGAATGCAGCGACAGGCGCGCGAAAGGCGTTCACTCCCACTGTTCAAGCCGGACGCTTCGGTCCCGCTCATTTTAATTAGAATAGCGTTAGCGCGGTTGGGTCCGGCGGAGGCGAAATCGCGTTTGGTCCGATGTTCAGCGTTGAATTCATTTCGCTGGATTGCTCGAGCGCTTCTGGGCACCGTCAGCCGCTTCAATATTCGCAACCGGTCGAAACACTCTGCGATCCTTGATGGACGTGGCAGCAGCAGATTTTGCGTCTGCGGAGCAGCTTTGGTGGAATATCTTGTGTGCAGCTGAGCGCGTCCCTTGAAGCGCGATCGCTGTAACACGGCGACATTGTGATAGCCGGACAATGCACGTTCGGTTGAAACAACTCGGCAGCCATCAATGATCACCAAGCAATATCATGCGCTTGGTAGAGCTTCCGACCCACATTGAGCCGCGTTGTCCAGCCGCGCGCCTCATAGCTGCCGCTGCCAACTCATCTGTACGACACATCAAAGGCCGCCGATCGAGCGCTTCGCGATCAGGTTGTGGAACCTGATTGAGAAAATTTAACTCGGAGCCATGTTGGTCGCAAACCTGCCCCATTAACCGCCTTCCATGTGCGCGGAATAACCCTGTCATCGAAACTTCAATCACATCGCTCATACCCTTAACCGCAGAGCGAGGGCGCGCCATGAAGCAGCACAAAGTTCAACATTTGCATCAGCCGATCGAAGAGGCGTTGCTCGCGACCAATCAATCGCTGCGCAACGAAGTCGTTGCGCTGATGCTTGATATCGCTGAGTTACGTGAAATCCAGGAACGCTCGGGCTCGTCGCGTTCGTTCGGCATGTCTCGAGAGCAGAACACCCCGCGCGTCGCGCTGCGCCGGGTTCACAGCTGAAGTCCGTCAGCCTCTTTCTCATCGGCAGAATATGCGGCCACATCCTCGCCAATCCGGCGAGCATGCTGGCGCGCCTGCAGTTGCGGACATTTCAATTCTAAATTGAATGATGCGCTGGCCCGATGCTCGTCTAGGCGAGCTGGCGGACGTTTGCTGCGGATAATCGCGGTCGTGAGGGTTGGGGTGGTCAGTGCTCCAGCGGCACGGACTTGCGTGCCCCGACATCGGACAGACGCTCGCGCAGGATCCAATTCTGCAAGACCAGTTCGACCGCGGTATGCCGGAGCTCGCAATTCTCCGCGACGAGGCGTTCCAGGATGTCGGCCGCCTCGCTTGACGCGGGTTGGTTCCCCTCGAAGACCTTGAGACGCGCCATGGTGTCGATCCTCGCAAAAATGTTGATCAGAGACTGGCTCTGACAAGCGTCAGCACGGAATGGTTCGCGGATTATCGGGCGGACGTGGTTCCGCCTGATGGCCTCGGGTGGGAAAGCGCTTAATTGATAATTCGTGGATCGAGATATGAGTGTTAGGTTTCGTGAAAATAATCCTCAAATATGTTGAAACCCTCATGACACCTAACGTCCTAGTAACTACTGCTGGGCGTGTACGCCCGCAAGCGGCCGGACGCGAAACTCGCGGGATTAATTTGTTAGAAATTTGTGAAAGTTGCGCTTGACCGGTGGGGCGATTATCGCGGCGAGGCATGGCGCACTCACAATCTGTCGAGAGACCGATTGAATATTCTCATTTGCTTCCCGTTTGAGAATGCAAACAGTGCGCCAGTTATCCCGATCAAACTCTCATAACAGAAAGTCGTATAACTTTTTTTATCGGGCCCTTTCAGCGGAGGAATATTCCCCGTATATTCCGCTCAATACCTTGCAGCTTCGGCGTTTCTTCGCACTATGTGTTGCTGCCGACCGGCAAGTTCGAGGCTCCCGAAAGGCCCCCGGGAAACCCTCAATTTGAATTTCCTGTTGCATTTACATAGCTTATAGGCCATGCGATGATTGCTAATCTAGGGGGCAATGAGATGACCAATGAGGCGTCATTCTACTGAGGAGATCAGTTCCAAGGTCAAACAGGCCGAGGAACTCATGGCGCGGGGGCAGTCCCAGGCCCAAGCGTGCAAGGTGCTGGGCGTTAGCGTGATGACATTTCATCGCTGGCGCAAGCAGGAGGCCGCACGCGGCCACCAGGCGAATGGTACTGTTACCGAATTCGCCGCTCGCACCGATGATAGAGATGGGATCCCCCCTGTCCATAACCGTATTGATGAATTACGGCTGGAAAATGAACGGCTGCGCCGGATCGTGACCGACTTGCTGCTCGAGAAAATGAAGATCGAGGAAAAGCTTGCGCTCAGGTCCGGCGGCGGGAGCGGCTTGCCCCGCCGTGGTGAAGCCCAAAGCTGACGTAAGCTATCCGTTAGTGGATGCGTGAAGGCCTGGGAGCCAGCAGCAGCTGGTCGCTCAGATGTGCCTTCTCAGACCTTGCGCGCAGCTCTTCGAAGATCGGACGCAGTCTGGCCTGCGCAAGGTCCAGGCCCCTGACGATGTCCTGATTCGGCATGTCGGCCGGGAAGCGGGCCGCGCGCAGCTTTGTCTCGATCGCCTTGACCAGCAACTCGACGTCGTCGCGGTGCTGGCCCGCGACGAGCTCGGCGCCCATCAGGCGGATGAGGTGGAGGAGGGCCAGCAGCGCGGCCTCGGTTTCGCCAGCCGATGAACTCATGCGCGCTCTCTATCCGATATCCGCAGCAGGTCTTGCGAGCTCACAACCCGCCTGATAATACACATATGAATTGTTAACACGAATGTTAATTCCCGATGACCGACCTTTCGGACGCTCGATTGGCGAAGGTACCGGTTAACTTCGGCGCCTTCTCGTTCGCTTTCGCTTCCCTCGAGGCGTTTGCCGTCGCGTTCGAGATGATAATCGTCGTGCTGTCCAGCATCGTCGGCGGCGCGGCCTATCACCTCTTTTACTACCACACGGTTTATAGCAACAGCTTCGAGGGTTTTCTAGGGATCGGGGTCCTCGCCGCCATCCTTCACATGTTCGTGGCGAAGTCGCAGGGCCTTTACAATGCGCAGGTGCTGGCCGGTCTCGACCGGCGCTGGAGCAGCCTGCTCGGCGGATGGCTGCTGGTCGTTCTGCTGATGACCCTGATCATCTTCCTTTTGAAGGTGGGTTCCGGCGTCTCGCGCGGGTCGGTGCTGTCATTTGGCCTGATCGGCGGCCTCGGGCTGGTCGGCGGACGGATGCTGCTGCAGGCGCCGCTGCAACGCGCGATCGACCGCGGCATGCTGGCCACGCGCCGCGCGGTCGTGGTCGGGATGGCGGACGAATTGTCCCGGGTGCGGCAAGCGAGCCTGCTGCGCGATTTCGGCCTCAGCGAAGTGCGACGGGTCCAGCTCTCCGGATCGTCCGACGACACCGGCGACCGGGCCGCCGTCGCGTCGGCCATTCTTGCAGCCCGCGAGTGCGGCGCCGACGAGATCATCCTGGCCATGCCCTGGCAGCAGGAGCCGCGCATCCAGTTCGTGTGCGATCAGCTGCGGGCATCGCCGCTGCCGGTGCGGCTGCTGCCGGACCGGACCGCGGAGCGATTCCTGGCGCTGCGGATGGTGGCGACCGGCCCGATCCCGACGCTGGAAATGCAGCGCTCGCCGCTTACTTCGCTCGAGCGCGCCGGCAAGCGGCTGTTCGACATCGTGGCATCGAGCGGCCTTCTGGTGCTGTTCGCGCCGCTGCTGATCGGAACGGCGATTGCGATCAAGCTCGACTCCAGGGGGCCGATCTTGTTCCGGCAGCGCCGTAACGGCTTCGACGGCAAGCAATTCACCATCCTCAAATTCCGCTCGATGCACGTGCTCGAGGATGGCGATGTCATCACGCAGGCTCGCCCGAACGATCCGCGGCTGACCGGGATCGGCGCGACGCTGCGCCGCCGCAGCATCGACGAATTGCCGCAGCTGGTGAACGTATTGCGCGGCGACATGTCGCTGGTCGGGCCGCGGCCGCACGCGCTGGCCCATGACGACAAATATTCGAAGCTGATCGCGAGCTATGCAGAGCGTCAGCACGTCAAGCCCGGCATCACCGGTCTCGCGCAGGTGCAGGGGCTGCGCGGCGCGACGCCGGCGATCGAGGACATGCAGCTGCGCGTGGCGCACGACCTCATCTACATCAAGAGCTGGAGCTTCGTGCTCGACCTGCGCATCCTGCTGCGCACGGTCGGCGCGGTGTTGCGTCACAAGGGTATCTGACGGCTGGGCATCTGGCGCCAGGCGCGCGTTACTGCGGAATGCTCTGGTTGGCGTCCTTGAACTCCACCTCGATGATGCGCCGGTTGGCGTCGCCAGCCACGCGATAGGCCTGCCCGATCGCGCCCTTCAGTTCCGGCGCCCGCGTGAGGATCAGGCGGATCTGCCGCTGCAGCAGGTCGACCAATTCGACATCGCGCGTGGCGTCGACCTGCGCCAGGAGGATCAGGCGCGGCGCGATCAGATCGCTGCGGTTGAAGCCAGTATAGTAGGACATCTTGAGCGCCTTCGACGCGGTCGGGTTCAGCCAGTCGAACCGTCCGGTTGCCGAGGCGAGGCCGAACCAGGCGCCGGCGTCCATCGGCGAGAGGCGAAGCGCGCGCGTGAACGCGGCTTCGGCCGCCTCCGGTGACGTCTGCAATTGGCTCCAGCCGTCGCGCAGCCACAGCTCGCCTCTGACCATGCCGACCTCTGCGGCGATCGCCGGTTTGGCGCGCAATGCATCGGCGGCAAGCCACCAGGTCGACAAGGCCAGCGTCGCCGCGCCGATCGCAGCGGCGGCCGGCACGATGGCCGGCGAGAGACGCCTCGCATTCCGGCCGATCGCGTCAGCCATCGTGTTAGCCATCGTATTAGCCATGGCGCGCGGCCCGGTTGCCGGTCATCAGCAGGGTTCGCCGGGCTCCCTCGAGCTTGACGCAGGTCAGGCGGCCGGTCGCATAGGCACCGGTGTCGACATTGATGCGGTTGCGCAGCAGCTCGGCCTCATGCACCGGCGTATGGCCGTGGACCACGACCTTGCCGAAATCATCTTCCGAGATCAGGAAGTCGTCGCGGATCCAGAGCAGATCCTCCTTGCGCTGCTGGTTGAGAGCGACGCCGGGCCTGACGCCGGCATGGACGAAGAAATAGCGTTTGTGCACATAACAGAGCGGCAGCGAGCGCAGGAAGGCGAGATGGGCCGGCGGCATCTGGCGGATCAATTGCCGGGCGAGCGCCCTGCGTTCGGAAGCGTCGGGATTGGGCGAGGGCGTCAGGCCGTAGGACATCAGCGTTTGCAAGCCGCCAAACTGCCGCCATTGCGCGAGCATGTCGGGATTGACGAGAAACTCCAGCAGGCAGGCCTCGTGATTGCCGAGCAGGCAGACCATGCTGCGGGTGCGGCGGCGTTGATCGAGCATGGCGATGACATCGCGCGAATCCGGTCCGCGATCGATATAGTCGCCGAGGAACACCTGGATCGGTCGCGCCGGCCGGAACCGACGGATGTCGGCATCGATGCGGGCGCAGATCTCGTGCAGCAGGTCGGCGTGACCGTGGATATCGCCGACGGCGTAGATGCAGGTCTCGTCGCCCTCATGCTCGAGATCGCCGGTCTGGCCGACAAGACGCTGGAGGAAGCTGCGCATCTGGCGTCTAGCTCGCCTGCAACCGTGAACGGCTGATCCGCTGTGCCAGTCCTGTTCCGATCACGGCTCCCAACACGATCACTCCGGGCAGCGCCGGCAATTCCGGCAAGGTGAAGCTAGCCAGCAGCAGCGTCAGCAGGACGGCTGCGGCCGATGCAGGGTAGGACCAGTCGCGGCCGCGATTGCGCGCACCGGCCGTGAACGCTGCGATGCAGACGATGATAGCCGCGACTAAAGTCCAGAACATGGCGGAACCGAATTGCGCGATCAAGGCCGCGGCGCTGGTCGCAACCACGGGCCGCGTGGTGGCGCCCTGCCAGTCCATATAGGTCGACGCCAGCGTTGCCGTGGTGCCGGCGCCGCTGCCGAGCGCGGGCAGGTCGGCGAGCAGATTGTGGGTCGATTGCACGAACTCGGACGGTGCATGAGCAAAGGCGATCGCAAGCGGCACGTCGGGATGACGATTGCCGATCGCCGTCGCCAGGGCGATCAGCGCGATCGCTGTCGCCGCAGCAGCGCTGCTCCAGCGGTGCAGATGAAGTTTCCGCGCGGCGAAGGTCATCAGGACGAGGGCGATGCCCGCGGCGATCGCGATCGCGGCGCCGCGCCGCCCAACCCAGCAGGCGCTGGCGGCGCAGAGCAGCGCGCCGGCAGCGAGCAGCCAGCGCAGCCGTCTCAATTGGGCGGCGGTGCGGCCATCGGCGTGTCCGCCGACGTCGAGCGCGCGCGCAAGGCCGAGCGGAACGCCAACGAGAACGACGACCAGGAATCCGTTTGCCGTCTCATCGCGTGCAGCGCCAGACCAGACTTTGACCGGATCGCTTGATAGCAGCAGGATCAGGGCCGCGACGGCCGCGGTTGCTGCAACGGTGCGGGCCACCATATCGGCGCGGCGGGCGTCGATCGCGACAGCGGCGGCGGTGATCATGGCTGACATGAGTGACAGCCAGATCAGCAGCGCGCCGAAGCTTGCGCCGGTGTCGATCGTGATGCTGCCGCTGAGCTGTGCTCCCAGCGTTTCGCCGGCGAACTTCCACACCGGATGCGCCAGGGCCGCCAGCGGAAACATCTGCAGGACGATCCAGAGCACCGGCAGAAGCGCCGCCGCAACAGCGGGACCGGCGACCGACTTCAGGAACGACAGCTCACCCGGACGGATCGCCAGCAGGCTTGCGAGCAGCCCTAGCGACGTCGCCGCGCCGACGGCACCCGTCGCGAGCGATGCGTCGATGAGACCGAGCGGAATCGACGCCCCGATCAAGATGCAGATGAAGGCCGTGACGTTCCACACGAGAGGGGGAGGTCCTGCAGAGGATGAGACGCAAGGCAGCGGGATGCCCCGGGCTTGCCGCGAGGTCAACGGAAATCGGCCACGCCAAAGCGGGCAGTGTCATGCCCTGCTATTGCGAACGGCGCAGGGCGAGACGTGGCGTCGAGGTGCGAGACCAGAACAGCGGCGCGAAGGCGCCTGCCAGATATCCGATTTGCAGCGCTACGATCGCAGCGATCATGAGCAGCGCGGTTTCCGACCACGACAGGCGCCCGACTCCGATGGCGGCCAACAGCGCGAGTTCCGCGAGCGCCACCGGCGCCAGCACCAGACAGTGCTGGCGCAGACCGAGAACGGTGCCGCCGATCAAATTGCCAAGGAAAACAAATAACATAACCAAACCCTGCGCCCGCATGGTATCGGGCCGGGCCTAAGCCGGGGTTAACCCGCGCGTCGCCAGCGGGCCGGCGCGGTGCCGGCCGAGCTCGATGGCCTGTGGTTTTGTTAGTCGATTAACATTCAGAACGGGTGCAGATCGCCGTAACTATAGGCAGCCCAATAATCGCGGCCGCCATACGGTCCATAGGCGCCGTAGAGCGGCGCGCAGGAGTAGCGATCGGGACAGCCGTGCCAGCAAACCCGTTTCCACTGGCAGACGTCGCCACGACAATATTGCAGCCGCTGACAATTGCCGCTGACCCGTTGCACGGCGCGCGGGGCCGGGGAAACGCTTAGTTCTGCGGCGAAAACCCCGGAGCCGCCGAGGGCGCCTATCAGCGGCAAGGCGACCATTCCCAACGCGATCGCGGGTAGCTTCCTGCGGGCCATCGAACCCTCAATCGGTTAACTCAAACCATCTCATTCACAGATAACGGGGAGATCGGACGAAAGCAAAGCCGGAGTGACGGCGCGCGGGGCTTTGTCTCACGGCGGTGCGCCGGTGTCGCCGAATTGCCTCACCTCGCTAACATTATTTATCAATTGCATCGCAATATATCGCGGAAACTTGTGATTGTGATAGTCGGCGTGTTACGGCACGGCCGGAGTATTTAGATGTCGCGTGCGATTTTCATTCGGGTGATGTTATTGCTTGCGGCCGCCTGTTGGGTCAGCGGTTGCCATTACATGCCGACCAACGGTCCGACGAGCTCCGATGTCGTGGCCGGGCAGCGCGATCCTGAAAGCCTGCCCTATGCGATGGTCAAGATCACACCGCAGATCGAGAACGTGCTGGCGTCGTTCGCGCCGCAACTCGCCGGTGGCATCCAGGGCCCGCCGCCGAAGGACATCCGCTTCGGCATCGGCGACGTCGTCAGCGTCACGATCTTCGAGGCCGCCGCCGGCGGCCTGTTCATTCCGGTCGAGGCCGGCGTGCGTCCCGGCAACTACATCACGCTGCCGAACCAGAACGTCGATACCGACGGCAATATCTCGGTGCCCTATGCCGGCGCGATCCGCGCCAAGAACCGCACACCGACCGAAGTGCAGCGCTCGATCGTCGATGCGTTGAAGAATCGCGCGATCGAGCCGCAGGCCGTGGTCGCCCTGATCGAGCAGCGCACCTCGCTGATCTCCGTGCTCGGCGAGGTCAATTCGCCGAACCGCTTCCCCGCCAATGCCGCGGGTGAGCACGTGCTTGACGCCATCACGCGCGCCGGCGGCCCGAAAGGGCAGGGTTTTGACACATGGGTCATGCTCGAGCGCGACGGCAAACGTACTACGGTGCCGTTCGGCCAGCTGGTCTACGAGCCCAAGAGCAATATCTACGCCCATCCCGGCGACACCATTTATGTCTACCGCGAGCCGCAAACCTTCGTCGCCTTCGGCGCGTCGGGCGCGCAGGGCCAGTTCAATTTCGAGGCCTGGCGCATCTCGCTCGCCGAAGCCGTCGCCAAGGCGGGCGGCTTGAACGACTCCTCGGCCGATCCGGCCTCGGTGTTCGTCTATCGCGGCGAACTGCCGGAAGTGGCGGCCAAGCTTGGCGTCGACGTCAGCAAATATTCAGGGCCGATCATCCCGGTCGTCTACAACATCAATTTCCGCGATCCGGCCGGCTATTTCCTGGCCACGCGTTTCCAGTTGCGCAACAAGGACGTGCTCTATGCGTCGAACGCGGCATCCGTTGAGGACGCCAAGGTGATGCAGCAGATCCGGCTCGTGACCGCAACGGCGAACGATCCGATCGTGGCCGCCTACAACGCAACCTTACTTCGTAACTCGATCAAGCTTGCGCCCTGATACTGGGGCGTGAGCCGGCACGGCCGGCTTCATGACACGCGTAAGATTACCTTCCGGCTCAAGCGAGGCGACGGCATTGCCGTGGCCGGTGCGCTGGTCATCGTGGCTGTTCTGCGCCGTCATCGCTTTGGCGCCGCTGCCGCTCGGCTCGGTCGGTACAGTTGCGCCCGCGATCTGGTCGATCCTGCTCGGGATTGCACTGCTCGGAGTATTACCGATGCGCCTGCGCGGCAGTCAGCTCGCGATCCTCGCGGTGACGGCGCTGTTGACGGCGCTTGCCATGCTGGTGCTGCACGAGCAGTCGGCTGTCCGGCCCTGGTCGGGTGTGGCGCCAAACGCGTTGTGGGCGCAGGCCGGCAAATTGCTGCCTGCCGAGCTGCCGCCGGCCGCGTCGATGGCGCGCGGTCAGCCGTTCTATTCGATCGGCGTCGGAATCGTTTGCCTGCTCAGCTTCGCCATCGGCGTCGTGCTCGGTGCCAACCGCAGACTGGCGCGCGGGTTGTTGCGGGCGGTGGCCGCGGCGGGGCTGGTCTATGCGATCTGCGGCATCATCACTTTCACGATCGATCCCACCCGGATCTACCTGGTGCACGAGAAGCAGGCGCACCTGGCGTGGCTGACATCGCCCTTCGTCAATCGCAACACGGCCGGCATCTACTACGGTTGCTGCGCGCTGATCTGGCTGTTGTTCGGCTGCGAGTTGATCGAGCGGCATTGGCCGCCGCGCCGTGCCGGCCTGTCACGGCTGCTCGCGCGCCTCGCTATGCCGGCGCGGCGCCGGCTCGCCGGCCATGCGTTCGGCTGGCTCACTTGCCTGCTGGCGATGTTTCTGACCGGCTCGCGCGGCGGCGTCGGGATCTCGCTGCTCGCCGCGGTCGCGGCTGCCGCGATCTTCTTTCGCAACCGGGTGCCGCGCCGCTACGGCATGATCGTGGCGCTCGGGGTCGGCAGCCTGGTCGCGCTGGCACTGCTGCAGCTTCTCGGCGGCGGCGTTGGCGCGCGCTTCAGCACGATGGGCCTGTCCGATGAGGGACGGTTCTCGACCTATCGCGCAACGTTGCGGATGATCTGGGATCACCCGTGGCTCGGCGATGGTTTCGGGACTTTCGAATGGGTTTATCCGGCCTATCGCACCGACGACTTCTCGCTGCGCGGGACCTGGAACCGGGCACACAACAGCTGGCTCGAACTGGCGTCCGACGGCGGAATGTTAATGGCCGGCGCCGCCATGATCGCGCTGCTCGCGGCGTTCGTCGTGCTCGCGCATGGCGTGCGGACCCGTCGCCGCGACGTGATCGTGCCGCTCGCGGCGCTCTGCGCGTCGGCCGCCGGCGCGCTCCATTCGATGATCGATTTCTCGCTCCAGATCACCGGCTATGCCGTTGTTATCGCGGCCTTGCTCGGGGCAGGCCTGTCGCAATCCTTCCGCTCCGGCAGCGGCGCCGGCGGTGGCCGTGACGCCCGTGTTACGGTCGGGCAGCCGGTTAACGCTGATTTCGCGCACCACGGCCCGGCCGCGGCCGGCGAGGCTATTTAATTGGCGCGATAACTCTGACTATGCTAACGAACTGTTAGTATTCGTTAGGGAGATAGCTGTGTTCACATTTGAGCGATCCGGCGGCTTTTCCGCCCCGCGCCTGGCGACGTTGGTGGTGATGTTGGTGCTCGCGACACCCGGTGGCGCGGCGCTGGCGGAGACAACTGGCGGGCTGATCCAGCTGTCCCAGGCGGTCACCAATTTCAAGGCCAATCCCGAGCAGCTACTGACCCAGTATCCGAATGCAGGCGTGGAGTTGACCTCGCGGGCGCGCGATTTCGCCCTCAACGATCCGACATCGCTCGATCCGCTGATTGCGCTGCTCGCCAAGGCAAGCAAGGACCAGAAGACGGCGATCGCTGCCGGCCTCGCCCAGGCCGCGCGCATCGTGGTGCGCAGCAACCAGCCCTACGCGACGCGCATCCAGCAGGCGATTGCCGACACCAAGGATCTCGACACCGTGATGGCGTTTGCTGCTGCATCGGGTGACAGCGGCACCGCGGCGACCGGCGCCGGCGGCGCGGGCAGCGCCGGCGCATCCGGCGGCCAGACCAGCGCGCTGGGCGCCAGCGGCGCCGGCGGCGGCACGCTCGAGGCCATCGACGGCAACAGCGTGAACACCGGCATCTTCAGCTTCACCTCGTCGGTCAGCAGTTCGGGCAGCACGACGTCTGGTACGGCCACGGGCACCGGCACCACACTCATTTCAACAGTTACCCCCTGAGCGGACGTCCGATCGCCAATGGAGAACTTTCTGCAGCAACGCGCTTCGGTGTCAGCGGCGGGACGCTTCCCAGGATCATTGGAGGGCGCGAGGGCAGGATCCATCCTGCCGGCGCGACGATAGGACGAGATGCTTCAGCGCAACCAGATTTCGCCGTCTGTCGATCTGAGAAATCGTCCGGCCGAATTGCCGTCGCTGGCGGAAACCTTCGACGCCTTCGTCACCTATCTGCTCCGGCAATACTGGGTCATCCTCGGGACCGCCGCGCTCTGCCTGTTCGGCGGCATCTGCTATCTGGCGACGGCGGCGCCGAGCTATACGGCGCTTGCCACGATGATCATCGACACGCGCAAATTCCAGGCCTTCCAGCAGCAATCGCCGGTGAGCGAGGCCCCGGTCGATTCCGCCGCGGTCGAGAGCCAGGTCGAAATCCTGAAGTCGGAGAATGTGGCGCTCGCGGTGATCCGCGACCTCAAGCTCAACGAGGATCCGGAATTCGTTGGCTCCAGAGCCAGCGCGGTAGGAGCCGTGCTCGATTTCGTGTCCGGCCTGCTCGCCGGCGGGGCGCCGCCCACCGAATTCGACCGGACCCGGCGCGCGGTCCGCACGTTCCAGAAGCAGCTCGACGTCCGCCGCCGCGGCATGACCTATGTGATCGAGGTCAGCTTCCGCTCGCTCGATCCCGAGCGCGCGGCGCAGATCGCGAACGCCGTCGCCGACGCCTATATCGTCGATCAGCTCGATTCCAAATATCAGGCGACGCGCCGCGCCAGTGTCTGGCTGCAGGACCGCATCCAGGAGCTGCGCACGCAGGCATCCAACGCCGAGCGCGCGGTGCTCGACTACAAGAAGACCAACAACATCGTCACCTCCAGCGGCAAGCTGCTCAACGAGCAGCAGCTCGGCGAACTCAACACCCAGCTGCTCCACGTGAAGTCGCAGGTCACCGACGCCAAGGCCAAGCTCGACCGCATCGAGGCGGTGGTGAAGGGGGGCGTCCCCGATGCGACGGTGGCCGATACCCTGAACAACCAGGTCATCACCAAGCTGCGCTCGCAATATCTCGAGTTGGCCAACCGCGAGGCCGACTGGTCGTCGCGCTACGGCTACAATCATTTGGCCGCCGTCAACCTGCGCAACCAGATGCGCGAGATCCAGTCGTCGATTGTGGACGAGCTGAAGCGGCTCGCCGAAAGTTACAAGAGCGACTATGCGATCGCCCTGCAGCGCCAGAACGAGATCGAGCGCGCCGTGAACGACTCGGTGTCGCAGTCGCAGTCGACCAACCAGGCGCAGGTAACGCTGCGCGAGCTCGAGAGCTCGGCGCAGACCTATCGCTCGCTCTACGACAATTTCCTGCAGCGCTACATGGAAAACGTGCAGCAGCAATCGTTCCCGGTCAGCGAGGCGCGGGTTATCACCCGTGCCTCGCGTCCGCTCAGCAAGAGCCATCCGCAGACCTTGGTCGTGCTCGCGCTCTCGGCCCTCGGCGGCCTGATCGCCGGGCTCGGGCTCGGCGTGTTGCGCGACCTCTATGACCGGGTGTTCCGCACCGCTGAAATGGTCGAGACGATCCTCGAGGCCGACTGCGTCGCCATCGTTCCCCGCGTCTCGCCGGGCCAGATCAAGGCGCCGGTCGCCGGTCGTTCCAATCTGCCGATCGGCCCGCGCACGATCCGGCGCGGCGACGAGCCGGTGCTGTGGGCGGCGATCGATTCGCCATTCTCGCGGTTCTCGGAAGCGATCCGCTCGATCAAGGTCAATGCCGACCTCAACGTCACCAAGCCGTCGAAGATCCTCGGGCTGACCTCGGCGCTGCCCAACGAGGGCAAGTCGACGCTGGCCTTCGTATTTGCGCAACTGGTTGCCCAGAGCGGGGCCCGCGTGCTCCTGATCGATTGCGATCTGCGCAATCCCTCGCTCAGCCGCAAGGTCGCCGCGACTGCCGAGCGCGGCATCCTCGACGTGCTGTCGAACAATGCGACCTTGCAGGACACGCTCTGGCGCGATCCCGAGACCGGCCTCGCCTTCCTGCCTGGCGCCACGCGATCGCGCATCGCCCATTCGCACGAAGTGCTGGCCTCCGACCAGATGAGGGATTTCATCGACGGGGCCCGCAGCCATTATGACTACGTGATCGTCGATTTCCCGCCGCTCACGCCGGTGGTCGATGTCCGCATCACCGCCCACCTCGTCGATTCCTTCGTCTTCATCGTGGAATGGGGCAAGACCCAGGTGCAGGTGGTCGAGCGCGCGCTGCGCAGTGCGCGAGCGGTCAACGAGAACCTGCTCGGCGTCGTGCTCAATAAGGCCGATATTGCCGCGATGAGCCGCTATAGCGGCTATGGCGGCAAGAACTACTATTACAACTCGCACTATGGGCGATATGGCTACACCGAGTGAGACGCACGGCGGGATGCCCGGGCGCGCAGCCGCCTGGCTTGCGCGCGGCTTCCTTGCCGCGGTCGCATGCTCGTCCGTCGCCTGGGGCACGACCACTTTGCCGGCCTTTGTCGACCAGACCCGGCTCGACGGCGCAAAGGACCTGATCCTTCGCAACGTGCCGCTCAGCGACGCCGAGCTCGATGACCTCGGTCTGTTGCTGTCGCGCGCCGCGGCGGAGAAGGATTGCATGCCGGCCATCGATCGCAGCGCGGCGGTGATCCGGCTGCGGCTCGCCGAGAACGCGCTTGCATCCGGCGATCGAGTGGATGACCGGATGGGCGAGCTCGACGCGGCCGTCCGCAAATCGCTGGGCTGCGCGCCGGCCGATCCCTATCTCTGGCTCGTGCTGTTCTGGCTTCGCAATATACGGCAGGGCTTGAGCGACGCCAATTTCGACCTGCTGCGGATGTCGTACCGGCTCGGACCCAATGAGGGCTGGATCGTGGTCAAGCGCAGCGCGATGGCGCTCGCAATGTTCGACGCGCTGCCGCCTGATCTTTCGTCCGACGTGGTTGCCGAGTTCGCGCGTCTCGTGAAGACTGAGTTGTACACGGAGGCAATCGATCTGCTGAAGGGACCGGGCTGGGCGCACCGTGACACGTTGCTCGCCGGCCTTGCAGCTGTTCCGCAACGGAACGTCGATATCCTGACCCGCACCATGGCTGACATTGGATACGATCTCGACCGCCGCTCGCCGGCGGAGCGGCGCAATTGGGAGCGCAAATCGAACGACCGCCTCGACGAGCCTGCCCGAATGCCGCCGGAGGCGAGCGCTAGGCCATGACGATGGAATTTTGCATCGGACAGCACAACGCGCATTATGAGGGCGTCTATTCGGCGGAGGAGCGCGACTGGCGCCGCGTCTGCGCGGTCGACAAGGCCGATCATATCGCCGGCTTGCTCGGCGCAGCCGCCGCGAAGGTCGGCAATGTGCTCGAGGTCGGCTGCGGCACCGGCGCCGTGCTGGCGCGGCTGTCGGCGATCGGCATCGGCCGCGACTTCACCGGCATCGACGTGATCGATCCCGCGACCAATCTGGAGATCGACGGCGCCGCTTCAGCCCCGTTTCGCTGGTCCAGCTATGACGGTGCGACGATCCCGTTCGCCGACGGATCGTTCGACCTCGTCTATGCCAGCCACGTCCTGGAGCACGTGTCCGAACCGCGCGCATTCCTGCACGAGCTTGCCCGGGTCGCGCGGACCTTCGTCTATGTCGAGGTGCCGTGCGAGCTGCATGCGCGGACCAATCGCCGGGCGTTGCAATCGACGCTCGACATCGGCCATATCAATTTCTACACGCCCGACACGTTCCGCCTGGTGCTGGAGACGGCCGGGCTCCGCGTCACCGGCTTCGGCACCTATGATCACAGCCTGCCGGTTCATGCGTTCCATTCGTCGCGGGTGAAGGGGCTCGCCAAAAGCATTGTGCGGAAGTCGCTGTTGTCGGTCGGCCCGGCGTTCGCGACCAGGCTTGCGACCTATCATTGCGGGGCGCTCTGCCGGCGTGACGAGGCGCAGGCGCTGCCGCGGGACCGGTAAGCCATGGCGCCGCGCGTGGTCGTCTTCAACAACATGATCACACCCTACACCAACCGTCTCTACAATGAGCTGGCCAGCCGCGGGCTGGATCTCGCCGTGCTGTCCTGTACACAGCAGGAGGCCGATCGCTCCTGGGCCGGCTCGTTCACGCCGCGCTACATCACGCGCACGGTGCCGGGTGTATCGATTCCGCTGTCGCGGTCGCGTCACACCCATGTCAATATCGGGGTCGGGCGCGCCTTGAATGCGCTCGCGCCCGACCTGCTGTTCGTGAACGGTCTTTATCCCTCGATGCTGGCGGGCGCGGCATGGGCGCGCGCCAACGGCAAGGCGCTCGCGCTGACGATCGACGGCTGGCGCGAGACGATGCCCAACACCGCCTATCACCGTCTGGCGCGACCCTGGCTGCTGCGCCAGTGCGACGCAGTGGTGTGTTGCAGCGACAAGGGCAGGGCGTATTTCCGCGGCGAGGGTGTTCGCGCCGATGATCTCTTCGTGGTGCCGTTGGTGCCGGCATGGGATCCGCCGGCGGTTGTGCCGGCATTCCACGACCGTCCATTTCATCTGCTCTGGTGCGCGCGCCTCAATGACGACGCCAAGAACGCGATCTTCTTCGAGAACGTCGCGATCGCGCTTGGCCGGATCGTGCCCGGGCTGAAGGTGCGCGTGGTCGGGTCGGGCGCCGCCGAACGGCGCATGCTGGCGCGGCTCGGCGGTGCCGGCATCGATGTCAGCCACGACCGCTACCTGCCATGGCAGGCGATATCGGACGTCTTTCTGCAGTCGCGGTTGCTGCTGCTGCCCTCATTGCTGGAACCATGGGGCCTGGTGTGCAACGAGGCCCTGCAGTGCGGGGTTCCCTGCCTGGTGTCGCCCCATGTCGGGGCAGGCGGCGAGTTGGTCCGTGATCAGGGTAACGGCTATGTTTGTGCGCTCGATGAACAGGTTTGGGTCGCCGCGGCGCGCAGCTTGCTCGAACATCCCGCGCGCTGGGAGGCGATGTCGCGGCAGGCCCGGCAGAGCGTGCGACGCGATGCGCTTGCCGACGCCGCGGCGCGTTTTGCGGCCGCGGTCGATCATCTCTTGAGGGCTCCGGCCCGGCAGGAGGCCGTGCAATGATCGGCAGATGGTGGCTGCGAACCGATGTCTTTCTGCACGCCTATCTGGTGATGGTGCTCGGCTGCATCTATTTCCTGTTCAATTTCATCGAGGGCATCTCGTTCGCGGAAAGGGCCGGGGAATCCACGCTGTTCCGCGGCGCCTGGCTGCTGCTCTACATCCTCCTGGTGCTGCACATAGCAATCGATCGGAAGCGCTTCGGCCTGCTGATGCTGCAGTCGCATCTCTATCTGACGTTCATCGCCTTCGCCCTGGTATCACTGGCGCTGAGCACGGACCCCGCCGGCTCGTCGATCAAGTTCGCGATGTATCTGTTGACCACGATGTTCTCGGCATGGGTCGTGATCAGCTGCCCGGTCGATCGTCTCGTCGATACGCTGTTCCGGATCGGGATCGTGGTGCTGATCGTTCACGTCCTGCTCTTTCCGGTGATCGGCTCGCAATGGGATTACGACCCGCTGCACCGGCCGACGGTGCTCGGAACCCAGGCCTATGCCGGCGTGTTCGGTCACAAGAACCTCGCGGGCGCCTTTTTTGGCCTCATGGTGCTGATCTGCTTCGTGCGCATGCTGGCAGGGCCGCGGCGGCAATTCGGCTGGACGCTGCTGCTGATGGGATGTCATTTTTTCGCGCTCGCTGCGGCCGGCGCCGCAGGACCGCTGATCAGCATGTTGACGGCGCTTGCCGTAACCTTCGGGCTTCTGCTGGTGGTGCTCGGGCACAGGGGGGCTGCCTCGATCTATTGGCTCGGCCTCGCCTTTGTTTCGCTTGTCGTGTTCGCCGTGCCGAGCGACGAGTTGTACGGGCTGGTGGGCCGCAGCGGAAACCTGACCGGCCGCTCGTTCCTCTGGTCGGTCTGGCCGCACTTCTTCTGGCAGCACCCCTGGCTCGGCTACGGGTTTTCGGGATTCTTCAACGAACTGCCGAACTCGCCGGTGAACGAGCTGACGAGCATGGCGCCGTGGAATACCGAGTTCGGCTCGTTCGAGAACTCCTATCTTGACGCCTTTCTCCAGTTCGGCCTGCTCGGCGGTGCGCTCTATATGCTGCTGCTGGCGCGCGCGTTGTGGAACACGATCGTCTTTGCGTTCGAGCGGACAGGGATGTACTGGCTGGCACCATTCGCGATGCTGCTGTTCGTCGTGATCGCGTCGGCCAATGACTCCAGCCAGCTGCTGCACAATTATTTCGGCTGCGTGCTGGTGTTCTGGTGCTATTTCGGCCCGGAGGCCAGGCTGCAAATGGCGCCGCGGCGGACATTCAACAGATTGCGGGTGAGTGAGGCGTGAGTGCGTTGATCGACAGGCTGGACCGGGTGGCGGCTCAGGCCCGGGTCGCCGGTGCCGTGAGCGGATTACTCCGCCGGCTGCGGCGGGCCGGGGGCAATGTCGCGCTCGGCCTGATCGATCAGGCGCTGCTGAGCGGCTCCGCCTTCGTGCTGACGATCGTGCTCGCCAATGTGCTCGACATCAATTCGTTCGGCAGGTTCAGCGTTGCCTGGTCGCTGTCGATCCTGATCGAGGCTGTGTTTCTGCGCGGCCTGTTCGACGACGGCTTGCCGGCGACTGCGCACCGCATCCCGAAATCGCTATGGCCGCAACTGCGGCTCGGCCTCTATCTGTCGTCGCTGCTCGTCTCGGGTGCGCTCGGTCTGCTCCTGGCGGGTGCGGGCTTTGTGATCACAGCCGTCGGCGGGGAGGCCGGCGGGCTCGTGATCGCAACCGGGCTTGCGATCCCGGCGGTTCGGCTGCAGAGCATGTTCCGCCGGATTTGCTATCTCGATGGGCGGCTGCCGCGCGCGGTGGCGTCCTCGCTGACCTATTGCGTGGCGCTGGTCGTCTCGGCCGGGTTGATGATCGCCCTCAAGCTCACCGGCGCCGCTGCGGCGATGGCGTGCATCGCGATCTCGGCCGCGCTCGCCGGCAGCTTGCTGCTGGCCCACACCAGCGAGCTGGCCTGGCCGCAAGCCAGAATCTTCCGCGGCTCGCTGCGGCGGCTGCTTCGGAACGGGCGCTGGTTCGTCGCGACCTCGCTCACCTACTGGATCGGCAGCATCGGGCTGATCCCGGTCTGCGGCTTCCTGATCGGGCTGGACGCGAGTGCGTCGCTGCGGATCCTGCTGTTGGTGTTCGCACCGCTCAGCCAGTTCTGCGCGACGATGTTCTCGGTTCGCCTGCCGGAAATCGCGGCCGAACTGCGCGCCGGCCGGCGCAGCGCAGTCGCCGCTGCCGCGCGCGAGAATGCCCTGCTGCTTGGGTCGATCGCCGCCGCCTATGGCACGGCGGTCGTGCTGCTCGGCCAGCGCATTCTGGCGCTTGTCATCCACGGACAGAGCTATGAGATCGGCACCGGCAGCCTCGCCTTGATGGGCGCTGCGATGGCGCTCGACGCGGTGTGGCTCGGCCTCGCGCTGCCGCTGTTTGCGACCGGCAAGCCGCAGCGATTCATGCTGAGCCGGATTGCCGGCCTCGTCGCGCTGTGTTGCGTCCTGCCATTTGCGGCGGAGGCCTGGCAGGTGATGGGCGCGGTCGCGGCGATGGTGGCTTCCAGCGCTGCCTCGGTGATCACGGTTGTGCTGACCAATTCGGCGCGGGAGCGGACATGACCGACGACGCGCGCGGCGGCTCGCTCGAAAAGCTGCATATCGGCGCCTTCAATTGCGGCATCGCGGGCTGGATCAATACCGACATCACGATGCACCTGTGGATCGCGCGGATGCCGTTCGCGGCGAAAGCGCTGCATCTCGCCGGCCTGCTGAGCGATGCCCGCTATGCCGAGCATCGCCAGGGCAAGTTTGCCGGGCTCCGCCACATGAACCTGACCAAGCCGCTGCCGTTCGCGGATCGCAGCCTCTCGGCGGTGTTCAGCGCGCACGTCTTCGAGCACCTGTTTCCTGACGAGGTCGAGCGGCTGGCGCGCGAGATCGCGCGGGTGCTGGCGCCTGGCGGGGTATGTCGCATCGTCGTCCCCGACATGGAGCGGATCGTCGCGCTCTACGATCCGGCGGCGCCGCTGGCTTTCCTCAAGGGCGTTTTCGAGATCGATCGCCGCAAGGAGGCCGCCTTCGCGCATCACTGGGGCTTTACCCGCGCCTCGCTCGCCGCGCTATTCCGCAACGCCGGCTGTTCGGAAACCTACACCCGTGCCTATCGCGAGGGGGTCTGTCCCGACATCGACCGGCTCGACAACCGGCCGGACGAGTCGATCTTCTTCGAGGCCATCAAGTGAGCGCGACAGGAAAATCGATGCATCGTAGCGTGAGGGATCGCGCATGCCGTGCTAGACCGGACCGGCCGGTAGCAGGAGACTGACCTTGCTGGGTGCGATTCAAGCCCGATTTTCCAATGCAGCGCGCCAGCGGCGCGGCGAATTCCTCGTCCGCACCGTGAACCTGCCGCTCGATGCGAAAATCCTCGATCTTGGCGGCGGGACCGGCCGGCACATTCGCGCGATCCTGCCGCGCCATACCGACATCACGGTCTGTGACATCTCGGCCGACGATCTCAAAGCCGCGCGCGAGCGCTTTGGGTTCAAGACGGTCCTGCTCCGGGAGACCGAGCGCTTGCCGTTCGACGATCAGGCGTTCGACTTCTGCTTCTGCTCGTCGGTGATCGAACATGTCACCGGGCCGAAGCAGGATGTCGTGACGATCGAGGACGAAGCGGCGTTTCAGAGCATCGCGCGCGCGCATCAGAACCGTTTTGCGGGCGAGATCTCGCGGGTCGCAAAGTCCTTCTACGTGCAGACGCCGTACCGGTACTTTCCGATCGAAAGCCATACCTGGCTGCCGGGCATCATCGTCCTGCTGCCGAGGCGGCTGCAGATCGCGCTGATCGAGCGATTCAATCGCTTCTGGTTCAAGCGCACCGCGCCCGACTGGCATCTGTTCGACTGGCGCGAGATGACCGAAACGTTTCCGGACGCGAAGATCTATCGCGAACGCTATCTCGGCATGACCAAATCGCTGATGGCGATCAAGGCGTGAGGCAGCCATCCGCCTGTCAGGTCAATCGTCGCGCCGGGCCAGGATGTTGATCAGCGTGCCCACTGCGGGCTGGCGATCGAGTGCCGGCGGCAGCGGGGAGCCGGCAAAGCTGCTCCCCAGCATCGTGAAGCCGGGTTGTCGGAGCAGACCCTGCATGGCCGCCGGCGAGGTATCGAATTTGGAGAATGCGAGATAGCGAAACAGCGGCCGCGCCGACACGCGCGAAGAGGCCGCATGCGCGAGCTTGTAGCTCCGGCGCAGCAGCGATCCGCGGTTGGGGATCGAGAGCAGCAACAGCCCGCCGGGCATGAGCACGCGATGCATCTCGGCGAGGCACTGCGCCACGTCGGGAACATATTCCAGCACGCTCGCGCACAGCGTGCCGTCGAAGGATCGATCGGGAAACGGCAGGCTCGCGATGGTCGGAATCTGCCGGAATGTGAGCCGCCCCGCGAGCATGCCGTCGGCGCCGCGGCCGCGAGCCGCCGCAATCATCTCCGATGAGGCGTCGACGCCGGTGACGTCGCAGCCGCGCCCGGCGAGCAGGCGGGACAGCGTTCCAGTGCCGCAACCGGCGTCGAGCCAGCGCTGCCCATTGAGGTCTGCGTTCCCGAGCAGGCCGAACATCGCGGCCGTCCGCGCCCTGAAGGTGCGGCTCTGATGCAGCGTCTCCCACCCCGACGAAATCTCGTCGTGAAAGCGGATTTCGGGTCGCTCGCGGGTCCGGCCCATGGTGGCCATGATATTCCCTACCAGTGGAAGCCGCTCACTTTGGCGCGCACCTGCTCGGGCAATCCGATCTCCGACAGTTCGAGCACGACCTGGTCGGGACGGGTCGCCGTCAGCGCCGCAACGAAGCGCGGATCCGCCGTCGTCAGCACAATAATGTCGGCCCACTCGATGGTTGCCGTCACGTCGTCGTTCAACAGGCCGACCAGCTCCGGATTGCGCATCAGGAAATCCCGGTTGGCGCCGATCAGTTGCGAGAGCTGCACATTGGGGTCGTAGATCCGGATGTCGCGCCGCGCGCCGCGCAGGCTCTTCACCAGCCTCACGAAGGGACTGTCGCGGACGTCGTCGGTGCCGGCCTTGAAGCTGATGCCGAGGAACGCGATGCGGCGGCCCTCATGCGACAGGATCCAGTCGGCGCCGCGCGACATGATCATGTCATTGCTCGGCAGGATGCTCTCGAGCACCGGCGTCGACAGTCCGCGGCTGTGCGCAAGGTGTTTCAGCGCCTTGACGTCCTTGGGCAGGCAGGAGCCGCCGAACGCAAAGCCCGGCCGCAAATAGGCCGGCGAGATGTTGAGCCTTGTGTCCTGCATGAAGATGTTCATGACGTCGCGGCCGTCGATGCCGAGCGTCTTCGCGATCGTGCCGATCTCGTTGGCAAAGCTGACCTTGAGCGCATGCCAGCTGTTGTCGACATATTTCACCAGTTCCGCGGTCTCGACCGGTGGCGTGATCTTGGCGCCGGGCAGATCCTTGTAGAGCGCCATGACGCGGTCGGCGGTTTTTTGGTTGAAAGCGCCGACCACGGTCTTGGACGGCGCGTTGAAATCCGCAATGGCGCTGCCCTCGCGCAGGAACTCGGGATTGAAGGCAAGGTCGAAATCGCGTCCGATCCTGTTGCCGGAGGCTTCCTCGATCAGCGGCCCGACGGTACCGCGAGTGGTGCCAGGCAGCACGGTGGAGCGAATCGTCACGGTATGCGGCGCGTTCTTGGCGCGCAGTCCGTGGCCGATCTCGATCGCGACCTGTCGGATCGCGGTCAGGTCGAGGTTGCCGTTGCCGGACGAGGGCGTGCCGACGCAGACCATCGATATGTCGCTGTTGACGATCGCTTCGGTGGCGTCGGTGGTCGCGGTCAGCTGACCGGTTGCCACCGCGCGCGCCACCTTGTCCGAGATGCCCGGCTCGACGACCGGCGATCTGCCTCCGCGGATCAGGTCGACCTTCGCAACGCTTTTGTCGACGCCGATGATCTGGTGGCCGAGTTCGGTGAAGCAGGCGGCGCACACCGTTCCGACATAGCCGAGGCCGAAAATGCTGACATTCATGCTTCGACCTTCAACAATCCAGGACGTGCGCGTGGCCGCAGCCGCGTCGCGTTTGACATGAGTGAGGCGGCTGCGCGTTCAAGACGATGCCCGCCCGGCAGCTGCGTTCGCGCTGGAAGGTTGCGAGGTCGGCCGCTCGGCGGGTGCATGCGCGCGCGGTGCACGGCTTTGTGCGGGGGCCTTCCCGGCGAACAACGCCTCATAGGCCGCGAGCAGCTTCGGCTCCTCATGCGTCCACGACAGCGCGCGCTCGACGCGGTTGCGGCCAAATGCCCCCATCGTCTGCCGCAATGCCGGATCTTCGATCAACGTAATGATCTTGCTGGCGAAATCCCTCGGATCGTTCTTCGCGGCATAGAGCGAGGCGTCGAGCGCCGAGCGGCGGCCTTCGCGAACGTCGAACTGAACGATCGGCCGTCCGAGCGCCATGTATTCCATGATCTTGTTCATGGTGGAGATGTCGTTCATCGGCGTGACGCGGTCCGGATTGACGCAGACGTCAGCGGTCGAGAGCATCGTGAACAGCGCGTCATCCGCGATGGCGCCGGTGAAGTTCACGTAGTCGGAGAGCTGCATCTCCTCGCAGAGCTTGACCACGGCATTCCACTCCGGCCCGGTGCCAGCGATGTTGAACTGGATGTCGGTGCGGCCGAGATCGTGCACGATGTGGCCGATCGACTGCAGCAGAAGATCGATGCCTTCCGATTGGCCGATCACGCCGACATAGCCGACGCTGTAGCGCCGGCCACGGCGCCAGGCCGGATCGGCCGGCCGCGAGCGCACCCGGTCGAGATTGGGGCCGGATCGCACCACGAAAACCCGGCCGGCCGGCATACCGCCGCGCGTGATCGCGATCTCGCGATAGGATTCGTTAGTGGCGATCGAGATGCTCGCCGTCTTGAAGGTGAGATATTCGACCAGCCGCAGCAGCTGCCAGAAGAAGTCCCTGCGGCCGAATTTCGCCTCGTAGAGCTCGGGATTGACGTCGTGATGATCGAACACGAAGCGCTTGCCGCCGAGTTTGAACAACAGGCCGATCAGGAAGATCAGGTCGGGCGGATTGCAGCCCTGGATCACGTCGAAGCCGTGCTTCCACGCCACCTTGATCGCGAGCAGCGTTTCCCAGAACAGCGCGACCGGATATTCGATCAGGTAGGCGGCGATCCCGCGCGCTTCCACCGGCATCGGATGGCGATAAATGTGAATGCCTTCGAGGCATTCGTAGGATTCGTTATGACCCCGCCCCTTCGGGCAGATCACGGAAACTTCATAGCCCGCCTTGCGCAGCGACGTTGCTTCGCACCACACCCTGCGATCGAAAGGAACCGGAAGGTTCTCGACGATGATCAGGATCCGCCGCGGTGATGGTTCAGCTCTCGACATCTGAGATGATCTATACCATTGACCTAACAACATCACAATCCGACTAACATCGGCATTAACATGCGCGGCTTCCACTATGCAATCCCGGCACCGATGTGACGGCGACGAGACAGGGACATGGCAGGCAGAGTGAGGGATTGGGGCCAAAGGGCATTGATTGCGCTGGTTTTGAGCGCGCTGCTGCCGCTGGCCTACAAATGGCCGCTGCAGTGGAATGGTTCGACGTCAAGCGATGCGCTGAGTGCGAGCCGCGTGAATGCGGTGATCCCGCCTACGCTGTTCGGCATGACGATCAACGCAATCGGGCAGTCGCAGCCAAAGTCGCAGCCCTGGCCCGAGCTCAAATTCGACGGCGTTCGGCTATGGGGCGCGATCTACTGGGCACAGATCAATCCGGCGCCCGGCATCTACAATTGGGCGCGCTTCGATGCCATCCTGGCGGCGGCGGAGCGCGAGCACGTCGAGATCGTTCTCAATCTCGCCTATACGCCGCGCTGGGCCGCGTCGGTGAAGGATGCGCCGCCGGCGTTCACGCCCGGTGCAAGCTCGCCGCCGGCCGATCTCGCGTCATGGGATGACTGGGTGCGCGCGGCCGTGGCGCGAGCCGGCGGCCGCATCAAATACTGGGAAATCTGGAACGAGCCCGAGGATCCCAAATATTACTCGGGCGATATCGCAACCATGGTCCAGCTGCAGAAGCGGGCCTACGAGATCATTAAAGCCAGCGATCCCACCTTGACCGTGCTGACACCGCCGTCCAACGGCACACCGGACGGATATCGCTGGCAACAGGCCTTCATGGCGCAAGGCGGCGGACAATATGCCGATGTGTTCGCCTTTCACGGCTATACGAGCGAGCCCGAAGCGGTGATTGGAATCATTGCGCGCTTCAAGAAGATCCTTGTCGCGCACGACCTGTCCGCGAGGCCGATCTGGGACACCGAGGCCGGCTGGTCGTCCTATGAGGACAATCCGGACGGGTGTCTGGCACGCGCCTACATCCTGAAATGGATCAGCGGCGTCGACCGGTTCTATTGGTACGAGTTTGCCGGAGGCGGCAGCGACTTTGGAAAATTATGGGACCCGGCGCGCGGGCTGCTTCCGAGCGGAATTGCCTACCGCACGATCCAGTCCTGGCTGGTCGGTGCAAGCGTCGTGGCGGCAGGCAGGACGTCGCCGACGACCTGGCGCGTCGAGCTTCGCATGCCGGATGGCCGTAACGGTCTGATCCTCTGGACCACCAAAGGCCGGTCCGTTTATCGGGCCGACCCGCGTTTCAGCCTTTACCAGGGCCTCGACGGCGGCGAAGGGCCTGTCGCCAACGGCGAGGTCGAGATCTCGCCAAAACCGGTCCTGTTGCTGGAATGATAACAATGTTAAGTCTCCGGCAATGAGATAATTATGACGATGTTTCCTGGCTTCATTGCGGGCGTTGGGCGCGATACAAGGAGCGCTGTTAACTTGAGGCGATTGACCGACCGTGAAGCAGATCGCGCAGAACTATAAGAGCGGTGAGCTCAAGCTGATCGATGTGGCGGCGCCGCGCTGCCGTCCCGGCGGGGTTTTGGTGCGCACGGCGTTCTCGGCGGTGTCGACCGGCACCGAGATGATGAAGTTCACCGAAGGCCGCCTGTCGCTGCTCGGCAAGGCGCGCGCGCGACCCGACCAAGTTGCCAAGGTGGTGAGCTCGGTCCGTCAGCAGGGGTTGCTTGCGACCTATCAGAAGGTGATGAACCGCCTCGATTCCTACACGCCGCTCGGCTACTCGCTGTCGGGCACCGTCGTGGAAGTGGGCGAGGGCGTCGGTGGCTTCTCGGTCGGACAGCGTGTCTGCTGCGGCGGCAATCAATATGCAACCCACGCCGAATATAATTGGGTGCCGGTGAACCTCTGCGTGCCGCTGCCGGACAGCGCTGCGCTCGACCAGGCCGCATTCACCACGATCGCCTCGATCGCGCTGCAGGCGATGCGCCAGTCGGAGATCCGTTTCGGCGAGACCGCCTGCGTGATCGGCCTTGGCCTGATCGGGCAGATCATGGTGCGGCTGCTGCGCAGCGCCGGTGTCGTGGTCGCCGGGCTCGACAGGCTGGAGGCGCGATGCCGCCAGGCGGAGACTGCGGGCGCCGCGGTCTGTGCCGTCGCATCGGATGATGCCGCGGCCGAATTCCGCGCCCGGATCGACCAGCTGACCGCAGGCAACGGCGTCGATTGCGTGTTCATCACCGCAGGCAGCGACGATCCCGATCTCGCGTCGCGTTCGGCGGCGCTGCTGCGCGACCGCGGCCGCATTGTCGATATCGGCAAATGCACGCTGAACCTGCCGTGGAGCGAATTCTACGACAAGGAGCTCGACGTGCGCTTCTCGCGCTCCTACGGCCCCGGCCGCTACGATCCGCTCTATGAGGAGGGCGGCATCGATTATCCGATCGGTCATGTGCGCTGGACCGAGAAGCGCAATATGGAGGCGATCGTCGCGCTGCTCGCCGACGGGCGGCTCGATTTTTCCTCGCTGATTTCCGAAACGGTGCCGCTGGAGCAGGCGACGTCGGCGTTCGAGCGCATGAGCCGTGGCGAGGTCGGTCTCGGCATGGTGTTCGCCTATCCGGACGCCGCTCCCCGCGCGATGCAGATGACCTATCGTCCGGCGGTTGCCCTGCGCAGCGGCCGGGTGCGGCTCGGCGTCATCGGCGCCGGCAATTATGCCTCCAGCATGCTGTTGCCGCAGCTTGCGAGCAACCAGCGCGTCGATCTCGTCGAGGTCGCCACCAATACCGGCCTGAGCGGCGCCACGGCGGTCCGCAAGTTCGGCTTCGCGCGTGCCTCGACGGACGCGGCCTCGGTGCTCGGCGCCGACGACATCGATGCCGTGCTGATCGCAACGCGCCATGCCTCCCATGCCGACCTCGCGACGCAGGCGCTGCGCGCCGGCAAGGCGGTGTTTGTCGAGAAGCCCTTGGCGATCGATACAAGCTCGCTCGATCGATTGGAGCAGGTGATCCGGGAAACCGGCAACAGCCGGCTGATGGTCGGCTTCAACCGCCGCTTTTCGCCGCTGCTGCAGGGCATGCGCGCGGCGTTCGCGCCGGCAGGACCGCAGACCCTGCAATATCGCGTCATCGCCGGGCCGCTGGAGAAATCGTCCTGGTATCTGCAGGCCGAGAGCGAAGGCAGCCGCTTCGTCGGCGAGGGCGGCCATTTCATCGACGTGTTGTGCTGGTGGCTCGGCGCCGAGCCGGTGCGTGTCTCCGCGAGCACGGCGGGCAGGGACGTCGACAATCTCGTCGCCACCTTCGATTTTGCCGACGGGTCGGTCGCGAGTCTCAGCTATCTCACCGGCGGCGATCCGCGGGTGCCGAAGGAAGCGCTCGAGATATCGGCAAGCACGGGTTTTGCCGCCTTCGACAATTTCTCGGGCTTCGAGGTCTGGCACGCCGGACAGCGCACGGCGAAGACAGCGCGGCTCGACAAGGGCCAGCGGCCGATGCTGGATGCCTTCATCGCCGCGGTCGCATCGGGAGCCGCGATGCCGATCGCGCTCGACGGGTTGCTGGCGACCACGCGCGCAACGCTTGCCGTGCAGGAAAGCGCGGCCGCCGGGATGCCGATCGATCTGACGGTCGGCGCGGCAGAGCAGCGCGTCGCGCACGCCTCGACGGCGTGAGATGAATCCGGCCTGGTATCTGCGCAGGCTGCAGCGCATGGAGCCGTCCGAGCTTGCGGGGCGGGTGAACGACCAGGTGCTGCATCTGCTCTGGCGGATCACTCCGCCGGATATCGCGCGGCGCGCCAGCGCCAGGCTCGCTGCCGGCCCGCGGCAGCCGCGCCTGAAGCCGCTGCCTTCGCGGGCCAGCGCTCCGCAACAGGCCGCCGAACGGCTGATCCAGAGCTCCGATCGGATTCTCGCCGGGCACTGGCGGATTTTCGCCAGGGATCATGGGGCCCTCGGCGAACGGCCCGACTGGTTCGTCGATATCAGAAGCGGCAAGCGGGCGCCGGCCGGCGTGCACGCATTCGCGGTTCCCTATCGTGACGAAACCGCGGTCGGAAACATCAAATACATCTGGGAGCCGTCGCGTCACCACCATCTCACGGTGCTCGCGGCCGCGTATTACCTGAGCTCCGACGAGCGCTACGCCAGGCGCGCGGCCGAGCATCTGGTGAGCTGGTGGCGCGAAAATCCGTTCCCGCGCGGCCCGCACTGGATCAGCGGCATCGAGCTTGGCGTGCGGCTGATCTCATGGGCCTGGGTACGTCAGCTGCTGCAGAACTGGCCCGGCGCTGCCGCGCTGTTCGAGGACAACGAACTGTTCCTGACGCAGCTCTATGCGCATCAATACTGGCTGTCGCAGTTCCCAAGCCGTGGCTCCTCGGCCAACAACCACCTCATCGCGGAGGCTGCCGGGCAGTTCGTGGCGGCTTGCGTGTTTCCGTTCTTCCAGGACAGTGCGCGATGGCGCGAGCAATCGGCCGCCACACTGGCGCACGAAGCCGTTGCGCAGACGCTTGCCTGCGGCAGCAACAGCGAGCTCGCGACCGATTATCATGGCTTTGTTCTCGAACTGCTGCTGGCGGCGGCAGTGCAGGGCGAGTCCTCCGGACATCCGCTTGGCGATGCAGTGTGGACCACGATGTGCCGCATGAGCGACGTCATTGCTGCGATGCTGGACGATCGCGGTCATCCGCCGCGGCAGGGCGATGGCGACGACGGCATCGGCCTGTTGCTCGACGATCACGCCGGCAATCGCTGGCTCGGCTTGCTCGCCAGCGGCGCGCGCCTGTTCGGCGCTCTGCCATGGTGGCCCACATCGCCGGAGCCCGATCTGCGCAGCTTTGTGCTCACCGACGGCATCGAGGCCCGTGCGATCGCCGGGCGGCCCAAGCGCCGCCCGCATTTGCTTGAGGGGGCGGGACAGATCTTTCTGATCGATTCCGAGCGCGCGGTGTGGTGCCGTTGCGACCACGGCCCGCATGGCTTCGGCCGCATTGCCGCCCACGCCCATGCGGACGCGCTGTCGCTCGAATGCAGGATCGGCGGTGTCGAGATTCTCGCCGACCCCGGCACCTATTGCTACCATGGCGATCCGCGAAGGCGGGCCTACTTCCGCTCCACGCTGGCGCACAACACGCTGTGCCTGTTCGCGCGCGACCAGTCGGTCTCAGGCGGGCCGTTTCTCTGGACACGGCATGCGCAGAGCCGGCTTGTCGCAGCCAGCGGCCTGGACGATCGCGATGCAGATGCGAGCTGGGTCGCGGAGCATTCGGGATATCGCGACGAAGCAGGTGTCGTGCATCGCCGCTCGGCGCAATTGCAGCGTCAGGCGGCGCGGCTCGTCGTCACCGATATCGTGCTTGCTGATGAAGGGCTTGCGGTCCCGGCGAGCCTCAGCTGGCATCTCGGTCCCGACGTCGAATGCAGGCTCGAAGGGCACAGGGCGCAGCTCGCATGGCCCGGCGGGCGCGGCGAGCTCGATCTGCCGGCGACCCTCAGCTGGATGCCGTATCGGGGTGACGAGACCATGCCGGCCGGCTGGTATTCGCCGTCCTTCGATCTCAAGGTACCGGCGACGACCTTGATCGGCTCCGGTACGCTCGCGGGCGGCCAAAGCCTGGTGACCGAGCTGTGCTGGTTTTCAGACCCGGCCGGATCATGAAGATCCTGGTCGCTCACAACAGGTATCAGGGACGCGGCGGCGAGGACGTCGTGTTCGAAGCGGAAGTCGACCTGCTGCGCGCCGCAGGACACAGCGTCGAAACGCTCACGGTCAGCAACGCGGCGATCAATTCGCTCGCCGCGCGCATCACGACCACGCTGTCGATCGCCGACAACGCGGAGGGAAAGCGGGTCGTGGCGGAGGCGATCGACCGCTTTCGCCCCGACGTCGTGCATGTCCACAATTTCTTCCCGCTGCTGTCGCCTGCGGTATTCGATCTCTGCCGGCAAAAGCGCGTGCCCGCGGTGGTGACCCTGCACAATTATCGCACCATCTGCACCGGCGGCATGCTGCTGCGCGACGGCCGCATCTGCCACAAGTGCCTCGATCGCGGCCATCTCTGGGGCGTCGTGCACCGCTGCTACCGCGGATCGCTTCCGGGCTCGATGGCGTCGGCCTACATGATCGCGCGGCATCAGCGCCGCAGCACCTGGACGCGTCCTGGCCTGCGCCTGATCGCGTTGACGCAGTTTGCGAAAACCCTGTTCACACAGGCCGGCTTCGACGCAGACCGAATCGACGTGAAGCCGAATTTCATGGCCGATCCGGGGGCGCCCGATCCAGCCACGCCGCGCCGCGGGCTGCTCTATGTAGGACGGCTGAGCCGCGAGAAGGGCGTCGGCGTGCTGCTCGAGGCCGTTGCGGGGACCGGCGCGTCCTTGCGCGTCGTGGGTGAGGGACCGGAGCGTGCCGCGTTGGAGGCTCGGGCGCCCGATCATGTCACCTTCCTGGGCGGGCTCTCGCGCGATGAGGTGCTGCGGGAAATGGCGAATGCCCGGGCATTGGTGGTGCCGTCGCTGTGGTACGAGGGATTTCCGATGGTCGTGGTCGAGGCCTTCGCGCGCGGCACGCCGGTCATCGCCTCCGAGATCGGCGGACTTGCCGAGGTGGTGAGCGCCGGCAAGACCGGCGCGCTGGTGCCGCCGGGCGATGCGGCCACGCTCCGAAAGCGGATCGGTGAGGTTCTCGGCGCCGCCGGCCTGACCGCCGCATGGGGACGGGCCGCACGAGCCGCCTATCTCGAGCGCTACGCGCCGGACGAGAACCGCCGGCTGCTCGAGGCCATCTACGCGCGCGCCGCCGGGGGATGATCGCCGCAGGTCGGCGCTTTGCGCGCGATCGGGCATCGTCCCGCCGGTTCCATGCCGGCGTCGCTAACATATTGCGGCAAATCTGGTGTTAATTTGTTACAGCGGGATGTCTGATCGGCATCGCGCGCCAGGTTTTAATTCCGCGGGCGAACGGCGCTGATTCTGCGGGTGATTCCATGGATCTCGCCTGATCGAGCCCGCAATCTGCTGCCAAGCGGCGTTATAACACTAGCCGGTGGGGCGTCGGCCGCGAAATTTGACGCTTTTTTGCAGAACGTCTCATGCGATGCAGAAATATTTTTTTCAGATCAGAAAATCGCGTCGAAGCGCTCACGGCATCAGCGAAATTCTGCGCTCCCGCGGCATCCCGGGCCCCCGTGAAACCCCGTATAATCACTACCCTTTTTTGCGCCGCGGCTAACATTGGCGATGGGCGTGCTCTGAATGTTATAGTGCATCCGAAATGGTGCTAAGTCTCACATAAATCTCGTGGAACCGGGTGTTAACGGCGCATTGCTAATTGACACTCCGGCCTAGCGGACTTAACAATGGACTTAACAAGTTCGTAACCTGGGTCCACATTTGGGTTGCATCGCAACAAACCAGTTGTGAATCAACAGCTTAAGTGTGGGCGAGCGGCTTGAATCCTCGTATCCCAAGCAGGGGCTACATCGATGGCGACTTACAATCTCGACCAGACTGACCTCAAACACGCGATCAACGGAACGATCGATCACTCGACCCAGCAACAGATTCTTGACTATCTGATCAACGCGGGGATCGGATACACCAGCCCGGATAACGGCGCGACGATTCCGGTGCAGGAAGGGGCTGGGATCACCAACCCGGATCCGAACGCCAATGTTCTGATCGAAACCAACCCGATTAACACCGTTAACACCGACGCCAACCTGAAGGCGATCATCGAGGACACCAACAAGGACGTCACGCTGACGGTGAACGGCAGCACCCCGGTGCTGGTCGCGACCGGCCACGGCAACGATCAGGTGTTCATCAACAACACCGGCGACACGACGGTTCTCACCGGCTCTGGCAACGACACCATCTTCGGCGGTGCCGGTCACGACTCGATCGATGCCGGCTCCGGCAACGACGTGCTGGTCGACAACGTCTCCGGTCAGAGCACGCTGGATGGCGGCAAGGGCAACGATCTGCTGTTCGGCTCCGGTGCCGACACCCTGAACGGTGGCTCCGGCAACGACACACTCTACGGCGGCAGCTCGTCGCAGCTGAGTGGCGGTGACGGCAAGGACGTGCTGGTGTCCGGCAGCACCGCCGGCAATTCCAGCACGCTGGATGGCGGCAAGGGCAACGATGCGCTGTACGGTGGTGCGGGCAACGACAGTCTGGACGGCGGCGCCGGCAACGACTCGCTGTATGGCGGTTCCGGTGTCGACACGCTGCATGGCGGCAACGGCAATGACCTCCTTGTCGGCGGTGCCCAGACTGCTGCTGAGTTCGGCGGCAACGGCAAGGACGTGCTCTATTCGGGCAGCGATGCGTCGCACGCGACCTCGCTCGACGGCGGTGCCGGCAACGACTCGCTCTATGGCGGCGCCGGCAACGACACGCTGCATGGCGGTTCCGGCAACGATACGCTGGTCGCCGGCTCCGGCACGCAGACTCTGATCGGCGGCGACGGCAAGGACTCGTTCGTCGGCTCCGACACCGGTACGGCCTCGATGGTTGGCGGCTCCGGTCAGGACTACTTCTACCTGAACAACGCCACCAGCAGCGACACCATCGATGGCGGTGGCGGCAACAAGGACTCCCTGACCTTCCTGGATCACGCTTCGACCGACGTGAGCGACATCAGCTCTGGATCGAACGGTTCTATGGACATCACCTTCAGCAATGGTCAGGTGACCCAGATCAGCAACATTGAATACCTGATCTTCAACGATGGTAATTCGACCAAGCTGTAAGATCCTAGGTCTGCACTAAGCGAAAGCGCCGCCCCAACCGAGGTTGAGGCGGCGCTTTTTTCTTTGATCGCCAGCATGGCCGTCAGGAATGGGTAATTGAAATTGAACAATCGAATACGCTGCCGTTGATGATCATGACGCACCTGCGATGAGTTCGACGGCTCGCCTCAAGGGGAAGCGCATGCGCGCATCCCGATTGGAACTTTGTCGGCCGATTCGCGTCGGATGCATCGAATTAATCACAAGTTCCGCCCGGGGCATTTCCGCCAATGGATGTTATAAGTTAGTTCGTCACATTCGGACCACGTAGCTTTTGTAAAGCCGTGCCGCTCGCTTGACACAACGGAGCTGCGCCCGATGGCTATCTGCGGCCCTGGCACCTTTGTTCAAGACGAACGATCGCTGCAGAACTCAGCCGCTTAACGAACTCGCGGAGCTCTCGAATTGGCCAAGAAAAAAATGCTGAATGCCGGCGCTGGATCGACGGTTACCAAGCGCATCCAGCCGCTCCTGACATCGCATGAATGGGACGAGATTCGATTAGACGTCGACGGCGGCGTGAGCCCCGACGTCGTCGGGTCGATTACCGATCTTGCCCGATTGTTTCCGGCGGCCTCGTTCGACGCGATCTGGTGTTCTCATGTCATGGAGCATCTCTACGCCCATGAGGTTCACCCCACATTCGTCCAGTTCCGCCAAGTCCTCAAGCCGGACGGATTCGCGTTGATCATGTCTCCCGACCTCGAGGCGGTCGCGCAGCACATGTTGACGCGCGGCCTCGGCGCGATCGCTTACGTCTCGCCGGCTGGTCCGATCCGGCCATTGGACATGATCTACGGGCATTCCGGCGCGATCGAGCAGGGGCGCTATCACATGGCGCACAAGACCGGCTTTTCGACCGAGCGGATGGGAAACCTGCTGCTCAGCGCCGGCTTTCCGACGGTTTCCGTTCGGAGCGGGAATTTTGAGATCTGTGCATTGGCACTCATGCCGGAGGCCAGGGATGAGCGGATCAGGCCGCAGCTGGAGGCCTGCGGATTCGACTTCCAGGAGACGGTGACCGCCGACTCGTGATTTGTCGATGTTAAACAATGTTATAAGGTTCCCTGGTTAAATCGCGCGAGAACGTGCTCGAAATTGGCTTCGCGGCCTGCCGTGAAACATATCTTTTCGGGTGACGCGCTGAAAATGCTGCGTTAGCGAACTAACAGTGATACGTTATATCTCGCTGGGACCGGACCTTGCGCAGTCGAAACTTCGAGGCATCCATGACCAAACACCTCTCGCTCGTCGGCGCACCTTCGGTGGAGGCGCTGCCACCTTCGGGCCTCGCTTGTCTCGTCATCGTGGCAAGGCAGCATGGCTTGCATCTGACCCCGTCCCAGCTGATCCACGACAACCTCCTGGGCGATCAGGAAGTCACGCTGGCCGAGCTTTTGAAGTGTGCGAATTCCTCGGGCATGACGGCAAAGGCCGTCACGCTGGACTGGAAGGGTCTGAGCCATCTCAAGAGGGCGCTGCCGGCCATCGTTCGGCTGCGCGACGGCAGCCACATGGTGCTGCTGCGCCTCGAAGGCGACGAGAACAGCTCCCGGGTGGTCCTGCAGGATCCGAACGCGAGCGAGGACGCGCTGCTCGTCATCGATCAGCCGCGCTTTGAGGACATCTGGTCGGGCGACGTCGTCATGGCCAAGCGCGACTATGAGATTTCCGACGAGACGCAGCCGTTCAGCTTCGGCTTTGTCACCGCATTGTTGTTCCGCGAACGGCGCATCCTGCGCGACGTCGCGATTGCGGCGCTGATCCTGGGCTTCATGGGCCTGGCACCGATCATGTTCTGGCGGCTGCTCTCGGACAAGGTTATCTTCTACAAGGCCTACAACACGTTCTATGTGCTGTGTACTGCGATGCTCGTGGTCATCGTGTTCGAGGCGGCATTCTCGTTCCTGCGGCAGTATCTGGTTCAGCGTTTGACGGCACGCCTCGACGTCAAACTGTCGACCTACGTGTTCGAGAAGGTGCTCAATCTGCCGATCGACTACTTCGAGCAGAATCCCGTCGGCCTGATTTCCCGGGATATCCGCGAAGTATTTCGAATTCGCGGCTTTCTGACCGGGCAGTTGTTCGGGACCATTCTCGATTCGACGACGCTGTTCTTCTTCCTGCCCGTCATGTTCTTCTTCAGCCCGCTCATGACGCTGATGGTTCTTGCCTTTGCTGCGATGATCGTGACCTGGCTGATCGTGATGCTGCCCGCCTATCGGAAGAAGTCCTCGGCAACCCTGGCGGCCGAAGGGGCACAGGGAGCGTTTCTGATCCAGAGCCTGAACGGCATGCGGACCATCAAATCGCTGGCGCTCGATGCGCGCCAGCGCCACATGTGGGACGTGCTGGTGGCGCGCGTCGCCAAGGCGCGGCTTGCGGAAGGCATGACCGGAACCGCCATCCAGACGCTGGTGAAGCCGTTGGAGCGGCTGGCGGTGAGTGCTCCCTATGCGTTCGGCGTCTACATGGCCGTGTCGAGTGGCGATCCGGTCTATGTTGGCGCGCTGTTTGCCTTTCTGATGCTGTCGCAGCGCGTTGCCGGCCCCCTGATGCAGATGGCCCAGCTCATCAACCAATATGACGAGGCGCGCACCGCGGTCACGATCGTCGGCAGGCTGGTGAATCAGCCGGCCGAGGAGGGACGCTCCGGCCATGGGGTGAGGGTCCCGCTGAAGGGGCTGGTCGAATTCTCCGGCGTCACGTTCAAGTACAAGGGCGCGGTGTCGCCGGCGCTCAACAATATTTCCTTCGAGATTCCGCTCGGTACGACGCTGGGCGTGATGGGCAAGAGCGGCTCGGGCAAGACCACGATCACGCGGCTATTGCAACGCCTGCACTCCGACTATGGCGGACTGATCAAGGTCGACGGTATCGATGTCCGCGAATACGACGTCGACCATCTCCGGCGCAACGTCGGCGTCGTGCTGCAGGAGAACTTCCTGTTCAGCGGCACGATCCGCGAGAATATTGCGGCCGCAAAGCCCGATGCGACCTTCGATGACATCGTCAGGGCGGCGCGATTGGCCGGTGCCGAGGAATTCATCGACAAGCTGCCGCGAGGCTATGAGACCTATATCTACGAGGGATCCACGAATCTTTCCGGAGGCCAGCGCCAGCGCCTCGCGATCGCGAGAGCGCTGATCGTCAATCCGCCGATTCTGATCCTGGACGAAGCGACCAGCGCGCTCGATGCGGAGAGCGAGACGATCGTGAACGCGAATATTTCGCGGATTGCCCATGGCCGCACGCTGATCATCATCTCGCACCGTCTGTCGTCGCTGACGAAGGCCGACGCGATCCTCGTTCTCAACCGCGGCGTCGTCGACGATATCGGTCGTCATGAGGAACTTCTTGAACGGAACGACATCTACAGCTCGCTCTGGTACCAGCAGAACACTCACCTTGCGCCGGCGGGCCGCAATGAAAAGAATTTCAGGAGTCCGACCCTTGTCTCCTAATCAAGCTTCGCTCGCGACCGTTCGCCAGTTCCAGTCCGAGACCGATGCGATCCGCGAGGCCGCCGAGCCGTTGCTGGCCCGCGCAACGCTGTTCGTCCTGGTGGGGTTCCTCGCCGCCGTCGTGGCGATCATGTGCTTCACGCGCGTCGATCGCGTGATCACGAGCGTGGGCGGCAAGATCGTTCCCGTCGATCAGATCAACGTCCTGCAGGCTTTGGACGCGTCCATCATCAAGACGATCGATGTTCGGGAAGGTCAGCAGGTTGAGACGGGACAATTGCTCGCGACTCTGGACTCGACGTTCACGGCTGCCGATGTCACGCAGTACAAGCTGCAGGTTGCGAGCCTTGAGGCGCAGGTCGCCCGGGACGAGGCCGAATTGTCCGGAAAGCCGTTGTCGTACGGCCAATCCAACGATCCTGATGTCACCAGGTACAACTCCTTGCAAAAGGCGCTCTACGACCAGCGCGTCGCGCAGTACCACGCACAGGTGAACAGCTACGATTCCAAGATCAGCCAAACCGAAGCGACGATCCAGAAGTCGAAGAAGGACGACGAGCGGTACAGTCAGCGTGCCGAGATCGCCGGCAAGATCGAGGACATGCGCTCGACGCTCGCCGAAAGCGGCAGCGGGTCCAAGCTGAACCTGTATCTGTCGCAGGACACGCGCCTGGAGCTGTTGCGTCAGATCGACAACACGCACAACACTTTGCTTGAAGCGCAGCACCAGCTGGATTCCTTGAAGGCGGATCGCAACGCCTTCACCGAGCAGTGGAACGCGCAGCTGAGCCAGGATCTGGTCACGACGCGCAACAACCTTGATACGGCCCGCTCACAGTATGACAAGGCGATGAAGCATCAGGACCTTGTGCGGTGGACGGCTGCCGAGCCATCGGTCGTCTTGACCCTCGCCAAGCTCTCGGTCGGGTCCGTGCTGAAGCCGGGTGATCCCTTCATCACGCTGATGCCGCTCAAGACGCGGCTCGAGGCGGAGATCCAGATCCTGTCGCGCGACGTCGGCTTCGTCCGGCCCAACGACCCCTGCACGATGAAGGTCGATGCGTTCAACGCGGCGGAGCACGGTACGGCCGAAGGCAAGATTCGCTGGATCAGCGAAGGCGCCTTCACGAACGACGATGATGGAAAGCCTGTCGACGCCTTCTATAAGGCGCGGTGTTCGGTCGACCAGACCAACTTCAAGGATGTTCCGAAGACCTTCCGCCTCATCCCCGGCATGACGCTGCAGGGTGATGTCAATGTCGGCACCCGCTCGGTGGCGATGTATCTGCTCGGCGGCATGCTGCGCAGCGCAAAAGAAGCAATGCGCGAGCCATGACGGTATCGACGCGTTCCCTTCTCGACTTGCTGCGCCCCGGCTCGTCCCGTTCAGACTCGAAGCCGTTTGAACGGGGGCTGGAGGCGTACGAGAACCAGCAATATCTCGAGGCGTTGCGGTTTTGGCGGCTCGCCTCGCAAGCCGGCGATCCGGAGGCGGATTACCGGATCGGGTTGCTCTATGCGCGGAACGAGGGTGTTATCGGCAGCCTTCCGGATGCGGTCGCGTGGTACGAACGCGCCGCCCTGAAGGGACATACCGAAGCCCAATTCCAGCTTGGCTTGATCTACTTCAACGGCGTCAACGCCACGGTTGGACCGAACAGGCCAGAGATGTGGCGGCAATCCACTGCGGCGCGTCTGGGCGACAAGGCAGTCAACCTCCACGATCTGGTTTTCCCGAACGGAATCGGCGTGCCCAGGGATATCGACGCCGCGTTCCTCTGGTTATCGGTGGCGGCGGAGGCCGGCAAAGCGGAGGCGCAAGCGATCCTTGGCGATATGTACGCCAACGGGCAAGGCTGCACGAAAGATCACGCTGCCGCCCTGCGCTGGTACGAGGCCGCGGCCGAGCAGAAGGCGGCGGCCGGTGAGTTCGCGCTTGGCGATGTGTATTATCAGGGGCGGGGCGTTCCCGTCGATTTCGCGCAGGCCGCGATCTGGTATCACAAGGCCGCGGAACAGGGACATGTGCGCGCACAGGTTGCGCTCGCTTTCATGTGCCTCAAGGGCACCGGGCTTCCCCAAAATGTCGAGGAAGCCGCGCGACTGTTCCAGAGCGCCGCTGCCCATGACGATACGATCGCGCTCTACAACATTGCACTGCTGCGGTTGAGCGGCAAAGGGGCTGTCAAGGATCTCGACAGGGCCGAGACCGCATTGCGCAAGGCGGCGCGGAAGGACTACCTGCCGGCGATCCAGGCGCTGGCTGAGTTCTATGCGCTCGGAACTGCCGCCGAGCCGGATCTGCGCGAGGCGGCATATTGGTACGAGAAGGCGGCCGAGCGCGGCGATACGCAGGCGCAGTTCCTGACCGGACGCTTCTATGCCACCGGCACCGGCGTTCCGCCCAGCATTCGCCAGGCTGCGAAATGGTTCGAGCGTGCGGCGGAGGGCGGCCATGCCACGGCGGCCCACAACATTGCGGTGTTCTATCTCAATGGCAGGGGCGTGGCGCGCGATGTCGCCGCTGCGATCAAGTGGTTCGAGCGCGCATCCGAAGGAGGCATTAGCGCCGCCGGCGTACAGCTCGGCCGGCTCTACTCGGCGGGCAACGGCGTGCCGCGCGATCAAGCACGTGCGGCGGAGTGGCTCAGCAAGGCGGCCGACGGCGGCGATGCCGATGCGAAGACGGCCTATGCGATGTTTCTTATCCAGGATGAACCGTCCGCGGAGCGTCTTGCGCAAGCACGTGCGCTGCTGACCGACGCTGCCGAGGCGGGCCATCCGGCTGCGGCATTTCAGCTGGGCGGCCTTCACATGGGAAGATCCGGCGGCGCCGTCGACGTTCCGGCCGCAGCCCAATGGTTCAAACGCGCGGCGAGCGCCGGCCACGTCGAGGCCCAGCACACATTGGCGCTACTGTATTCCGATCCCAAGAGCGGCCTCAAGGATCCGCAGGCCGCCGCCGGCTGGATCGTCAAGGCCGCGGACGGCGGCAACGCTGCGGCGCAGTTCAAGCTTGCGGTGATGTATTGCACCGGACAAGGCGTCGAGCAGGACCTCGCCAACGGCGTCACGTGGTACGAGGCGGCGGCGCGCCAAGGCCATACGACGGCGCAATACAACCTTGCCGTGATGCTGGGCCGGGGACAGGGCCGCGATGCCGATCCGGCGAAGGCGGCCGAATGGTTCGAGGCCGCTGCGAAGCAGGGCATGATCGAAGCCCAACTCGCAATTGGCGATGCGCTGCGCGCCGGCAACGGCGTCGCACAGGATCGCGATCAGGCGCTGTACTGGTATCGACAAGCGGCACAGCAGAACAACGAAGGCGCGCGACGTCGTCTGCAGGCAATGGGCGAGAGCGTTGGCTGAGATTGTTGGAGGCGGCATCGCGTCGCGCGCAGGCAACGGCAGAGATGATGGACAGCTTTGTTTTTGAGCGCGAAGGCACGGAAGCGGGCAAGTCCGCGTGACAATCTAGGCAGAACTAACAATGGTTTTCACATCGACGACAGAGAGATTGCGCTAATGTTGCGTTCGCGGAAGAAATGTTCATTGTACCTCTGGTTGTGTGGAGATGATCGATAAGGATCAAGAGGTCACGATCCGGGCATGTCAGGCAGCGTGATCTCGGGATCGAACTTCCGCGCGACCGGGAAAGAGAAACTGGACCCGGCGCTGAGCGTTGGCAGGAGATTGAGTGGCAATGAACAAGATGGTCGAACGGAGCGTCAGGGATACAAAGGATATGTTGCCCGTTGCCAGTCCGGTTCAGCAGGACGACCATCCGCAGAGCCTGTTCCTGGATCCCGACGTAGGCGATCTCCAGTCAGGATCGCGTCTGCGCGGCGCGATACTGGAGTATTCGGGGCGTGGGATTTCGGGTTGGATTGTCGATGCCCAGTCGCCCGCTTCAACCGTTTCGATCGCGCTTTTTGTCGGTTCCCACTGTGTCGAGGAGGGACGGACAGGCCGATCTATGCCGGCCCGCGTAGGTCCGCGGAGCGTGATCGGACGTCCCGGATTTCGTATCGATCTATCCGCGTCGGGAGTGCGCCGTCGCTTGGCGCGCGCCCTGAGAAACGCGCTTGTGGAGCCTAAGCGTGCGCAGATCTATCTGCGTATCAGCCTGAATGATGGCGAGTACTACGAAATACCCCTGTTCGAGAACTATACGCCAGGCGAATTGATCGTCGCGCTGGGGTTCTCGACCGCGGACTACGACGACCTGTTGTTTCCGAGCAACAACAGGATCGTTGCTGGACTGGCGGACGCGCCTCCCAAGGAGGTGCGCTACATTTGCTTCTACCTCCCGCAATTCCATTCATTTGATGAAAATGACAGGTGGTGGGGGCCAGGGTTTACCGAGTGGACCAACGTCGCGCGCATGCGTGCCCAGTTTCCGGCACACGAGTCCCCATGGTTGCCGGCCGATCTTGGATTCTATGACGTCCGGCTGCCGGAAACGCGTCGTCAGCAGGGCGAGCTGGCGCGCCAGTACGGCATCGATGGATTTTGCTACTACGTCTATTGGTTCCAAGGCCGAAGGTTATTGGAAAAGCCGCTTCAGCTGCTGCTCGAGGACGGCGAGCCGAACCTGCCTTTCTGCATTTGCTGGGCAAACGAGAATTGGTCTCGTCGGTGGGACGGCTCGGACGCTGAGCTTCTGTTGGGACAAAACCACTCCCTGGACGACGATGTCCGCTTTATCGACGACATGGCCGACCTGCTGCTCGATGAGCGCTACATAACTGTCGACGGTCGAAAGGTCATCATCATCTACAGGCCGTCATTGTTGCCGGACAAGCAGCGCTTGTTCGAGATTTGGCGCGAGCGAGCCAGAGAACTCGGAATCGGCGAGCTTCTCATTTGCAATGCGATGACGTTCGGAGAGTTCGATCCGCGCGACGTCAATTGCGACGCGGCAATCGAGTTTCCTCCCCACACGGTCTCGACAAGGGAGGTGCCGCCGACCGAAGTCGATGCGCCGCCGACCTTCGCCGGAAAGGTGTACGACTATGTCGACGCCATGCGATCGTCGATCGGCAAGACCTACGACTTCCCGTTCTTTCCTGCGGTGATGCCGCGTTGGGACAATACGCCTCGCAAGGGGCCGCGCGGTCACGTCTTTACCAGGTCCAGTCCGGAAGCGTTTGAGGTTTGGCTTCGCGATGCAACCCTGCGTGCCAAGGGCAACAGCTTTTCCGAATCATTGGTGTTTATCAATTCCTGGAACGAGTGGGCGGAAGGTGCGCATCTCGAGCCGGATTCGCGCCATGGACGGGCGTTTCTCGAGGTCGTGCGAAGGGTCGCTTCGGCTGAGCCCATTTCGGCCCAGATTCGAAATAGCCCTGATTTGCTGGATTGCCTGAGTAGGCAGGAGCTTGAGTGGGCGGTAAAAGAAGCCTCGACGCATGTCGAAGTGCTCGCAAGCCTGCACCGGTCGGGCCTGACCCATTCGGGGGTGCAGCGCGTAAGAAGCGGCACGCCAGTGGAGGCAGAAGGCGCGTCCGGTAATCCGGCAGGTTCGTTGCTGGTGATCGAGAACATCAATTCTCAAACCGGCGAACGGGTGATTGTCGATCCGCGCTATGAGATATTGGTGCGGGGATGGATTTGCGCGGGCAACGCCTTTGAGGCCAGCCGACAGAGAACGGGATTCCTGGTCTTGTCGGGGCTTACTCCGGATGGCGCAGCAAACGGCGGCTATTGTCTGATCGTAGATTGGCACGAGCGCGTGGACGTGAAGGAGTATATGAAGGCCGAGAGCAAGGACTGCTATTTCGGTTTCCAGCTGTCCTTCTCGATTCGAGATTTGCCGGATGGTGAATATCAACTCGCGGTTCTGGAGGTCGGCGACGGGACTAGTGCACTCGTGCGGTCTCGCCATTCGATCATCGTGAGACGTTGAGGTCGCCACCGATGCTCGCAAGTGTTGTCATCGCGTGCTACAAGCATGAGCAGTATCTCGAGGAATGCCTTGAGACTGTCTATCAACAGACGTTTGCCGACATCGAGCTCGTCATCGTAGACGACAATTCGCCGGACAAGAGTTTTGAAGTCGCGCAGAGGGTCATCAAGAGGAGGTCGTTCGGAAAGCGCTTTGTTTCCTGCAAGCTGCTCAAGAACCCTCAAAATCTTGGCGCCCACTACACCTGGAACAGGGCATTATCGCTGACGAACGGCGACATGATTTTCCTTTTGAATTCGGACGATGCCTTTTCCAAGGATCGGGTTCGGCTGTTCGCGGATAAGCATGCCAATGATCGGCTGTTCTTCGGCTTCTCGGCGGTTGAGCCAATCGACGAACATGGAAAGTCGATCAGCAACTTCCAGTTTCCAACGCGCCTGCGCTATGCGATCGATCGGGCCCAGATCGCAGGTGCGCCGTTGTCATGGACATTTCTGGATTCTCAGATCGCGGCATCGACCGGAAACTTTGTCTTCAGCCGTGAACTGCTGCGGCAGGTGGGTTGGCTTGCCGATCTCAAATACTGCCATGACTGGGACTTTGCGTTGCGCGCGGTAACCAAGGTCGAGCCGACCTATCTCGAAACCGACCGCTATCTGTACCGACTTCATTCAACCAACAGTTTCCGAAGTCTGAGCAAGGTGGCAGAGAGCGAGACAAAGGCTTGCATGATGTCGTATTGCCTGAATGCAATCGCGTCACGGCCTCAGAACAAGACCTGCCTCAGTCCGTCGAATTTCGGCGATTCATTCTATGACTTCGTGAAGCTGCACCCGAACTTCAACTATTGGGTGAAGCAGATCTACGCGCCCTATCATGTAGAACACCGGACGGTGGAGTCGAACGATCGGACCCGGCCGGTTCGCTGGCGCTGATCGAGCAATGCAAGGCTAGTCTTGTCCGTTCCGACACAATCGGAACGGGGCCTTGATTGGGATGGAGACCGAGCGATTGCTTCGTCGCTTCGTCGGCTGGGAGCCTGGCGTCCGATCGAATTGCGCCGACGAGAGGTCTGGAGCGTGCCGCAGCCGCCGCAGGGTGCTGGAACTCAAAAAGCTGAACGCGCCGGGCGGGAGGCTTGCGGATAACGATGTCAAAAGCATCGTTCTTGTAAGCCCGAACGACTGGCGGACTGCTTCATTCCCGTCGTCCATCGGCGATCTCCGATCGTTCCGGTCCCGTGACGCGGTTTTCGTGCAAATGACGTCGAGCCCCTTGCTCTATTGTATTGATTTTCCTCGAAATAACCTTACAAGAGTTAATTGTGAGCACTGCGTGTTATAGCCTTATTCTTGTAGGATATGTGCGCTAATAGGGAATTCGTGGTGCGAACCAATGTTAATAGCTTGTTGATCTCGTGGAGCGGCTCAGGTTGGACATGGAAATTCCAGCATTGTCTAGTTTCAGCTCAGGCGTGAATCTCGATACGCTTCCAGCAAGTGAGATCGAGACAAGGCTTAGAGATTTCTTTTCCGGGCGGATCGCAAATCCGAAGCCCGACGAGCTGATCCAATCGGTCAAGCAGTTGGAGCAGCAATTCGGTGATTACAAGGAATTCCAGTTTGCAAAGGCGGCGGCGCTTGTGCAGGCATGCGATTTCGCCGGAGCGCGTGGAATCCTTCTCGACCTCGTCAAGCAGATGCCATCCGACTCGCGGGTGTTGCATCGCCTGGCAATCGCGGCCCTCAATATGGGGTCCGCCCATGAAGCGCAGGATGTCTATCTTGCCGCGCTCATTGCGGCCCCGAAAAGTGAAAATCTGCGGCGAGAGTTTGCCGGCCTCCTGCGCGTGATGGAGGCCAAGAAGCTCTACGCCGGGGTCGATCGCAAGAAGCACGGCTTGGCGGTGGTGTGCGCCATCAAGAACGAAGGCGACGATCTGCTGGAATGGCTACACTTCCACAAACTGGTCGGCGTTGATCACTTCTACCTCTACGACAACGGCAGCACTGATGATACTCGTGCCGTGATCGAGTCCTTCCCGTGGCCCGAAATGATCACCTATCATTTCGTGGAAGGGGAATTCGGCCAGATGCGCGCGTTCTCGCATGCGATCGACAGCTACCGCAATTGTGCCGAATGGTGCGCCTTCATCGATGCCGATGAGTATCTGTTTCCGACGCAGGCCGGCAACATCAAGGACGTCTTGACCGAGCTCGGGCCGGCGCCGGCGGTGGCGGTGCATTGGTTGAACTTCGGGTCGAACGGTCACGACGCGAGGCCGGCCGGTCTGTGCATCGAATCTTTCACGCGTCGTGCTCCGGACGATTTCCCGGATCATTTCATCATGAAGTCAATCGTGCGGCCTGACACCATCGTGTCCTATCTGCATCCCCATCAATCGCTTGTCTTGGGTTGCTACGTTCACGAGGACGGCACGCCTGTCTTCCCGATCGGCGGGCGCTGCACTGCTCCGAAGCGGAACAAGCTCGTGATCAATCACTACTACACGAAGTCGCGGCAGCAATTGCTGAAGAAGCGTGAGCGGGGCAGGCCGCTCGGCGATGGAGATCCTGAAAAGATCCGCGCAATGGAATTCTTCACGTTGCGCGATCGCAACGATGTCGAAGACGCCACGATCCAGAGGTTTCTTCCGGAGCTGAAGAAACTGATTCAGGGCTGCTGAATTCAAGGGAACAGCGATGTCCTCGCTGGAGGAGGGCGCGCCAGGCGGCGCGCCCGATCGTGTGCTTGAAGTGATTCTTGATCGCCGCGATCGGCTACTCTGGCCGCAGCGATCGGCTACAGCGGTTCCAGCCGGTATTTCGCAAGCAACTGCTGTGCGGCGACGAGATCAATCTCTGCCGGCCTTTGGAAGATCGACATGTTGTTGGCGCGCGCGATTTCGCGAGCGACCGTCCGCACCGAATGGTAGTGGGGACGATTCTCGAAGTCGTGAATTGCGATGAAGGCTCCCGGTGCGGCGTGAAGCACGCACTGTACGAAGCAAGCCACGCGAAACCGGCCGTCAACGAAATACAGGTCGGCGGTCTTGCTTTCCGGACGCTCCCAGACACGTTCGTGATACTCGGGCCACGAGCGCTCCTTGTCCTTTTCCACGGGATAACCCCACTCGCGCAGCTTGCCGATATCGACGTGCAGCAGCAAAGGCTTGGTGCTCGCGTCGCCCGTGGCGTCGGCAACGTTGGCGAGCCATTCCGCGGAGGAATCAATGGAAATGACCCACTCCTTCTTGGTTTGACAGGCCAGCCAAGTGCTTCCTCCCGAGCCAAATTCCAGATACCGCGTCGAGAGGTCCACGAAACTTTTGAACAGTGTCAGTTCCTGACCGTCCATTGCGATGTTCATGACGGGATTCCGTGGTTTCTCGAGTTGTTGTCTGGCGGGTGGCTGCCAATCCACCGTCGGAAGGCGGTCGCGGCTCGTCAAGCAGCGATGGTATCTGGTTGAGTCGTCATCGCGCTTCTCGACGTCCTGTTGGCCATCCACGCCGGTGATTGGAAAGATCGGCGACTACTGGTTCAGGCCGACGCGCTCCACCTTGTAGCCGCCCTCCAGGATGGCGCGCCACCAGGGTTGCTCGTCGACATACCAGCGCACGGTCTTGGCGATGCCGGTCTCGAAATTCTCCTCGGCGCGCCAGCCGAGCTCGGTTTCGAGCTTGGTGGCGTCGATGGCATAGCGGCGGTCGTGGCCGGGCCGGTCGGCGACGAAATTGATCAGCTGGCGGCGCGGGCCTGCCGCGGCCGGCACGACCTCGTCGAGCAGGTCGCAGATGCTCTCGACCACGTGCAGGTTGGTGCGCTCGTTGCGGCCGCCGACATTGTAGGTCTCGCCGACCTCGCCGCGCTCCAGCACCAGCGTCAGCGCCTTGGCGTGATCCTCGACGAACAGCCAGTCGCGGATGTTCTTGCCGTCGCCATAGACCGGCAGTGGCTCGCCGGCGAGCCCCTTGATGATCATGTGCGGGATCAGCTTTTCGGGGAAGTGATAGGGGCCGTAATTGTTGGAGCAGTTGGTCACCAGGGTCGGCAGCTCGTAGGTCTCGCGCCAGGCCCGCACCAGGTGATCGGACGATGCCTTGCTGGCCGAATAGGGCGAGTTCGGCGCATATGCCGTGGTCTCGGTGAACAGCCCTTCGTCGCCGAGCGAACCGAACACCTCGTCGGTCGAGATATGCAGGAAGCGGAACCGGTCGCGCTTCTCGGGCGAGAGCGAACGCCAGTGGCGCAGCGTCTCCTGCAGGATCGTGAAGGTGCCGACGATGTTGGTCTGGATGAATTCGCCGGGGCCGTCGATCGAGCGGTCGACATGGCTTTCCGCGGCAAGGTTCATCACAGCATCGGGCTGATATTTCTCGAACAGCCGGCGCAGGTTCTGCGCCTCGCAGATGCAGGCCTTCTCGAAGGTGTAATTCAGGCTTTCGGCGGCACGGGGCAGCGAGGCCAGGTTTGCCGCATAGGTCAGCTTGTCGATGTTGACGACGCGGGCGTGGGTGTCGCGCAGCAGGTGGCGGACCACGGCGGAGCCGATGAAGCCGGCGCCGCCGGTGACGAAGATCGTCGATCCCTTAAACCGCATGTTTGAATACCTCCGCCGCGCGCGGCTCGCCGTGGAATGAGCGGTAGACCGACAGCAGGTACTCGCCGTAGCTGCTCTTGGCGGTCTTCTGTGCGACCCTCGCGAACGCCTCGAGCGAGATGTAGCCCTGGCGCAGCGCGATCTCCTCGGGGCAGGCGATGCGCAGGCCCTGGCGCTGCTCCAGGATCTGGACGAAATGGCTGGCCTCGACCAGCGAGGAATGGGTGCCGGTGTCGAGCCAGGCAAAGCCGCGGCCGAGCACCTCGACATAGAGGTCGCCGCGTTCGAGATAGGCCTTGTTGACGTCGGTGATCTCGATCTCGCCGCGCGGGGATGGCCTGATGCCGGCCGCGATGTCGACCACATCATTGTCGTAGAAGTAGAGGCCGGTGACCGCGACGTTGGATTTCGGCCGCTTCGGCTTCTCCTCGATCGAGAGCGCCCGGCCGGTGCCGTCCAGCTCGATCACGCCGTACTGTTCAGGCGCGTTCACGACATAGCCGAACACGGTGGCGCCTTTCTTGCGGATCGAGGCGGACGACAGCATGCTCGGCAGGCCGTGGCCATAGAAAATGTTATCCCCTAACACAAGGGCAACGGAGTCATCACCGATGAAGTCGCGTCCGACGATGAAGGCGTCGGCAAGACCCCGCGGGGTCTCCTGCGTGGCATAGGCGAACCGGACACCCATCTCGCTGCCATCGCCAAGCAAGCGCTGGAACAGCGGCTTGTCCTGCGGCGTGGAAATGATCAGGATATCGCGGATTCCGCCCAGCATCAGCGTCGACAGCGGATAGTAGATCATCGGCTTGTCGAACACGGGCAGCAGTTGCTTGGAGACGACTGTCGTCACCGGATAGAGGCGCGAGCCGGTGCCACCGGCAAGGATAATGCCTTTCATGGTCCCTCACAATTTGACTATCAGAACATAACATATAGCGTGCGCTGCACAAGTTTGTTATGAGAAGGAAATTAACATTTCAAGCGCGTCAAACTGGAACAAATGTTAGATGAACGTCATCAAGACCGAGATTCCTGAAGTCCTGATCGTCGAGCCGAAGCTGTTCGGCGACCAGCGCGGCTTCTTCCTCGAGACCTACCAGGCTCCGCGTTATGTCGAGCACGGCATCACGCGTCCGTTCGTGCAGGACAACATGTCCCGGTCGGCCTATGGCGTGCTGCGCGGGCTGCATCTGCAAAACCCGGTCACCCAGGGCAAACTCGTCTCTGTGCTGCGCGGCAAGGTGCTGGACGTTGCCGTCGACGTGCGCGTCGGCAGTCCGAATTTCGGCAAGCATGTCGCGGTCGAATTGAGCGAGGAGAACCGCCGGCAATTATGGGTGCCGCGCGGCTTCGCCCACGGCTTCGTGGTGCTCTCGGAGACCGCCGACTTCTTCTACAAATGCGATGATTTCTACAGTCCCAAGGACGAGCTCTCGATCCGGTGGAATGATCCCGCGATCGGGATCAAGTGGGGCGTCGACAAGCCACAGCTGTCGGCCAAGGATGCGGACGCGCCGCTCCTCGCCGACGCCAGCAACCTTCCGACCTATGGACAAATCTGATGCGGATCTTGTTGACGGGAACACGCGGTCAGGTTGGCAGTGCGCTCAAGCCTTTGCTGGAGAGCCACGGCACGATCATCGCGCCGCCCATCGCGGAGTTCGATCTGTCGAAGCCGGAGATGCTGACGAGCCAGCTTGAGAGTCTGAAGCCCGATCTCATCATCAATCCGGCGGCCTATACCGCCGTCGATCGCGCCGAGGACGAGCGTGAGCTGGCGTTCCTGGTCAACGCGAAGGGACCTGAAGCGATCGCCAAATGGGCTGCAACGAACGGCGTGCCGCTGGTGCATTTCTCCACGGACTACGTCTTCAATGGTTCTGGCGACAGGCCGTGGCGCGAGGACAGCCCGACCGAACCGCTGTCGGTCTACGGCGCCAGCAAGCTTGCCGGTGATGTCGCGATCCAGGCGGCGGGCGGGGCGCATCTGATCGCGCGCACCTCATGGGTTTATGCCGCAAAGGGCACGAATTTCCTGCGCACCATCGCGCGGCTCGCCGGCGAGCGTAAGGAGCTGCGGATCGTGGCCGATCAGATCGGTGCGCCGACCACGGCATCAGCGATCGCCGGTGCGGTCGCCGGCATCGTCCTGCCGAACCTCACCACGTTGCACGATCAGCTCGTGCGCCGGGGAGGTGTCGTCAATCTCGTTTGCGCCGGCGAAACCAGCTGGCATGGCTTCGCAACCGCCATTGTCGGCGGGCTGAGGTCCCGCGGGGTCACGCTGGCGGTCGAGAACATCGCTCCGATCGCAGCGGCCGAATTCCCGACCAAGGCGATGCGTCCGGGCAATTCGCGGCTGGATCTGTCGCGGCTGAAGGCGCAGTTCGGCGTGGCGATGCCGACCTGGCAGGAAGCGCTGGCGCGCGAACTGGATGCGTTTGTCCAGCTCGGCGCGCCCGCCCACGCTTAGGGCCGCTTCGGAAGCGGATGCCGGTGCGCGTGAAGAAAACGCGTCAGACAAGAAAAGAGCCTTGGTTCTGATTTGATCAGAACCAAGGCTCAAGGATTGAACCGGCCGGCGGCTATCGTCGCCGGGCGCGAGCGCTCAGCGCGGCCGACCGATGCTGTCGTAGGTGAAGCCGTGCGCGGCCATCTCGTCCGGACGGTAGATGTTGCGCAGGTCGACGACGACCGGATGCTTCATCTCCTGCTTGACGCGCTTGAGATCGAGCGCGCGGAACTGGCGCCACTCGGTCACGATCACCAGCGCATCGGCCTGGCGCGCGCATTCATAGGCATCCTTGCAGTACTCGATCTCAGGCAATTCCTTGCGCGCCTGCTCCATGCCAATGGGATCGTAGGCACGAACCTTGGCGCCGAAGTCGATCAGGCCGTTGATCAGCGGGATCGAGGGCGCCTCGCGCATGTCGTCCGTGTCGGGCTTGAAGGTCAGGCCGAGCACGCCGATGGTCTTGCCGCGCAGCTCGCCGCCGAGCACGTTGGCGACCTTGCGCGCCATCGCGCGCTTGCGGTTGTCGTTCGCGGTCAGCGTGGCCTCGACGATTTTCAGCTGGACGTCGTGGTCGAGCGCGGTCTTGAACAGCGCACGGGTGTCCTTCGGGAAGCAGGAGCCGCCATAGCCGGCGCCGGCATGCAGGAACTTGGTTCCAATCCGGTTGTCGAGCCCGATGCCGCGCGCGACCTCCTGCACGTTCGCCCCGACCCTCTCGGAGAGATCGGCGATCTCGTTGATGAAGGTGATCTTGGTGGCAAGGAAGGCATTCGCGGCGTATTTGATCAATTCCGCCGTGCGTCGCGCGGTATAGAGGATCGGCGCCTGGTTCAGATAGAGCGGACGATAGACTTCGCCCATCACCCTCTTGGCCCGGTCGTCCTCGGTGCCGACGACGATGCGGTCGGGATGGCGGAAATCCTGGATTGCGGCGCCTTCGCGGAGGAATTCGGGGTTCGACGCAACGGCGAAATCGGCGTCGGGATTGGTTTCGCGGATCAGGCGTTCAACCTCGTCGCCGGTGCCCACGGGCACGGTCGACTTGGTCACCACCACGGTGAACTTCTTGAGCGCCGCGCCGATCTCCTTGGCAGCAGCATAGACGTAGCTCAGGTCAGCATGGCCGTCGCCGCGCCGCGAGGGCGTTCCGACAGCGATGAACACGGCATCGGCGTCCGCGACGGCGCCCGCGAGCTCCGTCGTGAAGGTCAGCCGTCCGGCCGCGGCGTTGGTGTCGACGAGCTTATCGAGGTCAGTTTCGTAGATCGGGATCTTGCCGCGCTTCAGGGCTTCGATCTTGCCGGCGTCCTTGTCGACGCAAACGACCTGATGGCCGAAATCGGCAAAACACGCTCCGGACACGAGACCTACATATCCCGTTCCAACCATTGCAATCTTCATGAATCCGCTCGTCGATCAGTGTGGAGAGGAGGAGTTAGCACTAGCACAATTGGCGCCGACAACGCCAAGTTTTATAACGCATAGTTTGTGTTGGAGGTCGGCGGCTTTTTGTGCAAACGGTGATCGCCCCAGTGCAGCTGAGCGCCCGCTAGTCACCTCGGGCGCACCATGGACACATTCTCAACTTGAAATCGACCGACATTCGAGCTGCCGTTTGAGGGTGGACATGAGCATGAAGACGATTAGCAAGCAGAAGCCCTCAGGAGCTGAATACGCGTCGTTGCAAACGCGGTTCTCCAGATCCGATCGCACGACGTTTTCCGGGTTTGTCTATGATCGCGCCGATCTCGGCCGGCGTTACACTGTCGACCTGCTCGTCGACGGCGAGCCATACATGTCATCATTGTGTGACGAGTTCGTAACAGAGCTTGCCGACGCCGGGATCGGCGACGCTCGATTTGGCTTTACGTTCAACGTGCAGGATCAGGTCAGCGCGAACGCCGGGATCATTGAGGCAAGGCTGGCAAATATCGGCACTCCCGTCGGTGCTCCGATTCGCTGCGATGTCGCTGCGCCGGAAGCGCGATGGCACCGGATCGGCGATATCGAGTGGGTCGGAGGTCTGCGCTTCGAAGGCTGGCTTGCTCAGGACATCGACGAGGACATCGAAATCCTGATCGCGCAACGCCCGGTGATGACCGTGAAGCCGACCGGGTGGACCAACGTTGCGCGGGGCGGCGAGTTCGGCGTCGGCCGCCGGATCGATTTTCATCTGCCCGAGCATTTTGCGGACGGTCGCATGCGTGGACTATCTGCGCGGACGATTTCGGGACGGAGCCTGATCTCGGAGCCGATTTCCTTCGTCGCTTTCGATCGCGGATTGGAGCAAACGCTCGCGGATCTCGGGCGCTGGGATAGCGAGCGGCTTCGTGGAGAGCTGTTCGACCGAGTGTTGCCGGCCTCGATGCCGTTTCACGCCTATCGCGGCTGGAAAGAGCGCTTCTCGCCGACGACACAATCTGAACAGTCTGACGTTGCATCCGAGGCGGCAGTCGTCCTGATCGGCGATGTCAGGGTGGACGAGAGCATCGAAAGCCTCGAAGCCCAACGGCACTCCGCCTGGTCGGCGGTGTCCCTGCCGGCGCGAGCGTTCAGTCAATTCGATCCGATGGCAGCGCGCGAGTTTGTCGACGGCGATGCCGCCGGCAGTGCGTTCTTTGTGTTTTGTCTGAGCGGAACGATCCTCGCGGAAGACGCCTTGCAGCGCTTCGCCGATCTCTTCGCGTCCGAACCCGGCTGCGATATGGTCTATGGCGACGTCGAAGTTGCTGCAGGCGCCGGCGCTGTCTGGCCGCTGGCGTTCTCCGCATTCGATCTCGAACGCGCGCTCGAGCAGGGCTATGGGGCGTATTGTTTTGCGGTGCGTCGGGAGCCTGCCGTGGAAGCGCTGCTATCGGCGACGTCGCTCTACGACATCTTCCTTTGCTGCGCGGAGCCGGATCGAACCTATCATCTTCCGGGATCGGTTGCGGCATTGCCGCGGATTGATGCATCGGCCGCAACCTCCGAACTGGTCGCCGCGAGCAAGGCGTATTTTGCCAGAGCCGGCATCGAGGCCAATGTCGAGCCTCGGAAAGCGGGTCTTCTTCCGGCCGTTCAGGTCAAGCGCGCCGTCGATTGGAGCGAGCGCACCACCATCATCATCCCGACCAGAAATCGCGCCGAGCTGCTCAAGCGATGCATCGAGACGGTCATGCCGGCGGCAAATGAGACGAACGCCCGGATCCTTGTCGTCGACAACAGCTCGACCGAGCCGGAAACGCTGGACTATCTGGACAGCCTGTCGGCGCAGGAAATCGACGTGATCTCGGTCGAGGGGCCCTTCAACTTCGCATTCATCAACAACGCCGCCGTCGCTTGCGTCGATACGGAGAACATCTGCTTTCTCAACAATGACGTCGAGGCGCTCGACGACAGTTGGTTGGCGGAGATGCTGTGGCGGCTCGCGGCTCCCGACGTCGGAGCCGTCGGTGCAAAGCTGCTCTGGCCGAGCAGCGTCGTGCAGCACGGCGGAGTGGTGCTGGGAGCCAATTTCTCGGCCGCGCACGCCTTCAACGACCGGATGGATGGTGATCCCGGCTATGGCGATTTGCTTCAGGTGGCGCACGAATGTTCGGCGGTGACGGGGGCGTGCCTCCTGATGCGCAAGCGCGATTTCGTGGCCGTCGGCGGCATGGACGAGATCCGCTTTCCGATCAGCTTCAACGATATCGATTTGTGCCTGAAGCTGCGCCAGCTCGGAAAGCGGATCGTGTTCACGCCGGACGCGAAACTCGTTCATCTGGAGTCGGCAAGCCGCGGTCGCGATTCCGCGCCGGATCGCAGGGCACGCTTCAGGCGCGAGCTGTCGATCCTGCGCGCGAAATGGGGCGAGGTGCTGCTCGACGATCCCTATTACAGCCCACTGCTGGGGCTGGATTCGACGCCGTTCTCCTCGCTTGCATGGCCGCCGCGATCATGGAAGCCGCGTGCCAACCTGCCGCCGGTGTCGACCGCTCCTCCGATCGGGTTGTAGCAGGACGTCATCGACCGCCCAGTCGCGTACGGCAGCAATCGTTGCATCGGCATCAAAGCCTGGCTGCAGCTGCAGGTCCGTGCTTCGGCCGCGCCCCGGAGGCGTCGGGCTCCATTCCGTCGCGGCGATCGGCAGGCCGGTTGCCAGCAGCGCGTCCACCAACGGATGGCCAAACGATGGTTCGCCGATGTCGAGAACCAATTTCGTGATGCCGTGACCTTCGATGAGCGTGGCGACGTCGTCGACGACAATATCGCCGGTGACGATGACATTCGTGCGCTGCATCAGCTTGAGATCGTCGAGGGTACTTCCCAGCACGATGATCTCGACGTCTTCGTCGGCGTCGGCCAGTTGATCGCTCAACGCTCGTATGAAGCGAAATTCCGCGGCGTTGGCGTGCAGGACCAGCAGGCCGAGACGCGCGGGGCCGCTCACGGCGGGATACAGCGCCGGCGGCGCGGGCGGGTCGCTCAGCCTCACGGCTTGCAGGCCGAGAACCCCTTCCGAAAAGGCCGCGCCGTGGTCATCGATCGCAGTCACGCGCCGCGCCCCGGCGACCAGGCTTGCCCAGTCCGGATGAACGCCTGATCCAACCGCCGCGCGCGTTGCAAGCGCGGTGTCGGTGATCAGGAGGTCGTAGGCAAAGTGTTGCGTGAGCTGCGCCAGACATGCGCCGGGAATGCGGTTCGGCTCTGCGATCTCGAGCGATCGGATTCCGAGATCGGCGAGAGACTTCAGAAGAGCTTCGCGGCCCTCAGGCGTCGCAACGTCGAGTACGATCGACTGCGGCGCTCCGCCATCCGGATCGAACATCGCAGCCAGCTGGCGTTGTCCCTCGGAGCGGATCTGCACGATCACACCGTGCTGATCCTCTGCCGCCAACTGCCGGCAGCGCCTGATGGCAATTGCGCGGCCGGCGAACGAGCCGCAGAGGATGACGGATGGGCCGGCGGCGACCTGCTGGTTCGTGAGCAGCTTGAGCTCAAGCGCGGCGCGGCAATCGCGGAGTGGATCGGCAAGCAGGAATGCGGCGCAGTCCGTCGCATAGCGCCGGTAACGGTGTTCGAGAACGCGAAGATTTCGCATCACGAGCGAACGCTTCTCGCCCAGAAACGAGCGCGAGCCCTCGTGCCCGACGAAAACCGAAGGAATGCACACGTTGCGGAAGCCGGCCTCCGCTGCGCGCAGGCAGAAGTCGACGTCTTCGAGATAGCCGCGATAGAAGTCGTCGGAGAGCTCGCACACGGCGTCGAGGCATTCGCGGGTAATGTAGAGGCAGAACCCGATGCCGTTGGGGATGTCGATCGCAATCCCGGAATTTGCCCTGCCTGCAAGTTCGTCCAGCAATTCGATTTCGCCGGGCGGGGGCAGGGGATTTGACCGGTTCGGGACTGGAAAGCTGGTGTATTCGCCGTTGTTCGACAGCGGGGTCGCCGTGCCTACCCGCGGCGTCGCTTGCACGGCGCTGCGCAGGCGTTGCAGCGCGTATTTCGGCACGATCGTGTCCGAGTTCAGCAGCACGACGTCGCCGGCGCCGGTCTCGCCGAGCGCCCGGTTGACCGCGCCGACAAAGCCAAGATTGTGCTCGTTGGTCAGGAGCCTGATGCGGAATTCGGCGGCGAGCTCATTGAGCAGGCGCTTGATGTCGGGCTCGGGCGACGCATCATCCACGACGACGATGGTCGAGCCCGGCGTGCAGGCGAGCGCATTCAACGCGCTGTCGATGCAGGCTCGCGTTGCGGCCAGATCCCGGTATACCGGGATGATGATGGTGAGCGGAGGAGGTTCGCCGTTTCGAAGGCGAGCCGGCCGGCGCGGTGCGGCCCGGTGATCCGGAACGCGGTTGGCCGGGAGTTGAACACTTGCGATCACCCGGTCCGCCTGCGTGATCTGCAGGCGCTGCGAGGTCGCGGACGCGGGCCGGATCAGACGGAAGCTCGCAGCCTGTCGCCCGTCACGCGCGAATCTGTGGCGTGGATCGGCGGGAAGCTGGATCGTGCTGGATTGATCCGCCTGCGCCAGCGAAAGGTGCGGGTCGTCCGGCCCGCGCCACGTCACCCATCCCTTCACCTCTTCGTCGAGAAAGTCGATGCGGGCGCAGCTGTCCTGGCCGCTCTGTTCGAGCAGAAGGAGGGCGCCCCTGACCGAATCCGGATCGTCATCACGCCGCGTGACGCTTCGCGCCGCCTCGATCTGCTGAAGGTCGTCGCCCCAGGCCATCATTCGCCGGGCAGCGACCAGATCGTCCGGCTCGAGCTCGAGCGCCCTCGCAACGCTGGCGATGGCCGCATCCCTGAGATCGAGATGAAACAACGCTTCTGCGCGCAGCAGATGGGCGCGGGCGCCCGGATGCGGCAGGATCCGGCAGCGGCGGTCGGCGAGCGCGAACGCCAGGCGGAAATCGCGCGCCTCGAGCGCCCCGACAGCGGCCCGCTCGAGATCGACGTGGTGGAGCGTTTTGGACGTAAAGGCGATCCTGCGCGCGTCGGCGGTCAAGTGGCGCCCTTATCTGCCCGCATGGTCAGCCTGCCGTCTTGACGGCGCCCTGCCGGCTCCGGAACACGCGCACCCGTCCCTCGAGGCGGGGTCCGTCTTGGTGCGGCATTGGAGTGGCGGGTTCGACGCGCCGCGGCTGCTGGGGCGCGAGAGGGGCTGCCTGCACCCGGCGCTCCTCGAGATTGAGCTTGAGGCCCACCAGCGGTTCCCGTCCGGAAGGACCCGACACCACAATCCGGTTCCCGGTGACCCGCAGGGTCGGAGCCCCCAGGAAGATGGTTTCAGCCGCGATGGCGTAGCGATCCGCGCCGGGACCCGAGGCTTCCAGCGAGAACCCCGTGATGGCCAATGCGCGTCCCCGGGTTCCGGCAAAAGTTCCGAGAGGAACGAACTGGTTGTCGCCGCGCTGCGGCCTGGCGAACTTGACGGCATATTGCAGCTGAAGATCCCGCGGCTTGTTGGGCCATTCGAGGGAAATTCCCTCGATCCGGGCCGGCGCGGACGGTCCGGCAATCCAGACATTCGAGCCGACGGTCACGTCGCCCAGGCCCGCGACATGCGCGAGCAGCTTGAGGTCGCTCAACTCGCCGGGGCCGGCCTCCGGCTCGAACATGTCGAATGGCTGGCTGGCCGGCTGCTGCTCAGCCGCCTGTCCCTGGGTCAGCGGCTCGATCTTGATATTGGCGGCGGTCGACCCGCCGACGCGCCCCGCCGTGACCTCGACGATCAGGCGGCTCGGTCGGGCGACCGACACGACCAGCGCGGTCTCGGGCGCGAACAGGGTTCCATTGACCACGTCCGGTCCGGTAATGATATTACAATTGTTAAGACTGGCGCGATCCGCGTATACGCGCACCACCGGAGGTGACACCTTATCATCTGCGCCATTGTATCGAACCAGGAAGAGACCCCGTGCCAGATCAATGGTTTTCTGCTGAATCTGTTCGTTCATTGTCGCCTGCGAGCCTAACGGAATGGATTGGTAAGTCTCGCGCAGTGTGCCCCAAAAATCTGTGTGATAGAAGGGGTCTTAATGTTAATCCGGTAAGATAGTTTCGCTCGCCAATCGATGACATACCGCCGGTGATGATGCAGACCCTGACCCCAATCGAAGACCGCGCGGCCGGGGGGCGCGCTCGCCCGCCAATGAACGTCCTGTTCGTCCACAATAACTTTCCGGCCCAGTACCGCCACATTGCGCGCGCGCTCGCGGAGCAGCCGGGCAACAGGGTCGTTGCCGTCGGTTCATCGACCGCCAGCACGACGCCGGATATCCGGCTGCTCAAATATTCGACGACCAAGACGGATTCCGCGGTCGTCCATCCGTTTGCCCGGCGCTTCGATGTCGAATCGCGGCGTGCCGAAGAGGTTCTGTACGCGCTGTCGTCGCTGTCGGGGCAGGGCTTCGTGCCTGACCTGATCTTCGCGCATCCCGGTTGGGGCGAGACACTGCCGCTGCGCACGATGTTTCCGCGCGCGCGGATCATCCTCTATTGCGAATTCTACTACGGTGCCGAGGGCAGGGACGTCGGCTTCGATCCCGAGTTTCCCATGACGGGCCTCGATGGCAACGTCGCACTCCATCTGAAGAATGCGACCACGCTGCTGGCGCTCACGGAATGCGATACGGGCGTCTCGCCGACGCCATGGCAGAGGTCGACCTTTCCCGCCGAGTTTCAGAGCAAGATCGAGGTGATCCACGAGGGCGTCGACACCGACGAGGTGAAGCCCAATCCCGTCGCGCGGTTTCAGCTTCCGAACGGCGCGACGCTGTCGGCGGACGACGAAGTGATCACCTACGTCTCGCGCAACCTCGAGCCGGTGCGCGGATTCCATATCTTCATGCGGTCCCTGCCGAGGATCCTCGCCGCGCGGCCGAATGCGCAGGTCGTGATCGTCGGCGGCAGCGGGACATCCTACGGGGCGAATCCACCCAAGGGCTCGAGCTGGAAGTCGATGTTCCTCGACGAAATCAAGTCGGACATCGACCTGCGCCGGGTGCATTTCCTCGGCCGGATTCCTCGGGAACCGTATCTCGAGCTGCTGCAGATTTCCTCGGTGCACGTCTATCTGACCTATCCCTTCGTGCTGTCCTGGTCGCTGCTGGAGGCCATGAGCGCGGGATGTGCGGTGGTGGCATCCGACACCGCCCCGCTTCGCGATATCATCTCGGACGGCAACGGCCTGCTGGTGCCGTTTTTTGATATTGATGTGCTGTCGGATCAGGTAGTCTCGGTGCTGTCACGGCCCAAGGCCTTCAAGAAGATGCGGATGAAGGCGCGCAGCTTCGTGCGGGACAATTACGACGCAAGGCGGGTCTGTCTGCCCCGGATGCTGACGCTCGTTGATGAAGGTGTCCTCCCGCGCACGTACGGGGGATAACGCCAGGAGTTTGCGATGCCGCTTGTCATCTCGGTTGCCCAGCGCAAGGGCGGAGTCGGAAAGACGACCCTTGCGGTCTTGCTCGCCGCAGAACTGGATCGGCGCACGGGCGTGGTCGGACTGGTCGACGCCGACTCGCAGGCGTCCGCGTGTCACTGGGCCGAGCCCGGCAATCTGTCGTTCCCCGTCTACCAGCTTGATCCGGAAACCCGGCCGGTCGCCGAATGGGCCAAGCTGATGCGCCAGATCCCGCATCAGATCATCGTGGTGGACTCCGCGCCGAACGATCGGGTGCTGGGAGCCGTGCTCGCGGTCGCCAATATCGTGCTGATGCCGTGCACGCCGTCCGGCCTTGACATCGAGGCCACCGCGCGGACGCTCGACATCGTGCGGGAAGTGCGTGCCACGCGGCGAACGGCGCTTCGTGCCATGATCGTGCCCAATCGCGTCGACCAGCGCACGCTCGAAGGCCAGCAGCTGATCGAGGAGCTCGATACGCTCGACGAGGAGATCGGGCCGATGATCGGCAGTCGCTCGGCCTATGTTCGCGCCGTCGCCTTGGGGCAATCGGTCGCCGATTTCGCCGGCGGCACACCCGCGGATCTCGAGATCAAGATGCTCGCCGATCTCGTGATGAGCTGGTGCGGGATCGCGCCCAGGCAGCGGGTGGCGATTTAACAGAGCGCGCCGGCGGCTTCACGACAGGCCAACCATGCCGGCATGGGAACGAGAGATTTCGGGCCGCAACCGGCTCTTGATCTGACGGCGGCGCCCCGCAGAAGAGGCTTGGTTAACGGACTGCTCGCGCGCACCCTCGCATTTGAAACAAATGCCACCGCGCGCTTGAGCCCAAGCTCAAGACATTTCCCGTACATGCTTCCCGTCACTGTGGGGAGTGAAGAATGTACAACGTCAAGAGAGTGATGGCCCTGGTTCTGGCCGTCCTTGCGCTCGGGACAAGCGCACAGAACACCCAGGCTGGGATGGTCGGCTTCCCGCTGCCGCTGCGTGGCGTGATCGAGAAGATCCGCTTCAGCGAGCCGACGCTGGCCCCGATGGCCTACACCATGTTCTGTATGCGCTATGCCGACGAGTGCAAGCCGAAAGCCCGCGCCCGGATGGTGTTCCGCGGCGGCGCCACACGCCTGACCAAGCAACGCATCGCCGACCTGATCGAGGTCAACGCTTCGGTCAATCGCAGCATCGTGCCACAGCGCAACGAACGCGGCCTTGCCGGCGAGGAATGGTTGATCAATCCGGCGCGCGGCGATTGCAACGACTACGCGGTCAGCAAGCGCCACGAGCTGCTGGCGCGCGGCTGGCCGATGCGCGACCTTCTGCTGAGCGAGGTTGTGACCTCCTCCGGTGAGCATCATCTCGTGCTGGTGGTCCGCGCCAAGGGTGGAGACATCGTGCTCGACAATCTGAATGCGCAGATCCGCAGCTGGTCGCAGGCGCGTTATCGTTGGGTCAGGATGCAGACCCCCGCGAACCCCGACCACTGGGCTGGCGTCGCGCAGGCCGGCGCCTGAATTTCTGAACGAGCCCCATCGTTCGAAAATGGCGCAGCGAGACATTTCGCCGCGCCATTTTTCGTAGCAGCGACGATCGCCAGCGCGCCGCGGCGACATTGCCGGAACGATTGGAGGCATCGACGGTTGACCCCGGTTCAACCCATCGAGGCATCGACATGAAGCTGGCCGGCCTTGTCACAACAGCGGCGCTGGTCGTCGCCCTAGCCACGCCGGTGCTTGCACAGGGCACCGGGCAGACCACGCAGGGCACAACGCGCTATTCGATCGATGGACCAGGCGGTGGTGTTCCGACATCGCGGCCGCAGGCGACCCAGCCGGTCCCGCCGGCAACACCGGCTTACCCCTATGGCAGAGCGTCGCGGCACGGGCCGCCGGTCGGTCAACGGACCAACGTGCCGCTGGGGTCGCGCTGACCGTCGCTTCGGCTGCAAATCCGTTCGGTCTTAACGCTATTCCCATCGTCATTTTGCCGCCCCAGACGGAATGTCGTACCGATGCGATCACTGCGCCTGTTGAGGCGCGGGATTGGTTCGCGCAGGGACAACACTTTCAATGGCGGGCAGGGGTTCGATCCTGATCACGGGTGGCGCGGGATATATCGGGTCCCATTGCGCCAAGGCGGTTGCCGAGGCCGGGTTTCTGCCGGTCGTCTACGACAATTTGTCCACCGGTCACCGTGATTTCGTGCGATGGGGGCCGCTCGTGCTCGGCGACGTCGCCGACCACGACAGGATCGCCGCCACCGTCCGCGAGCACAATGCGCTCGCCGCGATGCATTTCGCGGCGTTCAGTGCGGTCGGCGAGTCCGTGGCGGATCCGCAGAAGTATTTCACCAACAACGTTGCCGGCACGCTCGGCCTGCTGCGCGGCATGCGGGAGGCGGGCTGCGACCGCCTGGTGTTTTCCAGCACCGGCGCGGTCTACGGCAACGCCGGACGCGATCCAATTCCCGAGAGTGCCGCAGGTCCGACCGTCAATCCCTACGGCCGCTCCAAATTCATGATCGAGCAGATCCTGGCCGACTACCGCGCGGCCTATCAATTCAACTCGGTCTGCCTGCGCTATTTCAATGCCTGCGGCGCCGACGCCTCCGTCACCATCGGCGAACTCCGCGATCCCGAGACGCATTTGATTCCGCGCGCGCTGATGGCGCTGCTGGGGCACGTGCCGGACTTTGCGATCTTCGGCGAAGACTATGACACGCCTGATGGCACCGCGGTGCGCGACTACATCCATGTCGATGATCTCGCCAGCGCCCATATCGCGGCGCTCGAGCTGCTGCTGAAGAGCGACGCCGGCGGCGTGTTCAATCTCGGCACCGGCACCGGCTATTCGGTGCGCCAGGTGCTCGATGCGATCCGGGCCGAGACCGGTGAAGCGGTGCCGAGCGTGGTGCGCGAGCGCCGGGCCGGCGATCCGCCGATCCTGGTGGCCGATCCCTCCAGGTCGGAGCGCGGCCTCGGCTTCAAGGCCAGCCGGTCCGATCTCGGCTACATCATTCGCTCGGCCTGGGCCTGGCATCAGAAGGCACATCCGCGCCGGCGGTAGAGCATGATCCGGACCCGGAGGGTCGCGTTAGCGCAAAGTGCGAAGCGGTTTTCCCTCGCGACAAACGCGGAACGCGTTTGCGCGGAGATCATGCTCAAATAACGATTGCGCCGCGAGAACCTCAGTTCAATGTGATGTAGTGCTGTTCGGCCAGCCGCGCGAGGAACGGCATGTCGACAAGGCTTGCCACCAGGAAGACGGCGACCAGCGCCAGCACGAGCAGCATCAGGCCGCGCTCGCCATAGAGCTTCTCGGGCTTCTGCGCCGACGACCCCGGCGACGTCGACATCGAGAAGTAGGTGGTGAACAGCATCACCACCAGCGGCATCGCCAGGACATACTCGATACGGTACTTCACCAGGAACACCGAGAGGAAGAACACCGAGAACAGCGAATAGCTGAGGCACGAGGCCGTTAGCGACACCTCGGTATAGTGCGCGAAGCTCGCGCGGTAGCGCGCCAGAAGCTCCTTGCCATGGGACGCGGCAATCTCGCGATATTCGGACAGCCGCTTGGCCGCCATCAGGAACGCGCCGCCAAACCAGTAGCACAGGATCACCGAGCCCGGCGGCAGGGAGGTCGGATCGATCATCGCCCAGCCGATCAACAGCCGCAGCGGATTGTTGACGGATTCCGAGATGACGTCGAAATAGGCCTTGTCCTTGCTCCGGAGCGGCGGGACATTGTAGACGATGCCCTGCACGGCGAAGATGCCGGTTGCGAACAGCATCAGGCGGCTGCTCGCAGATGCGCAGACGAGGCCGAGCGCGACCAGCAGCAGCCACTCTAGCCCGATGATCTTGCCGTCCATCGCGCTCTGCACCGCGGAGCGCTGCGATTTGGTCGGGTGATGCCGGTCGAAGTCGCGGTCGAACCATTCATTGATCACATAATTGGCCGACGCGATGCAGATCGCGGCCACAAGGCCGAGGACGATAGCGCTTGCGATATGCTCGCCTCTCGGGCCGCGCAACAGCCAGGCAAGGACAATCCCGGGAACGATGAAGATGTGCTTGGTGCTGTGATCGAGCCGCAGGATGGCGAGATACTGCCGGATGCTTGCGGCCGGCGGCTTGCCGGCTTCGACCTTGCTGTCCATCAGCGCCATCGCGCGGTCCTTTTTCTGTCGTCGTTGATCGATCGCCTAGTTGAGGAGGTAGACGTCGAAACTCTCGTCGGTCTTGGCGGGGCCGAAGCGGCGGAGCATCGTGGTCGCTTCGCGGAAATCGCGGATCTGCGCCGCTGAGGCACGGAACGTCCGCCAGTCCTTGCCTTCGTCGTAGATCCGGTCGGGCGTGATCTCGTCGAGCCGGTAGGCCAGCAGGATGATGACGGGCGCACGGGTCGTGTCGCGAAGCTCGCGGGCGAGGCGCAGGGTCTCGCCGAGATCGCTGTCCATCTTGCCCTTGCGCGAGAAGATCACGACGCTGCCGAATTTGTGGTCGCGCGCGAGATAGGTCCGGTTCTTGACGTAGTAGGGCAGCGCCTCGACCAGCCATTCCGGCTCGCTGAGGATCACTGCATTGGTGAGATCGGCGCGCGAGGCGATCAGGCGGCCGAGATCGGCGCTGCGGCTCGCGACCACGCCGGTCACTGCGTTGCGCAGATCGTTGATGCCGGCGGCGGTCTGGATCGCGAGCACCAGCAGCAGCGACCCGCGTCCGATCGCCGGCAGGCGCCGGTCGAGCCATGCGCGAGAGCCGGATGGCGCGGTGAGCCGGCTCCAGCCGATCCAGTAAAGCGCGATCAGGAAGCTCAGCCAGACCGCGGCATGTCGGTAGGCACCGTTGGCGGCGACGGCGAAGAACAACGACGTCAGCAACAGGGCGGCGATGGCGGCGAGAAAGGCCGGTCGCCGCGGCAAGAGCCCGAGCGTCGCGCCGAACAGCAGCACCGATCCCGCGATCCCCGGCAGCAGATTGGCAAACAGCGCGCCCAGCGACGTCGCGCCGGGGTTCACCAGCGCAAGGATTGCCGCCGCGAGTGGTGACTCGTGCGACCAGTCCCGGGCCGCGGCGTCATTATAGGTCGGCAACATCGTCGCCGCGCAGATCACGACGCCAATCGTCGCGATCGTTGCATTGATCGCGAAATTGGTGAGTTGCGGCGACCAGCGCCAGTCACGGCTCTCTCGGATCTCGAGCAGGTCGAGCAGCCAGAACAGCAGGAATGCGCCGGCCATGATCGCGCCGACGACGTTGGTGTTGGCGAGCAGGAACAGCAGCGCGCCGAGCACCAGACCACGGTCGCGGTGAGCCCGATAGCAGGCCGCGATCGCGAACAGGAACAGGGCCGAGATGCCGTAATTCCTGGCCATCACGACATATTCAAACAACAGCGCATGGCCCGTGATCAGCAGCAGGACCAGCGGTCGTGGGAATGGTGACCGGAAGATCAGCAACGCGACCGTGATGAGCCCGACCACGAAGGCGACGGCGGGCAGCACCTCGACCTGGTCGAATACGGCATGCGTGCCGCGCAGCAGAAGGTACCAAAGGGCAGGGTGGCCCTCGCCATGCAACCCTCTCAGCATGGCGACCGGATCGTCGCCGTTCAGGGCAATGGTGAGCGCCCGGACCTCGTCGCGCCACATCACGTGACGGCCGATCTGGAAGCCGACCAGCGCGACCCATCCCGCGAGGAGCAGGACGTCCGGCCAGGATCGGCGGTCCCGCTTGGGCGCGAACAACCACTGGTCCAGGATGGGCAGAGAACGGGTCAATGAATCCTGCTGCTGCTCGGATCGGGACGGTCAAACCGGGGCGTCATCTGCCGGCCTGGTGGTTTGTGTTAACAGTAAAATCCACATAGAATGTTGTAACATTATGGGCAAACCAGACTAACATTTATGACGCCGACGCCGGCCCAGAGAACGGTCAGGGACATCGGTCCTGCGCACCCCGAGGTGGAGTTCGCGCTGGTGCTGGCACGAACCATCGATTCCGTGAGCGCCGACCCGCAGCAGCTGCGCAGCGCGGTCTACGAGCTCGCGCGGCAGAAGCTGCAGCAGCTCGCGCACGAGGATCCGGCGGAAAAGCAGCGTCTGATGCAGGCGCTGGAAGTGGCGATCGAAGGCGTCGAAGCGCACACCAAGAGCAATGTGATCGAGAAATTCGAGGTGCCGCCGGCGCGGGCGCTGCCCGCATTCCTCGAGGCGGCGGGCGCTGCGCGGCGGATCGAGGCACCGCCCCGGATCGATGCCGAGCCGGCCTTTGTCACGACGCTCGATCGCGTCGAGCCTGCCGCGGTGGCGCGCGGTCCGCGATGGTCGTCGTCGGCGCCGCTGCGTTACGTTGTCATGCTGGCGTTCTTCGGGCTGATCGCGGCCGTTGTCCTGCTGCAGCAACGCGGCGTGTCATTGGCCGCGGCCCGCGCGATGATTGCCGGCACGCTGGCATCGGCGCCGCCTGAAACCCAAAGGCCGGCCGTGGTCGCGGCCGTCCCGGCGCCGGCCGCTGCGGCCGAGCCGCCGGCGCCAAGACGGCCATTGCCGACCGCCTATGGCGTCTACGCCGAGAGCGGCGGCAAGCTCTACGAGTTGCAGCTGATCCAGGGGCGTGCGCCGGATCCGCGGGTGGCGATCTCGGCGGCGATCACCAGGCCGAGCGAGACCACGCTGCCGGACGAACATCTCCGCTTCATTGTGTTCCGGCGCGAGGGTGCCGGCGGCGCCTCCGATCCGATCGATGTACGTCTGATCGCTCATGTGAGCCAGCAGACCACGTTCGACGCGACCGGCAAGCCGGTGGTCTCGCCGGGCGACGACAGCTGGGTGATCCGCAACATCTCGATCCCGTTCCGCGCGGCGCCGCTCAAGGACGATCCGCAGATGTTCGAGATCCTGCCGCGCGACGACGCGCCGCTGCCGCCGGGACGCTACGCGCTGATCCTGAAGGCGCAGGCCTACGATTTCACGGTCGAGGGCGCGGTCACCGACAAGCGGCATTGCCTGCAGCGGCTGGCGGCCGCAAATGGTGTGTTCTACTCGGAATGCGAGAAACCGTGAGCGGGGTGTCCGTCCGGCTCAGCGTCGTGCTGGCGCTCCTGCTGGCATCGCGTGCCGCCGTCGCCGCACCCGATGCCGAGACCGCAAAGCGCTGCCTGCGCGCGGCCTACATGGTCTACCCCTACAAGCGACCGGGGGCCGTGCCGATGAATGGCGATCGGCTGCATTTCTTTCAGCAATGCATGGCGCAAGACGACACGAAGTCGGCGGAAGCGCCGAAGCGCGATTGAGCGCAATGCGCCGGCCGCTCAGTTCGCGGACTGCTCCACGCCCGACCTCAGCCGGCCGAGCTGGTTACGCAGCACGAGCAGCATGAAGCGACCGACGCCGATGCCGGCGAGACCCCCCGCCACCTTGACGATCGCATCGATCAGGCGGCCGTGACGATCCGGTGTCAGGAATTGCATTGCTTCGAGCGTGAACGCGCTGAAGATGACAAGGAGCACGATCAGCGCGGTGCGCCGCGGGTAGCCCAGCACGAAGGCCAGCGCCATCACGGCGAACGCCGCGAAATGCTCGATCTGCGGATGGAATAGCGAGGGACGGTCCTGGATCGGGGACAGTGTCACGAAGGCGATGAGCGCAAGCGCAAGCCAGCCTGCAATCACGCCGAACCTCCGTATCTTTGAAACAAGCAACGCGTTCTTCCCGGTCCATATGCGCTGGGCGCGCCGCCGTTGAATTAGCGCATCGCCGGTGTCAGCGACATGAAAATGGTCGTCGAAGGTTAACTTGCCGGTCGGCTGCAAATGACCCGACATGTTGTCCGCGCTCCAGTCCGCCGGAAGGTTGCCAGCAACAATTGCTTTCAAGTTTATGGTATTATAATACCCTAAACTGAAACCCAATCTCACTTCGCGCGCATCTCATGGAGGGAACCAGGGGTGCTTGCGCGGGTTCCCCGGATGGTGCACCTGACGAAAAAATTAGCGGCGCCTTGCGGGTCCATTCATAAGCCGTTCACGGCGGGAAGCCTCATTTGGTGCCGGAATGTCGTAATGCTCACTCTCGGAGGCCAAAGTGCGTCTGCTCGTCGTTGAGGATGATCCGGATCTAAACCGCCAGCTCACCACCGCGCTGACGGACGCCGGCTATGTGGTCGATCGCGCGTTCGACGGCGAGGAGGGGCATTTCCTTGGTGATAGCGAGCCGTACGACGCGGTGGTGCTGGATATCGGCCTGCCGAAAATGGACGGTATCTCGGTGCTCGAGGCCTGGCGGCGGAACAAGCGGGTGATGCCGGTGCTGATCCTCACCGCACGAGATCGCTGGAGCGACAAGGTTCAGGGCTTCGACGCCGGCGCCGACGACTATGTCGCCAAGCCCTTCCACCTCGAGGAGGTGCTGGCGCGGATCCGCGCGCTGCTGCGCCGCGCGACCGGGCATGCCCAGGTCGAACTGAACTGCGGGCCGGTGGCGCTGAACACCCGGACCAAGCGGGTCACCGTCAACGGCAATCCGATCAAGCTGACCTCGCACGAGTACAATCTGCTCGACTATCTGATGCACCACACCGGGCGGGTGGTCTCGCGCACCGAACTGGTCGAGCATCTCTACGACCAGGACTTCGACCGCGACTCCAACACGATCGAGGTGTTCGTCGGGCGCATTCGCAAGAAGCTGGAAGTCGATATCATCCAGACCGTGCGCGGCCTCGGCTACATGCTTTCGCCGCCGACCTAGAGCATGATCCGGAAAAGTGCGCAGCGGTTTTCCCTGCGACAAACGCGAAGCGTTTGCGCGGAGATCATGCTCTTGAAGCATTTTCGAGCGAAGTGGATGCCGGTTCGTTCGCGTGAAGAAAGCGCGGACCAAACAATGGGATAAGAGCATGTCCTATTCAATCGGATCATGCTCTTAAGGTGCTTGATCGCGATGCGGGCATTGGCATGATCCGCGCCAGGAGGACTGGATTCGCCATGTCTGAACTCGCCTTGTCGCGGCCCGCTGACGCGATGTTCGAGCTCGTGCCCTGATGGGCGGCAGCTCGCTCGCGACACGCCTGTTCGTCTCGGCGACCGCCTGGGTGGTGGTGATCCTGGCGATCACGGGCGTCATCCTGTCGTCGGTCTATCGCGACGCGACCGAGCGCGCCTTCGACCGCCGGCTCAATCTCTATCTGCGCACCCTGATCGCCGAGGTGGCGACGCCGGACGAGCCGGCGGACCGCCAGTTCCAGTCGCTGGGCGAGCCGCTGTTCGACCTGCCATTGTCGGGCTGGTACTGGCAGATCACCCGGACCGATACCGAAAAGGGCGAGACCCGCGCCTCGCGCTCGCTGTGGGACAAGAAATTGCCCAAGCTCGAGGAGCACGGCGCCGAGCTGACCGCTGCCGGGGTCCGGCTCGGCTATGTCGACGGGCCCGAAGGCCAGAGCCTGCGCGTGGTGGAGCGGCCGGTCGATCTCGGCGCCGACGGCAAGTTCCTGGTCAGCGTCGCCGGCGATGCCACCGAGATCTTCGATGAGACGCGCAGCTTCGACTATTATCTCGGCGGCACCTTCGCCGCGCTCGGCATCGTGCTGCTGCTGACCACGATCTTCCAGGTGCGCTACGGTCTCGCGCCGCTCAAGCGAATCTCGGATGCGATCGCCGACATCCGCTCCGGCCGCGCCGAGCGGCTGGAAGGCCGGTTTCCGGTCGAGATCGCACCGCTGGCGCGCGAGACCAATGCGCTGATCGATGCCAACCGGGAGATCGTTGAGCGCTCGCGCACCCATGTCGGCAATCTCGCCCATGCGATCAAGACGCCGCTTTCGGTGATCGTGAACGAGGCGGCCGCCCATACCGCCGATCCTTTCGCCAGCAAGGTGCTGGAGCAGGCCGATCTGATGAGGGATCAGGTCGCGCACCATCTGGAGCGGGCGCGGATCGCCGCCCGTGCCACCATCGTCAGCACCATCACCGACGTCGCACCTGTGATCGAGGCGCTGCGCCGGACCATGGAGAAGATCCATCGCGATCGCGACCTTTCGATCGAGGCGAAGGCCGATCCGGCGGCACGGTTTCGCGGCGAGCGGCAGGACCTCGAGGAGATGGTCGGCAATCTTGTCGACAACGCCTGCAAATGGGCGGCTTCGCAGGTGTTCGTCGAGGTGACCGTGGTCCCGCCCGAGGCCTCGGGCGCCGGGCCGAGGCTGCGCATTGTGGTCGACGACGACGGGCGCGGCCTGTCGGAAGCCGAGCGTGCCCAGGTGTCGCGGCGCGGCCAGCGGCTCGACGAGTCGAAACCGGGCTCCGGGCTCGGCCTGTCGATCGTGACCGATCTCGCCGGCCTCTATGGCGGCAATCTCACCCTGAACAACGCGCCGATCGGCGGCCTGCGCGCCGAGCTCACGCTGCCGGCGGTGTAGTGCAAGATGACTTTACTCTGAATCGAGCGGCAGATTCCGCTTCACCTCGCCCCGCGCGCGGGGAGAGGTCGGAACGCATCGTTAGATGCGTTCCGGGTGAGGGGGAGTCTCCGTAAACGCAGCTATCACCCGATACGCGGAGGCGGCCCCTCACCCCAACCCTCTCCCCGTAAGAACGGGGCGAGGGAGCGCAGCGCCGCCGCGGTCGCCATCCGACCTAAACTCATCTCGCTCTAGTCGGCCTTGGGAGGCTCGGCGCCGTCATTCTTCCTAAACGGCTTCTTAACGCGCCCGCCGCTATCATTGCGGGCGGACGGGCTGCGGCGCTTGCCGGGCACCAAGCTTTCACGACCGGGCATGAGCCAGAAATCGACCGAGCGGCTGAGGGATTATCTCGCGCAGCTTCCGCCGCAATCGCAGGCGCTGCTGATGCGTGAGCTGGAGCGCGCCGTCGAACGCGGCGATGACGTCGCCGTCGCCAATCTGGTCCTCGAGCAGCTGCGCAAGATCGTGCGCGGGGCCGAGGAGGACGAGCAGATCCAGCCGCGCAGCGACGACCCGGCGCGGCTCCTGTTCCGGCCGCTCGAGCCGTTCCTCGCCGAGACCAATTTCCCGACGCGAGCGGGCCAGATCCGGCGCGCCTCGCTGCTGCCGATCTGGCAATGGCTGGCCCGCGAGGGCGCGCCCGAAGCGGCTCGCGCGTTCGAGGCGGCGTTGGCCGCGGCCACGGAGAGCGGTCCGATGGAGGCCGCCGCGCGCAAGTTCCAGCTTGCCGCCGCGGACGCCATCCTCAAGATCGCGGCGCCGAGCCAGGACGACCGCCAGCGCGCGCTGTCGCGGGTCGGCCCGCCAAACGTGGTCGAGGACCTGCTGCCGATCGGCCTCGTTCTGCAGGCCCGCGAAGCGCTGGAAACCCTGGGAAGCCGGCTGCCGAGCCAGATCCGGGTGTTTGCCGATTCCCAGATCGCCTCCGCGATGGAGGCGCTCAAGCTGCCGTCGTTGCAGACGCCGCAACTGCTGCCGTTTGCGCTGTCATTGATTGCGCAGCGGCTCGCCGCGCCATGGCAGATCATCCGTCTCGCCATCAAGATGGCGGCCTCCGACGACGAACTGCGGGTTGCGGCGACGCCTTACGGCATCGCGGTCACCATCGCGCTGCATGATTTGTCGTTCGTCGCGGCCTGCCTGCGCACCGACATCAGGCGCGGGCATTTCGATTATGTCGGCGAGCAGCTCAAGACCCTGCATGACGGCGTCCGCGGCCTGCGCACCGAGCTCGATCTGCGCAACGATTCCACCTGGGGCCGCCAGCTCACCTCGGTCCGCGCCGATACTTCCAACGCGCTGCAATCGGAGATCGACAGCGTGCCGGGCCGGGTCCGCCGCATCCTGCGCCAGCGCGCCGACAAGGACATTACGGCAGGGGCCAAGATCGATGCGACCGAGGTCGAGGATGCCGCGGCGCTGATCGATTTCGTCGCGGTGTGCCGCACCTATGCCAGCGAGCTCGCCATCAACGAGGTGACGCTGCGGACTTTCTCCGACCTGCAACATTATGTCGAGCAGTCGACCGAAGGGCTGGTGCAGTCGCTGCGCGGCGGCGACGCCCGGGTCCGGGCGTTCCGCCAGCAGCAGGTCAAGGCCGCGATCCGCTTCTGCGAGGTGCTGTTCGGCCACGACTACGCCTCCCTGATGAACCGGGCCGCCGAAAACGCCGTGACCGGCGAGCGCAAGTCGTCGCGCGCGGGGTAGCGAGATCGCGCAATTCGCGAGCATGTTCGACGACAAGCCGACGAGCCCGCCAAGGCGGGACCATCAGCATTGCGCAATTTCGGAATAATGGAAGTGTGGCACTGATTTGCCCGACGTGTCAACCGTCAATCGAGCGCTGTTGGAAGCCTGCTCCCTTGCATGGGGTTGTTTTCGATATTTTGGTCGTGCGCGCCCTCGCCCGGAAACACCGTTGCAATACCGCCGGAACGGCACCGGAAACCGCCTGATTTCGACGTTCCGCCGATCCAGCAATTGTCAATTGCCGGGCTCGCTGCCGGTAGTGTAAAGCGATTCTAAGGCGGCTTGCCGGAAGTCGCCGTTCCATCCGGGAACCGCTTGATGACGCTGTGGTTTGTGTTCGCGCTGATGACGGTCGCGGCGATCTTTGCCGTGCTGTGGCCGCTCAGCCGCCGCGGGCGCGCGGATACCGGCGGCAGCGAGGTCGTGGTCTACCGCGACCAGCTCGCCGAAATCGACCGCGACATGGCCGCCGGCATCATCGGTGCCGCCGAGGCCGATGCCGCACGGGTCGAGATCAGCCGCCGGCTGCTGGCCGCCGCCGATCAGGGCGGACGTGAGACCCCGGTGCAAGGCAACCTCAATCTGCGGCGCACTGCCGCGATCGTCGGCCTGGTCGGATTGCCGGTGATTGCCTCGAGCTTCTATCTCGCGCTCGGCTCGCCGCGCCTTGGTGACTTCCCGCTCGCCGAGCGCGGCCGAGTGGCCGACGCCAACCAGCCGCTCGCCAATCTGGTCGCGCAGGTCGAGGCGCATCTCGAAAAGAACCCGACCGACGGGCGCGGCTGGACGGTGCTGGCGCCGGTGCTGTCGCGCCTCGGCCGCTACGATGATGCCGTCCGCGCCTATCGCAACGCCATCACCTATGCCGGCGACAGCGCCGATCGCCGCGCCGACCTCGGCGAGGCGCTGATGGGGACTGCCGGCGGCGTCGTCACCGCGGACGCCAAGGCGGAATTCGAGCGCGCGGTCGCGCTGAACGGCGACGATGCAAAGGCGAACTATTTCCTCGGTCTCGCCGCCGAGCAGGACGGCCGCAAGGCTGATGCCGCTGCGCTCTGGCAGAAGATGCTGGCGAAGGCGCCGGCGGACGCGCCGTGGCGGCCGCTGGTGCAGGCCGCGCTGGTGCGGGTGGGCGGAAGCGTGCCCGGCGGCGTCAGCGCACCCGGTGGCGTGAGCGCACCGGCGCTGCCGGACAGTGCGGTGGCTGCGGCCAGGGACATGAGCGAGGCCGATCGCGGCACCATGATCCAAGGCATGGTCGATCGGCTGGCGACGCGGCTGAAGACCAATGGCGACGATGTCGAGGGCTGGCTGCGGCTGGTCCGCGCCTATCTCGTGATGGGCGAGCGCGACAAGGCGATGAGCGCGCTCGCGGATGCCCGTCAGGCAGTCGCCAACGATGCGGACCGGTTGCGTCAGCTCAATGAGGGGCTGAAGAATCTCGGGCTGGATGGATAACGCATGACGCCGAAAAGTGCGGAGAACGTCATGCGCAAGGATGGACGATGACCAGGAAGCAACGGCGTTTGACACTGATCGGCTGCGCGCTCGTCGTGCTCGCGATCGCCGCGGGCCTGGTGCTGAACGCGCTGCGCGATTCCATCGTGTTCTTCTCGACGCCGTCGATGGTCGCCGAAAAGCATCTTGGTCCGGGCAAGCGTTTCCGCCTCGGCGGCCTGGTGGAGCAGGGCTCGCTGAAGCGCGGCGACAATCTCGCCGTGACCTTCACCGTTGGTGACGGCGGCGCGACGCTGCCGGTCGCCTACAAGGGCATCCTGCCGGATCTGTTCCGCGAGGGGCAGGGCGTGGTTGCCGAAGGCGCGCTCGACGCCAGCGGCGTGTTCCGCGCCGACACCGTGCTCGCCAAGCATGACGAGACCTACATGCCGAAGGACGTCGCCGACGCCTTGAAGAAGCAGGGCCACTGGAAGGACGATTACGGTGCCAAATCAGGCAATACGCCGAGTGCCTCCGCGGCGCCGACCCAGGGAGCCGTGCAGTGATTGCCGAAAGTGGACATTACGCCCTGGTGCTCGCGCTTGGGCTCGCGTTGATCCAGTCCATCGTGCCGATCGTCGGCGCGCGCTGGCGCGATGCGGCGCTGATGAACGTCGCGCGCTCGACCGCGCTCGCCCAATTGCTGTTCGTTGCGGCGTCGTTCGCGGCGCTGGTGACGCTGCACGTCACCTCGGATTTCTCGGTCGCCAATGTCTACGAGAATTCGCATTCGCTGAAGCCGCTGCTCTACAAGATCACCGGCGTGTGGGGAAACCATGAAGGATCGATGCTGCTGTGGGTGTCGATCCTGGCGCTGTTCGGCGGCCTCGTCGCTGCCTTCGGCAACAATCTGCCGCTGTCGCTGCGTGCGCATGTGCTGGCGGTGCAGGCCTGGGTCGCCAGCGCGTTCTATCTGTTCATCCTGATCACCTCGAACCCGTTCCTGCGCATCGCCAATCCGCCGCTGGAGGGACGCGACCTCAATCCGGTGCTGCAGGATATCGGCCTCGCCGTGCATCCGCCGATGCTCTATCTCGGTTATGTCGGCTTCTCGATCTCGTTCTCGTTCGCGGTGGCGGCGCTGCTCGAGGGACGGATCGACGCCGCCTGGGCGCGCTGGGTGCGGCCGTGGACGCTGATGGCGTGGATTTTCCTGACGCTCGGCATCGCCATGGGCTCCTATTGGGCCTATTACGAACTCGGCTGGGGCGGCTGGTGGTTCTGGGATCCGGTCGAGAACGCCTCGCTGATGCCGTGGCTTGCCGGCACCGCGCTGCTGCATTCGGCGCTGGTGATGGAGAAGCGCAACGCGCTGAAGGTCTGGACCGTCCTGCTGTCGATCCTGACTTTCTCGCTGTCGTTGCTCGGCACCTTCCTGGTGCGCTCCGGCGTGCTGACCTCGGTCCACGCGTTCGCCACCGATCCGACACGCGGCGTGTTCATCCTGCTGATCCTGCTCGTCTTCATCGGCGGCAGCCTGTCGCTGTATGCCTGGCGTGCGCCGGCGCTGAAGCAGGGCGGGCTGTTCGCGCCGATCTCGCGCGAAGGCGCGCTGGTGCTCAACAATCTGCTGCTCACCACCGCCTGCGCGACCGTGTTCATCGGCACGCTGTATCCGCTGGCGCTAGAGGTGCTGACCGGCGAAAAGATCTCGGTCGGCGCGCCGTTCTTCAATTTCACCTTCGCGCCGCTGTTCGTGCCGCTGCTGCTCGCGGTGCCGTTCGGGCCGCTGCTGGCCTGGAAGCGCGGCGACCTGCTCGGCGCGGCGCAGCGGCTGATGGTGGCCGGCATCGTCGCGCTGGTTGCGATGGCGCTGGTGCTGGCGTGGACCTATGGCGGCGCGACCTTGGCGCCGCTCGCGATCGGGCTGGCGGTGTTCGTGATCATGGGCGCGCTGTGCGATCTCGCCGAGCGCATCGCGCTGTTCCGGATTCCGCTGTCGCTCTCGTTGCGCCGTGCGCGCGGCTTGCCGCGCGCGACCTGGGGGACCGCCTTCGCGCATGCCGGTCTCGGCGTCGCGCTGATCGGGATCGTCTGCGAAACCACCTGGAACAGCGAATATATCGGCGCGATGAAGCCGGACGACGTCGCCCGTGTCGCCGGCTACCAGTTGCGGCTCGACGGCCTGAACCCACGGCAGGGTCCGAACTTCCGCGAGATGGTCGCGCAATTCACCGTGACGCGTGACGGCGAGAAGGTCAGCGTGATGACGCCGTCGAAGCGCAACTTCACGACCCGCGGCGCCTCGACGACCGAGGCCGCGCTGATGACGCGCGGCGCCAGCCAGCTCTACATCTCGCTCGGCGATACCTCGGCCGATGGCGCGATCGCGGTGCGCATCTATCACAAGCCGCTGGTGCTGATGATCTGGTGGGGCCCGGTGCTGATGGCGTTCGGTGGTCTGCTGTCGCTGTCCGACCGCCGCTTGCGGGTCGGCGCGCCGAAGCCAGCGAAAGCGGCGCGCGCATTGCAGGCGGCCGAGTGATGCGGTCGCGCGCGCTTGCAGCCGCCGTGCTTGCGGCGGCCCTGATGCTCGGGGCGATGCCCGCACGGGCGGTGCTGCCCGACGAGGTCATGGCGGATCCGGCCAAGGAGGCGAGGGCGCGCGAGCTCTCCAAGGAGCTGCGCTGCATGGTCTGCCAGAACCAGTCGATCGACGATTCGGAGGCGCCGCTGGCGCGCGATCTCCGTCTCTTGGTGCGTGAACGCATCTCGGCCGGCGACAGCGACGGCCAGGTGATCGATTTCCTGGTGGCGCGCTACGGCGAATTCGTGCTGCTGAAGCCGCGCCTCAACGAGCACACGCTGCTGCTGTGGCTGACCCCGCCGCTGGCGTTGCTGCTGGGCGGCTTTGCGCTCTGGCGCCTCGGCCGGCGCAAGGCAAATCCGGCCGCGGGCGGGGGCGATTCCGCCGCCGGACTGACGTCCGACGAGCAGGCGCGCTTGGAACGGCTGCTGGCGGCGGAATCCGCGCCGGACAAGCCGCTTTAGTTCCCTTTTAAGTCCTTTACTTACCTGCGCTATTCTGCCGCAGCGGCGGCCGCCTCGATTACAAAAGTTTAATTCCGCAGCCAGCGCGCCGTAAGGCTGATGACCCCATGTTCAGACCCATCAGGTGCTCGCCCCCGGCACCAATGATTCTGGCCCTGGAGATTTCAAGACATGACCGACCGTCCCGACCTCTCGACCCTTCCGTCCTACAAGGCGCCGAAGCGCTCGCTGTTCTCTGCCCGCAAACTCGCGCTGATGGCGTCGGTCGTGGCCGGCCTCGGTGCCGCCACCTATGGCTTCAGCCCCTCGCACAACCCCGCCGACCTGTTCACGACGCCCGCGCATGCGCAGGTCAATAACGAGGTCAAGAAGGTTCAGCAGCCGGTCGGATTTGCCGACATCGTCGAGCGCGTGAAACCGTCGGTGATCTCGGTCAAGGTCAACATTCGCGAGAAGGTCGCGAAGGATGACAGCAACAACAATGACGATTCGCCGTTCCAGCCGGGTTCGCCGATGGAGCGCTTCTTCCGCCGCTTCGGCGGTCCGGATGGCTTGCCCCCGGGTCTGCGCGGTGGACCGCGTGGCGGTGGCGTGGTGACGGGCCAGGGCTCCGGCTTCTTCATCTCGGCTGACGGCTTTGCCGTGACCAACAATCACGTCGTTGACGGCGCCGACAAGGTCGAAGTCACCACCGACGACGGCAAGACCTATTCCGCCAAGGTGATCGGCACCGATCCGCGCACCGACCTCGCGCTGATCAAGGTCGAGGGCGGCTCCAACTTCCAGTTTGCCAAGCTTTCCGAAACCAAGCCGCGCATCGGCGACTGGGTGCTGGCGGTCGGCAATCCGTTCGGCCTCGGCGGCACCGTGACCGCGGGCATCGTCTCGGCCTCCGGCCGCGACATCGGCAACGGCCCGTATGACGATTTCATCCAGATCGATGCGCCCGTGAACAAGGGCAATTCGGGTGGCCCGGCGTTCGACGTGTCCGGTGAGGTGATGGGCGTCAACACGGCGATCTACTCGCCGTCCGGCGGCAGCGTCGGCATCGCGTTCTCGATCCCGGCCCAGACCGTCAAGAGCGTCGTCGCCCAGTTGAAGGACAAGGGCGCGGTCAGCCGTGGCTGGATCGGCGTCCAGATCCAGCCGGTGACCTCCGACATCGCCGACAGCCTCGGCATGAAGAAGGCCGAAGGCGCGCTGGTTGCCGAACCGCAGGCCAACGGCCCCGCGGCCAAGGCCGGCATCGAATCCGGTGACGTCATCACCGCCGTCAATGGCGAGCCGGTGAAGGATGCGCGCGAACTCGCCCGCACCATCGGTGGCCTCGCGCCCGGCAACGCCGTGAAGCTGAACGTACTGCACAAGGGTCAGGACAAGACCGTCAACCTCACGCTCGGCCAGCTGCCGAACAACCTGGAAGCCAAGGCGGACACCGACAAGAGCGACAAGGGCAACTCGTCCCGCGGCACCGACGTGCCGAAGCTCGGCCTCACCGTCGCGCCCGCCAACAGCGTGGCCGGCGCCGGCAAGGATGGCGTGGTCGTGACCGAAGTCGATCCCAAGAGTGCTGCCGCTGAGCGGGGCTTCAAGGAAGGCGACGTGATCCTCGAGGTCGCCGGCAAGTCCGTCGGCACCGCCGGTGAAGTGCGGGATGCGATCACCGCGGCGCGCAATGACAGCAAGAACAGCGTTCTCATGCGCGTGAAGAGCGGCGGTTCGTCGCGCTTTGTGGCAGTGCCGCTGGCGAAGGGATAACTATCTATGAGTTGGAAGGCGTCGCCGGCATCAGTCGCCCCCGCCGACGGCGCTTTCCGGGGGGCGGGCCCCTTGCTCGCTCCCTACGTTGCCTTTCGATGGAATATGCCCCCCTCTGTCGGAAGGTCTCAGGGCGGTGAGGTCCCCCAGCTTCACCGCCCACTTTTTTCAAGCAATCGAGAATATGCGCGGTCGTCTTGCATGTGCAGGCCGGCCGCGTCATGCTGACAGAGGGCCAATTCCCGTGACCGCAATCGCTCCGCAAATGCGCATCCTGATCATCGAAGACGACCGTGAGTCAGCCGACTATCTGGTCAAGGCATTCCGCGAAGTCGGCTATATCGCCGATCTCGCCTCCGATGGCGAGGAAGGGCTGTCGATGGCCGAGTCCGGCGACTACGACGTGCTGGTTGTGGATCGCATGCTGCCGAAGCGTGACGGCCTGTCGCTGATCGGCAGCCTGCGCGACAAGGGCAACCGGACGCCGGTACTCATCCTCTCGGCGCTCGGCCAGGTCGATGACCGCATCAAGGGCCTGCGCGCCGGCGGCGACGACTACCTGCCGAAACCCTATTCCTTCGCCGAGCTGCTCGCGCGCGTCGAGGTGCTGTCGCGGCGCAATGTCGGCCCGGCCGAGGAGACGACGTACCGGGTCGGCGACCTCGAGCTCGATCGGCTGTCCCATCGCGTCGCCCGCGGCAAGGACGAGCTTACCTTGCAGCCGCGCGAGTTCCGCCTGCTCGAATATCTCATGAAGCATGCCGGGCAGGTGGTGACGCGCACCATGCTGCTCGAGAATGTCTGGGATTATCATTTCGATCCGCAGACCAACGTCATCGACGTTCACATCTCGCGGCTGCGCTCCAAGATCGACAAGGGTTTTGAGCGGCCGCTGCTGCATACCATCCGCGGCGCGGGGTATATGATCCGTGACGGCATTCGGTAAACTGATCCGGACCACGGCGTTTCGGCTGACGCTGGTCTACCTGTTCCTGTTCGCGCTGTTCGCCGCCTCGCTGCTGGCTTACTTCGCATGGAACACGCGGCGGCTGATCACCGAGCAGATCACGACGACGGTCAATGTCGAGATCAGCGAGATCACCGATATCTACAACCGCCGCGGCCTGCGCGGCCTGCTGGGCACCATGGGCAATCGTGCGCTGCGGCCGGGCGCCAACCTCTATCTGGTGACGGCGCCGAACGGGCAGATGCTTGCCGGCAATGTCGGCGCGCTGGCGCCGGGCGTGATGAGCACGCAGGGCTGGACCGAGACCGCCTATCGCCGGCTCGACGACCAGGACAAGACCGATCACCGCGCGCTGGTGCGGGTCACCCAGATGGACAACGGCTTCCGCCTGCTGGTCGGGCGCGACCTCGAGGAACGGCGGCGGCTGTTCGGCATCGTCGCCAAGGCCGCGCAATGGTCGATCCTCGTCGTCGTCGTGCTCGGCATCGGCGGCGGTATCTTCGTCGCCCGCCGCGTGCTGCACCGGATCGACGCCATGACCGGAACCACCAAGCGCATCATGGCGGGCGATCTGTCCGGCCGGCTGCCGGTCGGCCGCAGCGGCGACGAGCTCGATCGCCTGGCGGAAAATCTCAATGCCATGCTCGAGCGCATCGAGGCGCTGATGACGGGGCTGAAGGAGGTCTCCGACAACATCGCCCATGACCTCAAGACGCCGCTGACGCGGCTGCGCAACCGCGCCGAGGAGGCGCTGGCGCGGTCGGGCTGCGAGGCCGACTATCGCGCGGCGCTGGAGCGGACCATCGAGGAATCCGACGGGCTGATCCGCACCTTCAACGCCCTGTTGATGATTGCGCGTGCCGAGTCCGGCCAGGCGCGCGGCAACATGGACGATTTCGACGGTGCCGATGTCGCCAACGGCATCCACGAACTGTACGAGCCGCTGGCCGAGGACGACGGCATGACGCTGCAGGTGAAGACCGTGCCGGCGCCGATTCACGGCAACCGCGAATTGATCAGCCAGGCGGTCGCCAACCTGGTCGAGAATGCCATCAAATACGGCAAGCCCGACGTGAGCGTACAGCCGCTCAATGCGGATGCGCGGGAGATCCTGATCGAGGCGCGGCGCGAGGGCGACCAGGTCCTGCTCAGCGTCACCGACCACGGTCCGGGCATTCCCGAGGCCGACCGCAAGCACGCGGTCGAGCGTTTCGTCCGGCTCGAGGCGAGCCGGACCTTACCCGGTTCCGGTCTCGGCCTCAGCCTGGCCTCGGCGGTCGCCACGCTTCATGGCGGCGAGCTCAGGCTCGGCGATGCCCATCCGGGGCTGGTCGCCACCCTGGTGCTGCCCGCGCGGGCGGGCGGCAGTGACAGGCTTGCGGCTCAAACGCAGGATGTGCCACAGAAGGCGGCATGAATGCCGCCGCGCCGGGAAACGCGGATCGACATGGTCTGGCCGCGCGGTTCGCGGACGGACCGCGTGTCGCCGCGCCCACATCCGCCGATCAGCGCCTGACCGACTGGTTCGCCGAGCTCGAGCCGGCGCAATTGGCCGCGCTCAATGCGCTGCTTGAACATCCGTTCGCACGCGACATCCTGCGCGGCATCGCCGAGTTCTCGCCCTACCTGTTCGAGCTCGCGCGTGCCGACGCCGCGCGGCTGATCCGGATCCTGTCATGCGACCCGGAGTCGCATCTGGCCAATCTGATCGAGACGACGTCGCGCGAGGTGCTCGCCGCCGGCAGCGAGGCCGACGTGATGGTTCTGCTTCGCCGCATGAAGGCGGAGGCCGCGCTGATGATCGCGCTGTGCGACATCGGCGGCGTCTGGCCGGTGATGCGGGTGACGGCGGCGCTGACCGACGTCGCGGTGAATTCGGTGCAATCGGCGCTGCGATATCTGTTCCGGCAGGAAGTGGCCCGCGGCCGGATGACCGCGGCCGATCCCGATCACCCCGAAGCAGGTTCGGGCCTGATTGTGCTCGCGATGGGCAAGATGGGGGCCGGCGAGCTGAACTATTCCAGCGACATCGACCTGATCGTGTTCTTCGATCGCGCGGCCACCTCGCTCGCCGAGGACATCGAGCCGCAGCCGTTCTTCGTGCGCGTCACCCAGGCGATGGCGCGGATGCTACAGCAGCGCTCGGGCGACGGCTATGTGTTCCGGGTCGATCTCAGGCTGCGTCCGGACCCGGCCTCGACCCAGGTCGCGATCTCGACCGACGCGGCGTTGCATTATTACGAACGCGAGGGACGCACCTGGGAGCGTGCTGCGATGATCAAGGCGCGGCCCTGCGCCGGCGATCCCAAGGCCGGCGAGGCGCTGATCGCCGAGCTCGCGCCCTTTGTCTGGCGCAAGCATCTGGATTTTGCCGCGCTTGCCGATGTCCACGACATGAAGCGGCAGATGCAGACCTATCGCGGCCAGAGCGAGATCTCGGTCGAGGGCCATAACGTCAAGGTCGGCCGCGGCGGCATCCGCGAGATCGAGTTCTTCGCCCAGACCCAGCAGCTGATCGCTGGCGGCCGCCATCCGGAGTTGCGGGTGCGGCCGACGCTGGAGGCGCTCAACGTGCTCGCCAACAGCAACTGGATCACCTTTGAAGCGCGCGACGAATTGACGACGGCCTATGAATTCCTGCGCCGGGTCGAGCACCGGCTGCAGATGATCGCCGACGAGCAGACCCATTCGCTGCCCGAAGCGCCTGAGGATGTCGAGCGCTTTGCGCATTTCTTCGGCTACGAAAATCGCGAGGCCTTCGCCAGAGACCTGCTCGGCCAGCTCAAGATCGTGCAGAACCACTATGGCAAGCTGTTCGAGGGCGACGATCCGACCGGCACCGCAAAGCTGCCGGATATCGACTACGGCGCCGGACCTGAGGACGCCCGCCTGATCGAACATCTCGCCAATCTCGGCTTCAAGAAGCCCATTGCGGTTGCCGGCACCGTGCAGCAATGGATCGAGGGCGACTATCGCGCGCTGCGCGTCGAGGCGACGCGCGCCGCGTTCCTGGAATTCATTCCCGGCCTGATCGACGGCCTCGCGCATGCCGAGGAGCCTGACGATGCGGTGGCGGCGTTTGACCGTTTCCTCGGCGCGCTGCAGCGGGGCGGCCGGCTGATCTCGCTGCTCAGCCAGAACCGCGACTTCGTCGCGCTGGTGGCGCTGATCCTCGGCGCGGCACCGCGGCTCGGCGACATGCTGGCGCGGCAGCCGCAGATCATGGACGGCCTGGTCGATCCGCGCTTCTTCGGCGCGATGCCGGACAAGAAGGAACTGTCGGAGCGGCTGGCCGCCACGCTGCAGGATGCGTCGTCCTACGAGGATTTTCTCGATCGTCTGAGATTGTTCGGCCAGGAGAGCCTGTTCCTGATCGGCACGCGGATCCTGTCCGGCACGGTATCGGCGCAGCACGCCAGCACCGCCTTTGCCGATGTGGCCGAGGGGATCGTCCACACCGTGCACGGCCTCGTCACCGACCAGTTCGCCGCGCAATATGGTCGGATCAATGGGCAGGAGACCGCGATCGTCGCGATGGGGCGGCTCGGCAGCCGCGAGATGACGGCGTCCTCCGACCTCGATTTGATCCTGCTGTACGATTTCGATAGCGAGGCGCCGGACTCCGACGGCGAGCGCTCGCTGCATGGCGCGCAGTATTTTGCCCGCTTCACCCAGCGCCTGATCAGCGCCTTCACGACCCGGACCAATTACGGCGTGCTCTATGAGGTCGACATGCGGCTGCGCCCGTCGGGGCGCGCCGGCCCGGTCGCCTCGCGGATCGATTCGTTCTCCGACTACCAGGAGCGCGAGGCGTGGACCTGGGAGCACATGGCGCTGACGCGCGCCCGCGTGATCTCATCGTCGCCGGAATTCCGCGAGAAGATCGAAGCGATCATCCGCAGCGTGCTGACCCGGCCGCGCGATGCGGCGTCGACCGCGGCCGACGTTGCCGACATGCGGCGCGCGATCGCGCTGGAGAAGGGCGAGGACGACGTCTGGGATCTCAAGCTCGCCGCCGGCGGGCTCGTCGACATCGATTTCATCGCGCAATATCTCCAGCTCGCGCATGCCGCGGTGAAGCCGGAAATCCTCAGTGTCTCGACGCTGCAGGTGCTCGACAATGCCGCCAAGCTCGGCCTGCTCGGCCAGTCCGAGGCGGAGATCCTGCGCTCCGCGGCGCGGCTCTATCATGACCTGACGCAGATCCTGCGGCTCTGCGTCACCGGCAAGTTCAATCCGGAGAGCGCGGGCGAAGACCTACTGCGCGTGATGGCGCGGGCCGGGGACACGCCGGACTTCTCCGCACTGGAAGCCCGCCTGCGCGAGACCCAAAGCGAGGTGCGCCGCGTCTTCAACACGATCGTGGGGTAGGGGAAGCTACGATCTCAATCCCGTCATCCTGAGGAGCGCGTAGCGCGTCTCGAAGGATGCACGGCCACAGTCGGGCCGTCGACCCTTCGAGACGCCGCTATGCGGCTCCTCAGGGTGACGGTGATAGAGCAGGGCGCGGCTGCCTACGCCTGCTGCTTCAGCTTCTGCAAGGCATCGCGGACGTCGGGATCGAGGCCGGTGCCGCCGGCGTCGAGATGGGCGAAGATCTGCTTGCGCATCCGCGGATCCCAGAACTTCCAGATGTGCTCGGAAATGCCCTGCACGGCACGCTCGCGCCCCTGGCTCTGGAAGAATTTTCCGATCTGGTTCGCCATATAGACCAGTTTGTCAGGCGACGACGACATAAGCGGGCTCCTTGCCGGCCATCGCGCCTGTGACGCGTTCCGGATGCGTAAAGATTTCAAATCCATCGGCGCGAGCGATCGCGGCGAGCGTGATGCCGGCGGCATCCGCCATCCGCACCGCAAGCGCGGTCGGCGCCGACACCGCAGCGATCAGCGGCGCGCCGATCGCGGCGGTCTTCTGAACCATTTCGACCGAAACGCGGCTGGTGAGCAGCACCATGCCTTCGCTGGCCATGACCTTGTCGCGGGCCAGCGCGCCGGCGAGCTTGTCGAGCGCATTGTGGCGGCCGACATCCTCGCGCAGCGCCACGATGCCGCGCGCGCCCGTCCAGAACGCCGCGGCGTGCACGGCGCGGGTCTGGTGGTTGATCTCCTGCAGCGGCGCCACCGCCGCCACCGCCGCCATGATCTCGCGCGGCGAGAAGGCGCGGCCCGCGCGCACCACCGCAGCCGGCCGGACCGCCTCGCTGATGGAATCAAGTCCGCACAGGCCGCAGCCGGTCGGTCCGGCGATGTTGCGCCGTCGCTCGGCGATCCGCTCGGCCCTGTCAGGCCTGAGCCACATCCGAAGCTCGATGCCGTCATCGAGCTCGACGATGTCGAGGGTCTCGATCTCGTCGGCCGCTTGCACGATGCCTTCGCTCAGGCTGAAGCCCACGGCGAAATCGCCGAGGTCCTCGGGCGAGCCCATCATCACGGCGTAGGTGCCGCCATTATAGGTCAGCGCGAGCGGCGTCTCCTCCGGGATCAGGCGCGCGCCGTCGCTGAAGACGCCGTCACGCCAGACTTTCCGCCTTGATTGGTGGACGGGCTCGCGCATCGTTACTCCGCGGCTTCCACCACCGGCGCGATGCGGCGGGAGTGGCGTGCCTGCTCGTCATAGGCCTTCTGCCAGTCGGACGGACCGTTCGACGGCGAGATCTGCACTGCGGTGACCTTGTACTCCGGACAGTTGGTGGCCCAGTCGGAGAAGTCGGTCGTGATGACGTTGGCCTGGGTGTCAGGGTGGTGGAACGTGGTGTAGACCACGCCCGGCGCCACGCGGTCGGTGAGCTCGGCGCGCAGCGTGGTCTCGCCGGCCCGGCTCGCCAGCCGCACCCAGTCGCCGTCGCGCACGCCGCGCTGCTCGGCGTCATGCGGATGGATCTCCAGCCGGTCCTCGGCGTGCCACACCACGTTCTCGGTGCGGCGGGTCTGCGCGCCGACATTGTACTGGCTGAGGATGCGGCCGGTGGTGAGCAGCAGCGGGTAGCGCGGGCCGGTGCGTTCGTCGGTCGCGATATATTCGGTGAGGATGAACTTGCCCTTGCCGCGCACGAAGCCGCCGATATGCATCACCGGGGTGCCTTCCGGCGCCTTTTCGTTGCAGGGCCACTGCACCGAGCCGAGCTCGTCGAGCCTGGCATAGGAGACGCCCGCGAAGGTCGGCGTCAGCGCGGCGATCTCGTCCATGATCTCGGATGGATGGGTGTAGTTCATCTCAAAGCCCATCGCCTTGCCGAGCATGATCGTCACTTCCCAGTCGGCGTAGCCGTTGAGCGGCGTCATCACCTTGCGGACGCGCTGGATGCGGCGTTCGGCATTGGTGAAGGTGCCGTCCTTCTCGAGGAAGGTCGAGCCGGGCAGGAAGACATGGGCGTAGTTCGCGGTCTCGTTCAGGAAGAGATCGTGGACGATGACGCATTCCATCGCCGACAGCGCCGCCACCACATGCTTGGTGTTAGGGTCGGACTGCAGGATGTCCTCGCCCTGCACGTAGAGCCCCATGAAGCTGCCCTCGATGGCGGCGTCGAACATGTTCGGGATGCGCAGGCCCGGCTCGTTGTTGAGCTTGACGTTCCACATCGCCTCGAACTGCTCGCGCACCGCGTCGCCGGCGATGTGGCGGTAGCCCGGCAGCTCGTGCGGGAACGAGCCCATGTCGCAGGAGCCCTGCACGTTGTTCTGGCCGCGCAGCGGATTCACGCCGACGCCGGGCCGGCCGATATTGCCGGTCGCCATCGCGAGGTTGGCGATCGCGATCACCGTGGTCGAGCCCTGGCTGTGCTCGGTGACGCCGAGCCCGTAATAGATCGCGCCGTTGCCGCCGGTGGCATAGATTCGTGCCGCCTCGCGCAGCGCCTTCGGATCGACGCCGGTCATGATCGCGGTGGCTTCCGGGCTGTGCTTGGAATCGGCGACGAAAGCCGCCCAATCCTGGAACTCGCTCCAGTCGCAGCGCTCGCGCACGAAGGTCTCATCGACGAGCCCTTCGGTGACGATGACATGGGCGAGCGCGGTGAGCACGGCGACGTTGGTGCCGGGCATCAGCGGCAGATGCAGCGCCTTCACATGCGGCGATTCCACCATCTCGGTGCGGCGCGGATCGATCACGATCAGCCTGGCGCCCTGGCGCAGCCGCTTCTTCAGCCGCGAGGCGAACACCGGATGGGCGGAAGCCGGATTGGCGCCGATGATCAGCACGACGTCGGTGTCCTCCACCGAATCGAAATCCTGCGTGCCGGCCGAAGTCCCAAAGGTTTGCGACAGGCCGTAGCCGGTCGGCGAATGGCAGACGCGGGCGCAGGTGTCGACATTGTTGTTGCCGAAGCCGGCGCGGATCAGCTTCTGCACCAGATAGGTTTCTTCATTGGTGCAGCGTGACGAGGTGATGCCGCCGACCGCGTCGCGGCCGTATTTCTGCTGGATGCCCTTGAATTTCGCGGCGGCGAAATTCAAGGCTTCGTCCCACGACACTTCCTGCCAGGGATCCTCGATCCGCTCGCGGATCATCGGCTTCAGGATGCGCTCCTTGTGGGTGGTGTAGCCCCAGGCGAAGCGGCCCTTGACGCAGGAATGGCCGCGATTGGCCTTGCCGTCCTTCCACGGCACCATGCGCACCACTTCCTCGCCGCGCATCTCGGCCTTGAAGGCGCAGCCGACGCCGCAATAGGCACAGGTGGTGATGACCGAGTGTTCGGGCTGGCCGATCTCGATCACGGATTTCTCGGTCAGCGTCGCGGTCGGGCAGGCCTGCACGCAGGCGCCGCAGGACACGCATTCCGAGCCGAGGAAGCTTTCGTTCATGCCGGGCGAGACGCGGCTGTCGAAGCCGCGGCCGGAGATCGTCAGCGCGAAGGTGCCTTGCACTTCCTCGCAGGCGCGGACGCAGCGCGAGCAGACGATGCACTTCGAGGGATCGTAGGTGAAGTACGGATTGGACTCGTCCTTCGGCATCCAGTTGTCGTTTTCGCAGCCGTGCGATTTGGCGAAGACGTGATTCTCGCCTTCATAACCGTAGCGCACGTCGCGCAGGCCGACGGCGCCCGCCATGTCCTGCAATTCGCAGTCGCCGTTCGCCGCGCAGGTCAGGCAGTCCAGCGGGTGGTCGGAGATGTAGAGCTCCATCACGCCCTTGCGCAGCTTCTTCAGCCGCTCGCTCTGGGTGTGCACGACGAGGCCGGGCATGACCGGCGTCGTGCAGGAGGCCGGCGTGCCGGCGCGGCCCTCGATCTCGACGAGGCAGAGCCGGCAGGAGCCGAAGGCGTCGACCATGTCGGTCGCGCAGAGCTTTGGAATCTGGGTGCCGGCTTCCATCGCCGCGCGCATGATCGAGGTGCCCTCGGGCACCGTGATCTGATTGCCGTCGATGGTCAGCGTGACCATCGTCTCGGATTTGGACTTGGGCGTGCCGAAATCGGTTTCCTGGATCAGCGACATCGTGATTTCCTTGCTATTCCGCGGCCTGCAACCGGGCCGGTGCGGGACCTAGATCTCCGCCGAAATCTTCCCGGAAGTGTTTCAGTGCGCTCATCACGGGGTAGGGCGTGAAGCCGCCGAGTGCGCACAGCGAGCCGAATTTCATGGTGTTGCAGAGGTCTTCGACAACCGCGAGGTTTTCCGCGACGCGCTCGCCATTGATGATCTTGTTGATGGTCTCGACGCCGCGGGTCGAGCCGATCCGGCACGGCGTGCACTTGCCGCAGGATTCGACGGCGCAGAATTCCATCGCAAAGCGCGCCTGTTTCGCCATGTCGACGCTGTCGTCGAACACCACGATCCCGCCATGGCCGATCAGGCCGTCGCGCGCAGCGAACGCTTCATAGTCGAACGGCGTGTCGAACAGCGCGCGCGGGAAGTAGGCCCCGAGCGGGCCGCCGACTTGAACCGCGCGCACCTCGCGCCCGGTGAAGGTGCCGCCGCCGATCTCGTCGACGAGTTCGCCGAGCGTGACGCCGAAGGCGGTCTCGAACAGCCCGCCATATTTGATGTTGCCGGCGAGCTGGATCGGCATCGTTCCGCGCGAGCGGCCCATGCCGAAATCGGCGTAGGCCTTGGCGCCGTTGTCGAGGATGAAGGGAATCGCCGCGAACGACAGCACGTTGTTGATCACGCTCGGGCGGCCGAACAGGCCCTTATGCGCCGGCAGCGGCGGCTTGGCCCGCACGATGCCGCGGCGGCCCTCGAGGCTTTCCAGCAGCGAGGTTTCTTCGCCGCAGACATAAGCGCCGGCGCCGACCCGCACCTCGAGATCGAACTCATGGGTGGAGCCGCCGATGCGCTTGCCGAGCAAGCCGGCGCGGCGGGCGGCCACGATCGCCGCGTTCATCGCTTCGACCGCGTGCGGATATTCCGAGCGGATGTAGATGTAGCCCTTGGTGGCGCCTACCGTGATACCTGCGATCGCCATGCCCTCGATCACGACGAAGGGGTCGCCTTCCATGATCATGCGGTCGGCGAAGGTGCCGCTGTCGCCTTCGTCGGCGTTGCAGACGATGTATTTGCGGTCGGCGCTGGCCTGCGCCACGGTCTTCCACTTGATGCCGGTGGGGAAGCCGGCGCCGCCGCGGCCGCGCAGACCGGACGTGGTGACGTCGGCGAGGATCTGGTCGGAGGTCAGCGTCAGCGCCCGCTCCAGGCCCTTGTAGCCGCCATGGGCGCGGTAGTCGTCGACCGAGCGCGGATCGATCACGCCGCAGCGGGCGAAGGTCAGCCGGGTCTGGCGCTTCAGCCAGGGAATCTCATCCGTGACACCAAGCCACAGCGCGTGCTGGCCGCTGCCGGCCATCGCGTCGAGCAGGGATAGAACGTCCGCCGGCGTCACCGGGCCGAACGCGACGCGGCCCTGGGCGGTCGCCAGCTCGACCAGCGGCTCCAGCCAGTACAGCCCGCGCGAGCCGGTCCTGACGATTTCGAGCGGCATGCCGCGCGCTGCTGCGGCCTGCTCGAAGGCGAGGGCGACATCGTCGGCGCCGACGGCGACCGCGCCGGCGTCGCGGGGAATGAAGATCCGCATTGTCATCGCTGTGCCTCCGCGACCAGCGCGTCGATCCGCGCTTCGTCGAGCCGGCCGACCACGCGGCCATCCAGCATCGCCGAGGGCGCGGTGGCGCACAGCCCGAGGCAGTAGATCGGCTCCAGCGTCACGCGGTCATCCGCCGTGGTATTGCCGAGGGCAATGCCGAGCCTGGCTTCCGCGCGCGCCGCGAGCGCATCGCCGCCGGCGGCCTGGCAGGCCTCGGCGCGGCACAGCTTGAGGACGTGGCGGCCCGCAGGTTGCTTCCGGAAATCGTGGTAGAAGGTGAACACGCCGTGCACCTCGGCGCGCGACAGGTTGAGCGCCTCCGCCACCATCGGGATCGCAGGCTCCGGCACGTAGCCGAAGGCCTCCTGCAGCGCGTGCAGGATCACCAGCGTGGCGCCTTCAAGCCCGGCATGCTCGGCGATGATTTCAGCGCCGCGCGCCTTGTCCCAAGGTTCGTATCCCACCGTCATCAGCGCTTCTCACGATCAGTTTTTTGCTTCGCACATGAGAGTTGGAATCCTTCGAAACATCAATAAAGCTGTCTCATGCGGCGATTGCGAAACGCGATTAATAGCGTCGCCGAATGGATCGATGCGGTTTCGTAATAATGTTCTGGAATCACGGACTTCCGCGGCGCTTTGGATTTCGGGATCGCACCCCGATCGTGCTACCTATGGACGTATCGGGCTGCCGCTTGGGGCGCCGCTTTCCGAAGGGATCTGAACCTTGATCGACAAGCTGGAACTTCTGCTGGCGCTGGCCAAGGAGCGGCATTTCGGCCGGGCCGCGGAGGCCTGCGGCGTCACCCAGCCGACGATGTCGACCAGCCTCAAGCAGCTCGAGGAAATCCTCGGCGTCATGCTGGTGCAGCGCGGATCCCGCTTCCAGGGCTTCACGCCGGAAGGGGAGCGGACGCTGGACTGGGCGCGGCGCATCGTCGGCGATGCGCGCGCGATGAAGCAGGAGATCAACAGCCTCAAGGACAAGCTGTCGGGCGAGATCCGGATCGCGGCGATCCCGACCGCGCTCGGCATGGTGGCCTCGCTGACCACGCCGTTCCGGGCGCGCCATCCCGATGTGCGGTTCCGCATCCAGTCGTGCACGTCGGCCGACGTGCTCGGCCTGCTCGAGAATCTCGAGGTCGATGCCGGGCTGACCTATATCGAGAACGAGCCGATCGGCAAGGTCCGCACCATCCCGCTCTATAACGAGAGCTATCGCTTGCTGACGGCGCCGGATGCGATGTTCGGCGACCGCAAGCAGGTGACGTGGAAGGAAGTCGGCACCGTGCCGCTCTGCCTGCTCACGCCCGACATGCAGAACCGCCGCATCATCGATCGCGCGCTGACCTCGGTCGGCGCGGAGGCGACGCCGACGCTGACGTCGAACTCACTGCTCGTGCTCTACACCCACGTGAAGACCGGCCGCTGGGCCAGCGTGATGCCGGCCAAGCTTGCCGAGACGCTCGGCCTTGCGGATGCCGTGCGCAGCATTCCGATCGTCGATCCGGTCGTGGACTACAGCATCGGCCTCGTGATCCCGCAGCGCGATCCGATGACGCCGCTGATCGCAGCCTTGGTGCAGGTCGCACGCGAGGTCGCGCCGACGCTCGAGAGCGCGTAGCTCCCGGCATTCTCTCGCAGCCTTTTCGCCACGGTTTCGGCACGGCAGCAACCGACCACGCGTTGTGTGGTTGTGTTGAAGCAAGTCCTGGTGTTCAGCCGGCGGACAATCTTCGCTTGCTCGCAGCAAAGATGGAACTCAGCGCCGGTTCGGCGGTTGCATTGCGGCGTCCCGGTCAGCGAGCAGGAGCTGCTTTGAATCGTCGCCAGTTACTCCACGGATCGGCCGTATTGCCGACACTCATGTTCTTGCCACAGCGCCAGGCCGCCGCCGCAGGGAGCGCGACGGACGCACCCTTCAACCCAGGCATGGTCAGGGAGCTTGCGCGCAATCTCGCCGGCAAGTCGTTCGAGGCGCCGGACGAGAAGTTGCCGAACGGTCTGACGGACCTGAACTACGACCAGTACCGCTCGATCCGCTTCACGCCCGAGCGCGCGCTGTGGCGCGGCGCGAAGCTGCCGTTCGAAGCGCAGTTCTTCCACCGCGGCTTCTTCTACAAGAACAAGGTCAAGATCTTCGAGGTCGCTGACGGCAAGGTCAGCGAAGTCAAGTACAGCAAGGACATGTTCTCGTTCGGCGAGACCGTGCCTGACTTCACCGAGACCAACCTCGGCTTTGCCGGATTTCGCATCCACGCGCCGATCAACAAGCCGAACTACTATGACGAGGTCTGCGTCTTCCTCGGCGCGAGCTATTTCCGCGCGGTCGCCAAGGACGAGACCTACGGCCTGTCGGCGCGCGGCCTGTCGATCGATACCGGCGAAGCCAAGGGCGAGGAGTTTCCGTTCTTCAAGGCGTTCTGGCTCGAGCGTCCCGTGCCCAACGCGACCTCGCTGGTCATTCACGCCTTGCTCGACAGCAAGAGCTGCGCGGCAAGCTACCGCTTCACGATCAGGCCTGGAGCGACCACGGTGTTCGATGTCGAGGCATCGCTCTATCCGCGTGCCGATCTCGAGCACGTGGGCCTTGCGCCGATGACGAGCATGTTCTTCTTCGGGCCCAACGATCGCAACGAGGTCGACGACTTCAGGCCGTCGGTGCACGATTCGGACGGGCTTGCGATCTACAACGGCACGGGCGAGAGCCTGTGGCGCCCGCTGAGCAATCCGCGCGACCTCCAGATCAGCACGTTCCAGGACGTCAATCCGCATGGCTTCGGTCTGATGCAGCGCGAGAAGAATTTCTTCGCCTATCAGGACATCGAATCGCGCTTCGAGAAGCGTCCGAGCCTGTGGGTCGAGCCGATCGGCGACTGGGGCGAGGGCGCGGTCATCCTGTTCGAGATCCCGACCAAGGAAGAGATCCACGACAACATCGCCGCGTTCTGGCGGCCGAAGGCGCCGCTCAAGGCCAAGAGCGAGACCAATTTCACCTATCGCCTGCATTGGGGGCCGGATGCGCCGAAGCCGCATTCGCTCGCGCGCTTCACGCGCAGCGGCATCGGCGCGCATGGCGAGAACAGCAAGCTGTTCGTGCTCGACCTGTTCGGGGACAATCTGAAGGGGATCGATCCCAATAGCGTCAAGGGCGTCGTGACGGCCGAGAAGTCCGAGATCACGAATGTCGTCACGCAGCCAAATCCGAATACCGGCGGATGGCGGCTCAGCTTCCAATGCGCCGTCAAGAAGGACCCGGTCGAGCTGCGTGCGCATCTGGCGCAGGATGACAAGCCGCTCTCCGAGATCTGGGTCTATCGATGGGCGCCATAGTCACGTCGCCTCATCCTGACGTCGCTGCGGCGGCCGACGGCTTCCTGCCACAAGAGAGCCCGCTTGCGATGTCGGCGGCCGATCTTGGCCGGCCGCCGCTTGCGGTGAGCAAGCCGGTGTCGGTCGGTGCGGGCATGTTGATGCGCCGCGCGTTCGTCCTGATGCTGACGGCGGCGCTGACCGGTGCCGGCGCCTACGAGATGTACATGGTGGTCCAGGTCGGCAGCGTGACGATCATGGAAGGCATGGTGCTGGTGCTGTTCGTCGCGCTGCTCGCCTGGATCGCGTTTTCGTTCGCTTCGGCGCTCGCCGGCTTCTTCGCTCTGCTTCGGCGCAACGGCAACGCCTTGCCGATCCGCGACGACGGTCCGTTGCCGCAGCTCGCGAGCCGGACCGCGGTCCTGCTCCCGACCTACAACGAGAATCCGCATCAATTGATGGCGCGCCTGCGCGCCATCTACGAGTCCGTCGAGGCAACCGGGCAGGGCGACAGCTTCGACTGGTTCGTGCTCAGCGACACCCGCGATCCCGATATCTGGATCGCCGAGGAGAGGGCGTTCCTCGAACTCTGCGAGGCCTGCGGCGCGCAACGGCTGTTCTACCGGCATCGCGCCGACAACACGGCGCGCAAGTCCGGCAACGTCGGCGAGTGGATCACGCGGTTCGGCGGCGCCTATCGGTTCATGATCGTGCTCGACGCCGACAGCCTGATGTCGGGCGACACCATGGTGCGGATGGCGCACGCGATGGAGACCAACCCGCAGGCGGCGCTGCTGCAGACGCTGCCGGTCATCGTCAATGCGCGCAGCCTGTTCAGCCGCCTGCAACAGTTCGCCGGCCGGCTCTACGGACCGATGGTCGCCGCCGGTGTCGCGTGGTGGCACGGCTCGGAGGGCAACTACTGGGGGCACAATGCCATCATCAGGATCGAGGCATTTGCGGAGCAGGCGGGGCTGCCCGAGCTCTCCGGACGCAAGCCGTTCGGCGGACATATCCTGAGCCACGACTTCGTCGAGGCGGCGCTGATGCGGCGCGCCGGCTGGGGCATCTACATGGCCCCGATGCTCGGTGGCAGCTTTGAGGAGGTCCCGCCGTCGCTATTGGATTTTGCCGCGCGCGACCGCCGCTGGTGCCAGGGCAATCTGCAGCATCTCGCCGTGCTGAGGACGCGCCGGCTGCACTGGATCTCGCGGCTGCATTTCATGACCGGGATCGGCTCCTACATCACCGCGCCGCTCTGGCTGTCGTTCTTGCTGCTCGGAATCCTGATCTCGTTGCAGGCGCGCTTCATTCGGCCCGAATATTTTCCGAAGGGTTTTTCGCTGTTCCCGAACTGGCCGGCCCAGGACCCGGTGCTCGCCGCCTGGGTGTTCGGCCTCACCATGGCGCTGCTGATCGTGCCGAAGCTGCTCGGCTTCATCCTGTTGCTGACGCGCTCGGACGTGCGCCGGCAATTCGGCGGCGGGTTCCGGGCGCTGACGGGCGTGCTCGCCGAGGTGCTGATCTCGGCGATGATCGCGCCGGTCATGATGGTGTTCCAGTCGATCGCCGTCGTCGAGATCCTGCTCGGCCGGGACGCGGGTTGGCAGACGCAGCGGCGCGATGACGGCGCGGTCGAGCGGCGGGAGCTCTATCGCAAGTACGGCGTTCCGACCGCCTGCGGTGTCGCGATGGCGATAAGCGCCTGGGCGGTGTCGCTGCCGCTGCTGCTGTGGATGTCGCCGGTGATCGTCGGCCTGCTGTTTGCGATCCCGATCGGCGCCTGGACCGCAAGGCCCGCGATGCGCGCGCTGTTCGTAACGCCGGAGGAAGCTAAGCCGCCGCGCGTGCTGGTCCGAGCCAACGAGCTCGCATCGTCGCCGGCACACGCATCGGCCCCCGCGCTCGCGACGTTGCGGCAGGATTCCGGGCTGCTGCATCGCCATCTCTCGTCGCTGCCGCCGGCGCGGCGCGGCGGTCCGGGCGAGATCGATCTTCACCTCGCGGTGGCGCGTGCGCGGATCGAGGCAAGCGACAGCTTCGACCAGGCGGTCCGCCATCTCACGCCTCGCGAGACGCTGGCCGTGCTCGGCGATTCCGCTCTGCTGGAAGGGGTGCTTGCGAAGTAGTGTGGGGGGCTCAGGCCGCTTCCGGCAGCTTCGTCTGCAGGGACCGCGGATCGCGCGGCAGCGTGACGCGCACGACGGTGCCGACGCCGAGCTTGGAGCGCAGCCGCATCGAGCCGCCGTGCAGATTGGTAAGCGAGCGCGCGATCGCAAGTCCGAGACCGGAGCCCTGGTAGCTCTTGGTGAGCTGGCTCTCGACCTGCTCGAACGGCTTGCCGAGCCGGCGCAGCGATTCCGGCGCGATGCCGATGCCGCTGTCGGCGATCAACAGCACGATCGAGTCATCCAGCATCTGGCCGCGCACCAGCACGCGGCCGTGGTCGGGCGTGAACTTCACCGCATTGGAGAGCAGGTTGACGATGATCTGCTTGACCGCGCGGCGGTCGGCGACGACCGAGATCGTGCTTTCGATATTCGACTCCAGCGACAATCCCTTGTGCTCGGCGCGGCCGGAAACCACGCGCAGCGACTCCGCGAGGATGCCGGAGAGATCGAGCGGCTCCATGTCGAACTTCATGCGGCCGGCCTCGATCTTCGACATGTCGAGGATGTCGTTGATGACCTCGAGCAGGTATTTCCCCGACGTCAGGATGTCGTGGCAGTACTCCGCGTATTTGTCCGAGCCGAGCGTGCCGAACAGGCCGCTGCCCATGATCTCGGAGAAGCCGATGATGGCGTTGAGCGGGGTGCGCAGCTCATGGCTCATATTGGCGAGGAATTTCGACTTCGCGGCGTTGGCGTCCTCGGCGCGGGTCTTTTCCTGCGAATATTTTTCGGCGAGGTCGGCAAGCTCGACGGCCTGCCGCTCCAGCTCGGATTGCGAGCGCTGCAGGTCGATCACGGTGGCGCGCAGGCGCAGGTCGTTGTCGACCAGCTTCTGCTCGTGCGCCTTGATGCGGGTGATGTCGGTGCCGACGGAGACGTAGCCGCCGTCCTTGGTGCGGCGCTCGCTGATGTGCAGCCAGCTGCCGTCGTCGAGCTGGGCCTCGAAGGTGCGGGCGCCGGGCGCTGGGACGCCGCTCTCGTGCAGGCGGGTGCGCACTTCCGGCATGCTGCCGACCTCGATCACGGTCTCGTAGGAGGTGCCGGGGCTGACGGCGGAATCGGGCAGCTTGTGCAGCCGCTGGAAGTGCGAGTTGCAGAGCACGAGACGATCGTCGGCGTCCCAGAGCACGAAGGCTTCCGGAATGGTCTCGATCGCGTCGCGCAGCCTGAGGTCGGCTTCCACCGACTTCTCGGCGAGGCTCTTCTGCTCGGTGATGTCGACCGCGATGCCGATCAGATGCAAGCCGCCGTCGGCGGCGGCGTGGCTGAGCTCGCAGCGCACCCGCAGCCAGATCCAGTGGCCGCCGACATGGCGCATGCGGAAGCTCTGGTCGATGTGATCGATCTTGCCCGAGATCAGCTGGTCGGCGATGTCGAACAGGTTGATGTCGTCCGAATTCACCAGCGCGTTGACCTCGCCGAAGGTGAGGAGGTCGTTGCGGGTGTCGAGGCCGAGCAGGGTGAACATCGACTGCGACCAGAAGATCCGGCCGCGCGACAGGTCCCAGTCCCACAATCCGCAGCGGCCGCGGTTGAGCGCGGTGTCGATCCGGCCGCGCACGGCGTCGTTGATCAGGTCGCCCTCGCGGGCGCGGGTCGATTGCCAGTGGAACGCGAAGCCGAGGATCAGCACCACGAAGCTCGTGGTCGCCGACAGCGTCACCGAGAGCGCCGCGTCCGATCCCCAGATCGGCTCGTTCATTTCCTGGATGACGACGACCTGGCCGGGCAGCGACTTGACGAGTTGCGAGATCGCCAGTGCGCCGGTGCCGCCGGGCAGCGTCATGTCGCTGACCGTGCCCTGCTGGCCGGGCGCGACGAGCAGTTGCGCGGTGGAGACGATGTCGAGGATGCGGTCGTTCTCGCCGGCGCCATCGACCGGCACGCGCGCCAGCACGCGGTGATCGGCGCTGGTGATGATGACGTGGCGGCCATAGGCGATGCCCCAGGACGGGATCAGGTCCGGCAGCAGTTCCTGCATCCGCTCGATGTTGGCGAGCCGGTCGCGCCGCACCGAGGTCAGGCGATCGAGACGTTCGGCGAGGATGTCGGAGAGCGCGGCGAGGTCGCGCTTCATCGCGCCGCGCTTCTGCCGGTTCTGGTCGATCACCTGGACGAAGGCGCCGAGGCAGATCGTGATGAGGAAGGCGATGATGAGGGTAGGGACAGCGCGGCGCAGTGCAGGCTCGGCCATCAGGAGCCTGTGATAGGCCGGTTTCGCGATCGACTGCGCCAATCCCTTGATCGAATCGGATTGGACGCACGCGTTCGCTGCATGCGCGCGCGCCATGCCTGAGACCCCCGCTCTAAGCTGATTTTTTACCCGGTTCGCATGCTCCCCACGATGCATCCGAATCATGATCATTTGAATCCAGATTTCCGGGACTGTCGAGAGTCAACGATTCGTTAATGCGAAAAAATTCTTGTCCCGGAGAGAATCATGCGGCGCAAAGTGAGTCCGAAACAGGAACAGCTCCGTAGAATTACCCGCGCGTCGGCTCTGCGTGACTGATCACACGCTTCACGGTGGGGAACGCACGACGCAGCTTGCGTTCGATCTCGTCGACGCTTTCGTGCACCTTGATCACACTCATCGAAGGCCGAGCTCGGCAATGGAAGTTGACGACCTCGCCGGCGTCGGTGTTGCGCACCCGCACATTGTGGATGTCATGGATCGCGCCGCCATCGGCAAAGCCGGTCAGCGCCGCCTTGATGGCTTCGACGCGGTCCGGCGCGGCGTCGGTTCCCCACGGCAGTTCCGGCTCGAGCGGCTCGATATGGGTGTCGACCTCGACGTCCTCGCCGAAATCCTCGCGGATCGCGCGCTCGAGCTGGTGGGCGATGTCGTGCGCCGCGTCGAGCGCCATGTTGCCGTCGACCTCGAGGTCGATGCCGACGATCAGCTTGCCGCCGATGTCGTGCACCGTGACGTGGTGGATGGCGAGGCCGGAATTGCGCGCGATCACCATGATGCGCTCGCGCACGCTCTCATTGTCGCGCGCCACCGGCACCGCGGTGAAGGTGAGGTCGGCGTCGCCGAACGCCTTGGTCACCGCCGCCTGCGCCCTGCGCTTGATGTCCTCGACGCGGTCGATCGGGTAGGTGCGCGGCACCTTGGCGATGGCATCGATGAAATGCGTCGCGCCGACCATGCGGACGCGCAACCGGTCGACATCGACCACCCCCGGCACGGCCTTGATGGCGGCGGTGGCCTTCTCCAGCGCGCCTTCGGGCGCGCGGTCGAGCAGGGTCTCGACCGTCTCCCGCGCCATGCGCAGGCCGAGCAGGGCGATCATCACCGCGACCGCGATCGCCGCCGCCGCATCACCCCACCAGAAGCCGAAGCCGGCCAGCACCAGGCCGACGATGACGGCGCTCGAGCCCATCACGTCGGAGGCGAAATGCAGCGCATCGGCGGCCAGCGCCTGGCTCTTGGTGTCGCGCGCGGCGCGGTGCAGCGCGCGGGCCCGCCACAGATTGACGCCGATATCGATGACCAGAACGACAAAGGGAATGGCCGAGATCGACGGCGGCGGCGCGCCCTCGCGCAGATGGCTGTAGGCCTGCACCAGGATGCCGCCGGCCAGCACATAGAGCAGCGCGATGATGCCGAGCGCCGAGACGCTCTCGAACTTGCCGTGTCCGTAATGATGCTCGGCGTCGGCCGGCTGGTCCGACACCCGCACCACCGCCCAGGTGATGATGGTGGCGACCAGGTCGATCGAGGAGTGCAGTGCCTCGGAGATCAGCGCCAGCGATCCGATCGCGATGCCGACCACGAACTTCGCCACCGCCATGCTGCCACTGGCGAGGATCGAGATCGCGGCGACGGATGTCTTGGTGGAGGGGGCGCTGGTGTTTGAAGGGCTCATGGGCGGCGGTTTAGCAGGGAGTTGGTGAACATCAAGTGTCGTTGATGAAACGCAATCGCCACTCAGTTGCAATTGCAGGATTTTGCCAAAATCACGCTGTCGTCCTGGCGAAGGCCAGGACCCATGACCAAGGGTTGTGTTGTTGAAGTGAGCTGTAGCGACTGAATCGCGTCATGACTCGCATTCGGGGTAATGGGTCCTGGCTTTCGCCAGGACGACGCTGGACGTGTTGCGCGACGTGTCAACTAAACATCCGCGTTCTCGCGGCGCGTTTCGCTAGAGCGCAGCGAAACCCATCATCTCGGCGTGCGGATGCAATCGATGGGTTTCGCTGCGCTCTACCCATCCTACGAGCTAATGATCCAAAGCGGCCCTTGCCATTTAAGGACCGATTGGTCTATATATCGGCAATGAGCCGCCAAACCACCATGCAGGCGCCCCGCGGCCGCCCGCGAAGTTTCGACGTGGACGCCGCCATCGAACGCGCGATGAATGTGTTCTGGTCGCGCGGCTATCACGCCACGGCACTCCCGGACCTGCTGCGTGCGACAAAACTCTCGCGCGGCAGCCTTTATGCCGCTTTCGGCGACAAGCACTCGCTGTTCCTGCGCGCACTCGATCGCTACATTGCCGATGCCCTGACCCGGATGGATGACGAACTCGATCCCCGCAGAGATCCGGTCGATGGCCTGCGGGCCTACCTTGCCGGTTACGTTGAACGCGCGTGCGGTGCCAATGGCCGGCGCGGCTGCCTGTTGGTGGCGACGGCGATGGAGCTGGCTGGCCAGGATGCCGAGGTTGGCCGCCGCTTCGCGAGCTTCTTCAAAACCATGGAGACCAGGGTGGCGGACGCATTTTCCCGTGCGGAGACCGCGGGCAGATTGGCCGATGGCGTCGAGCCTTCGAGTGCCGCCCGAATTCTGATCTGTTTCCTTTGGGGGCTGCGCGTGGTCGCCAAAACGGCGCCGGCGCGCACCATGTCGCAAGCCACCGCCGACGCGCTGCTCGATCGCTTCATCAAATAAGCAACTGTTGGAATGACCCTTGATGTCCTCTGGACGTCTGCGCGATCGGTACGCCAATATATGGACCGATCGGTCTTGAAAGGAAGGATGCGATGTCTGCCATCCAGATCATTTGCGCGGTGGCCGTTCCCTTGCTCTGGGGTTATCAGTTCGTGGTCATCAAGGTCGGCGTCACCGAGTTTCCGCCGCTGTTCTTCCTCGGACTGCGCTTCCTGGCCATCGCGCTGCTGCTTGTTCCGTTCGTCAGAAGGCCGACACGCCAACAGCTCGGCCCTGTCGCAGCTATTTCGGTTTTCCTCGGCGGACTGAACTTCGGGCTGTTCTATGTCGGCCTTGGGCTCGGCTCGGGGAGCATGTCGGCCGTCGCCTATCAACTCGCCCCGCCCTTCACCGTGCTGCTCGCCTGGCCGCTGCTCGCGGAGCGGCCGTCGCTCATCACATCTGCCGGCGTGGTGCTGGCGTTCGTCGGCGTGGTGGTGCTGGCGGCGGGGCCGGGGCTGTCGGCAAACGTGCTGCCACTGCTGCTCGTAGTTGCCGCGGCGTTCGCATTCGCGGTGTCCACCGTCCTGACGAAACGCTACGGCCCGTTCGATCCCCTGATGCTGATGGGGTGGTCGTCGCTGCTCACCGTGCCGCAGGTGATGTTGATGTCGTTGCTGCTCGAATATGGACAGCTGGCGAGCCTTGGCACGGCGGATCAACGTGGCTGGCTGGCGCTCGCCTACACCGTCTTCATCGGCGGCATTGTCGGGTTCGGCCTGTGGTTCTGGCTGATCGCCCGCTGCTCCATGGCCCGCGTCGCCCCGTTCGGGCTGCTGCTTCCGGTATTCGCGTTGATTTCGAGCGTGCTGTTCCTTGGCGACAGCGTGACGCCGAAGCTGATTGTCGGTGGACTGCTTGCAATCTCCGGCGTCGCCATCACACAAGTCAGGCCGGGTGCGTAGGCGAGCCAGACGTAGCGCTCGCAGGGACGGAATTCGGCCGTGGCCGATGGCTCCCGCTTCCACAACAGGGAACCGCCTTCGGGCGGCCTTCCGCTTGCGTAAAATGCGAACTGTTCGCCATCGCCAGGACGCGAGCGTGTGCGGCAAAACAGCGCTCTCTCAGCGTGGCCGGTGCGCTGCGCCTCGCCTCAGAGCCGGCCATCGCGGCATGCAGGGGCTACTCGGAGCGTGATTTCGCGCGCCAGACATCTTTTTTTGACCGCTCAGCCCGCAGCGTTGGTGTGCAGCTTGTGCCAGAGCGCGCAGCCATGCGGACGGATGCTGCCGGACATGTTTCGACGTCGCAACTTCGGGTGGAACGATTGCTCTCTGGACGTGTTTGGCGGCGATGCTCTCGGTGCTCAGGGAGTGGACCAATATCCAATGTAAAGGGAGAGGCCACATGAGGAGCGTTTTCGCGAAGGCGTCAATCCTCGGGGTTGTCAGCGCGGGGCTGATCGGTACGGCCGCAGCACAGACTCAAGATTTGCGCAAGGGCGCGGCCGATGCGACCAAGCAGACGAATTCGGTCTTGCTGAAACAGCTGCCGTTTAACGACACCTCCGATTTCGACGCCGCGAACAAAGGCTTCATGGCCGCGCTGCCTTCCGAGGCAATCAAGGGAAGCACGGGCAACGCGATCTGGAACCCGCAGCAGTATGGCTTCATCAGCGACGCGACAGCCCCCGATACGGTCAACCCAAGCCTGTGGCGACAATCCCGGCTGATCAACATCTCCGGCTTGTTCGAGGTGACCGACGGCATCTATCAGGTCCGCAATCAGGACCTGTCGAACATGACGATCATCGAGGGCAGCGAGGGCATTACAATCGTCGATCCGCTCGTGTCGGCAGAGACGGCAAAGGTGGCGCTCGACCTGTACCGCTCGAAGCGCGGAAACAAACCCGTCAAGGCCGTGATCTACACCCACAGCCACGTCGATCACTATGGTGGTGTGCGGGGCGTCACCAGCGAGGACGACGTCCAGTCCGGCAAGGTCAAGATCTACGCGCCGGATGGATTCCTGGAGGCTGCGGTCGCCGAGAACGTCATGGCCGGCACCGCGATGAGCCGGCGCGCCAGCTACATGTACGGCAACCTGCTCAAGGCGGATCCGAAGGGGCAGGTCGGCGCGGGTCTCGGCACCACGACCTCGGCAGGCACGGTGACGCTCATCGCGCCGACCAACATCATCAAGGAAACCGGACAGAAAGAGAAGATCGACGGCTTGACCTACGAGTTTCTGATGGCGCCCGGTTCGGAAGCGCCGTCGGAGATGATGTGGTTCATCGAGGAAAAGAAGGCGATGGAATCCGCCGAGGACGCGACCCACACGCTGCACAACACGTATTCGCTTCGCGGCGCCAAAATTCGCGAGCCGCTTCCCTGGTCGAAGTACCTCAACCAGGCGCTGGTGATGTGGGGCGACAAGGTCGATGTGGTGTTTGCGCAGCATCACTGGCCGACATGGGGCTATGACAAGGTGGTTTCACTTCTGGAGAGCCAGCGCGACCTTTACCGCTTCATCAACGACCAGACCTTGCGCATGGTCAACCACGGCATGACGATGCGCGAGATCGCCGACGGATTCAAAATGCCTGACAGCCTCGCCAATGTCTGGGCAAACCGCGGTTACTACGGCTCGATCTATCATGACGTGGCCGCCACCTATGTTCTTTATCTTGGCTGGTTCGACGGCAACCCGGCCACCCTGCACGAACTGCCGCCGGTCGAGGCGAGCAAGAAGTACGTCGAGTTCATGGGCGGCAGCGACGAGGTTCTGAAGAAAGCCAAGGCATCCTACGACAAGGGCGAATATCGCTGGGTGGCTCAAGCCGTCCACCACGTCGTGTTCGCCGATCCCGACAATCAGGCCGCCAAGAATCTCGAAGCCGACGCGCTCGAGCAGCTCGGCTATCAGGCCGAGTCCGGACCGTGGCGCAACTTCTACCTGACCGGCGCCCAGGAGCTGCGCAACGGTGTCGCCAAGCTGCCGACGCCGAACACCGCGAGCCCCGATACGGTGCGCGCGATGTCCGCGGATTTGTTCTTCGACTATCTCGGGGTTCGCCTCAACGCGGAGAAGGCCGGCAACGCGCATGCGAAGCTCAACTTCGAGTTCGGCAAGGACGGCAACTACTTCGTCGAACTGAAGAACGGAGTGCTGAACCACACGGCGAACATGAAGTCCAACAATGCCGATGCGACCGTCGCGTTGTCGCGGGATACGCTGAACAGCATCATCCTGCAGCAAACTAGGTTTGATGATGCCATCTCGGCCGGCGCGGTGAAGGTCAGCGGAGACCAGACCAAGCTGCGCGATCTCGTGTCGTATCTCGACACGTTCGACTTCTGGTTCAATATCGTGACGCCGAACCAGACGGCTCAATCCGCCACGACGGGGCGAGGGGGAACGTCGCGATAATCGTACGATAATGACACGGTCAAGCGGCGCGGAGCATTTGCTTCGCGCCGCTTCGCTATGCGCACCTTCGTCGTAGATCGCACGGATTTCCGCGATCGAGCGGGTGCGGAAGGTGACGATACACTCCTCACGCGCTGTCGAAGACAGCTCCGTTCAGTCATTTTGCTGACGCAATCTCTGTTTTAGTCGAGCGAGAAACTGAAAAACACGGTGTGAGGGCCGCCCAGGTTCTCACGATGGTTCCACCGCCGGAACTGGCACGAATCCGCAAGGAATTGGCACGCGTAAACGCCTCCGCGTCCGCTTGACCATGTTTTGCGGCATCGGGAACCGGACGATCGAAGAAAATCAATCAAGGAGTTATGATGCTGTTCGGCTCGAGCGCCGCGATTTGCGGCGCCCTGGTTGCGCTCGCCTTTTCTGGCACCGCTGCTCGAAGTGAAATCGCTGCGGTTCATTCAAGCGCCGTCGTCAACGCCGCGTGTGGGGATGCAATCGTTGGCGCGGCATCCATGTACAATCCATTCAAGCCCGGCAAGGAGGAGGGCGGTCCAAGCACAGCTTCCGGCGAGCGCTATGATCACTCGGTCTGGGCGGCTGCCATCAAGACGAGCTTGCGTCGGAAGTTTGGTGGGGTCCAATTTGGCGCGCGGCCGAAATATGCCCTCGTCGAGGCTGTCGGAAAGAAGGTCATCGTGAAGATCAATGACGTGGGGCCACTCAGGCCTGGCCGCATCATTGACCTCAACGAGCGGACGATGCGCTATTTCGATCCAAGCCTGGAGCTCGGAGTCCTCAGTGGCGTCAAGGTCAGCCCGCTTGCGGGGGACTATTGGATTCCAGGACCTGTCGGCTGAACATCGCACGCGAAAGAGCCAGGGCATAGCACGCGGCAAGCGCGGACCCGTTGGCTGATCCGCCCTTCACTCGCAAATCGCCGGAGCCTGCTGCTACAGCGTCACCACGATCTTGCCGAGATGCTTGTTGGCTTCCATGTGTTCGAACGCCTTGCCGATGTCGGCGAATTTGTAGACCTGGTCGATCGGCAGCTGCAGCTTGCGTGCCTCGACCGCGGGCCAGATGTCCTTGCGCACCTCGTCGAAGATCGCGCGGATCTCCTCGATCGAGCGGGTGCGAAAGGTGACGCCGATATACTGGATGCGGCGCGCCGCGTGCAGGTCGAAGTTGAAGTCGCCATGGGTGCCGCCGAGCCGGCCGACATTGACGATGCGGCCCTTGACCTTGGTCGCCTTGAGGTTCTGGTTCGCGACCGGTCCGGAGACCTGGTCGACGATCAGGTCGACGCCTTCGCCTGATGTCGCCTGCAGCACCTGATCGACCCAACCGGGATCCTTCGAGTCCACCGCGAGATCGGCGCCGAACTCCTTCAGCCGGCCGCGGCGCATCGCATCGGTCGATGAGCCCACCACGAGCTTGGCGCCTTTCAGCTTGGCGATCTGCATCGCCATCAGCCCGACGCCGGAGCTTGCGCCCTGGATCAGCACGCTCTGGCCCGGCAGCAGTGCGCCATTGGTGACGACGGCGTTGTGCATGGTGGCGAGCGCGACGGGCAGGGTTGCGGCCTCGTCGAAATTCATGTTCGAGGGCGCGCGGAACAGCCGGCCGTGATCGGCCAGCGTGTATTCGGCGAACGCCGCGCCGCCGGAGCCCATGATCTTGTCGCCGACCTTGACGCCCTTGGCATCGGGGCCGAGCTCGGCGACCTCGCCGGCCCATTCCATGCCGAGCACGGTGCCGACGCCGCCGGCCGCGCCGTGGACATGGCCCTTGGTCATGCCGAGATCGGCGCGGTTCAGCCCGCAGGCATGGACCTTGACCAGCACCTGGGTGCCCTTCGGCACGGGCTTCGCAACGTCGGTGATTTCAGGGCCGTTAGGGCCGTAGACATAGGCTTTCATGGGCTTCTTCTCGTTTGTGTCTAACGCGAGATGACTTGAATTCCGTCATCCTGAGGTGGCCGCTTTTTCAGCGGCCCTCGAAGGATGGACGGCCCGGCTGGTGGCCGTCGACCCTTCGAGACGCGCTTCGCGCTCCTCAGGGTGACGGATAACACTCGTGCTCCGCTCCGGCTTATTCCGCGGCCTGACGCTTGGCGCCGGACATCATGGCTTCCAGCCGTTCGCGGATGATCGCTTCCGCTTCGTGGACGATGCGCGACACCAGCTCGGCACAGGACGGAATGTCGTGGATCAGGCCCTGCACCTGGCCGGCCGACCAGATGCCTTCGTCGGCATCGCCTGACGCGTAGACCATCTTGCCGCGCGCGCCGGCGACCAGCTCGCGCACGTCCTCGAACTTGGCGCCTTCCTTCTCCATCTGCACGACCTTGGTCGAGATCGCGTTCTTGGCGACGCGCGAGGTGTTGCGCATGGTGCGGAAGATCAGCTCGGTCTCGCGCTCGTCATTGGCGACGATGCGTTCCTTTACCAGCTGATGGATCGGGCTCTCCCTGGTGCACATGAAGCGCGTGCCCATGTTGATGCCTTCGGCGCCGAGCGCGAGCGCTGCGACCAGGCCGCGCGCATCGCCGAAGCCGCCCGAGGCGATCATCGGGATCTTCACCTTGTCGGCGGCGGCGGGGATCAGGATCAGGCCGGGGGTGTCGTCCTCGCCGGGATGGCCGGCGCATTCAAAGCCGTCGATCGAGATCGCGTCGGCGCCCATCCGCTCGGCGGACAGCGCGTGGCGCACGCTGGTGCATTTGTGCAGCACCTTGATGCCGTGCTTCTTGAACTCGTCGACGTGTTCCTGCGGCTTGTTGCCGGCGGTCTCGACGATCTTGATGCCGCTCTCGATGATGGCCTGGCGATACTCGGCGTAGGGCGGCGGCTTGATCGCGGGCAGGATGGTCAGGTTGACGCCGAACGGCTTGTCGGTCAGCTCGCGGCAGCGCGCGATTTCCTTGCGCAGATCGTCCGGCGTCGGCTGCGTCAGCGCGGTGATCATGCCGAGCGCGCCGGCATTGGCGACGGCGGCAACCAGCTCGGCGCGCCCGACCCATTGCATGCCGCCCTGCACGATCGGGTGGTCGACGCCGAACATTTCGGTGAAACGTGTCTTGATCATTCTGCCCTCGTTTCCATCAAAATTTTCCGTGTCGCGGACGGCGGCGCACGGTGTTGTTATGGATGTCGAGGGGAAGGATGCAGTCCTGTCCGGCAATTGTCTACCGGCGACCTGCGGCGCGCCCATGCGGAAATGACAGGCCGCGGCGGTCGGGCGAGGGCGGGACGGAAATCTTTCGTCATCTGTTCAGGCGCTGGTGATCGAACACGCAGCGCCTGGCTGAGAGCAACGCAAAGCAGGCGCTTGTTACGCCGGCACGGCGTCCTTCTTCGACGCGGCGGTCTCCTCGTCGAATGCGGCGGCGATGTCGCGCATGCTGACGACGCCGATCAGGCTGTAATTGTCGATGACGGGCACGTGGCGAATGTGGTGCTTGGTCATGAGATGACGGATGTGCTCGAGCGTGTCGCTCGATGTGCACGACACCAGCTGCTGCACCGACACGAACTGCGACACCTTCATGCTTGCGCCCGCCGCACCGTGCTCGGCGATCGCGCGCACCACGTCGCGCTCGGTGAACATGCCGACGGCGGTGTTACCCTCGGTGCGAACGACATCCTTGACCACGAGCGCGCTGATATTGCTGGCGCGCATCAGTTGCGCGGCGATCGCCACCGTCTCGTTCATGCGCACCGTGGCGACGCGGGGGGTCTTCTTGCGCAGGATATCTCCGACTTGCATGGCAACCTCCTTGGTTATCGTTGACTGGAGTCTGGTATACAAAATGCCAATTGTCAACGTGGCTGTCACAGAAATCTACCATCAGCAAAATGCTTAAATAGGCAGGTTTGCTGACATTTCCGACGATTGTGAGCGGCCGTGGGCGGCGCGGGCGATCTGCCGCACTAAGCGTGGTGGCATCTGGCATCCCTGAGCTGGCAAAAAAGAGAAGAGGCGCACCGAGATGCGCCTCTGTCCGTTCAACAGGAAAATTGAGAATTCAGGCCGTCTTGTTAAGCCGTCTTGGCGCTTGTCGCGGTCTCTTCCGCGGCGGCAGCCTCGTTGCCGTTGATGAAGGCGCGGCGCATCGGCTTGATCACGAACAGCGCCATCAGCGCCGCGGTGGCGTTGAGGGCGACCGCGATCACGAACACCGCCTGCCAGCCATAGCTGGCGGCAACGATGCTGGCGGCAGGCACCAGGAGCGCTGCGGTGCCCTTCGCGGTGTAGAGCATGCCGTTGTTGGTGGTCGCGAACTTCGAGCCGAAGGTGTCGCCGCAGGTCGCCGGGAACAGCGAGTAGATCTCGCCGAACACGCCGAAATAGACCGCGGTCGCCAGCACGAACACCACCGGGTTGTGACCCCAGGTGGACAGCGTGAGCAGCATCAGCGCGCCGGTGCCGAACGCGATGAACATGGTGTGCTCGCGGCCGATATTGTCGGAGACCCAGCCGAAGAACGGCCGTCCGAAACCGTCGAAGATGCGGTCGAGCGAGATCGCGAAGGTCAGCGCGGCCATCTGGAAGCCGGCGAGCGTGACCGGCGTGTTCGCGATCTTGTAGTCGTGCGCGATCGGTGCGATCTGCGCCGCCGCCATCAGGCCGCCGGCGGCGACCATCACGAACACCAGATACATCACCCAGAAGATCGGGCTGCGCAGCACCTGCGGCGGCGTGAAGTCGACCTTGGTCTGCGGCAGATTGAGCTGCTTCTTCTTCGGCGGGATCGAGACCGCGGGCGGCTGGATGAAGAAGGCGAGCAGGAAGACGATCAATCCCTGTCCGATGCCGAAATCGAAGAACGCAGTCTGATAGCCGCTCGCGGCGATCATCTTTGCAATCGGCACCACGGTGAGCGCGGCGCCGGCGCCGAAGCCGGCCGCGGTTGCGCCGGCGGCGAGGCCGCGGCGATCGGGAAACCACTTCAGCGCGTTGCCGACGCAGGTGCCGTACACCGCACCGGCGCCGATGCCGCCGAACACGGCGGCGGTGTAGAGCAAGGCGAGCGAGTCGGCATAGGAGTTCAACACCCAGGCGAGCGCGATCATGATGCCGCCGAACATGATGACGAGCCGCGGGCCGTATTTGTCGACGAACCAGGCCTCGACCGGCACCAGCCAGGTCTCGGTCACCACGAAGATCGTGAAGGCGAACTGGATCGCCGCGCGCCCCCAGTGGTGCGCGCCGTCGATCGGATCGACGAACAGCGTCCAGCCGTATTGCAGGTTCGCGATCATCGCCATGCAGACGATGCCCATGACGAGCTGCAGCCAGCGGAAGCCGCTGGACGAAGGTTGAGCTTGTGTGACGGCAGTATTGCTGGAAACCATCAAGTCCTCCCGAGCGCGCTGGTCTTGTGACCGAGTGTCGCAATTATTGTGGCGTATCGTCGCAAGCGCCGGCGGAAGTTGGTATACTATATTCCAGAAAGCAAGCCCTTCATTCTGCTGCAACGCAGCAAATCTGCCCTCCGACGCGCCGGTCCAGACGGCATCTCGTGGCCAGCCAAAATGAAAAGCGCCCGGCTTTTGGCCAGGCGCTTCGCAGGCTGTGGTGAGGCGGTTGCTTAAGCCGTAGCCGATTTCGCGACCACGATTTTCCGCCAGGGCTTGAGCAGCATGATCGCGAGCAGCGAGGCGAGGATGTTGGCGCCCGCCGCGATGATGAACACCTTGTCCCAGTTGCCCGACGATTGCTGCATGTAGTTGGCGATCGGCACCAAGAGCGCCGCGGTGCCCTTTGCGGTGTAGAGCAGACCCGCATTCGTGGTGGCGAACTTGGCGCCGAACGTATCGGTGCAGGTCGAGGGGAACAGCGAGTAGATCTCGCCCCAGGCAAAGAACACGAAGCCCGAGAGCAGCACGAACCAAACCGGGTCGTGTCCCCAGAGGTAGAGCATCCAGATGCCGATGCCTTCCATGCCGAAGGCGATGAACATCGTGTTCTCGCGGCCGATCATGTCGGAGATCCAGCCGAAGAACGGACGCGTCAGGCCGTTGAGGACGCGGTCGATGGTCGCCGCGAAGGTCACGGCCGTCATCGTCACCGCCATCAGCGTGACCGGCACGCTGTCGACCTTCCAGTCGACCGCGATCGGCTTCAGGTTCGCCGTCACCATCAGGCCGCCCGCGCCGACGATCACGAACATGAAGTACATCAGCCAGAAAATCGGCTGCCGCAGCACTTCGGTCGGCTGATAGTTGCGCCGGGTCTGGATGATGTTGGCGTTCGCCACGACAGTCGGCACCTGTCCGGCCTTCGGCGCCAGCAGGAAGAAGGAGAGCAGCACGATGATGATGCCCTGGCCGAGACCGAAATACAGGAAGGTGGTCTGGAAGCCGGAGTCCTTGATCATCGCCTGGATCGGCGCGACCGTGAGTGCCGAGCCTGCGCCGAAGCCGGCAGCGGTGATGCCCGCAGCAAGTCCGCGTTTATCAGGAAACCATTTCAGCGCATTGCCGACGCAGGTGCCGTAGACGCCGCCGGCGCCGATGCCGGCGATGATCATGCCGAGATAGTAGCCGTTCAGTGTCGTCGCCTGCGCGTTGATCGCCCAGCCGAGTGCGCAAAGGATGCCGCCGACCAGCACGACGATGCGCGGACCGTATTTGTCGACAAACCAGCCTTCGACCGGCACCAGCCAGGTCTCGAACAGCACGAACAGCGTGAAGGCCCATTGGATCGATGCGCGATCCCATCCGAATTTCTTCTGGATGTCGGGGACGAAGAACGTCCACCCGTATTGATAATTTGCGATCATCACCATCGCGGCGACGCCGATCGCGAGTTGCGTCCAGCGATAGGTGTCGCTGACACGCGCGGCCGCAGGGGCCGCAGTTGCCTGAACCATGTCCGACATAGATCCTCCCAGTGCGCCCCTTGTCGTTGCTTATGAGCGCGCGACGGCCATCTTGGTATCCGATATGCCAAGGTTCAAGCTGTCGCAGGGGCAGCGCGCGCTTATGCCGCACAGGACTCAGCCCGGGCACCCCGGGAGACTAGTTCAGCGCGCAAGGAAATGGCCCCGAAAATCGGGGCCATTGGTCGAAGGTTCAATGTCAGGTCGCATCTTGCGACGAAAGCTGCATCCGGCGGAGAGCGCCGGAAATCCCTTGGCTTAGAGGCCGAAGCGCGGCAGGTCGCCGTTGCGATTCGAGATCTCCGCGCTCTTCATCAGCAGGCGGTCGATCGAGGCCAGCAGGCGGCCGAACAGGGTGGAGGAGGGCGCGAGCGTCAGTACAGTGGTCTTGGACATTGGTGTCCCCTTTCATTGGAGGCCAGCAATGGGCCGGCTCATCATCTGCAGCCAAACTATGTATACCAGATGCCAGATACAACGAACTTGTTTGCATAGCAGCATGCGCGACTGTGCAATGCAGCAAAATCGGCAGATCGGCATTCCGGATTGGCGTGGAAGGGACGGAGTCCGGCGGCGCCGCCGGATCAGAATTTCCAGCTAAAACTGGCCTTTACCGAGTGATCCTGGACCCGGTCGGCGAGCTGGCCGACATAGGCGATGCCGATGCTGGCCTGCGGCGTGACCCGCAGGTCGAGCCCGCCTTCGACCAGCGCCGCGTTCCGCGCCAGCGGCACGCCGGCCACGCTGAATCCGGTTCCCAGGCTCTGAAACGCGAGCGCCGCCGTCGGGGTCACGTCGCCGAAGGCGTACTGCCAGGCCACCGAGGCCCGCGGCGTCAGCTGCATGCCATTGGTGAGGGCGAAGCTGGTGGCGATGCGGGCGCCAAGTGAGGAATAGCCGACATCCTGGTCGTTGCCGGAGCCGCGCAGCGCGGCGGCGCCGGTGCCGCCGGTCTCGGCAAAGCTGTCGGTGTTGAGGTGGGCCCAGGCAAGGCCCGCGAACGGCTCGAGCGCGGTGCGGCCGAGCGAGAGCCCGTAGCCGATCTCGCCGAACACCTGCGCCGTGGTCGCGTCATAGCGGGCGCGCGCCGCGTCGAAGAAGCCTGGGAACACGATCGAACGGCTGGTGTCGAGCGTGCTGAAGCTTGCCGAGGCGCCGCCACGCAGACTGAGCGCGCCGTAGGTCGCGCCGACATAGCCGGCGAGATGCGCGGTGTCGATATCGGCCGAGCTCGCGCGATTGCCGACATGAACCGACGAACTGGTGTAGCCGCCGGCGATGCCGGCGATCCAGTTCGGCGCAAATCTGTGATCGACGCCGCTGAAGAAGCCGGCGAGGTCGCGCGTCATTCCCGCGGCATTGCCGTCGCCGTTCAACCGGCCCCAGGCGCCCACGCCTTGCGCCCAGAACGTCGTGGTGTCCGGGATCGGTGCAGGACGCGCGAGCGGCGGCGCCTTGACCGGAAACGCTGACCTGTCCGTGCCGGCATAGGCGAGCGCGGAACTGACCGAGAGTGAGTCCATCACGGCGGTCTGCGGGCCACCCGAACCGAGCGCGGCCGTCGGCCCGCTGCTGCCGGCGAACGAAGCTTGCCGCAGGCGGCCGAGCACGGCGTCGCGCAGGTAGCGCGAGTCGTCGAGCATCGCGGTCTGCGCGCTGGCGTGCACTTCGCCGGACAGCGCATCGAACGCCTGCCGCGCGCCGGCGGCGTTCTGGTTCAGCACGGCGACCATCAGCGGATCGCGCTGTTGCCCGCTTGCGTCCAGTGCGCCGGCGACGGCGATCTGGTTCGGTGTCGTCGCGACGCTCGTCAGCGAGGTGGCGTTGCGGGCGAGCGTCAGGAAGACGTCGTTGGCGTCGTAGCTCAGCGTCGGCGTGAGGAATGTCAAGCTGCTCGTGACATCGGTGAAGGTGCCGTTCACGCCGCCGTTCGCGGTGAGGATCGTGTAGACCGTCTGCGGCGCATAGGTGCCGGTCTGCGCCAGCGCCAGCACATTGCCGCCGGCGAGCGTCGCGGTGTCGGTGGCTATGATCTTGTCGGACTGGCCGGCCGCATTGGCCTCGACCTGGTAGATCGAGCCGGCCGCGAAGGAAACGTTGCCGGCGACGTTCAAGGTGCCGATCGAATTGCCGGGCGCGACGATGCCGCCGGCATTGGCCGTGATGCCGCCGACGGTGCCGATGCCGCCGAGGGTGCCGCCATTGTTCACCGTGACGGCGCTGGCAAGGCTTGCGCCGCCGTGGCTGTCGTCGCCGACCACGAGCTTGCCGGCGTTGACGTTGGTCGCGCCGGTGTAGGTGCTTTGGCCGTTCAGGGTCAGCGTGCCGGCACCGATCTTGGTGAGCGATGCGCCGGTGCCGCCGCTCGCGCCGCCGTCGGCGATGACGCCGCTGACGATCGTCGACAGGTCGTTGCCGCCGACGGTGAGTGCGTTCGCGCCGAGACTATAGCGGCCGGCTCCCTCAATCGAGCCGGCGGAGAGAACGCGGTTTCCGGCCGGCCCCGTGCTTGCGGAAAAATCCACGACGCCGCCGGCGTCGGTGACGAGACGGGCATTGCCCGCCGTGCTGTTGCCGGCAAACGCGGTCTGGCCGCTCGCTGTGGTGGTGAGCGTGGCGGCGCCGGCCGAGGTCGCGTTGCGGAAGTTCAGCTTGCTGTTGTTGGTGATCGTGGTCAGGCCCGAGGTATCGGCGTTGACCACCTCGAAGGTGGCGTTGTTGAGCACGCTGCCGATGAGGTTGGCCTGATGCGTGGTATCGCCGAGCTGCAGCGTGCCGGCCTGGATCGTGGTGCCGCCGGTGTAGTTGCTGGTGCCGGCCAGCACCTGCTTGTAGCTGCCGTCCTTGACCAGCCCGCCCGCGCCGGTGATGGCACCATAGTAGAGCGCGGTGGTGATGGTCGAATTCAGGCTGGTGGTGAGATTGCCGGCGGCCAGATCGACGGTGCCGAAATCGGTGGCGCCGGACGACAGCGTTGCGACTTTCTCGTTGCTGAGCAGGCGCAGCGTGCTGTTGCCGAGCACGATGACGCTGGAATTGTCGCCAATGGCGTTGCCACCTTGCACGACCAAGGTGCCGCCGAGCAGCTGCGTGCCGCCGGTATAGGTGTTGTTCCCGGAGAGCGTCAGCGTGCCGGTCCCGCTCTTGGTGAAGAGGCCGCCGCCGCTGATCGAACCGGCAAAGGTGCTGTCGTCGGAGCGGTTGAAGATCAGCCGTCCGTTGTTGAAGACGTTACCGGTGATCGCGCCCGACGTGCCGCCATTGCCGATCTGCAGCGTGCCGTTCGCGATCGTGGTGCCGCCGCCATAGCGGCCGGTGCCGGTCAGGATGGTGGTGCCGCTGCCCTTCTGCACGAACCCGCCGCTGCCCGAGATGTCGCCGCCGAAAGTATAGGTGTCGGAGCGGTTGATGGCGAAGGTGCCATTGTTCACCACCTGGCCCAGGATGGAGCCGGAGGTGCCGCCGTTGCCGAGTTGCAGCGTGCCCGCGCTGATTGCGATGCCGCCGGTCAGGCTGCTGTTGCCGGTCAAGGTCAGCGTTCCGGCGCCGAACTTGAACAGGGTGCCGTTTCCGTTGATCGACTGGCCCAGAGTGAAATTGTTGGCGGCATCGGCGATATCGAACGCTCCGCCGCCGCTGCCCAGGTTGATGGCGCGCGTGGTGCCGGTGAAGGCTGTGCCGGTGACCCGCAGCGTGCCACCGCCGTCGAAATTCAGCGCGCCCGACGCGGCGCCGAGATTGGTGTCCGATGACACCTGCACTGTGCCACGCGACATAGTCGTGCCGCCGCCATAGCTGTTGGTGCCGGTCAGCATGGTGGTGCCGATGCCGATCTGCGCGAACGCACCGCTGCCCGAGATCGTCCCGCCGAAGGTATAGATGTCCGATCGGTTGACGGCGAAAATGCCGTTGTTCACCACGTTGCCGGTGATGGATCCGAAGCTGACGCCGTTGCCGAGTTGCAGCGTGCCGGCGGAGATGGTGGTGCCGCCGGAGTAGTTGTTGCTGCCGGTGAAGGTCAGCGTTCCGGCGCCGGACTTGGTCAGCCCGCCGTTGCCCGTAAACGAGTTGCTGACGACGAAATTGTTGGTGCCATCGACGATCTCGAAGCCGCCGCCGCCCCAATTGATGGTGCGTGACGTACCGGTGAAGCTCGTGCCGGTCACCTGGAGCGTGCCGCCGTTGAAGGTCAGGGAGCCCGAAGCCGCGCCGAGGTTGGCCTCTGACGACACCGACAGCGTTCCGCCCGCCAGCGTCGTTCCTCCGGTGTAGCTGTTGTTCCCGGAGAGTGTGAGCGTGCCTATTCCGGTCACGGCCACGCTGCCGGCGCCCGATACCACACCGGTGACTGAAAAATTGGCCGGCGTGGTGTTGAAGGCGACGAGGGAGCCGGAGCCGAGCACGATGTTGTTGCCGAGCGCGAACCCGTTGTTTTGTGCTGCAATCGTTGCAGCGGCACCCGTAATCAATTGAATATCGCCGACAAGCGTCGAGCCGGTCAGCAAATTCAGGACGTTGCTGGTTCCACCGAAACGGATCGCGGCCGCATGGGTTGCGCCGTCGGCGTTGAGCCCGCCGCTGATCGTGCCGGCATTGTTGATGGTGCTGTTTCCATTGGTCATGACACCGACGCCGGCCGTACCTGTGCCGTTCGCGGCACCGCCCGTGATGGTGCCGGTGTTGCCCAGTGTATTATCGCTGCTGACCAGATTGACGCCGGCGCCGCTGCCGCCGGTGCCGGCTCCGCCAAGGGAGCCGATCCCGCCGCTGCCGCCGCCGCCTCCGGTAATGCTGCCGGCGTTGCTGATCGACGTTCCATCGCCGAGCACCAGCAAGCCATCGCCGCCGCCCCCGCCGCCGCCGCCGAGTCCGGTCCCGCCGCCTCCGGTCCCGCCTTGCCCTCCCGTGATCGTCCCCGCATTCGAGACGAAGGCGCCAGCTGCGGTGGAGACCACGCCGGCGCCACCGCCGCCGCCGCCACCACCGCCACCGGCGCCGGGAGAATTTCCGCCAGCACCGCCGTTACCGGCGTTGACTGTCACTCCGCCATTGACGGTCAGGGATGTGCCCGAAAAATACACCCCGGTGCCGCCGCCGCCGCCGCCGGACCCAAAATGAAACCCGTCCGGTCCGGTGTCGCCGGTCACGCCGGTGGTTGGTGTCGTCACGACAGCCGTTCCGGTTAGTGCCGAGCCCGGCGCGCCGCCGTTTCCTCCAGCGTTCTCCCCCGCACCGCCGATCCCGCCGGTGCCGCCGCTGCTGGGGCTGCCAGGCACTTGCACGGTGTCGGCGCCCACCAGGTTGGTGCTGTTGCCGCCGACGCCATTGCCGTTGCCGCCGAAGCCGCCACGCCCGCCGGAGTTGGGACCACCGGCAGCGCTGCACGCCGTGGTGTCAGCCGTGCAGGCCGCCTGGGCGTGAGCCGGCAATGTCAGGCCGGCCGTGCCGAGGATCAGCGCAAGCGGCGAGACCGTGGCGAGGGTACGAAAATAACTCGCGCGCGACTTCGCATCGAGACGGGCGGTCTGCGCGCCACCGAACTGTCCTACAGCGAAATCCTTCGCCGCGTATTCCCGCATTGTCACCGCATTCCAGCCTTGCCAGACTTAAGATGTCGCCGTTTTCATCGGGCCTGCGCGTGCCAGGCCCTGATGATGTCGCGCGATGTGTCGGAGTCGACACCGTCGACAGATTCCGCAATGGACCACAATCTGGCCACTACCCGAAAGGGTACATCAACGTGCGCGCGTACGATCAGTCGCCAAGCGAGGCATAGCTGCAACAGAGCGGTCCGCAATCGCCGCGAATTGCGCGCAAAATCGAATCAAAGCTGCTGCTCTTCCCGCTAGCGGGAAGAGCGATGGTTGCAACTGTTCGGCTTCCGCGACGAACTCAAAACCGTCGTTAGAACTTCCAGCTGAAGCTGCCCTTCGCCGAATGATCCTGCACGCGATCGGCAAGCTGTCCGACATAGGAGATGCCGACGGTTGCCTGTGCGGTGATGCGCAGGTCGAGCCCGCCTTCCACCAGCGCCGCGTTGCGCGCGAGCGGCACGCCGTTCACCGTGAAGCTTGCGCCGGTGCTCTGGAACGCGAGCGCCGCGGTCGGCGAGACATCGCCGAACGCGTATTGCCAGGCGACCGAGGCGCGCGGCGTCAGCCACATGCCGTTGCCGAGCGCAAGATTGCTGGCGAAGCGCGCGCCGACAGTGGAATAGCCGACGTCCTGGTTGCTGCGGCCGCCGAACAGCGCCGCGCTGCCGCCGGTCTCGTTGAAGCTGTCGGTGTCGAGATGCGCCCAGGCGAGGCCGGCGAACGGCTCGAGCGCGACCTTGCCGAGGTTGAAGCCGTAACCGACCTCGCCGAACACCTGTGCTGACGTGGCGTTGTAACGCGCACGCGTGGTGTCGAAGAAATCCGGGAAGATGATCGAGCGGCTGGTGTCGAGCGTGCTGAAGCTGGCGCCAGCGCCGCCGCGCAGGCTGAGCGCGCCGTAGGTCGCGCCGACATAGCCGGCGAGATGCGCGGTGTCGATGTTGGCCGAGCTCGTGCGGTCGCCGATGCGCAACGAGGAATTGGTGTAGCCGCCGGCGATGCCGGCGATCCAGTTCGGCGCAAAGCGATGATCGACGCCGCTGAAGAACCCGGCGAGGTCGCGCGTCATGCCGCTCGCATTGCCGTCGCCGCCGAAGCGGCCCCAGGCGCCGACGCCCTGGGCCCAGAATGCGGTGTCGGGAATCCGCGCGGGCGCGGCGAGCGGCGGCGCCTTGATCGGGAAGCCGGGACGGCTCGCGCCGGCATAGGCGAGGGCGGAGGAGGCCGCCATCGAATCCATCGCCGCCAGCTGCGGACCGCCGGCGCTGAGCGCGGCCATCGGCCCTGCATCGCCGGCAAACGCGGATTGCCGCAACCGGCCGAGCACAGCGTCGCGCAGGTAGCGTGAATCGTCGAGCATTGCGGTCTGTGTGCTGGCATGCAACTCGCCCGACAGCGCATCGAACGCCTGCCGTGCGCCGGCGGCGTTCTGATTGAGGATGCTGACCACCAACGGGCTGGTCTGCGCGCTCGCTTCGAGTGCGTTCGACACCGCGAGCTGGTTCGGCGTCTGCGCGACGTCGGGGAAGGTCGTGCTGTTGCGCGCCAAGGTCAGATACACATTGCTCGGATCATAGGTCAGCGACGGGTTCAGGAAGGTAAGGCTGCTGGTGACATCGGCAAAGCTGCCGGTGACGCCGCTGTTCGCGGTGAGGATGGTGTAGGTGGTTTGCGGCGCATAGGTGCCGTTCTGCGCCAGCGCTAGCACGCTGCCGCCGCCGAGTGTCGCCTTGCCGGTGGCGACGATCCTGTCGGACTGGCCGGCGGCATTGGCTTCGACCTGATAGATCGAGCCGGCCGCGAAGCTGACATTGCCCGAGACGTTCAGCGTGCCGATCGAATTGCCCGGCGCCACGGTGCCGCCGCTGGCAATGGTGAGGTTGCCGACGGTGCCGTTGCCGCCGAGCGTGCCGCCCGCGTTGACTGAGGTGAGGGACGAGGACGCAATCGAGCCGTTGACGCTGAGCGTGCCGCCGTCGACCGTGGTGGTGCCGGTGTAGGTGCTGTTTGCGGTCAGGATGGTCTTGCCGGCCTCCACCAGCACCGACCCTGCGCCTGATATGGCCGGGTCGAAGCTGTAGCTCGCAGACGTGTGGTTGAAGACGATGCTGCCGGTGCCGGCGCCGAACGTGACGGTCGGCGTGTTCAACGTGCCCGGCGCCGCGGCGGCCTGACCGAGCCCGGCGCCGATGTTGACCGTGCCGGTCGAGCCGGCCTGATTGGCAACACCAAAAAGCGGCGTCGTTACGATGCCGCCGTTCTGGATCGTCAGCGTGCCGCTGCCGGCATCGCCGACAAACAGGGCGAAGCTGTTGGTCCAGGACGAGCCGGAGCCGGTGACCGTGGCCGTGCCTTTCGAGCCGGCGAGGAAGCCGATGTCGCTGCCGATCATGCTGGCCACTGCGCCGTTCCGGATGGTCAGCGTGCCGGTGCCGCCACCTCCGACATTGAGAATGCCGCCATGGGTCCAGGACGACCCGGCGCCGTCGATCGTCACCGTGCCGTTCGAGCCTGCAACGACGCCGATACCGGCAATCCCGCGCGTCGCGCTGGGGGCGGTGGTGACCGTGGCGTCATTTTGAATGTCGAGCGTGCCGGTGCCGGAGTAGCCGACATACAGGAAGTCAGCGCTGCTCAGCGACGAACCGGCGCCGGTGACGACAACGTTGCCGTTGGAGCCCACATTGGAGCCGATGAAGGTCGTGTCGTTGCTGACCGCGCCGCCGTTCTGGATGTTGAGGACGCCGGTGCCGACATAGCCGACATGAAGCTCCTTGCCGACGAGAAGCGATGAACCGGCGCCATCGACGGTTACGTTGCCGTTGGATCCGAAGATATAGCCAAGGTAGGCATTTGAGTCGGCGCCGTTGCTCACGACGCCGCGGTTCTCGATGTTCAGCGTGCCGGTACCGGCGGTGCCGACATAGAGCTCGGCGGAGTTGGTCCAGGACGAGCCGGGGCCGGTGACGGTGACGGTGCCGCTCGAACCGGGAACAAAGCCGACGCGGCCGTTGCGATCGCTCACGGTGCCGCCAGCCTTGATTGTCAGCACACCGGTTCCGTTTGTGCCGACAGAGAGATCGTCAGTCATGTTCCAGGACGAGTTGGGTCCGGTGACCGTTGCGGTCCCGCTCGAGCCAGGCAAGGACCCGATCAGGCCGTTGGTACCGGCCACGGTGCCGCCGTTCTGGATCGTCAGCGTGCCGGTGCCGGCCACGCCGACATTGACACCGACACTGAACCACACCGAGCCGAAGCCATCGACCGTCACGGTGCCGTTCGAACCGGCATTGTTTCCGATGAAGCCATTGACGTTGTTCATCGTGCCGCCGCCGCTGATCGTCAGCTCGCCGATGGCGTTTTGGCCGATATAGAGGTTAGTGGCCTGCCCCGCGGTCCCCGCGATCGTCGTGGCATGCGGCGAGGTGGTGTCGATCACCGCATTGTTGGGGGAGGCCGGAAGGATGTTCGGGAGCCAGTTGGTCGGGTCGGTCCAGGTCGACGAGTTGGCGCCGGTCCAGACGATGTCCGCCGCATGGGACGGTACCGGCGTTACCGTGAGCAGCGCGAGCGCGACCAGCGATGTCGTGCCCAGCAGCGCGCCGCGGAATAATGCTTGCTGGTGCTGCGCGCGCAGTCTCGCTTCAAAGCAACCGTTACGTGAATCTTCGAGCTGTCCTACAGCGGGACGTTCCGCTGCGTCTTCCAATGGGGTCACCGCATTCAGTCCCGATAGTAACTCGAATTGTTGCAACTTTCGCCGGGCCATGCGTGTTGCTGTCCCTGACGACGTCGCGCGATGTGTCGGGCTCGACACAGCGGAGAGATTCCGTAATCGAATGCGATCTGGCCATTACCCTAAGGGGTATACCAACGCGCGCACGAACGATAAGACGGCGAGCGAGGCTTTGCTGCAACATGTGGGCACGTCGCGACGTTGCAGTGATCGCCAAAAAATTAATCAAACCTGGTCGATCAGAATCCCATGCAACGGGACAGCACACTCGACGACGAAATCATTCGTCTCTACGAATCCGAGTCCAACCTGCACACGCTGCCGGGTGTCCTGTTCGCCGGCGTCGGCCGCCTGGTCGATGCGGAGGTGGTGAGCTTCACCGAGTTCCATCGTCCGAGCTGGGATTTCCGGTCGTTGATTTCGGTCGGCGACGATCCGGAGGTTCGTGCCGGCGGCATGCAGGCGTTTGCGAAGCACATGCACTCGCATCCGTTCTGGCAGCACGATCCGGCGTTCTATGGCGAACGCGCGCTGCGCGAGTCGGATTTCTTCAGCGACGAGGAATTCGTCGAGCTGCCGATTGCCAAGGAGGTGTTCCTGCCGTCGGGGGCGCGGCGGATCATGGGGGTCGCGTTCGAGCACGCCGGTTATGTGGTCACGGTTGTCGGGCATCGCGTGGTGGGACGGCCGGCGTTCAGCGACGAGGAGCGCGACCGGATGCAGGGTTTTCGTCCGCACATCCTACGCGGCTACCGCCAGGCGCAGGAGCGAACGCTGGCGGCGCTGACACCGAGCGACCGCCTGCGTCTGGCATTTCCCGCGCTGACGCCGCGCCAGATCGAGGTGGCGTCGTGGATCGCGCAGGGCAAGTCGAACGAAGAGATCGCGGGCATCCTCGGCGTCGGGCTCGATGCCGTGAAGGCGCACGTCAAGGCGATCAACAGCAAGATCGATTCCGACAGCCGGCGCGCCGCGATCGTCATCGCCCACACCACGCCGCCCTTCGCCGATCTGCCGCCGCTGTGGAAGCTCGGCCTCGAAGATTGAGGCGGGCGGCGCGTTTATAAAAGAAGGCCGCCCAAATGCGGCGGCCTCGAGTGAGCGGGTTTGCTTTTCTTCTTGGCCGATGAAGGGTCGGGGCCAAGTCCCTTCACCGCATTCGCTTCACCGCGTCCAGTCTTCGCCGGCGCACAGCGTTCCCATGCAGCCGCGAACGTTCAGCGTGCCCGGCGAGACCAGCGTCACCGAGCTCTCATAGGTCTTGCCGTCGTCGGCGTTGTAGATCCGGCCGGCCCATTTGTTCGGGCCGGCGGGCTGCATGTTGATGAACAGCGACATGCCTATGACCGGTCGGGTGCGCTGCGCGCGATCGGCGTTCTTGTCGTCGAGCTGCGGCTTGCCGGTGGCCCTGTCTGTCGGCTCCTTCAACCAGACGACGCGGCCGCACAGCGCGCTGCCGCAGCGGTGGACCTTGATCCTGGCGTCGCCGGATTGGGTCAGCCAGACGCCGGCCGGATCGTTGGCCTTGTCGCTCGCCTTGGCGGCATCGGCGGGGCTGCCGAGCAGCGGGATGTGGAACGCGGCCACGATCAAGCGGCGCGTGAGGTGAGCGTGGATCAATTGCTTCAGGGCCTTGCGCAGGCCGTTTTGGTCTGGGAATACCGTCATCATCCACCTACTTCATGAAAAATTTCATGATAAACATGAAATAAATCACGTTTAAGGTTGAGTCAATGACATTGCCTAGGCATGATGCAATCCGGCCGTACCGGCTTTTTGGCAAAGAATTTTTCGGATGGGTGCGATGGGGAAATCGGTTCGTGAGCAGCGCCAGCTCTGGTTTCGCAGGCTCGATCGGGCGTTCTGGTTGATCTGGGCGGCACTGCCGGTGGTGCTGTGGCTGGCCTATTACCGCACCACCACGGCGTCGGCGACGATCGCCGAGAGCCTGATCGGCGAGCAGGCGAAGTGCGCCAGCATCGTCGCCAACCCGCTGACCATGTCCGCCAAGGGCCAGGTGCTGTTCTGGTCGCTGTTCGCGCTTGGGGTATCGTTTTACGCCGTGCTGATCGGCATCCTACATCGCATGGTGAACCGATTCGCCAACGGACGGATCTTCGTGTCCGAAACGCTGCAGGGTGTCTGGTGGATGGGGATCTTCCTGGTGGTCTGGCCGTTTGTGGATACGATCACGACCATCGCGGTGACCTATGCGCTGTATCAGTTCGGCGACATCAAGTTCTTCCTGCCGAGCTACGGCGTCGACGTCGGCACGGTCGCGGGCGGCGTGTTCCTGATGGCGCTGAAATTCGTGATCGAGCAGGCCATCCTGTTGCAGTCCGAAAACGATCTGACGATCTGAGGGTGATGCTTGTGCCCATCGTGGTGAACCTCGATGTCATGCTCGCAAAGCGCAAGCGCCGCCTCGGAGACCTCGCGGACGCGATCGGCATTTCGATCCAGAACCTGTCGATCCTGAAGACCGGCAAGGCGAAGGCGATGCGCTTCTCGACGCTGTCGGCAATCTGCCGCGAGCTGGACTGCCGGCCGGGCGATATCCTGGAATATGTGCCGGGCGACGAGGGCGGTGACGGCGAGAGCGGCGAGGGTGGTTGATCCGGCGTGCGATAGATTACCACGTAGAGTCGTCTCGCTCGCCCGAGATATGTTTGCTGCGTGAGGCCGTCGCTCCGCACATTGATCTGAATCAATGTCCGCTCACCGCCGCTCCTTAGGTTGATGTCCAAGGCAGCGGCCCGGATGCCGTCCCCCCAACGTCCCAAGCGAGAGACACGATCATGGCGGTCGCAGACGGCGACGCAGATGCACGGCGTCGCCGAACGCGAATGGAAATCTTCGCCTTCCTGTTCCTGACCGCCATCCTGATGCCGGGGCTCGCGGTCGCGACTGTGGGGTCATACGGACTCGCGATCTGGATCTACCAAATGGTGGCCGGCCCTCCCGGTCCGCCCCCACCGCACTGACAGGGAGAGCATCGTTGTGCGCAAGACCGCGATCAATCGCCGTATGTTGATTACCGGCCGCGCCTTGACAGCGGAGCGCGTCGTGACGCCCCCGGGGGGCGAGATCGCCAGCATCCTGGTGCAGGCCCGCCCCGAGAGCCTTGATGCGGTCGAAGCCGACATCCTCGCCGTTTCCGGCTGCGAGATTTTCGGCCGCGACCCCAGAGGCAAGCTCGTCGTGGTGGTCGATGCACCCGATGCCGGTGCGCTCGGCGCGACGTTGAACACGATCGCTCTGTTACCGCACGTCCATTCCGCCTCGCTGGTGTTTCACGCCATCGACGTCTGCTGAAGTGCCGGGAGGCAAGCCATGACCGAAACCAAGCTCGACCGCCGCCAGATGCTGAAGCTGGAGGCCGCCGCGATTGCCGCTGCGGCCGGCGGAATGCCAGTTGCGTCGGTCGCGGCAAACCTCGTCGCTGACCGTGATGCCAGCGAACTCGACTGGAACAAGGCTCCCTGCCGCTTCTGCGGCACCGGCTGCAGCGTCATGGTGGCAACCAAGGACAATCGCGTCGTTGCCACCCACGGCGATATCAAGGCCGAGGTAAATCGCGGCCTCAACTGCGTGAAGGGCTACTTCCTCTCCAAAATCATGTACGGCCACGATCGCCTGACGCAGCCGATGCTGCGCAAGACGAACGGCAAGTACGACAAGAACGGAGACTTCACCCCGGTCGCGTGGGACGAGGCGTTCGACATCATGGCCGAGAAGTTCAAGGCGGCGCTGAAGCAGCGCGGGCCGAGCGGCATCGGCATGTTCGGCTCCGGCCAATGGACGGTCTGGGAGGGCTATGCGGCTTCAAAACTGTTCAAGGCCGGCTTTCGCTCCAACAACATCGATCCCAACGCGCGCCACTGCATGGCCTCAGCCGTGGTCGGCATGATGCGCACCTTCGGCATGGACGAACCGGCCGGCTGCTACGACGACATCGAGGCCACCGATGCCTTCGTGTTGTGGGGCTCCAACATGGCGGAGATGCACCCGATTCTGTGGACGCGGGTGACCGACCGCAGGCTTTCGGCGGCGCATGTGCGGGTCGCCGTGCTTTCGACCTTCGAGCACCGATCGTTCGACCTTGCCGACATCGGGATCGTGTTCACGCCGCACTCCGATCTCTACATCCTCAATGCGATCGCCAATCACATCATCAAGACCGGGCGCGTGAACAAGGATTTCGTCACCGCGCATACCGTGTTCAAGCGCGGCCAGACCGACATCGGCTACGGCCTGAGGCCCGATCATCCGCTGCAGAAGAAGGCGACGGGTGCGGCCAAGGCCAACGATGCCACCGATATGAGCTACGACGACTACGTCAAATTCCTCGCCGACTACACGCTGGAAAAGGCGGCGAAGATGTCGGGCGTTCCGCTCAATCGCCTGGAGGCGCTGGCCGAGCTCTACGCTGACCCGAAGACCAAGGTCGTCAGCTTCTGGACCATGGGTTTCAACCAGCACACCCGCGGCGTCTGGTGCAACAATCTGGTCTACAATCTTCACCTTCTGACCGGGAAGATCGCGGAGCCCGGCAACAGCCCGTTTTCGCTGACCGGCCAGCCCTCGGCCTGCGGTACCGCACGCGAGGTGGGTACCTTCTCGCACCGCCTCCCGGCAGACATGGTCGTCACCAACAAGGCGCATCGCGACAAGGCGGAGGAGATCTGGAAGTTGCCGGAAGGCACGATTCCGGACAAGCCGGGCTATCACGCGGTGTTGCAAAGCCGGATGCTGAAGGACGGTCTGCTCAACGCCTACTGGGTGCAGGTCAACAACAATTTGCAGGCCGGTCCCAACATCAACGAGGAAACCTATCCCGGTTTCCGCAATCCCGACAATTTCATTGTCGTTTCGGAAGTCTATCCGACCGTCACCGCGCTCGGCGCCGACCTGATCTTGCCGACCGCGATGTGGGTGGAAAAGGAAGGCGCCTATGGCAATGCCGAGCGGCGCACCCAGTTCTGGCACCAGCTCGTCACCGCTCCGGGCGAGTCGCGTTCAGATCTCTGGCAATTGATGGAGTTTTCCAAGCGCTTCAAGATCGAGGAGGTCTGGCCGGAAGAGTTGCTGGCAAAGAAGCCGGAGTATCGTGGCAAGACGCTGTTCGACATGCTCTATCGCAACGGCCAGGTCGACAAGTTTCCGGTCTCCGACGTCGCGTCGGGCTACGCCAACGACGAATCCAAGGCGTTTGGCTTCTATGTCCAGAAAGGGCTGTTCGAGGAATATGCCAGCTTCGGCCGCGGCCACGGCCACGATCTCGCGCCGTTCGATGCCTATCACGGCGAGCGCGGGCTGCGCTGGCCCGTCGTGAACGGCAAGGAGACGAAGTGGCGTTTCCGCGAAGGCTCGGACCCGTATGTCGGGCAGGGCAGAGGCGTGCAGTTCTACGGTTTTGCCGATGGCAAGGCGCGCATCTTTGCGCTTCCCTACGAACCGCCGGCGGAATCGCCTGATAGCGAATACCCCTTGTGGCTTTCCACCGGCCGGGTGCTGGAGCATTGGCACTCCGGCACCATGACCCGCCGCGTGCCCGAACTCTATCGCGCGTTTCCCGAGGCCGTCTGCTTCATGCATCCGGATGATGCGCAGGAGGCCAAGCTGCGACGCGGTGACGAGGTCAAGGTGATCTCTCGCCGCGGGTTCATCCGGGCGCGGCTGGAGACCCGCGGCCGCGACCGGCCGCCGCGAGGTCTGGTGTTCGTCCCCTGGTTCGACGAGTCGAAGCTGATCAACAAGGTGACGCTCGACGCCACCGATCCGCTTTCGCTGCAGACCGATTTCAAGAAATGCGCCGTGCGCATCGAGAAGGTGCTGCCGTCATGATCAGGGACCTGCGCGTCGTTCTGCTCGTCCTGGCGATAGGGGCCGGCACCGGCACATTGGCGGCGCAATCGCTCGATTCCGGGCTGCGGGGGCCGACGCCGCTCGATAATGAAGGCCCGGCTCCGCCGATGATGCCGACGCGCAACACGTCCGAGCGGGAGGTCAGGAACTATCCCGAGCAGCCGCCGGTGATTCCGCATTCGATCGACGGCTACCAGATCGATCTGAACAGCAACAAATGCCTGTCCTGTCACGCGCGCGCCCGCACCGGCGAGTCGCAGGCGCCGATGGTCTCGATTACTCATTTCATGGATCGCGACGGCCAGTTCCTTGCGTCGATCTCGCCGCGCCGTTTTTTCTGCACTGAATGTCACGTACCGCAGAGCGTGAGCAATCCGCCCATCAGCAACGACTTCGTCGACATCGACACCATGCTGAGCCGCGCGGGTCCGGGCGGCCGTCGATGAAGGCGGCCGACCCCCAAGCCTCGAAGGAGGGGCTCTTCCAACGCGCATGGGCCTTCGCGCGCGAGCTGTGGGACGTGCTGGTGCGGCCGAGCACGGTGTTTGGGCTCGGCGTGCTGGTGATCGCGGGCTTCGTCGCCGGGGTGATTTTCTGGGGCGGGTTCAATACCGCGCTCGAATTGACCAACACCGAGAAATTCTGCACCGGCTGCCACGAGATGCGCGAAAACGTGTTTGCGGAACTGAAGTCGACCATCCATTTCACCAATCGCTCCGGCGTCCGCGCCACCTGCCCGGACTGTCACGTTCCGCACAACTGGACCGACAAGATCGCACGCAAGATGCAGGCCTCCAAGGAGGTGTGGGGCCACCTGTTCGGTGTCATCGACACCCGCGACAAGTTTGTCGACAAGCGGCTCGAGCTCGCGCTGCATGAGTGGGCGCGTTTCAAGGCCAACGATTCACTCGAATGCCGCAACTGTCACAGCGCGGAATCGATGGATATCACCAAGCAGTCACCGCGCGCGTCGGTGGCGCACCAGCGCTTCCTGTTTACCGGCGAGAAGACCTGCATCGATTGCCACAAGGGCATTGCACATCACTTACCCGACATGCGTGGAGTTCCGGGCTGGCAATGAGCGCCGGCTTTCGCCGGGGACCTTGATCTCGCCACGACGGCTGAACTGACGACCGGCCGGAACGAAAATGGCCGCGGTTGCCCGCGGCCATTCGTGTTTCTGCTTGAGCGCTGCCCTTACTCGGCCGCCTGCTTGCGTGGCGGGTCGAGCGCGCCGGAGTCGTGGATCTCGGCGACCTGGTGATCGCTGAAGCCGAGCACCTCGCGCAGGATCTCGTCGGTGTGCTCGCCGAGCAGCGGCGAGCGCTGAACGTCGCTCGGCGAATCCGACAGCTTGATCGGGTTGCCGACCGAGACGTACTTGCCGCGGGTCGGGTGGTCGACCTCGACCACGGTGCCGGTCGCGCGCAGCGACTGGTCTTCGGCGATCTCCTTCATCGAGAGGATCGGACCGCAGGGGATGTCGTCCTTGTTGAGGATCTCCATCGCCTCGAACTTGGTCTTGGTCATAGTCCACTGCTCGATGCGGGCGAAGATCTCGTTGAGGCGCGGCAGGCGGGCCGGCGGTTTGGCGTAGTTCGGATCGGTCTTCCAGCTCGGCTCGCCGATCACGTCGCAGATCTTCTCCCAGACCGGGGCCTGGGTGATGAAGTAGATGTAGGCGTTCGGATCGGTCTCCCAGCCCTTGCACTTCAGGATGCGGCCGGGCTGGCCGCCGCCGGAATCGTTGCCGGCGCGCGGCACGGCATCGCCGAACGGAATGCCTTCGCCGAACTGGCTGTATTCCTTCAGCGGACCGTGGGCGAGCCGCTGCTGGTCCCGCAGCTTGACGCGGGCGAGATTGAGCACGCCGTCCTGCATCGCGGCGGTGACGCGCTGGCCCTTGCCGGAGTGGGTGCGATGGTACAGCGCGGTGACGATGCCGAGTGCGAGATGCAACCCGGTGCCGCTGTCGCCGATCTGCGCGCCGGTGACCAGCGGCAGGCCGTCGCGGAAGCCGGTGGTCGAGGCGGCGCCGCCGGTGCACTGCGCGACGTTCTCGTAGACCTTGCAGTCTTCATACGGGCCCGGGCCAAAGCCCTTGATCGAGGCGACGATCATCTTCGGGTTGATGGCCTGGATCTTCTCCCAGGGGAAGCCCATGCGATCGAGCACGCCGGGGCCGAAGTTTTCGACCAGCACGTCGCACTGCTTGATCAGCGCGGTCAACACTTCCTTGCCCTTCGGGTTCTTGGTGTCGAGCGTGATCGAGCGCTTGTTGTGATTCAGCATGGTGAAATACAGGCTGTCCACGTTCGGGATGTCCTGCAGCTGGCCGCGTGTGATGTCGCCGACGCCGGGACGCTCGACCTTGATCACGTCGGCGCCGAACCAGGCCAGCAATTGCGTGCAGGTCGGACCCGACTGGACGTGGGTGAAATCGAGAATGCGAACGCCCTTCAGCGCCTTGGTCATAATGTTTGCTCCGTACTCTGTCTGCCCCTGCACCCGCAGGGAGTGATGGGGGTTAGGGGTTACTTCTTCTTCTGCAGAACGCTCTGCGGATTGAGGTTGCCGATGCGGCCGCTCTCCGAGCCCGCCGCCGGATCGATCACCGCGTTGATCAGCGTCGGCTTGCCGGAATCCAGCGCCGCATTGACCGCGCGCTTCAACTCGTCCGGCGAGGTGGCGTTGACGCCGACGCCGCCGAAGGCTTCCATCATCTTGTCGTAGCGCGAGCCCTTGACGAACACGGTGGTCGCCGGATCGTCGCCGGCGCTGTTGACGTCGGTGCCGCGATAGATGCCGTCATTGTTGAAGATCACGACGCAGATCGGCAGCCTGTAGCGGCAGATGGTCTCGATCTCCATGCCCGAGAACCCGAACGCGCTGTCGCCTTCGACGGCGAGCACGGGCAGGCCGGTCTCGACCGCAGCGGCGATCGAATAGCCCATGCCGATGCCCATCACGCCCCAGGTGCCGACGTCGAGCCGCTTGCGCGGCTTGTGCATGTCGACGACGCCACGGGCGAGGTCGAGCGTGTTGGCGCCCTCGTTGACGAAGATGGTGTCCGGACGTTCCGCGATGATGGCGCGCAGCGCGCCGAGCGCGCCATGGTAATCCATCGGCGAAGCGTTGCTCATCAGCTTCGGCGCCATCTTGGCGACGTTGTCGTCGCGCTTCTTGGCGATGGTCGAGAGCCAGTCGGACGGCGCCGCGGTCCAGTTCGCGCCCATGGCGTCGAGGAACGCCGAGACGCAGGAACCGATGTCGCCGACCACGGGGGCGACGATCTCGACGTTGGAATCCATTTCCTTCGGCTCGATGTCGACCTGGATGAACTTCTTCGGAGCTTCACCCCAGGTCTTGCCCTTGCCATGCGAGAGCAGCCAGTTGAGGCGGGCGCCGATCAGCATCACGACGTCGGCTTCCTTCAGCACGGTCGAGCGCGCCGCACCCGCGCATTGCGGATGCAGATCGGGCAGCAGGCCCTTGGCCATGCTCATCGGCAGGAACGGCACGCCGCTCTTCTCGACGAAATTCTTGATCGCCTCGTCGGCCTGCGCGTAGGCCGCGCCCTTGCCGAGGATGATGAGCGGACGCTTCGCGCTCTTCAGCACGTCCAGCGCGCGCTTGACCGAAGACGGGGAGGGGATCTGCTCGGGCGCGGCGTCGATCACCTTGACCAGCGACTTCTGACCGGCGTCGGCGTTCATCACCTGCGAGAACAGCTTTGCGGGCAGGTCGAGATAGACGCCGCCCGGACGGCCCGACACCGCGGCGCGGATCGCGCGCGCAAGGCCGATGCCGATGTCCTGGGCGTGCAGTACGCGGAACGCGGCCTTGCACAGCGGCTTGGCGATCGCGAGCTGATCCATCTCTTCATAGTCGCCCTGCTGCAGGTCGACGATCTCGCGCTCGGACGAGCCCGAGACCAGGATCATCGGGAAGCAGTTGGTGGTGGCGTGGGCGAGCGCGGTGAGGCCGTTGAGGAAGCCGGGCGCCGACACCGTGAGGCAGACGCCGGGCCGCTTGGTCAGGAAGCCGGCGATCGAGGCCGCATAGCCGGCATTCTGTTCATGGCGGAACGAGAGCACGCGAATGCCCGCCGCCTGGGCCATGCGGCCCAGGTCCGTGATCGGGATACCCGGCACACCATAGATGGTGTCGATGCCGTTGAGCTTGAGCGCATCGATGACGAGATGGAAGCCATCGGTCAGTTCTTGCTCGGTGCCCGGTGCCTCGGACTTCGTAGCGGTATTCAGCATCGGCATCGTCTCCCTGATCGTTCTTTGTTCGGACGATCTGATTGTCGTCTGAAGCGGGTGTGGACTCTCAAACTTAAGTGAACGGTTCTCTACGTGAATAATTCTTGGCCGTGCGCCTCGACATAGGCGGCAAGCCCAAGCGTGTGGTCGCGCGCGCGCTTCTCGGCAAGCTCGGTGTCGCGCGCTTCCAGCGCCTCGATGATCCCGAGATGCTCGGGCAGCGAGGTCGCGGTGCGGTCCTTGCGGCCGATCGTGAGCTGGCGATAGCCGCGCACATGCAGCAGCAGGTCATTGGTGAGGTCGACCAGAACAGGCGATTCCGACAGCGAGATCAGCGCCTGGTGGAAGGCGATGTTGGCCTTGGAATATTCCTCGACGTGATCCTGCGGCAGGCGATCGTCGCTGAAGTCCTTGAAGAAGTCGCGCAGCGCCGAGATGTCCTTCTTGCGCGCGGTGGTCGTGATCAGGCGGGCCGCCATGCTCTCCAGCGCCGCCCAGGCGCGAATCATGTCGACGATCTCCGCCTTGGTGCGGCGGACCACGACGATGCCGCGGCGCGGCACGGTCTTCACGAATCCGTCCTGCTCGAGCATCGCGATCGCTTCGCGGATCGGCGTGCGGCTGACGCCGAGGCGCTCGGACAGTGCGCGCTCGTCGAGCATCACCGGCTCCGGCGTCGCGTAGATGTCCATCTTCAGGATCGCTTCCTTCAAGGCTTCATAGGCCTTGTTCTTGAAGCTCGTCTCCGGCGCGATCCGGACGATGGCGATATCTGTGTCAGCCATGGTGGGCGACGCCTTGGTCTGTTTCGGTTCTGGCACGACTCGTCTCCTCCTCTTGGAGACGTCTTCTTAGCAGAAGAAATTACCTTAGATTTTTGGCATGCCAAATACCAGAATGTCAAGCTGCCTATATTTTTCGATCTTTTTGGACCTCGACCGACCTTGACAATTGCGTTTTTGGCATACCAAATGCCACGAAATCTGTCCCAGGAGGAAGCCAATGTCAAATTCGAAGGATGCGGTCCGCAAAATTCTCGATGCGGTCAGGGCCGACAAGCGCACGAGCCTCACCGCGCCTGAAGGCAAGGTGGTGTGCGATGCCTACGGCATTCCGGTGCCGAAAGAGGGTGTCGCCAAGTCGGCGGCCGAGGCCGCCCGCATCGCCTCCGACATGGGCTTCCCGGTCGTGATGAAGATCGTCTCGCCCGACATCCTCCACAAGACCGAGGCCGGCGGCGTGGTGGTCGGCGTCAAGAGCGCCGCCGAGGCCGAGAAGAGCTACGAGACGATTCTCGCCAACGCCAGGAAGTACAAGGCCGACGCCAAGATCGAGGGCATCCAGGTCCAGCAGATGCTGGGCGGCGGCACCGAGGTGATCGTCGGCTCGATCACCGACGGCTCGTTCGGCAAGCTGGTCGCCTTCGGCCTCGGCGGTGTGCTGGTCGAAATCCTCAAGGACATCACCTTCCGCCTCGCGCCCGCGACCAAGGATGATGCGCTGTCGATGCTCGACGGCATCCAGGCGCATGAGATGCTGAAGGGCGTGCGCGGCGGCGAGGCGGTCAATCGCGAGGCGCTCGCCGACGTCGTCGTCAAGGTGTCGCAGCTGGTCAGCGATTTCCCCGAGATCGTCGAGCTCGACCTCAACCCGGTGTTCGCCACCAGCAAGAACGCGATCGCGGCCGACGTCCGCATCGTCGTCGACTTCAACTACAAGCCGCGCCCGGCGCCGCGTCCGACCGAAGAGATCGTCGCCGCGATGAACCGAATCATGCAGCCGAAGGGCGTTGCTGTGATCGGCGCCTCCGCCGAGGACGGCAAGATCGGCAACTCCGTGATGAAGAACCTCATCAACGGCGGCTACAAGGGCGAGATTTATCCGATCCACCCCAAGGCCGACGAGATCCTCGGCTACAAGGCCTACAAGAGCGTCAAGGACGTGCCCGGCGTGATCGACACGGCGGTGTTCGCGATCCCGGCGAAATTCGTCGCCGGCGCGCTCGCCGAATGCGGCGAGAAGAAAATCCCCGGCGCGGTGCTGATTCCCTCGGGCTTTGCCGAGGCCGGCGCGCCGGAATTGCAGGCCGAGATCGTCGAGGTCGGCAAGAAGTACAATATCCGCCTGATGGGGCCGAACATCTACGGCTTCTATTATACCCCGGCCAATCTCTGCGCCACGTTCTGCACCGCCTATGACGTCAAGGGCCACGCCGCGCTGTCGTCGCAGTCGGGCGGCATCGGCATGGCGATCATCGGCTTCTCGCGCTCGGCCAAGATGGGCGTGTCGGCGATCGTTGGCCTCGGCAACAAGTCCGACATCGACGAGGACGATCTGCTCGCCTTTTTCGAGCAGGATCCCAACACCAACCTGATCGCGCAGCACTGCGAGGACCTGAAGGATGGCCGCGCCTTCGCGGAAGCCGCCAAGCGCGTCTCCAAGAAGAAGCCGGTGGTCGTGCTCAAGGCCGGCCGCACTTCTGCGGGTGCGAAGGCGGCCTCGTCGCACACCGGCGCGCTCGCCGGCAACGACAAGATCTACGAGGACGTGTTCAAGCAGTCGGGCGTGATCCGTGCCCGCAGCCTGCGGCAGCTGCTCGAATTCGCCCGCGGCGTGCCGGTGCTGCCGACGCCGAAGGGCGAGAACGTGCTGATCATCACCGGCGCCGGCGGCTCCGGCGTGCTGCTCTCCGACTCCGTGGTCGACAACGGCCTGTCGCTGATGCAGATGCCGCCGGATCTCGATGCGGCGTTCCGCAAGTTCATCCCGCCGTTCGGCGCGGCCGGAAATCCTGTGGATATCACCGGCGGCGAGCCGCCGATCACCTACGTCAACACGGTCAAGCTCGGCCTGTCGGATGAGCGCATCCACGCGCTGATCCTCGGCTACTGGCACACCATCGTGACGCCGCCGATGGTGTTCGCGCGCAACATGGTCGAGGTGAAGAAGGAGATGGAGGCCAAGGGCTTCGTCAAGCCGATCGTCGCCTCGCTCGCCGGCGACGTCGAGGTCGAGGAAGCCGCCGAGTATCTCTACCAGAACGGCATCCCGGCCTACGCCTATTCGACCGAACTGCCGGTCGAGGTGCTCGGCGCCAAGTACAAGTGGGCGCGCGGCGCGGGCCTGCTCTGATCTTCTGATCTGTCGAATGCCACAGGCCGCCCCGGACACCGTCCGGGGCGGCCTTTTCGCTGGGCTGTCCCCATCCGCAATGGGCCGCCGAGATGAGCGGGAAGGGCGCGGTCAGCCCGATCGTGCGAAACCAAGCCAGGCTTTCTGATCCTCCTGCGCGGGTTCCGCGCACCATCTTCTTTTCCGGACCCGCGCGCGGCTGACGAAGCTTGCCTTCCGCATCTGATGTGCTACTGATATATCAGATCAGGAATGACGGAGGGACCCGCGATGGAGTTGGCTGCAACAGGGATGACCGACCGCCAGCGCAAATATCGCGCGACCTACCGCGAGCGCGTGGTGGGCTGGTACAATGGCTGGCTGCATGTCGTGCTGATCTACACGATCGGCTTCACGGCGCTGTATGTCTATCTGGCCAATGTGCACGACGTGAAATGGTGGGAATACCTCACCATTCCCGTGGTCTTCCTGATCGCAAACTTCTTCGAATGGGCGGTGCACCGCTTCGTCATGCACCGGCCCTCGAATGTGCCATTGCTGCGCGCGATCTACAGCCGCCACACGCTGATGCACCATCAATTCTTCACCGAAGAGGAGATGCGCTTCGCCGATCATCACGACTGGCGCGTCACCTTCTTCCCGCCCTATGCGCTCGTGGTGTTCACCCTGATGTCGATCCCGCCGGCGATCGTCGCGGGCCTTGTGATCTCGGCCAACACCGGCTGGCTGCTGATCACCACGACGACCTCGATGTACCTGATCTACGAGTTCATGCACTTCTGCTGCCACGTCGAGGAAAATGCCTTCGTGCGCAACATGCCGTTCGTCAACACCATTCGCCGGCATCATACCGCCCATCACAACCAGTCGATCATGATGGAGCGGAACATGAACCTGACCTTCCCGGTGATGGACTATGTGTTCGGCACCTCCGATCTCAATCGCGGCCTGCTTGGCCACATCTTCAACGGCTACAGCACGCGCTACGTGAAGACCGACATGCGCCGCACGGCGCGGACGCCGCGGGTCGTGGCGAAGGAGCAATCGGTGCCGCATGCCGCAGCTTGAACCCAATCTCGCAGGCCTCGCCTGGTTCGGCCTGCTGTGGAGCGTGTGCTGCATCGGCTTCCTGCAACTGGCCGGCATGTACCCGCTGCGCGGGCGCGCCGTTCTGCCGGTGACGATGACGACCGCACTATGGGTGGTGCTGCTCGCCGGCACGCTGGCATTCGCGCTGGCCGAATTGCGCTGGACAACAATCGTTATCGTCGGCGGCGTGCTGTTCTTGTTTTTGCCCGGGCTGTTTCAGGCGCTGCCGGAATGGTGGCGCGACGGACGCGCGGGGTTGCGGCTGTCCTGTTGCGCCATGATCGCCGCGCTCGCGCTGTTGGTCCGCGTGGCGGCACCGTCGTTTCACAACTGGATGACCTGAAGGGAGGTCTCGATGCCAAGCCACATCAAGCTCATGCTGTCGCTGGCCTGCCTCGCCACGGCGGCCTGCGGATATTTTTTCATGGTCTATCTGGGACAGCAGGGACCGAGCTATGCGGTAGCCTTCCTCGGCGTGTTCGCAACCGTCGCGATGTGGATATTCCCCGAGGTCGTCAAGAAGGACCTCAAGATGCGTCCGCCGGGATCCTGACCGAGCTCCTGATATGATGCTGCAGCACAGGGAGGATCCGATGGCGAGCTATACCGGGGACCGCACCATCGACGGCATTTCGGTGCTGGTCGACGGCAAGCCGCTGTCACCGCATTACGACCAGCTTCGTCTCACCGAACACGGCTTTGAATGGAGCTACGAGGGGCCCGAGCCGGCACAACTGGCCTTCGCGCTGCTCTATGACCATCTGCACGATGCCGCTGCCGCGAAAGCGTTGCACGAGAGCTTCATGCGGCGCGTCGTCGCCAATTTCGACAATGAATGGGAGCTCTCCTCGGCCGATCTCGACGAGGCGGTCGCGGCGCTGCGCTCCGGACAGACGGCCTGAGCCCGTGCTGATCTGATGCCCCCGGCAGAGAATTCCTGAGATGACCCTGACCTGTCGCGCGGCGGTGCTGCATCAAAGCGGAACGCCGCTCTCCGTCGAGCGCGTATCGCTTGCGCCGCCCATGCCGACCGACGTCGTGGTGAAGGTGCGCGCCGCGGGGCTCTGCCACACCGATCTGGAAGTCATCGACGGATCGCTGCGCTATCCCTTGCCGATAATCCTCGGGCACGAGGCGGCCGGCGTGGTCGAGGAAATCGGCAGCGCGGTGCGCGACATCAGCGTCGGCGATCGCGTCATCCTGTCCTGGAATCCGCATTGCGGGCACTGCTTTCACTGCGACCGCGCGCAGCCGATCCTGTGCGAGACCTATCTCGCGCGGGGCGCGGAAGGCGTGCATTTCGACGGCGCATCGAAGGCGCAGCTCGCGGACGGACGCAAGCTGACGCACCTGATGTTCCTCGGCGCGTTCTCGGAATATGTCGTGCTGCCGGCCCAGCAGGCGATCGTCGTGCCGAACGACATCCCGTTCGACCGCGCGTGCCTGATCGGCTGCGGCGTCATGACCGGCGTCGGCGCCGCGCTGAACGTCGCCGCCATCGGTCACGGCGATACCGTGATGGTCACCGGCTGCGGCGCGGTCGGGCTGGCAGCGGTGCAGGGCGCCCGGCTTGCCGGCGCAGGTGCTGTCATCGCGGTCGACCTCGATGATGCAAAGCTGGCGCTGGCGCGGCAGCTCGGCGCCACGCACGTCGTCAACGCGGCCCGCGAGGACCCGGTCCAGTTCGCAAAGCAGGCGACGGGCGGCCGCGGCGCCGACGTCATCCTTGAAGCGGCGGGCCATCCCAACGCGTTTCGGCAGACCGCGGAGGCGGTACGGCCGGGCGGCGAGGTGATCTGGCTCGGCAAGATCGACGTCACGCGGGACGTGAGTTTTCGCTGGGGCGCGTTGATGGGCGAGAAGCGATTTCGCCGCTCGAGCTATGGCGGCGCGCGGCCACGGCGCGACTTTCCCTTGCTGGCGCAGGCCTATCTGGACGGCCGGCTCAAGCTCGACGAACTGATCACAGGCCGCTGCAGCCTCGACAGCATCAATGACGGCTTCGAGGCGCTGCGGCGCGGACGTTCGATCCGCACGGTCGTCGAGCTCTGAGAGCCGTTACAGCGTCGAACGTGCAAAACTCTCGATGTAGTCGATCAGGCTATCGGAGGCCGCGCCCGCGGCGTCGACGCGGCGCTCGGCGACGGCTTCGGCGACGTCGGCATGCAGCCGCGCCGCGAGCGGCAGATCGGCCGCTTCTTTGTAATGCTGGTACCAGAACCGGCGCGACAGGCCATGCATCAGGCCCATGGCGCGGGAGGCGAACTCGTTGCGCGACGCCGCGGAGATCAGGGTGTTGAACTGGTGATCCAGCCGCATGAACAGCAGGTCGTCGGATTTCTCCGCCGCGCGCCGCATGCCGGCGGCGATCTCGGAGAACTGGGTGCGCTGCTCGCTGGTGGCGCGCTCGGCGGCGCCGCGCGCCATCAGCCGTTCCAGCTCGCGCCGGACTTCGAGCAGGCGCAGCTGGGCCCTGAGGTCGATCTCGGACACCAGCACGCCGCGGCGGGCCAGGATGTTGACGAGGCCGTCGCGCGACAGGCGCTGCAAGGCCTCGCGGATCGGGGTTCGGCCGATGTTGAGCCGCTTGGCGAGCACGAGCTCGGAGAGCGCGGTGCCCGGCGGCAGTTGCAGCGTCACGATCAGCTCTTCCAGCTCGGCATAGGCGCGATCGGTGAGCGTGACGTCGCTTTGCGGGAGCGGGGCCGGCGCGGAACCGCGCGGCTTGTCGCCGGCGGCGGACGATTGCCGTGCCGGCCGGCGGCTTCCTGCTGTGCGCACGCGCACCGTGCTGGATCGTTTGCTCGAATTTACCATCAGGATCGTGAGTGCTGCTGTACAGCAGATATCTCACACGCCCGATGGCAATGACAAGGCCGGTCGATCGGCCTAAGCCGAATCGGACGGCGCGCCGCGCGCCCATCAGTGCGAAATGCTTTCCAGCGTCCGGCCGCGGGTTTCCTCGCCGAGCAACAGCACCGCAAGCGCCGCCACCACGAACGCGCCGGCGCCGAGCGCAAACACGCCGCCTTGTCCAGCCGCCGGCAGGATCACGCCGATCACATAGGGGCCGATCAGCGAACCGATTCGGCCGACCGCGGAGGCAAAGCCCGTTCCGGTGGCGCGGACATGGGTCGGGTACAGTTCGGGCGTATAGGCGTAGAGCGCCGACCACATGCCGAACAGGAAGAACTGCATGCAGAGGCCGGCAATGATGAGCTGGGTCTGGTCCGCCGCCGAGCCGTAGAAATGGCAGGCGATCGCGCCGCAGAGCAGGTTCATCACCAGCGTCGCCTTGCGGCCCCAGGATTCGACGAGCCACGCCGAGACCAGGAAGCCGGGGATCCCCGCGAGCGAGATCAGGATGGTGTAGAACACCGATTTGGTGATCGGGAAGCCCTTGGCCTGCAGCAGCGCGCCGAGCCACGTGGTCAGGCCGTAGAAGCCGAGCAGCGCGAAGAACCACAGGGTCCACAACATCGTGGTCCGCTTGGCATAGATGCCCGAAAACAGCGTTCTCAGGCCGGTCACTTCGGACGCGGGGGCGGCCACCTGGCGCACCACCGGCGGCAGCTCCTTGCCGCCGAGACGGTCGCGGACCCTGGATTCGATGTCGCGCACGGTCGCTTCGGCCCGCTCCGAATAACCGTGGGACGCAAGCCAGCGCGGCGATTCCGGAACGAAGCGGCGCACCACCAGCACGAACACGGCCGGGATTGCCTGCAGGATGAAGACCCAGCGCCAGTCGGCGACCTGCAGCACGAAGTAGGTCAACAAGCCCGACGCGATGAAGCCGAGCGGCCAGAATCCTTCGAGGAACGCGATGTAGCGGCCGCGGTTGCGCGCCGGCATGATCTCCGAGACCATCGACTGCGCGACCGGAAACTCCATGCCCATGCCGAAGCCGAGCAGCAGGCGGGACGCACCGAGCGCGGTCGCCGTGGTGGACAGACCGCAGCACAGGCTGCCCAGTCCCCAGAAGATCATGCTGACCTGGAAGACGCGGGCGCGGCCGAAACGGTCGGCGAGCAGGCCGGCGGACGCGGCGCCCGCGAACATGCCAAGGAAGCTCATGCTGGACAGCAGCCCGGTTTCCGCCGTCGACAGGCCGAAGGTCTGGCGGATCGAACCGAGCACGAAGGTGAGCGCGGCCAGATCCATGCTGTCGAAGAACCACGCGGTCGCGATGATTCCGAAGATCCAGCGCTGATAGGAGGTGAGCGGCAGGCGTTCGAGCCGCGCCGCGATATCGGCGACCTGCTGCGCCTGCGCGGTTCGCGCAACGGCGGCAGGAGCCCGGCTTCCCGCTGCCGCGGTGACGTCGGAAATGGTCATTGCTGCCTCCCCAAGTGGAGATTGATGGGCTCTAGTCGGCCCCTTTTAATAAAATGTCACACGGATAGCAGTGATATGTCAATTGCTGATCACGCGCGAATTGGCGGCGGGGACCGGGCTGCGGCACCGGGCGGGGCCGCGGACACATCGGCGCGTAGCGCGGTCCTCCCGTGATCCGGCCGACCATCCTTGTCGCGTCGAGCATCCTGTGAAGCGGCATCAAGAGCCGGTTAACGGCATCCGAGAAATCGGGGGCTAACGGATAATCCGGCTTTAATGGGGAGCCGACTAAACGTCACGTAGTTGCAAGGTGCCGGATGCCTGGAGGTATCCGATGTTGCGTCGGGCGGAGGCGTTTTCCCCATATGTCAGTTCAGGCCGATCTGGATTTTGCGAGCGACGATCGCGCGAGGGCGCAGATCGGCGCGGCGGTGAACTATCTGCTCAGGGACGCGACCGGCGTCGCGCGTGAGCATGCCGTCGAGACCATTGTCGAGATGGTGCGCGACGTCGCAAGCCGGCCGCTCACTGTCGAAGCGGCATCGATTCAGCCGCTGATGAGCGGCGTCAGCTATCGGGATTTTGTCATCGATGCCTACCGGCGCGATGTCGATCGCTGGCGCGCGACCATCCGCCGTTCGAACGGCAAGAAGATCCGGATCGCTTCGCCGCCGTCGGTGCGCGACGAGGCGACGACCACAGCGGACGCGATCACCGCCGAGAAGGCCATCGAGTTCGCCAGGCGGGCGATCGACTTGGGCGAGGTAATCTGACCTCGCCGCCTCAAGGCTCGCATCGCCGCGACGTCTTGGCGATGCCGCCTATGCTTGGGACGCGCGATGTGCTCCGATACGGCAGCTGCGCCGGTTCCGCAGCTGTCTGCGGAATTGTCCATTCATCCTGTCCCAGCCGAGAAATGCCATGCCTTCCGAACTCCGTTCGCCTCGTCTGGCCGTCCTGATCGACGCCGACAACGCATCTGCCAAGATCGCCGATGGGCTGTTCGAGGAGATCGCCAAGATCGGCGAGGCCAGTGTGCGCCGCATCTACGGCGACTTCTCCAATCCCAGGTCCAAGGGCTGGGCCGACATACTGTCGAAGCACGCCATCATCCCGCAGCAGCAATTCGCCTATACGACCGGGAAGAATGCATCCGACATCACCTTGGTGATCGACGCCATGGACCTGCTGCACAGCGGCCGGTTCGACGGGTTCTGCCTGGTGTCGTCGGACAGCGATTTCACCCGGCTTGCCGCCCGCATCCGCGAGCACGGCATCGACGTGTTCGGGTTCGGCGAGCAGAAGACGCCGGAGAGTTTTCGGCAGGCCTGCCGCCGGTTCGTCTATACCGAGAATCTGCGCGGCGGCGCGCCGAGCAATCAGGATGCCGCCGTGCGGGCGCAGCCGTTGCAGCCGCCCGAGGCCGCCACGCCGATCATCAAGAAGGTCATCAGCCAGATGGCGAGCGAAGACGGCTGGGTCACGCTTGGCGAGGTCGGACGGCAGCTGGCCAATTTCGCGTCGGATTTCGATCAGAGGACCTACGGCTTCCGCACCCTCGGCGAGCTGGTGCGCAGGACCAACGCTTTCGAGATCGAGTCGAAGGGCGGGACGATGCGAATCCGCATCAAGCCAGCGGCTGCACCGCCGCCAAGACGGCGAGCTCCGAGACGGCGAGCCGATCAAAAGCCGTCGGAATGAACGGCGCGCCGCGCGCTCTGTTCTGAACGATCTCTGAATCTGAACCCAGGATGAATGCTGCTTCGGACATTGTTCGGAGCGGCATTTTCGTTTGTGTTGGAATCAAGCGAATTGCGCACGGAACTGGAGTTGCGCGGGTTGCAGCATTGGAACTGGAACGTTCTCGTTGCTTGCGATGTTGAGGGGGCATCGATCAATTCGGAGGAGGAGAATCATGAACAAGCGTTTTGCTGTGTCCCTTGTCGCTGCTGCGTCGCTGCTCGCGTCCGGCTCGGCCTTCGCGCAGTCCACGACCGCGGCGGGTGCCGCGAACGGCGCGCGGGCCGGTGGCGAAATCGCGGGCCCTGTCGGCGAGATCGTCGGCGGCACGGTGGGTGCCGCAGTCGGCGCCGGCCTCGAGATTCCGAATGCGGTGATCACCTCGATCCCGCGCAACGAGCCGTCGGTGGTGGTGCGTGAACGCGTCGTGGTCGGCGAGCCGCTGCCCGACACCGTCGTGCTGCGCCCGGTGCCGCGCTACACCGAGTATCGCTACGCGGTCGTCAATGATCGCCGCGTGATTGTGGAGCCGCGCACCCGCCGGATCGTCAAGATCATCGACTGATCGCGTGATCGCGCCTGTTCCACCGTCATTGCGAGGAGCTCGCGACAAAATTGCAAGCAATTTTGCGCTGAAGCGACGAAGCAATCCGTCGCGCCGCGTATGCTGAAGCATGGATTGCTTCGCTACGCTCGCAATGACGAAAGCAAGGAAATGACATCCTCGCGGGCCCATCGCCCGCGGGGATTTTCTTGGTCCGATTTTCGTGGGTCCCATGAATACCGGCATGGCACGGGCCCGCTTTTTTCATGAAGCGACCGGTTGGCCTGACGCCGCGATCCCCTAAACTGATCCGCAACGGATGGACGCAGCCAGCGTTCGTCTCAATCAAGAGCAGGGGATGGAGACATGGCTCGGAAGATCGCGATCGTCGGCGCGGGCGCTGTCGGCGGCTATGCCGGTGCGCATATGGCGCAGGCAGGGGAGGACGTCACCTTCATCGATCCCTGGCCCGCGCATGTCGAGCACATGCGCAAGCACGGCCTGCGCGTCACGCACGCGATGGACGTCGCGGAATTCTCGGTGCCGGTGCGCGCACTTGATGTCACCGACGCGCAGCAGCTGGCGAAAGAGAAGCCGGTCGACATCGCCTTCGTCTGCATGAAGTCCTACGACACCGCCTGGGCCACCATGCTGATCCGGCAATATCTGGCGGCGGATGGCTACGTCGTCTCGCTGCAGAACTGTATGAACGAGGAAACCATCGCCGGCATCGTCGGCTGGGGCAAGACGCTCGGCTGCATCGCAAGCAGCATCACCGTCAATTTGCCGGAGCCGGGCCATATCCACCGCGGCGCCGGCAAGGGCGGCGCAGCGCACACCGTGTTTCGCGCCGGCGAGGTGCATGGTCGCATCACGGCGCGGGCGGAGGAAGTCTGCCGCCTGGTCGGTTATTCCGACAGCGCCAAGGTGACCTCCAATCTCTGGGGCGAGCGCTGGTCCAAGCTCGTCGCCAACGTGATGGGCAACGGGCTCTCGGCCTGCACTGGTCTAACGGGCGGCGAGGTGCTGCAAAGCGAGCCGCTGCGCCGCTTCTCGACGCGACTCGGCAGCGAGGCGATCCGGGTCGGCCAGGCGCAGGGCTATCAGCTGGAGGAGATCCTGCATCTGCCGCCCGAGACCATCGCCCGCGCCGGCGAGGGCGACGAGGCCGCGACGCGCGCCTGCGACGAGCAGCGCTTCAAGGATGCCAAGCGCACCTCATCGGCGCAGCGCCCCTCGATGGGCCAGGACATGCAGAAGGGCCGCCGCACCGAGATCGAATTCCTCAACGGGCTCGTGGTTCGCGAAGGCGAGAAGCTCGGCATCACCTGCAATGCCAATGCCGCGCTGACCGACATCGTCAAGCGCGTCGAGCGCGGCGAGCTCGCGCCGGATCCGCGGCACATCACGGAGTTGAGGATGAATTGAGGGCGAGTTCAATATCGCGAACCGGCGCGCCACCGCTCTGATGGGGTAATGGGCATGGTCGTCACTTGATCCCATACCTTGCCAAATCGTCGGCAACATTTGGCCTCACCGCCAACGCAGCGGCAATATCGACGTCGCCGGCCTCGACGTCTCCCTTCTGGCGCTTGGCCGTTCCACGACCGTAAAGCGAAAGCCCTATTTTGGGATCGATTCGCAGAGCGGAATCATAGTCGGCGATGGACTTATCGAGTGCGCCTTTCTTGAGATAGGCAAGGCCACGACTATCGAGAATGCTGGCATCATCTGGCTTGATACGTAGGGCCTCATCGCAATCGGCCAGTGCGGCATCGAGGGCGCCCAGCATGACCCGGAGCAGGCATCGACTGTTAAACAAGGCGGCGTTGCGGGGCTCAAGCTTCAAGGCTTGCTCAAGGTCAATCAGGGCGCGATTATAGTCGTGCTTTCCCGCGTATGCACGGGCCCGACGCCAGCGAGCGGTCGCATTTCCGGGATCAGCGTCAAGAGCGATCGCCCGCTCGTAATCCGAATTGGCGCGCTCGCGATCGCCTCCTAGCTCAAACGCTTCGGCTCTCGTGCTATAGCCGGCCGGGCACATCGGGTCCAGCTTGATCGACTGGTCCAAGTCTTCGATGGCCCGTCCATATTCGCGCTTACTGATGTAAATCTGGCCGCGGATCACATAAGCGCGGGCGTTGCTAGGATACAGTCTGATGGCTTCGCCGGCGTCCTCAATTGCGTGCTCATGGTCCGCCATTCGGAAATAGGTCCCGGCACGTCCGAGCAAGGCGACCGAAGAACTGGGATCGAGAGCAATCGAACGATTGTAGTCCTCCAGTGCTTTGTCGGGCTGGCGGATTCCCAGATAAAGTCTGGCTCGTCGGGCAAATAGCCGCGCGTTGTCCGGATCGAGCTCAATCACGCGGCCAAGGCCTTCTATGGCTCTCTCGTAAGCGCCCGTGGACGATAGTGCGGTGCTCGCAACCATCGCACCAGCCTTTCTGCTTTTGGCGAGCGCAGGGGCATCGGGAATTCTGCCTTCGGCTGCTGGCGGTGCATCGTTACGGCAGGCCGACACGATCCTTTGCTGCTGCTGCGCGTTCTGCGCTCGAGCACCGTCAGTTCCACCAGCGATGATCAGGAGCACCGATAACGCGGAAGCCATAGTTGGCCGCACTATCGTATTCCCAAGGGATTGGAGACCTACAGACCTACACGCCATAGTGTCGTTTCAATCAAGGCTAGGTTCGCCTTGGGACATGGAGATGACGACATTCGAATGTCTCTACCGGGCATCGACGTGGCGCGTATTGTTCACATACCTAGCATTGCTGCGCGGTGTCTACCACCACGACCAGGATGCTTCGTGCGGCAGGCCCCTACAGCAGCTGCCTCACCCCCATCCCATGCATGAACCGCTCGCGGATCTGCACGGGGTCGCGGCGGGTGGTGCCGGTGCCGGGCTTATCGTCGATGCGGACGCCGATCAGGGTTGGGCTGGAGGCCTGTTTCGACTGCTCGATCAGTCGCTCGAAATCGTCCTCGTCGGCGGCCCATGAGCTGCTCGCGATGCCGCTGGCGATTGCGACCTGAACGATATCGGTATGGCCGGCGGCCGGCGTCGGCTGCGCGCCCGTGATCTGGTAGATACCGTTGTCCATCACCACCATGGTGAGATTCTTCGGCGCCAGCGTCGCGATGGTCGAGAGGCAGCCGAGCTGCATCAGCAGCGAGCCGTCGCCTTCCAGTGCGAACACGCGCCGCTTCGGCTGCGCCAGCGCGACGCCGAGCGCGATCGGAAACGCGAGTCCCATGCTGCCCAGCATGTAAAAATTCTGCGGGCGGTGGCCGGCGGCCCAGAGGTCGAAATTGGTGTTGCCGATGCCGCCGATCACGGCCTCGTCCTTCAGCCCGGCGACGAGGCGCTGGGTGAGCTCGAAGCGGTTCATCACCTTGGTGTTGCGCGCGGGGGTGCTGGTCATGGCTGATCTCACTTGTCGAAGGTCTTGCCGCCGGTCAGCAGCGGCGAGAGGATCAGCGCCACCGGCGCCTGGGTCGTGACGGCCTGCTTGATCGAGCGGTCGGCGATGAATTCGAGCTCGTCGAGCCGGGTGACGGTGTGATGCTCCATCGCGAGCGAATCCAGCACCGGGCGCATGGTGCGGCAGACCAGCGCCTGGCCGTAGTTGAACTCGCCGAGCGTGCCGCGCTCGGAGACGAACATGATCAGCGGGATCTGGTAGGGCACCGCGAGCGAGGCCAGCACGTTGGCGAGCGTGGCAAAGCCCGAGGTCTGCATCAGCACCGCGCCGCGGGTGCCCGCCATCCACGCGCCGGAGACGATGCCGACCGCTTCTTCCTCGCGCGCGGTCGGAAACGTCGTGAAATAGGGATCGGCGTGCAGGTCCTTGATCAGCGTGGTCAGCACCCGGTCGGGCACATAGGGCACCAGCTTGATCTCGTTCCGCTTCAGCGTCTGCAGCACGATGCCGTGCCAGGTGGTTGCCGTCTTCTGGGACGAGGCTTGTTCCGCGGCCGCCATCCTGTTCTCCCTGCTCGCGCGACGCTGGTGGCCGCTTGCCGCACGAAACTTGACGCGGTGCCTGCGATTGTCAACATGCCGCGGCCGCAACGCGATCTGCGGAATTCGGCCATCGCAGCGCCGAACCAACGTGCGATACAGGCGTAACGAAAAAGGGACGGTAGCGATCAAGGGACGGGAGGCGTCGATGGCCGGATGGGTCTGGCGGACCGCCATTGCGGCAGCGGCCACGGTTGTGGCCGGCCTTGCGTCCGCGCAGCCGTTCCCGGCCAAGGCCGTTCATATTCTCGTTCCCTATCCGCCCGGCGGCGGCGTCGATGTGCTGACGCGGACGCTTGCCGAAGCGGTGTCGAAGACCTGGACGCAATCGATCGTGGTCGAGAACCGGCCCGGCGCCGGCGGGGTGATCGCCTCGCAGGCGATCGCGACCTCCGCGCCCGACGGTTACAATCTGATCATGGTGGCGAGCGGCCACGCCACCAATCCGTTCCTTTATCCAAAGCTGCCCTACGACACCTTCAAGGATTTTTCGCCGATCTCGCTCTTGGCGTCGTCGCCGAACGTGCTGCTGGTGCGCGCGGATTCGCCGTTCAAATCGGTCGCCGACGTCATCGCTGCGGCGAAGGCGAAGCCCGGCAGTCTCTCCTTCGCCCATGCCGGCAACGGCACCTCGACCCATCTGGCCGGCGAGCTGCTCAACAATCTCGCCAAGATCGAGATCAGTGCGATCCCCTACAAGGGCGGAGCGCCCGCGATCAACGATCTGCTCGGCGGGCAAATTCCGCTGTCGTTCAACAACGGACCAGAATCGGTCGGGCAGCTGCAGGCCGGCACGGTTCGCGCGCTGGCGGTGACGACCGGCTCGCGTGCGCCGTTCCTGCCTGACGTGCCCAGCATGTCGGAGACCGTGCCGGGCTATGACACCGAGGTGTGGTGGGGGCTGCTCGGGCCCGGCAACATGCCGGCCGACCTCGTCGCCAAGATCTCGCATGATTTCGTCGCGGCGGTGAACACCGATGCCGTGAAGGAGCGGCTCGGCAAGCTCGGTGCGATTCCGATCGGCTCCACGCCGGACAAGTTCGCCGCCAAGATCAAGGCCGACTACGACAAATGGGGGCCGATCATCAAGGCCGCCGGCATGAAGGCGGAATAGAACATGGCTGCGTCGGAGATTCCCGCCTGCCTGCCGCCGCGTCCGGTGACGCCGCCAAGGGACAAGCTGCCGCCAAAGGCCTGCGATACGCATGCGCATGTGTTCGGCCCGGCTGACCGCTTCCCCTATGCCGGCGATCGCAGCTACACGCCGCCGGACGCGCCGCTCGCGACCTATCTCGGCATGCTCGATACACTCGGTTTCGCCCGCGGCGTGCTGGTGCAGGGCAGCGCGCACGGCCACGACAATTCGGCGATGCTGGATGCGTTGCAGCGTGAGCCCGCGCGGCTGCGCGGCGTCGCGGTGGCCGATGCCGATGTTTCGGCAGGCACGCTGCGGCAATGGCATGTGCTCGGCGTCCGCGGTCTGCGCTTCAACCATTTCTTCCGCGGCGGGCAGTTGCACTATCGCGGCGGCATTCCCCTGAACGTTGCCGAGACGCATGCGGGCGTGATGGCCGAACTCGGCTGGCATCTGCAGCTCTGGATCGACGTGAAGGATTTGCCTGACACGATCCCGACGCTGAAGACGCTCGGGTTGCCGGTCGTGGTCGATCACATGGGCCGCACCGATGCTGCCGCTGGCATCAACACCGCGGGCTTTCAGAGCCTGCTGCGTGCGGTGGACGAAGGCTGGTGCTGGGCCAAGCTCTCGGGCGCGCATCGCCTGAGCCGGCGGGCCCCTGATTATCCCGATGCGCGGCCGTTCCACGAGGCGCTGGTGTCGACCAATCCTGAAAGGCTGGTGTGGGGCGGCGACTGGCCGCATCCGCGGGTCGAAGGCGAAATGCCCGACGCTGGCCATCTGCTGACGCTGTTCCAGGACTGGACGCCGGACGCGGCGACCCGGCACCGTATCCTCGTCGACAATCCCGCACGACTCTATGGCTTCCCAAACTGAAAGCTGCTCGAAGACATGACCGTCAACAACAAGCGCGTGTTCTACGTCAAATACCTCGCCCACGAGATCTACGTCGATATCCTGAAGAAGCGGCTGGACGTCAGGCTCGATCGTCTCGAGAACGAGACGCCGGAGGCGACGTTCGCGCCGGTTCTTGCCGACGCGCATGCCTATCAGATCGGCGCGGCGCGCGATGAGCTGGCGCCGCATTTCCATGCCCACGCCGAGCTGTTGAAGCGTGCGCCGAATCTTCTGATCGTGTCGTCGAATGGTGCCGGCTTCGATCCCGTCGATGTCGATGCCTGCACCGCGGCGGGCGTGCTTGTCGTCAACCAGTCCGGCGGCAACGCCAATTCGGTCGCCGAACACGCGCTCGGCATGATGCTGACGCTGTCGAAGCGGATCATCCAGTCCGACCGCAGGCTGCGGCGCGAGGCCAATGTCAACCGCAACGACCTGATCGGCAACGAGCTGAAGGAGAAGACCGTCGGCATCGTCGGTCTCGGCAATGTCGGCCGCCGCATCGCCGAGCTGTGCAGAGGCCTCTTGCACATGAAGGTGATCGCCTACGATCCCTATCTCACGGCGGATGAGATGGCGAAGCGGGGCGGGGAGAAGGTCGAGCTCGACGATCTCCTGCGCCGCGCGGACTTTGTTTCGATCTCGTGTCCGCTGGACAAGAACAGCCGCGGCATGATCGGCGCGCGCCAGTTCGCGCTGATGCAGCCGCACGCCTACTTCGTCACCACCGCACGCGGCTTCATCCACGACGAGAAGGCGCTGGAGGAAGCGCTGCGTGACAAACGCATCGCCGGGGCCGGGCTCGACGTCTGGGACAAGGAGCCGCCGCCGCCGGATCATCCGCTCTTGCAGTTCGACAATGTGCTGGCGAGCCCGCACACCGCCGGCGTCACCCGCGAGGCGCGCATCAACATGGGCCGGATCGCCGCCGAGCAGATCCTCGATGCCCTCGACGGCAAGCGCCCGCCGCGCATCATCAATCCCGAGGTCTGGCCGGTCTACGCAAGACGGTTCGAGAAGGCGTTCGGGTTCATGCCGGGGTAGGGTCGGCAGTGCCCCTGCGGGGCCGCGGCTGCGCGCGGTCAAAAATATCGAAAACAACCCCATGCAAAGGAGCTGGCGGCTGTCGGCGTTCGAGCAGGCATCTTGACGCGTCGGGCAACTCAGGGGTACATTTCCAATATTCAGAAATCGTGCAAGCGCTGGGCTTTGCGGGGGGAGAATACCCGCAAGGGCGGAAGGGAACTCTTCCGCCGGTGCTTCCCTCGCACAAGCGGCCAGCCGTGCGAGGGTTGTTGCGCGGGCAAAAACACCGGAGAAAATCTCCTTCGTTGCAGCCTCGATCGGGGCAATAAACCCACTGCCGAACGACCGCCTCGCAACACGTCCGTTTTTATTTTCCCTGAGATATCGACGGCTTAGCCCGAAATCGCCATTTTCCGTCTGTGCCCGACCAACCCGGGCACGGAAGGAAGATTTTCATGCGACAGGTCCAGTCATTGCTCCGCAACGCGCCCGCCAGGATCGGCCGCCGTCTTGCGCAGATCGTCGCGATCGCCGCCGCCAGCCTGCCCCAGGCCGGCGCGTAGCTTTTCCCGCTGCGAACAGTCGCACGCGTATCAGCCGAATTAACTCACTACCCTTTCGTGTTAGTGCTAGCGTGGTACCCCCGGGCTCTGCCGGTGCAGCAGGGAGGGTTCCATGTCACGCTTCGTCGTTCATTTCATGAAAGACGTGCTCGGCGGCAATGGCCGCGAGCGCGAGGTTTGCCAGGGCGCGCTTGAGATCGACGCCTCGAGCGAGGGCCAGGCCACCGAGATGGCCAAGGTCAAGTTTTGCCAGGAACAATCGCTGTGCGACTGGTCACTGCATGCCGACCGCATCCGGATCGAGGCGGCCGACTTGCACGCCTGAACCAGATGGACCGCGTGTGGCGGCATCCGACCTCTCCCTGTGGGAGTTTGGGGCGCGATCCAATGGTGCCGTCATTGCGAGGAGCTCGCGACAAAATTGCAGAGCAATTTTGCGCTGAAGCGTGGAAGCAATCCATGGTTCCGCATGTGCGGACAGAAGGATTGCTTCGCTGCGCTCGCAATGACACAGGAGAAGCCAACTCGCTCTTGCGAAGTGAACGGCCGAGTTCAGCTCGCCCCGATCACTCCGGCAGGATGCGAACCGCGCCCTTGGCCGCGCTGCTGGCGAACGCCGCATAGGCCTTCAGCGCGGTTGAGACGGCGCGCTTGCGTGGCGCTGCCGGCTTCCAGGCCGCGTTGCCCCTGGCTTCCATCGCTGCGCGACGGCGCTTCAGCTCGGCATCGTCGACCTTGAGGTTGACCTTGCGGTTCGGGATATCGAACTCGATGATATCGCCTTCCTCGACGAGGCCGATCAGGCCGCCTTCGGCGGCTTCCGGCGAGACGTGGCCGATCGACAGGCCCGACGATCCGCCCGAGAAGCGGCCGTCGGTGATCAGCGCGCAGGCCTTTCCGAGGCCTTTCGACTTCAGATAGCTGGTCGGGTACAGCATCTCCTGCATGCCCGGGCCGCCGCGCGGACCCTCATAGCGGATCAGCACGACATCGCCGGCCTTCACCTTGTTGCCAAGGATGGCTTCGACCGATGCGTCCTGGCTCTCGAAGATGCGGGCCGGGCCCGAGAACTTCAGAATGCTCTCGTCGACGCCGGCGGTCTTCACGATGCAGCCATCCTCGGCAAGGTTGCCGAACAGCACGGCGAGGCCGCCGTCCTTGGAATAGGCGTGCGCGGCATCGCGGATGCAGCCCTTGGCGCGGTCGAGATCGACCTCGTCGAAGCGGCGGTCCTGGCTGAAGGCTTCCTGGGTCGGCACGCCGCCCGGCGCGGCGCAATAGAAGTTGCGTACTTTGTCGCTTGTGGTCCGCACGACGTCCCAGCGGTTCAGCGCATCGTCCAGCGTTGCGGCGTGCACGGTCGGCCCGTCGGTCGTGAGCAGCTTGGCGCGGTCGAGCTCGCCGAGGATCGCCATGATGCCGCCGGCGTGATGCACGTCCTCCATGTGGACGTCCTGCACCGAGGGCGCGACCTTGCAGAGCACCGGCACCTTGCGTGACAGGCGGTCGATGTCGGTCATCGTGAACGGCACTTCGCCCTCGCGCGCGGCGGCGAGCAGATGCAGCACGGTGTTGGTCGAGCCGCCCATCGCGATATCGAGCGTCATCGCGTTCTCGAACGACTTGAAGTTCGCGATGTTGCGCGGCAGCACCTTGGCGTCGTCCTGCTCGTAGTAGCGGCGGGCGAGGTCGACGATCAGATGGCCGGCCTCGACGAACAGGCTCTTGCGGTCGGCGTGGGTCGCCAGCACCGAGCCGTTGCCGGGCAGCGCGAGGCCGAGCGCCTCGGTCAGGCAGTTCATCGAGTTCGCGGTGAACATGCCGGAGCAGGAGCCGCAGGTCGGGCAGGCCGAGCGCTCGATCACCGCGACGTCCTCGTCCGACACGTTGGAGTCGGCGGCCGCGACCATCGCGTCGATCAGGTCGACCGCGCGCTTCTTGCCCTTGAGCACGATCTTGCCCGACTCCATCGGTCCGCCCGAGACGAACACGGTCGGGATGTTGAGCCGCAGCGTCGCCATCAGCATGCCGGGCGTGATCTTGTCGCAGTTGGAGATGCAGACCATCGCGTCGGCGCAATGCGCGTTGACCATGTATTCGACGCTGTCGGCGATCAGCTCGCGCGAGGGCAGGCTGTACAGCATGCCGTCATGGCCCATCGCGATGCCGTCATCGACGGCGATGGTGTTGAACTCCTTGGCGACGCCGCCGGCCTTCTCGATCTCGCGCGCGACCAGTTGGCCGAGATTCTGCAAATGGACGTGGCCGGGCACGAACTGGGTGAAGGAATTGACCACCGCGATGATCGGCTTGCCGAAGTCCTCGTTCTTCATGCCGGTGGCGCGCCAGAGGCCGCGTGCACCCGCCATGTTGCGGCCGTGGGTGGTGGTGCGGGAGCGATAGGCGGGCATCGTAAATCCTTCTCAAATCCTTGGGCAAAGGGCATTTTTTAGGGGAGTTGGCGCTCCTTATGCCTGCCCGTGGATGCGGATTCAAGCGCGGAACCGCATGGCTGAACCCCGCAATTCGGGCAATGTCGCGCGGGCGGCTTGATCTCGGTCGGCCCGGTGCATTAGCTGGTCGCACCGACGGCAAGAATAACGAACAAGCAAAAAAGGGAGAGACACGCGTGGCAAGGCTGCCCCTGATTGATCCGGAGACGACGAGCGGAGAGATCCGCGCCTCATTCGACCGCATGCCGGTCAAGCTCAACATCTTCCGCATGATGGCCCATGCCGAGGCCAATATGATCCCGGCGATGCGGCTCGCCAATTCGATCCTGCACAAGCAGAAGCTGTCGGCGGTCAACCGCGAGCTCTTGATCCTGCAGGCCGCGCAGCTCGAGGGCGGCGCCTATGAATGGCGGCAACATGTGCCGATCGCGCTCGGTGTCGGCGTCACCCAGACGCAGATCGATGCCGTCGAGCGCGGCGAATACGACGATGCTGCACTCAACGCAGCCGAGCGTGCGCTGCTTCGCTTCGGCCGCGAGGTGGTCGAGAAGGTCCGCGTCGGCGATGCGGCCTTTGCCACGGTGCGCGAGCATTTCAGCGATCAGGAGATCGTCGAGACGATCGTCGCGCTCGGCTTCTACATGATGATGGCGCGGCTGACCGAGGCGACCGAGACCGATCTCGATCCGGCCGCCGGCATGGCCGTGTTCGAAGGCGGCAAGAAGCGGGATTGACGAGATGTCGGAGATTTCGCAAGAGGCCAATAAAGACACGAAGCCGGAGCGCTATGTCAGTCCGCTCAGCGCGGAATCGGCCGGCACCGCGCCGGGCAGGGGGCGGCTCAACGGCCGCCGCATCCTCGTGGTCGGCGGCGGCCAGCGGGTGTTCGATGCCGCCACCGATCCGATCGGCAACGGCCGCGCCATGAGCCTGCTGTTCGCACGCGAGGGCGCGCATGTCGCGGTCGCCGACCTCAACCGCGCCTCGGCCGAGGACACGGTTGCGCGCATCGCTGCTGACGGCGGCCACGCTTTCGCGATCGCCGCCGATGTCACCATGGAAGCCGACGTCATCAGGATGATCGACGAGGCGCATCGCACGATGGGCGGGCTCGACGGCATGGTGCTGAACATCGGTACCTTCGGCAAGACCGGGCTCGACAATGTCAGCGCGGAGGAATGGAACAGGATCTACGACGTCAATGTCCGCGGCCCGATGCTGTGCTGCCGCGCGGCCTTGCCGAAATTCGAAGACGGCGGCTCGATCGTGTTCATTTCCTCGATCGCGGCGCTGAAGGCGGGATCGCAGATGGCGGTCTATGATTCCTCCAAGGCCGCGCTCGGCGGCCTGATGCGCAACATCGCACACACGGGCGCGCGGCGCGGCATCCGCGCCAATCTGGTCTATCCCGGGCTGGTCGACACCCCGAACGGCCGCGAGGCCGGCGCGGGCCGGCCGTCGCGCGGCAAGGGGCATATCCCGTTCGGCCGTCAGGCGACGGCGTGGGAGATCGCCTATGCCGTGCTGTTCTTCATGTCGGATGAAAGCGTCTATGTCACCGCGCAGACGCTCGCGGTCGACAGCGGGCTCAGCGGTTTGTGAGCGGCGGGGAGGGCGCATGAGCGCATTGTTCGGCAAGGTCTGTCAGAACGGCTACGTCGTTCGCGACATCGATGCGGCGCTGAAGTTCTGGACCGAGACACTGCGGGTCGGGCCATTCTTCCTGATCCCCTCGGTCAAGGTCGATTGGTTCCGCTATCGCGGCGTGGACTCCGCGGTCGAGATGTCGATCGCGCTGGCCAATTCCGGCGATCTGCAGATCGAGCTGATCCAACAGCGCAACGACGCGCCGTCGATGTATCTGGATTTTCTGGCGCGCCACGGCGAGGGCCTGCAGCACATGTCGTACTGGAGCACGGACTACCAGTTGCTCTATGACCGCGCCGTCGCGGCAGGCTTCACGGTCGGTCATGAAGGCCAGATCGGCGGCCCCAAGGGACGCTTCGCCTATTTCGACACCGCCGGCCATGCCGGCACCGTGATCGAGATCTCAGACATCTCGGGATCGAAGGGGCGGTTCTTCGAGAAGATCAGGACCGTGGCCGCGACCTGGGACGGCTCGGACCCGATCCGCGTGGTGGGCTGACGCGGCTATTCGGCGGCGAGGCTGGCCGGCGCCGGATATCCCACGCGGGGCCGCATCTTCGCGCGCCCGTTCTTGCGGCCGAACTGGCTGCCGGCCAGCAGCGCCGCCGCGGCGCGCAACTGCTCGCGCAGCCATTGATTGGTGGTGTCGTCCTCGGCGGTGGCGTGCCAGTAGAGATAATTGACGTGCGGACTGATCGGGAACGGGCAGGGGAAGCACTGCAGCAGCCCGGGATCTTCCAGCACGGAGGCGGCGCTCTCCGAGGCGGTCAGCAGCATGTTGCTGCGGCTCACGACGTGGCAGGCGGTTGCGAAATTCTGACAGGTCAGGCGAACAGTGCGGGTCAGGCCGAGGCGCTGGAGCTGAAAATCCTCGAACGACAGCCCGCTGCGCCGCGACGTCACGCAGACATGCTCCATGCGTAAATAAGCCTTCTTGTCGAGCCGGCTGCCGAGCTCGGGATGGCCGCGCCGCGCGAACACCGCGATATGCTCGGTCAGGATCTGCTCGCGCCGCACCTCCGCCGACAGCGGCAATAGCGTATCGATCGCGACGTCGAGGGTGCCGGCGGCAAGCTCGCGCTCGAGATTGTTGCGCTCGCTGCGCACGGTGGCGATCTCGACCAGCGGCGCCACGGTGCTGATCCGGTTGACCAGCGCGCTCAGCATCGGTGCCTCGAGATTGTTGCGCAGCCCGATCACGAACCGCTTCGGCGTCTGCGCCGGATCGAACCGGTGGGTGTGGGTCAGCGTCGTCTCGAGGCCGTTGAGCGCCTGGCGCACCGTGGTGATGATCTGCCGGGCCAGCGGGGTCGGCGTCATCACGTGGTTGCGGCGCACGAACAGCGGATCGTTGAACATCGCGCGCAGCCGGCTCAGCGCGTGGCTGACCGCGGGCTGGGTCAGGTTGAGGCGGAAGCAGGCGCGGCTGACGCCGCCCTCGGAATAGATCGCGTCGAACACGACGAACAGGTTCAGATCGACGTCGCGTACATGCATGGAAATGATCAATCCGTATCCGTCGAATGCATTTGACGAATACTAATCGGCACTCTTAAAGTCTCAAGCAAAATAATACCTGGAGGAAACGATGAGCGTGCAATCGCCATCGCGCGGCGTTGCTGTCCCTGCGGCATCATCTCGCCTGGGCGCAATGTTTGCGAAGCCGAGCCAGGAGCAGATCGTGCTCCTGATCACCATCGCGCTCCTGATCGTGTTTGGCCTGACGCTGAACGGCTTCGCCACCGTCTCCAATCTCCTGAATTTGTTGCGGAGTATTTCCATCCTCGGCGTGCTCGGCCTCGGCATGGGGCTGATCGTGATCAGCCGCGGCATCGACCTCTCCGAGGTCGCGATCATGGCGGGTTCCTGGGCGATCGCTTTGATCTACATGCAGAACGGCATGCCCGTTTTCACGGCAGTGCTGCTGGCGCTGGCGGTCGCGGTGCTGATCGGCGTCGTCAACGGCGTGATGGTCGCCTTCGTCGAGGCGCCGGCGCTGTTCGTGACGCTGGCTGCCGGCTTCGTGATCTATGGCCTCGCCTTCTGGATCGCGCCGGCCTGGGTGGTCTATGCGCCGAAGGATGCGCCGGGCCTGACGTATCTCGGCGCCGGACGGCTGTTCGGCATCCCGGTTCCGATCCTGGTGTTCGCGGCCTGTGCAATCGCGATGCATTTGTTCCTGTCGCGCACCTCGATCGGCCGCTTCATCTATTCGCAGGGCGACAATCCGGAGGCCGCGCGGCTGACCGGCGTCGCGCTGCGGCCGCTGATCGTGCTCGAGCACGTGCTGGTTGCACTACTCGCCTGGATTGCGGGCCTGGTCTGGGTCGGCACCACGGGCAGCATGCAGATGGCGATCACCCAGGGCACCATGATCTTCGACGTCGTGCTCGTTGTCGTGATCGGCGGCATCAGCCTGATCGGCGGCCGCGGCAGCGTGTTCAGCGTCGTGGTCGGCTGCATCCTGATCGGCACGCTGCTCAACGCCTTCACCATCATGGACGTCAACAGCGAGGTGCAGAACATCATCAAGGGCGTGGTGCTGCTGGCCGCCATCGTGCTCGACAACTGGCTGCATCCCCGCGACGAGGAGACCGCGCGGCAAGGGGACTGAGACGAGGCGACTGAGCCGGCCGCCGCGCCAAATAGATCAATCAAAAGAAATTGCTTTGTGGAGGGAGACGATGAAGACGACGACAAAATTCTGGACGATCCTGCTGGCCGGCGTGACGCTGGCCGCGATGCCGTTTGCGGCATCGGCGCAGGAGGAAGGCACCAAGACCGCGCGCGAGCTGCGTGCCGTCTACGACAAGGCGCTGCAGGGCAAGACGATCGCCTATCTGCCGATCGCGCTCGGCGTGCCGCTGTCCGACGAATGGGGCCGGGTGGTGCAGGAGGAAGCCGAGTGGCGCGGCATGAAATATGTCGTGCGCGATCCCAACAACAACCCCTCGGCAATGCAGCAGGCCCTGACCGCGCTGGTCGACCAGAAGCCCGACGTGCTGATCGTGCAGAATCCGAGCGTCACGCTGTTGATGAAGGATCTGAAGCGCGCCGAAAGCCAGGGCACGCATGTGATCCAGATCAACATGTCCTCGAACTACAAATCCGGCGCCTTTGTCGGCGCCGACTGGCGCGAGATCGGCAGGATGCTGGCGAACGAAGCCGTGAAGGCCTGCGGCACCGGCTCCGGCAAGTCGGGCAAGGTCCAGATCGTGCAGGGCGAACTGACCGCGGCCGCCAGCGTCGATCAGGTCGGCGGCATCATGGAGGTGTTGAACAAGGATCCGAACATCAAGGTGGTCTCGAACCAGGCCGCGAACTGGGACGCCAACACCGCGCTCAACGTCACCGCGACGGTGATCCAGCAGCATCCCGACCTCTGCGCTTCGATCGGGTTCTGGGGCATCATGGAATCGGGCGCGGCGCAGGCGATCCGCAATGCCGGCAAGATCGACGATGTGAAGGTGTTCGCCTCGGGTGAAGGCTCGCAGCTCGATTGCGACCAGGTCAATTCGGGCAATTTCTACAAGTTCCTGAGCTACAAGGCGACCGAGCAGGGCCACGACCTGATGTTCGCCGCCGAGACCCTGCTGGTATCAGGCGAGAAGCCGGGCAGCCGCAATCTCGTCTATTACACGCGTCCGATCTGGCTCGATAAGTCCAACGCCTCGGGCGCCAACTGCTTCGCGCTACCCAAGAAAAATTAACAAGGCGCGGACAGCCGGCGCGGGGGGCATTCCCGCGCCGGCTGTATCAAAGAGCACGATCCGGCAAGGTGGAGCCGGTTTTTCTCCGACCGACGCGCAGCGTTCACGGAGAGCGTGTTCATCAAGGGACGAGGTCGCGATACGATGGCCGATCGCGTCATGACCAGGAGCATGATCGGGGACGTGCAAGCCGGCTCTCCGCAAGATCGTGCGCGATCACGAGCACGATCCGGAAAAGTGGAAGCCGGTTTTCCGCAAGGTCGTGCTCAATCAAGAGGGTGCTTTGGCGATGTCGATGGCCGTTGATTCCTTTGCCGCGTCGGTGCGGCGATTTTCACCCCGGCTCCTGCTGTCGGAGCTGTTGCTGAAACAGTGGTTTGAGCCGGTGGTTCCCTTCACCGTGATGATCGGGCTGTGGACGTACTTCGCGCTCACGATTCCCGACTACGCCTCGGTGCAGAACTCGGTGTCGCTGCTGCGGCTGTTCGCCGAATTCGGCTTCGTCGCGCTCGCGATGGGGTTCTGCCTCGTCACCGGCGGCATCGACCTGTCGGTCGGCGCGATCTTCGCGCTGTGCAACTTCGCGGCGCTGTATTTCCTGCTCGTGCGCGAATGGCCGGTCGGCCTCGCGGTGCCGGCGACGCTTTTGGTCGGCGCGCTGCTCGGCAGCATCAACGGCTTCCTGATCGGCTTCCTGAAGACGCGACCGTTCCTGACCACGCTGGTGACGCTGATCATCCTGCGCGCCTCGGTCAACCTGCTCAACACCAGCTACGCCCAGGTGTTCGCGACCAACTCGGTCGAGAGCGACGCCTGGGATTTCATCGGCGGCGGCAGCGTGCTCGGCATTCCCGTCAATGCGGCGACGCTATTCGTGGTGCTGTTGATCTGCCACATCTTCCTGTCGCGCTCGCGCTATGGCTGGCATCTCACCGCGATCGGCGCCAGCCGCAAGGCAGCGCGCCACGCCGGCATCCGCGTCCGCGTGATGCTGTTCATGACCTATGTGCTGTCGGGAACGCTGTGCGCGGCGAGCGGCATCTTCTACGCCGCGCGGCAAGCCTCGACGGATTCCACCACCGGCGTGGGCTGGGAGTTCCAGGCGCTCACCGCCGTCGTGCTCGGCGGCGTGTCGCTCGCGGGCGGCAAGGGTACGGTATGGCGGGCGATGATCGGTGCGCTGATCATCTTCCTGCTGATCAACGGCCTCGTGCGGATGGGCATCCCGGGCTACGTCACCTCGGCGGTGACGGGCATGATCCTGCTCGCCGCCGTCGGCATCGACGTCAAATGGTCGAAGAACCGCGGCAAGGCGATCCAGAAGATCTATGTCAATCCAGCCTTCGTGCCGCTTGCCTCGGCGCCCGCGGTGCAGCCGGGCGCGACGTCGCCGTATGCGCAGAACGACCGGCTGATCAACGCGCAGGCGATCGGCGTCGATCAGGTCGAGGGGCCCGAGGACGTCATCCTCGACCGCCAGGGCCGGCTCTACGGCTCGACCCGCGACGGCAACGTGATCCGTTTCTCCGGGCCGAACTTCGAGACCCGCGAGGTGTTCGCCCATATCGGCGGCCGGCCGCTCGGCATGCAGTTCGATCGCGACGAGAATCTGATCGTCGCCGTCGCCGGCATGGGCGTCTATGGCGTCGCGCCCGACGGTCGCATCTTCAAGGTCACCGACGAGACCAATCGCACCTGGTACAAGCTGAATGACGATTCCCGCCTGCGGATGGCCGACGACCTCGACATCGCACCCGACGGCAAGATCTATTTCAGCGACTGCACCACGCGCTACGAGATGACCACCAACACCCTCGACATCCTCGAGGGCCGGCCGAACGGCCGCGTGGTCTGCTACGACCCGGCGACCAGGACCACGCGCACGGTGATCAACCACTTCTATTTCCCGAACGGGATTTGCGTCTCGCACGACGGCAAGTCGATCCTGATCGCGTCGACCTCGCTGTGCAAGGTGTTCCGGCACTGGATCGACGGGCCGAACAAGGGCAAGACCGAGGTGCTGATGGACGAGCTGCCGGGCAACCCGGACAACATCAACCGCGCCTCCGACGGCACCTACTGGCTGGCGCTGGTCGGCATCCGCACACCGACCTTCGACCTTGCCGCGCGAAAGCCCGGCTTCCGCCTGCGCATGGTGAAGCAGGTGCCGACCGACGAGTGGCTGGCGCCGGCGCTCAACCATGGCTGCGTGCTGAAGTTCAACGAGAAGGGCGAGGCGCTGGAATCCTGGTGGGATCCGACCGGCATTTCGCATTCGACGTTGACCTCGATGCGCGAGCACCAGGGCTATCTCTATCTCGGCGGGCTCGAGAACAACCGGATCGGTCGCATCAAGCTCGACGGCGTCGACGACAGCTGGACCGGCTACGATGCCTATTGGGGCGCAAAGAGCAGGGTGACGACGTAATGGGATTTTTCGATCATCTGCTGCGCGACATCCGCAGCGTCATCGACCGCGACGGCGGCCAGAACGCGATCCCGCCGCTCGACGGCGCGCTGAGCCCGAATGACCGGCTCGACACCGCAACCCCGATCGGCGAGCCGCTGCCCGGCGTCGACGACGTGATCGCCGCCGGCGACGGCACGGTTTATGTTTCCGCAGGACGCCGGGTGCTGAAGCTCGGCGGCAATGACTTGTCGACGCGTACAGTCGTCGCCGAGTTCGAGGATGATGCCGGCGGGCTCGCGCTGCATCCGGACGGCCGCCTGCTGGTCTGCGTCGCGGGCAGGGGCCTTGCCGCGATCGATCCGGCGAAGCCCGATCCGCGCTGGCTGGAGTCCGCCGGCGGCAGCGCGCTCACCGGGCTGTTGTCGGTGGCGGCGGCGCCTGACGGCCGCATCTATGCGGTCGAAGGCAGTAGCGGCCGACGTCCAGGCGAATGGCGGCACGATTTGATGGAGAAGCGCGCCAATGGCCGGCTCATCAGCTGCGGCGCCGGCCTCGACAATCCGCAGGTGCTGCTGCGCGATCTGCCCTATCCTTATGGCGTGAGTGTTTCGGCCGACGGCAACAGCCTGTGGCTCACCGAAAGCTGGGCGCATCGCCTCAGCCGGTTCGCGCTTGGCGGCAACGGGCTTGGTCCGCGCGAGACCGTCGCCGCCAACATGCCGGGCTATCCGGCGCGGCTGCATCCGGACGGCCACGGCGGCATGCTGCTCGGCATCTTCGCCCGCCGCACCCATCTGATCGAGTTCGTGCTCAAGGAAGACGATTTCCGCGAGGAGATGATGGCGACGATGCCGCCGGATTACTGGGTCGCGCCGGCGCTCGCCGGCGGCAGCGATTGTCTCGAGCCGATGCAGATCGGCAGCGTCAAGGCGCTCGGCATCCAGAAGCCGTGGGCGCCGCCGCGCTCCTACGGTCTGCTGGTGCATCTCGATGCCGAGGGCGATGCGACCGACAGCCTGCACAGCCGCGCCGGCGGCCGCTTCCACGGCATCACCGCCGCCTGCGCCACGCCATCGGGCGTCGTGATCGCGGCGCGCGGCGCCGGACGCCTGCTGCGCCATACGGGAGAGCTGCGATGAATGACGGTGTGATGCAGGCGGCCCCCGGCGCCAGGACGGCAGAGACCCCCGCAGCCCGCGAGCCGGTGCTGCGGATCACCAACGGTTCGAAGATCTATGGCGGCGTCCACGCCATCGAGGGCGTCAATTTCGACCTCTATCCCGGCGAGGTGCATGCGCTGGTCGGCGAGAACGGCGCCGGCAAATCGACGCTGTGCAAGGCGATCGCGGGCGCGATCCAGCTCACCTCCGGCGACTATCTGCTCGACGGCAAGCCGACCGGTTTCGAGCAGCCGCGCGACGCGCTCAATGCCGGCATCTGCATGGTCTATCAGGAGACCAGCCTGGTGCCGACCATGACCGCCGCGCAGAACATCGAGCTCGGCAACGAAAAGCTGTTGACCCGGTTCCGCACCCTGAACATCCAGGCCCAGCAGCTGTTGCAGTCGCTCAACTTTCACGTCGATCCGGCAACGCCGGTGGCGCTGCTCGGCACCGCCAAGAAGCAGATGGTGGAGATCGCGCGCGCGATCTACAACAAGGCGCGCATCATCATCTTCGACGAGCCGACCGCGTCGCTGACGCCGGAGGAGATCGTCCACTTCTTCCATCTGGTGCGCGACCTGCGCGCTCGCGGCGTCTCGATCATCTACATCTCGCATGCGCTGGAGGAGTCGCTGCAGATCGCCGACCGCATCACCGTGCTGCGCGACGGCAAGCTGGTGATCACGGCGCCGGCCAGGCAGCTGACGCGCGATGCGCTGGTGCAGCACATGGTCGGCCGCGAGGTGGCGCAGGCGGTCTATGGCGGCAAGGCAAAAACCCATCAGCGCCGCGAGAAGGTGCTGACGGTCGAGAACGTCACCATGGGCATGGCGGTCAAGAACATGTCGTTCTCGGTCTATGCCGGCGAGGTGGTCGGCATCGCCGGCCTGATCGGCTCCGGCCGCACCGAGATCGCCAAGATCATTTACGGCGCACTGAAGCGCAATCTGGTCAATGGCGGCACCATCCGGCTGCGCGGCAAGCCGATCCGCTACCGCGTGCCGCGGCAGGCGATCAATGACGGCATCGCCTACATCACCGAGGACCGCAAGGCCAACGGCTTCTTCGAGACCATGGTGGTCGACGACAACGTCTATATCGGCAGCCTCGCCACCGGAAAGGGCTGGAGCTTCCTGCTGTCGCGCGCCCGGCGCAGCAAGCTCGCCAGCTACTGGGTCGATCGGCTGAAGATCAGCGCATTGCAGCGCAAGGCCAGGATCATCGAATTGTCCGGCGGCAACCAGCAGAAGGTGGTGCTGGCCAAGACGCTGGTGCAGGACCCCTCGATCATCATCTTCGACGAACCGACGCGCGGCGTCGACGTCGGCACCATCCCGCACATCCACGGCGAAATCCGCCGCCTCGCCGACGAGGGCAAGGCGGTGGTGGTGATCTCGTCCTACCTGCCGGAGATCCTCGCGGTGTCCGACCGCATCCTGGTCGCCCGCACCGGCCGCATCGTCGCCGAGTTCGACGCGGCGGACGCGACGCAGGACAAGATCCTGTACGCCGCGGTGCATTGAGGGCGCGCGGCGCGGCCTGGGATCGGCGTCATTGCGAGAGGCGACAGCGACGAAGCAATCCGCCATCCTGGCTGCTGCCGCGTGCCGCGAGTATGCAATAGTTGGGTCACCGGTCGTGCACCAAATTCGGTGTCGTCCCTGCGAAAGCACTAGCGTATATACATATCCTCCGCAGTCTTTCCGGAGTCTTCTCAAAGAGTTGGCCGAAAACCGCAGAGAACTTACTCATCTGCACTAGGGTTGCGCCCGCCGATTTCGGCTCTCGCCTAGTAGCTAACCCCTTGATGATGAGTCGGTTTTCTAGCCTCGAAGAGATGTGTAAATGCCCTAGTGCGAAAGCAGGGACCCATAGCCGCCGATCGCTGTTGGTTCGCAGCGCCGGGGCCACAGCTTATTCAACAACAAAGGCCTGGGGTTATGAGTCCCTGCTTTCGCAGGGACGACAGTTGCACATGTGCGAACCGCCCTTGACAATTATTTTAAGTATAAAATAATATCCCCCGTCGGCTCCAGGGGAATGTGCCTCGTCCGCACCCCCGACCCGCCGAAGCCAACGGGAGAACGCCATGCGTATCGTTTGCATTGGAGGCGGGCCGGCCGGGCTTTATTTCGGCATCCTGATGAAGATGCTGGATCCCGCGCACGTCATTTCCGTGGTCGAGCGCAACCGGCCCTACGACACCTTCGGCTTCGGCGTGGTGTTCTCGGATGCGACCATGGACAACATGCGCAAATGGGATCCGGTCACCGCTGACACGATCGAGCAGGCCTTCAACCATTGGGACGACATCGAGGTCCTGATCAAGGGCCGGCGCATGCGCACCACCGGCCACGGCTTCGTCGGCATTGGCCGCAAGCGGCTGCTCAACATCCTGCAGGCGCGCGCCGAGGAACTCGGCGTCGAGCTGATCTTCGAGCGCGAGGTGAATTCCGATCTCGAATTCCCCGACGCCGATCTCGTCGTGGCATGCGACGGCGTCAATTCGAAGGTGCGCGTCAAATATGCCGAGACGTTCCAACCCGACATGCTGATGCGGCCGAACCGCTACATCTGGCTCGGCACCAACCGTCCGTTCGACGCCTTCACCTTCGACTTCCGCAAGACCGAGCATGGCTGGTTCCAGGCGCACATCTACAAGTTCGAGGAGGGCGCGGCGACCTTCATCGTCGAGACCACCGAGGAGGCCTATCTCGCCCACGGTCTCGACAAGATGGAGCAGGACGACTCCATCGCGTTCTGCGAGAACGTGTTCGCGGAAATCCTCGAGGGGCATCACCTGGTCTCCAACGCGCGGCATCTGCGCGGCTCGGCCTGGCTGTCGTTTCCCAGGCTGATCTGCGGCAAATGGACCGCGTTCAACGGCAACAGCCATGTCGTGCTGATGGGCGATGCCGCCCACACCGCGCATTTCGCGATCGGCTCGGGAACCAAGCTCGCGCTGGAGGATGCGATCGAGCTCACCAACCAGTTCAAGGTCCACGGCGCGACGCGGGACAGCATTCCCGCGGTGCTCAAGGCCTACGAGGAGCTGCGCCGGGTCGACGTGGCGCGGATCCAGAACGCTGCGCGCAACGCGATGGAATGGTTCGAAGTGGTCGGCTCACGCTATGCCGACACGCTGGAGCCCGAGCAGTTCATGTATTCGCTGCTGACCCGCTCGCAGCGCATCAGCCACGAGAACCTGCGGCTGCGCGACAAGACCTGGCTCGAGGGCTATGAGCGCTGGTTCGCGGAGCGCAGCGGCGTGGCCACGACCAACGACCGCGTCAAGCCGCCGATGCTGACGCCGTTCCAGATCCGCGGCCTGTCGCTTCACAACCGGATCATCGTCTCGCCGATGGCGATGTATTCGGCGGAGGAGGGCGTGCCGACCGACTTCCATCTGGTGCATTTCGGCTCCCGCGCGCTCGGCGGCGCCGGCCTTCTCTTTACCGAGATGACCTGCGTCTCGCCGGAAGCGCGGATCACGCCAGGCTGCTGCGGCCTGTGGAACGACGCGCAGGCGGCGGCCTACAAGCGCATCGTCGACTTCGTGCATCAGAATTCGCAAGCCAGGATCGGCATCCAGCTCGGCCATGCCGGCCGCAAGGGCTCGACGCGCGTCGCCTGGGAAGGCATGGACGAAGCGCTGCCGGACCATAACTGGCCGCTGGTGTCGGCTTCGTCAGTCCCTTATCTGCCGGACGGCCAGATCCCGGAGCCGATGAGCCGCGCCGAGATGGACGAGGTGCGCGAGCAGTTCGTCGCCGCAGCCAGGCGCGCTGCGGCCGCCGGCTTCGATATCCTGGAGCTGCACTGCGCGCACGGCTATCTGCTGTCGAGCTTCCTCTCGCCGCTGACCAACCGCCGCACCGACACCTATGGCGGATCGATCGAGAACCGCGCGCGTTATCCGCTGGAGGTGTTCCGCGCCGTCCGCGCGGTGTGGCCGGAGGACAAGCCGATGTCGGTCCGCCTGTCGTGTCACGACTGGGCCGAGGGCGGCAACACGCCCGAGGATGCACTGGCCTTCGCGAAGCTGTTCAAGGAGGCGGGAGCCGACCTGATCGACTGCTCCTCGGGGCAGGTCTGGGCCGACGACCATCCGGTCTACGGCCGACTCTACCAAACCCCGTTCGCCGACAAGATCCGCAACGAGGTCGGCATCGCCACCATTGCAGTCGGCGCGATCTCGGAGGCCGATCACGCCAACTCGATCATCGCCGCCGGCCGCGCCGATCTCTGCGCCATCGCGCGGCCGCATCTCGCCGACCCCGCCTGGACGCTGCATGAGGCCGCGAAGATCGGCGTCAAGCAGGTCGCGTGGCCGAAGCAGTACCTGTCGGGCAAGTCGCAATATGAAGCCAATCTCGAACGCGCAGCCGCGGGAGTGAAGGCATGATGAGGTTCTGGCCCAACGCACATGCGCTGGTGACCGGTGCCGGTTCCGGCATCGGCGCCGTGACGGCGATCGCGCTGGCAAAAGCCGGGGTGCGCGTCAGCATCGCCGGGCGGCGGATCGACGCGCTGAAGGCGACGGCGGCATCGCTCGACAAGCAGGTTGGCGCCGTGGTTTCGATCGACGTGACCGATCAAGCTGCGGTGACCAAGGGTGTCGCGCAGATCGAGGCTGAGGCGGGGCCGATCGATATTCTCGTCAACAATGCCGGCAAGGCCGGAAGTGCGCCGTTCGACAAGACGGATGCGGCGCTCTGGGCGGACATGCTGGCGAGCAATCTCTCCAGCGTGTTCCTGGTGACGCATGCGGTGTTGCCGGGCATGGCGCAACGCGGCCGCGGCCGCGTGATCAACGTCGCCTCGACCGCGGGTCTCACCGGCTATGCCTACGTCTCGGCCTATGTCGCGGCCAAGCACGGCGTCATCGGCCTCACGCGCTCGCTGGCGCTGGAATATGCACGGCGCGGCGTCACCGTGAATGCGGTCTGCCCCGGCTACACCGATACGCCGCTGGTGGCGGATGCCGCCGCTAACATCGTCGCCAAGACCGGCCGCAGCGAACAGGAAGCGCGCGCAGCGTTGGCAAAAGTCAATCCGATGCAGCGGCTGGTGACGCCGGAGGAGGTCGCCGACGCCATCCTCTGGCTTGCCGCCGAGGGCGCATCGTCAATCAACGGACAAGCCGTCGCGGTCGCCGGCGGCGAAGTCTTTACCGGGTGAAGGAACACGTCATGTCCGAGATGAAAGCAAAGCTCCGGCCGTTCAAGGATTATCCCGCCAAGCACTTCCGCTGGCAGGTCGATGCGAGCGGCCGTGTCGCGACCATCACGCTGAACCGGCCGGACAAGAAGAATCCGCTGACTTTCGAGTCCTATGAGGAGCTGCGCGATCTCTTCACCAATCTCAAATATGCCTCCGATGTCCGCGCGATCGTGCTGACCGGCGCCGAGGGTAATTTCTGCTCCGGCGGCGATGTGTTCGAGATCATCGAGCCGTTGACGCGGATGGCGATGCCGGACCTGCTGGCCTTCACGCGGATGACCGGCGAGGTCGTGCGGGCGATGCGCAAATGCCCGCAGATCATCGTCGCCGCGATCGACGGCATTTGCGCCGGGGCCGGTGCGATGCTGGCGCTGGCGTCCGATTTGCGGCTGGCGACGCCGCAGGCCAAGACCGCGTTCCTGTTCACCCGCGTCGGCCTAGCCGGTGCCGACATGGGCGCGTGCGGACTGCTGCCGCGCGTGATCGGGCAGGGGCATGCGGCCGATCTGCTCTACACCGGGCGTGCGATGAGCGCCGAGGAAGGGTTTGCGTGGGGCTTCCACAACCGTCTGGTGCCGCCGGCCGAGCTCGCCGGTGCCGCGCAAGAACTGGCGCGCTCGCTCGCCGATGGACCGTGGTTCGCGCATGGCGTGACGAAAACGATGTTCAACCAGGAATGGGCGATGGGCGTCGACGAGATGATCGAGTCGGAAGCGCAGGCGCAGGCGATCTGCATGGTCACCGGCGATTTCCGCCGCGCCTTCGAGGCGTTCGCCGCAAAGCAGAAACCGGCCTTCGAGGGCAATTGAGATGATCGAGATCCTGCAACCGGAAGGATGGGCCAAGCCGATCGGCTACGCCAACGGCATCGCCGCGCGCGGCAAACAGCTCTTCATCGCCGGCCAGATCGGCTGGAACGGACAATGCGTGTTCGAGACCGACGATCTCGTCGCGCAGATCGGCCAGACCTTGCGCAACATCGTCGCGGTCGCCGCCGCCGGCGGCGCCGGGCCGGAGCACATCGTGTCGATGACCTGGTACTTGCTCGACCGCAAGGAATATTCCGCGCGGCTGAAGGAGATCGGCACGGTCTATCGCGACATCATCGGCCGGCGCTTTCCGGCGATGACCGCGATCCAGGTTGCCGGCCTGATCGAGGATCGCGCCAAGGTGGAAATCCAGGCGATTGCGGTGGTGCCGGATTGAGGGCGACGCAGTTCCGCCAATCCCGTCATCCTGAGGAGCCGCGAAGCGGTGTCTCGAAGGATGCACGGCCCGGCTGGTGGCCGTCTACCCTTCGAGGCTCGCTGCGCGAGCGCCTCAGGGTGACGGAGATGGATCGGAGTACGCTGAAGCAATGTTAAGCCTAAGCCCAATCGTCGCGGGCCCGCCCAAGTCCCAGACGACAAACCCGCTTGCGGCGGGGCGAGCGGGCATGCGACCTTAGGCCAAAGCGTAAAAGCGTCCTGTTGTGAGTGGAGGTGAGGACGATGAAGGCGATTATCGTCGGAGGCGGAATCGGAGGCCTCACCACTGCGCTGATGCTGCGCTCGCGCGGCATCGCTTGCGAGCTGTACGAGCAGTCCGAGACGATCCGCGAGCTCGGCGTCGGCATCAACACATTGCCCCATGCGATCCGCGAGCTGGCGGGGCTTGGTTTGCTCGACAAGCTCGACGAGGTGGCGATCCGCACCTATGAGCTGTTCTATCTGACGCGACATGGCCAGCAGGTCTGGCACGAGAAGCGCGGGCTCGATGCCGGCCACGACGTGCCGCAATTCTCGATCCATCGCGGCCGCCTGCAAAGCGTGATCCATCAGGCCGTGATCGACCGGCTCGGCGCGGATGCGATCCACACCGGCTGCCGGCTCGGCTCCTTCACCCAGGACGAGGGCGGCGTCTCGGCCTATTTCTTCGACCGCAGCGGCGCCCATGTGCGCACCGCGCGCGGCGACATTCTGATCGGCGCCGACGGCATCCACTCGAAGGTGCGGCAGACGCTGTTTCCGGACGAGGGCGGGCCGTGCTGGAACGGCCTGATGCTGTGGCGCGGCGCGACCGACTGGCCGGCGTTCCTGACCGGGCGCTCGATGATCATCGCCGGCGGCCTGAACGCCAAGGCCGTGATCTATCCGATCGCGGCGGGCTCGAGCCCCGCGAGCCGCCTCACCAACTGGGCGGTGCTGGTGCGGATCGGCGACGGCACCTCGCCGCCGCCGCGCCGCGAGGGCTGGTCCAATCTCGGCCGGCGCGACGAGATGATGCCCTATGTCACTGGTTTCACGATCCCGCAGGTCGACTTCGCCGGCCTGATCAACGCGACGCCTGAGTTCTGGGAGTATCCGTGCTGCGACCGCGATCCCTTGCCGTATTGGTCGAGCGGCCGGGTCACGCTGCTCGGCGACGCCGCGCATCCGATGTATCCGGTCGGCTCGAACGGCGCATCGCAGGCGATCCTCGATGCGCGCTGCCTGGCCGACCTGCTGGCGCGGGCGGAGCATCCGCGCCACGCGCTGGCGGCCTATGAGCGGCAGCGGCTGCCGATGACCGCCGACATCGTCGCCTCCAACCGCCGCGGCGGGCCGGAGGGCGTGATCGACGCCGTCGAGCAGCTCGCGCCGCAGGGCTTTACCGACGTCGACACCATCCTCAATTACGAGGCGCGCGAGGCGATCGTACGCGGCTATGCGGCCAAGGCCGGCTTTGCCGCGCGCGTGGTGGCGCGGCAGTAGGTCCTTGGCAGGAGGAGACGTCCGGCAGGCCATCTCCACACCGTCATTGCGAGGAGCAAAGCGACGAAGCAATCCATCGTTCCGCGATCGCGGAAATATGGATTGCTTCGCTTCGCTCGCAATGACGGAATAAGCTACGCCGGCGGCGGCGGCAGGAAGTGGATGTTGTGCTCGGCGGCGAGCCGCACCACGTCGTCCGGGTTCTGTTCCTTCATGTTGTGGATCGCCCAGAACAGGTCGTAGAGCCTCCGCGTCGGCGACACCCAGAACAGCGTCTTGGCGGGCTGCTGCGACTTGTTGAAGATGCCGTGCGGCTTGCCCATCGGCAGCCGAACCAGATCGCCAGGAGTTGCGGATTCGTCGGCACCGTCGAGCATGAAGTCGAGCTTGCCCTCGAGGATATAGAGGTACTCGTCCTGGTCGGGGTGGATATGCGGAGGAACGAAGGTGCCCGGCGGGAAGGTGGCGTGCCAGGAGAATGAATGCTCGGTGCGGCTCTTCGGCACGTAGGTCTGGCCAAGGATGCTCCAGGAAATGCCCTGCATGCCTTCATTGGCGCGGGTGATGCCCGCAATCTCGTCTTTCATGCTCATGCTTGCTCCTATGATCTACTTCGCCGCGCAGTCCTTGGCGTAGCGATCGCCATAATTCGAAAACACCTTCTCGACGATCTCGGTCTGGAATTTGCCGTCCGGACGCTTCGCGACCTTGGTGAGGTAGAAATCCTGGATCGGATAGCCGTTGTTGCTGAACTTGAAGTTACCGCGCAGCGAGGTGAAGTCGGCCTTCTTCAGCGCCGCCGCGACCGCGTCCTTGTTGGAGAGATCGCCCTTTGTGGCCTTGACCGCGCTGTCGATCAACAGCGCGGCGTCATAGGCCTGCATGGCGTAGGTGCCGGGCACGCCGTTATAGGCCGCCTCATAGGCGGCGACGAACTTCTTGCTTTGGGGATTGTCGAGGTTCGGCGCCCAGTTCGCCCCGCCGAACATGCCGACCGCTGCGTCCTGCTGCGCGGGCAGGGTGGATTCGTCGACGGTGAAGGCGGAGAGCACCGGCACGGTGGCGCCGGCCTGCTTGTACTGCTTCACGAGATTAACCCCCATGCCGCCCGGCATGAAGGTGAACAGCGCGTCCGGCTTCAGCGCGGCGATCTTGGACAATTCGGGCTGGAAATCCAGCGTGTTTAGCGGCGTGTAGGATTCCTCTGATATCTCGCCCTTGTAGTCGAGCTTGAAGCCGGCGACGGAGTCGCGGCCGGCCTGATAGTTCGGCACCAGGAGGTAGACGCGCTTGTAGCCGCGGTCCTGCGCCACCTTGCCGAGGATCTCGTGCACCTGGTCGTTCTGGTACGACGTCACATAGAAGAACGGGTTGCACTCCTTGCCGGCGTAGCTGGAGGGACCTGCGTTCGGACTGATCAGGAAGGTCTTGCTGTCGGTGACCGGGCGGTGGATCGCCTGCAGGATGTTGGAGAAAATCGGGCCGACCACGAAATCGACCTTGTCGCGCTCGAGCAGGCCACGCACCTTGACCACCGCGCCGTCGGGCTTCAGTTCGTCGTCGGCGTTGACGATCTCGACATCGCGGCCAGCCATCTTGCCGCCGAGGTCCTTGATCGCGAGCGCAAAGCCGTCACGAACCTGCTGGCCGAGCGCCGCGGCCGGGCCGGAGGTCGTGACCAGCACGCCGATCTTGATCTTCTCCTCCGCGGTCGCCGGGGTGACGGCGACACCCAGCAGCGCCGCCAATCCCGCGAGCTTCATCAATTGTTTCATGTCTCTCCCCCGACCACTGCCTTGATGTTTTCGGCTTCAGCCCTATTGGCCGCAGCTTAGTCTGACGCATGCAATCGCCGCAAGCGATGTGGCATCGCGTCAGGGCGATCGTCGCGCATCATGCAGGCGCTGCACATGCAAGCGCCGCGCCAATTGCTTGAAGTTTAAAGAAATTGCAGGATTGCCCAGGCGCGTCCGGCACGATTCGCAATTGTCCTTGCGGGGCGCCGCGAATTGCTTGAAGCTCAAAACAATTGGTCCGACCGGAACCCGCCGCGGAGGCACGATCGCCGCATGATCCTCGATTCCGAAACCAAAGCCGTCGAACTGCCCGACGATCACGGCACCGAGCTCAGGCTGTGGCTGCGCCTCCTGACCTGCACCACGCTGATCGAAGGCGAGGTGCGCAGCCGGCTGCGCGAGAAGTTCGACGTCACGCTGCCGCGCTTCGACCTGATGGCCCAACTCGACAAGGTATCCGACGGCATGACGCTGTCGGACCTGTCGAAGCGGATGATGGTATCCAACGGCAACGTCACCGGGCTGGTCGAGCGCCTGGTTGAATCAGGCCATCTCGATCGCCGCACCTCGGAGACGGACCGCCGCGTGCAGTTCATCCGGCTCACAAAGCTCGGCCGCGCCGAATTCCGCAAGATGGCCGCCGAGCACGAGAAGTGGATCGCCGATATCTTCGGCGATCTCTCGCCGAAGGATATCCGCGAACTGATGCGGCTGCTCGCCAAGGCCAAGGGCTCGGCGCAGCGCTCCGCCAAGGCAAGGAGCGCTTAAGCCGTGAGCGAGGTCGATTACGAGGTCGAATACAACAACCGGGCGCGGGTGCCGGAAAATCCGGCGCTGATGGCCGGCTGGGCGAGGAACTCCGCGGCCTATCGCGAGCAGCATCCGCCGCGGCGGCTGACCTATGGTCCAGGCAGCCGCAACGTCATCGACCTGTTCGAAGGCGATCGTGACGGCCCGCTCGTGGTTTTCATCCATGGCGGCTACTGGCAGGCGCTCGACGGCTCGTCATCGAGCCACTGCGCGCGAGGGCTCAACGGCCACGGCATCAGCGTCGCGGTGCCGAGCTACGATCTTTGCCCCAGTGTCACGGTCGGCGACATCATCGGCGAGATGCGTGCGGCGTGCCGCGAACTGGCCAAGCTCGGCCGGCCGCTGGTCGTGTCGGGACACTCCGCAGGCGGACATCTTGCCGCATGCATGCTCGCGACCGATTGGCCGGCCTGTGATGCGTCGCTGCCGAAGGACCTGGTCAGGGCTGCTTACGCGATCTCCGGCCTGTTCGAGCTTGAGCCATTGGTCGGCACCTCCATCAACAAGGCGCTTGGCCTCGACCGCGCCGCAGCACGGGCGGCGAGCCCACTGTCCTGGACGCCGCCTGCGGGCGCGACGCTCGATGCCGTCGTCGGCGGCGCCGAGAGCGCGGAATATCACCGGCAGAGCCGGACCATCGTCGATGTCTGGCGCAAAGCGGGCGTCGCAACGCGGTTCGGCGTTGTGCCGGACGCCAATCATTTCACCGCGATCGCGCCGCTCGCCGACCCGGGCTCGGCGATGGTCGCGCGGCTGAAGCAGCTTACGCAAATCTGAGGTTCTGAAGGATCGGCCGGCGATTGCCGCGCGATTTCCACCCTTGCGCCAAACTATTTTAAGTATAAAATGATTGGCGATTGGAACGCTGCCGGGCGTCCTTGTTCTTCTCGACGTTGGTCTTGGCCTTTCTGGATGGAAAGCGAGGGGCAATCGAATGTCAGGTGAATTTCCCGGGCTCGGCCCATCCGGGCATGTCGACGATTTCGCGCGGCGCAACCTGCCGCCATCAGCGCAGTGGCCGCAGCTGCTGCTTGACCGGCCGGAGTTTCAATATCCGGATTATCTCAACGCCGCGGTCGAGCTGACCGACCGCGTCGTCGAGCAGGGGATGGGCGATCGCATCGCGCTGATCGGCAACGGCCGCCAGCGCACCTACAAGGAATTGACCGATTGGTCGAACCGTCTGGCGCATGCGCTGGTGGAGAATTACGGCGTCAAGCCCGGCAATCGCGTGCTGATCCGCTCGGGCAACAACCCGGCGCTGGTCGCGGCCTGGCTCGCGGCGACCAAGGCGGGCGCCGTCGTCGTCAACACCATGCCGATGCTGCGCGCCGGCGAACTGGCCAAGATCGTCGACAAGGCTGAGATCTCGCTGGCACTGACCGACAGCCGCATCGCGGATGAACTGGTGGCCTGCGCCAAGACCAGCAAGTTCCTCAAGCAGGTCGTCAATTTCGACGGCACGCAGAACCACGATGCCGAGCTCGATCGGATCGCGCTGAACAAGCCGGTCAAGTTCGATGCGGTGAAGACCGGCCGCGACGACGTCGCGCTGCTGGGCTTCACGTCGGGCACGACGGGCGAGCCGAAGGCGACCATGCACTTCCACCGCGATCTCCTGATCGTCGCCGACGGTTATGCGAAGGAAGTGCTCAAGGTCACGCCAGACGACGTGTTCGTCGGCTCACCGCCGCTTGCTTTCACCTTCGGTCTCGGGGGATTGGCGATCTTCCCGCTGCGTTTCGGCGCCACCGCGACGCTGCTGGAGAACGCGGCGCCGAGCGAGATGATCCGGATCATCGAAACCTACAAGGCGACGATCTGCTTCACCGCGCCGACCGCCTATCGGGCGATGATGGCCGCGATGGACAAGGGCGCCGATCTGTCGTCGCTGCGGCTCGCCGTCTCGGCCGGCGAGACGCTGCCGGCGCCGGTGTTCGAGAGCTGGACCAGGAAGACCGGCAAGCCGATCCTCGACGGCATCGGCAGCACTGAACTGCTGCACATCTTCATCACCAACCGCACCGGCAGGGCCGTCGGCGGCACTACGGGCACGCCTGTCACCGGCTACGAGGCGAAGATCGTCGACGAAGACATGAACGAGCTGCCGGCGGGCCAGGTCGGCAAGCTGGCGGTTCGCGGTCCGACCGGCTGCCGCTATCTCGCCGACTCCCGGCAGACCAAATATGTCCGCGACGGCTGGAACATCACCGGCGATGCCTTCGTCAGCGACGAGAACGGCCGGCTGTCTTTCGTGGCGCGCGCCGACGACATGATCATCTCGGCGGGCTACAACATCGCCGGCCCCGAGGTCGAGGCCGCGCTGCTCGGCCATCCCGATGTCGCGGAGTGCGCCGTGATCGGCGCACCCGACGAGGAGCGGGGGCAGATCGTCTCGGCGTTCATCGTGCTGAAGCAGGGCGCGCGCTGCGACGAGGTCGAGGTCAAGCTGCTGCAGGATCACGTCAAGGCGACGATCGCGCCATACAAATATCCCCGCGCGATCGCCTTCGTCGAGGAGCTGCCGAAGACCCAGACCGGGAAGATCCAGCGCTTCAAGCTGCGCGAGGCAAGCTGACAAGTAAAAGGGGAGGGCGACGGCCCGCGGCTGCCGCCCGACAGATCAATGCGCCGCGCCGCCGCCGGCCGCATTCTTCGGCTTGCCAGTCAAGAGGATCGCGATCGCGGCGAACACCAGCACGATGCCGATCACGGCAAAGGTGTCGCTGAAACCAAGCACCAGGGCTTGGCGCTTCACGATATTGCCGAGCGCCACGATCGCCTGGTGGTGCGCGGTCGCCGGATCGGAGATGCCGTGGCTGAGGAAGTAATTGGTCACCTCGGCGATCCGGGTGCGCACTTCCTCGCGGCCGAGGTCGACCGACTGGCCGATGATGTTGGAGTGGAACTGCTCGCGCTTGGTGACGATGGTGGCGAGCAGGGCCGTGCCGATCGCGCCGCCGAGATTGCGCATCATATTGGAGATGCCGGAGGCCGCCGCGGCATCCTGCGGCGCGACGCTGCCGAGGCTGACCGCCGACAGCGGCGCCAGCATGATCGCCTGGCCGATCGCACGGACGATGTTCGGGACGAAGAACTGGTCACCGGAGTAATCGAGCGACATCGCGATGTTCATGAAGGAGGAGACCGCGAACAGGATCATGCCGGTGAAGGCGATGAAGCGCGGATCGAAACGTTGCATCAGCTTCGGCACCAGCGGGATCAGGATCAGCTGCGGGAGGCCGGTCCAGGCCAGCACCTGGCCGATCTGCTCGGCGTTGTAGCGCTGCACCTGGCCGAGATAGGCCGGCAGCAGGTACACCGAGCCGAACAGCGCGAAGCCGACAAACACCGCCGAGATGGTGCCGAAGCCGAAGCTGCGCTGGGTCAGGAGGCGCAGCCGGATCAGCGGCTTCTCGACGACGAGCTCGATCCAGACGAACAGAGTGAGGCTGACGGCGGCGATCACCGCGAGCTTGACGATGAAGGGCGAGCCGAACCAGTCGTTCTTGTTGCCTTCCTCGAGCACGGCCTGCAGCGACGACAGGCCGATCGCCATCGTGGCGATGCCGAGCCAGTCGCCCTCGCGCAGCAGATGCAACTGCATCGGCTGGCGTTCCAGCGTGAAGTAGAGCGTGATGACCATCACCGCGGTCGGGATCACGTTGACGAAGAAGATGGTCTGCCAGCCGTAATTCTCGGTGAGGTAGCCGCCGATGGTCGGGCCGATCGCCGGCGCAAAGGTCACCGCGAGCGCGAACATGGCAAGGCCCACCGGTTGCTGGGCCTTCGGCAGCTTGGTGAAGACAAGCGTGAAGGCCATCGGGATCAGCACGCCACCAAAGAAGCCCTGCAAGCCGCGCATCGCGATCATCGAGGGCAGGTCGTGGGTGAAGGCACAGGCGACCGAGAAGATCGCAAACAGGGTGGCGAAGCCGATGATGATCTTGCGGAAGGAAAACACCCGGCTGAGATGGTCGGTCAGCGGGATCACCACGATCTCGCCGATCAGATAGGAGGTCGAGATCCAGGAGCCGTTGTCGACGCCGGTTCCGATGCCGCCCTCGATGTTGAGCAGCGAGGCGTTGGTGATTTGGATGTTGAGGATCGCCATGAACGCGCCGATCATGGCAGCGACGATGGAGATCCAGACGGCCATGCTGGCGCGGTTGGGATCGACCACTGCGGGTGCCGCGCGGGGCGCGGCAGCCGGGGAGGAGAGCGCGAGATCGGACATGACATCACCTATTTGAAGGAGGCGACAGCGAGCTTGGGAGAGGCGCCGGAGCGCGGCGCCTCGCCAGGTTGCGACAAGGTTGCGATGGTCGGGATGACCGACATGCCGGGCCGCAATTCGACCGCCGTCGCGTCGAGCGCGATCTTCACCGGAATGCGCTGCACCACTTTGGTGAAGTTGCCGGTCGCATTGTCGGGCGGCAGCAGTGCGAATTCCTGGCCGCTGGCGGGCGCGAGACTGTCGACATGGCCGCGCACCACCTGTCCGGGGAACATGTCGACGGCGATCTCGACCGGCTGACCCTTGCGGACATTGGTGAGCTGCGTCTCCTTGTAGTTCGCGATCACATAGGCGCCGGTGGCGGGCACCAGCGACATCAGCTGCGTGCCGGCCTGGACGAACTGGCCGGTGCGCAGGGTGCGGTTGCCGACCACGCCGTCGATCGGGGCTGATATGGTGGTGTAGCCGAGGTTCAACTCGGCCTGATGCTGGAGCGCGGTCGCCCGTGCCTGCGCCGCGACCGCCTGGGCAATGTCGGCCTTGAGCAACTCGACCTGGCGGAGCGCGGAGGCGAGGTTCGCGGTATCGCGGGCGACGGCGGCCTGTGCGCTGGCGTAGCGCGACTGCGCCTGCTGCGCGTTCTGCACGCTGCCGAAGCCGGTGCCGGCGAGGTCGGTGTAGCGCTTGTTCTCCTGCTCGGCGAAGGTCTGCGTCGCGGTGTCCACGGCGAGGGTCGCGCGTGCCGCTTCGATCACCGACTGCTGCACATCGAGCTGCGCATGCTTGCTGGCGATCGCGGCTTCGGCGGCGGCAACATCGGCCTTGGCCTGATCCAGCGCGACCCTGAAATCGCGATCGTCGATCCGCGCCAGCATCTGGCCGGCGCGCACATGCTCATTGTCGCCCACCAGCACCGCGCTGAGATAGCCGGAGACTTTTGGCGCGATCGTCGTGTTGTCGGCCTTCACATAGGCGTCGTCGGTCGAGACCTGGAAGCGGCCGACCGTCCAGTAGTCCCAGCCGTACCAGGCTCCGCCCGAAAGGACGGCGAGCGCCGCGCCGGCCAGCAGCAGGCGGCGAAGCCTGCCCTTGGCGGCAGGCGGCCTGGCGGCCTCCGGATTTGCGATCAATTGCCTGGCGGTCTCGGCCGGAACCTGGCTCTCGGCCTTGAATGATGTCTCATGCTGGCTCATGGCGGCGCTCCTGATCCGTCTATCTCGCTGGAAAGTCTTGCCAATTCCGGCCGACGCACACGGGATTAATTAGGAAACTTGATGTTTTCCAAAATAGAGACCATATTGGGAGTGTCAATAGAATGACAGGCATCATTTAGAAGCATGGCTCGCGGATGAACCGGAATGGCAAAGATCAGACTGAGCAAGGCGCGCCGGTGCGGCGCGGCCGGGGGCGGCCGCAGCTGCGTTCCGACGACGAGACGCGCGCGCTGATCTATGACGCCGCGCGGCGCGAGTTCTCCGAGCGCGGCTTCGCTGCGGCCAACATCGCCGACGTGGCCTGCCGCGCCGGCGTCTCCACCAAGACACTCTATCGGCTGATCCCGACCAAGCTGGCGCTGTTCGAGGGCACGGTGACGGACCGGATGGACCGATTCATATCCGCCGTAAATCTCGGCGCCTGCGACGGCCGCGATATCGCGGCGGCACTGGAGGCCGCACTCTCGACCTGTGGCGAGCTGATACTCGATGCCGAGGTCATCGCGCTCCAGCGCATCATCCTGGCCGACAGCGACAAATTCCCCGACATCGCCGAGATGTTCTACGACAAGGCGATGCAGCGGACCCTTGGCGCGCTGGCTGCGTGGCTGGGCGTGCAGCAGCGGAGGGGACGGATCGCGGTGGACGACGCGCAGGCTGCTGCGGGCATGCTGCTCGGCATGCTCGTGTTCCAGCCTCAACGCGACGTGATGTACGGCCACAGGCCGCCGCCGTCGCGGGCGCAGATCGAGGCCCGCGCCAAGGCCTGCGCGGCACTGTTCTTGTCCGGATGCGCGGTGCCGGCCGACCAGATCAAGAAGCAGAACGGAGACGCGTGACGCCCCGCCTCACTTGCCCATTGCCGCCGCCGGCGGCTGGGCCAGCACCTGCCGGATCATCCGCGCGAGATCGGATTTGCGGTAGGGCTTCGGCAGCAGCGTTACATCCGGGTCGAGACGGCCGTGGTGGATGATCGCGTCCTCGGTGTAGCCGGAGGTGAAGAGCACGCGCACCGAGGGCAGTTTGGCGATCACGGCGTCGGCGACCTGCCGGCCATTCATGCCGCCGGACATGATGACGTCGGTGAACAGCACGTCGCAGACGAACCCGTTGTCGACCGCAGCCAATGCTTCCGGGCCGTTGGCGGTGACCATGGTGTGATAGCCAAGTTGCTCGAGCTGGGCGCTGACGTAATTGCGCACCAGCGGATCGTCCTCGACGACCAAGATGGATTCATTGCCGCCGCGCGTGTCGACCGGAGGAGGCGGCTCGACGTCGATCATGTCGCCGCTGCTGCGCGGCAGATAGAGCTTGATCGAGGTGCCGTGGCCCTCTTCGGAATAGATCTTGAGGTGTCCGTTGGACTGCTTGATGAAGCCGTACACCATGCTGAGCCCGAGGCCGGTGCCCTTGCCGGTGTCCTTGGTGGTGAAGAATGGCTCGAACACCTTGTCGCGGATCCCCGCCGGGATGCCCCCGCCGGTGTCGCTGACCGCGACCATCACATATTCACCCGCCCGCACATCGGGGTTGGCGACGGCATAAACCTCGTCGAGGATGACGTTGCTGGTCTCCAGCATCAGCTTGCCGCCATCGGGCATCGCATCGCGGGCATTGACGGCGAGATTGAGCAACGCGGTCGCCATGTGGTTCGGATCGATGAAAGCCGACCAGGCGTCGGGCTCGAGCGCGGTATCGATCTCGATCTGCTCGCCGAGCGAGGGGCGCAGCAGCCGCGCGGTGTCCTGCACCAGGGTGTTGAGATTCGCTTCACGCGGTTGCAGCGGCTGCAGCCGCGAGAAGGCCAGCAGGTGCTTGGTCACTTCTGCACCGCGAAATGCGGCGTCGGTGATCATCTTGGCGACAGACGACAGCGCGGGATCATGTTCAACGGCTTCCGCGAGGATGTCGATCAGGCCGGTGATGACGGTCAGGATATTGTTGAAGTCGTGGGCGATGCCGCCGGAGAGGTGCCCGACGGCCTCCATTTTCTGCACCTGGCGGAGCTTTTGCTCGGCTTCGAGCTGTTCGCGGGCGGCCTCGACTTCGCGGGCGCGCATGAAGATTTCCGCTTCCATCTGCTCGGTGCGCTCGCGCAGCCGGTCGGTCAGCTCGTCCTGCTCGGCGCCGCGCTGCTTCAGCTGAATGAAGCTGGTGACGTCCTCGACCCGATGGATGATGTAGGTGAATTGCCCGTTCGGCCCCAACACCGGCGAATTGCGCGGGCTCCAGTAACGTTCCTCGAAGCCGCCGCCCTCCGACGCGGGCTTGCGGATATCGTATTTCTGCACCGTCATGGTGTCGGGGCGGCGGAACTGGACCACGCGCTCGAGCGAGGCGCGCAGGTTCCGCACGCCGTCGGCGGTCGGATCGTCCGGATTGTCGGGAAACACCTCGAACAGCCCGCGCCCGAGGATCGCGGCGCGCTCGGTCTTGGTGGCGCGCAGATAGGCGTCGCTCACTGCCACGATGCGGAAGTCGGGCTGCGTCAGCACCAGATAAAGGCCGGGCGCCGCCTCGAATAACGCCTTGAAGTCGGGCGTCGGCGGGGACTGGTTCTGCAGTTCAACCTCCCTCGCAGGGTGCGGTCCGCCGGGTGACCGCAGTCAAGATGTGACATGCGTTTCGCGGAACTTCAATGCCTAACATACGGCGCCACCTCGATTTTCTGGCTCGATCGGGCGTTGCGACGTCGCCCGGGCGCTAGTTTGAATTCGGCAGATAGCGCCAGCCCTCCTTGCCGAGGAAATCCAGCATGGCCTGCGCGGGCGGCAGCAGGATCTTGTCGGCGCGCCTGATCGCGTGCCACTGCCGGACGATCGGCAGGCCCTTCACCTTGAGCACCACCAGTCGGCCGTCCTCCAGCTCATGGAACACCGTGTGCTGGGAGATGAAGGCGATGCCGAGCCCGGCCATCACAGCCTGCTTGATGGTCTCGTTGCTGTCCATCGCCATGCCGAGTTTCGGCTCCAGCCCGACCCGCTCGAAATATTGCTGCATCAGCATCCGCGTGCCCGATCCTTGCTCGCGAGTGATGAAGGTTTCGTTGGCGAGCTCCGATGGGGCGACGTGCCGCCGCCGCGCCAGCCGATGATCGGGCGCGGCGACGATGAAGTGCGGATGCCGGCCGAGCGGCTTCATCTCGACCTCGATGTCGGCCGGCGGCCGGCCCATCACCGCGATGTCGAGATCATAGCCGCGCAGCGCGTCGCGAATCTCCTCGCGGTTGCCGATCCTGAGCGTGACCTCGATCTTGGGAAAGCGGCGCGAGAACGCCGCGATCGCGAACGGCACGAAGTATTTCGCGGTGGAGACCGCGCCCATCGCGACGCGGCCGCCGCTGCGGCCGGCGATCATGTCGAGCGACTGCTCGCAATCCTTCAGCGCCGCCTCGATCCGCTCGACCAGCGTCAGCACATGCGCGCCGGCATCCGTCAGCGCCATGCCGTCGCCGGTGCGCTGGATCAGCGGCAACCCTGCGAGCGCCTGCAGGTTGCGGAGCTGCAACGTCACCGCGGGCTGCGTCAGGTTCAACCGGTTGGCGGCCGACGTGATCGAACCGGCCTCGTGCAAGGTCGACAGTGCGCGCAGCTGGCGGATGGTGAGATCCCGCGAGAAGTTGCCGGCCATGACAAGCTCCATAAGAAATACTTTGCCCGGACCAAAGATAATAAAATTTCCCTAATTGGGCAATTCGCGCGTTGATAGGGCGAAGGCGACTCCCCTGAGGTCGCCTCTCGAAGCCTCGGGACAGAGGGCGCGATCATAGGGAGAGGCCGGTGGAGATTCGTCCAGCATTGCATGCCCATCTGGAGTGGCCCGCGCAGCACAACCCGTTGCGCGCCGCGACCGTTGTGGTGATCGAAGCCCTTGCGCGTGCGGCGATCGAGCTCTCGCGCATCATTGCCGCCGGGCCGCTCGCCGGCGTCTGCGGCGAGAGCGGCGGCGTCAATCCCGACGGCGACCGCCAGAAGACCATCGACATCGTCGCCGACGATCTGATGCGGAACGCGCTGCGCACCGCGCCGGTCGCCGCAGTGCTGTCGGAAGAAGTCGAACTGCCCGAGACGCTCGATTCCGACGCGCCGCTCTGTGTCGCGATCGATCCGCTCGATGGATCCGCCAATCTCGAAAACAACATCTCGATCGGCACGATCTTCTCGATCCGGCCGAAGGGAAACGACGTCATCTCGACCTTCTTCGAGCCCGGCACGGCGCAATGTGCCGCCGGCTGCTTCATCTATGGTCCGCAGACCGTGCTGGTGCTGGCGCTCGACCAGTGCGTCGACTGTTTCACACTGGACCCGCGAAGTGGCGAGTTCGTTCTGACCGCGCGCGATCTGCGCGTGCCGCAGGATGCGTCGGAATTCGCCATCAATGCCTCGAACCGGCGGCACTGGAGCGGCCCGGTGCGCAGCTACATCGACGATTGCCTCGCCGGAGTGAACGGCGAGCGCGGGCAGGACTTCAACATGCGCTGGATCGGCTCGCTGGTCGCTGAAGCCTACCGCATCCTGATGCGCGGCGGCGTGTTTCTGTATCCGGCGGATGCGCGCCAGGGCTATCGCGAAGGCCGGTTGCGTCTGCTGTACGAGGCGCATCCCATCGCATTGATCATGGAATGGGCAGGCGGTGCGGCGTCGAACGGCCGGTCGCGCATTCTCGAACTGTCGGCACGCACGCCGCATCAGCGTGTGCCCCTGATCATGGGATCGGCGCGCGCCGTGCGCGACGTCGATGCGATCCACCTGACCGTCGAGCCGTTGTTCGAAAGCAGCGATGCCCCGCTGTTCGCGCGGCGCGGCCTGTTCCGCTGAGGAGGACCGCATGTCACGTCGGCATCCCATCATCTCGATCACCGGCTCCTCCGGGGCCGGCACCACCTCGGTGAAGAAGACGTTCGAGAACATCTTCCGCCGCGAGAACGTGGTCGCCGCCTATATCGAGGGCGACGCCTTCCACCGCTACGACCGCGCCGAGATGCGCAGCCTGATGGCGGAGAGGGCCGAGCACGGCAACAAGCACTTCAGCCATTTCAGCCCCGAGACCAATTTGTTCGAGGAGCTGGAGAAGCTGTTCAGCGACTATGCCGAGACCGGCACCGGAACCACGCGGCACTATGTGCACGACGAGGAGGAGGCGCGGCTCTACGGCGCCAAGCCCGGCACCTTCACCGCCTGGGAGGCGCTGCCGGAGAATTCCGACCTCTTGTTCTACGAGGGCCTGCACGGTGCCGTGGTCACCGACAAGGTGAATGTCGCGCAGCATGCCGACCTCAAGATCGGCGTCGTGCCGGTCATCAACCTCGAATGGATCCAGAAGCTGCACCGCGACCGCAGCCATCGCGGCTACTCCACCGAGGCGGTGACCGACACCATCCTGCGCCGCATGCCGGACTACGTGAATTACATTTGTCCGCAATTCACCGAGACCGACATCAACTTCCAGCGCGTGCCGACCGTCGACACGTCGAACCCGTTCATCGCGCGCTGGATCCCGACGCCGGATGAATCGATGGTCGTGATCCGCTTGAAGAATCCGCGCGGCATCGATTTTCCCTATCTGCTCTCGATGATCCCGAACAGCTTCATGTCGCGCGCCAATTCGATCGTGGTGCACGGCGCCAAGCTCGACCTCGCGATGCAGCTCATCCTGACCCCGCTGATCCTGCAACTGATCGAACGAAAGAGGCGAACGATATGACCGCACTTGCGTCCGTTGCCAGCCGCCCCGAAATCAGCCACGACGAGATGGCGAACGCCATCCGCTTCCTCGCCGTCGACGCGGTCGAGCAGGCGAAATCTGGCCACCCTGGCATGCCGATGGGCATGGCCGATGTCGCGACCGTGCTGTTCACGGAGTTCCTGAAGTTCGACCCGGCCGATCCGGCTTGGCCCGACCGCGACCGCTTCGTGCTGTCGGCGGGGCACGGCTCGATGCTGCTCTACGCGCTGCTCTATCTGACGGGCTACGAGAGCATGACGCTCGATCAGCTCAAGGCATTCCGGCAGTGGGGATCGAAGACCCCGGGCCATCCCGAGTACGGCCACACCCCGGGTGTCGAGACCACGACCGGGCCGCTCGGGCAGGGGGTTGCGACCGCGGTCGGCATGGCGCTTGCCGAACGGCTGATGAACGCGCGCTTCGGCGACGACCTCGTCGACCACTACACCTATGTGATCGCCGGCGATGGCTGCCTGATGGAAGGCATCAGCCATGAGGCGATCTCGCTGGCCGGCCATTTGCGGCTGAACCGCTTGATCGTGCTGTTCGACGACAATCATATCTCGATCGACGGCGCCACCTCGCTGTCCTGCTCGGACGACCAGACGGCGCGGTTCAAGGCCAGCGGCTGGAACGTCAACCGCGTCGACGGCCACGATCCGCAGGCGATCACCGCGGCGATCAGGCAGGCGCGATCGAGCGATCGTCCGTCGTTGATCGCCTGCCGGACGGTGATCGGGTTCGGCGCGCCGAACCGGCAGGGCAGCGAAAAGGTGCATGGCGCGCCGCTCGGTGCCGATGAGGTGGCGAAGACCCGTGCCGCGCTGCGCTGGCCGTATCCGGCATTCGAGGTTCCCGATGCGGTGCTGGCGGAGTGGCGCGAGCTCGGCGGCCGCGGCCGCGACGCGCGGCGGGCCTGGATCGAGCGTTCGCGCGGCGCCTGCAAGGGCGACAGGGCCGAGCGGTCTCCGTTCCACGATGCGCTGAACCGGAAATTGCCCTGCGCCTATGCCGAGGCGATGGCAAAGTTGGTGGAGCGGTTCGCGACCGAGCGGCCGAAGCTCGCCACGCGGCAGGCTTCGCAGCAGGTCATCGACGTGATCGCGGAGGCGTTGCCCAATTTGCTGGGCGGCTCGGCCGACCTCACGCACTCCAATCTGACGCTGGCGAAGTCGCAGGTTTCGGTGCGGCCGGAAACGCTCGACGGCAGCTACATCCACTACGGCATTCGCGAACACGGCATGGCCGCGGCGATGAACGGCGTCGCCCTGCACGGCGGGTTCATTCCCTATGGCGGCACCTTCCTCAGCTTTGCCGATTACAGCCGGCCGGCGATCCGCCTTGCGGCGCTGATGGGGATCCGCGTCATCCATGTGATGACCCACGATTCCATCGGACTCGGCGAGGACGGGCCGACGCATCAGCCGGTCGAGCATCTGGCGGCGCTGCGCGCGATCCCGAACGTCCTGGTGTTCCGCCCGGCCGATGCGGTCGAGACGGCGGAAGCGTGGGACTGCGCGCTGAAGGCAGAGACCTCGCCGTCGATCCTCTGCCTGTCGCGGCAGGCGCTGCCGACGGTTCGCGACGGCAGCAAGGACAACCAGGTCGCGCTCGGCGCCTACGTTCTCGTCGAGCCGGCCTTCGCGCGTGACGTCACCCTGATTGCAACGGGTTCGGAGGTGGCGATTGCGCTCGAAGCCGCAAAGCTGCTGGCGGAAGACGGGGTACAGGCCGCGGTCGTCTCGGCCCCGTGCTTCGACCTGTTCCGCCAGCAGCCGAGCGACTATCGCGCCCAGGTGCTGGGCAGCGCCCCGCGCGTCGGCGTGGAGGCTGCGGTCGAGGGCGACTGGACGCGTTGGCTCGGAGACGACGGTGCATTCGTCGGCATGGCCGGCTTCGGCGCTTCCGCGCCGGCCGACGTGCTCTACCGCGAATTCGGCATCACGCCCGCGGCAATCGCTGCTGCAGCAAAACAGCTCATTCAACGAGCGAATTGAAAGGAGGACGCCACCATGGCGCGGATAACCCTGAGGCAGTTGCTGGACCACGCCGCCGAACGCGGCTACGGCGTTCCGGCCTTCAACATCAACAATATGGAGCAGGGCCTCGCCATCATGGAGGCGGCGGCTTCCTGCGATGCGCCTGTCATCATCCAGGCCTCGCGCGGCGCGCGCTCCTATGCCAACGACATCATGCTGGCGAAGATGATCGACGCGCTCGAGGAGATGCATCCGCAGATTCCGCTCTGCCTGCATCTCGATCACGGAAACGAAGAGGCGACCTGCGCCACCGCGATCCGTTACGGCTTCACCTCCGTCATGATGGACGGCTCGCTCAAGGCCGACGCCAAGACCGCAGCCGATTATGACTACAACGTCGATATCACCCGCCGGGTGGTCGACATGGCGCACTGGGTCGGCGCGTCGGTCGAAGGCGAGCTCGGCGTGCTCGGCTCGCTCGAGCATGGCGGCGGCGAGCAGGAGGACGGTCACGGCGTCGAGGGCAAGCTGAGCCATGACCAGCTGCTCACCGATCCGGACCAGGCGGTCGATTTCGTCCGCGCTACCAAGGTCGATGCGCTTGCGATCGCGATGGGCACCTCGCACGGCGCCTACAAGTTCACGCGGCGGCCCGATGGCGAGATCCTGGCGATGCGCGTAGTCGAGGAGATCCATACCCGCCTGCCGAACACGCATCTGGTGATGCACGGCTCGTCCTCGGTGCCGCAGCCGCTGCAGGACATGTTCAACCAGTTCGGCGGCGAGATGCCGCAGACCTGGGGTGTCCCGGTCGAGGAGATCGTCCGCGGCATCAAGCACGGGGTGCGCAAGGTCAATATCGACACCGATTGCCGCCTGGCGATGGCGGCGGCCTTCCGCAAGGTCGCCGTCCAATCGAAGAGCGAGTTCGATCCGCGCAAATTCCTGAAGCCCGCGATGGATTCGCTTCGCGAACTCTGCCGTGACCGCTTCGAGCAATTCGGCACGGCCGGCAATGCCGCCCGGATCAAGGTGGTTGCACTGCCGGAGATGGCCCGCCGCTATCGCGCCGGCGCGCTCGATCCGCAAATTGGAAAGATGACCCAGGCCGCCTGAGCAAATGGCGACGAACCACAGGAGATTTCGATGAATATACAGCAGTCGATCACGGTGCGCGGCAAGGATCGCTACAAGTCCGGCGTGATGGAATACAAGCGGATGGGCTATTGGGAGCCGAACTACGAGCCCAAGGACACCGACGTCATCGCCTTGTTCCGCGTCACGCCGCAGGATGGCGTCGATCCGACCGAAGCCTGCGCGGCGGTGGCGGGCGAATCCTCGACCGCGACCTGGACCGTGGTGTGGACCGACCGGCTGACGGCCGCGGAGAAATACCGGGCGAAGTGCTACCGCGTCGATCCGGTGCCGAATTCGCCGGGCAGCTACTTCGCCTACATCGCCTATGACCTCGACCTGTTCGAGCCGGGCTCGATCTCGAACCTGACCGCCTCGATCATCGGCAATGTGTTCGGCTTCAAACCGCTGAAGGCGTTGCGGCTCGAGGACATGCGGCTGCCGACCGCCTATGTGAAGACATTCCAGGGCCCGGCGACCGGCATCGTGGTGGAGCGCGAGCGGCTCGACAAGTTCGGCCGTCCGTTGCTCGGCGCCACCGTGAAGCCGAAGCTCGGCCTGTCGGGCCGCAACTATGGCCGCGTCGTCTATGAGGCGCTGAAAGGCGGGCTCGATTTCACCAAGGACGACGAGAACATCAACTCGCAGCCCTTCATGCACTGGCGCGAGCGCTTCCTCTACTGCATGGAGGCGGTCAACCGCGCGCAGGCCGCGACCGGCGAGATCAAGGGGACCTATCTCAACGTCACCGCGGCGACCATGGAGGACATGTACGAGCGCGCGGAGTTTGCCCATGAGCTCGGCTCCAACATCGTCATGATCGACCTTGTGATCGGCTACACCGCGATCCAGTCGATGGCGAAGTGGGCGCGCAAGAACAACATGATCCTGCATCTGCATCGCGCCGGCCACTCGACCTACACGCGGCAGCGCAGCCACGGTGTCTCGTTCCGCGTGATCGCGAAATGGATGCGGCTCGCCGGCGTCGATCACATCCATGCCGGCACGGTGGTCGGCAAGCTCGAGGGCGATCCGAACACCACCCGCGGCTATTACGACATCTGCCGCGAGGACTTCAATCCGTTGCACCTGGAGCACGGCGTGTTCTTCGACCAGAACTGGGCGAGCCTCAACAAGCTGATGCCGGTGGCCTCCGGCGGCATTCATGCCGGCCAGATGCACCAGCTGCTCGATCTGCTCGGCGAGGACGTCGTGCTGCAGTTCGGCGGCGGCACCATCGGCCATCCCCGCGGCATCCAGGCCGGCGCCACCGCCAACCGCGTCGCGCTGGAGGCCATGATCCTCGCCCGCAACGAGGGGCGCGACTACGTCCATGAGGGGCCGGAGATCCTGGCCAAGGCGGCGCAGACCTGCACGCCGCTGCGCGAGGCGCTCGACGTCTGGAAGGACGTCACCTTCAACTACGAGTCGACCGACGCCCCCGATTTCGTTCCCACGCCGAGCATGGCGGTCTGAGAGGAGGTTCTCATGCGCGTTACCCAAGGCTGCTTCTCGTTCCTGCCCGATCTCACCGACGAGCAGATCGCCGCGCAGGTGCAATACTGCCTCGACAAGGGTTGGGCGGTGAACATCGAGTTCACCGACGATCCGCATCCCCGCAACACTTATTGGGATATGTGGGGCCTGCCGATGTTCGACCTGCGCGATGCGGCGGGCATCATGAAGGAGCTCGCCGACTGCCGGCGGGTCTATGGCGACCGCTATATCCGGATCTCCGGCTTCGATTCCAGCCCGGGCTGGGAGTCGGTTCGCATCTCCTTCATTGTCAACCGGCCGCAGGAGGAGCCAGGCTTCCGGCTCGACCGCCAGGAGGCGGCCGGACGCAATCTGCGGTATGCGACCCATTCCTATGCAGCGGGCCGCCCTGAAGGCGAACGCTACACCGATCATTGACCGCGTCCGGCTTGCAAACCAGGCGGGTTGCTCCCTCGACCGTCCTGGTCCGGATGCACTTCTCCGTCGTCGCCGCCGCGGCGACGGAGCTTTTCCAGGCGAGATGATAATGACGCAGGCGCAAGAACAGATCAGCGAACAAATCCGCGAGACCCCGCTCGAGACCATCGACCTTCGCCATGAATTCGCCGACCTCGGCATCGGCGACGTGCTCGACCAGCTCGATTCCGAATTGATCGGCCTGAAGCCGGTGAAGACCCGCATCCGCGAGATCGCCTCGCTGCTGCTGGTCGAACGCATCAGGCAGAAGATGGCGCTGGCGACGACGTTTCCGACCCTGCACATGTCGTTCACCGGCAATCCCGGCACCGGCAAGACCACGGTCGCGCTGCGGATGGCCGGCATCCTGCACAAGCTCGGCTTCGTGCGCCGCGGCCACGTCATCAGCGTCACGCGCGACGACCTCGTCGGCCAATATATCGGCCACACCGCGCCGAAGACCAAGGAGATCTTGAAGAAGGCGATGGGCGGCGTGCTGTTCATCGACGAGGCTTATTACCTGTACCGCCCCGAGAACGAGCGCGACTACGGACAGGAGGCGATCGAGATCCTGTTGCAGATCATGGAACAGCAGCGCGAGGATCTGGTGGTGATTCTGGCCGGCTATGGCGACCGCATGGAGAAATTCTTCCAGAGCAATCCGGGGTTCCGCTCCCGCATCGCGCATCACATCGACTTCCCCGACTATTCCGACGGCGAGCTGCTCTGGATCGCCGAACTGATGTTGCAGCAGCAGAATTATCGGTTCTCTCCGGAAGCCCGCGAGGCCTTCATCCGTTACATCGCCGTGCGCAAAGAACAGCCGCTGTTCTCCAATGCACGCTCGATCCGCAATGCGCTCGATCGCATCCGGCTGCGCCAGGCCAACCGTATCGTGGCGAAGCTCGACCGCACGCTGACGGCCGACGACGTGATGTCGATCGAGGCCGGCGACGTGCTCGCCAGCCGGGTGTTCGTCAAAGGCGCGGGTGCGCCGGGCGAGGGACGATGAACGAGGCGCTCGCCGTGATCCGGTCCGCCGGGATGCGCGACATCATCGCGAGCGCCCGCGCCCTGATCTTCGATGTCGACGGCACGCTTGCCGAAACCGAGGAGGTGCACCGCCGCGCCTTCAATGAGGCCTTTGCCGAAGCCGGCCTCGATTGGTTCTGGGACCAGGTCACTTACGCGCGGCTGCTTCGGGTGGCCGGAGGCAAGGAGCGCATCCGCGCCTTCGACCAGCGCAACGCGGTCCCAATGCTGACATTCGCCGAGATCGCCGACCTGCACAGGATCAAGACCGCGCGCTACGCCGCGCTGATTGCCGCGGGCGGGTGCCCGTTGCGGCCGGGCGTCAGGGCCTGGCTCGCCGGCGCGCGCAGCCGCGGCCAGCGCCTGGCGATCGCAACCACCACCTCGCACGGCAATATCGATGCGCTGCTTTCGGTTTCGCTCGGGCTGGACTGGGCCGATCAGTTCGAGGCGATCGTTGCCGGCGACGACGTGCCGCGCAAGAAGCCGGCGCCCGATGTCTACACCGAGATCCTGGCCCGGCTCGGGCTCGGGCCGGGAGATTGCGTCGCAATCGAGGATTCCGGCAACGGCCTCGCCGCCGCGGCGCGCGCCGGCATCCCTGTCGTCATCACCCGCAGCACCTATTTCAGCGACGACGATTTTGCCGAGGCTCTGCTGGTTGTTGACGATCTCTCTGACATCGACGCCTGAAGATCGCTGCCGCCGGCCGGCAGCTCAGGCCAATTTATTCAGATGGTGAAATAAATGGCGCTTGCATCCATAGCAGGGTGAAGGCACAATCCGGCCAAAGGTTACCAGAAGCAGTGCTGCACCACCTGAGAGGCGATGGGACTTGCCAGCGATTCCGGACAGTACTCCTGCGACCCTCCGCGTCTCCGATCAATTTCTTCGGATAATTAAATAAATGGCCAGTCGGCGCTTGCGTCCACATTGCAGCGGCAACATCAACCAAAAGGTGCAGAAAGCGGCAGCGCACCGCCAGACGTCCTGTCGGACGCTGGCGCTCGCCAACGATTCCGGGAGACCGGCGCCTCATCATCCTCCACGTCATTCCTGCGCCTCGTTCGTCCCACGACATGACTCGCGGCTGAGCCCGGCATTGCGGGATCGACATGACCGACCATGCGGAGCGAGCATTGGCGCTGTTGACGGGGTCGATCGACATTCCGCAATTTCGGTTCGTGACGGTCTCGGCGCCGATCCGACATCGCCGTAGAATCTGCGGCCGGCCCACGAACGATCGCCGTCGATTGACGCTGTCCACGGCAACTGGAATCCCAACTCAAAAAAGCGAGGGAGTGAAGCATGTTCAAATTGAAGACCACCTTGTTCGCGCTTGCGCTGGCCGGCCTTGCCGCGACGGTGTCCGATCGCGACGCCATGGCCCAGAGCAAGCCGACCATCGGCATCGCGATGCCGACCAAGTCCTCGGCACGCTGGATCGACGACGGCAACAACATGGTCAAGGTGCTGAAGGAGCGCGGCTACGGCACCGATCTGCAATATGCCGAAGACGACATTCCGAACCAGCTCTCCCAGGTCGAGAACATGGTGACCAAGGGCGCCAAGGTGCTGGTCATCGCCGCCATCGACGGCACCACCTTGTCCGATGTCCTGAAGCAGGCCAAGGCCCAGGGCATCACGGTGATCGCCTATGACCGCCTGATCCGCGGCACCCCCAACGTCGACTATTACGCGACCTTCGACAATTTCCAGGTCGGTGTGCTGCAGGCCCAGTCGATCGAGAACGCGCTCGGGCTCAAGGAGGGCAAGGGGCCCTTCAACATCGAGCTGTTCGGCGGCTCGCCCGACGACAACAATGCGTATTTCTTCTACGACGGCGCGATGTCGGTGTTGAAGCCCTACATCGACAGCGGCAAGCTCGTGGTCGGCAGCGGCCAGACGGGCATGAACAAGGTTGCGACGCTGCGCTGGGACGGTGCGACCGCGCAGGCGCGGATGGACAACCTGCTCAGTGCGTTCTACGGCAAGAAGCGCGTCGACGCGGTGCTGTCGCCCTATGACGGCCTGTCGATCGGCATCATCTCCTCGCTGAAGAGCGTCGGCTACGGCAGCAAGGACCAGCCGATGCCGTACATCAGCGGGCAGGATGCCGAAGTCCCCTCGATCAAGGCGATGCTGCGCGGCGAGCAATATTCGACCATCTTCAAGGACACCCGCGACCTCGCCAAGGTCACCGCCGACATGGTCGACGCTGTGCTGAGCAAGAAGGAGGTCAGCGTCAACGACACCAAGACCTACAACAACGGGGTCAAGGTGGTTCCGTCCTATCTCCTCAAGCCGGTCGTGGTGGATAAGACCAATTGGGAGAAAGTCCTGATTGACAGCGGCTATTACAAGCGCTCGCAATTCGACTAGAGCGTTTTCGAGCGAAGCGGGTACCGGTTCGCGTGAGGAAAACGCGTCAAAACTAGAATCTGGAGCCCCGTTCCGATTTAATCGGAACGGAATGGGCTCTAGGGCGGAGCGGCAGCGAGCCGGGCCGGGGACGATCGACGCTGCGGGACATGATCCGATGACGGCAATGCTTGAGATGCGCGGCGTCAGCAAGAGCTTTGCCGGCGTGCAGGCGTTGCGCGACGTCAGCTTCATTGTCGAGGCCGGGCAGATCCATGCGCTGGTCGGCGAAAACGGCGCCGGCAAGTCGACCTTGATGAAGGTCTTGAGCGGAGTCTATCCGGCCGGCAGCTACGACGGGTCGATCGTGTTCGACGGCGAGGAGCGGCGCTTCCGCGACATCAACGACAGCGAGGCGCTTGGGATCATCATCATCCATCAGGAGCTGGCGCTGATTCCGCTGATGTCGATTGCCGAGAACATCTTTCTGTCGCATCCGCCGTCGCGGTTCGGCGTCATCGACCGCAACGCGGTGCATCGGCGGACCGCCGAACTGTTGGCGCAGGTCGGCTTGCGGGAGCCGCCGGACACGCTGATCACCGACCTCGGCGTCGGCAAGCAGCAGCTCGTGGAGATCGCCAAGGCCCTGTCCAAGCGGGTGCGCCTCCTGATCCTCGACGAGCCGACCGCCAGTCTCAACGAGGCCGACAGCGCCGCCTTGCTCGAACGTCTCCTGGCCTTCCGCGAGCAGGGCATCGCCTCGATCCTGATTTCGCACAAGCTGAACGAGGTTGCGCGGGTCGCCGACCGCATCACGGTGCTGCGCGACGGCCGCACCGTCGACAGCATCGACTGCCGGACCGAGCGGATCGAGGAGGACCGCATCATCCGCAGCATGGTCGACCGCGACCTCGCGCATCGTTTCCCCGAGCGGAAGGCGGAGATCGGCGAACCCGTGATGACGGTGGAGAACTGGTCGGTGTATCACCCGCTGCATACCGAGCGGCAGGTGATCAAGAACGTCGACTTCACGCTGCGCCGCGGCGAGGTGGTCGGCATCGCCGGCCTGATGGGGGCCGGCCGCACCGAGTTCGCCATGAGCCTGTTCGGCCGCGCCTGGGGTTATAACGTCTCCGGCAAGGTCCGCCTCGATGGACGCGAGACCGATCTGTCCAGCGTGCCGGCCGCGATCGATGCCGGCATCGCCTATGTCACGGAAGACCGCAAGCAGCTCGGGCTGATCCTTGCCGCCGACGTCCGCAAGAACGTGACGGTGGCGAGCCTGCGCCAGGTGTCGGAGCGCGGCGTGATCGACGATGTCGTTGAACTGAAAGCCGCGAGCGACTACCGCACCCGGATGCGGATCCGCTGTTCCGACGTCTACCAGGCGACCGGCGACCTCTCGGGCGGCAACCAGCAGAAGGTCGTGCTGTCGAAATGGCTGATGACCGATCCGAGGGTGCTGCTGCTGGACGAGCCGACGCGCGGGATCGACGTCGGGGCGAAATACGAGATCTACTCCATCATCAACGAGCTGGCGGAGGCCGGCAGAGGCGTCGTGGTGATCTCCTCGGAGATGCCCGAGCTGCTCGGCATCTGCGACCGGATCTGCGTGATGAATGACGGCGCCTTCGTCGGGGAGTTTGCAAGGCACGACGCGACGCAGGAGAAGATCATGCGCGCCATCATGCGCAATGTCAGAATGTCCGGACGCGGCGCCGACGAAAGGGCGGCACGCGCCGGAGGAGGGGCACCATGACCGACAAGACGCTATCACTTCCCGAGGCCCACAGGCATTCCGGCTTCATCAAGAACAATCTGCGCAACTACGGCATGCTGCTGTCGCTGCTCGCGATCATGCTGTTCTTCGAGATCGTGACCGACGGCACGCTGTTGCAGCCGCTCAACCTCACCAATCTCGTGCTGCAGAACAGCTACATCGTCATCATGGCGCTCGGCATGCTGCTGGTGATCGTCACCGGGCATATCGATCTTTCGGTCGGCTCGGTCGCGGGCTTCGTCGGCGCCGTCGCGGCGGTGCTGATGGTGCGCTACCATGTCAGCTACCCGATCGCCTTCGTCGCCTGCCTCTTGGTCGGCGCCGCGATCGGCGCGGCCCAGGGCTACTGGGTGGCCTATTTCGGCATTCCGTCCTTCATCGTGACGCTGGCGGGCATGCTGGTGTTCAAGGGCCTCGCGCTTGCGGTCCTGCAGGGCCAGTCGGTCGGGCCGTTCCCGCCGACCTTCCAGAAGCTGTCGTCGGGCTTCATCCCCGAGCTGTTCCCGAGCGCCGGCACGCTCTATCCGACGTCGCTCGCGATCGGCATCGTCCTGGCGTTTGTCCTGGTGCTGGCGACCGCCAGGAGCCGGGCGCGCGAGCAGGCGCACGGCATCGCCGTCGAGCCCTATGCGTTCTTCGTCGTCAAGAGCATCGCGCTGGCGGGCGCGGTGCTCTACTTCACCTATCTGATCGCCTCGCATCGCGGCCTGCCCAACGTGCTCGTCATCATGACCGTCCTGATCGCGCTCTATGGCTTCGTCACGCGGCGGACGGTGATCGGGCGGCAGATCTACGCGGTGGGCGGCAATGCCAAGGCGGCGAAACTGTCCGGCGTCAAGACCGAACGGCTCACCTTCTTCACCTTCGTCAACATGGGCGTGCTGGCCGCGCTCGCCGGGCTGGTGTTCGCAGCCCGGCTCAACACCGCGACGCCGAAGGCCGGCCTCGGCTTCGAGCTCGATGTGATCGCCGCCTGCTTCATCGGCGGTGCGTCGGCCTATGGCGGCGTCGGCCGGGTCGGCGGCGCGGTGGTCGGCGCCATGATCATGGGCGTCATGAACAACGGCATGTCGATCCTCGGTATCGGCATCGATTATCAGCAGGTGATCAAGGGCCTCGTGCTGCTTGGCGCCGTCTGCATCGATGTCTACAACCAGCGCCGCTGACCGCCACGCAGTCACAATTCCACGGTAGGATGCCGGCGCAACGCAGGAGAATGCCGCGTGAAACTGTCCCATGCCGACGCGCTTGATATCGGAGCCATCCTTGCCGAAGTCGGCCGCAGCGAGATCATGCCGCGGTTCCGCCGCGTGCGGGAGATCGAGGTCCGCACCAAGACATCGGCATTCGACGTCGTCACCGAAGCCGATGAACTTGCCGAGCAGGCGATATCGGCGGCGCTGCTGCGGGCGTTTCCGAATGCGGTTGTGATCGGCGAGGAGGGCACCGCGCGTGATCCGGCCACGCTCGATCAGGTCGGAACCGCGGAGCTTGCCTTCATCATCGATCCGATCGACGGCACGCGGAACTTCACCTCGAGTCTTCCGCTGTTCGGCACCATGGTGGCCGCCACCATGCGCGGCGAGATCGTGTTCGGCGCGATCCATGATCCGGTCAGCAACGACACCGCATTCGCGCTGCGCGGCGAGGGCGCGTGGCTCGCGATGCCGGACGGCCGGCGGCATGACCTCAAAGTGGCTCCCGCCGTGCCGGTCAAGCAGATGGATGCGATCGTCGGCGTCAACTTCCTGCCCGAGCCGCTGCGCACGATCGTCGCCGGCAATCTTTCCAGGCTCGGCGGCAGCGCCTGGCTCAGATGCGCCGCGCACGAATATCGCATGGCGGCGTCCGGACATTGCCATCTGCTGTTCTACAACAAGCTGATGCCATGGGATCATGCCGCGGGCTGGCTGTTGCATCGCGAGGCCGGCGGCTACAGCGCGCATTTCGACGGATCACCCTACCGGCCGGTCAATCTGACCGGCGGCTTGCTGTGCGCACCCGACGAGGCGAGCTGGCACGCGGCGCGAGAGGCGATCCTGATGCCGGCTGGATAGCAGCGGACGCCGGTTCGTCGCGTTGCGGCGGTTATGAGCCACATTGGTTTTCGGATTCAACTGTCAAACAGCTTGTTCGGTGCGAAAGCAGGGACCCATACGCCGCGGCAGGTGTTGTGAGTGGGACTCGTTGTCCCAACATCGTTCAACAATCAGCATTTGTGGTTATGGGTCCCTGCTTTCGCAGGGACGACACCCAATATGGGTCGTCGTTTGTGGGTCATAGCTTCGCTTAGGGCGTCAGGTCTGCACGATTTCGCCGTCCAAGGGTGGCAGATGCCTGATGCGGCGCACGACAAGGATGGCAACCGCCGCAACGGCGATCGGTGCCAGTTGCATGCCGTTGGCGCCCGCAGGTACCATGGCGAATGGCGTCAAATAAAGCGCCGCAAGGGCGATGCGTTCATAGGGCAGCCAGCCCTGTGCAAGCGCCTGCGCGATCAGCCACGCGCCCGGGATCGCCAGGATCACGACCTCATAGTTGCCGAGCGACGGCACGCACAGGCCGGTCATCGCCACCATCAGCGCGATCTCGGCGGCGCCGCCGGGACGTTTTCGCAGCACCAGGATCAGGACGGCGATCGCGATCGCGGCCGCGGTCACCTGGACGAGCCAGGCCGTGCTGCTGGATCCGCCGGCCAGCCTGACCGCGGCATAGGGGCTGGCGAACTTCTCGAAACCGGGGCCGCCGCCGAGGCTCCAGGCGCTTGCCTCCGGCAGAACGGCAACGAACTTGATCCACGGATCGATCCCGAAGGAGGCGGTGGCCGCCAGCACAAGCACGAGCGTCGTTGCGGCCGCAGCAGCCAGCGCGCGCCAGCGCCGCGTGAGGATCAGCACCAGCGGCGCAAGCAGCGCGATCTGCGGCTTGTAGCTGAAGCAGCCGAGCAACGCGCCGGCGATCACCGGGTAGCGGTCCAGCGTGACGGCCGATCCGCCGAGCAGGGCCGCCGAGAACAGCGAATTCTGTCCAAACAGCGCGCACACCCACACGGCGGGAAAGGCGAGCGCGGGAGCGACGGAGCCGCGCTCGAGCATGGCTCTCACCGCGGCTGCATAGGCGGCGCCGGTTGCGAAGATCCAGATGACGGCCGCCGTTGCAAAGGGAACCAGTGCAAAGGGCACCCAGAACAATAGCGACGTCGGCGGGTAGAAGAACGGTGCGTAGGTGTTCTGACCGAGCACGGCGGCTACAGCGGCGCGGCCTGCGTCGCCATAGGCGTCGCCGGCGCGGCCTTCGAGCGCGAGCTTTGCCGCGGTCCAGAACGCCGCGAAATCATGGCCGACTTCCATCGTCGGCGCGGCCCATGGGATGATCGCGATGCAGGCGATGAACAGGACGAGAAATACGCGGGTGAAGGCGGTGACACGGTCAGCCGTGAGCCAGTTGGCCTCACGCAGCGCGGAGACCAGCGCGCCCGCGCCGGACTGCGGTGAATGCGCGATTGCCGTCTGCGGCTGACCTGTGGACGCATTCGGGCTTCGGTTGATGGTTGCGCGCGGCATCGCAGCGCCACGACCTGCGTCATCCGCTGCGAGGTGACGCGCGGCGTCATCCGCGAAGGCCACCCTGTGTCCCTCGAGGTCCGACTTTTGCGACATCGGCCGCTTCATCCCAATCGCGTCGTGCACGCGCAACATTTGGATCAAATCGTCTAAGGTTGCGTAAACCCGATCGTTGCAATTGGCCGCGGCGCAATCGGAACCGATGATCGACATTGCCCTTGTCCGCGGCCTGTCACGCCGGGCATGGTAAATGAACCCGCAACGCCGGCGGCAGCATGCGGCGCTCTACGGTCAGGTTTCATCGCAAATGGCGATATTGCAGCGGTTCGGCCACGACATCTGGATTGCCGGGGGGCCGAACCTCGCGGTCGCCGGGTTTCACTATCCGACCCGGATGGCCATCGTCAGGCTATCGGACGGTGCCCTTTTCCTCTGGTCGCCGGTCCGGTTGACGGAGCAATTGCAGGCCGGCGTCGACGCACTCGGCCAGGTCAGGCACATCGTGGCGCCCAACTCGCTGCATCATCTGTTCCTCGCCGAGTGGAAGCAGGCCTATCCGGCCGCTGTGCTCCACGCCCCGCCGGGCCTGCGCAAGCGGCGCCGTGACCTCGACTTCGACGCCGATCTCGCGGACGCGCCGAGCCTCGACTGGGCCGGACAGATCGATCAGGTGGTGATACGCGGCAACCTGATCACCACGGAGGTGGTGTTCTTCCATGTGGAAAGCGGCACCGTGCTGTTCACCGACTTGCTGCAGCAGATTCCTCCCGGACTGGTCTCGGGCTGGCGGGCGACAATCGCAAAGCTCGACCTGATGGTCGGGCCGGAGCCGTCGGTGCCGCGCAAGTTCCGCGTTGCCTTCACGGGCCGCCGCGCGGCGCGTGCGGCCTTGCAGAGGATTCTGGCGTGGCCTGCCGAAAAGGTGCTGATGGCCCATGGCACGCCCGTCGAAAAGGATGCGCCGGCATTCTTGCGCCGCGCCTTCGCGTGGCTGTCGGCGTGATGATTTCATCGCTGATGTGGCGTCGTTGCGGATCAACCGCCTGAACGGAAATGCCGCGGCGAATGCCGCGTTTCGCGCCGGATCAGCCGGCGGAGGGTCGAGGGCTCGGCGTATCCGACCTTACCCGCGATCTCTTCGACCGACAGGCGCGTGGTCTCGAGCAACGATCGAGCCGTCTCGATCCTGATGCGTTGCACGAATTGAATGGGCGACACACCGCAGATCGACTCGAGCCGTCTGGCAAATGTCCGCGGCGCCAGCGCCACCGCGGCGGCGACGTCCCCGATCGTGAAGTCGCGCGCGATGTTGCCGCGCACCCATTTCTCGGCCCGGGCGATCTTGGGGTCCTGGCTGGCAAGATAATTGATTGCCATGAACGGCGCCTGCGAATGCCGCTCGCCAAGCAGCAGGTAATTGGCGCAGCCCTTGGCCAGCGCCGGGCTGCCGAAACGCGCGATCACGGCAAGCATCAGGTCCATCTGCGCCATCGCCGCGCCGGCGGTTGCGATCGGCCAGTCGGCCACCACCATCCGCTCCGTCATCAGCTCGACATTCGGATAGCGTTGCCGAAACAGCGGCGCGAACCACCATGTCGTGGTCGCGCGCTTGCCGTCGAGCAGGCCGGTCTCCGCCAGCAGGAAACTGCTGGCGCAGGACGCGGCGAGCATCGCGCCGCTCGCGAACGCCGTGACCAGCATGTCGCGGGCGTGCCGACATGCCGGTGTCGCCAGCTTCCGCTCCAGCTCACCGGCCGATGCCGAGCCGAGCCCGGGAACGATGACGAGGTCGGCGCCGCGCAATCGGGCGGCGCGCCGCCTCGGCCCATAACGCAGCGTCGTCACCTCGAAGCGCGTGCGCTTCGTCGTACTGATCCGGTTGGCGGTGGCCAGCACGTCGTGGGTGATGGCGGCCGCTGACGCGAGGCAGCCGTCGATCTCGACAACCGCAATCCTGGTCATGTCATAAAATCCGCGATCAATGTCATTTTTGACACTAGCTGCCGGGCCGGAAAATCGCAACTCTGACGCCGAGACGCTGCCGATCTCGATCAGGAGGACCGCCGATGCCGAACCGGCCGATGACCCAGGACGATCCGCTCGAGGATTTCGAGCGCCGCCAGATCACCCTCGATGGTGCCGGCAAGACCGTCCATGTTGGCGGCGGCGGTCCTGCGGTGATCGTGATGGCGGAGATGCCGGGTATCAGCCCGCATGTGGCGCGCTTCGCCCGCTGGGTTCGCGATGCCGGATTCACCGTCTATATGCCATCGCTGTTCGGCCGCGACGGCGCTATTGCGAGCGCGGAGGAGGGCGCCGCGGTGTTTCAGCGCGCCTGCGTCAGCGCCGAGTTTCGCGCGATGGCCGCAAACCAGTCCAGTCCCGTGACGCAATGGCTGCGCGCGCTGGCGCGATTTGCCCATGACGAATGCGGCGGTCCCGGTGTCGGGGCCATCGGGATGTGCTTTACCGGCAATTTCGCGCTCACCATGATGCTGGAGCCGTCGATGCTGGCGCCGGTGCTTTCGCAGCCGTCATTGCCATTGAACGATCCGGCGGGCATCGAGATCGCGCCGGAAGAGGTCAGGGCGGTGCGCGAGCGGTTGGAGCGCGAAGACCTGACCGTGCTGGCCTATCGCTTTGAGGGCGACAAGTTCTGCATGGCGCAGCGCTTTGCGGCCTATCGCGAGGCGCTCGGCGACCGCTTCATCGGGCGAGTGCTTCCCGACAGCGCGGCGAACCGCGATGTGCCGCCGTTCTTCCGGAATTTCGTCACGACACCGCACAGCGTCGTGACCGTGCATCTGATCGACGAGGCCGGCCAGCCGACCATCGCGGCCCGCGATGAGATCCTGGCGTTTTTCAGGCAGCGGCTGTCACCTGTGAGCGGATGAGCCCGGCCGATCGAAATAGGCGAATGCGGCGCTCGTCAGGCTGCCCAGCAGGGACCAGAACACCAGACTGGTCAGCGTGACGGCGACCATGAACTGATGCGACAGGGACGAAGGCACGTTGGTCTCGACGTGCTCCAGCTCGGGCGCGCCAATCAGATGCGGCAGCATGATCAGGACCACGCCGGCGATGGCGGCCGGCATCGAGCGCCGGAACACGATCAGCCCGAGGCCGGCTGCGGTCGCAAGCACCGCCGTCACCCACCAGATCTGGCGCGAGAGCAATGGAGCGGTGGGAACGCCCGGTAATTCAGGCGGCAGTCCAAGGCCCGGAGCAATTGTAAAGACGGCAAAACCCGCGAGGCCCCACATCAAGCCTTCATGCCACGAGATCTGCTCGCCGGTCGCGCCGCTGCGAACCGCGAGGAAGCCGCAGAGCAGAAGCGCAAAACCGATCGCGGTCAGGATGTTCGCCCCCGCGGTGTAGACGTTGCGTTCCAAACCGTCGCGCGGCTCCCAGGCCTCCGCGCCATGATCATGATCCGCATGATCATGCACGAGGATCGCCTGCGGTGGCGCGGCGGCGTCGTGCTTGTGCGTGGCCGCCTTCTCGTAGACCTCGGCCCTGAGGATCAGGGGAACGGTGCCGAACTGCTGGACCGCCGTGACGATCAGGCCGACGATGAACCCGGCAATGACCGACGAGAAGACGATCGAGCGAAACGTGCTCATGCCAAGGAGATCAGTGGCAGGGGAAGGCGTTGGAATGGCGCACGTCATGCGCGGCGTTGTGGATTACGTCGATGTGCGAGAAGCCGACCACGCCGACGATGAACAGGCCGAGCGTCATGGCTATCAACGACTGCGCAAGCCGTCCGACCTGTCGGGTAGCGATCGGAAGATGCGTGACCTGAGCTTGAGTAACCTGGGCTTGCGCGGTCTGGGACTGGCTCATGGTCGTTCTCCACATTCGATTTGATCGGCTTCTAGCAGCTTTCGGGTGATGTCGCGACTGGTAAGATGCAAATTTGTTCCAGGGGGAATGCGCTTGCGCTCGATCTTGGCGCGTGCGGCTGCCTTGAAGGCTGGTTCAAACCGCCTGAAATGGGCGAGGCATGCGTCCACCGTCGGGTCGATGCCAAGCAGCGTGCGAAAGGCGCCCCGATGCACCGCGCAGATAGCGCGGTGCTCCGGCACGGGAAAGACCAGCGAGGCGATGTCGGCGCGCCAGTGCGCGTCACAGCTCAAGGTGCCGTCGCCGGCAGGGGCTCGGTCAGCGTCGGATGATGAATTCATCCGGACCTCGCCGCGATTCCCATTTGGCCTGTTCGAGCTCCGGGCGGTCGCACTCGGTCTGGGGGTAACCGATGCAGAGATAGCCGATAAATTTCCAGGAGTCCGGGATTTCCAGAACGCCATGAATGCGTTCTGGATTGAGGATCGACACCCAGCCGATGCCGATGCCTTCGGCGCGCGCGGCAAGCCACATCGAGCAGATCGCGGCCACCACGGAATATTCCGACGTCTCCGGCATCGTCGCGCGGCCGAGACCGGCGCCGATCCGGTCGGTCTTCTCGGCAAACACGGCGAGGTGACCCGGCGCCTCCTCGAGGCCCGATAATTTCAACGCGGCGTATTTTGTGGCGCGCTCGCCCGAATAGGACCGCAGCGCATCGGCGTTGCAGGCCTTGAAGTCGTCGATGACAGCGCGGCGTCGTGTCTTGTCGTCGACAATGACGAACCGCCAGGGCTGGCTCAGGCCGACCGAAGGCGACAGGCAGGCGATCTCGATCAGCCGCTCGATCGCGCCATCCGGCAGCGGATCGGTTCGGAACCGCCGCACGTCGCGCCGCCACACGAACAGTTCGTGCAGTTGCCGGCGAAACGTATCGTCGAATGAGACCATTGCGGGGCCTTTGGCAGGATCGATCTCGGACTTCATTTAAGCTTCATCGGCAGGCCCGCAACGACGAACTCGACCTCGTCTGCGATGCCGGCGATGGTCTGGTTCATGATTCCTGCGGCGTCGCGGAACGTCCGCGACAATGCGTTGTCCGGCACGATGCCGAGACCGACTTCGTTGGTGACCAGCACGACCGGGCCGTGCTGGCGCGACAGCGCATCCGCCAGCCGCGTCACTTCCTGCGACCAGTCGCGCCCGGCATGCAGCAGATTGGATAGCCAGAGCGTCAGGCAATCGACCAGCCTTGCACCAGCGCCATCGGTCCCGGACAGCGCTTCAACCAGATCGAGCGGCACCTCGCGCTCGATCCAGTCGCCGCCGCGCCGCGCGCGATGTTTGGCGATCCGCTCATCCATTTCTGTGTCGAGCGCCTCGGCGGTCGCGATATAGACCGGCTGTCCCGGAAAGCTGCGCGCACGAAGTTCGGCGCGCCGGCTTTTGCCGGACCGGGCTCCCCCCGTGATCAGAACGACGGCCATATCATCTCCTGTGCGACCGGTCTGCACGTCGCTCGGAAACGCTCTAACCATCAATCGCGCAGAAAGACAAAGCCGAAATCCGTCACTGAGGGCTTGCGCTCGGCCGATGTCTTGCGCATCAGGGGGACCGCGGCGCGGAGAGGGTCAAGTGGGTTTTGCGGGAGCGATGGCGGTGGCGATGGCGGTGGATGCCTTGATCGGCTGGCCGGCGTGGCTGTTTGCCCGCATCGGCCATCCCGTGACCTGGCTCGGCCGGCTGATCCATCTTGTCGACAGCGCCTGGAACCGCGCCTCCGACCCGCCGGCGTTTCGTCGCGGCGCTGGTATTGCGGCTGCGATCCTCGTGATCGCGCTGGTGATTGCGCTAGGCTGGGCCATTCAGTCCGTGCTCGCATCCGGATGGGTGCGCGTTGTCCTTGTCGGCGTCCTGGCATGGCCGCTGGTTGCCGTGCGCTCGCTGCATGACCATGTCGCCGCGGTGGCAAGTCCCTTGGCATCCGGCGACATCGCGGCCGCACGTTCAGCGGTCGCGCAGATTGTCGGGCGTGATCCGGCAACGCTCGACGACGCCGGCATTGCGCGCGCCACCATCGAGAGCCTCGCCGAGAATGCATCCGACGGCATCGTGGCGCCGGTGTTCTGGGGCGCACTGTTCGGCCTGCCGGGAATCCTTGGCTACAAGGCGATCAACACGCTGGACTCCATGATCGGTCATCGCACCGAGCGGCACGAAGCCTTTGGCTGCGCAGCCGCCCGGATCGACGATCTCGCCAATCTCATTCCGGCGCGGTTGACGGGTGTTCTGTTCGTGCTGCTCGCGCCGAACCGTTCGCAGGCGTGGTCATGCATGTTGCGCGATGCGCAGCGGCATCGCTCGCCGAATGCCGGCTGGCCGGAAGCTGCGATGGCCGGCGCGCTCGGCGTGCGGCTCAGCGGTCCTCGCATCTATCACGGGCACATCGCCGATGAGCCCTGGCTGAACGAGGGGGCGCGCGATCCGGCTGCCGCTGACGTCCTTACCGGGCTGAAACTCTATCGTTACGCCATGATTCTGTTGGCTGGGGCGCTGCTGGTCCTGGCGCTGGCGTGAAGGAGCGGCGCATGCGTGAGCACGGCGGGAACCTTGATGTCGCCCGGCAGCGCTTCGGCGGCGCCGCGGACGACTGGATCGACCTGTCGACCGGGATCAATCGGGTGCCGTATCCCTTGGTCGATGTCGAGCCGCGGCAATGGAGCGCGTTGCCGTCGCGATCCGATCTTGAATCGCTGCACGACGCTGCGCGGCAGGCCTATGTCACCAAGGCGCCGATCGTGGCGATGGGTGGTGCGCAGGCCGCGATTCAGTTGCTGCCGCATCTGGCGCTCAAGGGGCGGGCGCGGATTCTGGCGCCGACCTACAATGAATATGCCGCGGTGTTGTCGGCCGCCGGCTGGGACGTCGCCGAGGTGTCCGATCTCGCCGCGCTGGCGGGAGCGGACATCGCCGTCGTCGTCAATCCGAACAATCCCGACGGACGACGCCATGATCGGCGCGAGTTGCTGGCACTGCTGCCGCGCGTTGGCCGGCTCGTCATCGACGAGAGTTTTGCGGACGCCGTTCCTGACCTGTCCCTTGCACCGGAAGCAGGACACGCGGGGCTGCTGATCCTGCGCTCATTCGGCAAGTTCTACGGACTTGCCGGCTTGCGCCTCGGCTTCGCGATCGGCAGCGAGGCGGACGTCGCCGCGCTTGCGGCGAGGGCGGGCCCATGGCCGGTTTCGGGAGCAGCAATCGCGATCGGGCGGCGCGCGTTGCTCGATCACGACTGGGCAACGGCGACGGCTGCGCGGCTCGCGGACGACTGCGTCAGGCTCGATGCAATGGCGCGATCGCGGGGCTGGACGCTGGTCGGCGGCACGCCGCTGTTCCGTCTCTATGAGACCGGCGATGCGTTGGCCGCGCAGGAGAAGCTTGCGCGCAGCCAGATTTGGTCGCGGGTCTTCCAGCAGAAACCGGGATGGCTGCGCCTCGGCTTGCCGGGCAGTGAGCCCGAGTGGTCGCGCCTTTCCGCCGTGTTGTCTTCGGTCTAGCGACGATCTCAGCGTCACCTCGCGCCGCGTGCGGGGAGAGGCATAGGCCGCCTTCGGCGGCCGTTCTCAAGAACGCCAAAGCAGAGCTTCGGCTATGCCGCATCGCCAGATGCGTTCCGGGTGAGGGGGAGTTTCCGCGAACGCAGCTATCACCGGATATGCGGAGACGGCCCCTCACCCCAACCCTCTCCCCGTGAAGAACGGGGAGAGGGGGTATAGCGCCGTCGCTGTTCGACCAGGAATCATCTCGCTTTAACGCGCCAGCGCGAGCAGGCCTTCGACATCGAGATGGGTCTCGATGTGCCCGGCGAGCGCGTCGAGCGCGCTCTCGACCCTGGCGCCGTAAGTCTGATCCGCCGCGGGGATGTCGAGCTGTGCAAGGAACGCCTTGCGAAATTCGTCCGAGGCGAACAGGCCGTGCAGATAGCTGCCGTGAACGCGCCCGTCTGCGGAGACCGCGCCCTCAGCCGTACCGTCGAGTGATGCAAAGGGCCGCGCGCGATCCGGCCCGTCGGTGCGCCCGATATGGATTTCATAGGCGCTGATCGGCTGGCTGGTCGCGGCATGCACCGCGCTGGAGCGCGTCAGCGTCTTCTGTTCGGTCATGGTGGTTGCGACATCGAGCAGCCCGAGCCCGCGCGTTTCGCCGGCAGGACCTTCGATCCCATCGGGGTCGGCGACGCTGTGTCCAAGCATCTGGTATCCGCCGCACAGGCCGAGGACATGGCCGCCGCGGCGATGATGCGCGAGGAGGTCGATGTCCCAGCCTTGCGCGCGCAGGAAGGCGAGATCGCCGCGGGTCGATTTCGAGCCGGGCAGGATGACGAGCTTCGCATCACCCGGGATGGCTTCGCCCGGACGTACCATCACGAGATCGACGCCGGGCTCGAGCTTCAGCGGATCGAGGTCGTCGAAATTGGCAATCCGCGACAGCGCAAGGAACGCGATCTTGCACTGGCCGGGCTTGCGCGCCTCGCCGAGCCCGAGCGCATCTTCGGCCGGAAGTTCGCCGGCGCGGACGAACCAGGGCAGCACGCCAAAGCCGCGCCACGCCGTGCGTTCTTCGATCAGGCGATAGCCGTCGTCGAACAATGTCGGATCGCCGCGGAATTTGTTGATGACAAAGCCCTGGATCATCGCGGCATCATCAGGGTCGATCACCGTCTTGATGCCGACGAGCTGCGCGATCACGCCGCCGCGGTCGATGTCGCCGACCAGCACCACGGGCACGTCTGCTTTGCGCGCAAATCCCATATTGGCGATATCGGCTTTGCGTAAGTTGACCTCGGCGGGACTGCCGGCGCCCTCGACCAGCACCAGATCGGCGCGCTGCTTCAGGCGCGCAAAACTCTCCAGCACCGCGCCCATCAGCGATGGTTTCATGCCGGCATATTCGCGCGCGCGTGCGGTGGCGATCCGTTTGCCGTGCACGATGACCTGGGCGCCGACATCGGTCTCGGGCTTCAGCAGCACCGGGTTCATGTCGGTGTGCGGCTCGACGCCGGCGGCGAGCGCCTGCAACGCCTGCGCGCGGCCGATCTCGCCGCCATCGACGGTCACGGCGGCGTTGTTCGACATGTTCTGCGGCTTGAACGGCAGCACGCGCAGGCCGCGCCGTCTGGCGGCGCGGGCGAGGCCGGCGACGATGAGCGATTTGCCCACGTCCGAGCCGGCTCCCTGGATCATCAATGCGCGCGCCATCGTGATGCCCGTCAGAACTCGACGCCCGGCTGGGCCTTGATGCCGGAGCGGAACGGATGCTTTACCAGCGTCATCTCGGTGACGAGATCGGCAATCTCGATCAGCTCCTCCTTGGCGTTGCGCCCGGTGAGCACGACATGGGTCATCGGCGGCTTCGACGTGGTCAGGAAGTCGACGACATCGGCGATCGCAAGGTAATCGTAGCGTAGCGCGATGTTGATCTCGTCGAGCACGACCATGCGCAGGCTCGGGTCCGCGATCAGCTGCCTGGCCTTTTCCCAGCCGGCTTGCGCCGCCGCGATGTCGCGGGCGCGATCCTGCGTCTCCCAGGTAAAGCCTTCGCCCATGGCGTGAAATTGACACAGATCGCCGAAATGCCCGGTGAGCAGGCGGCGCTCGCCGGTATCCCAGGCGCCCTTGATGAACTGCACCACGGCGCAGGGAAAGCCGTGCGCCACACAGCGCACGATCATGCCGAACGCGGAGGACGATTTTCCTTTGCCGGCGCCGGTATGAACGATGATCAGGCCCTTTTCACCGCTCTTGGTCGCCATGATGCGGTCGCGGGCGGCCTTCTTTTTCGCCATCTTGTCCGCGTGGCGCGCATCCGGCGAAAGATCGGTGCCGACGGCGCCGTCTTCAGCGTCCTTTCCATCAGAAGTCATCACATTCCTTCGGCTTGACAAGTGCGAGGCTTGGACGAATGGTGGTCCTGCGTTGGTTCCTGTCCTACGACAGGCGAAGAGGGAATGCGATAGGGCTCCGCTAAATCGGGCCCGAAGCGCAGCCGCCCCCGCGACCGTGACCGGAGAGATGCCCAAGCCACTGATTCCATACGGAGTCGGGAAGGTGGGCATCGAAGGGTAAAACCTGCTCCGCAAGCCGGGAGACCTGCCAACGCAGCATGTTGTGAAACCGGCGGACGGGGTGTTCCGCGACGGGGAACGAACCTGTCCAAAATCGGTTCGTGTGCCTCATCGCTTCCCGCTGTCAATCCAGGAAGGGCGATGAGCGTTACACTTCATGTCTGCATCACCTGCCGCGCCGGCCAGACGCCGGCGGAAGGTGAGCTCGCGCCCGGTGCACGCCTGCATGCCGCGCTTGTCGAGGCCGGCGTGCCTGATGACGTCAATCTGGTTCCCGTCGCATGCCTGTCGGCCTGCAGCCAAGGTTGCTCGGTCGCGCTCAGCGCGCCGGGGCGCTGGTCCTATGTCTACGGCCGACTGTCCGCTGATAATGCCGCGGATGTGATCGCCGGTGCCTCCGCCTATGCGGCGGCGCCCGACGGCATCGTGCCGTGGCGCAGCCGTCCGGAAATCTTCCGCAAGCAATCGCTCGGCCGCATTCCACCTCTTCCCGTCGTGCCGGAGGCCGCAGAATGACCACGCTCGCCAAAATTCCGGTCACCGTCGTGACCGGCTTTCTCGGCTCCGGCAAGACGACACTGATCCAGCATCTGATCCGCAATGCCAACGGCAAGAAGCTCGCGGTACTGGTCAACGAATTCGGCAGCGAAGGCGTCGACGGCGACATCCTGAAGTCGTGCGCCGACGCCAATTGTCCGGCCGAGAACATCGTCGAGCTCGCCAATGGCTGCATCTGCTGCACTGTCGCCGACGATTTCATCCCGGCGATGGAGCAGTTGCTAGCGCGGAACGTGAAGCCCGATCACATCGTGATCGAGACCTCGGGGCTCGCCCTGCCGAAGCCGCTGCTGAAAGCGTTCGACTGGCCGGAGATCCGTTCGCGGATCACGGTCGACGGCGTGATCGCGCTCGCCGACGCCGAGGCCGTCGCCGCCGGCCGTTTTGCGCCTGATCCGGCCGCGGTGGATGCGCAGCGTGCAGCGGACGACAATCTCGACCACGAGACGCCGCTGTCGGAAGTGTTCGAGGACCAGATCGCCTGTGCCGATATCGTGCTGCTGACCAAGGCGGATCTCGCCGGGGCGGAGGGGATCAAGGCAGCGAAAGCGGTGATCGCGGCCGAGATGCCGCGCGAGGTGCCGATGTTGCCCGTCGTCGACGGCACGATCGACGCGCGCGTGATCCTCGGGCTCGGGGCGGCGGCGGAAAGCGATCTCGCGGCGCGGCCGTCGCATCACGATGGCGAGGAGGAACACGAGCACGACGATTTCAATTCCGTCGTGATCGATCTTCCGGAAGTTTCGGATGTCGACGCGCTGGTCGCCTCGATCAAGGGGCTGGCGCGCGAGCAGAACGTGCTGCGCGCCAAGGGCTACATCGCGGTCGAAGGCAAGCCGATGCGGCTGTTGGTGCAATCGGTCGGCGAGCGGGTGCGGCATCAGTTCGACATGCCCTGGGGTGCCCGGGCGCGGCAGTCGAAGCTCGTCGTGATCGGCGAACATGCCGACATCGATGAAGCCGCGATCAGGGCACGGCTTGGTGTCTGATGCACGTCGTCTTCCGCGAGAGCCGCGGCCTTGAGGAGACCGCGACGCCAAGGGACCTCGGCCAGGATCCGGCCGATCTCGTGGTGTTGTCGTTTTCCGACAGCGATCTTGCTGCCTTCGCGGCCGGCTGGCGGCGCGGCCGTGCTGCGCTGCCGTCGCTGCGGCTCGCCAATCTCGCGGAGCTGCGCCATCCGCTGTCGGTCGATACCTATATCGAGCGGACGCTCTCGCACGCCCGCGGCATTCTGGTGCGGCTGATCGGCGGCGAGCCCTATTGGTCATACGGGCTGGCCGCGGTGCATCGGCTGGCGAAGGAGCGCGGCATTGCCCTGGTGGTGCTGCCGGCGGATGGCCGCGACGATCTGCGGCTCGATGAATTCTCGACCTTGCCGGTCTCGACGCTGCGCCGTCTGAAGGTGCTGTGCGACAAGGGCGGCCCGGTTGCCGCGCAGGCCGTGATCGCGCAACTGGCGCTGGCGTCCGGACTCTATGCCGGGCCGGTGGTCGGCGAGATCGATCTTCCCGAGATCGGCGTCTACGATTCCCGGCGCGGTGCCATCACGGCGTTGCCGGCACCGGACGGCCGGCCGCGCGTGCTGGTGACGTTTTATCGTTCCTACCTCGCGGCAGGCGATACGGCGCCGGTCGATGCATTGATCGATGCATTGCGTGAGAGGGGCTTTGATGCTCATGGCGTGTTCGTCACTTCATTGAAGGCGGCGGGCGTGGCCGATTGGCTGCGCGTTCAGTTCGCGCAATGCGCTCCAGCGGCGATCGTCAATGCGACCGCGTTTTCCGCGGCCGGTGACGACGGCACGGCGCCCTTCGACGCCGCATCATGCCCGGTGTTCCAGGTCGCGCTGTCGACCGCGCGGCGCGAGGATTGGGCCTTGTCGCTCCGCGGGCTCTCGCCCGGCGATCTCGCGATGCATGTGGTGCTGCCGGAGGTCGATGGCCGCCTGTTCACAGGCGTCGTGAGCTTCAAATCGCCTGGTGAGCGCGATCCCGAGCTGCAATTCGCGCATCTTGCGCATCGACCGGATGCCGAGCGCGTCGCTGCAATTGCCGCACGCGTGGCCGCCTGGCATCGGCTTGCCAGCAAGCCGGCACCGGAGAAGCGGTTTGCGCTGGTGCTATCGAACTATCCCGGCCGTCCACATCAGATCGCGCATGCCGTCGGCCTCGATGCGCTGGCTTCGGTCGAGGCATTGCTGGCTGATCTCGCGGCCGCGGGATTTGACCTTGAGCCGGTGCGGTCGCTAGGCGACATTCTTTTGCGGAGGACTTTGACGTGGAACGTCGCCGACTATCGCGCGGCGCTTTCCGGCCTTCCCGAGCTGCTGCAGGACGATCTCAGCCGCGCATGGGGCGCGCCGGAGGATGATCGGGATTGCCGTGACGGCGCATTTCATTTCGCTGCGATCTGCTGCGGCAAATCGGTCATTGCCGTTCAGCCGGAGCGCGGTGAGGTAGGGCAGCGCGACGCCGACTATCACGATCTCTCACGCACGCCGCGCCATGCCTATGTCGCGTTCTATCTGTGGCTCAGGCAGCAGGCCATCGATGTCGTCGTCCACATCGGCGCGCATGGCACGCTGGAATGGCTGCCCGGCAAGTCGGTTGCGCTGTCATCCGCATGCTGGCCGGAGGCGCTGATCGGAGATCTGCCTGTTGTCTATCCCTTCATCGTCAACGATCCCGGCGAGGCCGCGCAGGCCAAGCGCCGGATCGGTGCCGTGACGATCGGTCATCTGCCGCCGCCGCTCGCGAAGGCCGTAGTGCCGGAAGGCCTGCGCAATCTCGAGCGCTTGCTCGATGAGTATTCGACCGCCGATGGTCTCGATCCGGCGCGGCGGCGGCGCCTAATCGCCGCGATCCGCGACGAAGCGCGCATCGCCGGGCTGGAGGACGATCTCGGTCTCGCCGTGTCGGTCTCGGCGGCCGAGGCCATTCCGCAGATCGATCGTTTCGTCTGCGACCTCAAGGAAAGCCAGTTCGGCGACGGCCTGCATGTGTTCGGGCAGGGCGCTTGCGGTGAGGCGGAGAGGGCGGCGCTGCGCGATGCGCTCGCGGGGCGGCGCGTGGCGCCGGGGCCGTCGGGCTCGCCCTATCGCGGACGCCGCGACGTGCTGCCGACCGGACGTAATCTGTTTGCGGTCGATCCGCGCGCGGTGCCGACGCCGTCGGCGCATGCCCAAGGCGTGAAACTCGCCGAGGAGCTGTTGCGGCGTCATTTGCAGGATCACGGCGACTGGCCGAAGGGACTCGTGGTCGACCTCTGGGGCTCCTCGACGATGCGCACCGCCGGCGAGGACTTTGCGATGGCCCTGCATCTCGCCGGCATCGCGCCGCGCTGGGATCATGGATCGGGGCGGGTGTCGGGCTACGACATCATCGCGCCGGCGGAACTCGGCCGGCCCCGCATCGACGTCACGCTGCGGGTGTCGGGGCTGTTCCGCGACGTCTTCTCACGCCTGGCCCAGTTGTTCGAAGCCGCGGCGGAGGCGTTGTCCGAACGCAGCGATGAGGCGGACGAGAATCCTTACCGGCAGCGTATCGCGCGCGTGTTCGGTCCTCGCCCCGGACATTATGGCGTTGGCATTTCGTCGGTCCCCGACGTCTTCACACTGGAGGCGCGCGAGGCGGCCGGCGAAGCCTGGCTGTCGGCATCGTCGTGGGCTCTCGCATCCGACGGCGAGATGCGGCCCGATCGCGCCGGCATCGAGGCGCGGCTCGCGGCTGCGGACAGTTTTGTTCACACCCAGGATCTGCCGGAGACCGATCTGCTGCTGGCGGCCGACTACGCCGCGCACGAGGCGGGCATCGCGGCGGCGGCGAGGCGTCTTGGCACGAAAGCCCCATCGCTCTATCACCTCGATGCGACGCGGCCGGATCAGCCGCATGCCCGGGCGTTGACCGAGGAAATCTCACGGGTGGTGCGAGTGCGCGCGGCCAACCCTGCCTGGATCGCGGGCATGATGCGCCATGGCTTCCGTGGTGCCGCCGAGATATCGGCGACGCTGGAGCACATGGCGGCGTTCGCCCATCTTGCCGGCGCGGTGCCGCCGCATCTGTTCGATCTCTACTACGATGCGACGCTCGGCAATGACGAGGTTCGCGGCTTCATGGCGCGCGAGAACGCGGCGGCGCTGGCTGCGATCGAAACCTGCTTCATGAGATTGCATGAAGCCTCGCTCTGGCAGACGCGGCGCAATTCGATTGCGGCTGCGCTGCAGGAGGCCTCATGAGTGCGGTTGCGGTCAAGGGCTGGTGTCCAGGCGCGCTGCGGCCGATGCTATCAGGCGATGGCCTCGTGGTGCGCATTCGCCCGCGCGGCGGACGGTTGGACGCGGCGCAGGCAGCGGGAATCGCCAGGCTGGCGGCGCGATACGGCAACGGCCTGATCGACCTGACCAGCCGCGCCAATCTCCAGATCCGCGGCGTCAGCGATGAAGCTTATCCGCCCCTGGTCGATGGGCTCGCTGAGCTCGGGTTGCTGGACGCGGGCGCGGACATCGAGGCGCAGCGCAACATTCTGGTGACGCCGTTCTGGACTGCCGCCGACGAGACGCGCTCGCTTGCGACCGAGCTTGAGCAGGGGCTTGCCGGTGCCTCGCTTGATCTTCCAACCAAGTTCGGCTTCGCAATCGATGATGGCAATGCGCGGATGCTGGCGGATGCGTCCGCCGACATCAGGATCGAGCGCGATCGCAACCGGGGACTGCTGGTGCGGGCCGATGGCGCGCAGCGCGGGCTTTCAGTCATGCGGAGCGAGGCTGTGCAGGTCGCGCTGGCGCTGGCCGAATGGTTCGTCGCCTCCGGCGGAACCAGGGGTGAGCGGCGACGGATGGCGGCTCATCTCGCCGGCGGCGCGAGCCTGCCGCGGTCGCTTCGCGGTGATGCCGAGCCAGTCGGCCAATCATCGAGTCCCATGCCGGGCATCTATCCAATCGGCGCGCTGGTTGGCGTCGCCTTCGGGCAGATGCCGCACCAGACGCTCAGCGACCTTGCCGGGAGTGCGCAGGCTCTTCGCATGACGCCGTGGCGGATGATGCTGGTGGAGGGGATGCGCGAGATGCCCGGTGGGGGGGACCTCGTGACTGATGCCGGTGATCCCAGGCTGCGCGTGGTCGCCTGCAGCGGCGCACCGCGCTGCGGCGATGCGCATGCGGATACGCGTATGCTGGCATCGGCGCTCGCGCGGCATGTCCCACCCGATGCGCGGCTTCACGTCTCCGGCTGCGCCAAGGGCTGTGCCCATTCCGGTCCTTTGGATGTCACCCTCGTTGCGACAATTGACGGCTTTGATCTGATCCGCCGCGGCGCGACGCGGGATGCGCCGGTCCTCCGAGGGTTGATCAGTTCGTACCTCGTTGCAAATCCTACCGTGCTGACGGGAGGCCATTGATGCCGCACGTCTACGAGACCGACGGCGCGGCGATCTATCGCCAGTCCTTTGCCACCATCCGCTCCGAGGCCGACCTTGCCCGCTTCACGCCAGACGAAGAGCCGGTGGTCGTGCGCATGATCCATGCCGCCGGCATGGTGGGCCTGGAAGCGCATGTGCGCTTCACATCGGGCATGGCTGCACGCGCGCGAGCCGCCTTGCAGGAGGGCGCGCCAATCCTCTGCGACGCGCGCATGGTGTCGGAGGGAATCACGCGCGCGCGGCTGCCGGCCGGCAATGCAGTCATCTGCACGCTTGGTGATGTTAAGGTGCCTGCGCTTGCTCAATCGATGCGCAACACGCGCTCCGCGGCGGCGCTCGAGCTGTGGCGGCCGCATCTGGCCGGCGCCATCGTCGCGATCGGCAACGCGCCGACGGCGCTGTTCCATCTGCTCAACATGCTGGAAGATCCCGATTGCCCACGGCCGGCGGCGATCATCGGCTGTCCGGTCGGCTTTGTCGGCGCGGCGGAATCCAAGGCGGCATTGATGGCTGAGCCCCCCGCGCCGGCGCTAACGGTCGAGGGACGGCTCGGTGGTTCGGCGATCACGGTTGCCGCTGTCAATGCGCTGGCGAGCCGGAGCGAATAGCGATGGGACGCATCATCTGCTGCGGCCTCGGCCCAGGCGATCCGGACCTGATGAGCGTGCGTGCCGACCGCGTTGTGCGTGCTTCGAAGCACGTCGCCTATTTTCGCAAGAAGGGCCAGCCGGGGCAGGCACGCCGCATTGTCGAAGGCTTGCTCGCCGCAGACGTCAGCGAATATCCGATGGAATATCCGGTCACCACGGAAATCGCGTTCGACAGTCCGGACTATGCGCGCCTGCTGGCCGACTTCTATGACGAATGGGCCGAGCGCCTGGCGCGATTTGCGCGCGCGATCGACATCGTCGTGCTCTGCGAGGGCGATCCCTATTTCTATGGTTCGTTCATGCATCTGCATGCGCGGCTGCAGGGGCGTGTCGAGATCGAGGTGATCGCCGGCATTCCCGGCATGGTCGGCTGCTGGAATTCGGTGGGGCAGCCGATTGCGCTGGCCGACGATGTGACGACCGTTCTGATGGGGACGCTGCCGGAGGCGGAGCTCGCCGAGCGGATGCGCAGCTCCGACGCGCTGGTCGTGATGAAGACCGGTCGCAATCTTCCGAAGATTCGCCGCGCGCTGGCGTTCGCGGGGCGCCTCGATGATGCGTGGCTGGTCGAACGCGGCACCATGCCGGATCAGCGCGTCGCACGGCTTGCAGATGTCGGCGAGGCCGATTGTCCGTATTTTGCGATCGTGCTGGTGCACGGGCAGGGGCGGCGCAGGGAGGCCGCGCAATGACCGGCACGCTGACCATCGCGGGGCTCGGACCGGGCGATGAGGCGCTGATCACGCCGGAGGTCGCTGCTGCGCTCGCGGCTGCGACCGACATCGTCGGCTACGCGCCCTATGTGACCCGCGTGCCGCCGCGCGCCGGGCTCACGCTGCATCCCTCGGACAATCGCGTGGAGTTGCAGCGCGCCGCTGACGCGCTGCGGCTCGCATCGGAAGGAGGCCACGTCGTCGTGGTGTCCTCGGGCGATCCCGGCGTGTTTGCGATGGCATCGGCCGTGTTCGAAGCGCTGGAGGACGCGCCGCAATGGCACGACCTGCCGATCCGCGTTCTGCCCGGCGTGACGGCGATGCTGGCGGCGGCCGCAAGCGCCGGCGCACCGCTCGGTCATGATTTCTGCGCGATCAACCTCTCCGACAATCTCAAGCCATGGCCGCTGATCGAGAAGCGCCTGCGGCTTGCAGCCGAAGCGGATTTCGCGATCGCGATGTACAATCCGCGCTCGGCCAGCCGGCCGGAAGGTTTTGGGCGCGCGCTCGAGATCTTGCGCGAGGCGGGCTGTGACGAGCGGATCGTGGTGTTCGCGCGCTCCGTCAGCACGCCCGAGCAGCGGATCGAGACGGTCGAACTGCGCGACGCAAGGCCAGAGATGGCCGACATGCGGACGCTCGTGATCGTTGGCAATTCGGCGACACGGCGGGTCGGCCGCTGGGTCTATGCGCCGAGGCAGGTCCGATGACCGAGCCATTGCATCGCCTCGCTCACGCTTTCCACCCGCGGCCTCTCGGGCAGCAGTGGCCGCGTGATCATGATGACGGGAAGGCCGAGCACGCGGGCGGCGTCGATCTTGGCGCGCGCGCCGGTTCCGCCGGAGTTGCGGGCGACGATCCACTCGATGCGACGTGCGCGCATCATCGCGAGTTCGCCCTCGAGCGTGAAGGGGCCGCGCGAGACGATGACGTCGGCATCGGGCAATGGCAGCGCTTGCTCGGGCGGGTCGACGAAACGCAACGTATAGGCATGCTGCGGCCGGTTGCCGAACGGCGCGATATGCTGGCGGCCGATCGCGAGGAACACGCTGGCGCGGCTGTCCGGCAAGGCCGCGGCTGCGGATACGACGTCCGCGACCTCGATCCAGCGATCACCGGAGGTTTTGTCCCAGGGCGCGCGTTCGAGCGCGAGCAGCGGCGTTGCGGTCTGCGCGCACGCCGCGATGGCGTTGCGGCTCATCTCGGCCGCGAAGGGATGCGTCGCATCGACCACATGCGTGATGGCTTCGCGTTGCAGATAGTCGGCAAGACCGCTGACGCCGCCGAAACCACCGCTGCGGACCGGCAATGGCTGGTCAGCCGGCGCACGGGTGCGGCCGCCATAGGAATAGACCGCGTCGATCCCCGCGCTTGCGATCGCAGCGGCGAGCAGATTGGCATCGGCCGTTCCGCCCAGGATCAGGGCGCGCATCATGGATAATCCCTGGTTGACCATCATCGGCATCGGCGAAGATGGCCTTGCCGGCCTCTCCGATGCAAGCCGAAAGGCGCTCCGTGAAGCCGAAACAGTTTTCGGCGGCGAACGGCACCTCGCGCTCGCCGGCATCGCCGACCGTGGCCGTGCCTGGCCGGTGCCGTTCGATGCGAACATCGTGCTGAGCTGTCGCGGCCGTCCGACGGTGGTGCTCGCGTCGGGCGATCCGTTCTGGTATGGCCTCGGCGGAAGCCTTGTCGAGAAGCTGCAGGCCGGTGAGTGGGACGCGCACTCCGCGCCGTCGACGTTCTCACTGGCGGCGGCTCGTTTGGGCTGGCGTATCGAGAATGCTGTCTGTCTCGGTCTTCATGCCGCGCCGTTCGAGCGGCTGTTGCCGCATCTCGTGCGCGATGCACGGATTATCTGCCTGCTGCGCGACGGCAACGCGGCGTCCAACCTCGCGCGCTGGCTGACGGAGCGTGGTTGGGGGGCGTCGGCAATATGGACGCTTGCGGCGCTTGGCGGACCGCGTGAATCCATCACGCGGCATCGCGCCGACTCGTATGCGGGTGATTCAGGCGAGAGCCTGGTCGCGATCGCGCTGGAGGCGCGGGGAGCAGAGGGAATCGCACGCAGCTCGGGTCTTGCCGATGCGCTTTTTGTGCATGACGGGCAACTGACAAAGCGGCCGGTCCGCGCGCTTGCGCTGTCGGCGCTGGCGCCGCGGCCCGGTGAGCGGCTGTGGGACGTCGGCGCGGGCTCGGGCTCGATCTCGATCGAGTGGGCGCTTTGTGGAGGGGTGGCGATCGCCGTCGAAGCCCGTAGCGAACGCGCCGCCAACATCCGCAGCAATGCGGCGAGCTTCGGCCTGACACACCGGATCACCGTAATCGAAGGCGAGGCGCCCGGCGCATTATCGGACCTCGCCGCGCCTGATGCCGTGTTCATCGGTGGCGGTCTCGACGCCGCGATGTTCAATGCGATCTGGTCGCGGATTGCGCCGGGAACGCGGTTGGTTGCACATGCGGTGACCCTGGAGACCGAGGCGCTGCTCTGCGATCTGCACCGGCGTCATGGCGGCGAGTTGATGCGCCTCGAGATCGCGCAGGCCGAGCCATTGGGCCGCTATCGCGCCTGGAAGGCCGCACGGCCGATCGTGCAATGGAGCGCGCTCGGATGAAGGTCGCTGGTCTCGGATTCACGCGCAATGCCAGTGTCGCGTCCTTGCGCGACGCGCTCGACGCGGCCGGCGGTTCCGACGGCCTTGCGGCCGTTGCGACGGTGAGTGACAAGGCCGACGCGGCGGCATTGAGAGACTTGGCGCGGGAACTCGGGCTGCCGGTCCGGAGCATTCCGGCCGGGATCCTGGCTGAGATAAGGACTGCAACGCAATCCGAGTTCATCAAGGCAAGATTCGGAACGGGCTCGGTCGCCGAGGCTGCGGCAATCGCTGCAGCAGGGCGCGGTGCGCGCCTGATCTCGGTCAGGGCCGCGTCACAGGATCGGATGGCCATCGCGGCGATCGCGGAAGGAGACGGCGAATGACGGTGCATTTCATCGGCGCAGGACCTGGCGCTGCCGATTTGCTGACCCTGCGCGGGCGCGATCTCATCGCCTCGTGCCCGGTTTGTCTCTATGCCGGATCGCTGGTGCCATCGGGTGTTCTGGCGCATTGTCCGCCGGATGCGCGCATCGTCAACACCGCGCCGCTGTCGCTCGACCAAATCATCGCCGAGATCGCTGCCGCGCATGCGGAGGGCAAGGACGTCGCGCGGCTGCATTCGGGCGATCTCTCGGTCTGGTCGGCGATGGGCGAGCAGCTGCGCCGGCTGCGCGCGTTGCAGATTCCGTATTCGGTCACGCCCGGGGTGCCGGCCTTCTCGGCGGCTGCGGCGGCGCTGGAGGCCGAGCTGACGCTGCCGGGCCTTGCGCAATCGGTGGTGCTGACGCGCACGCCGGGCCGGGCGAGCGCGATGCCGGATGGCGAGACGCTCGCAGCCTTTGCCGCGACCGGCGCGGTGCTGGCGATCCATCTTTCGATCCATCTGCTCGACAAGGTCATGGCCGAGCTCACGCCGCACTACGGCGCGGATTGCCCGGTTGCGATCGTCTGGCGCGCGAGCTGGCCGGACCAGCGCATCGTGCGCGCCACGCTCGCGACGCTCGATACCGCCGTCGGCCCCGAGCTCGAACGCACTGCGCTCATTCTGGTCGGCAAGACACTCGGGGCGGACGAATTCGCCGAGAGCCGTCTCTATGCAGCCGACTACGACCGCCGCTACCGCCCGGTCGGGGCGGTGCCGCGTTTTCCGGAGTCTTCGCCGGAATCATCGCAATGACCGCGGGGCTCGTCATCTCCGCGCCGGCATCCGGTGTCGGCAAGACGACGCTGACCCTGGCGTTGGCGCGCGCCTATCGCAATCGCGGCGTGAGGGTGCAATGCCTCAAGAGCGGGCCTGACTACATCGATCCCGCCTTTCACGCGGTCGCCACGGGACGCGCGTCGGTCAACATCGATAGCTGGGCGATGGCGCGCGAAGCCATCGCGCATTTGGCAGGCCGCGGCGCGGATGCCGATCTCGTGCTGGCGGAAGGCTCGATGGGACTGTTCGACGGCGTCGCCGCGCGTGGCGTCTCGGGAACCGGCGCCACCGCCGACATCGCCGAGATGATGGGATGGCCGGTATTGCTGGTGATCGATCCCTCCGGCCAAGCACAGACGGCAGCGGCAGTCGCGGCGGGATTGCGTGATTTTCGCGCCGGCGTACGGCTTGCCGGCGTCGTCCTCAATCGCGTCGCGAGCGCACGGCATGAAGCCCTGGTGCGCAGTGCCATGGAAGGCGCGGGCATCCCGGTGTTGGGATCGCTGCCGCGCCACGCCGAGATCGCCTTGCCGAAGCGTCACCTCGGCCTGGTACAGGCCGAAGAGCAGGCTCAAATCGACGGTCTGATCGACGAAGCCGCAAGCTTCGTCGCCGAGCATGTCGATCTCGACGCCGTGCTGAAATCGGCCGAGGTCTGGTCGCCGCAATCCGCCGTGCCCAGCCTGGACATCACGCCGCCCGGCCAGCGCATTGCGCTGGCGCGCGATACCGCATTCTCGTTCGTCTATCCGCACATGCTGGAAGCCTGGCGAGCGGCCGGCGCTGAGATCGTGACGTTCTCGCCGCTTGCGGACGAAGGCCCCGACGCGGACGCCGATGTGTGCTGGCTGCCCGGCGGCTATCCCGAACTGCATGCCGGCCGGCTTGCGGCCAACAGGCAATTTCTCGGGCGGCTCCGCGCCTTCGCCGAGACGCGGCCGGTGCATGGCGAATGCGGGGGCTACATGGTGCTGGGCGCCGCATTGACCGATGCCGACGGCGTGCGCCACGAGATGGCGGGCCTGCTCGGCCTTGAGACGAGCTATGCCAAGCGCCGCATGCATCTGGGCTACCGGCTCGCCGAGCTCGCCGCACCGATGCCCGGCCACGGCCCAGGCGCACGGCTGCGCGGCCACGAGTTTCACTATTCGACGATCATCGCGCAGCCCGACACGCCGCTCGCGGTGGTGCGTGATGCGACCGGTACGATCGTTGCGGAGACCGGATCGCGGCGCGGCTGTGCGACGGGTACATTCTTCCATCTGATTGCGGAGGACCGGTGAGCGGATTCGTTTCCTTCGTCTCGGCCGGTCCCGGCGATCCCGAACTCCTGACCATGAAGGGAGCGGCGCGGCTGCGCGAGGCCGATGTGGTGCTCTATGACGATCTTGCCTCGGGCGCGATCCTCGATCTCGCGCGCGCCGGCGCCAACCTCGTCGCGGTCGGCAAGCGCGCCGGCCGCCTGTCGGCGAAGCAGCACCATGTCAGCCGGCTGCTGGTCGATTATGCCACCGCCGGCGTGCGGGTCGTGCGGCTGAAATCCGGCGACGCCGGTATTTTTGGACGGCTCGAGGAGGAGGTCGAAGCGCTGCGCGCGGCCGGCATCGGCTACGAGATCATTCCCGGCGTGACCTCCGCGTCGGTTGCCGCCGCGCAGGCCGGCATTCCGCTGACGCGACGGCTGACCTCGCGTCGGGTCCAGTTTGTCACCGGCGCCGATGTGACGGGCGAATTGCCCGCGGACCTGAACTGGGCGGCGCTGGCCGATCCGGAAGCGACCACCGTCGTCTATATGGGGCGGCGGACCTTCCCGGCATTGGCCGCAAGGCTGATCGCGCACGGCCTCGCGCCCGACACGCCCGCACTGCTGGCGGAATCGCTCGGCCACGCCGACGAGCGGCTGCTTCGCACCACGATCGCAGCGCTGGCCGAACAGCTCACGCAGGCAGGCGCGGCCACGGCGGCTGCCGTCATTCTGTTCGGTGCGCTGGCGCCGGAGCGAGGGTGACGCGGCCATGTTGACGCTGTCCCTGATCGGCATCGGTTGTGGTGATCCCCGGCAGCTCACTTTCGCTGCGACCGCCGCGATCAATGCCGCCGACCTGATCCTGATCCCGCGCAAGGGGACGGCGAAGTCGGATCTCGCCGAGTTGCGTCGCACCATCTGCGCAGAAGCGTTGACCAATGACCGCATACGCATTGCCGAGTTCGACCTGCCGGTGCGTGACGCTGGTGAGGAGGACTATCGCAAGGGCGTGGACGATTGGCATGATGCGATCGCCGCGACGTGGTCGCAGGAAATCGCGCGCCATCTCGGCGGGGAGGGACGCGTCGCCCTGCTGATCTGGGGCGATCCCTCGCTCTACGATTCGAGCCTGCGGATTGCGCGCCGGCTCGATCCGTTGCCATCGATCGAGGTGATCCCGGGCATCACGTCGATCCAGGCGCTGTGCGCGGCGCATGCGCTGCCGCTCAATGAGATCGGCGAGCCGTTCCTCGTCACGACCGGCCGGCGGCTGCGCGAAGGCGGCTGGCCGCCCGGCCTCGACACCGTGGTCGTGATGCTCGACGGCGGCGCCGCCTTCCAGACGCTGGATCCTGCCGGACTGCAAATCTGGTGGGGCGCCTATCTCGGCATGCCCGATCAGATCGTCATGGCGGGGGAACTGGCAGAGGTGGGCCCTCGCATCGTCGCCGCGCGACGAGACGCACGTGAGCGGCACGGCTGGATCATGGACAGCTATGTCCTGAAGCGGAGATCGTGATCCGGATTTTGCTCCGGCGGCATTCCATGCAGCGGGGCCGCTAGGTCTTCAACCCGCGAATCGAGGGTTGGATGGTCAGGCGGTAAGCGACAAGCCTGTCGCCATCGAACTGCTCGAGGGTCGTCTCGCAAACCGGGCAGCGATACTCGCCCTCACTTCCTGACCTGGATGCCAGCTCAAGGCGTCGGAATCCAGCCCCGCAACGCGGGCATGTGACGTCGTCCTTCTTCATCAACTCACCCCAGAACAACACCGGCGCTCCTTTTTAGCGCAGACCGCGCGGCGGAACTATGTTCATGGCCGGAGAGCTACCGGATCATTCGTGCATGGAAGCGGCGGTGCGTCGTCGAGCGGGCGACAGCGCAGCCGATCGCGCGGAGCGCGTGGCCGATTTTCAACGCATTATGCAAGTTCGGCAATGGGTTATGGCTCGGCTCTTAAAGAGCATGGGCCGCTGGACCGTGCAGCAATAGTGACTGCCATGTCGTTGTGTTCGAGAGAAATGCTGCGTCTGCTCAATACCACGCGCGATCGCCGGCACGCCCGAGGCCCACCGGCGATCAATCGCGATCAGCTATTGCCTGATCAGACGAACCACGTCCTGTCGCAGCAGGTAGAACGAGACGGCGAGCAGGACGACGTCCTTCATCAGGAACGGCACGTTGCCGGTCATCGCGGGGAAGCCACCGGCGGCAACGTCCCAGCCATCAGGCATGAACGGAATGATGGTGACCGTCGCGATGAAGGTTCCGGTCGAGCCGAGGGCGCCGAGCACGCCGAGCCGCTTGTCCCAGAAGCCCGCGAGCAGCAGCGAACCGAACGTCCACTCCGAGGCGCCAAGGAAGTAGCTGGCGCCGGCGTGGCCGAACGCTGGGTACAGCCACCAGATCAGCGGCCCGTTGCTGATGAACGGGACCAGCCGTTCGAATTCGTACGGAAACCACTTCTGGTAACCGAAGAACAGGAACATGATCACCATCGCGGCCCGGACGACGTGATAGTCGAGATCTTCCGCGAGCAGGCCGGACCTATGAAGCGCGCGGACAAGCGGATTTTGTGTGGTGTTGGCAAGCGTGGTCATGGTCGTGATCCTTTTCGCGTGACATCGCCCGGTCGCTTCACGCGACTGCCGGGAAGTCGATGTCGGTGTCGTTGATGCGGTTGAAGACGTTGGTGAAGACCGTGGTCGCAAACGCCAGGCTGATCTCGACCAGCTGTGCGTCGCTGTAGCCGGCGGACTTGATCGCGGCGAAATCCCCGTCGCTGACGGTGCCGCTCGACTGCGCGAGCTTGCGGACGAAATGCACGAGCGCATCGCGCCGGGCGTCACCGGTCGGCGCTCCGTTGCGGATCTGCTTGAGCACATCGGCATTCACGCCGGCGAGCCTGGCGAGATGCGAATGCGCGGCGACACAATAATCGCAGCCGCCGGCTGCGCTGATCACGAGCTTGACGACCTCCAGGTCGCGCCGGGGCAGGCTGCCGCCGGTCAGCACGGCATCGGCCGCGAGGATCGACTTGAGCGCGGCCGGACCGTGGGCCGCAATCGCCGCGTAGGTGTTCGGGACGGCGCCGATCGCCTTCTTGATCTGGGCGTAGATCTGGCCCGACGGGCCGGTATCGGTTTCGAGATTGGGGGTTGAGAGACGAGACATGGTGGCACTCCTTGTTCGGGGTGGTGAACGATTGCGGAGTGACATTAGGATCGAGATTTGAGACATTGAATGTTCATATTGCTCGTTTATATGCTCAATCGTCTCAAGTGCTGCTTCAGGGGAATTTGGCTATGGATTGGCTGAGCCGGCTGTTCGAGATGATGCCGGTGCGCGGGCGGCTCGACCTGCGCTGCAGCTACAGCGTCCCCTGGCGTATCGAGCAGGGACCGGGTGTAACCAGTGAAATCCCCTATCATGCGGTGCTTGCCGGCTCGGCGATCCTGGACGACGCCGCGGGCGGACGGCCGTTGCTGCTGAAGCCCGGCGATATTCTCCTGCTTCCCGGCAACCCGCGACACGTGATGCACGACGGAAGCGGGGCGACACCGCTGCCGGCGCGCAACCGGGCGGCGGAGAATTTCACGATCAGCGAAAACCTCGGATCGGACGAACGGCTTGACCTGTTGTGCGGGCACTTCGCGATTGCACCGCCACACGACCGTCTGTTGCGCGGTTATCTTCCGCCGCGTCTTGTCGTGCATGCCGGCACGCGTGCGGGAAAGGGAACGGCTGCGCAGCTCGCCGGGCTCGTGTCGCTGATGCGCAGCGAAACGGCCGACGATCATCTGGGCGGCCACGCCATGCTGAATGCGCTGTCCACGGCAATGTTCGCGCTTGTGCTGCGGCTTGCCAGCGAGACCGATGCAACGTCACGGGGACTTCTCGCCCTGGTCGGCGATCCCAGGCTCGCACCGGCCGTGGCCGCCATGTTCAAGGAGCCCGCGCATGCGTGGTCGCTGCCGGAGCTCGCACGGCTTTGCAACATGTCGCGCGCCACGCTGGCGCGGCAGTTCCAGGACAAGCTCGGGCGATCGGCCAGCGATCTGCTCACTGATATCAGGATGACGCTTGCGGCGAACGAGTTGAAGGGATCATTGCTTTCGACCGGCGCCGTGGCAGAGATGGTCGGATATCAATCGGAGGCCGCCTTTCAGCGCGCCTTCAAGAGCCACATGGGCGTGACGCCGGCGCAGTGGCGAAAGACGCAACACTCCGGGGATGTGTTGGCCGGCGCCGGCGCGCCCGCCGATCCGGAGGGGAGTACGCCGGCCGCACATGCCTAGCCTGCGAGAGGAAAGCAGCCGCTGGTCACTCGCCACCGGCCAATCTGCGCGCTGTCATGCTTTCACGGTCGCCTGCTGGAGGACAGCGATCATGTCCTCGGGCTCGGGTCGGCGGGTATAGTCGGGGTTGACTTCGGAGTAGAGGATCACGCCGTCTCGTCCGATGACGTAGCGGGCCGGCATCGGCAGCGTCCAGCTCGGATCGTCGTTGAACGTCGGCAGATCGTTCTTCAGCTGCTTGTAGAGCTCGACCAGATAGTCGGGCAGGTGGAAGCGCAGTCCGAAGGCCTCGCCGACCTGACCCTTCACGTCGGACAGGATCGGGAAGGAGAGCTTGTTCTGGCGCACCGACTTGCGGCTGTTCGGCGCGGTCTGCGGCGAGATCGCGACCAGCGCGGCGCCGTATCTATCGAATTCCGGCTTGGCCGCCTCGAGTGCCTGCAGCTCCATGTTGCAATATGGGCACCAGACGCCGCGGTAGAAGCTGAGCACCAGCGGGCCGCGCTTCAACAGATCGGTCGAGTTGACGATGTTGCCCTCGGGATCGCGGAGCGAGAAGGCGGGGGCGACATCGCCCGCCTTCCTGGCGCGCTGGGCGGTACCGGATGCGATCAGCTCCGCGGTGGCGCGGTGCATGATATCGATGACTGGTCGCGGAACGTTGTAGGGCGGCTTTCCGGCTTCGAAATCGGCCTTGAAAGCGTCGAGCCTGGCTTGCAGCGACATGACGGTTCTCCTTGGTTTCTGCGTGGTGGACGGCGGAGCCGTCCGGTTTGTTGAACTCACACGCAGGAAGCTAAAGGAGATGGCCACGTCGGGTAGCGCTGCCGTCCGACTAGCGCTTATTCCTGTCCAGAATAAGCATCGACCGCTTCAAGCCACCGATGACGCGTCATGCATTGAAGCTGCGCTCGAAGAAGCTCACGAATGCGCGTGCCTTGGCGGTCGCTGCACGTCCGGTCGGAAGCACGGCCCAGAGATCGAGGGCTGGGAGGCTCCAATCCCGCAGGACCGCGCGCACGATGCCCGATTTGAGCTCCGGGGTGAACATCCATTCCGATGCGATCGCGAGCCCAGCATCGGCGAGCACCGCAGCACGGACGCCTTCGGCTGCGGTCACCCGCAATCGGCTCCGCACGGTGACGGCCAATTCGGTACTTTCACGTTGAAAGGACCACACGCTGCCCTCGCGAAGATAGACGACGGCCTGATGCCGGCTCAATTCGCTTGGTGTCGACGGCGTGCCGGCGCGGTCGAAATAGGCAGGCGTGCCCAGCACGAAGCGCTGGCATCGCGCGATACGGCGCACGGTCAGCGTCGAATCCGTCATCTTGCCCATCCGAAGCGCGACATCGATGCCCTCCTGGACGAGGTCGATCTGGCGGTCATCGAGCACGACCTCGAGCTCCAGATCGGGATGCTGCGCGAGAAACCTCGGCAGCATCGGAATGAGATGGATGCGTGCGAAGGTGACGGCCGCACAGACCCGCAATCGGCCCTTGAGGCCGGCCCCGGCGCCACGCGCCGCCAATTCGGCTTCCGCAGCCTCTTCCAGCGCGCGTCGGGCACGCTCGAGATAGCCAAGCCCCGCTTCCGTCGGCGTGAGGCCATGGGTCGAGCGGGTCAGCAGCTTGACCCCGAGAAACTCCTCGAGCTGCGCGACCGATTTCGAGACCGCCGGCTGGCCCACGCGAAGCTGCCGCGCTGCGCCGGAGAACGAGCCGGTCTCGACCACCCGCACGAATGTCTCCATCGCCGCCAGACGATCCATGCATATTCTCCGCGGGAATGAACGTGTCAGCCTATCCTGTCACGGTCTGGCGCGATTGGCCATGTCAGGACGCGTCCCGGGGCAGTGGAGGCAGCAGGCTAGGATTTGCGATGCCTTGCGTTGACCGCGATCGCGGCGGCGGCGGTGCGGTTCTCGACCCCGAGCTTGGCGTAGATCTGCTCGAGGTGCTTGTCGACGGTGCGCGGGCTGAGGCCGAGGATCTGCGCGATGTCGCGGTTGGTCTTGCCCTTGGAGAGCCAGGACAGCACCTCGCCCTCCCGGGTGGTCAGGCCGAGCTCGCTGGAGAACTCGGCCGGCATGTCGCCGCTGGTGTCCTTGGCGAGCCGCAGCAGGAATTCGTTCGGGCCGAGCTTGCCCATATATTGTAGCCGAAGCTGCTCGTTGCCGGGGAACGACGCCATGGTCGCGGTCTTCGATCCGGTCTTGCCTTTCTGCGCCTGCTCGAGCCATTGCGGCATCGGATCCGGCAGCACGAAATTGTCGGCGGCGTCGGCGAGCGTATCCGACAGCAGGCGCTGTGCCTGCGGCGTCGCCCACAGCAGCGCGCCGGCGTTGTTCACGGCGAGCAGATAGCGGCCGGAGACGTCGAGCGCCGCGCGCGCGCTTTGCGTCATCCGCGCATTGGCGAGATGGACCCGGATGCGCGCCAGCATCTCCTCGACCACGATCGGCTTCGTCACATAGTCGACGCCGCCGGCCTCCAGCCCGCGCACGATGTGCTCGGTTTCGGCGAGACCCGTCATGAAGATGATCGGCACGCCGTCGAGCCCGGCATCGCGCTTCAGCCGCTTGCAGGTCTCGAAACCATCCATGCCGGGCATCACGGCATCGAGCAGCAGGTCTCGAAACCATCCATGCCGGGCATCACGGCATCGAGCAGCACGATATCGGGCGTGATCTGTTCGACGATGCGCATCGCGGAGGCGCCGTCAAGCGCGACCATCACGGTCATGCCGGCGCCGTCGAGCGCATCGGTGAGCAGGCGCAACGTCTCCGGAGAGTCGTCGACGACGAGCGCGACGTCGCGCTTCTTCTGTTCAATGGTCATAGCTGTGCAATGTCTTCAACGTCGCCATATATTGATCGAGATCGAACCGGTCGATCAGCGTGCGCATCTGGCCGACGAAATCGGCATGTTCGGGACACTCATTGCCGATCTCGTCGAGCTTGAGCTGGATCGCCCTGACATAGCCGAGCTGGCCGAGGCTGATCAGCTCTTCGACATATTTCACCGGCGGCCGCGAACCGCTCTCGGGCTTCCATTGCGGAGGCGCGGCCGGCTCGGCCTCATACTGCCACTCGATCTTGAGCAACTGGCGGATGGTCTCGAGCAGCCGCGGGATGTCGATCGGCTTCATCAGGTAGCCGTCATGGAATGGTTGCGCGAGCGGCGCGCCATGGGCCTCGAGCGCGCTCGCCGAGATCATCAGGATCCGCGCCTGGTGATGGCCTTCGGAGCGCAGGGTTTCGGCGACCGTCCAGCCGTCCATGCCCGCCATCGAGATGTCGAGCAGGAACAGGTCCGGCCGGCAATGCTGTGCGAGGGCAAGGCAGCCCGGTCCGTCCGGCGCGCTGAGCAGGATGAAGCCGAGCGGCGTCAGGATCTCGCGCAGGAGGTCGCGGTGGGTCGGGTCGTCGTCGGTGATCAGGATGGTCCTGCGCGGACCGTGATAGCCGTACACGGGAGCATCGACCGGCGCATCGCGCCGCGGATTGGTGACCTCCGACAGCAGCAGCTTGACGCGGAAGGTGCTGCCGGTGCCGACCGTGCTCAAAACCTTGATGTCGCCGCCCATCACACCCGCGAGCAGGCGGCTGATGGTCAGGCCAAGCCCGGTGCCGGTCTGCGGCTGGGTGACGCCGAGTGCGCCGCGCTCGAACGGCGCGAAGATCCGCTCGAGGTCGTCGGGCTGGATGCCCGGCCCGGTATCGATCACCTCGAACTCGGCAACCGGGCTGCGGTAATGCACCACGAACTGCACCTGGCCGGATTGCGTGAACTTGATCGCGTTCGACAGCAGGTTAATCAGGATCTGCCGCAGCCGCTTCTCGTCGGCATAGACCACGACGGGCAGCACGGCCGGCCGTTTGAACACGAAGTCGATGCCTTTCGCTGCGGCTTGCAGGCGGAACATGCCGACCAGCTGCTCGAGGAAATCGTTCAGCCGCACTTCGTCGCGCGACAGGTAGAGCCGGCCGGCCTCGATCTTGGAGATATCGAGGATGCCGTCGATCAGCCCAGACAGATGATCGGCGCTGCGGCGGACGACGCGCACTTGCTCGCGCGGCCGCACCTGCAGGCTATCGTCCTGCTCCAGCAATTGCGCGTAGCCGGAGATCGCATTCAGCGGCGAGCGCAGCTCGTGGCTGAGGCCCACGACGTACCGGCTCTTGGCGAGATTGGCTGACTCGGCGACTTCCTTGGCGCGCTGCAGTTCGGCATCGGTGCGCTTGTGGGCGTCGATCTCCTGGATCAGCAGCGTGGTCTGCCGCCGCGTTTCCGCTTCCGCGGCGCGCCGGCTCTGTTGCGCCAGCACGAACAGCCAGGCGACGACGCCGATGATCAGGGTCAGCGCAAAGAACACCTTCCAGAGCACGTCGGCCAGCAATTCGTTGGCATGCACGGCTGCCGTGGTCTGCAGGTAGATCAGGCCGAGCACCAGCGCCACGAGGCCGGCCGAGACGGCGAACACGCCGAGGTAATGCCCGAGCTGTGAATTGATGCGGGCGTAGATCGGCTGCGGCATCACCTTGCCCAGCGCGTCCGAGACCTGTGCGCCGATCCGGCCATGCGGCTTGCAGAGGTCATGGCAGCGTGCGTCGAGCGAGCAGCACAGTGAGCAGATCGGGCCGGCATAGGCCGGGCAGGAGGCCATGTCCTCGGGCTCGAACGCATGCTCGCAGATACAGCACTGGATCGATTCAATGTTCTGCCAGCTCCGCTTCGGCTTGCGGGCGATGTAGTACTTGCCGTCGGTGGCCCAGGCGATCAGGGGAGCCGTGACGAACGCGACCGCAAGCGCAACGAAGGCCGACAGCGCCTTCGCGGTCGGGCCGAACAGGCCGTAGAACGCGCTGATCGAGACCACGGTGGCGATCGTCATCGCGCCGACGCCGACCGGATTGATATCGCAGAGATGGGCGCGCTTGAACTCGATGTGCTGCGGCCGCAGGCCGAGCGGCTTGTTGACGACGAGATCGGCCACCAGCGCGCCGACCCAGGCGATCGCGACGTTGGAGTAGAGCGCGAGCGTCTGCTCCAGCGCCTTGTAGACGCCGATCTCCATCAGCAGCAGCGCGACGACGACATTGAACACCAGCCACACCACGCGGCCGGGATGCGAGTGGGTGAGGCGGGAGAAGAAATTCGACCAGGCGATCGAGCCGGCATAGGCGTTGGTGACGTTGATCTTGACCTGCGACAGGATCACGAACGTCCCGGTCAGCGCCATTGCCAGATCCGGCTGCGACAGCACGTAGCGGAACGCTTCGAGATACATGTTGGCCGGCTCGGCCGCGTGCTCGGCCGAGACGCCGTGGCTGAGCGCGAAGAAGGCCAGGAACGAACCGGCCAGTAGCTTGAGCGCGCCGAGCACGATCCAGCCGGGACCGGCGCTCAGCAGCGCGATCCACCAGGCCTTGCGCGAGGTGCGGCGGTCGCGCGGCAGAAAGCGCAGGAAGTCGACCTGCTCGCCGATCTGCGCCACCAGCGCGAACACGACGGAGGCGGCGGTGCCGAACAGCAGCAGGTCGAGATTCCCTGCGGGATCGCCGTGATCGCCGGCGAATTTGCGCCACTCGGTGAAGGAATGCGGATTGGCCCAGGCGATCGCCGCGAACGGCATGATGTGGAGGATGATCCACAGCGGCTGGGTCCAGAGCTGGAAGCGGCTGATCAGCGTGATGCCGTAGATAACCAGCGGAATGATCACGACTGCGCTGATCAAATAGCCGATCGGCCGCGGGATGCCGAAGCACATGTCGAGCGCGCTGGCCAGGATCACCGCCTCGATCGCGAAGAAGATGAAGGTGAAGGAGGCGTAGATCAGCGAGGTGATGGTCGAGCCGATATAGCCGAAGCCGGCGCCGCGGGTCAGCAGGTCGATGTCGATGCCGCTTTTCGCGGCATGGTAGGCGATCGGCAGCCCGCAGAGGAAGATGATGACGCTGACGACCAGGATCGCGGCGGAGGCATTCATCGCGCCATAGTTCAGCGTGATGGTGCCGCCGATCGCCTCCAGCGCGAGGAAGGAGATCGCGCCGAGCGCGGTGTTGGCGACGCGGGCGGCGGACCAGCGCCGCGCGCTCTTGGCGGTGAAGCGCAGCGCGTAGTCTTCCAGCGTCTGGTTGGCGACCCATTGATTGTACTGGCGCCTGACGCGGTCTATCCGCTGCCGCCCTGCCACTCGTTTGAACTCCTGGTCCACGATGCGCTGATCGCGGGCAAATCCCGTACCAAAAACCTACGTCGCTATTTTGCGGTGCAGTATACGCGATCTCACGTATCAGTGCGCTGCACAAAAGTGAGCAATCCTCGCCTGATCAATAAGCGTTCTCGAACCAGATGGGGTGCTCATGTCAGACGAACCAAAACCAGGCCTGAAGTCTCCGCTCCGGCGCAAGCTCTTGATGGGAATGGCGGCATTGCCGGCCGTTTCGATGCTGGGCCGTCCGGCATTTGCCGACGTTCCTGCAACCTCTGCGGTCAACACCACGGGTCTTGCAGTCACCGATAGCGAAGTCACGGTCGGCATCCTGCATTCCGTCACCGGCACCATGGCGATCTCCGAGACCGGGTCGGTCGAGGCCGAGAAGCTCGCGATCGAGCAGATCAATGCCGCCGGCGGCGTGCTCGGCCGCAAGATCAAGTTCATCCAGGAAGACGGCGCCAGCGACTGGCCGACCTTCGCGGAAAAGGCCAAGAAGCTGCTGGTCAACGACAAATGCGCGGCCGTGATGGGCTGTTGGACCTCGGCCTCGCGCAAGGCGGTGCTGCCGGTGTTCGAGCAGTACAACGGCATGCTGTACTACCCGACCTTCTATGAAGGCCTCGAGCAGTCCAAGAACGTGATCTACACGGGGCAGGAGGCGACCCAGCAGATCATCGCCGGTCTCGACTGGGTCAACAAGACCAAGGGCGCCAAGAGCTTCTACCTGCTCGGCTCGGACTACATCTGGCCGCGCACCTCGAACAAGATCGCGCGCAAGCACATCGAGAACCATCTGCAAGGCTGCAAAGTGGTCGGCGAGGAATACTTCCCGCTCGGCTCGACCCAGTTCAACTCGGTCATCAACAAGATCAAGCTGACCAAGCCGGACGTGATCTACGCGATCATCGTCGGCGGCTCCAACGTCGCATTCTACAAGCAGCTCAAGGCGGCCGGCATCGACTTGTCCAAGCAGACGCTGCTCACGATCTCGGTCACCGAGGACGAGATCGACGGCATCGGCGGCGAGAACATTGCCGGCGCCTATGCCTGCATGAAGTACTTCCAGTCGCTCGACAATCCGAACAACAAGGCCTTCGTGCCCGCGTTCAAGAAAATGTGGGGCGAGAAGACCGTGATCGGAGACGTCACCCAGGCTGCATATCTCGGCCCGTGGCTGTGGAAGTTGACGGTGGAGAAGGCCGGCTCCTTCGACATCGACAAGGTGGCGGCGGCGTCGCCCGGCGTCGAGTTCAAGGGCGCGCCGGAAGGTTACGTCCGGATCCACGAGAACCATCACCTCTGGTCGAAGACCCGCGTCGGACGCGCCAAGGCCGATGGCCAGTATGAGCTGATCTACGAGACCGCCGATCTCGTCGAGCCGGATCCGTTCCCCAAGGGCTACCAGTGAGCCAGTAGCCCTCATGAGCGGGGCGATATGCGGGACCGTCCCGGGTATCGCACCCGCTCACCCGGGCTACGAAGCTCCACAACGCATCGTGGCGTGGACGTCATCGTCCACGCCACGGAACGAGCGTCGCTTGACCGGCGGCGCGTGCCCCTTGGAATGACGGAGGACCAGATGTTCGGCGACTATTCGATCAGCGATCTCGGCGCCATCCTTGCGATGCAGGGATTTGCCGGGCTCATCCTGTTCTCCGTCTATGTGCTGATGGCGCTGGGGCTTGCCATCATCTTCGGCCAGATGGGCGTCATCAACATGGCCCATGGCGAGTTCATGATCCTGGGGGCGTACGTCACCTGGATGACGTCGAACGCCGTGCAGCACGTCGCGCCCTGGCTGTTCCCCGGTTACTTCTTCATCGCAATGATCCTCGCGTTCATTGCGTCAGGCGCGCTCGGCATGCTGGTCGAGTGGGCGCTGATACGCCATCTCTACAAGCGTCCGCTCGACACGCTGCTGGCGACCTGGGGCCTCAGCCTGATCCTGCAGCAGGCCTATCGTTCGGTCTTCGGCGCGCGCGAGGTCGGCGTCGAACTGCCGGAATGGATGATGGGCTCCTGGCAGGCGACCGACTCCATCCAGATTCCGATCAACGGCATGTTCGTGATGGCGCTGACCATCCTGATCACGATCGCGGTCGCCTATGTGCTGTTCTGGTCAAGCTGGGGCAAGCAGGTACGCGCCGTGGTGCAGAACCGCGTGATGGCGGGCGCCGTCGGCATCAACACCGAGAAGGTCGATCGTTACACCTTTGGCCTCGGCTGCGGCATCGCCGGGATCGCCGGCTCGGCCTTCACCATGATCGGCTCGACCGGACCGACCGCCGGCCAGCTCTACATCGTCGACACCTTCCTGGTCGTCGTGTTCGGCGGTGCGGCTTCGCTGTTCGGCACCATCGCCTCCGCCTTCTCGATCTCGCAGACCCAATCGACGCTGGAATTCTTCCTGTCCGGATCGATGGCCAAGGTGATCACGCTGCTGACGATCGTCGCGATCCTGATGGTGCGTCCGCAGGGGCTCTTCGCGCTCAAGGTCCGCAAATAAGAACAAGCAGGCTGGTCATGATCATCAACTCGCGCTTTTTCAATCGCTCCGAACTGCTCGGCTTCCTTGCGCTCGCGGTGCTGTTGTTTCTCGTCCTGCCGCTGTCGCTGGATATCTTCCGCCTCAACCTCGTCGCCAAATATTTGACCTACGCCTTCGTCGGGATCGGCCTCGTGCTGTGCTGGGGCTATGGCGGCATCCTGAGCCTGGGGCAGGGCGTGTTCTTCGGCCTCGGCGGCTACTGCATGGCGATGTACCTCAAGCTCGAGGCGTCGTCGGTCGCGAACACCAAGATCCAGTCGACGCCGGGCATCCCCGACTTCATGGACTGGAACCAGCTCACCTCGCTGCCTTTCTTCTGGAAGCCGTTCCACAGCTTCCCGGTCACGCTGCTTGCGATCTTGCTGGTTCCCGCGGTCTTCGCGCTGATCATCGGTGCCGCGATGTTCAAGCGCCGGGTCGGCGGCGTGTACTTTGCCATCATCACGCAAGCGATCGCCGCGATCCTCACTATCCTGATTGTCGGGCAGCAAGGCTACACCGGCGGCATCAACGGCATTACCGACTTGCGCACGCTGCACGGCTGGGACATCCGCACCGATCACGCCAAGTTCATTCTGTATTTCGTCGAGGTTGTGCTGCTGTTCGGCTGCATCTGCGTCGCGCAGTTCATCCGCCTGACAAAACTCGGGCGCATCCTGGTGGCAATGCGGGAGCAGGAGGATCGCGTGCGCTTCTCCGGTTACAGCGTCGCCAACTTCAAGATCTTCGCGTTCTGCGCCGCGGCGGTGTTTGCTGCGATCGGCGGCGCCATGTTCACGCTCGAGGTCGGCTTCATGTCGCCATCCTTCGTCGGCATCGTGCCGTCGATCGAGATGGTGATCTACACCGCGGTCGGCGGCCGGATGTCGATCTTCGGCGCGGTCTGGGGCGCCCTCCTGGTCAATTTCGCCAAGACCAGCCTCTCAGAGTCCTTCCCGCAGCTCTGGCTGTTCGGCCTCGGCGCGCTGTTCATCGCTGTCGTACTCGCATTCCCGAACGGGCTCTCCGGCATCTGGGCGGACCACGTCCAGCCGCGCATCGATCGCCTGCTGGCATCACGCAAATCGAAATCGGCGGCCGGCCTGATCGCCGACGGCGCACCGGCCGAGTGAGGAGGGATCATCATGCTCGTCGGCCATCAGCCCAAGGACTTCCTGCTCGCGGTCTCCGGTCTCACTGTGTCCTTCGACGGCTTCAAGGCGGTGAACGATCTCTCCTTCTATGTCGAGGAGAACGAGATCCGCGTCATCATCGGCCCGAACGGCGCCGGCAAGACCACGGTGCTCGACCTGATCTGCGGCAAGACCAGGGCGACGTCAGGCTCGATCCAGTTCCGTGGCCAGGAGCTGACCAGGTTGCGCGAGAACGAGATCGTGCAGGCCGGGGTGGGACGCAAGTTCCAGACGCCGTCGGTGTTCGAGGATCTCACCGTGTTCGAGAACCTCGAGATTTCCTTCCCGCGCGGCCGCACCGTGTTCGGCTCGTTGACCTTCCAGCGCGACGATACCGTCAGGCAGCGGGTCGAGGAGGTCGCCGAGATGATCTTCCTGAAGGACAAGCTCAATACTTATGCCGACCAGTTGAGCCATGGCCAGAAGCAGTGGCTCGAGATCGGCATGCTGCTGATCCAGGACCCGGACCTCCTAATGCTCGACGAGCCGGTCGCCGGCATGAGCGTGTCCGAGCGCGCCAAGACGGCCGAGCTGCTCAACCGCATCATCAAGGACCGTTCGGTGCTGGTGATCGAGCACGACATGAAGTTCGTCGAGGACATCGCGCACAAGGTCACGGTGCTGCACCAGGGACAGATCCTGTCCGAGGGGACGATGGAGCACGTCAAGAACGATCCGAAAGTCATCGAAGTGTATTTGGGCCACTGAGGAACTGGGACGATGCTGGCAATCAATGATCTTCACGTCGCCTACGGCCAGAGCGAGGTGCTGCACGGCCTCAACGTCTCGGTGGCACCCAACGAGATCGTCGCGATCATGGGCCGCAACGGCATGGGCAAGACCACGCTGATGAAGTCGCTGATGGGCATCCTGCCGGCCAAGAGCGGCAAGGTGACCATGGACGGCACCGAGCTCGGCGCGATGAAGAGCTACGAGCGGGTCGCGAAGGGGCTCGCCTATGTGCCGCAGGGTCGCATGATCTTCTCCACGATGACGGTGAAGGAGAACATCGAGACCGGGCTCGTGGTGTCAGGCGGCTCCGAGGTACCGGGCGACATCTATAAGCTGTTTCCGGTGCTGCTCGAGATGAAGGGCCGCCGCGGCGGCAATCTCTCGGGTGGACAGCAGCAGCAGCTCGCGATCGCCCGCGCGCTGGCGACCAAGCCGAAGGTGCTGCTGCTGGACGAGCCGACCGAAGGCATCCAGCCGTCGATCATCAAGGACATGGCGCGCACCCTGAAGCGGATCCGCGACGAGCGCGGGCTGTCGATCGTGGTCTCCGAACAGGTCCTGAGCTTCGCGCTCGACATCGCCGACCGCGTGCTCGTCATCGAGAACGGCGAGATCGTCCGCGACGATCCGCGCGCCAGCGTCGATGCCGCGCAGATCTCGAAATATCTGTCTGTGTAACCACCAGTAAACGAAGGGGAGCAATGCGATGCCAGATACACTGATCAAGGTCGATCTCAGCAAGTCGGCCTATGAAAACGACAAGATCCATAACCGCTGGCATCCGGAGGTTCCGATCGTCGAGTGGGTCAGCCCCGGCGACGACTTCATCATCGAGACCGTCGACTGGACCGGCGGCTTCATCAAGAACAACGATTCAGCCGACGACGTGCGCGATATCGATCTGTCGATCGTGCACTTCCTGTCCGGCCCGATCGGCGTCAAGGGCGCCGAGCCCGGCGATCTCCTCGTCGTCGACCTGCTCGACGTTGGTCCGTTGAAGGAGAGCCTGTGGGGCTTCAATGGCTTCTTCTCCAAGCAGAATGGCGGCGGCTTCCTCACCGACCATTTCCCGCTGGCACAGAAGTCGATCTGGGACATCAAGGGCCTCTACACCTCGTCGCGGCACATTCCCGGCGTGAACTTCGCCGGCTTGATCCATCCCGGCCTGATCGGCTGTCTGCCCGACGCCAAGATGCTTGCCGCATGGAACGCACGCGAAGCGGAACTGATCGCGACCAACCCGACCCGCGTGCCGGGCCTCGCCAACCCGCCGTTCGCGCCGACCGCCCATGCGGGCCGGGCCAAGGGCGACGTCAAGGCCAAGATCGGCCTCGAGGGCGCCCGCACCGTGCCGCCGCGCGAGCATGGCGGCAATTGCGACATCAAGGATCTGTCGCGCGGCTCGAAGATCTACTTCCCGGTTTATGTGCCGGGCGGCGGGCTCTCGATGGGCGATCTGCATTTCAGCCAGGGCGACGGCGAGATCACCTTCTGCGGCGCCATTGAAATGGCCGGCTGGCTGCACATCAAGGTCGATGTCATCAAGGACGGCGTCTCGAAATACGGTATCAAGAACCCCGTGTTCAAGCCGTCGCCGATCACGCCGAACTACAAGGACTATCTGATCTTCGAAGGCATCTCGGTCGACGAGGCCGGCAAGCAGCACTATCTCGACGTCCACATCGCCTATCGCCAGGCCTGCCTGAACGCGATCGAATATCTGAAGAAGTTCGGCTACTCCGGCGCCCAGGCCTACTCGATCCTCGGCACCGCGCCGTGCCAGGGCCACATCTCCGGCGTCGTCGACGTGCCGAATGCCTGTGCCACGCTGTGGCTGCCGACGGAGATCTTCGACTTCGACGTCATGCCGTCGTCGGCGGGACCGATCAAGCACATCAAGGGCGACGTGCAGATGCCGATCTCACCGGACAAGTGATCCTTTAGGTGATCCCTGCGCGAAGGGTGCGGGACGGCTGCGTATCGGCCGCCCCGCATCCATCGCCGAATGTCACGCACGACTGCGCAAGGATTAAGGAAATGCCGATCTACGAATATCTCTGCAACGACTGCGGCCCGTTCACCGACATGCGGCCGATGGCGGAATGCGACCTGCCGCAGGACTGCCCGCAATGCGAGGCGACGTCGCTGCGCGTGATCCTCACCGCGCCGGCGTTCTTCTGCATGCCCTCGGACAAGCGCAAGGCGCACGCCACCAATGAGCAGAGCCGGCACGCGCCGAAGACGCTCGATCAATATAAGGCCGCGCACGGCCCGGGCTGCGGCTGCTGCTCGACGGGAAGGAAGAAGCCGGCACGGCTGATGACCAAGACCAAGAGCGGCGCCAAGGGGTTTCCCACCGCGCGTCCCTGGATGATCAGCCACTGACAGCGCAGCCAATCGTCGGCTTTCCTCAACTGGCGCTGCTTCGTCATGGCCGGGCTTGTCCCGGCCATCCACATCTTTCTTGTCCGATTGAAGCAAAGACGTGGATGCCCGGCACAGGCCGGGCATGACGGAGAAACAGGCTCTCAGGCCTGTTCGGCGACCTTCAGGGCCTCGGTGCGGATCTCTTCCACCAGCCGCTCCTTCAGGGCGACGAATTCGGGCGTGGTCTTGATCTTGTAGGACCGGGGATGCGGCAGGTCGACCGCGATCTCGGCCTTGATGCGGCCGGGCCGCGCGCTCATGACGATGACGCGGCTGCCGAGGAAGATCGCTTCCTCGATGTCGTGGGTGACGAACAGCACCGTCTTCTGGTCGCGCTCCCAGATGCCGAGCAGCATCTCCTGCATCAGTGCCCGCGTCTGGTTGTCGAGCGCGCCGAACGGCTCGTCGAGCAGCAGGATCTTCGGATCGTTGGCCAGTGCCCGGGCGATCGCGGTGCGCTGCTGCATGCCGCCTGACAGCTGCTTGGGCCAGTGATTTTCGAAGCCCGACAGCCCGACCCGGCGAATGAACGCGTCGGCGATCTCATGGCGTTCTTCTTGCGCAACGCCGCGCTCGCGCAGGCCGAATGCGATATTCTCCCGCACCGTCAGCCAGGGGAACAGAGTGTAGGACTGGAACACCATGCCACGGTCGGCGCCGGGGCCGGTGACCTCGCGCCCGTCGAGCGTGACCCGTCCGCTGGTCGGCCGGTCGAGCCCGGCGATGATCCGGAGCAGGGTGGATTTCCCGCATCCGGAGGGGCCGAGGATGGTGACGAAGTCGTTGTCGCCGACGTCGAGCGTGGTCGGCTCAAGCGCTCTCGTCGGCGCGTTGCCGGCACGAGCGGGGAAGGTTCGCGAGACCTGATCGATCCTGAGCGCGGTCATGCGAGCTTCCAGGGGAACAGCCAGGCGTTGAAGGCCTTGAACAGGAAATCGGAGATCAGGCCGATCAGCCCGATCACGATGATGCCGAAGATGATCTGGCCGGTGTTGAGCAGCGCCTGGCTGTCGGTGATCATGTGCCCGATGCCGGATGACGAGCCGATCAGCTCGGCTACGATGACGTAGGTCCAGGCCCAGCCCAGCACCAGCCGGAGGATTTCAGCGATCTCGGGCGCAGCGGAGGGCAGCAGCACGCGGCGGATGATGCCGCGGTCGCGGGCGCCGAGCGTATAGGCGGCCTCCACCAGGTCGCGCCTTGTGGCACCGACGGTGACGGCCACCATCAGGATGATCTGAAACACCGCGCCGATGAAGATCACAAGCAGCTTCTGCAACTCACCGATGCCCGCCCACAGGATCAGCAGCGGGATGAAGGCGGATGCCGGCAGATAGCGCGCAAAGGACACAAACGGCTCGAGAAAGGCCTCGATTGGCTTGTAGGCTCCCATCAAAACGCCGAGCGGCACCGCGATGACGGCAGCAAGCACAAACCCGCCGATCACGCGCCAGATCGTCATCCCGATGTCGAACAGAAAGCCCTGCTTGGCGAGCAGCTCATAGCCTTCCTGCACCATGGTGAGCGGGTTGGCGAGGAAGGTCTTCGACACGTGGCCGCCGAACGTTGCCCAGGACCAGAGGGCGACGAACAGCACGAAGAAGGCGAGGCCATAGGCCACGCGCTGCTTCGATGTCGTGGGCTCGAGAGGACGCATCAGATGATCCGGGCGTAGCTTATGCGCCGGTCCCGCCCGCTGTGTCGCGATGCGGGACCGGTGGAAAGGGTTGCTGCGTTACTTGATGAAGCTGGCGTCGTAGATGTCCTCGACCTTCGGCGCGGCCTTGATGATGCCGACCTCGAGCAGCAACTCAGCGGCGTCCTTGTTGAAGGTGAGGAAGTCGCCGGCGAAGAATTTCTGGTTGGCGGCCTTGTCCTGCCAGCGCAGGTACTTTGCCGAGTTGCCGAACTGCTCGCCGGTCTGCTTCACGTCAGCGCCCATGATCTCGTAGGACTTGGCCTGGTCCTTGGCGATCATGTCGAGCGCCTCGAAATAGCTGTTGGCCAGCGCCTGCGCAGCTTTCGGATTGTCGGTCAGGAATTTCGGCGTGCAGCCGAAGGTATCCATCACGATCGGGTAGTCGAGCGTGGTCGCGATGATCTTGCCCTTGTCGGGAGCGGCGCGCACGGTCGACAGATAGGGTTCGTAGGTCATCGCGGCATCGTTCTGGCCGGAGACGAAGGCCTGCGCCGCGGCGGCGGGCTCCAGATTCACCACGGTGACGTCCTTCACCGTGAGGCCGTTCTTCTTCAGCATCCAGGCCAGCGCGAAATAGGGCGAGGTACCCGGCGCCGATGCCGCGACGGTCTTGCCCTTGAGGTCCTTGATCGCGGCGACGTCGTTGCGCACGGCCATGCCGTCGGCACCATAGCTCTTGTCGAGCTGGAAGATCTGCTTGGTCGCGACGCCGTTGGCGTTCCAGGAGATCCAAGTCTCGACCGTGGTGGCCGCGCACTGGATGTCGCCCGACGCAATCGCGAGATGGCGGTCCTTTTGCGGAATCTTCTTCAAGGTCACGTCGAGGCCGTTCTTCTTGAAGATGCCGGCCTCCTTGGCGAGCGTCAGCGGCGCGAAGCCGGTCCATCCGGAGATGCCGATGCCGACCTTGACGTCATCCGCAAACGCGCCCGTGGACGCGAGCAAGACTGCGATTGCGGGCAATAGCTTGAAGGAACGCATGATTGTCGACCCCTTGAACGATGGATTGAACCCAGTTGATGTCTTACGTCAGTCGCGGCGGATTGCCGCATGAAGCATGTCGGCGGACGATGGCCCATGATGCATTGCATGAAATATGCCGCGCAAGGCGTCCTCAGCCTCCCTTGAAGCGAGCCACCAGGCGATGCGTCTCGCCTGGATAATGCAGCCGCACCGCCGTCACCGTGCGTGCGCTGCGCCAGGTGTAGCGGTCGATCACGAGGCAGGGCGCGCCGACCGCGATGTCGAGCGCCTTTGCCGTGCGGTCGTCGGCGACGACGGCGCTGATCGTATGCTCGGCTTCGGTCCACGGCACGTGGTGCAGCAGCCATGATCCCGGCGGTTCGCGGGCGAAGTCCGCGGTTGCAGCTTCCGGGACCGTGGAGAGATCGATCAGTCTGTCCTCGACGGCGAACGGCACATTGTCGGCGCTGTGCCGGCAGGCGATCGCGACGACCTTGCCGGCCGTGCTGACGCCGAGCCGGGCGCGATCGGCCGATGTCGCGGTACGGCGCCGGCAATCGATCAGCTGATAGCCATAGCTGCGGCCTAGCGCGGTGATCTCGGCGCGGATGTCGGCGATCTTGAGCACCGCCGACAGATGCTGCGGACGGCGCACGAAGCTGCCGGCACGGCGCCGCCGCTCGATCAAATCGGCCTGCGCCAGTTCCGACAACGCCTTGTTCACCGTCATGCGCGAGCAGCGATAGCGCGCCATCAGCTGGTGTTCGAAGGGGATGCGATGCCCGGGCGGCCATTCGCCGGTCAGGATCCGCGTCTCGATGTCGAGCCGGATGCGCTTGTAGAGTGTCGGCTTGTTCGCCGCGCCGGGCTTGGCCTGGTCGGAGGCGAGACTCATGCGACGAGCCTCCGCACGCTCGCATTGAACCGCTCGCGCGCCTTGTCGCGCAGCCGGTGCCGTCCGCCCGCGACCACCTTGTCGCCGCCGGCCCAGACGCAGTCGATCGCGTCGCTGCCGGTTGCAAACAGCCAGCCGTCGAGAACCGCATCGCCCGACCGTCCCGCGAGGGACGGATGCGCGGTGTCGAGGCTGACGATGTCGGCGCGCGCGCCGGGCGCAAGCCCGGCCTTGGTCTGTGCCAGAGCCTGCGCGCCGCCAGCGAGCGTCTGGTCGAACAGGGCGCGGCCGGTGGATGTGCCGGGACGCCCCGAGAGCACATTGCGCTCGCGGTGTTTCAGCCGCTGACCGTATTCGAGCTGGCGCAGTTCGTCGGCGACGCCGACCAGCACATTGGAATCGGTTCCGATGCCGAACCGGCCGCCCGCGGCGAGGAATTCGCGCGCCGAGAAGATGCCGTCGCCGAGACTTGCTTCGGTGACGGGGCAAAGGCCGGCAACCGCGCCGCTGCCGGCGAGTGCATTGACTTCCTGCTCCGTCATGTGGGTCGCGTGAATGAGGCACCAGCGTCGATCGACGGGCGCATGTTCGAGCAGCCATTGCACCGGCCGCTGTCCTGACCAGGCAAGGCAATCCTCCACCTCGCGCACCTGTTCGGCGGCGTGGATGTGGATCGGGTCCGCCCCGGCAAGCGGGATGATCGCCGCCAGCTCATCCGGCGCCACGGCGCGCAGGCTATGCGGAGCGATGCCGATGTTGGCGCCGGGAAGTTTTCGGATTGCCTCGCGCGAGGCGGCCATCAGCGCGGCGAACTGATCGACCGAGCAGATGAAGCGACGTTGCCCGGCATGCGGTGCGGCGCCGCCGAACGTGCTGTGAGCATAGAAACTCGGCAGCAGCGTGAGCCCGATGCCGGAGGCGTCGGCGGCCTCCGCGATGCGTACGGCCATCTCGGCGAGATTGGCGTAGGGCGCGCCGTCCCGATCATGATGCAGATAGTGAAACTCGCCGATACGGGTAAAGCCCCGCTCGAGCATCTCGACATAGAGCAGGGTGGCGACGGCTGTGACGTCGTCCGGCGTCATGGTCAGCGCGAACCGATACATCGTCTCACGCCAGGTCCAGAACGTATCGGTCGTGTCGCCGCGCAGTTCGGCAAGGCCGGCCATGCCGCGCTGAAACGCGTGACTGTGCAGGCTCGCCAATCCCGGAACCGCCATTTGGTGACGTTCGTCGCCGGCGCTGGGCGCAACGCCCGCCGTCACCGAGGCGATCGCGCCATCGACAACGACGACCTGCACGTCATTGGCCCAGCCCGAAGGCAGCAGCGCGAATGCGAAATGCAGTCGTGTCATTTTTCCACGCCGGCTGGACAGAACCCGGACACGATTATATGTCTAGACATATAAGTCAAGCATCCCACCTCGAGGGGACGATCGCATGGCAGAGCGCTTCGACCGTATCTGGCACAACGCCCGGCTCGCCACGATGCGCAGCGACCGCACTGATCTCGGCGAGATCGAGCGAGGCCTGATCGCGGCGCGCGACGGCCGCATCGTCTATGCCGGCGTGCCGTCGGACTTTCCTGTGGATGCGGACGCCGTTGAACGGATCGATTGTGCCGGCCGCTGGATCACGCCCGGGCTGGTCGATTGCCACACCCATCTCGTCTTCGGCGGCAACCGCGCGCACGAGTTCGAGCTGCGCCTGAAGGGCGCGAGCTATGAGGAGATCGCGCGCGCCGGCGGCGGCATCGTCTCGACCGTTGCGGCGACGCGCAAGGCGACCGAGGCGGAGCTCGTCGCCGGCGCGCTGCCGCGGCTCGACGCGCTGATCGGCGAGGGCGCAACCACGGTCGAGATCAAGTCCGGCTATGGCCTCAATACCGAGACCGAGATGCGGCAGCTTGCGGCGGCACGCAGCCTTGCCCGCCTGCGGCAAGTTGCGATCCGCACGTCGTTCCTCGGAGCGCATGCGCTGCCGTTGGAGGCCAACGGCGACAAGGACGGTTACATCGATCTGGTCTGCAACGAGATGCTGCCGGCCGTGGCCAAGGCCGGCCTCGCCGATGCCGTCGACGGCTTCATGGAGGGGATCGCGTTTTCCGGAGAGCAGACGGCACGGGTGTTCGAGGCGGCGCGTGCGCTCGGACTGCCGGTCAAGCTGCATGCGGATCAGCTGTCCAATCTCGGCGGCGCGGCGCTGGCCGCGAAATTCTCGGCGCTCTCGGCCGATCATCTCGAGCGCACCGACGAAGCCGGCGCGGTGGCGATGGCGAAGGCCGGCACCGTCGCGGTCCTGCTGCCCGGCGCGTTCTATTTCATTCGTGAAACGCACAAGCCGCCGGTCGAGCTGTTCCGTAGCCACGGTGTGAACATGGCGCTGGCGACCGATTGCAATCCCGGCAGTTCGCCGCTCACCTCGCTCCTGCTGGCGATGAACATGGGCGCAACGCTGTTCCGGATGACGGTCGCCGAATGCCTCACAGGGGTGACGCGGGAAGGGGCGCGCGCGCTCGGCATGCTCGCCGAGACCGGTACGTTAGAGGCCGGCAAGTGGTGCGATCTGGCGATCTGGGACATCGAGCGTCCGGCCGAACTGGTCTACCGCATCGGCTTCAACCCGCTGCACAGCCGGGTGTGGAGGGGGCAATGAGCGATCGGGATGCGCCTGTCGTCGTGACGCCCGGAACCGTCGGCCTCGACGTCCTGGTGCGCGTGCTCGCGGGCGCGCCCATCATGCTCGATCTATCGTGCTGGCCGCGCGTCGAGGCGGCCGCGCAAATCGTGGCGAAGGCGGCGCATATCGACGTTCCCGTCTACGGCATCAATACCGGTTTCGGGAAGCTGGCATCGACGCGCATCGCGCCCGACCAGACTGCGCTGCTTCAGCGCAACCTCATCTTGTCGCATTGCTGCGGAGTCGGTCCGAACACGCCCGAGCCGATCGTGCGTTTGATGATGGCGTTGAAAGTGATTTCGCTCGGTCGCGGTGCATCTGGCGTGCGCCGCGAAGTGATCGAGCAGTTGCATGGTATGCTGGCGCGCGGCGTTTATCCGTTGGTGCCGCAGCAGGGCTCGGTCGGTGCCTCCGGCGATCTGGCGCCGCTCGCTCATATGACCGCGGTCATGATCGGGGAGGGACAGGCAATTCTTGATGGCAAAGCCGTGCCGGGCCGCGAAGCGCTTGCCGCCGCCGGCCTCGCGCCGCTGACGCTCGGTCCCAAGGAGGGGCTCGCGCTGATCAACGGCACGCAGTTTTCCTCCGCCTACGCCATCTCCGGCCTGCTGCGTGCGCATCGCCTGGCGTGCGCCGCGCTGGTGACCGGCGCGCTGTCGGTCGATGCGGCGATGGCGTCGACGGTGCCGTTTCGTCCCGAGATTCAATCTTTGCGTGGCCATGACGGGCAGATCGCTGCGGCCGCCGCCCTGACCGCGCTGCTTGACGGCAGCGATATCAGGCAATCGCATCTCGAGGGCGACGAGCGCGTGCAGGATCCCTATTGCCTGCGCTGCCAGCCGCAGGTTGCGGGCGCCGTGCTCGACCTGCTTGCGCAGGCCGCCCGCGGGCTGACCGTTGAGGCCAATGCCGTCACCGACAATCCACTCGTCCTGGTCGAGACCGGCGAGATCGTGTCAGGCGGCAATTTCCACGCCGAGCCGGTGGCGTTCGCCGCCGACCAGATCGCGCTGGCGCTTTCGGAGATCGGGGCGACCAGCGAGCGCCGGATCGCGACCCTCGTCGATCCCGCCTTGAACTTCGGCCTGCCGCCGTTCCTGACGCCCGAGCCCGGCATCAACTCCGGATTCATGATCGCCGAGGTGACGGCGGCGGCGCTCTATGCCGAGAACAAGCAGCGCGCGATGCCATGCTCGATCGATTCCACGCCGACCAGCGCCAATCAGGAGGATCACGTCTCGATGGCCGCACATGCCGCGCGCCGGCTGTCCGATATGGCCGACAATCTCGCCGCCATCCTCGGCATCGAGCTGCTGGTCGCCGCGCAGGGCATCACGCTGCGCGCGCCGCATTCAACGAGCGCGCCGCTCGCTGCGGTCATTGCCGCGCTCCGAGAGCAGGTTCCGGCGCTCGCCGCCGACCGCTACATGGCTGACGATCTCGCCAGGGCGGCCGCTCTGATCGAAGCCGACGCGCTGCCCGCCGCTGCGATCGCGGTGCTTCCGACCGATCCATTTCCAAGACTGACTTAGAAGACTTGCTTAGCAGGAACATCCGTCATGAACCGCCGACTGGATAACGAACGCATCATCCGTGCTCCCCGCGGCACCGACATCAGCGCCAAGAGCTGGCTGACGGAAGCACCGCTGCGCATGCTGATGAACAATCTGGACCCTGATGTCGCCGAGCGCCCGAGCGAGCTCGTGGTCTATGGCGGCATCGGCCGTGCGGCGCGCGACTGGGAGAGCTTTGATCGGATTGCCGCGTCCTTGCGCAAGCTCGAAGGCGACCAGACCCTGCTGGTGCAGTCCGGCAAGCCGGTCGGCATTTTCCGGACCCATGCCGACGCGCCGCGCGTGCTGATCGCGAATTCCAACCTGGTGCCGCATTGGGCAACGCTCGATCATTTCAACGAGCTCGACCGCCAGGGCCTGATGATGTTCGGCCAGATGACGGCAGGCTCCTGGATCTATATCGGCAGCCAGGGCATCGTGCAGGGGACCTACGAGACGTTCGTCGAGGTCGGCCGCCGGCACTATGGCGGCAGTCTCGCCGGCAAATGGATCCTGACGGCGGGCCTCGGCGGCATGGGCGGTGCCCAGCCGCTGGCCGCGACGATGGCCGGCGCCTCGATGCTCGCGGTCGAATGCCAGCCGAGCCGCATCGAGATGCGGCTGCGGACGGGCTACCTCGACCGCCAGGCGGCGACGCTCGATGACGCGCTCGCGATCATTGCTGAGGCGGTCAAGAGCCAGAAGCCGGTGTCGGTCGGCTTGCTCGGCAATGCGGCCGAGATCTTTCCCGAACTGGTGCGCCGCGGCGTGCGCCCGGACATCGTTACCGACCAGACCAGCGCGCATGATCCGATCAACGGCTATTTGCCCAAGGGATGGACGCTCGCAGATTGGGAAGCCAAACGCGCGGCCGATCCGAAGGCCGTTGAGACAGCGGCCAAGACCTCGATGGTCGATCACGTCCAGGCCATGCTGGATTTTCACGCGCAGGGAATCCCGACGCTCGATTACGGCAACAACATCCGCCAGATGGCCAAGGACATGGGCCTGAAGCAGGCGTTCGATTTCCCGGGATTCGTTCCGGCCTATATCCGTCCGCTGTTCTGCCGCGGCGTCGGACCGTTCCGCTGGGCGGCGCTGTCGGGCGATCCCGAGGACATCTTCAAGACCGATGCCAAGGTTAAGGAGCTGATGCCCAACGACAGCCACCTGCACAACTGGCTCGACATGGCCAAGGCGCGCATCAAGTTTCAGGGACTGCCGGCGCGAATTTGCTGGGTCGGGCTTGGCGACCGCCATCGGCTTGGCCTTGCCTTCAACGAGATGGTGGCGCGCAGCGAGCTCAAGGCGCCGATTGTGATCGGCCGCGATCATCTCGACAGCGGCTCGGTGGCGAGCCCGAACCGCGAGACCGAGGCGATGCGCGACGGCTCCGACGCGGTGTCCGACTGGCCGCTGCTCAACGCCTTGCTCAACTGCGCGAGCGGTGCCACCTGGGTGTCGCTGCATCACGGTGGCGGCGTCGGCATCGGCTATTCGCAGCACGCCGGCATGGTGATCGTCGCTGACGGCACGCCGGAGGCGGCGCGCCGACTGGAGCGTGTGCTGTGGAACGACCCGGCGACGGGCGTCATGCGCCACGCCGACGCCGGCTATGACACGGCGATCGAATGCGCGCGCGCCAACGGGCTCGATCTGCCCAGCCTGCGCTGATGGGACCTCCTCGATCGGGAGTTGCGGCATCTCCCGACCGGGGCGCAGCTTAACGAGCAATCCCGTTGCAGCTCTCAACCTTCCGGTTGATGTACGCGAGGTGACCGGCCGGACATGCCTTGATACGGGAAATCGGCGGTGCAGCTACCGGAGATAGGTGGTCCGTGGAGCGCTGCGCCTGTGACCCGTCGCGGGTGACACATTAGTCTGCCTGCTTTCGCGTCAGCTTCGCTGACAGGATGAGCGGCCAGGGTCCTTGTCTCGCGGCAGATGGCATGCAATCTTCCGCAGCCGGCAATGCTGTTCGAGAGCAACAAGAACAATAATCCCTCTCGTCCCTCCAATTCTGTCGAGGGCCTGATCATGTCGAACCTTACCCAAACGACATCCGCTCCGTGGCGGATAGGAGTGCTGTTCTCGCGAACCGGCTTCATGTCGGTCATCGAGGAGACCCAGTATCAGGGCACGCAACTCGCGATCGAAGAGGTGAATGAAGCGGGCGGCGTCTGCGGCCGCGAGCTGGTTCCCGTTGCCTATGACCCCGGATCGGACTCGGCCGCCTATGGTCATTACGCCAAGCGGCTGATGATCGAGGATCAGGTCAGCACGATCTTCGGCTGCTACACCTCGTCGAGCCGCAAGGCGGTGCTGCCGGTAGTCGAACGGCTGAACGGTCTGCTCTGGTATCCGACGCTTTACGAAGGGTTCGAGGCGTCGCCCAACGTCATCTACACCGGCGCCTCGCCGAACCAGAACAGCCTCGCGCTGTGCCGCTATTTGATGGATACGTTCGGAACGCGGTTCTATTTCGTGGGGTCCGACTACATCTATCCGCGCGAGTCCAACCGGGTGATGCGTGAGCTGCTCAAGAGCAACGGCGGCTCGGTGGTCGGCGAGCGCTATGTCAATGTTTACGCGCGCTGGCAGGATTTTGTGCCGATCATCCAGGATATCAAGCGTGTCAGGCCCGACGTGATCTTCTCGACCGTCGTTGGCGAGGGCACGGTGTTCCTTTATCAGGCCTATGCGAATGTCGGGCTCGATCCAAAGCAGGTGCCGATCGCCAGCCTGACCACGACGGAAGCGGAAATTGCCGCCATGGGCTTCGACGTCGGCGAGGGACACGTCACGGCCGCATCGTATTTCCAGGGCGTCGAGGGCAGCGCTAATAATGCGTTTGTGCAGCGCTTCAAGAAGCGGTTCGGCGCCGATATCTCAACCAACATGTGCGCCGAAGCATCCTATTTCCAGCTGCATCTGTTCGCGAAGGCGCTCGAGCAGGTCAATTCACTCGACACCGAAGTTCTCCGCTCGATGGTGTTCGGCACCAGCTTTGATGCACCGCAAGGTGCCGTCACCGTCAACCCGATGTCGGGTCATACCGACCTCTGGACCCGCATCGGGCGCGCCAACCGCCAGGGGCAGTTCGATGTCGTCAGCCAGTCGAAGGAGCCGGTGCATGCGGATCCGTTCCTGATCGGATATGGTCGTGCAACGCAAGCAGGAAGCGTCCAATGAACGAAATGTCGCGTAAGCCGTCGCTGAGCCGAGACGTCGGCGGACGCAAGACCATGGTTCAGGAACTTGCCGATCTGTCGGCGGTGGTGGTCGCGCCGGTCGACGATCAGGTCGGCATGTTGCTGCGCGAGTTGCAGCGGTTCCGGATGCGGGTGCGGCAGGTCTGGCCGATGCCGGAGAGCGTGCCCGCCGATGCCGACGTGGTGTACTGCGAATATTCCCCTGACCTGGCGCGGCGCCTGCCATGGATTCCCGGCGACGCGCGCTCGGCGCTGGTTGTGATCCTGCCGGCGACGGAAACCGTTCACGCCGATGCGCTGTGTCATGCGACGCCGAACGCCGTGCTGCCGCGGCCGTTCACGCAGAATGCCGTGCTGTCCAGTCTCGTGCTGGCGCGCAGTCAATTTGGTTATGAACGGCGGCTTCGCAGCAAGATCGAGAAGCTCGATGACAATCTGCGCTCGATGCGCACGGTGGAGCGCGCCAAGGCGATCCTGATGGCGACGCGGCAGATGCCGGAAACCGAAGCCTATGGCTTCATCAGACGACAGGCGATGGATCGTCGCGTGTCGGCAAGTGCAGTCGCCGCGGCGATTGTTGACTCGTTCGAACTGCTTGGCTACGATCATCAACAGTAAGCCCCAATAGCGGGGCCGGCGGCGACAGCGCCGCCTTCGACACAACCGGCAACAAAGCCCTCCCAATGCTCGCGTAAGCGCGCATCGGGAGGGCTTTTTGTTTTTTCAGTCCTGAAGGGAGCTAGGGATGAGCATTTCACGGCGGACTTTGCTGAGGAATACCGCGGCGCTGGGCGCGTTTGCCGGCGCCGGACTGCCGCACATCTGGATCAAGAACGCCGACCTCGCTTACGCCGCCGGCGGCGAGATCAAGGTTGGCGTGCTGTTCTCGCTGACGGGAACGACCGCGATCATCGAGGAATCGCTCAACAAGGCGACGCTGCTCGCCATCGAGGAGATCAACGCCGCAGGCGGCATCAAGGGCAGCAAGATCGTGCCGATCGTCGAGGACCCCGCGTCCGATCCGGCGACCTTCTCGGAGAAGGCTCGCAAGCTCGTCGTCGGCGACAAATGCGTCAGTGTGTTCGGTTCCTACACCTCGGCAAGCCGCAAGGCGGTGCTCCCGGTGTTCGAGCGGCAGAACAATCTCTATTGGTATCCGACGCTCTATGAAGGCCGCGAGTGCTCGAAGAACGTCATCTACACCGGCGCGGTGCCGAACCAGCAGCAGGACGAGTTCGTGCCCTGGCTGGTCAAGAAGTTCGGCAAGAAGTTCTACCTGATCGGCTCCAACTACATCTATCCGAAGGAAGAGAACAACTACTGCAAGAAGCTGCTTGAGAAACTCGGCGGCGAGGTCGTGGCGGAAGAATATGTGCCGCTCGGCCATTCCGAATTCTCTTCCGTCATCAACAAGATCCGCTCGACTCAGCCGAACGTGATCTTTTCCACCGTGGTCGGCGATTCCGTGGTCGCGCTGCATCGTCAGTACAAGGCGGCCGGCCTCGATCCCGAGAAGATGCCGATGGCGAGTCTCACGACCTCCGAGAACGAAGTCGCTGCGATGGGCGGCGAGGCGGCCGCCGGTCACTTCACCTCGGCGCCTTACTTCATGGTGCACAAGTCGCCGGAGAACGAGAAGTTCGTCGAGGCTTACAAGAAGCGTTGGGGCGCCGACAAGGTGACGCATTTCGTGTCGGAGGCCTGCTACTTCCAGACCTACCTGTTCAAGCAGGCGGTCGAGAAGCTCGCGACCAGCGATCTCACGCCGCCGAACATCCGCGACGCGGTCAAGGGCCAGGAAGTGATTGCACCGCAGGGCAAGGTCCGGATCGAGCCGGAGAACCTGCACACCTGGCTGTGGCCCAAGATCGCGCAGGCGAAGTCGAACGGACAGTTCGAGATTCTCGTCGAGGCCAAGGAGTGGCTGAAGCCGGTGCCTTACGCGGCCTATCCCGGACAGTCGTGCACCGAGAAGGGCCTGGTCGAGAAGAGCTGACGACGGGGGCTGACGAAGGCCGTCGGCGTGCGGCGCCGGCGGCCAGCGTCCCGAAACGAATGCTGCCTCTCGCACGAACGGGGGCGAGGGGCAGGGCGCACAACGCGAACATCGAAAGCGGATCCCGACGTGGACCAATTCATCGAACAAATCGTCACCGGCCTCAGCATCGGATCGATCCTGCTGCTGGTCGCGCTGGGCCTGTCGATCATCTACGGCTCGATGGGCATCATCAATCTCGCCCATGGCGAGTTCGTGATGCTGGGCGCTTACGCGGCCTGGGTGTTCCATACCTATTTCGGGCTCGGCCTGCTCGCGAGCCTGGTGCCGATCTTCTTCGTGGTCGCCGCGTTCGGCTGGGTCATTGAGCGTTACGTCCTGAGCCTGCTCAACAACCGGCCGCTGGACACGATCCTTGCGACCTGGGGCGTCGGCATCATGCTGCAGCAGGCGGTGCGGCTGATGGTCGGCAGCGAACTGCGCTACGTGCAGCTGCCGCCGGCGCTGTCCGACAGCATGGACGTGTTCGGCATCTCGGTATCGTCCTATCGGGTGTTCCTGTTCGTGGTGTCGATCGCACTGTTCGTGGCGACCTGGTTGCTGATGAACCGCACCACGGTCGGAATGAAGCTACGCGCGATCATCCAGGACCGTTCCGTCGCTGCCTCGTTCGGCATCAACGCCAAACGGGTCTATGCGCTGACCTTCGCCTACGGTGCGGGCCTTGCGGGACTGGCCGGCGCGCTGGTGTCGCCGCTGAAGAGCGTGTCGCCCGATATGGGCACCGGCTATGTGGTCGATGCCTTCATGGTGGTGGTGCTCGGCGGCGTGCAGAGCCTCGCCGGCACCGTGGCGAGCGCCTTCATCCTCGGCGAGCTCTCCGGCGGCATTGCCTTCCTGCAGAACGACACGGTGGCCAAGGCGATCGTGCTGCTCGCCATCGTCGTGCTCATCCGTTTCCGCCCCGAGGGGCTTTTCACCGCACGCGTGCGGGCCTGAGACAGATCGCTCATCTATGCCGTCGCATGTTCCTAACTCCAGCGGATTGCAGCGCCTGATCGCGCAGCTTGCGCCTCTGCTGATCGTCTGCGCCGTGGTGTTCGCGCTGCCGGTGGTGCTCAACAACGACTTCCTGCTCAACAAGGTCGCGCGTTATCTGGTGCTGGGCATCCTCACGGTGTCGCTCGGGCTGTCCTGGGGATTCGGCGGCATCCTGAATCTCGGCCAAGCGATGAGCTTCGGGCTCGGCTCCTACGCCATGGCAATGGCGCTCAAGCTCAAGACCGTGCCGGTGCACACGGGGGCGAGCGGACTGCCGGACTTCATGGTCTGGAATAATGTCCAGCATTTGCCGTGGTTCTGGGAGCCGTTCCGCTCGCTGACCTTCGCGATCGCCGCGGGCCTGATCGTGCCGGCGCTGGTTGCGGCGGCGCTCGGCTGGTTCATGTTCCGGGGCCGCGTCACCGGCGTCTATGTCTCGATCATCACGCTCGCCACCATGGTGGTGATCAATCTCGTGATCATCGACCAGCAGAGCTACACCGGCGGCTTCAACGGCATCACCGATCTCGCCCAGCTCGAGATCTTCGGCGTCGCGTTCGACGCCTATGGCCGCGCAACCTACTATCTCGTGGCCAGCTGTGTCCTGCTCAGCCTGCTTGTCGCCTTTGCCTTTACAAGGACCAAGGCCGGCCTGATCGTGCAGGCGATCCGCGACCATGAGAGCAGGGTGCGCTACTTCGGCTACGACGTCGCGCTCTACCAGATCTTCGTGTTCGCGCTGTCGGCGGCGATCGCGGGCCTTGCCGGCATGCTCTACACGGTGGTGATGGAGTTTGCCTCGCCGACCTTCCTCGGCGTGCAGCTCTCTCTTTCGGTCGTGGTGTGGTGCGCGGTCGGCGGCCGGCAGAGCCTGGTCGGTGCGTTCCTCGGCGCGGTGCTGGTGGCGGGTATGCAGGGCGCGCTGTCGGAGTCAGCGGCGTTCCTGGAAACCTGGACGCTGGTGATGGGCGCGCTGTTCGTGCTCGTGGTGCTGTTCCTGCCGAAGGGGCTCGCTGGCCTCGCACAGGTCATGCTGCGCTGGATCGTGCAGCGCCGCCATGCGGCCGCGGGCGGGGTGGCGCAAGGCGTCGGCCAGACGGAGGGCAGCACATGAGCTCCCATCTCGATCTCCGCGACGTCTCGGTCAGCTTCAACGGCTTCAAGGCGCTCAACTCACTCAACATGAGCGTGCGCAAGGGCGAGCTGCGCTGCCTGATCGGGCCGAACGGCGCGGGCAAGACCACCGCGCTGGACATCATCTGCGGCAAGGTCAAGCCGAGCGCCGGCACGGTGAGCTTCGATGGCACCGCGCTGCAGGACCTTGAGGAATACGAAATCGCCCGCGCCGGCGTCGGCCGCAAATTCCAGGTGCCGAGCGTGTTCCGCGAGCTGTCGGTCTCCGAGAATCTTGAAGTGGCGCGGGCGCGTCGCACCTCCGTGCTTGGCAATTTGCGCTGGAATATTGGCAATTCAGGGCGTGAGCATGTCGAGCGTCTGGCCGAGCTGGTCGGGCTCACCGAGCAGCTCGACCGGCCGGCCGCCTATCTGTCGCACGGTCAGACCCAGTGGCTGGAGATCGGCATGCTGGTCGCCCAGGACGCCGAGCTGATCCTGATGGACGAGCCCACCGCGGGCATGACGGTGCAGGAAACCCGCAAGACCGCCGAACTGTTCGCACGGCTGAAGGGCAAGCACACGCTGATCGTGGTCGAGCACGACATGGGCTTCGTCAAGGCGATCGGCGACATCATCTCCGTGATGCATATGGGTCAGATGCTGGCCGAGGGCACCGCGGCGGAAGTGGAGGCGCATCCGGAAGTGCGCCGCGCCTATCTCGGATCGGGAGGCATCAGCCATGCTTGAGCTGACCGACGTCGACGCCTTCTACGGCAACAGCCGCGCCCTGCAGGGCATCAACCTGATGGTTGGCAATGGCGAATTCCTCTCGGTGCTCGGCCGCAACGGCGTCGGCAAGACCACGCTGATGCGCAGCATCCTCGGCCTGATGGACCGGTGCACCGGACGGCTATCGCTCGACGGTGCCGACATCTCGCCGCTGCGGACCTATCAGCGCGCCAAGGCCGGTATTGCCTACGTGCCGCAGGGCCGCGGGATTTTGCCGCGCTTCACCGTGCGGGAGAACCTGACGCTCGGAACCTTCGCGGCGAAATCGGCCAACGGAATCGAGGAGTGGGTGCTCGAGCTGTTTCCGGTACTCAAGGACTTTCTCAATCGCTATGGCGGCAATCTCTCCGGCGGCCAGCAGCAGCAGCTTGCGATCGCGCGGGCGCTGCTGGCCAAGCCCAAGGTCATCCTGCTGGACGAGCCGACCGAGGGCATCCAGCCGAACATCGTCGAGCAGATCGAGGACGTGATCGTCAGTCTCAATCGCGAGCGCGGCATCACGGTCGTGCTGGTCGAACAGAATGTCGCGTTCGCGCGGCGCGCGTCTCACCGCTTCGCGCTGCTCGAAAAGGGACGCGTCGTCGCCAAGGGCGCGATCGGTGAGCTCACCGATGATCTCATCCAGCTGCACATGGCCGTGTAGCGGGAATTATCGCTCAGGAAAGGGAGTCGAGACATGTTGCATGGAGACATATCGAGCAGTAAGGACACGGTCGGCGTTGCCGTGGTGAACTACAAGATGCCGCGCCTGCACACCAAGGCCGAGGTGCTGGATAACGCGCGCAACATCGCCAAGATGGTCGAGGGCATGAAACTCGGCCTTCCGGGCATGGACCTCGTGATCTTCCCGGAATACTCGACCCACGGCATCATGTACGACTCCAAGGAGATGTACGAGACGGCGTCGTCCGTGCCGGGCGAGGAGACCCGCATCTTCGCAGACGCCTGCCGTAAGGCCAAGGTCTGGGGGGTGTTCTCGCTAACCGGCGAGCGTCACGAGGAGCACCCCAACAAGGCGCCGTACAACACCCTGATCCTGATGAACGACAAGGGCGAGATCGTCCAGAAGTATCGCAAGATCATGCCGTGGGTGCCGATCGAGGGTTGGTATCCCGGCGATTGCACCTACGTCTCGGACGGGCCCAAGGGACTGAAGATCAGCCTGATCATCTGCGACGACGGCAACTATCCGGAGATCTGGCGTGACTGCGCGATGCGCGGTGCCGAGCTGATCGTGCGCTGCCAGGGCTACATGTATCCGGCCAAGGAGCAGCAGATCCAGATCTCGAAGTCGATGGCCTGGGCCAACAACTGCTACGTCGCGGTCGCAAACGCCTCCGGCTTCGACGGCGTCTATTCCTACTTCGGCCATTCCGCGCTGATCGGCTTCGACGGAAGGACGCTCGGCGAGTGCGGCACCGAGGAGAACGGCATCCAGTACGCGCAGCTCTCGGTGTCGCTGATCCGCGACGCCCGCCGCAATATGCAGTCGCAGAACCATCTCTTCAAGCTGATGCACCGCGGTTACACCGGCCTGATCAACTCCGGCGACGGCGATCGCGGCCACGCGGTCTGCCCCTACACCTTCTACAAGAACTGGATCACCGACCCCGAGGGGACACGGGAAATGGTCGAGGCCATGACCCGTCCGACTGTCGGAACCGACGAATGCCCGATCGAGGGCATTCCGAACCAGAAAGTCGCACATCGTTGAGTGACATCGATGATCGGCGCCGGCGCGATGTTTCGCGCCGGCGTGGTTCCGTGCAACGGCGGACACTTCCTCGCGGAGGAAACAGGGGGGACATCATGAGCGGTCAATCGAATAGCGGGCTGGTTCAGCAGACCGAAGGGCAGATCGACGATCTTCTCGGCCATGAATTCGAGCACGAGCCGGTACCGATGAGCGCTCGGCGCAGCGCCTTCTCGGTCACGATGGTGTGGCTGGGCTTTCCGATGATCATCACCGGCGCGATGACCGGATCGTTGCTGGTGCTGGGCATGGGATTCAAGAATGCGCTAGTGGCGATGATCATCGGCAATTTGATCATGTTCGCCTATGTCGGCGCGCTCGGCCTGATCGGCACCCGGCGAGGCATGAACTTCGCGCTTATCGCCAGCATCGTGTTCGGAAAGAAGGGCTACGTGCTGGCGTCGGGCCTGCTGTCGACCCTGCTGCTCGGCTGGTATGCGGTGCAGACCGGCATCACCGGCGCATTGATCTCCTCGACCTACGGCCTCAACTATGTGGCGATGACCATCGTCGCCGGCGTGCTCTATATCGGGATCACCTTCGTCGGCGTGAAGGGATTGCACTGGATCGGGCTGGCGTCGGTGCCGCTGTTTGTCGTGCTTGGCCTCTGGGTCGCGGCCGATGCCGCCTCGACCACGACGTCGGCGGCGATCTTCGGCTATGCCGGCAACAATGGCGTCGCCAGCATGTCGATGGGCGTCGGGCTTACCGTGGTGCTCGCGCTGTTCATCGATGCAGGCACGGTGACAGCGGACTTCAATCGCTGGGCGCCGAGCACGCGGGCCTCGCTGTTTGCCACGTTCAGCGCATTTCCGTTCGCCAGTCTGGTGGCGATGCTGGTCGGCGGCGTGATGACGGCGGCGCTCGCCGTGCCGAACGCAAATCCGTTCGGTGTCGACAACATGTTCGGCTACATGAACGGCAAGCAGCTGACCTGGCTCAGCATCCTCGCGTTCATCTTCCTCTATGCCAATTTAGGCTCGGTCTGCTCGCATTGCCTGTACAATGCGGCGACCGGCTGGTCGCGCATCCTCGGGACCAATATGCGGCTGATGGCGGTGGTGCTCGGCGCGCTTGGTATCCTGGTCGCTGCCGGCAATGTCTGGGCGTTCTTCATCCAGTGGCTGTCGCTGCTCGGCATCCTCGTGCCGCCGATCGGTGCGATCATTCTGGTCGATCAGTATCTGCTACGGGCCGAGGCGCGCGCGGACGTCGACTGGCGTGCGAAGCCGTTCATCGCCTGGGGCATCGGGTCGCTGTTTGCCTTTGCGGTTGAAAACCTGATGCCGGGACTGTCCACTGCGATCTCCGCCGCGGTGGTCGCAGGCATCGTGTACGGTGCGATCGCACGGGTGGAGTCTCCGACTGAAAAGGTGGCGCGTCCGGCGTAAGCGATCAGCTCGATCAAGCAAGAAGGGTACATCAATGAGCGTCGACTATCAGATCCATGATCTCGGCAATTTGACCTTGCAGCGCGGCGCGACCATTCGCGACTGCAAGCTCGCCTACAAGACCTATGGCCAGCTCAACGCAGCCAAGGACAACGTCATCGTCTATCCGACCTGGTACTCCGGCCAGCACTACGACAATGAATGGCTGATCGGACCGGGCAGGGCGCTCGACCCGGCAAAGTACTTCATCATCATCCCGAACATGCTCGGCAACGGGCTGTCGTCGTCGCCGAGCAACACGCCGGAACCGTATAATGGACCGCGTTTTCCGCAGGTGACGGCCTATGACAATGTGCGCGCCCAGCATCGGCTGGTGACCGAGAAATTCGGCATCAAGCATATCCGTCTCGTCGTCGGCTGGTCGATGGGCGCGCTGCAGACGTTCCATTGGGGCGCGCTCTATCCCGATATGATGGACCTCTTGGCGCCGTTCTGTGGCTCGGCCAAATGCTCGCGGCACAACTTCGTGTTCCTCGAGGGCGTGAAGGCGGCGCTCACCGCGGATGCTGCGTGGAAGGAAGGCTGGTATACCGACAAGCCGGCCCGCGGCCTGCGCGCTGCCGCGCGTGTCTATGCCGGCTGGGGCTTTTCGCAGGCCTTCTATCGCGAGCAGCTCGACATCAAGACGCTGGGCTATTCGTCGCTGGAGGATTTCCTGGTGGCGTTCTGGGAAGGCTTCTTCCTGCCGAAGGATCCCAACAATCTGCTGACCATGCTGTGGACCTGGCAGCACGGCGACATCAGCGACAACGAAATCTACAACGGCGACTTCAAGGCCGCGCTGCGGGCGATCAAGGCCAAGGCCTATGTCATGCCGGGGCAGACCGATCTCTATTTCCCGCCGGAGGACAGCGCGTTCGAGGTCGAGAACATGCCGAACGCCAAGCTCGTGCCGGTGCCGTCGATCTGGGGCCACTTCGCCGGCGGGCCGGGGACCAATCCGGTCGATGTCGACTTTATCGACGGCAAGCTCAAGGAGCTGCTCGCATCGTGATATCGACCGGTTGCGAACGGCTGCCTGCGCGATCATGGGAGGCGTGAGCTTGTCCAATCCCGCTTTGCTGCTCGACCAGTACCGCATCCGGGAGGAGCCGTATTACCGGCCGCTCAAGGATGAGGTCGAACTGTTCGGTGCAGCCTACGCCAACCGCATGCCGGTGATGCTGAAAGGCCCGACCGGCTGCGGCAAGACCCGTTTCATCGAATATATGGCGTGGCGGCTGGGCCGCCCGCTGATTACGGTCGCCTGCCACGAGGACATGACGGCGGCGGATCTGGTGGGGCGCTGGCTGCTCGACGCAGAGGGCACGGTGTGGAGCGACGGGCCGCTCACCACAGCGGTGCGTCTTGGCGCGATCTGTTACCTCGACGAGATCGTCGAGGCGCGCCAGGACACGACGGTCGTGATCCATCCCTTGACCGACGATCGTCGTGTGCTGCCGCTGGAAAAGCGTGGTGAATTGATCCACGCCCATTCCGACTTCCAGCTCGTGATCTCCTACAATCCGGGCTACCAGAGCGCGATCAAGGACCTCAAGGAATCCACCAAGCAGCGCTTCGCGGCGCTGGATTTCGGCTATCCTGATCGGCCGGCCGAAACCGAGGTGGTGTCGCGCGAAGCCGGTATCGAGCCGAACCTCGCCGATCTCCTGGTGAAGATCGCCCAGCACAGCCGCAACCTGAAAGGCCAGGGGCTCGACGAAGGTGCCTCGACCCGGATGCTGGTCAATGCCGGCCGACTGATCGGATGCGGGATCAGCCTCGAAAAGGCCTGCGAGACCACGATCGTCGTTCCCTTGACCGATGATGCGGACACCAGGAACACGTTGCGCGACGTGATCTCGGCCTGTGGGTAAGTGGAAGATTGCAGGTGGCGGTCGCGCAAATCAGTTCGCTCGATAGCTTCCGGTCCGGACGTCGGCTTGCGGCACTGTTGCGCGGCCATGACGATGTAGCTGCGGCCGTGCAGGCGGCGCGCGCCGCTTTGCAGCGAACCGGTTGGTTCGATCATTTGGCGGTCTGGGACGAGGCCGTGCACGCCCTGTTCGAGGCCAATCTCGGTCAAGCCGTGGTGCAGGGTTTTCTGCGTCTATCGGAGCAATGGCCGGCGCAGCGATCGGCCGATGATCTGATCGCGATCGGCCGCGCGGTCAGGGACATCGGCTGCAGTGCCGGAAGCCGCGTCGCCCATGCCTTGCTGACCGAATTGTCCAAGGTGCTGCCCCGGCTTGCGGGTGCAGGAGAATTCACCGCAGTTCTCGCCGCGCTCGACGAACTCGCAGCCACCGGGCCGGAGTCGGCGGGGCTCGCGATCGGCCGGCTGGGGCAGTTTCTGACGCATGCCGGCGGCGACGAGTTTGCGGCGTGGGTCTCCGCTGGCTTGCGCGCCAGTGGCAGTCGCGCATCGCGCCGCCGCGCCTATTTCGCGCTCGACGATCAGCTTTCGGCGCAGCTGTTCGCAGCCGGTCGGAGCGGGGATGATTTCGCGCGGCTGGAGAAGCGCCTCGCTGCAACCACGATCGCGTTGTGGAACAGAAAGCCGCGTTTCCGCAAACTTGCCGTTGCACCGACGCCGGTGCCGCGGCGGACCTCGCTCGCCGCCGGCCTCGTCGGTCTTCCGCAGACCTTTCCCGGCTTCGAGGGCGAGGCGGCCGACGCCGTCTATCTCGCGGCGGTCGCGCATGCTGGCGCGCATCTGGTGCATTCCACCGTCCGCTTTCCGGTGAGGCGACTGAAGGCGCTGCAGATCGCGCTGGTCTCGCTGATCGAGGATGCCCGGGTCGAGGCGCTGGCGCTCCACCAGATGCCGGGGCTGCGCCGGCTGTGGCTGCCATTTCACAGCGCGACGCCAGCCGGCCAGGCAACCGCAGCCGGACTGATGATGCGGCTGGCGCGGGCGCTGATCGATCCCGATTATCAGGATCCGGATGCGTGGGTGACCAAGGGACGGACGCTGTTTGCCGCTGCCGCCGGCCGCTGGACCGATCCCGCCATCAGCCGCGAGATCGGTGGTTTGCTCGGCAACGACATCGGGCAGATGCGGCTGCAGTTCAACGCCAAGAGCTACGTCGTCGAACCTGCCTATCGCGACGACAATCTGGCGCTGTGGGATTTCGGCGACCAGCGGGACAGTCCGGCCGAGACGATCGAACTTGCCGTCGATTCCGTCCGGATCGAGCGGCGCGACGATGCGGGTGGCCAATCGGCCGACGACAACGCCAGGCCGGACGAGACGCTGCGCGCGAAGGCCAGCGCGGTAACGCTGCTGGACGGGTTTCCGGTCGCGACCTACCCGGAATGGGACTATGCGGCGCGTACCGAGCGGCCGGACTGGACAACGATTCTGGAAGCCGATGCAGCCGTTTCCGCGCAGCCCTTCGATTCCTCGACGGACGCCGAGGCGATGCGCTGGATCACGGAGTTGACCCGCGACGCGTCGATCGGCCGCCGGATCAGACACAAGGGCCAGCGCGACGGCGACGCGCTCGACATCGACGCGGCGATCGCCCTGACGATCGAGCGGCGCACCGGCAATATCAGCGAGCCCAGGGTCTACCAGCGCGATGCGCCGGGACCGCGCGATCTCGCCATCCTGCTGCTCTTGGACCTGTCGCAATCGACCGCCGACCGTGACCGCCGCGGCCGGACGGTCCTCGACGTCGAACGCAAGGCGGCTGCGATCATGGCGGCGGCGGTCGAGGCCGCGAATGATGCGATCGCGGTGCATGGTTTCAGCTCCGACGGCCGCGAGCGCGTGCGCTATCTGCGCATCAAGGGCTTTGCGGAGCCGATGGATGCCGTGGTTCGTTCACGTCTCGCGGGTCTTGGCAGCAGCCATTCCACGCGCCTCGGCGCGGCATTGCGCCATGCCGGGGGCTACCTCGCGGAACGACGCGCGTTCCGGAAAGTGCTGCTGGTTCTGACCGACGGCGAGCCGTCCGACGTCGACGTGCCGGATGCGCAATATCTCGTCGAGGACGCCCGCCGGGCCGCGCAGCAGCTGCGGCGGCGCGGCACCGATATCTTTGCCTTTGGTATCGGTGAGCACAAATTTCCCCAGCTCGATCGGATTTTCGGCGAGCGTTATGCGCTCCGCGTGCCGCGCATCGAGGTGCTGCCGCAACGGGTGATGCAGCTCTACGCAGAACTGAAGAAATAGTCCCGGCTCTAGCCCGTTGCCCGCGGCAGGGAACCCTTTGCGGTGATCTCCGCCGAGAGTTCCTCGATCGTCTTGCGCTGCTCCATGGCGGCGCGGCGGATCAGCGCAAAGGCAGCCGGCTCGGCCAGCGCATGGGTGTGCATGACCTGAAGGACCGCGGCGAGCACGACACGGCGGGATCGCAGGCGCTGCTCCAGCTTGAGCACCTGCTGCTTGAGCTCGCTGGTGCGCTCGCTTCGCTCGAAAGCCAGGACGAGCGCGGCATAGATGCCGGCCGATCGCAGCGGCTTTACCAGAAACGACGCCGGATCGAGGTCGAGCACCAGCTTCAGACGGCTTGGCGTCTCGGTGCCGAGCAGGGTGATGACCGGGCTTCGTCCAAGCGACGTCCGTTGCGCCGGCGAGGTGAGCGGCAGGAACTCGTCATCGATCAGCGTCACGTCGGGACGGCAGTCGATACTGGCACCGGGCTCCCATGTGACGATCTCGATCCCGAGACGCTCGAACTGGCGCCTGACGATCGAGGCATCGCGCTCATCCTTGATGGCGACGAGCGCCTTGCGCCCGCGCAGCGAAAATGACGACGGTTTGCTCATTTCACAACCCGCAAATGCGGCGCATTCGGCAACGTTCCATCCCTTGCCGGGCTGGCGGCGATGTCGAGCTGCGTCAGATAAGGATCCGGTCTAACCGGCGCTTCAGCTTCCCAGAAGATGTCAAACTGTCCTTCGGCGTTCGAGACGGCCAGCCGCGGCGTCAGGACGCAGTGGTTGTTGCTGCCGTCGATCCAGACCGGACCTTGCGGCGAATTGTAGCGATGGCCGGCCGCGGCGCGCCGCACCTCGCCGATATCGGATGTGCCGGCACGCTGCAGCGCGCGGGCCAGCAGATAGACCGCGACATAGGCGGATTGCCCGTCGACGGACGGGCTGCTGTGCTCGCCGTAGCGCGCCTTCCAGCGCGCCACGAAGGCCCGGTTCTCGGGCAGGCGAATGCTCTCGAAATAGGCCGACGAGGTGATGCATCCGGCCGACGCGGGACCCGCGATCTTGAGCTCGGGCTCGCACAGGCTGCAGCTCAGCATCGGGATGTCGAGGCCGGCCGCGGCGGTCGCCGCATGAAAGGCGCGGATGAAGTCATAACTCGAACTGCCGACCAAGGTGTTGAAGACGACCGGCGGCCGGCGCCGCACGATCTCGTCCACGATGTGGGTGACCGCGCTTTCACCGAGTTCGAGCAGGCGTTCGGCGAGAATGCGTCCTTTGGCCACCGTCACCAGCTCGCGGGTGACGCGATTGGTTTCCCAGGTCCAGACGTAGTTGGAGCCGACACAGAAGATCTCGTGCGACAGATTATCGAGCACGTAACGCACCAGTGGCAGCACGTTGTGATTGGGTGAGGCGCCGACATAGATGACATTGTCGGAGCACTCGAACCCCTCGTAGCGCGCCGGATACCAGAGCAGGCGATCGGTACGCTCGACGATCGGCAGCACCTGCTTGCGCGAGGCCGAAGTGTAGCAGCCGATGATGTGCTCGACGCCGACGTTGCGAATGAGGTCGTCGCAGACCGTGTGGTACTCCGAAATGATTCCGCGGGGATCGCGGACATGCGCAGATATCGCGAAGTCGAACTCGTCCTGATTGTTGATTTCGTCGACCGCCATCATGGCGCTCTTCAGGATCTCGCGTCCCATGGCCTGATAGGGCCCGTGCTGCGAGCAGATGATGCCAACTGGAATGGAGGGCTTGGTCATTGAGTGCTTTCGGCGGCGCAACGCATCAAGGAAATCATCTTCGCAGAGGTCGGTGCAAGAGGTCATGCCGATTTGCTGCGCATGCACCTCGCGAAATTTGTGCAGCCAGCCTCGTTGACAACGCGCTGCACACCTCCTTAGAATTTTCTCCTACAGGGCTTCCTGTCGAACCTTGCGTGCGTCGATTTGGCCGATGACGTCCCGATCGCCGCGCAGAGTGCTCCGTTCGACTTCGGACCCATGCGATAGTTCATAGCCGCGGCATTTGGGCCATTCGTCACCTTCGTTTCGGAGGGGCGGGTGGTTTTTTGCTTTTGCCGCTAAACAAATTGGCGACACGTCCGTGCCGCCAAGCCGGAGGCGCATGCGCGGTGATGGGCAGTGCCTGCGCTTGCGTCATGTCAAGTGCGGGGATGAGAAACGATGCCGACGACGGATCTTCACTATCTCGGGCTCATTGAGATCGGGCAGCAAATCCAGGCCAAAAAGCTCTCGCCGGTCGAGGTGACCAAGGCGATGCTCGGGCGGATCGAGCAGCTCGACGGCAAGCTCAAGAGCTACGCCTATGTGATGGGCGAGGCGGCGCTGGCCGAAGCGGCGGCAGCCGAGAAGGACATCGCGTCCGGCAAGATCAAGGGACCGCTCCACGGCGTGCCGATCGCCGTCAAGGATTTGTGCTGGGCCAAGGGCGCGCCGGCCGCGCATGGCATGACCATTCATCGGGACTTCCGGCCGAGCGAGGATGCCACGGTCGTCGCGCGGTTGAAGGATGCCGGCGCTGTCATCCTCGGCAAGCTGCAGCAGACCGAGGGCGCCTATGCCGACCATCACCCGAAGATCGACCCGCCGAAGAATCCGTGGAATGCCGATTTGTGGTCGGGCGCATCGTCGAGCGGTTCCGGCGTCGCCACCGCCGCGGGGCTTTGCTTTGGCTCGCTTGGCACCGATACGGGCGGCTCGATCCGCTTTCCATCGGCCGCCAACGGCATCACCGGGCTGAAGCCGACCTGGGGACGCGTGAGCCGTTATGGCGCGTTCGAACTTGCGGCAACGCTCGATCACATCGGGCCGATGGCGCGCAGCGCGGCCGATTGCGGCGCGATCCTCGCCGTGATTGCCGGCCAGGATCCCAAGGACACCACCTCCGTGCCGCTGCCTGTGCCGAACTATCTCGCCGGCCTGTCCGGCGATTTGCGCGGCGTGACGATCGGGGTCGATCGGCGCTGGACCAGCGAAGGTACCGACGAGGCTGCCGGCAAGGTGCTCAGCGAAGGGCTGCGCGTTGCTGCCGATCTGGGCGCGAAGATCAAGGACATCACGTTTCCTGATCCCAAGGCCGTCATCGAGGACTGGTTCCCCTTGTGCGGCATCGAAGTGGCGGTCGCGCACGAAGAGACCTATCCGGCCCGCAAGGACGAATACGGTCCGGCGCTCGCCGGCCTGCTTGATCTCGGCCGGGCGCAATCCGGCATGAACTATCAGAAGATCGTGCTGCGGCGCGAAGCATTCCGCGGCGCGGTGCGGCTGTTGTTCGAGACGGTCGATCTGATCGCCGTTCCGGCCCAGGCGTTCGCTGCGCCGACATTGGCCAAGATGGCGGCGCTGGGTGAGGACCCGTCGCTGATTACCGGGCTGCTGCGCTTCACCTGTCCGTTCGACATGACCGGCAGCCCGACCGTCACGCTTCCCGGCGGCTTCGCGCCGAACGGCGGGCCGATCGCCTTCCAGTTCGTCGGCCGTCACTTCGACGAAGCAAGCCTCGTTCGCGCGGGCGATGCTTTCCAGCGCGTCACCGACTGGCACAAGCGCCATCCCGCGATCTGAATTGAGGAGCCGACCGCATGACCGAGGATTGGTTGAAGAGTTCCATCATGGCCAAGCGCGCCCTTGCCAAGGGCGCGACCGGCACGACCCATAGCCTGACGATCGAGCAGCAGGGCGGCTTCCATTACGTCTATGGGCCCTATGCCAAGCCGACCCTTTCGATCGACCCAGGTGGGGTCGTCGTTGTCGAAACCGAAGACGCCTTCGGCGGCGTGCTCACCAGCGAAAGCGACAGCCCTACGGCGAAGCTGAACTTCCCCTATCTGAACCCGCAATGCGGACCGATCGCGGTCAAAGGCGCCAAGAAGGGCGATTGCCTCGCCGTCTATATCCGCGACGTCGAGACCCGCGGCGCGCAGCCGGCCGGAACGACCTGCATCATTCCGGAGTTCGGCGGCCTGGTCGGGACCGCATCCACGGCGCTGCTCAATCCGCCGCTGCCGGAACGCGTCAGGAAGCTGCATGTCGACCGCAACGGCGTGCGCTGGAACGACAAGATCACGCTGCCCTATGAACCGTTCATCGGCACGATCGGCGTCTCGCCAGAGATCGAGGCGATCTCCTCGCTGCAGCCCGATTATCACGGCGGCAACATGGACCTGCCCGACGTCGCACCGGGCGCGATTATCTATCTGCCGGTGCATGCCGAAGGCGGGCTGCTCTATGTCGGCGACTGCCACGCGACGCAGGGCGATGGCGAGCTCTCGGGCGTCGCGCTCGAGCAGCGCGCGACGGTGACGCTGCAGATCGATCTGATCAAGAACTGGAGCTTCGCCTGGCCGCGGCTCGAGACGCGCGACTTCATCATGACGATCGGCAGCGCGCGCCCGCTCGAGGACGCGGCGCGCATCGCCTATCGCGAGCTCGTGCGCTGGATGAGCGCCGATTACGGCTTCGACGAGATCGACGCCTACATGCTGCTCAGCCAGGCCGGCCGCATGCGGCTCGGCAACATGGTCGATCCCAAATACACGATGGGGGCGTCGATCCTGAAGAATTACCTCAAGGCGTGACTTCAAACATCCTTCAACGACAGAGGACATCGCGATGTATTCGGGGCGTATAGTCGGAATGGCTTTGCTTGGTGCAATGCTCGGGACCGCGGCAATAGGTGTCGCCCAGGCGGCGGAGCCGCCGCTGAAGGTCGGCTTGCTGGAGGACGTCTCCGGCGATCTCGCCTTCATGGGCATGCCGAAGCTGCACGGCTCGCAGCTCGCGGTCGAGGAGATCAACAAGAGCGGCGGCATTCTCGGCCGGCAGATCGAGTTGATCCATCTCGATCCCCAGGGTGACAATGCCCGCTATCAGGAGTTCGGCCGACGGCTGCTCAATCGCGACAAGGTCGACGTGCTGATCGGCGGCATCACCTCGGCATCGCGCGAGGCGCTGCGTCCGATCGTCGATCGCACCACCACGCCGTACTTCTATACGAACCAGTATGAAGGCGGTGTCTGCGACGCCAGCATGATCAGCATGGGCGCGGTGCCGGAGCAGCAGTTCTCGACCCTGATCCCCTGGATGGTCCAGAAGTTCGGCAAGAAGGTCTATGTCATCGCAGCCGACTACAATTTCGGCCAGATCTCCGCGGAATGGAACCGCAAGATCATGAAGGACCTCGGCGGCGAGGTCGTGGGCGAGGAATTCATCCCGCTCGGCGTGTCGCAGTTCGCGCAGACGATCCAGAACATCCAGAAGGCGAAGCCGGACTGGTTGTTGACGATCAATGTCGGCGCCGCCCAGGACTCGTTCTTCGAGCAGGCGGCCGCGGCCAACCTCAACCTGCCGATGGGCTCTTCGATCAAGATCATGCTCGGCTTCGAGCACAAGCGGTTCAAGCCGCCGGCGCTCAACAACATGCATGCGACCGCGAACTGGTTCGAGGAGATCGATACCCCCGAAGCCAATGACTTCAAGAAGCGCTGGCACGCAAAATTCCCCGATGAGCTTTACATCAACGACATGGGCTACAACGCCTATAACGCGCTCTACATGTACAAGGCGCTGGTCGAGAAGGCGAAGTCGACCAAGCTCGAGGACATGCGAAAGGTGATCGCAACGGGTGATGCCTGCATCGAGGCTCCCGAGGGCAAGGTCTGCATCGACCCGAAGAGCCAGCATACGTCGCACCGCATGCGCCTGATCTCGGTCGGGCCCAAGCATGAGGTGACGGTGGAGAAGGACTACGGGACGATCCAGCCATACTGGCTCGGCGAGATCGGCTGCGACCTCACCAAGAAGAACGACAAGGATCAGTACACGCCGAGTCATCTTCCCAGCAAGTCGTGATGCGCGCAGGCACGAATCTTGCTCGTGTTTGCATCGCGGCTTTGAAGCAAGCCGGCGCCGCAATGATGCGGCGCCGCGATCAGGGAGACCGGAATGTCGGCTGAACTCTTCTCGGTATTCTATCAGTTCGCCGATGTCTTCGCGTTCCTCATCCTGTCGGCGGCGGGCCTGGCCATCGTGTTCGGCATGATGGGCGTCATCAACATGGCGCATGGCGAGTTCATCATGTGCGGCGCCTACGTCACCGTGGGGCTCGTGAATCTCGGCGTGCCGCTTCCGATCGCGCAGATCCTGGCCGCGCTGACGGCGGGGATCATCGGCATGATCGTCGAGTACCTCGTCGTGCGGCGCTTCTACAAGCGACCGCTCGACTCGCTGCTCGCGACCTGGGGCCTCAGTCTGATCGTGACGCAGTCGATGCTGCTGATCGTCGGCTCCGCGGTGCGCGGTATTGGCACGCCGGAAGGAAGCTTCGCGATCGGGGGCTATACGTTTTCGACCTACCGGCTGGTGCTGTTTGCCTGTGCGGTAGCGGTCCTTGCGGGCCTCTACGTCATCTTCATGAAGACGCGCTTTGGCGTGATCGCCCGCGCCACGATGCAGAATGCGGCGATGGCCAAGGCGCTCGGCGCGCGCACCGGGCGGATCTATTCCATCAGCTTCGGTATCGGCACCGCGCTCGCGGGGCTCTGCGGCGCGCTCTACGCGCCGACCATGACGCTGATCCCGACCATGGGCGCGACCTTTGTGGTCGAGAGCTTCGTCACCGTGGTGATCGGCGGCGCCAATGTCCTGCTCGGAACCGCGCCGGCCGCGGTGTTCCTGGCGATGATCCGAATGGCATTGAATGCCAGCTACGGGCAGATCATCGGCCAGATCGGCATGCTGTTTGCTGTCATTCTGATCATACGTGTGCTGCCCGAGGGACTATCCAGCGTGCTGGTTCGTCGTGGGCGCTAGACGGGAATTTCTGATGTTGAAGCTGCTCGAGGGCCCGCAGACGCTCGGACGCGGGAAGATCTTCTGGTCCTGTTTCCTCGCCGTGCTGGCGGGGGCGCTGATCTATCCGCTGTTCGCCGATTCCTATGACGTCGGCAATTTCGCCTACTTCCTGATCTGGATATTCATGGCGCTCGGTCTCTGCCTGATGTGGGGATACGGCGGCATGCTGTCGTTCGGCCAGACCTTCTTCTTTGGCATCGCCGGCTACGGCTATGGCGTGCTCGCCATCAATATGGGCGGGGGAACGACCACGATCGCCGCGCTGGTTCTCTCCGTGGTCATCGCGATGATCGCGGCCGGGATCCTCGGTTACTTCATGATCTGGGGCGGCATCAGCGGGATTTTCTTCGGCATCGTGACGTTGTCGGCGACGCTAGTGCTTGCCTTCTTCCTCGGGCAGACCGCGGGACCCGAATGGCATATCGGTCCGGCCCGGCTGAACGGCTTCAACGGCATGAAGGGAATGGACCCGCTCACGGTCGGCGACTTCGACATCGAGGGCTCGGCGCTCTATTACGTCATGATCGCGCTGATCGTCATCGTCTACATCGCGCTACGCATGCTGGTGAACTCGAGCGTCGGCAACGTGATCGTGGCGACGCGGGAAAATCCGCAGCGCGCCGAGATGCTCGGCTATGATGTCCGCAAGTATCAGCTTTTGACCTTCGTGATCGGCAGCGGCCTCGCAGGGTTGAGCGGCGCACTGTACACGTCGTGGGGGCAGTTCATCACGCCATCCAGCATCGGCCTGCCGGCGGCGGCGATGCCGATCGTGTGGGTGGCGTTCTCCGGACGCAACGATCTGACCGCGACCTTGGTCGGATCGTTCCTGCTGCTGTTCGGCTTTCAGACCATCACGGTCTACAGCCAGCAAGCGGCGCTGGTGCTGATGGGCGTGCTGCTGCTCGCCACCGTGATGCTGGCGCCGCAGGGCTTCGTGCTCGGCATCGGCAAGCTCGTCGTCGATTGGTGGACCAGGCGTCGGCGCCGCGACGAAGCCCCCGCGCTGGCCGATACCGCCCGCCTGCAATCGGATGAGACCTGAATCATGGCGTTAGTCGACGTAAAAGGCGTATCGAAACGTTTCGGCGGATTGACCGCCGTCTCCGATGTCGACCTGACGGTCAATGCCGGCGAGGTCCACTGCTTGATCGGGCCCAACGGGGCCGGGAAGAGCACGCTGTTCAAATTGATCGTCGGGCTCTATCCGCCGACCACGGGCAGCATCTTCTTCGACTCGATCGATATCACCGTCGAGCGGCCCTACGCGCGGGTGCAGCGCGGCATGAGCATCAAGATGCAGGCGCCGAGCGTGTTCAAGGAGCTGCCGGTGCGGCAGAACATCCAGATCGCGCTGCAGGAACGCATTTCGGGCGCGGAATGCCGTGCTGAAGAGGAGCGGCTGCTCGCATTGCTCAACCTGGCTGACGATAGCGGCAAGCTCGCCGGTGCGCTGTCGCACGGCCAGCAGCAATGGCTGGAGATCGGGATGGCGCTGGCGCTGCAGCCGCAGCTGCTGCTGCTGGACGAGCCGACCGCCGGCATGTCGCCGGAAGAGACTTTCAAGACCGGCGAGCTGATCAAGTCGTTCAATGCCGAGGGCATGACCGTCCTGGTCGTCGAGCACGACATGGCGTTCGTGCGTCAGGTTGCCCAGCGCGTTACCGTTCTGCATCTTGGCAAGATCTTCGCGCGCGGCAGCTTGGAGGCGATTTTGGAAGACGAGAAGGTCGCAGAAATCTATCTGGGTAAGACTCATGCCCACTGATCGCATTCTGGAGGTGTCGGGGCTTTGGGCGGGCTACGGCGCGACGCCGATCCTGCAAGGCGTCAGCATGTCGGTGTCGCGCGGCGAGATCGTCGGCGTGATCGGCCGCAACGGCGTCGGCAAGTCGACCCTGATGCGGTGCCTGATCGGTCTGCTGCAGACCTGGCGCGGCACCATCAGCTTCATGGATCAGGATGTCACGCAGCTCGAGGCCGATGCGCGGGCGCGCGCCGGCTTCGGCTACATCCCGCAGGGCCGCGACGTGTTTCCGCAAATGAGCGTCGAGGAGAATTTGCAGGTCGGCGAGTTGATCGGCGGGCCCGAAGGCAAGAAGCTGCCCGAGCTCGTCTACGAGTATTTTCCACGCCTGAGGGAGCGCCGGCGCCAGATCGCGGGCACCATGTCGGGCGGCGAGCAGCAGCAGCTTGCGATCGGCCGCGCGCTGATCGGCAATCCGGCGCTGATGATCCTCGACGAGCCGTCGGAGGGCATCCAGCCGTCGATCGTGCAGCATATTTGCGAGGCGCTGAAATCGTTCCGAGCGGAGCTCGGGACCACGATCGTGTTCGTGGAGCAGAATCTCGACACCATCCTGGAGATCGCGCAGCGCTGCTACATCATGGAGAAGGGCAAGATCACGCGATCGCTGGCCGGTGAGGAGGTCAACGCGGACAACGTTCGCGCGCAGCTGTTGCTGTGATCGACCGCGCGATGCGGTGAAGATCAGTGCGTTGCATAATTGATAATAATGGAGGGAATGGACATGGATCTCGGACTCAAGGGAGCAAAGGTTCTCGTTACCGGCAGCACCAAGGGCATCGGCAGGGCGATCGCCGACACGTTCGCCGCCGAGGGCGCCAATGTCGGCATCTGTGCGCGCAACCAGGGCGACGTCGACGCTGCGGTCACAGCGCTCAAGGCCAAGGGCGTTTCGGCGTTCGGTAGTGCCGTCGACGTCTCAAACGGGCCGGCCCTGAAGGCCTGGGTCGCCGACATGGCGTCCAAGCTCGGCGGCATCGATGTCGTGGTCGCCAATGTCAGCGCGCTGTCGATCGGGCAGGACGAGGAGAGCTGGGAGAAGGAATTCTCCACCGACATGATGGGGACGGTGCGCCTCGTCAACGCGGCGATGCCGTATCTGGAGAAGAGCGGCGCCGCCGCGATCGTCACCATCTCGAGCGTGTCGGGACGCGAGGTCGATTTTGCCAGCGGTCCCTACGGTACGTTCAAGGCGGCGATCATCCACTACACGCAGGGCCTTGCCTACCAGCTCGCGGCCAAGGGCATCCGGGCCAATTCGGTATCACCGGGCAACACCTACTTCGAGGGTGGTGTCTGGAACATGATCAAGGACGGCAATCCCGAACTGTACAAGACAGCACTGGCGCTCAACCCGACCGGCCGCATGGGCACGCCGCAGGAGATGGCGAACGCCGCTGTGTTCCTGGCGAGCAAAGCGGCGAGCTTCATCACCGGGACCAACCTCGTGGTGGACGGCGCGTTGACGCGCGGCGTCCAGTTCTAGGCGGGGCGCGCCGTCAGCAGAGCCGCGAGATCGCCGCCCGCGGCGGCGGTCCGGACAGGCATATTCCGATAACAGCAGGGCGTCAGATGTCAGCGGATTCATTGCACTACAAATCCATCATCGAAGTCTCCGAGCTCATTCGCCGCAAGGAGGCGAAGCCGTCGGAGGTGACCGAGGCAATGCTGGGCCGGATTGCGAAGCTGGATGGACAGTTTCACGGCTATGCGCTGGTCCTTGCGGAGCGGGCGATGGCCCAGGCCAAGCAGTATGATGCGGAGATCGCCAAGGGTGTCTGGCGCGGCCCGCTGCATGGCGTTCCGATCGGGCTGAAGGACCTCTGCTACACCTCGTTTGCGCCGACCGCGGGCGGCACGACGATCCACGCCAAGTTCGTGCCGTCCTTCAATGCCACGATCGTGGACCGGCTCGAAGTCGCCGGTGCGGTGACGCTCGGCAAGCTGAAGATGACGGAGGGGGCCTATACCAGCCATCATCCGGCCGTTCAGGCCCCGCTCAATCCCTGGAATGTGAACTACTGGGTTGGCTCGTCGTCGACCGGATCGGGCGTCGCGACCTCGGCGGGGCTCTGCTACGGTTCTATCGGCAGCGACACCGGCGGCTCGATCCGCTTTCCGTCGGCGACCTGCGGGTTGACCGGGATCAAGCCGACCTGGGGGCGGGTCAGCCGCTACGGCGTCTTCCCGCTGGCCGACTCGCTCGATCACGTCGGGCCGATGTGCCGGAGCGCTGCGGATGCCGCGGCGATGCTCGGCGTCATCGCGGGCGCTGATATCAACGACCCGACCGCTTTGCGGACTCCGGTGCCGAACTATCTCGCTGGAGCGGGCGACGGCATCAGGGGCCTCAGGATCGGTGTTGACCGCAGGTACACCCAGGAGGGCATCGATCGGCAAGTCGTCGCTGCGCTGGTGCAAGCCGAGCGCACGCTCGCCGATCTCGGCGCCGACATCCGCGAGGTGCATGTCCCGCCTTACCAGAAGCTCGTCAGCCAGTGGATTGCGATGTGCTCGGTCGAGACGGCTGAGGCGCATCTGGACACCTACCCGTCGCGGAAGTCGGAATACGGACCCGATCTCGCGCAGCTGATCGAGCAGGGCAGGGCGACGAGCGGCGTCGACATCGCGGCCATCCATCATGAACGGCAGAAGTTCAGCGGCAGCCTCGTCGCCATGTTCGAGGATATCGACCTGCTACTGATCCCGACGATGCCGGTGCCGATCCCGACGCTCACCAAGATGAGCGAATACGGTGCCGACCCCAATGTCCTCCTGAGCATTCTGCGCTTCACGGCGGTGTTCGATTTCTCGGGCAGCCCGACCATTACCTTGCCGATGGGCATGGCCTCGGACCAGATGCCGCTCAGTATGCAACTGGTCGGCCCGCATCTGTCCGAGGACGTGCTGGTCCGCGCCGGCGCCGCGTTCCAGTCGGCGACGGATTGGCACACGCGGCGGCCGCCGATCGAATAGGGGCCTCAACCGGTCTTGTCGACGTTCCAGAACAGCGGCACCGGCGCGCGGACGATGTCCTTCAGCGCCTTGCGCGTCGCGGCCGGCTGATTGTACTGCCCGGTCGGGACGTGGGTGACCACCTCGTAGGCGCGTGCCTGGATCTTGTCGGCCAGCGCCTTCTGGTCCGGCGGCGCCGCGGTGCGGGCAAAGCTGTCGCGCAGCCGCTCGAGCTCGGTATCCTCGACCCAGCCGAAGAAGCCGCCGTTCTTGCCCTTGCCGTTGACGCAGGCGTTGCCGATCGGATTGACGAGGTCGGCGCTGGCCCAGGTCGAATGGTAGAGCGACCAGCCGCCCTCGGCCGGCATCGACTGCTTGGCGCGCCGCGCCACCACCGAACCCCAATCCATCGCGAGCAGGTTGACGTTCATGCCGATCGAACGCAGCGCCTCGGCGGTGACCGTGCCGAGCGCGGTGATGATCGGGGCGTCGGTCGCGTGCAGGATCGTGATCGGCTCGCCCTTGTAGCCGCCCTGCTTGAGCAGCTCCCTGGCTTTCGCGGTGTCCGCCTTGGTCGACCATCCGACCGCGCTTTCGAACGGCGTGCCGGCGACGAAGATCGCCGGCGTGATCTTGTAGTAATCGGGATTGCCGATCTGGGTGTCGAGCCAGTCCTTCTGGTTCACCGCGTGCAGCACGGCCTGGCGGATCTCCGGCCGGTCGAACGGCGGCACCAGCCAGTTCATCCGGCACATGCCGGAGAAGCCGAGCGTGTTGTAATCGGTCAGCTCGACATTGGAGGCGCGCGCGAGCATCGGATGATGGTCGTGCGGCGGCACCTCGAAGTAGTCGATTTCGTCGTTCATCAGCGCGTTGGTCGCGATCTGGAAGTCCGGCACGCTGATCCATTCATAGCGGCCGATCTTGACGACCTTGCCGCCGCCGGTGCCGTCGGATGGTTCGTAGCGGGAAACGTAGTCCGGGTTCTTCTCATAGGCGGCCTTGACGCCGGGCTGGAATTCCGCCGTCACGAAGCGGAACGGTCCGGAGCCGAGGTGATCTGATATGGCCTGGTCGGCGGGCGTCGCGGCGATCCGCGCCGGCACGATGAAGGGCACGTTGGCGGTCGGCTTGCCGAGCGCCGCCAGAACGAAGCCGCACGGCTCCTTCAGCACCATGCGAAAGGTGCGCTCGTCGATCGCCTTCAGTTCGGCGACGAATTCGAACAGTTTCTGGCCCATCGTGTCGCGCCTGGCCCAGCGCTGCAGCGAGGGGATCACGTCGGCCGATGTCACTGCGGTGCCGTCATGGAATTTGAGGCCGGGCCGCAGGCGGAAGGTGTAGGTCAGGCTGTCGGCGGAGACCTCCCAGGCCTCGACCATCTGCGGCTTGATCTCGAATTTCGAATTGGTCGAGAACAGCGTGTCGTAGATCATATAGCCGTGGTTGCGCGCGGTCCACGCCGTCGTCATGATCGGGTCGGTGGCGCGCAGCGGCGCGTGCATGACGGCCGTGATCGTCTTCGAACTGGCCCGCGCGATGCGCGGCATCGCAATGCCGAGGCTTGCTCCCGCACTGATCTGCAACAGACGGCGACGGTTGATCGATGGTCCCATGGTGTCCCCCTGTCGCAATCGGTCAGCTCTTGCCGGCAAGCCTGGCCGCGATCGCGCGATAGCCGCGCATCCACATGTGATCGAGATCGAGATCCATCGGCAGCGGCTGGGAGGAGACGCGTGCGATCACGGTCTCATTGGCCGGATCGATGTAGATCCACTGGCCATGGATGCCGACCGCGGCAAACGGCGTTTCGCGCCGATCGAGCGTGTACCACTTGTTGCGGTAATTGCCGTTTGGAAACACTTTCGTCAGGTCGCCGCGCGACCAGGCCTCCGCATTGCCGTTCTGCCTGATGTCGTCGATCCACCAGCCGGGGACGACCTGTCGTCCGTTGCTGATGCCGTGATTGCGCATCATCTCGCCGAAGCGGGTGAGATCCCGCAGTGTCGCGCAGATGCCGCCGGCGACGCGGCCTGCGCCGCGTGAATCGACCGTGATGTAGGCGTCGTGCTCGGCGCCCATCGGCTGCCACAGATAGTGGGAGAGGATCTTTGCGTAGGACAGGCCGCAGGCGCGCTCGTAAACCCAGCCGAGCACATCGGTGTTGGTCGAGACGTAGTGGAAGGTCTCTCCATGCGGTGCGCCGTTCGGCCGCAGCGTGCGCAGATAGTCGCGCAGATTGCTCGGCGGAATCGCCGGATCGGGCAGCTCCCAGCCGGTCGAGCGCCGGTAGTTCATGACGTCGCCGTCGCGCGCCATGTAATCCTCGTCGAAGCGGATGCCGACGCTCATGTCGAGCAGATGCCGTACCGTGCAGCCGCCGCCATAGACCGAGCCTTCCATCTCCGGGATGTAGCGCGTCACCGGCGCGTCGGGGTCGAGCTTGCCGTGATCGGCGAGGATGCCGCCGAGCGTTCCGGCGACCGACTTGCTGACGGAGAAGATCAGGTGCGGGGCATCGGGCGTGAGGCCATGGGCATACCATTCGAACGCGACCTGTCCGCGATGCGACACGACGATGCCGTCGGTGTGGCTGGCACGCAGCGCCTCGCCGACGCCGACCGTCTCGCCGCGCGGGTTGGCGAAGCTGACGTCGTCGAGATAGCGCGGCGCAAAGGACAGCGGCGCCGGCGCCGCGGCGCGCGCGATGTTCGCGGTGGGTAGCAATTCACGGACATTGCGGAATGCCCACTCGTTGAAGGGATGCTGACGCCAGTTGGCGAGCGTGACCTGTTGGTCGGCCGCCGACGGGAAGGCGGCCATGATGCGACGCGAATTCATTCTTGATCCAGCAATGACATCGGATGATGTACGAAAGTTCCGCATGGCTCGCGTCGCTCGCAATCAACCGGATGGTGGAGGGGGCCGTTGGGTTACTTCGGCGTAACCGTTTCCCCGGACGTGCGCTTCGTGCGTTTGGCCCGCAATTTGCTTGACTATGGCTCGCGCGTGCCCCAGCGTGACGGTCGCGCGACGCGCAGACGTTCGCCATCGGGAAACATCGGGAGGTAGGTCATGATCGCGCTTCTGGGCCGACCGGATCCGGCAACCACGCAGGCCATTCAGTTCGCGCGCGGCATTCTCGAGGGGTCGGCGACCGCGTTCTACGAGGTCGACGGCAATTTGACCCTCAACCGCTTCGTGCTCAGCAGCAACGTGCCGCCGAGTTTCCACGACCAGTATCTTGCCGGCATGAACCGGCTCGATCCGTTGCATCCGCGCTCGGCGAGCAACCGGCCGATTGCGCGGCTGAGCACAGCGCTCGACCAATGCGCGACCCAGGAGGCGGCGACCTACCGCGCCTTCGCCGGCCAATGCGGCGTCGCCGACATGATCGAGTTCTTCTTCCGCCGCAACGACCGCATCGTCGCCGGAATGAGCGTGCTGTGGGCGCCGGGCTGCGCGATCCCCGACGGCAGCATGCATATTGCGGAGAAAATCCACGACTACCTCGAGTTCAACCTGACCAGCCGCCTGTCGTCGAATGCCGACGAGCCGGCGCGCTTTGGCCTGACCTCGCGCGAGATGGAAGTCGTTGAGCTGTTGTGCTGCGGCCGAACCAACCGCGAGATCGGCGAGTGCCTGAACATCGGTCTCGCGACGGTGAAGACGCATCTGATCCATATCTTCGAAAAGCTCGGCGTCGAGACCCGCTCCGCCGTCGTGGCGATGATGTCGCGGCCGCATTGAGGCGCGGGCTGTCGATTAGAGTCCGCGGCTCTTCCAGCACGTCGTCCCTGCGTAAGCAGGGACCCATACGCCGCGGCGGATGTTGTGAACGAGATTCGTCACCCCAGCGTCGTGAAACAATAAACATCCGTGGTTATGGGTCCCTGCTTTCGCACTAGGGGATGCACACATCTGGTGCGACGGATTGACTCGGGTCAGAGATTGGGGATTCCAGAATCGGGGGGCTCGGTGACTTCTATTACGGCACTTCGGCTTGGGCGGAGGTGCCAGCATGTTGTCGCGGATTGACTGGACGTTGGGCCGGTTCGAGGATGGTCGTCTCGATAAAGGGGGGCGGCGCTCATCGGACGCATGGTCGCGGGCAAGGATGTATGCCTTCGGCGGCTTTCCAAGGGAGACCGCGCGCTGGAGGTGCGGTTCAACCGCTTTCTCGGTAACTCCAAGGTGACGAAGGAGCGCATCATCGAAAGCTGGAGCGAAAGCACGGCTGCGGCGGTTACAGGCCGCCATGTTTTGGCGATCCAGGACACCAGCGAGATCCACTTCAACACCACGCCGCAACGCCGGCGCGGGCTCGGGGAGATCGGCAAGGGCAATCACCACGGCGTGCTGCTGCACCCGATGCTGGCGGTGGATGCGGACAATGGCACCTGCCTGGGACTTTTGAGCGGCGAGGTGTGGACGCGTGAAGGCCCTCGGAGCGTCTCGCATGACAGCCGCGACCTGTCGGACAAGGAATCGCAGCGCTGGATTGCCACCGCCCTTGCGGCCAAGCCGCTGCTTACCGGTGCTGCAATGGTGACCCTGCTTGGTGACCGCGAGAGCGACATCTTTGCTCTTTATGCCAGCGCAGCCGAGCAAGACTACCGCGTGATCGCCCGCAGCATGCATGATCGCAAGCTGGCCGACACGACGGGTTTGTATGCGGCGATCGACGCCATGACGGCGGTAGAGCGTCGCATCATCGAGTTGCCTGCGCGTGCGGGGCGGCCTGCACGTCCGATGGACCTCGAACTTCGCTTCGGCGCAATCGAGCTGGCCCGGCCGCAAAGCAAGTTCCTGCGCCATTTGCCGAAAAGCCTGCATCTGGCCATCGTTGACGTCCGCGAGATCAATGCCGATCCCAACGTCGAGCCGTTGCACTGGCGTCTTCTCACCTCTCACGAGGTCACCAGTTCAGACGATGCCTGGCGCATCGTCGCCTGGTACAAGCAGCGCTGGATCATCGAGCAGTTCTTCCGCGTCCTCAAGACGCAGGGCTTCAAGCTCGAGGATAGCCAGATCGGCACCGCCGGCCGGCTTCTCAAATTGGTTGCCATCGCTGCCAAGGCCGCGATCATCACCATCCAGCTCCTGCAAGCGCGCAACGGGAGCCAGCAGTCGCTTCACGTTGCCTTCAATCCCAGCGAGATCGATGCGTTGACCGCCCTCAATCAGCAGCTTGAAGCCAGGAACAGACGACTGAAGAACCCGCATCCGTCCGATCGTCTTGCCTGGGCGGCCTGGATTATCGGCCGCATTGGAGGATGGGACGGCTATCCGTCCTCCAAGCCACCAGGCCCCATCACCTTCAAAAACGGTCTCGATTACTTCCGCGCCGTCGCTCTCGGATGGAGCCTCAGAAATGTGTGCATGCCCTAGTGCTTTCGCAGGGACGACGATGAGGATCGTTCTCGCGCGAGACAACGCACTGTCATTGCGCTCCCATCTTCGGTATCATCACCCGCGCACGCGCATGCGAGTGATCCAGTATTTCAGAGATGCCTGTGCTTGAATCGAGAGGCCGCGGCGTACTGGATCGCCCGGTCCCGTCTTCGCCAAGGCTTCAACGAGGCCATGCATCCTTGGCGCGCCGAAGCTTTAGCGGAGGCGGCGAGCCGGGCAATGACAGTGCGGATGCGACACACGATCGTCGTCCTGGCGAAAGCCAGGGGACCCATAACCACAGCATTTGATCATGAACGGGATCGTGGCCCCAGCGTCGCGCAACAATTGCGATCCGGGGAATTGGGTCCTGGCTTTCGCCAGGACGACATTGAGTGTGTGGCGCGGTCTGTGAGTCACACATCCGGAATTGGGCGGGACCGTCGCTCCGTGGGCCGAAGCGGCGATCCCTGATCGCGCGAGGTGCATGGTCGGGTGTGGGCAAAATGTCGGCCAATCCGCACGACTGGGGACATGATAGATCGACAAGCGCACGCGGCAATTGCCATTCTGGACTAGCCCCGAGTAACAGATTCAGCGGCAAGCAGGCTCCACAGCGCAGAAGTAGTAGCGCGGCGCAGCAATCGCGGTTCCTGGTAGATGAGAGTCCGAAGAGGGGCATAACGTCATGGGCGGAGGCTGGCCGCTACGGCCTCCGAAGCCGCCGTCAGCCCCAGCTCACCCCCTGAGCTGGGGCGCGCCGGAGCGCACGAAGCGCAGGAGGGGTAGGCCGATCAGAGGCGCGAGCTGAGTCTCGTCGTCGCGGCCCTCGACGCTGCCTTTGACTTTGCGCGCGTCGTCACGCCACGTCTGGAAGATGCTGCAATTCGGGTATGTCGCTTGCCGGCCAGCTTCGTGTGCCTTGATACCGTACGATGAGCAACATACTCCCGACCATCGACCGGTGCGAGATGCGCTGGGTCTCCATTCAAGTAGGGACGTCCGACTCCGAACTGCTTTTCGTGCTCGTCGATCCATTTCCATAATAGCTTGGTCTCGGTTGCACGCTCGTCCTTGCTGCCGCCATTCATGCTGACGACGTCTGCAGCGAGCCCGTGACCATAGCCCCCACGCGAGCTGCCGCCGTGATAAGACTTGTCATTTGCCGCCTTCAGCCCGCTTGCAATCGATTGGCGGTAGTCATCGCGGAATCCGCTTGTGATCCCGGGTGCCAGTCCGGCCTGCTCCGCTGCATGGAGCATATAGAACAGCTTTTGCTTGAAGGCTCGATCCATCCCTCCGATCACGTAATCCATCAGAGGCATCCCGGCTTTATCCGCGGCCTTGGGGTCCTTCCATCCGAAGTCATTTTCGACCCGTTTCGGGATGCTGCGCGTGACCGTGATCAGTTTACGCTTCCGTTTGATGATCACGTCCTTCTTTTCGTACACGACGATCCAGTCGGTCTTCGGCGCTCGCGTGTAGAGCGCGCCAAGGAACCGGTCAATGCACGCCTCGGCAACAAAGCATTCGTCCAGGACCAGAACTGTATCGACATTGTCCGGAGCGGCCTTGAACGAGTCGGCAACGTTGGCCGTGGATACCTGCTCAGGTTGCATCTCGCCTGGCGTCGTCGACGGAGCCTCGGGCGACGCTCGGTCCGCATCAGGCAATACACTCTCGTTGGCATCGGATTGAGCCGACGGTTCGGATGCCGTCACCTGTCGGCTCGACTCCTCATTGGGCGACGCCGCACGCACGTCGTGAACGACGGCGCAGCATGACAGTGAGACCAGAAACGAGACAATACGTAACCAACCAGCCCCGCAACCGAACCGACGTCGCCTGGCGCCATGAAACTCTTTGAGAGATGACATCGGCATTGGCAATCGACATGAGCTAAACTGATCATGGCAGCGTGCCATCGCGCTCCGGGCTTGGCAACCAGTTACCCACCACAGAATTGCCGCCGAGCACGCAACTATTCAGATAGGCCGAAAGAATTCCTCACGTGCAGGTTTGACAGGTGTTGCCGGGTTGCCCGCCAGATCAATCCGCCGCGTCCGAGAAGCGTCTGGCGGGACAACCCTCGTCCGTGTTCACCGATCCACCGTTAGGTGGATTGCTGCCTGCCCGGTGGCCGAACGAGAGTCCTCCGCGAGGACCGGTGTCGTTTTCGACAATGTTGGCGAGCGGCGGCCGCTCACAACATTGAAGGAAACGACATGCGCGATTTCATGGCCGTCGGCCGTTCGGTGGCGGTTGCGGAGCGTGGCATGGCCGCGACCTCGCACCCGCAGGCGACGCTGGCCGCGGTCGAGATGCTGAAGGCCGGCGGCAACGCCGTCGATGCCGCGGTGGCGGCGGTCGCGGTGCAGGGCGTCGTCGAGCCGCAGATGACCGGGATCGGCGGCGACTGCTTCGCGCTGTATTCGCCTGACGCCGGCGAGCCGATTGCGCTGAACGGCTCGGGCCGCACGCCGGCCGCAACCGATGCCGAGAAATTTGCCGCAAGCGACGCGCGCGACATTCCGCCGACCGCGCCCGAGGCCGTCACCGTGCCCGGCGCGATCGATGCGTGGTGCCGGCTGGTCGCCGATCATGGCAGCAGGTCGCTGGAGGAGATCTTCCGGCCGGCGATCGCGGCTGCCGAGCGGGGCTTTTGCGTGACGCCGCGCGTCGCGGAGGACTGGCGCCGCTTCCGGGCCCGGATCGAGATCGACGGCAATGCGGCGGCGCAGTTCCTGCCCGGCGGCAAGGCGCCTGAGGTCGGCGACATCCGTACGCAACCCGCGCTCGGCCGCACCCTTCGCCGGATCGCGCAGCACGGGCGCGACGCGTTCTACGCGGGCGAGGCTGCCGACGAGATGGTGGCCATCTTGCGTGCCCTGGGCGGCGCCCATAGCACCGATGATTTCGCCGCCCAGACCTCCGACTATGTGCGGCCGATCTCGGCGCGCTACCTCGACCATGACGTGGTCGAGTGTCCGCCGAACGGGCAGGGCCTGGCCGCGCTGATGATCCTGCGGACGCTTGCAGGCTTCGATGTCGGCAAGCTCGGAGAGGCCGATCGCATCCATCTGCTGGCCGAAGCCACCAAAGCGGCCTACCGCGCGCGCGACGCCTTCTTTTGCGATCCCGCCACCAGCAAGGTCGATCCGGCCGCATTCCTTGCCGACGACTATATCGGGAGAATCCGTGGAAAAATCGACATGCGCCGCGCATCCGCGCCCGCGACCTGGGACGATATCGAGCATCGCGACACCGTCTATGTCACGGTGGTCGACCGCGATCTCAACGCCGTCTCGCTGATCAACTCGCTGTTCTATCCGTTCGGCAGCGGCATCTACGCGCCGAAATCGGGCATCCTGCTGCACAACCGCGGCTGGAGCTTTCGCGCCAGGCCCGGACATCCCAATTCGCTCGCGCCGCGCAAGCGGCCGATGCATACGATCATTCCGGGCCTGCTGCGCAAGGACGGCAAGACCGTGATGTCGTTCGGCGTGATGGGCGGGCACTACCAGGCCGCGGGCCACGCCAATCTGCTGTCGAACATCTTCGACATGAAGATGAACATCCAGGCCGCGGCCGAGGCGCCGCGCTCCTTTGCCTTCGACGGCGCGCTGTCGCTGGAGACGACCATTTCTCCCGGGATACGCGACGACCTTCGCGCCCGCGGCCACGATGCGCGGTTCTCGGAGGAGCCGATCGGCGGCTGCCAGGCGATCCGCATCGACCATGCGAGGGGCGTTCTGTTCGGTGCCTCCGATCACCGCAAGGACGGCCTCGCGCTGGGGTTTTGAGGGGCGATGAGGCTATATCGACTAACGGCCGCAACGGAACTGCGCTACCTCGCCCCGTTCTTACGGGGAGAGGGTTGGGGTGAGGGGCTGTCTCCGCGTATCCGGCGATAGTGCGTTAGCGGAGGCTCCCCCTCACCCGGAACGCATCTACGATGCGTTCCGACCTCTCCGGGCGAGGTGAAGCGGGGCCTGCCGCACGATTTGAAATGAAGTCACCGCGCTCTAGGCGCCGCGCCGCCCGCATTGCGGGGACGCGGCGGAGCATCCACCGGACGGTGGATTGTTCCAAATGCCGACATGCCGAACGTTTGGCCATCATGCCGGCGTCGTGCGCGGTTCGGCCTTGTGCACCGCACGGTGAGAGGCTGATCGCTCCAGGCTTTCCCAATCGAGAAGTTTGATCCGTATGAACAGGACATTCGCCGACACGGTCTTCCGCAACGGCCGGATTTAGACGTCGAACCGCGGGCAACCTTGGGCAAGCTGCGCAGCCGTCAAGGCCGGCCGGTTCATCGCGGTGGGCAAGGAACGCGACGTCGCGGCGCTCATCGGCGAGGGGACGGCGACCGTCGATCTCGGTGGACGGATGGCGATGCCGGGGATCGTCGACATTCACAATCACATCATGATGGGCGGACAGGCCGATCTCTACGAGCTGCGCTTCTCCAACGCCGACAGCATTCCAAGGATCGCCGAGACCCTGCACAAGGCCGCATCGGCGGCGGCGCCCGGCGCCTGGATCGTCGGCGGGCAGTTCGGCAACAATCTCTTGAACGAGATGAACACCGCGGAGTCCTGCGCGCTGCTCGACGCGGCCTGCCTCGGCCATCCCGTGGTGCTGCGCGACGACACCTATCATAACCGCTGGGCGAGCTCGGCGGCGCTCCGGCTCGCCGGCGTTGCGGCCGACACGGCTGATCCGACCGACGGCGAGATCGGCCGCGACCTCAAGACCGGAACGCTGACCGGGATCATGATCGAGGCCGCCTCCGGCCTGGTCGAGCGGGCGCTCGCGGCCTCCGGTCACTACACGGCCGAGATGGACCGCGCGGCGGTGGCGCGCTCGATCTCGGTGCTGAACGCCTATGGCGTCACCGCCTTCATCGACGCCGCCAGCATGCAGCCGATCATGGCGGCGTTGAAGGGGCTCGACGATCGCGGCGAGCTCACCGCCTGGGCGGTGTGCGCGATGCCGGTGGTCGAGCCGGGTTTCATGTTCGGCAAGGCCGGCGAGGAGCTGTTCGCGCTGCGCGAGGATTACCGCGGCGCGCATGTGAAGCCCGATTATGTGAAGGTGTTCCTCGACGGCGTGCCGGGCGCCAAGACCGCGGCCTTCCACGAGCCGTATGTGGCCGACCCGGTGCGCGGCTGCTGCTTCCGCGGCGCGACCATGCTGACCGTACCAGACCTGATCCGTTGGCTCGGGCGCTGCGAGAAGCTCGGCCTTGCCGCGAAGATCCATTGCGCGGGGGACGCCGCGGTGACGCAGGCGCTCGACGCCATCGACGTCGTGCGCAGCTTCAACGGCCCGACCCATCTGATCCATCAGATCGCGCATGCGAGCTATATCGCGCCCGACGACGTCAAGCGCTTCGCCGAGCTCGGCGTCGCCGCCGACCTGTCGCCGATCATCTGGTATCCGACCGTCTTCCTCGAAGCGCACAAGGCCGCGATGGGCGAGGAGCGCGCGCAGCGCTTCTGGCCGAACAAGGATTTGAAGGAAGCCGGTGCACTGATGGCCGGCGGCTCGGACTGGCCGGTGATCCCGATCCCCGATCCCTGGCAGGGCATCGAGGGCATGGTGACGCGGCAGAATCCGACCGGAGATTTTCCTGGCAAGTCGCTGTGGGCGGAGCAGGCGCTCGACCTCAAAACCGTGATCGACATCTACACCATCGACGCCGCGCGCTCGGCCGGGCTCGGCCAGTCGATCGGCTCGATCGAGGTCGGCAAATCCGCCGATTTGATCGTGCTCGACCAGATGATCTTCGACATCCCGCCGGATCAACTGGCCGATACGCGGGTCGAGATGACCTTCTTCGAGGGCCGCAAGGTCTACGAGCGGGGCGCATGATGGCAACCGTGGATCAGATCCCGGTCACGGTGCTGACCGGTTTCCTCGGCAGCGGCAAGACCACGGTGCTGAACCATTTGTTGCGCCAGCCCGAGCTCAATGGCGTCGTCGCCATCATCAACGAGTTCGGCGAGGTGGCGCTGGATCACCTTTTGGTCGAGAGCAGCGAAGACCGCCTGGCGCTGCTCGACAATGGCTGCATCTGCTGCTCGGTGCGCGAGGACCTGATCGAGACGTTGGCCGATCTTGCTTCGCGATGTGCGGCAGGAACGATCCCGCCATTCCACCGGGTGCTGGTCGAGACCACCGGGCTCGCCGATCCCGTGCCCGTGCTGCACACGCTGATGACGGCGCCCGATGTCCTCAGTCGCTACCGGATCGACGGCGTGGTCGCGACCGTCGATGCGGTTAATGGTGCGCACACCCTTGCGGCCCATGGCGAGGCCGTCAGGCAGATCGCAGTCGCCGACCGGCTGCTCGTGACCAAGACCGACCTGGCCGCCGAGGACGCACTGGCGCGGCTTGATGCGCAGCTTGCGGCGATCAATCCGGTCGCGACGCGCACGAAAGTGCGGAACGGAATCGTCGATCCGGCGAAGGTCCTCGATGCCGGGCTGTTCGATCCGGCGGCGCGCTCCGCCGATGTCGTGCGCTGGTTCGATCTGGCAGCGCAGGCGGCGAACACGCCGCACCATCACGGGGATCACCATTGCGACGGCGAGGCGTGCAGCCACCACAGTCACCACGCGCACGACACCGGCGTATCGTCCTACAGCCTGATCATCGACGAGCCGATCCAGCGGGAGGCGTTCGCGCGCTGGCTCGATTATGTCGCGGCGCTTAGAGGCGAGGACCTGCTGCGCTTCAAGGCGATCGTGCATGTCGCCGAGCAGCCCGATGCGCCCATGGTGGTGCACGGCGTGCAGCACGTGTTCCATCCGCCGATCGCGCTGCAGGGCTGGCCGTCGGCGGACCGGCGCTCGCGGCTCGTCTTCATCGTGCGCGGCATCCCGCGCCAGATCATCGAAAACACCTTGTGCAAATTCGCCGCGGTGAGCCGTGCGGCGATCCAGCGATCGGCGGCGTGAGCCGCGGTCAGGCATTTTCATCATTGGTTGTGGAGGGAGAGGGACATGACTGAGACGAAGAACAATACGGCGTCAGGCCGGCTCGACCGGCGTACGCTGCTGAAAGCGGCCGGTGCCACCAGTCTCGCATCGGCGATGAACGTGCCGCTGGTCAATCTCGCGCGGGCCGCCGGCAACACCATCAAGATCGGCTGGGTCGGCTGCCTCTCCGGCGTCCGCGCGCAGTTCGCCGAGCCCGATCCCTGGATCCATGAGCGCATCAAGGCGCGGCTGAAGGACGGCCTGAAGATCGGCGGCAAGACCTATCAGGTCGAGCTGGTGTTCAAGGACAATCAATCCGATCCGAACCGCTCGTCGGTGATCGCGAGCGAACTGGTGCTGCGTGAAAAGTGCGACCTGATCCTGATCGAGGACGGCGACGCCCAGCCGCCGGTGCAGGAGCTCGCCGACGCCCGCGGGATTCCTACCATCTCGACCATGGTGCCGTGGCAAGGCTGGATGTTTCCGCGCAAGTCGACGCCGGACAAGGGTTTTCCCTACAGCTACCATTTCTTCTGGGGTGCCGACGACGTTGCGAAAAATTTCTTGGGCATGTGGCAGTCGGTCGAGACCAACAAGAAGGTCGGCACGCTCTACATCGACAACCCGCCGGGCCAGGCGTTCTCCGATCCGAAGCTCGGCCTGCCGGCGGGCATCTCGGGAGCGGGCTATCAGGAGTTCTCGGCCGGCAAATTCCAGATCGCGACCGACGACTTCACCAACCAGATCGCGCTGTTCAAGAACAACGGCGTCGACATCGTCTCCGGCTTCACCTTCAGCAATCACTGGGTGACGCTGTGGAATCAGGCGGCGCAGGCCGGTTTCAAGCCGCAGATCTGCACGGTGGCGGCGGCCTTCCTGTTCCCGGCCGCGGTGAATGCGCTCGGCGATCGCGGCGACGGCATGTCGACCGAGGTGTGGTGGACGCCGGCCTATCCGTTCAAGTCCTCGCTGACCGGGCAGAGCGCTGCCGAGCTCGCCGCGGAGTGGGAGAAGACCACCGGCAAGCAGTGGACCCAACCGATCGGCTACGCCCATGCGCTGTGGGAGGTCGGGCTCGCGGCGTTGCAGAACAGCGATCCCAAGGACAAGAACTCATTGCGCGATGCGATCGCCGGCCTCGACATGGAGACCGTGGTCGGCCGGGTCAAGTTCAAGGACAGTCCGATCAAGAACGTCGCGGTGACCTCGCTGTCGGGCGGGCAATGGCGCAAGGCCAAGGGCGGCAAGTCGAAATACGAGCTCCTGATCGTGCACAACGGAACGGCGCCGTTCATCCCGAAGCAGGCCGATCTCCAGCTGCTCTCCAAGCTGGCTTGAGATGGCACCGCTTCTGCGCGTCAGCGGTCTGTCCAAGCGCTTCGGCGAGATCGTGGTCGCCGACAATGTCAGCTTCGCGCTGGCGCGCGGCGAATGCCTCGGCGTGATCGGCCCGAACGGCGCCGGCAAGAGCTCGCTGCTCAACCTGATCGTCGGACTGCTCACGGCCGACGGCGGCTCGATCATGCTCGACGACAGGGAGATATCAGGCCTGCCGCCGCATCGCCGGGCGCGGATGGGGCTCGGGCGGGCGTTCCAGATCCCGCAGCCGTTCCCGCATCTGTCGGTCTACGAGAACGCGCTGGTCGCGGCATCCTACGGCGCCGGCCTCACCGGCGAGGCGGCGTCGAGCTGGACCATGGAGGTGTTGCAGCGCACCGGGCTCGACGCCAAGGCGGACAGGCTCGCCGGCGCCTTGCCGCTGATCGACCGCAAGCGGCTGGAATTCGCCAAGGCGCTGGCCTCGAAGCCGAAGCTGATCCTGCTCGACGAGATCGCCGCCGGGCTGACCGAGCCCGAGGTCGAGCGCCTCGTTGCCATCATCCAGTCGGTGAAGGCCGATCATGCCATGATCTGGATCGAGCACATTCCGCACGCGCTGCGCGCGGTGTCGGATCGCATCCTGGTGCTCGACTTCGGCCGCAAGGTGCTGGACGGGCCGCCGGCCGAGGTCATGGACAGCGCCGTGGTGCGCGAGATCTACATGGGATTGAAGGCCGATGGCGTTGCTTGATGTGAACGGCCTGCAGATCTTCTACGGCGATCTGCAGGCCGTGTTCGATATGAACTTCACCGTCGCGGACGGCGAGGCGGTGGCACTGGTCGGCGCCAATGGCGCCGGCAAGTCGACGTTCCTGAAGGCGCTGGTCGGTCTCAACGAGGAGCGTCGCGGCGCGGTGCAGTTCGACGGCGTCGATATCTCGCAGATGCCGGCCGAAGAGGTGTCGCGGCTCGGCCTCATCATGGTGCCCGAGGGCCGCCTGCTGTTCGATTCGCTGACGATCGAGGAGAACCTGTTGATGGGCAGCGTCAACCGGCGCAAAGGCAGCTGGACCTTGCGGCGGGTGTTCGACCTGTTCCCGATCCTCGAGGAGCGGCGGCGGATGTTTCCCGGCCAGCTCTCCGGCGGCCAGCAGCAGATGGCGGCGATCGGCCGCGCGCTGATGTCGAACCCGCGGCTCCTCTTGTGCGACGAGATCTCGCTCGGGCTCGCCCCCGTCGTGGTCGAGCAGATCTACCGCTCCTTCGCCGACATCCGCCGCGAGGGTACCGCGGTCGTGCTGGTCGAGCAGGACGTCAAGCGCGCGCTCGCGACCTCGGAGCGGATCTATTGCCTGTTGAAGGGGCGGGTGTCGCTGACCGGCCCGGCGCAAGGCTTGCAGCCGGAGCAGCTGACGCACGCCTATTTCGGTAACTAGCCAGGGTTGGCACGACATGATCTGGGTTGAGACGTTGATCAACGGGGCCCTGCTTGGCGGGCTGTATGGGCTGCTCGGCATCGGGCTCGCACTGGTGTTCGGTGTGATGCGCGTCGTCAACATCGCGCATGGCGAGTTCATGGTGCTGAGCGCGTTCTGCGCCGTGCTGCTGGCCAACCTGTTTCCGCAGGTGTCGCCGCTGTTGATGTTGATCCCGGTGATTGCGCTGTCCTTTGCGGTCGGATGGCTCTACCAGGCCGCCATCGTCAACCGGGTCGTGACGTCGCCCGATCCGCTGTCGCCGCTGCTTTTGACCTTCGGCGTGTCGGTGATCCTGCGCAACGTGATGGTCGAGGTGTTCGGCGCCGACGTGCGCAGCCTCCAGGTCGGCGAGCTCTCGCGCGCCAGCCTCGAGATCGCGGGCCTCAACATCGGCATCATGCCGTTGCTGACGCTGGTGCTCGCCGCGCTGCTGTTCATGGCGCTGCAACTCGTGCTACGCCATACCGAGTTCGGCCGGATCGTGCGCGCCACCGCCGACCGCCGCGATATCGTCCGGCTGTCCGGCGTCAAACCGGACCGGGTTTATAACTATGTCATGGGCCTGTCGCTCGCGCTCGGCGCGATCGGCGGCGTGCTGCTCGCGGTGCGCTCGAGCTTCACGCCGTTCTCGGGGGCCGAGCGGCTCCTCATCGCGTTCGAGGTCGTGGTGCTCGGCGGGCTCGGCTCGTTCTGGGGCGCGCTGCTCGGCGGCATCGCGCTCGGCATGGCGCAATTGATCGGGCTGAAAATCGATCCGAATGCCGGGCTGCTCTATGCGCACCTCCTGTTCTTCATCATGCTGCTGATCCGCCCGTCGGGTCTCGTGTCGAGCAGGGTGTGATGCCGATGCCGACACGTACCATTCTTGCGGCCTCTGCCATCGTGCTCGTCGCGGTGATTGCCGGCGCGCCCTTCGTGCTGAACGAGGGATTCCTGCGGCTCGCGACCGAGTGCCTACTCTTGCTGACGATGGCGCAGATGTGGAACCTGCTGGCGGGTTATGCCGGGCTGGTCTCGCTTGGCCACCAGGTCTTCATCGCCTTCGGCGCTTATGCGCTGTTCCTGACCTCGGGCTGGCTCGAGGTTACGCCGATCTGGGTGCTGCCGGTCGCGCCGCTGGTGGCGGGCGCCGTTGCGGCGATCATCGCCTTTCCGCTGTTTCGTTTGCGCGACGCCTATTTCTCGATCGCGATGTGGGTGTTCGCCGAAATCATCGGCGCGTTCACAATGAAGTCGCAGGCCGTCGGCGGCACGTCGGGCGTGCCGCTCGCGACCAGCAAGCTGATCGATTTCGACTGGTTCGAGCCGACGATGTTCTGGCTCGCCGGCGGCCTGACGCTCGTGACCATCGCGGCGCTGTACAGGATGATGACGTCGAGCTTCGGGCTCGGGCTGATGAGCGTGCGCGACAATGATCTTGCCGCGATGAGCGTCGGCGTTGACGTCCGGCACAATCGTTTCGTCGCCTTCGTGCTCTCGGCGGCGGGATGTGGGCTTGCCGGCGCGCTCAGCTTCATGGGCAATCTGTTCATCGCGCCGCTAGCGGCCTTCGACGTCAACTGGTCCGTCTACATGATGTTCATCGTGATCATCGGCGGTATTGGAACGCTGGAAGGCCCGATCCTCGGCGTCATCATCTTCTTCGGCCTGCGCGAGCTGATGACCGGACCGCTCGGCCTGTCCGGCGGCTGGTATCTGGTGGGGCTCGGCATCATCGCCGTCGTCGTGATGATCGTGGCGCCGCGCGGCCTCTGGCCGGCCTTGCGCGATCGCATCGGCGTGCGGCTGCTCGATGTCCACCGCGCCGCGCCACGCCCGGCCGCGGCCGCAATCCTGCCGGCGGCGTCGGAACAGGTTACCGGATGAAGGAGCGGGCCTTCACGTCGCCGCCGTTGCTTGTATTCTGGCAGTTCTAGCTTTGAGTGGAGGGCGGAATGGCTCTGATTTTCAGGCATGGCGTGTGGGCAGTGGCCGGTCTGATGGTCGCGACATTGGCGGCGCCGCTGCCGGCGCAGGCCGAGCGGCGGATGTGGCCGCAGGCGGCCGCAACGCACCCGATGGACGGGCTCACCACCGACGAAATCCGCTCGGTCTCCGATATCCTGCGCGGCGCCGGCAAGCTCGACGATTCGGCGCGGGTCGTCTCGATGTCGGTCGAGGAGGATCCCAAGGACGAGGTGCGGGCGTGGAAGCCCGGACAGCCCTTCACGCGCCGGGCCAGCGCGACGCTGCTGAGCGGCGGGCATCTCTACGAGGCGCATGTTGATCTCGCCACGCGAAGCCTGCTCGGCTGGCAGGAAGTCAGGGATCACGAGGCTGCGCTGACCATCGATGAGCTGATCTCCGCCGGCGACCTGCCGAAGCAGGACCCGCGCTGGATCGCCGCGATGGCCAAGCGCGGCATCACCGATTTCCGCAACGTCATGTGTCTGCCGCTGACGGTCGGTCCGGTGAGCGACCCGGTCCTGAAAGGCCGCCGCCTGCTCAACGTTCCCTGTGTCGACACCACGGGCGCCGCCAACAATCTCTGGGGCAAGCCGATCGAGAACCTGTTCGCTCAGGTCGATCTCAAGAGCAAAACGGTGCTGTCGGTGACCGATCTCGGCGTGGTGCCGCCACCGCCGCAGACGCCCTCGCACGCCTATGCCGACTCCGGAACATATCGCAAGCCGCCGAAGCCGATCGAAATCGCCGCGCCTGAAGGCAGCAACGTGAAGGTGGAGGGCGGCCAAGTCCGCTGGGACAACTGGTCGTTCCATGTCCGTCTCGAGCCGCGTGTCGGCGCCGTGCTGTCGCTGATCCGCTACGATGACCACGGCACGCTCCGCGACATCGCCTATCAGATCTCGGCGAGCGAGATGTTCGTGCCTTATATGGATCCGGCGCCGACCTGGTCGTTCCGCGCCTATATGGATATCGGCGAGTACGGCTTTGGCGTGCTCTCCAGTGAATTGCAGCGCGGCGTGGATTGTCCCGAAGGCGCGCATTATCTCGACCTGACGATCTCGGATACCAAGGGCGCGCCGGTCGTGTCCAAGGGCGCGGTCTGCATCTTCGAGCGCCCGACCGGCGATCCGATCTGGCGCCACAGCGAGCTGATCAACAACACCGCCGAGGTGCGGCCGAACAATGAGCTGGTGGTGCGGATGGCGCCGGTGGTCGGCAATTACGACTATCTGGTCGACTACGTGTTCGACCGTGCCGGCAATATCGATGTGCGGCTCGGCGCCTACGGCATCGATGCCACCAAGGGCGTCGCGAGCAAGACACTGAGCGACCCGACGGCCGCGCAGGATACCGCCTTTGGGACGCTGGTCGACGAACGGCTGCTCGCGGTCAATCACGATCACTACATGACGTTCCGGATCGACATGGACGTCGACGGCACCTCGAACCGGCTGGTCGAGGATCGCTTCAATGTCCGCCGCCTGGAGCAGGGTCAGCGCAAGAGCCTCTGGCAGGTCGACACCAGGCCGGTTGCGACCGAAGGTCCGATCACCATGCCGCTGAACGCGGCGCAATTTAGGGTCGAGAGCACGGGCAGGACCAACAGCCGCGGCTACCGCACAAGCTATCAGTTGATGCCCGGCCACTCCGACGTCTCGCTGCTCGCCAAGGACGATCCGATCCAGCTGCGTGCCGGTTTCAGCGCCTACACGCTGTGGACCTCGGCCTACGCCAAGGACGAGCGCTACGCCGCGGGCATGTATCCGAACGGAAACCCCGAGGTCGACGGCCTGCCGAAATGGACGGCGGCCAAGCGGCCGATCGAGGACCGCGACCTCGTGCTGTGGTACACGGTTGGCTTCCGCCACGTGCCGCGCGCCGAGGATTGGCCGGCCATGCCGGGCCTATGGCATGGCTTCCGGCTGCGTCCGTTCAACTTCTTCGATCGCAATCCCGCGCTCGACGTGCCGCCGATGGTGAATGCCAGGGAGACGAAATGAGCGGCCGCATGCATCGCATGGGAGCCGTGGTCGGCGCGCTGTTGGCGTTGCTGGCGACCGGCCCAGCCGCGCGTGGCGCAGCGGCCGAAAACAGCAGCGTTGACGATGCGTCCTTGCTCTATCTGAGCACCAGCGACTGGGAGAGGCAACCGGCGCCGCGCAAGGTCGCGCTCGCGGCCGACTTCATGCGCATCTTCTGCACCGACCAGCGGATGTCGGCCATATCGCTGGCCGATTGCCTTGACCGCGGCAGGGCGGATGGCGCGCTGTTCGAGCGCGCCATGGCTTGTGTGAGTGCGCTATCAGGAAGCCGCTGACAGCCCGGCGTCGATCCCTTCGGCGATCCGCCTCACGTCGGCCGGCGTCAGGATCAGGGGCGGCGACAGGATCAGGTTGTTGCCGGAGACACGCAGCATCACGCCGGCGTCGTAGGCGGCGTCGGCAACCTTCGCCATCGTCTTCTTGTCGGCGGGCTTCTTGCTGTCGCGATCGGCGAGCAGTTCGAGCGCGGCCATCAAACCCTTGCCCCTGACGTCGCCGACCAGCGCGTGCTTCGCTTTGAGCGCGGCCAGCGCCCGCGCAAGGTCCTCGCCGCGCGCGGCGGCATTCTCGTCAAGCTTGAGGCGGCGGGTCTCGGCGAGCGCCGCAAGGCCCGCGGCGCAGCCGACCGGATGGCCGGAATAGGTGTAGCCGTGGCCGATCGAGCCGAACGTGGTCGTGTCGGCCTCGAAGGCTTCCGCAACCTGCTCGCCGATCAGCGTCGCGCCGAGCGGGAAATAGCCCGAGGTGATCGCCTTCGCCATCGTCATCATGTCGGGCTTCACGCCCCAGAGCCGCGAACCCGACCATGCGCCGGTGCGCCCGAAACCGGTGACGACCTCGTCCGCGATCATCAGGATGCCGTGACGGTCACAGATCTCGCGCGCCAGCTTCATGAAGCTGTCCGGCGGCACGATCACGCCGCCAGCCCCGAGCACCGGCTCCATGATGAAGGCCGCGATGGTGTCGGCGCCCTGGAATGCGATCTCCTCCTCCATCGCCGCCGCGCACAGCTGCGCGAGTTTTGCGGGATCGGTCTCGTTGAAGGGATTGCGATAGGTCGACGGCGCGGGGATATGGAACACGCCGGGCAGCATCGGCTCATAGTTGCGGCGGAAATTGGCGTTGCCGTTGACGGAAGCGCCGCCGAAATGGGTGCCGTGGTAGCCCTTCTTCAGCGCCAGGAACTTGGTGCGGTCAGCCTGGCCCTTGATCTTCCAGTATTGCCGCGCGAGCCGCAGCGCGGTCTCGACCGAGTCCGAGCCGCCCGAAGTGAAGAAGGCGCGCACCATGCCTTCCGGCTTGAACCATTCGGTGAGCTCGTAGGCGAGCTCGATCGAGGGGCCGGATGAGGTGCCGCGAAAGCCGGAATAATACGGCAGCGCGCTGAGCTGGTCCGCAATCGCCTGCTTGATCGGATCGCAGCTGTAGCCGAGATTGACATTCCACAATCCGCCGACCGCATCGATCACGGTCTTGCCATCGATGTCGGTGACTTCAACACCTTCGCCTTTCATCACGATCCGCGGCGGCTGCGCCCGCATCTCGGCGGGATGGGCCATCGGGTGCCAGATCGGCTTGGCGTTGTTCTCAACCAGGAAGTTTCTGTCGCGCATGATCGTTCCCTGTCCGGCCGGAGCCTTTTCCGTTCCGATGGAATCGGGACGGGGCTCCAGATTCCAGTTTTGATGCGCTTTCTTCACGCGAACCGGTACCACTTCGCTCGAAAGCGCTTTAGTCGAATTGCAGCCCGAAATGCCGCAGCGCCTCGCTGTAGGACGCGGCAGGATTGCGCACATCGAACAGCACCGTGCGCATGTTGCACGCGGCGGCGCCTGCGATGTTGCGGCGCTGGTCGTCGACGAAGACGCAATTGTCTGCCTCCAGTGCCAGTTCGTCCAGCACGCTTTGATAGGCGCGGGGGTCGGGCTTCAGGATCCCGGTATGCGTGGCATCGACGATGGTGTCGAAGCGCTTGAGGATGGAGAGACGGCTGCGGAAATCGGTGCCGTAGAACAGGTCGAGCTCGTTGGAGAGGATGGCGAGCCGGAACCCGGCATCGGCGGCGAGGGTGATCGCGCGCGCTGCCTCGGGGCGGATCACGGTGTCGGGATCGGCGCCGCGCGCGCGTTTCACGAAGGTCTCCATGTCGCGCCAGTCCTCGCCGACCAGGCGCCCGACCTCGCGGCTGCGGATGAGCCAGTAGTCGCGTTCCGAAATCTCGCCACGCTGCATGCTCGTCCAGAGCGGATCGCTGTCGGGTGCGAACGGTCCGAGCCATTTCAGCGTGCACGGGGCGAGCCCGAGCGCGCGCTCGGCCAGGTCATGGGTCTCGAACAATGTCTTCGAGATCACCCCGCCGAAGTCGAGCACCAGCGCCTGGGCAAGCGGCCTCCTCATGCGGCAGCCGTGGTGCCGCCGCGAGGGACAATGCCGGCAGCGACCCATCGGTCGAAGATGCCGAGCACCGTTTCGTCGAATGCGGCGCTGTTGATGTGATCCTTGATCTCGTGCAGCTCGACCGGCGCCTTGATCGCCGATCGCATGGCGTCGACGAAGGCGGCGAGGGCGTCGGGATCGTGCAAGGCTTCGCCTTCGCGATCCCATTGCTGGATGCCGCCGGCGGGCAGCACGAAGGCAACGGGAGCGTTGGCCTGGGACAGTTTCTCGGCAATCGCGCGGGCGATCCGTTGGCGATCAGCGGATCCCGACGTTGCCGACGCAAGCAGCCGGTTATGCGCGTGGAACGGGCGATCCGACAGCTCGCTCGGAACCCCAAGCCATGCCGGGAAGTCGACCATGTCGATCGCCCCCGGCGCGACGATCTGTGGAATGCCGGCTCTGCCTGCATTCTCAAGCCTGTCAGCGCCGGAATTGACCACCGAGCCGGTGAGCTGGTTGGCGACCTCCTGCAGGCTGAGGTCCAGCACCGCGGCAAAGCCACCTTGCGCGGCGATCGATTCCATCGCGCGGCCGCCCATGCCGGTGGTGTGGAAGACGACCACCTCGTAGCCGCGCCGTTCGAGCTGCGGCTTGAGCTCGACCATATAGCGCAGGCAGCTCTTGCCGAGCGAGGTGATCGCAACGACCGGCCGGTCCTTACGCGGCTTGATTGCGCTTCTGGCGGCGCCGACGATCGCGCCGCAGGCCTGCGACAGCACGGCGGTGCAGGTACCGTTGAGGCCGTAGAGACCGCCGGCCCACAGGATCATCATCAGATCGGCGGCGACGCGCTCGGGCGGGATCAGATGCGAGAAGGCGACGGTCGAGACGATCAGCTTCGGCAGGCCGAGCGGCAGCGCCTGCGCGACGTCGAGCGCAAGGTCGGTGCCCATCGTACCGCCGATCGCGATCACGCCGTCGATGGCATCGCGCTCCGCGAGCGCGCGCGCCAGATTGGCGGCGCCAACCGCCATCAGTGACATCGCGGAATTCTCGTCGCCGCTCGATGCGATCGCCTCGATCGTGGTCTGTGCGGCGGCCGCCACCGCGTGCTTGTCATGTGCCGCCTGGTACGGCGGATCCCCGAGCACGCTAATGTCCATCATGATGGTTCGGCCACCGGCGCGCGCGATGCACTCGCTCATGAACAGCAGTTCGTCGGCCTTGGTGTCTCCCGTTCCGATCAGGAGAATGCGGGGCTGCGTCATCTCAGGCATGACCTTCGGCTCGCCGGCAGGCGTAAGGGATGGTGACAACCGGTTTGGATAACGCAGGCGGAGCGCTCGGCCATCGTGCGATCACGCTATGGGGACACGCCTTGCCGTGACATCCACCTATCGGTTGATTGCTGCCAAAGCCTTGATTTGGCGAGGATTGCGCCGTGCCAGCGGTCTTGCTCGGAAGCCGCTTTTGTTATCGTCACAGTTATCTCGCATGCAGCAAGCCCAGATCGATCGATTACGCGCGGCCGTCATTCCGGCCCAGCAGCTCTTCATCGGCGGCCGGCCGGCGCCGGCGATCAGCGAGGCGCGGCTTGATGTCGTGTCGCCGATCGACGGCCAGCCATTGACCAGCATCGCTGACGGCGATGCGGCCGATGTCGACGCCGCGGTGAGACATGCGCGGCAGGCCTTCGAGCAGGGTGGCTGGTCGCGCGCGGCGCCGGCGCAGCGCAAGAAGGTATTGCTGCGGTTCGCCGACCTCATCGAGCGGCATGCGCTCGAGATTGCGGTGCTCGGCGTCCGCGACAACGGCACCGAGATCAGCATGGCCTACAAGGCCGAACCGCTCTCGGCCGCCGGCACCATCCGTTACTACGCCGAGGCGATCGACAAGGTCTATGGCGAGATCGCGCCGACCTCAGGCGATGTGCTCGGGCTCGTGCATCGCGAGCCGCTTGGTGTCGTCGGCGTGATCGTGCCGTGGAATTTCCCGCTGATGATCGGAGCGTGGAAGATCGGCCCGGCGCTCGCCGCCGGAAATTCGGTCGTGGTCAAGCCGCCGGAGCTTGCCTCGCTGACGCTGTTGCGGTTTGCCGAGCTCGCGACCGAGGCGGGGTTGCCCGACGGCGTGCTCAACGTCGTCACCGGCCGCGGCGCAACGGCCGGCGAAGTGCTCGCGCTGCACATGGATGTCGATGTGCTTGCCTTCACCGGCTCGGGTGCGGTGGGCCGGCGTCTCCTGGAATGCTCGGCGCGATCGAACCTGAAGCGCGTCCATCTAGAGCTTGGCGGCAAGTCGCCCAACATCGTGTTCGCCGATGTGCCTGACATCAAGCATGCGGCCAAAGTCTCCGCGAGCGGGATCTTCCGAAACTCCGGCCAGGTCTGCGTGGCCGGATCGCGGCTCTTGGTGCAATCCTCGATCTATGATCGCTTCATGGCCGAACTGCGCGACGCCACCGCGAAGCTCCGCGTCGGCGATCCCCTCGAACTGAGCTCGGATATCGGCGCCATCGCGAGCAAGCCGCAGTTGCGCAAGAACCTGGATGCCGTTGCCGGCGCGGAAGCGCAGGGCGCGACGTGGCTGATCGGCGGCGAGCAGATCCGCGCCGAGAGCGGCGGCAACTTCATGGCGCCTACGATCCTCACGGAAGTGACGCCGTCGATGCAGGTCTGGCGCGATGAGGTGTTCGGCCCGGTGCTGGCAGTGACGCGGTTCGAGGGCGAGGAAGATGCCACAGCGCTCGCCAATGCGACCCCCTATGGACTTGCGTCGGCGGTGTGGACCGCAAGTCTGTCGACGGCGCATCGTATGGTGCGCGCCATCAAGGCCGGCGTCGTGCACGTCAACGCCTATGGCGGCGCCGACATCACGGTGCCGCTCGGCGGCTTCAAGCAATCCGGCTTCGGACGCGACAAGTCGCTGCACGCCCTCGACGCCTATACCGACCTCAAGACCGCCTGGATCGCGCTATGACATCTTTGGCTGCCGAACGCGCCGGCGTTCTGAACCGATTGCTCGATGCCGAGCAGGAGCGCTTTCGCGCGCTGCACCCGCGCTCGGCCGCGGCCTGGCAGGAGGGAAGGCAGCATTATCTTTATGGCGGCCCGTCGCACTGGATGCGGCGCTGGGCCGGCGGCTTCCCTGTCTATGCCGAGGAGGCGCAGGGCGCGCATATCAGGGATATCGACGGACGCGACTACATCGATTTCTGCCTTGGCGACACCGGCGGCATGTGTGGACACGCGCCCGAGGCGGTGACCGAGGCGGCGCTCGCTCAGCTCAAGCGTGGCGCGACCATGATGCTGCCGACGGAAGACAGCATCTGGGTCGGCGCCGAGCTGTCGCGGCGCTTCGGCCCGAAATACTGGACGCTGACGACGTCGGCGACCGACGCCAACCGTGCCGCGATCCGCATCTCGCGTATGATCACCGGCCGGCGCAAGGTGCTGGTGTTCTCCGGCTGCTATCATGGCGGCGTCGAGGAGGCGCATGTCGAGATCCGCGACGGCCGGGTCGGCCTGCGCAACATGATCCATCCCAACGGCATCGATCATGATGCCGTGAGCCGGGTCGTTGAATTCAACGATGTTGCGGGCCTCGAGGCGGCGCTTGCGCATGGCGACGTCGCCTGCGTGCTGACCGAGCCGCTGATGACGAATTTCGGCATGATCCCGGTCGATCCCGGTTTTCACCGTGCCTTGCGTGACCTGACCCGCCGCGCCGGCACCGTCCTCATCATCGACGAGACCCACACACTGTCCTGCGGACCGGGCGGCTATACGGAGAGCCATGGGCTCGATCCCGACATTTTCGTCGTGGGCAAGGCGATCGCGGGCGGCATCCCTGCCGGCGTGTTCGGTCTCAGCCAGGAGATCGCCGAGCGGCTCTGGAAACTCGTTCCCCACGTCAATCCGCGCGAGCGGCAATCGGCGCATCTCGGCTTCGGCGGCACGCTTGCCGGCAACGCGCTGACGGTCGCGACCATGCGCGCGGTGCTGGAGAAGGTGCTGACCTCTGCGAATTACGAGCGGATGATCGGAACCGCGACCTGGCTCGCGCAGGAAGCGCGCCGCCTGATCGCGGCGGCCGGTCTGCCCTGGCACGTGACGCAGATCGGCGCGCGCGCCGAGATCATGTTCATGCCGCAGCCGCCGCGCAGCGGCGCCGACGTCATTGCGGGCCGGCAACCCGATCTCGAGACCCTGCTGCATGCGTTCTACATCAACGAGGGCATTCTGGTGACCCCGTTCCACACCATGCTGCTGATGTGTCCGGCGACGTCGGCGCGCGACGTCGACAAGCACACGGCGGCGTTGGCGCAGTTCATCGACTTGCTGCGCGGCGCGGGGGCAATCTGATGCAGACGGCTCCGTTCAATCTTGACGGCCGGGTCGCCATCGTCACCGGCGGGGGCAGGGGGATCGGCGCGGCCATCGTGAGACGGCTCGCAGAGGCCGGCGCGACCGTGGTGATCGCCAACCGGACTCTTGATGTGGCCGAGGCGTTGGCACGCGAACTCGTGGCCGATGGACGGGCGGCGCATTGCGTTCCGTTCGACAGGCTCGATCGCGGCAGCTTGCGGGCGCTGGTTGACGGTGTGGCCGCGAGATACGGCCGGCTCGATATCGTCGTGCACAATGCCGGCGGCTGTCCGTGGTCATCGCTTGAGGAGCTCGATGAAGCCAAGCTCGAGGATACGCTGGCGCTGAACCTCAACGCCAGCATCTGGCTCGCGCAGGCCGCAATTCCGCACATGCGTGCCGTCAGGTTCGGGCGCATCCTCGTGACATCCTCGGTCTCCGCGCGCGTCGCGATGGGCGGCGGCGCGCATTACTCGGCGGCGAAGGCCGGCGTCAACGCATTCATCCGCGGCGCCGCCTTCGAACTCGCGCGCGACGGCATAACGGTCAACGGCGTCGAGGCCGGCTTCATCGAAAAGCCGGGCCGCGGCACCATGAGCGCGCCGGAGAACAAGGCGAAGCTCGAGCGCTTTATCCCGATGGGGCACATGGGTAGCGCCGACGACATCGCCTGCGCGATGCTCTATCTCGCCTCCACCGAGGCCAAATACGTCACCGGGCAGACCATCGTCGTCGACGGCGGCTCGACGCTGCCGGAGACCGGATTTGCCGTCGAACGGCAGTGGGGAGCCTAGATGAGCATGATCTTCTCGGAAAACCGGTTTCCACTTTTCCGGATCATGCCCTGATGCCGCGGCTCGACGGAAAGACGGCGCTGGTGACCGGCGCAGCCACGGGGATCGGCCGGGCGACGGCGGCGCTGCTGGCGTTGAGCGGCGCGCGCGTCGTGCTGTTCGGCCTCGGCGACGCCGAGTTGCAGGCCGCAGCAGTGGAGTGTGGCGGGCAGGCAATCCATGGTGACGTCACCCGGCCGGACGACATCGCAAAGGCCATCACCGCCTGCGGCGCGTGGCTCGACATCGTCGTCAACGCCGCCGGCCTGATCGTGCCGGATCAGCCCGCCAGCGTCTCCGACGAGGTCTGGGCCAAAACGCTTGATGTCAACCTCACGGGGACGATGCGTGTCTGTCGCGCGTCCCTGCCGCTGCTCCGGCAGCGCGGCGGCGCGATCGTGAACGTCGCCTCGGTTGCCGCGTTCAATGCCAGCCCGGACAGCGCAAGCTACGCCGCCAGCAAGGCTGCCGTCGTCGCCTATACGCGCTCGCTGGCCTATGCGCACGGCGCCGACGGCATCCGCGCCAATGCGGTGGCACCGGGCTGGGTGCGCACGCCGATGAGCGCCCATGAAATGCAGCTGCTCGCGGACCAGAACGGCACCACCGTCGATGCCGAGATTCGCGGCGTCGAACGACGCATTGCCCTGGGACGGATGGCCGAGCCCGCCGAGATCGCCGCGTGCTGCCTGTTCCTGGCCTCCGACGAGGCGTCCTTCGTGACCGGCGTGGTGCTGGTCGCCGATGGCGGCGGCCGGGCGCCGACGCAGAATCGCGCGGTGTAGGCGGCCGGTTGACGTCTTACGGCAGGCGGCCGGCAGCAGGCGGCCGGCACCTTGATAACGACCGGCGGATTTGGCACTCTCGTGCGGTCACGTCATTCCATCGAGGGGCGTTATGAACAAGTCATTTTCTGTGATCATTGCCGCGGCCGCTTCAATCGTCGTTCTGTCTTCGACGGCGGCGCGGTGCGGCGACTACTATCCGTTTGGCGATCCGCCGTACCGGCTGGACTACGTGCAAGAGCCCCAGATCGTATCGGGCTGCTGGAAATGGAATTGGCAGCTGTACCAGTGGCAGGACTACTGCCCGGTCTACGTCAATCCGAAGGCGTATATGTTCTCGCGCTCGTCGCGCGTCGTGCTCCGCACCAAGGGGTGAGGAGAGTTCGGCTGCTTGAGGTGCTCTGCGTCACGCCGATTGCAGCGACGCAGAGCGCGCACTCATGAATGCGCGATGGTGCACGCCACCTGGTGGCGCTTGCCGAAGTTGAGCAGCGCGTTTTCCCGGAAGCCGTCCAGCCAGACGCCGCGGCCCGCATAGCGATAGCCGACGCCCATCGGAACGTGCCGCACATGGATGCCGCCACGGCCGGTGAGCAGGGAGGCCGTGACCACTTCGCCCGCGACCGACACGGCGCGCGGGCACAGCGGATATTGATGGCCGTTCTCGCAGGTGAAGACGATCTCGGTGCAGGTGCCGACCGGTGCCTTTGTGACGAGACCAAGGTCCGCTGCCGCCGCCGGCCCCGAGTTGCCGAACGACGTTGCGCCCAACGCCAAAATGCCTGCGACCGTGTAGCCAAACCGAATACGCATCAGTGCCCCCTCGTCCAGCGATAGGCTAAGTAATTGAAGAAAATATCTCGCGCTAAATGAGCAAAAAAAACCTCTGAGGTCAAACCTCTCTGCCCAATCCGGTGCGGGGAAGATCGGCCGGCGCCATCGCGAATGGCGTGTCAGGTGTTGCAAGTTTGCTGCAGTGAGTCTGAATTCGGCTGCAAGCTGCCCGGTAGCGTTAATGCGCCTTTACTGGCCACAATTCGCCCTGCAAGTGGTGTGATCTATTGAGTCGTGTTCCGGAGATTGCTTCAATGCGCTGACCGGATCGCATCACGAACGCATTCGGACGGACATCGGGGGTGGGAATGGACTTCCGTGGTGGCATTGCACGTTCGCTACTGACTCTGATGATTGTCTCATTGCCTGCGCTGGCAGCTCATGCGCAGACTCAGGCTCCTAAACCGGCGAACGGCCGGGCGGCGGCGGCGCAGCCGGCTCAGGGCGATCAAGCCTTTTCTGGCCCGAGCTTCCGCAAGGGCTTGTGGCGCTTCGTGCGAACGCTCGATGTGGTGAGGACCGCCAACAAGAACTTCAAGTATCGGATGGTCAACGCGGAGACGACGCGCTGCGTCGACCCGACCCACGCCATGAAGGCGACCTTTGCCTCGGGATCGATCGGAAGCTGCGTCTCGGACAAGCCCGAAAAGGTCGGTAATCAATACACCTTCGGACACCGCTGCGATTACATGGGGACGGTCAGCACCGTCATCACCGTGCGCAGCGACGAGGCCTATACCGAGCTGAACGAGATCAGCACCGGAGAGCATCCCCGGACCGACACGGTTGTCGCGACAAGGATTGGCGACTGCGACGACGGTAGCGCGGCCAAGATTGAGGCCAAGTCCGAGGCCAAGACTGACAAGTCCGCTGCGGCGGCTTTGCAGCACTAGCCGGCAATCAAACGGCAGTGGCGGCGGACGAGGCGTCCATTCGTCCCCGACGACGCAGACGCTGCGCTTCCTTTCGCGCCGAAGCTGCCCCGGCCTGAAGCAAGCAACCGGGCATTCACCGTGTTTGGCGCAAGAGCTCGGGAGAGCTTCGAGAAGGCCAAGCATTTACGGGGTCTTAACACGAAATGCTCCTGAATGATGTGAGGTTGGACGTGCTTCAAGCGAAGTCACGCGATCCGCGTCAATCAGCCGGTTAGGGATTCAATAAATGACATCGCGTGAGGGCTTCGCCCCGTCGAAGATCTTCGCATCCGCGCTTGGCGTCGTGACCGCGCTTTCCGTGTTCGTGCTCGCCTCCCCGAGCGCCCTGGCGGAGGAAGGATTCAGCGGACCGACCTTCCGAAAGGGAATGTGGCGCTTCGTGCGGACGCTGGAAATCGCCACGTCCTCGAACGTCCGACAAACGCTGCTCGAGCGCGAAATGACGCGCTGTGTCGATCCAACCCAGGCGATGAAGGCGACCTTCTCATCTCCGTCCGTTGGAAATTGCCACTCTTCGCGGCCGGAGAAGATCAACAACAAATACGTCTTCTCCAACCGCTGCGACTATCTCGGGCCGGTCAGCACCGTCATCACGGTTCTCAGCGACGAGGCCTATACCGAGGTCAACAAGACCAATGTTGGTCAGGCGCCGCGGACCGACCGGGTGGTTGCCCGCCGAATCAGCGATTGCCACGAGGATAGAGCTTCGCTCAGCCAACCGGCCTCCGCACCGAGCGAGATGTCATTGCAGCAGGACGAAGCCGAGGGCGAGCCGCTGTAAGGCGATTGGTCGGGCGCGCGGGCCTCAGATCGCCCGCAACACCATCAGATCTTCTGCTGCCCGCCTGGTGCACTCACCTTGACGGTGATCTTCTGAATTTCGGTTCGACCGCCCTGATATTTGACCTCTATGGTCAGGGCGTCGTCGCCGAGAAATTCCGGCGGCGCCTTGTAGAAGGCGACATAGGCCGGCACCTCGAGCGCCAGGCAGGCCTTGTAATTGGTGGCCTTCGCCTTCGCCGACTTCACCACAACCTTTCCGGCAGCCGGCGCAGTGACCAGGCGGATGGTCGGCAGCGGCCCCGACGTGCAATCTGGTAACACGTTGAGATAGAGGCCAATCTGGGTGTCCCGGTTGGCCAGGGCGCGAACCTGGCGCTCCACCGTGGTCTCCTGCGGGACAGGTTGTGCAGGGGCTTGCGCGGCCGCCGCGCCGAAGCAGCCCCAAATCAAGACAGCGGCACACGCCTGAAGAATCACCCGCATCGACTTCTGCTCCAAATCGCCGGGAAGGACGAACGGGGGCCGGGGAAATACTGCCTTTGGCCAAGTTAATCCGGCTAAGCCGTTGTTCTTTCAGCTTCGACCTGTCCGATCTTTACCACACTTCCACGGAAAGCATTGATTAACCAAATACATTTCTTGACCGCGGGGAGGGTTAACAATAGCCTAAAACTAAATTTTTCTACAACTTTTCCTCTAATCGCATTTTGCGGAGTTGATAATGCAGGGTTCGTTTCAGGTCGCTCAGGCAACCGGCACCGGCAATTCCACCAATTCGGCTCCCGTACGAATTTACAAGCTGACCAAGCCGCTGACCGATCAGGCGGTGGTCGTCAATCTTGGATACGACCAGAAGGTGAAGGTCGACTTTTCGTCGATCGCCAATGAAAAGATCACGCTGGTCCACGTCGGCGAAAAGCTGATCATCCTGTTCGACAACCAGTCGACCGTCACGGTTGAGCCGTTCTTCGACTCCCGTACGGATGGACAGAAGAATGTCACGATCGAGATGGCGCCGGGACGCGAGGTCTCGGTCCAGGAATTCGCCAGTCTGTTTCCGATCACCACGGATGCCTCCGTGTTGCCGGCGGCCGACAATGGCGGCAACTCGAACGGCAACGCGCAGGCGAGCGGCGCGGATTTCCGCCCGTTTGCGGTTGATCCGCTAGCTCCTGTGCCGACCAACGTGTTGGCGCCGCAGGAAGAGTTGCCGAACCTCGTGACCCCTGTGCCGCCGACCGGCTTCGTGCTGGGCATTGCTCCGCCTCCGACCATTTCGGGCAACCCCCTGTCGGCGCTGATTGTCGACGAGAGCTTCCTGACCGCGGCCACCAACCATGGTGTCGCCGGTTCGGGGCTCGGACCAGCAGGGGCAACGGTCGCGTCTGTGCAGGTGTCGTTCAACGTCACGGTACCGGGCGGCCAGCAGTCGCTGACCTATGCGCTGTCGGTCACGACACCGAACGAAGATTCCGGTCTGATCGATTCGGCGACCGGTCAGCACGTTCTGCTGACGGTCAACGCGGCCGGCGTCGTGGAAGGCCGCACGGCGATCAGTGGCGATCTGGTCCTCACGGTCTCGGTTGACACCGCGGGTCATGTGACGCTGACCGATCTGCGCGCGGTTCATGAGGCAACACCGGGCAACTTCAATGAAGGGATCACGCTGGCGTCGGGTCTGATCACGCTGACCGCCACCGTGACTGACAACAACAATCAGTCGGCAAGTGCGAGCGTCGACGTCGGCTCGCATCTGACGATCCTTGACGATGGTCCGGTGGCGGGCACGGTGACCGGCGCGACCGACACGCTGGTGCTCGACGAAACGCGCCCCGTCGGCAGCGACACCGCGGGCGGCACCACGCCGACCGGCCTCGCCAGCGTGACGGCGGACTTCTCCAACAATTTCACCGGCGGCAGCTACGGCGCCGACGGTGCCGGCAGCACCGCCTACACGCTGCATCTCACCGGCACGAACGTCGCCTCGGGCCTCTATGCGCTGGATCCGACCGACACCAACCCGGCCCATTTCGGGCAGGGTGCGCAGATCGTGCTGAACCAGTCCGGTGACACCATCACCGGCTCGGCGAACGGCACGACCTACTTCACAATCACGATCAACGAGACGACCGGGATCGTGACCTTCACCCAGGTCAACAACATCTGGCATGCCGATCCGACCAACCCGGATGACGCGGCGACGTTGACCCTCTCCAGCGCCAGCCTGCTGCAGGTGGTGCAGACCATCACTGACGCGGACGGCGACAGCGTGGCAACGCCGATCAACCTCGGTGGCGGCGTGTTCACAATTCAGGACAGCGGTCCGACGGCCGGCACGGTGATCGAGAAGGAAGGCCCGGCCGAAACGCTGGTGCTGGACGAGTCGCGCCCGGTTGGCAGCGACACGCCGGGCGGCTTTGCGCCGAGCGGGCTTGCCAGCGTAACGGCGGACTTCTCCCACGACTTCACGTCCGGCAGCTACGGCAGCGACGGACCCGGCCATACCGCCTACACGCTGAAGCTCACCGGCTCGAACGTGGCTTCGGGTCTCTACGCGCTGGATCCGACCGACACGACCACTGCCGACGGCGACGGCATCGGACAGGGCGCGCAAATCGTCCTCAACCAGTCCGGCAACACGATCACCGGCTCGGCCGGCGGGACGACGTATTTCACCATCACCATTGATCCGTCGACCGGGATCGTCACCTTCACGCAGTCGAACAACATCTGGCATTCTGACCCGAAGAATCCGGACGATCCGGCAACGCTGACGCTGTCGAGCCCCAGCCTGCTGCAGGTGTTGCAGACCATCACCGACGCCGACGGCGACAGCGTGTCGACGCCGCTCGATGTCGGCACCCGTGTGTTCACGATCCAGGACAGCGGCCCGACCGCCGGCACGGTGACCGGCCCGACCGACACCCTGGTGCTGGACGAGACCCGTCCGGTTGGCACGGACACCGCGGGCGGCACGGCGCCGACCGGCCTTGATTCCGTAACCGCAGACTTCTCCAACAACTTCACGCCCGGCAGCTATGGCAGCGACGGCCCGGGCCACACGACCTACACACTGAACCTCGCCGGCGCGAATGTGGCGTCCGGTCTGTACGCACTTGATGCGACCGATACGACCACCGGCGACGGCGACGGCATCGGGCAGGGCGCGCAGATTCTGCTGAACCAGGTCGGCAACACGATCACCGGCTCGGCCGGCGGGACGACGTATTTCACCATCACCATTGATCCCTCGACCGGGATCGTGACATTCACCCAGCTCAACAATATCTGGCACTCCGACCCAACCAATCCGGACGATGCGGCGACGCTGACGCTGTCTGGCGCCAACCTGCTGCAGGTGGTGCAAACCATCGTCGATGCCGACGGCGACAGCGTGACGACGCCGCTCGATGTCGGCACCGGCGTGTTCACGATCCAGGACAGCGGCCCGAGCGCCGGCACGGTGGTCGCGGCGGCGGATACGTTGGTGCTGGACGAGACCCGTCCTGTCGGCACCGACACTGCCGGCGGCGCCGCGCCGACCGGCCTCGACACCGTCACGGCGGACTTCTCCAACAACTTCTCGGCCGGCAGCTACGGCAGCGACGGCGCGGGCAACACGGCCTACACGCTGAAGCTGACCGGCGTGAACGTGGCCTCCGGCCTCTATGCGCTGGATCCGACCGACACCGACCCGACCCACTTCGGCCAAGGTGCGCAGATCGTGCTGAACCAATCCGGTGACACGATCACCGGTTCGGTCGGCGGGACCGCCTACTTCACGATCACGATCGACGAGACGACCGGCATCGTGACGTTCACCCAGCTCAACAACATCTGGCACGCCGATCCGACCAATCCGGATGACGCCGCGACGCTGACCCTGTCGGCCGCGAACCTGCTGCAGGTGGTGCAGACCATCACCGATGCGGACGGCGATAGCGTGTCGACGCCGCTCGACGTCGGCACCGGCGTGTTCACGATCCAGGACAGCGGCCCGACGGCGGGCACGGTGACAGGTCCGACCGACACCCTTGTGCTGGACGAGACGCGGCCTGTCGGCAGCGACACCGCAGGCGGCACCGCGCCGACCGGCCTCGATACCGTGACGGCGGACTTCTCCAACAACTTCACCGGCGGCAATTATGGCAGCGACGGCGCGGGCAACACGGCCTACACGCTGAAGCTCACCGGTGCCAACGTCGCCTCCGGCCTCTATGCGCTGGATCCGACCGACACCGACCCGACCCATTTCGGGCAGGGTGCGCAGATTCTGCTGAACCAGGTCGGTGACACCATCACCGGCTCGGCCGGCGGCACCAACTACTTCACGATCACGATCGACGAGACGACCGGCATCGTCACGTTCACCCAGCTCAACAACATCTGGCATTCCGATCCGACCAACCCGGACGATGCAGCGACGCTGACGCTCTCGGCGGCCAACCTGCTGCAGGTGGTGCAGACCATCACCGATGCGGACGGCGACCACGTGTCGACGCCGCTCGATGTCGGCAACGGTGTGTTCACCATCCAGGACAGCGGCCCGACGGCGAGCGCGCTGTCTGGCGCAACGGACACGCTCGTGCTCGACGAGACGCGGCCTGCCGGCACCGACACCGCGGGCGGCACGGCGCCGACCGGCCTTGCCAGCGTCACGGCGGATTTCTCGAACGGCTTCGCCGGCGGCAGCTATGGCAGCGATGGCCCGGGCAATTCGGCCTACACGCTGAAGCTCACCGGCGCCAACGTGGCGTCCGGCCTCTATGCGCTGGATCCGACTGACACCGACCCGACCCATTTCGGGCAGGGTGCGCAGATTCTCCTGAACCAGGTCGGAAACACGATCACCGGCTCGGTCGGCGGCACCGATTACTTCACGATCGCGATCGATCCCTCGACCGGTATCGTGACCTTCACCCAGCTCAACAACATCTGGCACTCCGATCCGACCAACCCGGATGACGCCGCGACGCTGACTCTGTCGCGTCCGGAAATCCTGCAATTGGTGCAGACCATCACCGATGCCGACGGCGACAGCGTGACGACGTCGCTCAACCTCGGCTCCGGTGTGTTCACAATCCAGGACAGCGGCCCGACCGCCGGCACGGTGACCGGTCCGACCGACACCCTCGTGCTGGACGAGACCCGTCCCGTCGGCACGGATACGGCGGGCGGCACGGCGCCGACCGGCCTCGACACCGTGACGGCAAACTTCTCGAACAACTTCTCGGCCGGCAGCTACGGCAGCGACGGTCCGGGCAACACGGCCTATACGCTGAAGTTGACCGGCGTGAACGTGGCCTCCGGCCTCTATGCGCTCGATCCGACCGACACCGACCCGACCCACTTCGGCCAAGGTGCACAGATCGTGCTCAACCAGGTCGGTGACACGATCACCGGTTCGGCGAACGGCACGACCTACTTCACGATCACGATCAATGAGACGACCGGGATCGTGACGTTCACCCAGGTCAACAACATCTGGCACGCCGATCCGACCAACCCGGATGATGCCGCGACGCTGACGCTGTCGGGCGCGAACCTGCTTCAGGTGGTGCAGACCATCACCGATGCGGATGGCGACCACGTGTCGACGCCGCTCGATCTCGGGACCGGTGTGTTTACCATCCAGGACAGCGGTCCGACCGCGGGCACGGTGACAGGTCCGACCGACACCTTGGTGCTGGACGAGACCCGTCCTGTTGGCAGCGACACCGCAGGCGGCACGGCGCCGACCGGGCTCGATACCGTGACGGCGGACTTCTCCAACAACTTCACCGGCGGCAACTACGGCAGCGATGGTGCGGGCAACACGGCCTACACGCTGAAGCTGAACGGCGTGAACGTGGCCTCCGGCCTCTATGCGCTCGATCCGACCGACACCGACCCGACCCATTTCGGGCAGGGTACGCAGATCGTGCTCAACCAGGTCGGTGACACCATCACCGGTTCGGCGAACGGCACGACCTACTTCACGATCACGATCAATGAGACGACCGGGATCGTGACGTTCACCCAGGTCAACAACATCTGGCATTCCGATCCGACCAATCCGGACGATGCCGCGACGCTGACGCTGTCGGCGGCCAACCTGCTGCAGGTGGTGCAGACCATCACCGATGCGGATGGCGACCACGTGTCGACGCCGCTCGATCTCGGGACCGGTGTGTTTACCATCCAGGACAGCGGTCCGACCGCGGGCACGGTGACCGGCCCGACCGACACCTTGGTGCTGGACGAGACCCGTCCCACAGGAACGGATACTGCCGGCGGCACGGCGCCGACCGGGCTCGACACCGTCACGGCGGACTTCTCGAACAACTTCTCGGCGGGCAGCTACGGCAGCGACGGCCCGGGCAACACGGCCTACACGCTGAAGCTGACCGGCGTGAATGTCGCCTCCGGTCTCTATGCGCTGGATCCGACCGACACCGACCCGACCCACTTCGGCCAAGGTACGCAGATCGTGCTCAACCAGGTCGGTGATACCATCACCGGTTCGGCGAACGGCACGACCTACTTCACGATCACCATCAATGAGACGACCGGGATCGTGACGTTCACCCAGGTCAACAACATCTGGCACTCCGATCCGACCAATCCGGACGATGCCGCGACGCTGACCCTGTCGGCCGCGAACCTGCTTCAGGTGGTGCAGACCATCACCGATGCGGACGGCGACAGCGTGACGACGCCGATCAACGTCGGCACCGGCGTGTTCACGATCCAGGACAGCGGCCCGACCGCCGGCACGGTGACCGGCCCGACCGACACCCTCGTGCTGGACGAGACCCGTCCCGTTGGCAGCGACACCGCCGGCGGCACGGCGCCGACCGGGCTCGACACCGTGACGGCGGACTTCTCCAACAACTTCACCGCCGGCAGCTACGGCAGCGATGGTGCTGGGTCGACGACCTACACGCTGAAGCTGACGGGCTTGAACGTGGCCTCCGGCCTCTATGCGCTCGATCCGACCGACAAGACCGCCGGTGACGGCGACGGCATCGGACAGGGAACGCAGATCGTGCTCAACCAGGTCGGTGACACCATCACCGGCTCGGCGAACGGCACGACCTACTTCACGATCACGATCAATGAGACGACCGGGATCGTGACGTTCACCCAGGTCAACAACATCTGGCACTCCGATCCGAACAACCCGGACGATGCGGCGACGCTGACGCTGACGCGCCCTGAGTTGCTGCAGGTGGTGCAGACCATCACGGACGCCGATGGTGATAGCGTGTCGACACCGCTCAACCTCGGCACCGGCGTGTTCACGATTCAGGACAGCGGCCCGACGGCAGGTACCGTGACCGGTCCGACCGACACGCTCGTGCTGGACGAGACGCGTCCTGTTGGCAGTGACACCGCGGGCGGCACAGCGCCGACCGGACTCGACACCGTGACGGCGGATTTCTCCAACAACTTCACCGGCGGCGGCTACGGCAGCGACGGTGCTGGTAGCACGACGTACACGCTGAAGCTCACCGGTGCGAACGTGGCCTCCGGCCTCTATGCGCTCGATCCGACCGACAAGACCGCCGGCGACGGCGATGGTATCGGACAGGGTGCGCAGATTCTGCTGAACCAGGTCGGCAACACCATCACCGGCTCGGTCGGCGGCACCAACTACTTCACGATCACGATCGATCCTTCGACCGGCATCGTGACCTTCACCCAGCTTAACAATATCTGGCACTCCGATCCGACCAACCCGGACGATGCGGCGACGCTGACGCTGTCGGCTGCCAATCTGCTGCAGGTGGTGCAGACCATCACCGATGCGGACGGCGACAGCGTGACGACGCCGCTGAACCTCGGCACCGGCGTGTTCACGATCCAGGACAGCGGTCCGACCGCCGGCACGGTGACCGGCCCGACCGACACGCTCGTGCTGGACGAGACGCGTCCTGTTGGCACCGACACCGCGGGCGGCACGGCGCCGAACGGGCTTGTTTCCGTGACGGCGAACTTCTCCGACAACTTCACCGGCGGTAGCTATGGCAGCGACGGTGCTGGTTCGACGACCTACACGCTGAAGCTGACGGGCTCGAACGTGGCCTCCGGTCTCTATGCGCTCGATGCGACCGACAAGACTGCCGGCGACGGCGATGGTATCGGACAAGGTGCGCAGATTCTGCTGAACCAGTCCGGCAACACCATCACCGGTTCGGTTGGCGCGACGACCTACTTCACGATCACCATTGATCCCGCAACCGGCATCGTGACCTTCACCCAGGTCAACAACATCTGGCACTCCGATCCGAACAATTCGGACGATGCGGCGACGCTGACGCTCTCGAGCGCCAACCTGCTGCAGGTGATGCAGACCATCGTCGATGCCGACGGCGACAGCGTGTCGACGCCGCTCGACCTCGGCACCGGCGTGTTCATAATCCAGGATAGCGGCCCGACGGCGCCGACAGCGACGGTCAGCGCAGCTACGATCGGCGTGGACGAGACGCCCGGCGTGCAGACCACCGGCGGCGCGAGCGACGTGCTCGGCTCCACTGCGATCACGTTCAACGGTGCCGCCAGCACTGTCGCCGCGCTGTTCAGCACGGTTGCGAACAAGGGCGTCGACACCGACGTGTCGGCAGCGTCACTTGACAACGGTGCGCTCAGCTTTGCCTCGACGGGCGCGAGCAGCATCCTGACGGTGGCCGGCGGCAGCTTCGGCTCTGACGGCGCGGGGTCTACGACCTATGCGTTGAGCGTCCTCAGCGCTGCGTCAGGCCTGACATTGACGGATGGCACGGGGATCGCGCTATCGCTGGATGCCAGCGGCCGGATCATCGGTACTGTGGGCAACGATGCCGCCAACCCCAGCCTGACGGGCCAAACGGCCTTCGCGATCGCCATCGATCCGATCACCGGTCAGCTCTATGTGGCGGACTATCTCTCGCTCCACCACAACAGCACCGCCAGTTCGAACGATCTGCTGACGATGACGGCCGGCAAGATCGGCGCGACGGTCACGTTGACGGACGCCGATGGCGATCATGTGACGGCCACCGCCGACATCAGCACTCATATCAGCTTCCTCGACGACGGCCCGAGTTTCGGCACGATCGAGCATGGAATCATTGCCGATTACGCGGGAATGTCCGTGCTAGGTAACCTACCCGTGTTCTCCGGCGCCGATGGTTTTGGCGCATATGACTTCACCTTGACTGGAAACACGGCGCCGGCCGGCCTGACGTTCAATGGCCAGGCCGTGCACTATTCCATCGACGCGTTTGGACAGAATTTGACGGCCTATATCGGTGCGGCCCCATCAGCAGCGAATAATATCTTCACGCTGAATCTGGATGACACAACCGGTCACTACCTATTCACATTGCTTCAGCCATTCACGGAGACAACGATCCAGAATGTCGGCAGTTCATCTTCCTTCGGCTCGGGACCATCGGAAGAGCAGGTTCTTTCGTCGAACACCGATCAACTGGCGGTTGTTTCGGGAACGACCTCCGGCGGCAGCCAAGGCGGTGTGAACGGATCTACCAACGGTTGGGGCGTCGACAACAATAACTTCGACCCCAATGAAAAGCTGCTGTTCGATTTCACGAGCGGCGCAATCGCCAGTCCGGTCGGCAATGCGGCGTTCCATCCGCCGGCAAACGAATCGGTCGCGAACTACACGTTCTCCAACTACAAGGGCGGGGACGAAATCCATTACGTCGTATCTTATTGGGACGGAGTGCACGCCGCCTCCATCACATCGGTATCCGGTGATTTCGATCCTTCCACCCACACCACGGTCGCCACCGAATGGTCGACGCCCACAGCGCCGGCCGGCCTGCAGCTCTACACTGTCCAGTTCACGGACGTGACAGGCAGCGGCAAGGTCGACCTGGTTGGCGTCGGAGTTTCGTCGACCACGAACGTCTCCGAGGATCTGAGCTTCAACGTGTCGACGATTGACGGTGACGGCGACACGGCGTCGAGCACCATCAATATCAACATCAATGGCACCACGACCCTGCTGGGCACGGCCGGCAATGATGTCATTGTCGCCGGACCAACCAACGAGACGCTCACTGGCAATGGTGGGGACGACAAGTTTGTTCTCAATCTGACCGCCCACGATATCATCAGTGATTTCAACAGCGGTGATACACTCCTTCTCGACGTGGCCGGCCTGAGCCTGCCGACGGGCGTTTCAAACGCCCTTACGGCTGGCCAGTTCACGTCATCGGCAGTCACCGGCGGGACCGAGAACAACGCCAGCGCCTGGAACGAAAGTGCAAGCACGAACAAATTCTTCTTCAACAATACGACCCATGAGCTCTGGTACTCGGCAAATGGTACAGGCTCCGACAAGGTGGACCTCGCACATGTGAGCACCGGCTTGCCGGCGGCCACGAACGTTCATATTTTCTAGGCTAGGCTTGCAGCAAAATCGAAAATCCGCGGAGACCTCTCCGCGGATTTTTATTGATTGAATTGTCGCCTTTCTTGCGCGCAATCACATCAGCACGGGCAGGAAGCCCAAGAGCGGGCTTGCCGCGTCCAGCGCTTCCACGCCGGTCCATTCGGTCTCCGCCGCATTGGCGGCCGCCGGCGCCGCGTCAAGTTCATCGCCGAGCGGGAGCCGCTTGGCGTAAGGTGCCGCAAACAGCTGCACGCCGCGGTCGTTGATCGCGAACATCGGCGTGAAGTTGCCGAGCTCGCCGTCATCAATCAGTTCGGAGCGGCGGCTGTCCAGGATCAGCCAATGGCCGTCCAGGCGCGCCGCCAGCACGGCATGATCCTGGCGGATGGCGCGATCGCGGCCCAGCACCAGGCGCAGATCCTCGCGCGGGAAGCCGGCTTCGCTGAGCGCGATGTATTTTGCGATCGCATAGTCCTCGCAGTCGCCCTTGCCGGTCGCGAAGGTGGCGAGCGGGGCGGTCCAGCGGTCGGCCTCGCCGTGCTGGGCGAAGTCGCTGACATAGCGGATCGCCTGATTGACGGCGCGATTGGCCTCATCCAGCCGGTCGCGTCCGGCTTTGGACTTGACCGCGCCGATCAGGCGAAGGAATTGCGCGGCTTGCGACGGGCAGCCGGTCGCGCTCTCGCGGCATTGCTCGAGAACGCTCGCCTCCTTTGCGAGATCGGATTCGAGGCCGCGCCATTTGCGCCACAGGCCGTTTTCCGGTGCGCGGAAGGTGAACAGGCCAAACGGCTCGGCGCCGACAGGCGGAAGCGGCTTTGCCGCGGGCACCGCGTCGGTCGCGGTATTTGGCGGTGTGAGCGAGGCGGTGCGAATGGCGTTCGGACCCCGGCCGCGCTGCCGGTCGAGCTTGGCCAGGACGTCGGCGATGGTGAAGAAGGTGGCAGGCGGGCGGTTTGACGCGGCGTCCGCAGCGGGCGCGAGCTCGCCGGCGGGTTTTCCGACAGAGAGCCCGTCCGCGGCAAATGCGACAGGCGCTGCGCAAAGACCGATTGTCAGCGCAGCCGCGGCCATGACCGCCGACGAAGCAAAGTTCAGCGACTTCATATGACGTCCCCAATGTCGGGGACCGTCAACGTCTGTGCGTCGATCTGCGTCCCCGCTGTTATCGGGACGCAAACTGGCGCCTTGGCCGCTTAAGCGGAGTTAAGTGGAGGGGGGCGCCGCCTCGAATGTCGAAAAGGCGGTCAATCCGGGGTTTGCCGGTTCGTTCGAAATTGAACGAACCGAGGTCACGATCGGTTAACCACAGAATCCGTGGTCCCGATCAGCGTTCGCGCAGGGCCTCGTCACGCAGCAGGCGGGCGGGCTTCACGATGTAGTCCAGCACGGACTTCTCGCCGGTCAAGACCTCGACCGTGGTCACCATGCCCGGAATGATCGGCAGCGGATGCTGCTCGGTGCCGAGATGGTTCTTATCGGTACGCACCATGACCCGGTAGAAGGTCTCCTGGCGTTCGGTCTTTTCCGCCTTGTCGTCGACGATGGTGTCGGCGCTGATGCGTTCGACCTTGCCCTTCAGCGATCCGTAGACCGAGGAATCATAGGCGCTGATCTTCACCACCGCGTCCTGGTCGGGACGGATAAACGCGATGTCCTGGGGACGAATCCGGCCCTCCACCAGCAGCGTGTCGTCCAGCGGCACGATGTCCATCAGGTTGGCGCCCGGCTGCACGACGGCACCGATGGTGCTGATGTTCAGTTTGTTGACGATGCCGTGGACCGGCGCCTTCAGATCCGTGCGGCGCACCCGGTCCTGGGCGGACTTGATATTCTCGTCGAGCACGGCGAGGTCGGCACGCGATTTGGCCAGGTCCTCGTCGGCCTGTGAACGGAACGACGCGGTGATGTTCGCGATCTTCGACTGCGCTTCGGCCAGCTGTCCCTTCATTTCGGTTGCCTGCCGATCAAGTCGCAGCATCTCGATCTCGGGCACCACCTTCTGCTCATACAGCCTGCGCGTCAGGGTCTGCTCGCGCTCGAGGAGCTTGAGGGAGCCGGTGAGGCGAGTGACCTGCTGGTTGAGGACGTCGATGTCCTGCGCGACCTTCTGACCCCGCATCTTGAACACGCTGGTCTCGGTCGCGACGGCGGCGGGAACCATCTTGTCGAGATCGTCCGGGAAGGTGATCTCGGCTCGGCCGCGCGCCTCGGCGTCGAGGCGGGCCACCCGCGCCGCCATCGCCGCGCGGCGCTCGCGGATTTCGCCGAACTCGGAAGCGAATTTCGTATCATCGATCCGCATCAGGGACTGGCCCTGCTGAACGATGTCGCCTTCCCGGATCAGGATGTCGCCGACGATCCCGCCTTCGAGCGATTGAACCACCTGCATCTGCCGCGACGGCACGACGCGGCCGCTGCCGCGCTTGACCTCGTCCAGCACGGCAAAATGAGCCCAGATCAAGAACGTCGCAAGCAGCGCGCACGACGTCCACAGCAGCATGCGGGAGGTGCGCGGCGTGCGCAGCAGCGCCGCGGACCGGATATCATTTGCAAATGTGAAATCGGAAGACGCCATAATGTATTTGCTCGTTATGCGGATTTCGGCTGAATCGTATTCTCCGGCGACGGGGCCGCGGACGCCGGCCGGCCCTGGAGCAAAGCGAGCACCTTGTCGCGCGGGCCGTCGGCAACCAGGCGGCCATTGTCGAACAGCAGCAAGCGATCGACCATATTCAGCAATGACAGGCGATGGGTCGAAATGATGATGGTCATGCGATCATCATTGAGGCCCTTGAGCCGCTCAAGGAACTCCTGTTCGCTGCGAATATCGAAGTGCGCCGTCGGCTCGTCGAGAAAGAGCACGCGAGGCTTGCGGATCAGAACGCGCGCGAGTCCGATGGCCTGCTTCTGGCCGCCCGACAGGCTGCGGCCGCCTTCCGAGATGGGCATGTCATAGCCCATCGGGTGACCGGCGATGAAGCTTTCGACGCCCGAAAGCCGCGCGGCAAGCAGGACTTCCTCGTCGGTTGCTTCCGGCTTGCCAAGGGCGATGTTGTCGCGCAGCTTGCCGAAGAACAGGTCGGTATCCTGCATCGCAAAGCCGATGCCGGCGCGCAGGTCCGAGGGATCGTATTGGCGCGAGTCGACGCCATCGACCAGGATGCGGCCTTCCTTCGGCTCGTAAAATCCGAGCAGCAACCTGCCGACCGTGGTCTTGCCAGAGCCCACCCTGCCGATGATGCCGACCCTTTCTCCGCCCTCGATCTTGAAGCTGACCTTTTCGAGCGCGTTACCCGGCGCGTTGGGGTAGGCGAACGATACGTTCTCGAAGGCGACCTTGCCGTCTTCGATTCGTCTTGCGACGTAGGACCGGGTCGGCGAGCGTTCCCGCTCGATCGACATGATGCGATCGATCGCCTTGAGGGCCGTGATCGTCTGCGTACCCTTGGTGATCACCGAGGCGATCCCGGCGATCGGCGCCAGGACGCGCCCGGCGAGCATGTTTGCGGCGACCAGCGCGCCGACGCTCAGCTTGCCGTCGAGGATCAGGAAAATGCCGACGATGACGAGGAGCAGGCTCGTGATCTGCTGGGCCGTGCTCGCGCTCGTCAGCGACATCGACGACCAGAAGTGAACGTCCTCGCCGGATCGGGCGGTCGCGGCAACCGACCGTTCCCACAAGGTCTGCATGCGGGCCTCGGCGCCGGTTGCACGGACGGTTTCGAGGCCGGACAGCGACTCGACCAGCACGCCGTGCCGGGCGGCGGATTCGGCCTGCAGCCGCTTGATGGCGCGATCGAGCGGGCGCTGCAGCAAGAAGCCGATCAGCATGACCAGCGGCAGCATGATCAGCGGGATCCAGGCCAGCGGTCCGGCGATGAGGAACAGCACCCCAACAAAGAGAATGGCGAACAGCAGATCGGTCGCCGAAACCACGCTTCCGGAGGTGAAGAACTCGCGCACCGAGTCGAAGTCGCGGAGCTGATTGGCCAGGATGCCAACCGAAGTCGGCCGTTGCGCCATCTTCACCGACATCACGTGCTCGAAGATGTTTGCGGCCAGCACAACGTCGATCGTCTTGCCGGTCACGTCGATCATGCGGCTGCGGACCATGCGGAAGATGAAATCGAATACGATGCCGAGCCCCATGCCGATCGAGAGCGCGATCAGGGAGGGGATCGCCCCGTTGGGGATGACACGGTCATAGACGCTCATCGTGAACAGCGGCGTCGCCAGCGCGAGGATGTTGGTCAGAAAGGCCGCGACCGCGATGTGCCCGTAGCTGCGCCAATGCGTTTTCACCACGGACCAGAACCAGTGGCTCTTGGGGATGTCGCCTGCGGCGACGGCGCGCGCATCGGCCTGCGGCGCGCTTCTCACCAGGAACGCATAGCCGGTATAGTCCGTGGCGAGCGAGCCGATGTCGGCGACGCGCGGGCTGTTCGGCGTCGCCGGATCAACGACCTTGATCGACCTGTTCGCCGGGTCCACACCCAGAAGGATCAGCGCAGAGCCGTTCTTCATGACGAGGACGGCCGGCAGGACCAGCGCGGGAATGTCTGAAATGTCGCGCTTGACGGCCTCGGTCTCCAGACCGGCGCGCCTGGCCGCGCGGTCATAGAGCGAAACGGACAGGCGTCCGTCCGTGATCGGAAGTCCGCCGAGCAGAGCTTCGCGGCTGACCGCGCGGCCGTGATGGGCGGCGAGATAAGTCAACGATGCGGTGAGGGGATCGTCGCCCAGCGCGCGTGGCCCATTTATCGCGACAGGCTTTGAGGTTGAGTCATCCGGCGAGGGGCGGACGGCGTCGGCCGCCGCGCTGGGGGTTCGAAACAACAACTGAAACCTCGACAAGCAAAATGGAAATGCAGCAATCGCATTAGATTTCGGGCAGACTACAACAAACAGCGAACAAATTCAGCGAAACTTATCTTAACGATTAATAAGGAATCGAAAGGGCCCCGACTTGGGGCCCTTCCGGCAGTCTTGTCCTGAGCTTGTTGGCGGTCGCTACCGAGCGGAACTCGGGAAGGCCGACAGCAGCCAGTGGGGCTTGGTCGACGCATAGGAGCTCGCGTTCGCCGTGACCGAAGGGTCCGTGTAAATGACGTTCGGGCCGTCCGCAGCGGTCTTTTGCTGCTGCATCCATTCCGCTGAACCGGGCACCGCTGCGGTCGTCGTCGCACCGGTGAAGCGGTCCGCAAAGCCAACATCCTTCGGCTGGGCCGCCGCATAGGTCTTGGCAGGACGGGCGACAGGCGCCGGAGCGGCGACGCGCAGCGGCTCGGACCCGGTTTGCGGGAGGTTCACGCGAAGGGTCGGGAACGAGTAGCGGGGCAGGCCAATCGAAAGCATGTCCGTCGGCGCAGCATCGACCGGCGGCGGAGCCTTCAGGTACTCGATCAGGGTCCCCATCGCGGCCAGCAGCTGGTAGTCGGCGAAGACCACGACGCCGCGGGCTGAGGTGAGCGAGACCGACGTGTTGAAGAACTGGTTCTGCGCGTTCAAGAGATCGATCAGGGAGCGCTGACCGAGTTCGTATTCCTTCTGGTAGGCCGTGATGGTCTTCCTGGCTGCTTCCAGCTCACGGGTCAGAGCACCGATGCGCGTGGCCGTAATCGTACGGGCATTCCACGCCTTGTCGATCGACTCATAGGCGTCGCGTTGCAGGCGAGCGTGGCGCATGGTGGCTTCGGTGTAGCGCTCGGCCTTCTCTGACCGATTCCACGCGTCCTGGCCGCCGCGGAAGATGTCCCACGACATGACAACCTTCCCACTGTAGTCCTCATGCGTGATGGCGGGAGTTCCCGGGGCCGCCACGTATGGGTAGGAGTTGTCGTAATGGGTTGCCCGTCCCTCGAGATAGAATTTCGGACCGAAGGTGCCGTCGGTGGCCTTGAACGCGTGCTTGGCGGCGTCGGCGTCGGACTGTGCCGCCGCGATCGTCGAGTTGAACCGGAGCGTGGTCGCCAACGCTTCGTCGCGGCTGTGCGGCAATCCCGCGAGAGGGGCGGGGAACCGAACATTGATCGGCTCGAGGCCAACCGTCTTGCGGTACTTCGCCCTCGCGTCATCCAGGCTGCGCTGGAATTCGGCGAGTGCTGCGCGGGCGGCCTCGACACGCTCGCGGGCTTGCTCCAGGTCGCCTTCGCCGGCCCGGCCGCCCGAGAAGCGGGAGTTCACGTTTGAAAATATCTTCTCGTGATTGGCGACGTTTTGCTGGGCAAGACTGACCAGCCGCATGTAGCGCGTGACGTCGATGTAGCCTTCGGCGGCGTCGAGGGCCAGCAGCTCGGTTCTCTCCTTGACGCGGGAGGCGGCGGCATTGACCCGCGCGGTCTGGCGCCAGACGTCATAGATCGACGAAAAACCGTCCCACAGCAGCTGGCGCACCACGACCGATTCCTGGCTGCCATTGCGCCATGGTCCTGAACCCACGGTCGGCGCCGCCTGAATGTTCGGGGTGATGAAGCCCGGCGATTGATCGAATTTTTCCGGGCCGTAGCTGGCGTCAATGCGCACCTGCGGCAGCAGTGTGCTTTGGGTTTGCCGCAGCTCGCTTTCCGTCGCCCGCCGGTTCGCCGAAGCCTCGCCGATACCCGGGTTGGTCTGCATGGCCTGGCGCAAAGCATCATTAATAGAAAAAACCTCGGCACATGCTGGCGTTGCCGCCAAGCATAGGCACGCTATGACCGTGTATGCCGACTTCATAATCTCAGCCCCTACTCACAAAAATATTAGGTAGAATCCTCCGAAGGGTAACAAAGGACAGTTCCGCGACCTATGACATTTCAGCCACACAGGCGCCCTAAGTGGGGGACCGAGCCATCAGTCCCCCGTGAGCGGAAATCTAAACATCTTTATTAAAATTCAGTGGTTTATATGGTGATCTGTGATCGCGCGAACTGGTGCCCAGCCGCAACACCGGGGACCGGAACATGAAAGATCAGTTAAGCCTGTCTTAAGGTTGGCGGCAGCCGGCTACTGCTGACGACAGGTCGCCAGGTAGGTTGCAACGAAGGGCGCGGCCTTGGTGTCCGCGGAGGGGCCTCCCAGTCGGCTCGTTAGTTTGTAGAGCGACTTGTCGCCAAAATAGAACCGGAAGATCTCGGCCGTGGTGTCGTCCGTGCGGGTCGCAAAGATCGACGCGGCGGTACGGCGGGCGGCCGCAAAGACGTAGGTCGTGAGCTTGGCTCCTCCCTTGCCTTCTGCCGCGTCAGATGTCCCCCAGGTGACCGTGAGGGTGTCGCCATCGATCACGACGGCGGGCCGGACCGTATCGAGATCGTCATCGATCCACTGGGCGTCACCGCCTTTGCCTGACGGGCCGAGCTCGACCCGTTTGCCTCGCGGCGTGTCGCAGGTGAACCGGGACGGTTCGGCGATCGCAGCGCTCGTCGCCGCCAAGAACAGCAACAGGCAGCCAACCGACCTCCACATGGGTGTTACCCTCTGTTTCGTTGTTTGGAGGATAGTGATGTCAGCGCCTGACTCGCGCAACTCGGTGATTTACGGACAAACAGAGCTGCTTTGCTTCCTCGCCGGAAGAGGCGCCCGCGATTTTACTCGGGCGCGATCGGGTGCGCTGGACGTTCGATCGATGCCCTGAGGCTTTCGAGTTCGAGGAAGACGTCAGCTTGCCTGCGAAGCTCATCGGCGATCATGGGAGGCTTTGTTCGGATGCTGGAAACGACCGTCACGCGGACACCAGCCCGCCTGACGGCTTCGACAACGGCGCGCAGATCACCGTCGCCAGAGAACAGGTACGCGTGGTCGATGCGGTGCGCGATTTCCAATGCGTCGACCGCGAGCTCGATGCCGATGCTGCGCTTCATTCGCCGCCGCCCTTCGCCGTCATCGTGCGTTTTGGCTAACTTTCTCCTGACCGCATATCCGTTGTAATCGAGCCAATCCACCAGCGGCCGAAGGCTGCTGAACTCGTCGTCGTCTCTCACGACCGTGTAGAAGTAGGCGCGGACGATCTGTCCATGCTTGCCGAACTCCGACAGCAGTCGCCGGAAGTCGACTTCGAAGCCGAGGTTCTTGACCGTGGTGTGGAGGTTCGCACCATCAATGAAAAGTGCAATGCGATCGGCCATCTCAAATCCCCATGACGCCCGGATCAGTGTGTACGCTTCGGTTCTGAAAATTCCTCGAGCGCATCGTGGGTGAGCGCCAAAACTGACATGACTGATCCTAGAGCAAGGACTCGCCCTGGAAAAAGTGAAAATTTTCGCCAACCCGAATGCCATACGAATCGTGCGCCTGTTGATAACATAACGGTCGAAAGCGCGCGGCTGGCCGCCCACGCAAACAAAACGATTGTCGTTGAACAACGATGCGGCCGTTCGCGCCGACGAAGCACGAAGGCGCATTCGCCAGCGCAGAAAAATTGGCCGCCATGGCAATTCGATGGCATCGGCGGTTCGAGCACGTGCGCAACGCCGATTCTGATCTCTGCAGCGTCAGAAACGAACGCCCGCCGTCGATGCCGAGCAAAGGTGCAGCGCGGCCGTGCCGCCGCGCCGCTACTCACAAGGCCATTGTTGCGTCACCGACAAAACTACATCTAAAATCAATCTAGTGTAGCGGCATCATTTCGTGCCGGCGCGATATTTCGAGATACCACTTTTTTGCAGATGCAGGTTTTGGTCGATACCAATTTCGCCGCAGGAAGGACGGCCTTGCGTCCCCACATTACGCAGATGGTTATTCTAGCGGGCGGGCGTGAATGCGCGGCGGCGTGTCTGTCGCGCCGCCTCAACCAGTCTCTCGCATGCATTGCTAACGAGCCGTCGCGATCGACCCATTGCTCGATGTTCCGATCAGCAGGAGGCAGGGTGGGGCGCTCGCGATGGGGCTTGCCGTGATCGATGGGGCAATCGGGCGTCCGATCGAGGCGGGCACCAGGGAGTGTTGGGCAAGGCGCGCGAGATGCCTGGTCGTTCTCTCGTTCTGCATCATGCTGTCCTGTTGCGGGGCCGCTCGCCAGGCCATCGAGAAGGAGGCGGGACCGGCACCGGATCCAATAACGGAGACGGCAACAGCGGCCACAGAGCCGACACCAGCGGCGACAACGACACCGACGCCGACGCCGGAGGCGACAGGGACGCCGGCACCGGCGGCGGAACCGGTCAACCTGAACGGCGCACTCGCGGAATGCCGGAACGCGTTTCCGGATCAGATCGCGCAGGCGGTCGCGAGAGCGTCGTGTGTGATCAAGGCGACCGAGCTCGTCCGACCGCTATTGCCGTTTCCCGATCTGCTCGATCGGGAGAATGCGCTGCGCAAAGCGCTGGCCGAGCAGGTTCAAGCAAGAACAATGTCCCTGCTTGAGCGCAACATCCAGATTCAGAAGCTGCATTCGCAGCTCCTCGAAGAAGAGCGCAGTAGGCTATCGGCCGCGCCGGCGGACGGGAGCAAGCCGCCGCTGGCGGTCACGCAATGGCGGCAATCCAATGGGGAGAGTTGCGGCCGGCTCGGAGGCGACTCGGGGACGTGTTATTGAGTGGAAGGTCATAGGTCCGCCTCTTCCCGAGAGGTGGCTCGCCTACACTGCGGCAATTGGGCGGTCCGAGCCGATCCTCATCATGGGAGGACGAGCCGTGGCAGTTTGTTGAGAAGCTATGTCGGAATCGACGTCGCGAATCTGAAAAATGCCATCGCGATCGCCGAAACAAGCCGGGGAGGAGAGGTTCGCTTTTTCCGTGAGGTCGATGCGTCGGCAACCGGCATGCGTCGAGCCTTTAAACGGATCGCCAGCCGGCTTGTTGGTGTGCATCTCTGTGCGAGGCTGGTTCGACTAGCTACGGGCTTTATCGCCTGATCCTGTGGCTCGGCCACGAACACGACCGTGGGTGCCTCAGATAGCTTCCCACGTGGTGGGTGGGCTGTTAGAGCGCGTGCTGCGCGAAGCGCCCACAGGCCGACGCACTTTGATCTGCATCAAGGTCTAGGCGGGCGATCACAAACTAAGCAAGCGATGGAGGCGGGCCTCCGCCTCCATCCCTGAGGCTTCAACAGAGGGAAGAACATTATGCGCAAATTATTCGGAGCAGTATGTTTCTCACTGTTACTTTCTGCAGTTCCTGCAGATGCATTCGATCAAAGTCAGAAGGACGAACTCGGGAAGATTAGCACCGCCTATGAGCAGTATTTCAACAAGCAGGATGCTGCAGGCATTACTTCACTTTTTGCGAAAAATTACCTGCGCGTTACGCCAATGGGGATTGTTGACAACACGAAATACTATGAAGGAGCGTTCAAGGCCGGGATGAATCACTTGGAAATAAGAACAACCGACGTTCAGCTCTTGTCGGAGAACATGGCTATGCGAACCGGCGAGGCCCGCGTAACCGGCAAGAGTGAGAAAGGTGATCCTCTGGAATTGAACGCGTTCTGGACCAGTCTCGATGTTCGTGAGAATGGCCAGTGGAAAATTCGTATGCTGACGTCGATGCCCAAGGCACCGCCGCAGCCGCAAGAGGAAGCAGCCAAATAACCTGAGGCGTCGGCGAACTTCGGGGCGGCAAACTGCCGCCCCGCATTCCGTGCTACAACTCCGGGGATCCTTGTGGCCCGTGGCTTGGGTCTCGGCGGGCTTGATCCCGGGCTGCGCCGCCCTGCCGATGCGTGCGGCGGCACGTCGGAGACCAGAATGCGCCGGGTCGTTGAACGGATCGCCAGCCGTTTTGTCGGTGTGCAGCTCTGTTACGACGCCTGTCCGACTGGCTGCGGCCTTTATCGTCTGATCCTGTTGCTCGGCCTTGAATACGCAACCCTGATGCGAGGAAGATGGGGATCTGGTGAAGACTAACCGCCGAGGCGCCCATCAACTTGATCATGCGCGAGCCCAGAACGCGTCTGGCGGATCGAGAGTGAGCTTGGCGCGCCTTCGGCCTTCACCTGGGCGCAAACCAAGTGCTCGGCAACACCAAGGCGCACCTCGCGTCTTACGTCGCTGGCAAATGGAAGAGCCAGCGCAGGATCTGGCCTGGCGCGCAGGTGTCGACGTGTGGGCGTCATCTCGGAGATCCACGATCAGGCCTAATTAGCGTATCGCGTACCTGCGAGGCTGCGTCGGCATGCCCGGCGCCCCAGGTTTTTCTCGTCAAAGCCTGCGGATTGCATCGCGTGCCGGTCTCTCAAGGACACTTTCATATTCGCCCCATGATCCACGGTTCGTCCCAAGCGACAAGCACTGCAATGGTCAATGCGGCGATGACATAGAGGAGGAATTCGGTTCTCGTGACGTTGAACATCATTTGAATCTTCGTTTCGCCTCTGTTTGTCTCAGGTGGCGTGTGTGGTTCTAAAATTCCACGGGCGCATCGTGGGTGAGCACCCTACCTGAATGGCTAATCCTAGAGCAGGGGCTTGGCCGGGAAGAAGCGGAAATTTTCGCCAAACGCCAACACGGTTCTCATCGGGCGCACATACCGATCCGTTAGCACTACTTTGGCAGATTGTGTTTTCGCCGCTGTTTTTCACGGATCTGCTTTCGGCAATATGGGCACTGCTGAGACGGCGGCCGAAGGATGAGATCGACGATGGCGTGACGTACGGCTGGCATGGTTGGCTGAGGCGGAGGCCCGTTGATTCTTTTTTTTCCGCCCCGCGTATGCGAGGCGACGATGTTGCAGGAAGGCGTAGGCAATCATTGTCATCAAGGCGTGGCGATGAAGACCTTGCCATGATCGCCCTTCGAAGTGATCAAGTCCAAGTTCCTCCTTCAACTGCTGATGCGCCTGCTCACAAATCCACCGTGCCTTGATGGTGGCGGCCAGCGTGCGCAGATCCGTCGCCGCCGGAAGGTTGGCCAGATAGTATTTCTTCTCCCCGGACGCACGTTGCTCGCCAATGAGCCAGGCTTCGTCACCTGGGAGATGCTGCTGACCTTTATCCCATATCCGCTGCGGAGGGCCGTCGGCGGTCCGGACACGGAGAGCAGCAAATTGGGCTTTAAGCCGACCTTTCGTCCCGCTACGCCAACTCACGGTTTTCCATTTGGCGCTGGCGAGCATTTGTTCTGCGGCAATCGATAAGATATCGGGCACGTGGTGCTTTCGTGGTTTTCCGCGGACTTTGGTAATCGGCCAAATGAGCTTCACATCGACCGGATACACTTTCTGGTGCCGAGGGATGCCGACAGCCCAGGTCAGCCCGCGCTCTGTTAGCCCTTGTCGAAACGGTGCGCTGAGGCCGTATCCTGCATCCGCCAGCACACATCCAAAGCGCACGTTGGCTGCCATCGCGCGGTCAATCTCGGCTAGAGCAATCTCGGGCTTGGACCGTGCCGTTCGATGTTCGACTGGCACGCGAGCGCGCTTCAAACGAGATATGTCGCTTGTCCAACTGTCAGGCAGAAAGAGACGTAACGCGACCATCACGGGCACTTCGCCGCGAGCAAGCGTCAAAGACACCAGCGTTTGGCAATTTGCCGTTTTACCGAGAGCCGACGCGTATTGAGCCGCAACACCGACCGAGCGCTCACCCTTCTTGGGAAGTGAGGTGTCATCAATAACCAGCACCGCATCCCTGCCGCCGACAAGTCGGTCCGCCTGGTTGAGCAGCTCTGTCTCCAGCGGCGTCGCGTCCCAGACACCGTCCGCAATGAAATGGTGCAACTGGTCGTAGTTGCTCGTGGCAAGGCGTTCCGCCATCGGCTGAACGCTCTTGCGATCGCCCGGACCGATCAATCCCGCAACATACAGAGGACACATCCGCTGCCGGGTCTTATGACCCAGCCGGTCCAAGAACGGCATCAGCCAGCGTTCGAGTTCGTCTTCCCATCCGGGCATGGTCAGCCCTCCCAGAGCCGACCACCCATGAATCATTGAAAAATTGATTCGGGAATCCTATAAAACGCGGCAAAATCAACAATCTGCCAAAGTAGTGTTAGGGTGCGTACTCATAAAACTTGCCGCTAGGAGCAGGCGCATCTGATGTCCGCTTGTCCCCCAACAGCGGCGCGAAAGCGGACGTTATCGGACTTCCGAGAAGGGCCCAGGCTATGTGAGAACCCTGTTTTCAATTGGCGGGCGAGATGTTCCCGCACCGGTTTCGCAGCTCGTCTGGGCTGCCAATGAGCTGCCAGAAGGTTCTAAGCGCTGAGGCGCCGGTACAAGTCGGGTTACGTCTGCATCGCTTCCAGCAGTGTGGCGCAGCCCAGAATCGCTATTACGCGTTTCATGTTGTAGGCGAGCACATTAAGCGCCATTTCGGTCGCAACCTTGCAACCTTGTGTCGTCGTCGCATCAGGAAGTGCGTCGCACCCATCCAGGCCTTGATGGTCCCGAACGGATGCTCCGCCGTCTGCCGGCGTAAGGTCATCTTGTTGGGGTCTTGGTCAAGTCGCTGCTGAACCTTCTCCAGCACAGCTTCGTGCTCCCGTGCTCCCAACGCGTGATACGCCGTTCGGGGCCGGTCGTGCACTGAGCCTTGAGCGCGCAGGTGCGGCAAGCAGTCGTCCAGTAACGGCGGAGTATCTTGCCATCCTCCTCGACGGTGAAGCGATACGTCAGCCGTTCACCAGCAGGACAGCGGTAGATGTCTTCGGCCGCGGCATAGATGAAGTCTTGCTTGCCGAAACGGCCTGCAGCTTTCGCACCTGAGGTCATCGGTTTCGGCAGTGTGACCGTGATGCCAGCCTCCTCGCAGGCACGAATCTCTTCGCTGTCGTAGTAGCCGCGATCAGCAACGGCATCGAGTGTCTCGACAGCCATCTCGGCACGCGCCTGCCCGGTCATGTTGGCGAGCTGGTGGCGATCGCTGCCCACATTGGTCACCTCGTGAGCCACGATGAGATGATGCTGCGTATCAACTGCAATCTGCACGTTGTAGCCAACGATGCCAGTATCCTTGCCACTTGTCGCCATCGAGCGAGCGTCAGGATCGGAGAGCGAGATCTGCTTGTCTTCACTCTTCATCATCTCTGCGTTGATCGCGTTGAGCCGGACGATTTCCTCCTTGAGCTTCTCGATCTTGCCCTTCAACCGCTCAACCTTCACCTCCGGCACCGCATCGCCATGCCGATCGGCGGTCTCCAGTTGAGAGAGATAGCGGGCGATGCTCTCATCGATCCGCTCAAGACGCCTCTTCATCTCTTCATCTTGGCCTCGGTGAAGTTCTTGTCCCGGGCATTGATAGCCTTGAACTTCGATCCATCAATGGCGACGCTTGCGGCACTGAACAGATCAAGCTTGCGGCACAGCGCGACGAACTCGCGACAGACCTGACGGATGGCCTTGCCATTGTCCTTGCGGAAGTCCGCGATGGTCTTGAAGTCCGGTGCTAGCTGCCCCGTCAACCAGATCAACTCGATGTTGCGCTGGCATTCCCGCTCGAGGCGCCGGCTCGACGGAATCCGATTAAGGTAGCCATAGATATAGAGCTTGAGCATAGTGCCGGGATGATAACTGGGGCGGCCGGTGTCGGGTGGCTGGACACCTGCGAACCCGAGCTTGCGGAGATCGAGACCGTCAACGAACACGTCGACCGCTCGCACCGGATTATCCTCGGTCACATAATCGTCGAGCGATGCCGGAAAAAGTGTGCTCTGCCCGCGATCCAACCCTTCGACGAAGCGCTTCATCTGATCCCCCGCAAGTCGTCGGAGAATCTTATCGCCCGAATCACTTCAAACAGAAGGTTTTCACGGTTTTCACACAGCCTGGGCCGGAAGCAGACGTGACCCGAGCATATGTCACGTGGTCGTGCTCAGCCCGCCGTCTGCTTGCCATGCCCGCGCTTCCAGACGTAATCGTGCAGCACAGCGAAGCCATAAACACATCCGATTATTATTGCGTACATCGAACCGAGGAGAAGGAGCCGTATCCAGCCCCAAAGGTCATGCGGGCTTCCAAGCGGCAACTGTATCGCCGCCTCGCATGTGCCCATCTGTACGGCAAATTGAGCGTTCGAAAGCTTTGATGCTTCAGTGTCAACTGGGCCCAGCGTATAGGGGTCAATCTTGCAGTGAACTAGGCCTTGAGGGCTTGGTCGATCGAAATCGAGAGTAGCCACAACGTATCTAGAGCCTTTTGTACCGGAAACCTCGCGGTAGTTTGAGAAAAATCCCATTACGCGAGGACGATCTTTGATTTTTAGCGCCTGGCTACCCGCGTACGGTAGCACCCCGAGAAAGAATATTACCAGCCACGCCGCCAGTGCGAACTGGATGGAAGTGCGCACGGTTTTCATCGTGTCCTCTGGTGGTCTCCTCTCATCAAGTCTACCATAACTAGACGCTCAATAAAGCCTCTGCACGTGTGCAGGTCACGCCTTCGTCGGCTCTGGGTCTTGGTCGTGTAAAAACGCCAGTCCCGAGGCAGTCGGGACTGGATTGGTGTCATGCCGCGATCGCAGCCATCAGCGGCTTGATCCCGACGATGTTCATGACCCGTGTCAGATTGTAGGCCAGGACGGAGAGCGCCATTTCGGCCGCCACTTTCGGAAGCGTTTTGGTGAGGAAGTGTGTCGCTCCCATGCGGGCCTTCATGGTGCCGAACGGATGCTCGACAGTTTCGCGGCGCTGACGCATGGCGTGCGGGCTTGCATCAAGGCGCTGCTGCACAGCCTCGAGCAGATGCTCATGCTCCCATCGCGTAATCCGCCGTTCTGACCCAGGCGTGCATTGGGTCTTGAGCGAACAGCTTTGACAGGCCGTGGTCCAGTAGCGCCGCAGCACCTTGCTGTCTTCTTCATTCGTATAGCGATATGATAGCCGCTCCCCGGCCGGGCAGCGATAGACGTCCTCCTCTGGCAAATAGGCAAAGTCCTGTTTACCGAAGCGTCCGTCTGCCTTAGCGCCGGACGTTAGCGGTTTGGGCAGAGTTACCGTGATGCCCGCTTCGTGGCACGCAAGGATCTCTGGGCTGTTGAAGTAGCCGCGATCGGCTACAGCTTCGAGCGTCTCAGTCTTCAGAACAGCCTTCGCCCGCTTGGCCATATTGGCAAGTTGTGCCCGATCCGAGCCGCTGTTCGTCACCTCGTGCGTCACAATCAGATGGTGTTCGGTGTCTACGGCGACCTGTACGTTGTAGCCGACAACACCAGAGCCGCGCCCGCTCGTCGCCATCGAGCGGCTGTCGGGGTCGGTCAGGGAGATTTGCTGGTCGGGTGACGCAAGCATCTGCTTCTCGTAGACGGCAAGCTTGCCCATTTCCTCCTTCAGTTTCGTCAGCTTCTCGGTAAGCCTCGTCACCTTCGTGGCCAGGGCCTCGGTCGGCTCCTGGCGGTCGGCCGTGTCAAGTTGGCTCAGATAGCGCGCGACGCTCTCCTCCAACTGAGCACGCCGTCGCTCCATCTTCGCGCGCGTGAAGTTCCTGTCCCGGTTGTTCACGGCCTTGAACTTGCTGCCATCGATGGCGACGCTCGCCGTCGCCAGCAGACCCATCTCTCGGCAGAGTTCGACGAAGCGCGCACATACCCTGCGCAGCGCCAGGCCGTTGTCCTTGCGGAAGTCCGCAATCGTCTTGTGATCGGGAGCGAGCCGACCCAGCAGCCACATCACCTCGACGTTGCGCCCGGCCTCTCGTTCCAGCCGCCGGCTCGACTGTACCCGGTTCAGATAACCGTAAATGTAAGGCTTCAGGAGCACCGAGGGATGGTACGACGGCCGACCGGTGGCCGCCGGCTCCACACCCTCAAAGCCCATCTCAGCCAAACCGAGCGCATCGACAAATACGTCGATCACGCGAACAGGGTTGCTCTCGTCAATGAAGTCATCGAGGCATTCGGGCAACAGCGACCGCTGTCCACGATCCGCCTCTTCAACGAAGCGCCTCATCGATTCCCCCAAAGAATCACAGGAGAATCATAACAGCAGCCCAGCGTTTTCACACAGCCAGGGTCATGAACGACAAAACTCGAGGTGAGCATAATAGGTCTGCTTTCGGGTGCATAGCGACCAGTTGAGCCTGATGGCCGAACCATGATTCAAGCCTTCCGATCGGAGGGGCCGAATCATGCGCTACGAACTGACGGACAATGAGTGGTTTGCCATTAAGCCGATGCTGCCGAATAAGTCGCGCGGCGTGCCGCGAGTGAATGACCGTCGTGTCCTCAATGGCATCTTCTGGGTCTTGCGATGCGGAGCACCCTGGCGTGATCTGCCCCAGGCATATGGTCCGTACACCACTTGCTATAACCGCTTTGTTCGCTGGCGGCGGGCTGGCGTCTGGGGCCGCATCATAGAAGCGCTTGCTGCTACCCACGATGCCGCTGTCCAGATGATCGACACTTCGATTGTCCGCGTGCATCAGCATGGAGCCTGCATCACCAGAAACCAGCAGCAGTCGATGGGAAGGTCACGCGGCGGCTTGACCAGCAAGATCCATGCGGTGGTCTATAGCAATGGTCTGCCAGTACGGCTGGCGTTGAGCCCCGGCGAGGCCCACGACGTTCGACTTGCCGGAAAACTGCTGTCTCGTCTGAAATCCGGGCAATGCTGCTTGCCGACCGTGGCTATGACGCTGACTGGATCAGAGAGCTTGCAATGAAGAAGGGCGCCTGGGCCAACATCCCGCCGAAAAGCAATCGCAGCGAACCGATCTGCTTCAGCCCGTATCTCTACCGCTCTCGCAACCAGGTCGAGCGGTTCTTCAACAGGATCAAACAATGCCGTCGGGTGGCGACGCGCTACGACAGGCTCGCCGCCAACTACCTTGCTTTCGTTAGCGGAGCCAACAACGGAGACGGCAACAGCGCCCACAGAGCCGGCACCAGCGGCGGCAACGATACCGGAGGCGACACCGGTACCGATGGCGGCAACGGTCAACCTGAGCGGAGCGCTCGCGGAATGCCGAGCGAGTTTCCCGGATCAGATCGCGCAACCCGTGGCGCGGGCGTCCTGCGTGATCAAGGTGACCGAGCTTGTTCGGCCGCTGCTGCCGTTTCCCGAGCTGCTCGATCGGGAGAACGCCGTGCGCAAGGTATTAGCGGAGCAGGTCCAAGCAAGAACGATGTCCCTGCTCGAGCGCAACATCCAGATCCAGAAGCTTCATTCGTAGCCCCTCGAAGAGGAGGGGAGCAGGTTATCGGCCGCGCCCGCGGACGCCAGCAAGCCGCCGCTGGCGGTCACACAGTGCCGGCAGTCCAATGGGGAGAGTTGCGGCCGGCTCGGAGGGGATTCCGGAACTTGTTATTGAAGCGTCCGCTGCAGGCTGTTCTTGACCTTGCCCAGCATGCACTGCATTTGGAGACAGGTTCGCTATAAGCTCGAACTGTTCAGTGACGAAACAAGGCATGGTCGGGATGGCGTCGGAGCCCGCGGCGCCCAAACCGGCGCTACGCGTGGAGAGGACGTTTGGGGCGGCCCGTAAATCAACGGGGCATTGTTGAAGACAGGAGGGAACTCCATGGCGGCACGGCGTTAATCGTTAAAGTAGAGCAGATCGCACGGCTCTAGACGGCTGCGCAAATTTGCGGCAAATTGCATTCAATTAGGTTTAGAGGTTTGGCCGCCCGCAGTCTTGCGGACCAGGCGCCGAAGCCTCTCGAAGCTGAATATTGAAAGAAAAGAAAAATTGCGAGCATGCGGAGTGCAGGGCCGCACGCGAAACGGGCAGGGTAATGGCGGTCGGAGTCTTTTCACGGTAGGCGTCTAATGGCACATGGGCGGCCTTTGGCCGCGCGCCCCACGAATATTGCTGATGGGCATCGTGCGTGTTGTTGTGAATTGATTTTCGGGTGCGATCACGCCTGCTCTGCGTTAGCAGAGTTCAAGGAGTGTGTATTGAGTCGCGTCAATTTCATCCCGAAGGCCGAGCCGCTGATCAACTGGTCCGAAGTTGAATCGCGCCTCCAAGGAATTTCAAATTCTGCTTCTTCATCGTCAGCCGATCTTCCGATCGAGCCTGCGCTCACTCCGGCTAGTGATCGGCCGGCTCTGATTGCTTTTCCTGTCGCTCTATCAAGACATCATTCCCGGAATCGAGCCAGCTAATCACGCATCCGTTTGATCAAATAGCAGAAGCTGTGACGCGAATTGTACGAAAAGAATTATTGGAGCATCTCTAATGGCAAGCGCCAGCGGCGACACCACCATTATCATGACGGGAACCACTAACGACAATCTGGTCGGAGGTTCTGGCAACGACACGCTGTACGGAGGTGCAGGTAGCGATCGTCTCAACGGTGGTTCTGGAGACGACACCCTTAACGGCGGCAGCGGCTTTGATACCGTTTTGGGCGGATCAGGATCCGATACCCTGATATATAAGGCCTATGAAAATCAGTACATCTTGGGATCGACCGGCTTCACCGCCACCAACCAGCAAATCAGCGGCGGCACTATTTATTCAGGAACCGATCAGACGAGTCTCGGCATTGTTGGCGCGTCTACGGTCGTCTCAGGTACTACATTCCAGGGCTACGACTCCTACGACGGCGGAAATGGTGCTGTGCAGCTCGGCAAGGCGGGCGCGACGCCGGATGTCGATACGCTCCAGATCTGGCTGAGCGCCGCGCAGTTAGCCGATGCAGATATTCGGGCCGAGATTTCGTATTACAAGAACGTCTGGGTTCCTGCGCACATCAGTGCTCAAACCGGACAGGCTGACGGTACCATCTATACCTTCAAAACTCTCAATTTGCAGGTTTCTGCGATCGAGAAAGTTGAAGTACGTGATGCCTCGGGCAATCTTACGATCGCAGCCACTGCCGATACAGCATCGGCGACAGAAGCGGGCGGTATTAATAACGGCACTGCTGGCGTCAATCCGACCGGCAACGTCCTAACGAACGATTTCGATTTCAGTGCAGCTTCCAAGACGGTTGCGGGCGTTGCGGCGGGAACCACCAGTGTCTCGTTGAGTTCCGGCGCCGGCACCGATGTGGTCGGTGCGCACGGCACCCTGCATCTCAATACCGATGGCTCTTATACCTATACGGTGAACAACGGCCAGGGCGCGGTCGAGGCGCTGCGCACGTTTAGTGACACGCTGACGGATACGTTCTCCTATACGGTGAAGGATACAACGGGGGCGACGGCTACCACGACCCTGACGGTGACGATCCACGGCAGCAACGACAACGCGACCATCACGGTTTCGGCGACCGAGGACAACGCCGTCACCGAGGCCGGCGGCGTCGCCAACGCCACCGCAGGCGATCCGACCGCGTCGGGTCAGCTCACCGTGCACGACGTCGACAGCGGCGAGGACCATTTCCAGACGCCCGCCTCGCTGGCCGGCACCTACGGCACCTACACCTTCAACCCGACCACCGGTGCCTGGACCTACACGCTCGACCAGAGCCTGGCCGATCCGCTCACCGCGGGGCAGGTGGTGCACGACCACCTGATCGTCACCTCGTTGGACGGCACCGCCACCCACGACATCGACGTCACCATCACCGGCAGCAACGACAACGCGACCATCACGGTTTCGGCGACCGAGGACAACGCCGTCACCGAGGCCGGCGGCGTCGCCAACGCCACCGCAGGCGATCCGACCGCGTCGGGTCAGCTCACCGTGCACGACGTCGACAGCGGCGAGGACCATTTCCAGACGCCCGCCTCGCTGGCCGGCACCTACGGCACCTACACCTTCAACCCGACCACCGGTGCCTGGACCTACACGCTCGACCAGAGCCTGGCCGATCCGCTCACCGCGGGGCAGGTGGTGCACGACCACCTGATCGTCACCTCGTTGGACGGCACCGCCACCCACGACATCGACGTCACCATCACCGGCAGCAACGACAACGCGACCATCACGGTTTCGGCGACCGAGGACAACGCCGTCACCGAGGCCGGCGGCGTCGCCAACGCCACCGCAGGCGATCCGACCGCGTCGGGTCAGCTCACCGTGCACGACGTCGACAGCGGCGAGGACCATTTCCAGACGCCCGCCTCGCTGGCCGGCACCTACGGCACCTACACCTTCAACCCGACCACCGGTGCCTGGACCTACACGCTCGACCAGAGCCTGGCCGATCCGCTCACCGCGGGGCAGGTGGTGCACGACCACCTGATCGTCACCTCGTTGGACGGCACCGCCACCCACGACATCGACGTCACCATCACCGGCAGCAACGACAACGCGACCATCACGGTTTCGGCGACCGAGGACAACGCCGTCACCGAGGCCGGCGGCGTCGCCAACGCCACCGCAGGCGATCCGACCGCGTCGGGTCAGCTCACCGTGCACGACGTCGACAGCGGCGAGGACCATTTCCAGACGCCCGCCTCGCTGGCCGGCACCTACGGCACCTACACCTTCAACCCGACCACCGGTGCCTGGACCTACACGCTCGACCAGAGCCTGGCCGATCCGCTCACCGCGGGGCAGGTGGTGCACGACCACCTGATCGTCACCTCGTTGGACGGCACCGCCACCCACGACATCGACGTCACCATCACCGGCAGCAACGACAACGCGACCATCACGGTTTCGGCGACCGAGGACAACGCCGTCACCGAGGCCGGCGGCGTCGCCAACGCCACCGCAGGCGATCCGACCGCGTCGGGTCAGCTCACCGTGCACGACGTCGACAGCGGCGAGGACCATTTCCAGACGCCCGCCTCGCTGGCCGGCACCTACGGCACCTACACCTTCAACCCGACCACCGGTGCCTGGACCTACACGCTCGACCAGAGCCTGGCCGATCCGCTCACCGCGGGGCAGGTGGTGCACGACCACCTGATCGTCACCTCGTTGGACGGCACCGCCACCCACGACATCGACGTCACCATCACCGGCAGCAACGACAACGCGACCATCACGGTTTCGGCGACCGAGGACAACGCCGTCACCGAGGCCGGCGGCGTCGCCAACGCCACCGCAGGCGATCCGACCGCGTCGGGTCAGCTCACCGTGCACGACGTCGACAGCGGCGAGGACCATTTCCAGACGCCCGCCTCGCTGGCCGGCACCTACGGCACCTACACCTTCAACCCGACCACCGGTGCCTGGACCTACACGCTCGACCAGAGCCTGGCCGATCCGCTCACCGCGGGGCAGGTGGTGCACGACCACCTGATCGTCACCTCGTTGGACGGCACCGCCACCCACGACATCGACGTCACCATCACCGGCAGCAACGACAACGCGACCATCACGGTTTCGGCGACCGAGGACAACGCCGTCACCGAGGCCGGCGGCGTCGCCAACGCCACCGCAGGCGATCCGACCGCGTCGGGTCAGCTCACCGTGCACGACGTCGACAGCGGCGAGGACCATTTCCAGACGCCCGCCTCGCTGGCCGGCACCTACGGCACCTACACCTTCAACCCGACCACCGGTGCCTGGACCTACACGCTCGACCAGAGCCTGGCCGATCCGCTCACCGCGGGGCAGGTGGTGCACGACCACCTGATCGTCACCTCGTTGGACGGCACCGCCACCCACGACATCGACGTCACCATCACCGGCAGCAACGACAACGCGACCATCACGGTTTCGGCGACCGAGGACAACGCCGTCACCGAGGCCGGCGGCGTCGCCAACGCCACCGCAGGCGATCCGACCGCGTCGGGTCAGCTCACCGTGCACGACGTCGACAGCGGCGAGGACCATTTCCAGACGCCCGCCTCGCTGGCCGGCACCTACGGCACCTACACCTTCAACCCGACCACCGGTGCCTGGACCTACACGCTCGACCAGAGCCTGGCCGATCCGCTCACCGCGGGGCAGGTGGTGCACGACCACCTGATCGTCACCTCGTTGGACGGCACCGCCACCCACGACATCGACGTCACCATCACCGGCAGCAACGACAACGCGACCATCACGGTTTCGGCGACCGAGGACAACGCCGTCACCGAGGCCGGCGGCGTCGCCAACGCCACCGCAGGCGATCCGACCGCGTCGGGTCAGCTCACCGTGCACGACGTCGACAGCGGCGAGGACCATTTCCAGACGCCCGCCTCGCTGGCCGGCACCTACGGCACCTACACCTTCAACCCGACCACCGGTGCCTGGACCTACACGCTCGACCAGAGCCTGGCCGATCCGCTCACCGCGGGGCAGGTGGTGCACGACCACCTGATCGTCACCTCGTTGGACGGCACCGCCACCCACGACATCGACGTCACCATCACCGGCAGCAACGACAACGCGACCATCACGGTTTCGGCGACCGAGGACAACGCCGTCACCGAGGCCGGCGGCGTCGCCAACGCCACCGCAGGCGATCCGACCGCGTCGGGTCAGCTCACCGTGCACGACGTCGACAGCGGCGAGGACCATTTCCAGACGCCCGCCTCGCTGGCCGGCACCTACGGCACCTACACCTTCAACCCGACCACCGGTGCCTGGACCTACACGCTCGACCAGAGCCTGGCCGATCCGCTCACCGCGGGGCAGGTGGTGCACGACCACCTGATCGTCACCTCGTTGGACGGCACCGCCACCCACGACATCGACGTCACCATCACCGGCAGCAACGACAACGCGACCATCACGGTTTCGGCGACCGAGGACAACGCCGTCACCGAGGCCGGCGGCGTCGCCAACGCCACCGCAGGCGATCCGACCGCGTCGGGTCAGCTCACCGTGCACGACGTCGACAGCGGCGAGGACCATTTCCAGACGCCCGCCTCGCTGGCCGGCACCTACGGCACCTACACCTTCAACCCGACCACCGGTGCCTGGACCTACACGCTCGACCAGAGCCTGGCCGATCCGCTCACCGCGGGGCAGGTGGTGCACGACCACCTGATCGTCACCTCGTTGGACGGCACCGCCACCCACGACATCGACGTCACCATCACCGGCAGCAACGACAACGCGACCATCACGGTTTCGGCGACCGAGGACAACGCCGTCACCGAGGCCGGCGGCGTCGCCAACGCCACCGCAGGCGATCCGACCGCGTCGGGTCAGCTCACCGTGCACGACGTCGACAGCGGCGAGGACCATTTCCAGACGCCCGCCTCGCTGGCCGGCACCTACGGCACCTACACCTTCAACCCGACCACCGGTGCCTGGACCTACACGCTCGACCAGAGCCTGGCCGATCCGCTCACCGCGGGGCAGGTGGTGCACGACCACCTGATCGTCACCTCGTTGGACGGCACCGCCACCCACGACATCGACGTCACCATCACCGGCAGCAACGACAACGCGACCATCACGGTTTCGGCGACCGAGGACAACGCCGTCACCGAGGCCGGCGGCGTCGCCAACGCCACCGCAGGCGATCCGACCGCGTCGGGTCAGCTCACCGTGCACGACGTCGACAGCGGCGAGGACCATTTCCAGACGCCCGCCTCGCTGGCCGGCACCTACGGCACCTACACCTTCAACCCGACCACCGGTGCCTGGACCTACACGCTCGACCAGAGCCTGGCCGATCCGCTCACCGCGGGGCAGGTGGTGCACGACCACCTGATCGTCACCTCGTTGGACGGCACCGCCACCCACGACATCGACGTCACCATCACCGGCAGCAACGACAACGCGACCATCACGGTTTCGGCGACCGAGGACAACGCCGTCACCGAGGCCGGCGGCGTCGCCAACGCCACCGCAGGCGATCCGACCGCGTCGGGTCAGCTCACCGTGCACGACGTCGACAGCGGCGAGGACCATTTCCAGACGCCCGCCTCGCTGGCCGGCACCTACGGCACCTACACCTTCAACCCGACCACCGGTGCCTGGACCTACACGCTCGACCAGAGCCTGGCCGATCCGCTCACCGCGGGGCAGGTGGTGCACGACCACCTGATCGTCACCTCGTTGGACGGCACCGCCACCCACGACATCGACGTCACCATCACCGGCAGCAACGACAACGCGACCATCACGGTTTCGGCGACCGAGGACAACGCCGTCACCGAGGCCGGCGGCGTCGCCAACGCCACCGCAGGCGATCCGACCGCGTCGGGTCAGCTCACCGTGCACGACGTCGACAGCGGCGAGGACCATTTCCAGACGCCCGCCTCGCTGGCCGGCACCTACGGCACCTACACCTTCAACCCGACCACCGGTGCCTGGACCTACACGCTCGACCAGAGCCTGGCCGATCCGCTCACCGCGGGGCAGGTGGTGCACGACCACCTGATCGTCACCTCGTTGGACGGCACCGCCACCCACGACATCGACGTCACCATCACCGGCAGCAACGACAACGCGACCATCACGGTTTCGGCGACCGAGGACAACGCCGTCACCGAGGCCGGCGGCGTCGCCAACGCCACCGCAGGCGATCCGACCGCGTCGGGTCAGCTCACCGTGCACGACGTCGACAGCGGCGAGGACCATTTCCAGACGCCCGCCTCGCTGGCCGGCACCTACGGCACCTACACCTTCAACCCGACCACCGGTGCCTGGACCTACACGCTCGACCAGAGCCTGGCCGATCCGCTCACCGCGGGGCAGGTGGTGCACGACCACCTGATCGTCACCTCGTTGGACGGCACCGCCACCCACGACATCGACGTCACCATCACCGGCAGCAACGACAACGCGACCATCACGGTTTCGGCGACCGAGGACAACGCCGTCACCGAGGCCGGCGGCGTCGCCAACGCCACCGCAGGCGATCCGACCGCGTCGGGTCAGCTCACCGTGCACGACGTCGACAGCGGCGAGGACCATTTCCAGACGCCCGCCTCGCTGGCCGGCACCTACGGCACCTACACCTTCAACCCGACCACCGGTGCCTGGACCTACACGCTCGACCAGAGCCTGGCCGATCCGCTCACCGCGGGGCAGGTGGTGCACGACCACCTGATCGTCACCTCGTTGGACGGCACCGCCACCCACGACATCGACGTCACCATCACCGGCAGCAACGACAACGCGACCATCACGGTTTCGGCGACCGAGGACAACGCCGTCACCGAGGCCGGCGGCGTCGCCAACGCCACCGCAGGCGATCCGACCGCGTCGGGTCAGCTCACCGTGCACGACGTCGACAGCGGCGAGGACCATTTCCAGACGCCCGCCTCGCTGGCCGGCACCTACGGCACCTACACCTTCAACCCGACCACCGGTGCCTGGACCTACACGCTCGACCAGAGCCTGGCCGATCCGCTCACCGCGGGGCAGGTGGTGCACGACCACCTGATCGTCACCTCGTTGGACGGCACCGCCACCCACGACATCGACGTCACCATCACCGGCAGCAACGACAACGCGACCATCACGGTTTCGGCGACCGAGGACAACGCCGTCACCGAGGCCGGCGGCGTCGCCAACGCCACCGCAGGCGATCCGACCGCGTCGGGTCAGCTCACCGTGCACGACGTCGACAGCGGCGAGGACCATTTCCAGACGCCCGCCTCGCTGGCCGGCACCTACGGCACCTACACCTTCAACCCGACCACCGGTGCCTGGACCTACACGCTCGACCAGAGCCTGGCCGATCCGCTCACCGCGGGGCAGGTGGTGCACGACCACCTGATCGTCACCTCGTTGGACGGCACCGCCACCCACGACATCGACGTCACCATCACCGGCAGCAACGACAACGCGACCATCACGGTTTCGGCGACCGAGGACAACGCCGTCACCGAGGCCGGCGGCGTCGCCAACGCCACCGCAGGCGATCCGACCGCGTCGGGTCAGCTCACCGTGCACGACGTCGACAGCGGCGAGGACCATTTCCAGACGCCCGCCTCGCTGGCCGGCACCTACGGCACCTACACCTTCAACCCGACCACCGGTGCCTGGACCTACACGCTCGACCAGAGCCTGGCCGATCCGCTCACCGCGGGGCAGGTGGTGCACGACCACCTGATCGTCACCTCGTTGGACGGCACCGCCACCCACGACATCGACGTCACCATCACCGGCAGCAACGACAACGCGACCATCACGGTTTCGGCGACCGAGGACAACGCCGTCACCGAGGCCGGCGGCGTCGCCAACGCCACCGCAGGCGATCCGACCGCGTCGGGTCAGCTCACCGTGCACGACGTCGACAGCGGCGAGGACCATTTCCAGACGCCCGCCTCGCTGGCCGGCACCTACGGCACCTACACCTTCAACCCGACCACCGGTGCCTGGACCTACACGCTCGACCAGAGCCTGGCCGATCCGCTCACCGCGGGGCAGGTGGTGCACGACCACCTGATCGTCACCTCGTTGGACGGCACCGCCACCCACGACATCGACGTCACCATCACCGGCAGCAACGACAACGCGACCATCACGGTTTCGGCGACCGAGGACAACGCCGTCACCGAGGCCGGCGGCGTCGCCAACGCCACCGCAGGCGATCCGACCGCGTCGGGTCAGCTCACCGTGCACGACGTCGACAGCGGCGAGGACCATTTCCAGACGCCCGCCTCGCTGGCCGGCACCTACGGCACCTACACCTTCAACCCGACCACCGGTGCCTGGACCTACACGCTCGACCAGAGCCTGGCCGATCCGCTCACCGCGGGGCAGGTGGTGCACGACCACCTGATCGTCACCTCGTTGGACGGCACCGCCACCCACGACATCGACGTCACCATCACCGGCAGCAACGACAACGCGACCATCACGGTTTCGGCGACCGAGGACAACGCCGTCACCGAGGCCGGCGGCGTCGCCAACGCCACCGCAGGCGATCCGACCGCGTCGGGTCAGCTCACCGTGCACGACGTCGACAGCGGCGAGGACCATTTCCAGACGCCCGCCTCGCTGGCCGGCACCTACGGCACCTACACCTTCAACCCGACCACCGGTGCCTGGACCTACACGCTCGACCAGAGCCTGGCCGATCCGCTCACCGCGGGGCAGGTGGTGCACGACCACCTGATCGTCACCTCGTTGGACGGCACCGCCACCCACGACATCGACGTCACCATCACCGGCAGCAACGACAACGCGACGGTGACGGCGGGCACGCAGAGCATTCAACTGGTCGAGGCGGGGGTCGGCACCGCGGGCACGGCCTTGGCCAGCATCACGCTTACCAAAGGTGATCCGGACACCGGCGATACGGCCGTCTATGATGGCGCTGCGCTGACCGGAAACGGCTGGTCGACCAGCAATGCTGGCGCGACTTACACCAAGACAGGCACCTATGGCACGGCCACGCTGACCGCTGCCACCGGAGTGGTGAGCTACGCGCTGGACAATTCCGACCCCGATACCAATGCGCTGGCGCAGGGCGCCAGCGTCAGCGACAACTTCACCGTCTACGTCAAGGACGGCAGTACTGGCACTGCCAGTGCCGCGGTGAACTTCGCCATCACCGGCACCAACGACAATCCGACGGTTACCGCGGGCGCGCAGAGCGTTCAGCTAGTGGAGGCTGGTGTTGGCACCGCGGGCACGGCCTCGGCCGGTATCACGCTTACCAAAGGTGATCCGGATACCGGCGACGCGGCCGTCTATGACGGCGCTGCACTGACCGGGAACGGCTGGTCAACCGGCAACGGTGGCGCGACTTACACCAAGACAGGCATCTACGGCACGGCCACGCTCACGACGGCGACCGGCGTGGTGAGCTACGCACTCGACAACTCCGACCCCGATACCAATGCGCTGGCGCAGGGCGCCAGCGTTAGCGACAACTTCACGGTCTTCGTCAAGGACGGCAGCACCGGCACTGCCAGCACGGCGGTGAACTTTGCCATCACCGGCACCAACGATGCACCGACTCTAAACGGCGCAAATTGGCAGTGGGGAACAGGAAATCAGAGCAAAGTCCTAACCGTATCAGGCACGGTTTCCGACCCAGGACGCAGGTAACTTGACTAGCGATACGATCACGGTCAACTGGGGTGACAGCACAACGACAACCCTACATCCGGCAAGTGATGGTACGTTCAGTTTAAACCACACTTACTCGAACAGCGGGAATTGGACCGTTACGCTTACAGTTACCGACCAAGTTGGGGCGGTGGTCCAGCAGTCCACGGTAACTTCCAACAAGGGATCTGGATCGTTCCCCGCAGGAGTCTCCGGCGAACCGATGAATCTCGGTTTGATAGACCCCACGGGAAACCATGGCGAGGTGTCACTCACAATAACGGGGGCACCGTCCGATTGGACGATAAGCGGTGGAACACACAATTCAGACGGTTCGTGGACCGTAGTGACAAGCGACGTTGGTTCGCTAAGTGTAACCACGTCCACGTCCTTTACTGGCGCGCTCGTGCTCAACGTTGCGGAGTCGTGGGCCAATGCCGACGGCAGCACAGGGAACTCAATCGTTTTAGACAACATCGAAGCTTACGCTTCAGGCTCCCCCATCTTCGCCTGGTCAGGCAATGACACGCTGACCGGCTCGAGCGGCCACGACACCTTCGTGTTCTCGCAACCAATCGGCAATGATGTCGTGCACAGTTTCGAGGTATCCTCCGACGTCATCGACCTCATCAGCTACGGCTGGCAAAGCTTCGCGGACGTCCAGGCCCACACCGCGGACGATGCGAGCGGCAATGCCGTGATCACGCTCGCAGATGGTCAGACAATCACCCTGGACGGCGTCCATGCGGCGGACCTGACCGCGTCAAACTTTGAGTTTGACGTGACACCTACAGTCGAAAATCCCGGCCAGATGACAATCGGCGACGGCGCGATGCTGCCGCTGTCGGGTGTCATCCACAACACCGGCGAGATCGACCTGCAGGCCTCCGGCGACGGCACGCTGCTGCAGCTAATCCAGACCGGGATCACGCTCAATGGCGGTGGCCACGTGGTCCTGTCCGACGATGACCACAATATCATCGCCGGCACGGCCTCGAACGTCACGCTCGACAACGTCGACAACGTGATCTCCGGTGCCGGGCAGATCGGGCAGGGGAGCCTGACCCTGAGCAACGAAGGCACCATCAATGCCACCGGGACCCACGCCCTGGTGATCGACACGGGCGCCAACGTGATCGCCAACGCCGGCACGCTAGAGGCAACCGGTACGGGTGGGCTGGTGTTCGCCAGTGCGGTGGCCAACAGCGGCCTGATCTGGGCCAACGGCGGTAACGTCACAGCTGAGGGCGAGGTTACCGGCAGCGGCGGCGCTCTGATCAGCGGGGCCGGCACCATCGAGTTCGGGGCAGCCTCGGCGGCAGGCGTTACCTTCGATGTGACTGCCGCTGGCCACCTGATCCTGGATGACGCCTTCCACTTCTCCGGAACGGTGAGCGGCCTCGATGGCAATGACGACATCGATCTCAAGGGCATCAGCTTCGGCGCCAACACCGCGGTGAGCTTCGCGGAAAACCAGGCGGGGACCGGCGGCACCCTGACGGTGTCAGACGGCGCTCACACGGCGAACATCGTCCTGCTCGGTCAATACGATCCGGCCGGGTTTGCCGAGAAGGCCGACACAACGAACGGTACGGTGATCACCTATGATCCGCACCACATCGCTTGAGGGGCGTGAGCATCTACCATGGAATAGAACCGCGCGGGGAGAAGGAGAACCCCGTATGTTTACCCTCCTGCCTGTTTTGCGCCGGCGGCGGCTATCAACGCGGCCGTCGGCCATGCTAAATGGGCGGATTGGATGATTGATTTTTGAATCTTTCGACTGCTGCCCAGAGGCGGCCAGCGATCATGTTTAGAGGGTGGCTCCGGCCAATTTCCGCGTGAGTATCCCCCGTAAAAAAGCGGACGAATTCCGGCAGTCGCTGCAAGCCTGCCAAAGCTATTTCGTCACTGCGGCCATATTCAGCCTAGCCATTAACCTGCTCTACCTGGCGGGCCCGCTGTACATGCTGCAGGTCTATGACCGCGTGATCTCGAGTGCCAGCGAGATCACGCTGCTGATGCTTACCCTCGCGCTGCTGCTGGCGTTCATGGCACTTGCAGGTCTCGACGCGGTGCGCGCACGCGTGCTGACACGCACCAGCATTCGCCTTGATCGCAAGATCGCGCCGCGGGTGATGACCGCAATCATCGACCATTCGGCGAAAATCGGCGGCGCCCGCAGCCAGCTGTTGCGCGATTTTGATACGTTCCGCCAGTTCATCACTGGGTCCGGAATTCACGCTATCTTCGATCTGCCGTGGTCGCCGATCTACATCGCGGTGATCTTTTGCCTGCACCCGTTCCTGGGTGCCTTTGCACTGGGATCTTCGGTCATTCTGGTGCTGATGGCATTTCTCAATGAATGGATCGTCAAGCCTCCGCTCGCCGAATCCGGCGAGGCGGCGAACCGAAATTACGGCTTCACCGAGATGAGCCTGCGCAACACCGAAGTGGTGCGCGCCATGGGGATGACCGGTGGCCTCCTGAAGCGCTGGAGCCGGGACCGCGACCGCATGCTCGAGCGTCAGGTCGCCGCAAGCGATCGCGCGGCGACCATGCAGAGCATGATTCGTTTCCTGCGGCTTTCGATGCAATCCCTGATCCTGGGTCTTGGTGCCTATCTGGTGATCGAGCGCATGACCACCGCCGGTGCCATGTTTGCCGCCAGCATCCTGCTTGGCCGCGCGTTGCAGCCGATCGAACAGATCGTTGGATCCTGGCGTGGTCTCGTTTCGGCCCGCGGCGCATTCCTGCGGGTGCGCGAGCTGTTGGCGGCCAACCCGCCGCGCGAAACAGGACTGACGCTGCCGCGGCCCGAAGGCCGTATTTCCGTCGAAGCGCTGTCCTTTGCTGCGCCTGGAACGTCGAAGCCCATTCTGCGCGGGGTCACCTTCCAGATCGAGCCGGGTGAAGTCCTGGGGATAATCGGTCCTTCGGGCGCCGGCAAATCCACGCTCGCGCGTCATATTGTCGGCGTTCAGGCGCCATCCGCAGGGGCCGTTCGCCTCGACGGGTCCGACGTTTCGAGCTGGATCAGGTCATCGCTCGGCGAGCATCTTGGCTATCTGCCCCAGGATATCGAGCTGTTTGCCGATACGGTGGCAGCCAACATTTGTCGGTTCAAGGACGGTGACGACAAGGACATCATTCTGGCGGCGCGAATGGCCGACGTGCACGAGATGATCCTGCGGCTCGTCGACGGCTACGACACCCAGGTCGGGGAAGGCGGCGCGATCCTGTCCGGAGGCTACCGCCAGCGCATCGGCCTCGCACGCGCGGTCTACGGCAATCCAAGCCTGGTCGTGCTCGATGAGCCGAGCTCGAATCTTGATGCCGAGGGCGATGCGGCGCTCGCCGACTGCATCACGCAGCTGAAGAAGCGCGGGACCACGGTGGTGATCATTTCCCATCGGCCGGCCACGATCGGCGTGGTCGACAAGATATTGGTGTTGCGCGAAGGCGTGGCCGAGATGTTCGGACCGCGGAGCGAAATCCTGGCGCGCCTCACGCGGCCTGTGCCGGTTCCTGCAGTTCGGGGAGCGACCGGTTAGGAGAAATCATGACATTGCTTGATGTCACAGACCTGTCGATGCGTCCCGCTGCTGCCCCACGCGGAACAAAACGCGCCAACGAAGATGGATCGCCAAACGACTCCATTCGCAAGGTCGCAATAGCGGGTTGGCTGATCATCGCCGTCTTTTTCGGCGGGATCGGTACTTGGGCCGTGACTGCGCCGCTCAACGGTGCGGTAGTTGCCAACGCGGTCGTGAAGATCGACGGCAACCGCAAGAGCCTCCAGCACCTTGATGGCGGCATCGTCAAGGAATTGCATGTCAGAGAAGGCGACAGGGTCCTCGCAGGCGATCTGCTGATCGTTCTGGACGAGACCCAGGCTCGCGCGGAATTCGAGGTGCTGACGCAGCAATATGCTGTGCTGCGCGCAACGGAAGTCCGGCTTCTGACCGAGCTCGACCATGGATCCGCGCTGGTCATGCCGCCGGATCTGATGGCACGCTCTGACGATCCCTATTTCAAAAGCGTCTGGAACGGGCAGCTCAGTCAGTTTGACAGCCGCCGGGCGTCGCTCGAAGGACAAAGAAGCGTCGTCCGTGAGAAGATCAACCAGCTGGGGTCCCAGATCGTTGGCTCGGAAGCGCAGGTGAAATCGTTCACCAACCAGATCGACTCAGTGCGCAAGGAGGCCAAAGACATCGCACCGCTCGTCGAACGCGGGTTGATCGCCCGTCCCCGCATCCTGCAGCTGGAGCGGACGGCGTACGGTCTCGAAGGCCAGATCGCCGATGCGAACGCCAACATCGCCAAGGCCCGCCAGGCGATCGCCGAGCAGGAGCAGCAGATCGCCCAGTTCGACAACGATCGGATGACAGACGTCACGAAGGATCTGCGCGATACGCAAGCCAAGCTCCTGGAGGTTATCCCGAAGGCGACGAACGCCAAAGCTGTTCTGGGCCGGATGGAAATTCGGGCTCCCTATACCGGACGCGTGGTCGGCCTCAGCGTATTTTCGGTAGGAGGCGTGATTCAGCGCGGCGACAAGATCCTGGACATCGTGCCCGACGAGGATTCGCTCACAATCGAGGCGCAGGTGGCGGTCGAGGATATCAGCGACGTGCATCCGAACACGCGCGCGGAAGTTCACCTAACCGCCTATAAACAGCGAATAGTTCCGATCATTCATGGCGACGTCATTCAGGTCTCGGCGGACCGCTTGACGGATCCCAAGACCAACAATCCCTATTACACGGCCTTCGTTCGGATCGATCAGGACGAGCTGGCGACCATGCCCAACATTCGCCTTTATCCGGGAATGCCGGCAACGGTGATGATCCCGACGATTCAGCGAACTGCATTTGATTACATCGTCGGGCCCCTCCGGATGTCGTTTAATCATGCGTTTCGGCAAAAGTGATCGCAACGAACGAATTCGCAATGCTCGCGCTCGGTCTGGCAACGTGACTAGGGGAGAACATCCGTTGCGCGCTCGTTTATTCGGGCCTGTATCTTGCTGACCTGCCGCACGGCCGCGCGCCAAGCCATCGAAGAGAAGGCGGAGTCGGCGTCGGGAGCGGTCAACCTGAGCAGCGCGCTCGCGGAATGCGGCCGCGCGTTTCGGGATCAGGTCGCAGGCAATCGGGCGGGCGGCCTGGGTGATCGAGGCGACCGAGCTCGTTCGGTCGCTTGCTCGATCGGGAGAACGTCCTGCGAAACTTGTTGGCAGAGCAGGTTCAGGCAAGAACGATGTCCCTCCTCGAGAGAAACATCCAGATCCGGAAGCATTCGCAGCTCCTCGATGAAGAGCGCAGCAGGCTATCAGCCGCGCCGGCGGACGTAAGCAAGCCGCCGCTGGCGGTCACGCAGTGGCGGCAATCTAATCTGCGCTTAAGGGGAGGCCGAAACAAAGATTGACATCCTGCGCCAGAAGGCCATGCTTTCAAACAACAATCAGGAACGAGTGGCAATTTTTGATAGCCAACTCACGATCATGCTTGAGTTTTCTTTCAGGAGGAAATTTCTATGAAGCGATTGGTTCTGATAGTTGCAGCCTTAACATTGTCTGGTGGTGCACTTGCTCAACCTCGCGAGGTTATTCCGACAGATCAGATTTCGCTCGCCAGAGGTCAGATCAAGGTGCTGGTGTTCGATGAGCAGATCGGGCGTATCAATGTCGTTGGCAAAGGCATCGTTGAGGCTGAACCGCAGACGGACAAACAGATGTCGGTTGAAGGGATTGGGTCCGGTTCAAGTCAGCTTTTCGTGTTTTCCAAAGATGGCAAGCAGATATATAGCGCGGCCGTCGTGGTGACGGCGGAGTTGGGGCACCTGGTCAAGATCTACGGCAACAGTAAGAATGACGATCTGAACGCGGGTCACGCGCTGGTCTGGTGCAACGAATTTGGCTGCGGACGTCCCGATGGAGACCTATCGAAACCGACATCGTTTGGCGTCGAGCGAGTGCGCAATAGGTAGTCAGCCCGCGGTTGCAAGGGCGGTATTGGCAAGATCCGCCGGCCGGCAACGCTTGCGGCGTGATTTATCTCGTCGGCACGATAGCATCCGAAAGCAGCGGATGGACTTGCTCACCGAGGCCGGTCAGAATCCGTAGCCTCAAGACGATCGGCTCCACTTTGCGCGATTTGCAGGGGGCTAAATTCCACCACGTCATGATCGGATGGCTCATTCGCCCGCCATAGCCATGCCTGGCACTGGCCGCCGCCACCACGAGCCAATGCGAGCGAGGATAAGGGTTGAAACAATCAGCGTGACGCCGAGTCCCGTCGGCTTGGCCGCGAAGTAGCCCGCAACCAGAACGAGTGTGCAGGCGAGTGCCGGAAGTTCGTAGCTGCGAAAGCCCGCTCTTAGTCCGGTGCGGACTAAGAAGGCGACGGCGATAGCGAGCACCACCATGTCGTAGATGGCGACATAGGGTGTGGCCAGCAACGTTCCAGCGGCCAAAGCAGCAGCCTTTAAGGAATACGGCAGACGGCTTCGCCACATCAGCGCCAGCCCTGCTGCAACAAGCGCAGTGAGGATAAACTGGAATGTCCAGGCTAGTTGCTCGGCACCGCCGAAATAACGCACGATCGAGTAGAAGCTCTGCAACTTCCACCATGTCGCTTTGCCCTCGGTCATTATCGCCTGCGAGGATTTCGGCAGCCAGTAGAAGAACGCCAGCCAGCTCTCAGTGCCAAAGGTGAGCCATGAGGCTACGAATACTGCGATCGTCGTCACGGTGGCGCTGACGAACACGCGCCAATGCCCCGCCGCAATCAGCACGATCGGAAACAGCAGCCCGTACTGCGGCTTGTACGTCAATAATCCAAGACATATGCCGGCAAGTACCGGGCGAATCGGGATCAAAAATAGCGTGCCGCCGATCAGCGCCGCGGTGAGGAAGCCGTTCTGCCCAACCAACGCATTGATAAAAACAAATGGAGTTGCGAGCGCGAGCAGAATGCCGAAGTTATGCCCTATGATCGCGCGCATGACGGCGAGATAAGGCACAAGACTCGCGAGAATCCAGCCGAGATACGCCACCGAATAGGGCAACAGTGCCAGCCCGCATGCGACGAAGAAGAACGGTGGAGGGTAATGCCAGGGAAAATCGCCTTCAAAGTCCTGACCGAGCTTGGCGATCTCGACCCGCTTCAGAACGTCCCATTCAAACGCTTGCGCCGGAACACCCTCGAGCGCGAGATGCCCGCTCGCCCAGAAGCTGATAAAGTCCGTCGGGATGCCGAGGCCATTCCGATCATAAATCCACGCGCGCGACAGATACGCCATCAAGCAAATTGTGAGGTTCATGGCGCAAAGGGCAAAACTGACCTTCCGAAGCGCCGCGGGAATTTCGATTTGGCCCTGCGCGATCCTTAAGGGAGAGCCTGAGGCAGCCATGCAAGATCCTTGCTCGGAATCGCTTCCTGTCGGAGCGCTCAAAAGGAATACGGCGCGCAGAAACAAGTGTCCAGAATCTTGGGCGCTGTCGTGCGAGCGCGGGCATTAAGCACCGCGAGAGCTTCCCGTTGCGCCGACCGACCAAATTAGCAATGATGATGGCAGGACAGAGACATGCTTTCCAGCAACCATCTGGTTCGGGCGGATACAGAAACCAGGCCGAGTATGGCGCCTGCGCGCACCGATCACCTGCGGCCCTATCTGCCGCTCCTGAGCGCAGCGACGGTCTGGCTGACGCTCGTCACCAGGATCCCCAGCCTTTTGAGGGATGCAGATGTCTATTGGCATATCGAGGTCGGCCAGTGGATTGTGGATCACCGTGCCGTACCTCATGTCGATCTGTTCTCCTTCACGATGCGCGGGGCGCCCTGGATCACCAGTGCGTGGTTATCGGAGGTGCTTTACTTCGTTGCCTTCAAATTGGCCGGGTGGGTCGGACCCGCGCTGCTTTGCGCGCTGTCCGCGTCCGTCGCGTTCTTCCTGCTTGCATCCCTGTTGCTGAAAAGACTGCCGAAACGTACCCGTGATGGTGCTGGTGAGTGCCGGAATCGCAATGACGGCGTTCCACACGCTGGCTCGGCCGCATGTCCTGGTCTTTCCGTTGATGGTGCTCTGGGCCAACGCACTGGTAGAGGCGAGCGAAGCACGACGGGCGCCTTCACTCTGGTATGTCCTGCTCATCACGCTCTGGGCAAACCTTCACGGCAGCTTCACGCTGGGCCTGGCACTGATCGGGCCGTTCGCGCTGGAGGCGCTTTGGACCGCGGACAAATCCGCCCGCGTGACGGTCGCGCTGCAATGGCTTCGATTTGGCGCACTGGCACTTGCGGCCGCCTGCATCACTCCGTATGGGCCGGAATCGATCCTGGTCACATTTCGCCTTTTGGGCCTTGGGGCGACCCTTGCAACCGTCGGCGAGTGGAAGCCGGCGCTCGAGTTCGGCGCACTCAACCCGATCGTGATATGCCTGATTGCCGGTATCGGCTACGTCATGTACAGCGGGTTCAAGCTGCCCTCCGATCAGGCTGCTCGCGCTGCTCGCCGTCATTTGGCAGACCCTTGCCCACGTGCGTTATGTCGACGTTTGCGCGCTGGTTGCGCCGTTCTTCATTGCCGGTCCCTTGGCCCAGCACCTCGCATGGCTTCAGCTCGGCCGAAAGGTCATCCCCCCGACGAGGAAGGCGTTCATCGCAGTGATGGCCGTCCTCGTGATCGCGAGCGGCGTGATCCTGGCGACGAGGGATCATTCGCCGCCGCGTGTGCCGCGTTTCGCGGTGCAAATGCTCAAGGAGCGCCAGGCGAGCCGCGTATTGAATGACTACTTCTTCAGCGGTTATCTGATTTCCCAGGGCGTACCGCCATTCGTCGATTCACGTGCGGAATTGTATGGAGCGGCTTTCCTTATCCGCTATTTCCAGGCCATCTCGCTCGAAGATCTGGCGGATCTGGTCAAATTACTCGATGAGTACAAAATTGACGCAACGCTGCTCTTTCCGTCGACACCCGCGGTAGCCCTGCTCGATCGACTGCCGGAATGGGAGCGGAGTTATGCCGATGACATCGCCGTCGTGCACATTCGGCGCACGCCCCGGTAGGCCTGGATCGCGTGAATGAGGAGCCCGTAATCCTACGGGCGCCATGTCGCCGGAAGGTTGAAACGTTCGTCGCGCTGTCCCATCGCTGTGTGTTCCGTGACACCGTCACTTTTCCTGCTTCAATTCGATGCACTCTTAGGGTGAGTGAGCTGCACCTACGGCAAACCCGCCCGTATTCGCACGGAGTGGCGCGTCCGCGAGTCGCGCGCGCCGGGAATCACTAGATATCTCAAGGGATTCCGGCCACCAGCTAGGCGGCGTCTTGTGCAGTTCCGGGGCCGAGCGGCTGACATGGTAGGGTTAATAAAGGATTACCGATGACAGCTTTCGCGCGAGATATTATAAGTTGAACTTAGTTGGCATCGGAATTGCGCGCCAACGCTTGTGGCCTATTCATCTTAACCCAAGGGATATTTTCCTATGTTGAAATATTGCGTCATGGTTACCGAAACCTTCAAGCGTCTTCGCGACAACCAGGACGGCGTCGTGTCGTTCGAATACGTCATCGTCGCCGCCTGCATCGTGGCCGCTGTTGCTGCCGCGTTCGGCAGCGGTGGTACTGGTCCTCTCGTCGACGCACTGAGCAGTGCGATCTCGACCATCGGCAGCAAGGTCAATGCTGCTGTCTCGGCTGCCTGACTCCGGAGTGGGGCACTGAACGGTGCCCCACCCCACGTTGCGAAAAAAGATAATCCAGCGTCAAAGGAATTGTCTGATGTTGAAGTATTGCGTCATGGCTGCCGAAACCTTCAAGCGTCTGCGCGATAACAAGGACGGCGTTGTGTCGTTCGAGTACGTCATCGTCGCCGCATGTATCGTTGCCGCAGTGGCCGCTGCCTTCGGCAGCGGTGGTACAGGTCCTATCGTCGACGCCCTCAGCAGCGCGATATCGAGCGTCGGCAGCAAGGTCACGTCTGCTGTCACGGCTGCCTGACTCCGGAGTGGGGCACTGAACGGTGCCCTTCCTCTGGCGTACCAATAGGGGCGACGTGAAGCAGGCGTGTATGGGGTGCTGTGTCCAATTGCGGACCGGCCGGGCGACGTACGCTCTAATGGATTGCCGAAGATGATCGGCACGCATGAGACGACTGCACGCGGAGGTTGATACAGCGACATTGAGGGGCATCGGGATACTGCCGTCACTATTTTCAAGGCATTCATTTCATGAGTTGGATTGTTTCCATAACCTCGCTTCTAACAATCCTGTTGTTGCTGTACGTCGCAACGACCGACATCGCGACGCGATTGATCCGGAATGAGATCTGTCTGGCGGTGGCAATCCTCGGGATCGCCGGTCAACTGGCTGATCCGCCGCAAATTGCCCAGTCGCTGATCGTTGCCGCGATCCTGCTGCTGCTGCTGTTCGTCCTGTTCCAGCTTGGAAAGATCGGCGGCGGCGACGTCAAGTTGCTGGTTGCTTTGGCGGTCGGTCTGCCGCTCGCGGGCGTCGTCCAGTTGTTGACTGTGACCGCGCTTGCCGGCGGCGTTCTCGCCCTGGTGCATCTGATGATGCGCGCCCTGCCATATCCCAGGCTGGCGCCTGCCGGATCGTCGCTGGTGCGGCGCGTCTATGCGGTCGAGCGTTGGCGGCATTTGCGACACGCACCGCTGCCGTACGGGGTTGCTATTGCGAGTGGTGGTATTTGGACGATTTTGAGCAAAGGATTTTGAGATGTCATCCGCCTTGCGCCTTTCGATCCTCGCGGTGCTGTTGCTGGCAACCACTGCGCTCGGGCTGATTGCCTACAACATGAACCAGCCCAAAGAGGCGCCGCCTATGCACGTCGCGGAAAAGCCGCCGGCCCCGGCGCCCGCGACTGTCGGGTACTTCGTTGCGGTACGCCCGCTTCCGCGAGGTACCTTGGCCCGCGATGAAGACTTCACGATCCGCTCGGCAGCGCCGGAAAAGGTTCCGGCAGGCGCGATCCTCGAAACGCCCGACTCCAAGGCCGGCCTTCCCGGCTCCCTGGTGCGCAAGTTCGTCGACGCGGGCAGTCCCATCACATTGCAGGACATTCTTCGTCCGAAGGATCGCGGATTCCTCGCCAGCGTCCTGGCCCCCGAAAGCCGCGCCATCAGCATCAAGGTCGACGAGGAGTCCGGCGTATCGGGCCTGATCCGGCCGGGTGACTATGTCGACGTCGTGCTGACCCAGGTGTTCGAGAAGGCGGAGCCCGCGCGTCGCGCCTTGGCCGAAACCGTTCTGCGCAATGTGCGAGTCATTGCGATCGACCAGGAGATTGCGCAAGGCGGGCGAGCCATCAGCAACGCGGTTGGCAAGTTGGCGCAGACCGTGTCGCTGGAGCTCACGCCGGAGCAGGTCAAGAAGGTCACGGTCGCAAAGCAGCTCGGAACGCTCTCGCTCGCCGTTCGGTCCGCGGTCGATCAGTGGGAGAAGGCGGACGCCGGCGCGACGTCAAGCTGCGATGTGTCCCCCGAGCTTGCCCGTCAGAACGCAATTGCCGGTCAGACGGCGTCGATCGTCGTTCACACCGGCGGCGAGGTCAAGCAGTACTCGGTCAGGAAGCAGGATGCGGACGACGTTGGTGTCGCCGTTAACTGCGACGGAGCACCGAGCGTTGGCCGCCTAACTGCAGCCGCGCAGAATAATATCGGCAAGGCTACGGAGAAGCGATGATGAACATGGCCATGCTCGATCCCCCCGAAGCTGCGTCGCCCGTAACACGCGACCGTATCGTCTGTATCGTGAATGATGAGCTCAGTGCCGCAGCCCTGGGCAAGGGCCTCGAAGGCGGCAACGTGTCCATCAAACGTGGCACGATCCGCAACGCCATCAAGATGCTCGAAACCGACACCAATTTGTCCGGGTTGGTGACGGACATTACCGGGATCGACGATCCATTTGCCGAGCTTGAGAGATTGGCCAGCGTCTGCCCGCCGGATGTCCGGGTGGCCCTGATCGGCGAGAACAGGGAAATCAACTTCTACCGCGAGTTGATGGAGATCGGCCTCACCGAGTATCTTCCGACGCCGCTCACGCGGGACATGGTGCTGGACCAGTTCCGCCCGAAGCTGCTTACCGACTCGGCGCCCGTTCAGCCCGATCGCGGCGGCCACGTGATCTCGATCTGCGGCGCGCAGGGGGGAGCCGGGGCAACCAGCATCGCAATCAATCTCGCACTGCAACTGGCCGAGACCACCAAGGCCAAGGTCGCGCTCCTCGATCTCCATCTGCAAAACGGCGAAACGGCGGTGATGCTCGGTGTCCAACCCGGGCCGGGTCTGCGCATCGCTCTGGAAAACCCGATGCGGGCGGACACCTTGTTCATCGAACGCGCCGCCATCGCAGTCAACGAGCGGGTATGCCTGGTTTCCGCCGATGAGGACCTCGATGCACAGCTCGATATTACCGAAGCGGGCGTGCGACACGTTCTGGGTCTGCTTCGGCAACGGTTCAATTACATCGTCGTCGATGTGCCGGTCCCGTTCCCGCCATCGATCCATCCGGTGCTCACGGTATCCCGTCACGTGCTGGTGCTGCTGGAAGCCGAAGTAACCGGACTTCGCAACGCCCATGCACTCCGCAGCGCCGTCACCAACATTGCTGGCAAAGACCGCGTCTTTACGTTGCTCAACCGTGCCAATCGGCCCGGAGGCCTTCCCAGGGCCACGATCGTCAAGGCGCTCGGTGGCGAACCTGACATGGTCATCCCGGATCTCGGCAAGGGGATGACCCAGGCGGTCAATCTCGGAGTTCCGGCTCTGAAGCACGTCTCGGGACTCCGGCGTCATCTCGCTCCGATCGTACGGGAGATCACCGGTGTCGGTGGGCAGCGGAAGGCGCGGTGGAGGAGGCTGCTCGGGCTATGAAAAAATTCGGTCGGCGCGAAGACGATGTAACTCGTTTGCCTGCATTGTTGGCAGCCTTGTCGCCCCCTGCCTTGCCAAAAGAGCCGCCAGGCTTGCCCACCGCGCCAAATCTGGTCACGGCCGCGCCATCCGTTGCCGCGGCTGCGCCAAGCTCGGCTGCGCCCGCGCCAGCCGCGGCGGCACCGGCTCCGAAGCGGGCCGAGCCCTCGCATCAGCGTTCCGCGACCTGGGATTCCCTGCGTGAAAGGGTCATCGAGCAGATCGAGCCGGCAGCGGCCGTATCGGTCTCACGCGATGTTCTTCGGCGGCAGATCGAGGAAATCATCCATGGAATAGCCGACAAGGAACGGCTCGAACTGTCGGGACGCGAGCAGCTTCATCTGGCGGAAGAGATTGCCGACGACATGACCGGCTACGGGCCGCTCCGTCCGCTGCTGCTCGATGAAACCATCAACGACATCATGGTCAACGGACCGAGCAATATTTACGTCGAGCGCCGCGGCAAGCTGGAGCGCATCGCCGTTCGTTTCCGCGACAATGACCACATTGCGTCCGTGGCGCAGAAGATTGCATCGCAGGTTGGCCGGCGCGTCGACGAGTCCAGCCCGATGGTGGACTGCCGCCTTCCTGACGGCAGCCGCGTCAATATCATCTTCCCGCCGCTGGCGATCCACAGCCCCTGCATCTCCATCCGCAAATTCCCCAGTCACCGCTTGAACATCGCCGGAATGATCGCAAACGGCTCGATGACCGCGGCGATGGGACAGTTGCTGGAAATCGCCGGACGGTCCCGGCTCAATATTCTGGTCTCGGGCGGTACCGGCTCCGGCAAGACGACGCTGCTGAACGCGATGAGCCAATTCATCGATCACAGCGAGCGCATCGTGACGATCGAGGATGCGGCCGAACTGCAGCTTCAGCAGCCGCACGTGATCAGCCTGGAGACGCGGCCTGCCAGCATCGAGGGTACCGGGCAGGTGACGCAGCGCGATCTGCTGTGGAACGCCCTGCGCATGCGTCCCGACCGCATCATCGTCGGCGAGGTGCGCAGCATCGAAGCGTTTGACATGCTGCAGGCGATGAACACCGGCCATGACGGCTCGATCTCCACGGTGCATGCCAACAGCACCCGCGATGCCCTGACCCGCATCGAAAACATGGTGCAGATGGGACAGGTCAACCTGCCACCGCGGGCGATTCGAGCGCAGATCGTCGCTGCGCTTGACATCATCGTGCAGGTCGAGCGCATGCGGGATGGACAGCGTCGCATCGTCCAGATCAGCGAGGTGATCGGCCTGGAAGGCGATGTGATCACCACCAACGACATCGCTTCGTTCCAGTACCAGGAGGAGGATGTCCACGGCCGCATCGTGGGAACCTACAGATCCACCCACGCGATCCCAAAATTCAAGAGCCGCCTTGTCTATTATGGGCTTGACGGTGCCTGGGCCGAGGCCATGAGGCAGATATGATACCGCTGTATGTGATCGCTATCGTCCTGTTTCTGACGCTGGCCGCATCGGCCATATCGTTGACGCTCGACGCCCGGGAACGACGCATAGATCGTCAGGTGACGATAGCGATGCCCGCCTCGCGCACGGCCGGCATGACTTCCATTCGTCGCTCGGAGACCGGCTCTCGCTCGCAGTTGCTTCACAGCCTGTCCAATTACAGGGCCGAGGTCGTTTACGCCTGGCATCCCATCTACACGCTGCTTGCCGGTGCCATCGCCGCCGGGGCGATCTTTTATGTCAATGGTCGACTGCTGCACTGGTCGACCCTCAACGTATCAATCGCGGCTGGAATCGTGGCCTTCCTGACGGTGCGCGGTCTGTTTGGCTGGCAGCAACGCCGGTTCGCCAATCAGCTTTTCCGGCAGTTGCCTGACACGATCCAGCTGGTGACGAGCACGGTCCGCTCAGGGCTGCCCGTGAACGAGGCATTTCGCACCATTGCGCGCGAGATGCCGCAACCGACCGCTGGGCAGTTTGCGATGGTATGCAGCGAATTGAGCCTAGGGAGACCTCCGGAAGAGGCCGTGGAAGCCATCTATCGGCGAACGCAGGTCGCCGAGTATGCGATGTTTGCGGTGACGCTGGCAGTCCAGTTGAAGTCGGGCGGTAGCTTGGCCGAGACCTTGCAGACGCTCGGAGAAACCGTCACGCAGCGCGTTGCGCTGGCCGCGCGTGCGAAGGCCCTGGCAGGAGAGGTGATCTTCTCCTCGCGCGCGCTTTCGCTCTCGCCCCTCATCATCGGTGGGATGCTGTACTGGATCAATCCGACGACGGTCGATCTGTTGTTCTCGGATCCGACCGGAAACATGCTGCTGGCTTACGCAGCAGGATCGGTGCTGGTCGGGCACCTGGTGATCCGCTGGATGATCAGAAGGGAAACCTCGCTATGACAACCGGTCTCAGTCTGGTGACCCTCGCGATCGCGGCCGCGACTGTGACCTTCCTGTTGATCATCCGTGAAATACACCTTCGTGCACTGGATGCGCGGGTGTCGAAAGCTGTGTCGGGCCTTCCCGGCCAGCCGTCATCGAAAGACATGGTCGGCTGGTTTTCGTCGATCGGCGCGCGGTATCGGCGCTTCTACGCCGAGGAGAACCTGGATCAACTTCGAACTATCCTCCAGTCATCGGGCTTCATCAATTATCATCGCGTCTTGCCGATCTGGATCGGTGTCAAGACCGTCAGCACCTTCGCGTTCCCGATTCTTGCCGTGCTGCTCGCCCTGTTTTCGGGGATGAAGCCGATGGACGTGCTGTTCTACGGGCTGTTCGGCGTGGTGTTCGGGATCATGGGGCCGCGGCTCATTCTGTGGGTGCTGAAGCGGCGGTTTGACGCGGCGATTCGGCTGGGCACGCCCGATACCATCGATTTGCTGGTCGTGTGCAGCGAAGCCGGAATGGGTCTCGAAAGCGGACTGGAACGCGTGGCGGAGGAGATGGGCGCGTCGAATCCGGCAATGGCCCGGGTCTTGCGAGGCCTTCTTGACGATCTCCGGATATCGTCGAACCGTTCGGAGGCATTCGAGAAATTGGCATCCATCTCCGACGGACTTCGCCGTTTCGGCACCATGGTCAGCCAAAGCCTGCAATATGGCACGCCGTTGGCTCAGGCGCTGCGCAGCATCGCCGTCGATCTCCGCCAGGAGCGCATCACCAAGCTGGAAGAACGGGCGCACAAGCTCGGCGCCAAGCTGACCATTCCGATGGTGCTGTTCCTGCTTCCGGCCATGTTCGTGATCTTGGGAGCAAGTCCGTTTCTGCATCTCATTCGTTCGTTCAAGGGCATCTAGGACGGGACAGGAGCCATGAGCACGGTTAGCGCCTGTCGAGGTCGGCAAATCTGCCGCAAGGCGTCGTTCGTCGGGGATCAGCGCGGCGCCGTCGCGTTCGAGATGCCCATCGTTTTCGTCGTTCTGATCCTGGCTATGCTCCTGCCGCTGGCCGACTTGGCGATCGCCGGCTTCCAGTTCATATCTGCGTGGCAGGCATTGCGTGGTTTCGGGCAATTGATCCAGTACTCGCCGCCGCCTGACGTGACGAACACGACGGATTGGTCGACAGCCGCGCGCAACAAGGCTGATTCCAGATATCCCATTCCTAGCATCAGCGTGCTTTGCGGCAGCAGCACTGCTTCTGCCTGTGCCGCAGGCAACTTGGCGTCACCTAGATACTATTCTTACGGGACGAGCATCACCCTGTCGCCCATGATGTTGAGATCGGTGTTGTGCACGAGCGCCAATGCCAATCCCTGTACATACACGCTGACCTACTCAGAACGGTTTCTATAGGTGTTTTATGCGCAAACTTCTCCGTTGCCGTCGAGGTTCTGTCGCATTCGCAACCGTCACTGCGCTAGTGCCGCTGATCGGGGCGATTGCTCTCGGGGCCGAAGCGGGATCGTGGTACGTCACCAAGCAAAGTGCGCAAAATGCCGCTGATGCGGGAGCCTATTCGGGCGCCTTGACGCTGGCCTGTTCACTGTCCAGCGCAACTGCGAATTGTGATACGGCGCAAACCTATGACTATCGCGGCAGGCAATTTGTGGCGCGAAACGGGTTCTGCAACTCCGGTGATTCGTTTACCGGCGTCACCTGTCCGACAGGTCTGACACAAACCGTGTCGGTCGAGCGGGGCACCTACGCTTCGGGTACCTTCACCAGCTCGGGATCGGGCCGTTTTGTTCGTGCCACCGTTACTCAGACACAGCCCGCGTTCCTGGCGTCGGTGCTCGGCTTTTCTTCTGTCACCATAGGCGGTTTAGCTATTGCCGAAGTACAGAACCCCAAGGAGCTGTGCGCGTTGGGACTATCCTCGACCGGCATCGCACTAACACTGGGCGGCGGTGGCACCCTGACCGGAGACGGTTGCGCTTTGATGTCGAACAACACTGTCAAATACGCGAGTACCCCGACCTTCAGCGGCCCGGGTTGGGCCGTCGATGCGGTCAACGGCTGCACCAACTCGGGCAATTGCGATCCCGGCGTGCCGTACAATTACAGCATGCTGCCTGCAACGAATCCGTTCAACACGCTGGATAGTGCATCATTCAACACGATGCCGAATATTTCAGGCAACAATCCAATACCAACCCCGAATTGTTCCACCTTGTCACCTGCGCCGCCCGCTGGCACTACACAGTGTTATTTGGTGAATCCAAACAGTGCCGGTGCAGGTTACGGCAGCCTAAACTTGAGCAACGCAAATTATGCAGCTTTTGTCCAAGGAGCGCCGGGAACATACTTCTTCAATAAGAATATAAGTGTTAGCAGTGGCGCTACGATAAAGTTTGCCTCAGGAACATACTATTTTAACGGGAATTTCAACGGCAACGGGACCGTAGATTTCGCCCCAGGAACGTACTTTTTCAACAATTCGGCGGTGACTTTTGGAGGGGCCATCACCTGTAGCACCTGCACAGGGGCAGGCACATCAGGGGTAACGTTCGTATTGCTCGGCAATTCGACTCTTTCCATCAGTAGCAGTGCTCATGTTAATCTCACCGCGCCTGCAACGAACTCTTATTCTTCTCTTCTGAACGGCGTTCTGATCGATGATCAGGCCCCGAACAGGAGCAGCAACAATGTCACCATCAACGGCAGCAGCACGGTCTCTCTGTTCGGCGCGATGTACTTCCCCAACGTTGACGTCACGTGGAACGGAAGCTCCGCCAACGTCAATACGGGCTGCACACAGGTAGTCGCCAATACTCTCACCATAGGCGGGACTGCCAACTTCAGCACGGGCAGCTGTCCTTCAGGCACCGTTGGCAAGACCCAAGTTGTGGCTTTGGTCAGATGATGAGAAGGCTCGACCAGCGAGGCGCTGCGGCGATGGAGTTCTGCCTCGTCGCCGTGCCGCTATTCACGTTGATGTTCGCGATCATCGATCTCGGACGTTATGCCATCACGATGCAGTCTTTGCGCCACCTTGCGAGCGCGGGCGCCCGGCAGAACATGATCCAGTGCTATACGCCCGCCGTCGTCGCCGGCAATTCACCCTCGACCTGTACGGCTGATTACCTTTCGCTGACGCAGAAGCAGGATGCCGCTCCCTTCATCTATGGCGTCGGTCTTACGCCTTCGATGAGCACGACGTCCGGAGCCACGGCACTCACTGTTAGGGCATATTTCGCACCAGGGACGTTCTCCATGATCATGCCGATCTGGGGCACGACGTTGAATACGCCGAGCGCGTCCACCCAAATTCCATTTTAGCTGACGTCGTTCCCCGGTCGCGCCGCCGACAAGCAAGCGATAGATCGTCACTGCGGAGTGGCCGCTCGCGCTGATTCTGTCGTGCGACTGATCGGGCGTCATCCGCTGGTTACATAAGCCGGGAGGACGGTCGCGATGCGGTGGCATGCCGCAGCGGGCCCCCAAAAAGTGGTGCCGACTGGCAACATTGGGAAGCTTTCTAAGGGCTTGCGGCCTCCCGGCAAGGGTCTCGCCTTGCCAACGCAGCGCCGAAAGGATGATGATCTCCAGGCCGCGTTTGCGGCCGGCGGGTGAGGTGTCCCCAGCGGAGCCTGACCTGCCTTGTGCAATCGATCGGCCCTCGCCGGGGAATGGGATTTCATCGGTAACTATTTGTAGTTGGACACATTGTAAGCTCCATGGCGTAGCGTGCGAGGGAGAGTATTCAGGACGCCGGGGGCCGTAAATTTACGGGATAGTCGCGAATCTGCGGCGGAGGGGATCGAAATGAGTGGCGGTCGCGTGTGGGGTAGCGCGGAACGTGGTCTTTTTGCCTTGAGCTTGGTGGCTCTTGGCGCGGCGCTTGCCTTTTTTCCGTCCGCTAACCGTGCGACGGCGGCAGACCGGCGGGGGTCAACCAGCGGCGGCGTCTTCGTCAGCGAAATGAGCGACGTCCAGCGCGTCAAGGTAACCGTCAACAAGTCGCGCACCTTCCGGGTCGATACGGCTTTTTCAACGATTGTCGCAGGCTCGCCCGAGATCGCCGATGTGAAGTCGCTGAGCGACCACCTGATCTACGTCCAAGGCAAGAAGACCGGCACCACCAACGTCATCCTGTTCGACAGCTCGATGAAGCAGATCGGCATTCTCGATGTCGAGGTGACCGTCGAGATCGGCAATCTGCAGCAGAACATCCAGAACGGCACGGGCACGCGCGGCATTCGCGTTTCCGCATCCGAAGGCCAGGTGGTGCTGAGCGGAATCGCCGCCGATGCAGTCGCCGCGGAGCGGGCGCTGACGATTGCCAAGGGCAGCGTTCCCGAGGGCGGCATCGTCGTCAACGCCATGAGCGTTGCGGCGCCGCAGCAAGTGATGCTCGAGGTGCGCTTCCTCGAGGTCAGCCGGCAGGCGGGGCGTGACCTCGGCGTGAACCTTATGGCGGCCAACGCCAATGGGACCAATATCGGGATTTCGGGGCAGGGCGGCGTCGTAGCCGCTGGCCGGACTCCCATTGGCGGTATCAACACTAACAATGGCACCTTCGGTGCCGGGGGCAGCCCCGTTGGATCCGCTCCTACAGGCAGCCTTCCTGTGCTTGGTACGATCGGAACGCTTGTTAGTTCTGCCGGCGGCGTATCCCCGGCTCCGTTCGGAAGTCTGCTGACCAGCATCTTGCGGACCAGCAACGGCAGTTCTGTGGATCTACTGATCACTGCACTGGAAACGAAGGGACTGGCGCGCCGGCTGGCAGAGCCGAACCTGACCACGCTTTCCGGCGATGCCGCGCGCTTCCTGGCCGGCGGCGAATTCCCGGTGCCGATCCCGAACACGACAACGAACGGCTTCCCGACTGTCACGATCGAGTACAAGAAGTTCGGCGTCGAACTGGCCTTCGTCCCAACCGTGCTCTCGCGCGGCTTGATCAACCTCCGCGTCGAGCCCTCGGTCAGCGAACTCGACTTCGCCAACTCGATCACGATCCAGGGCACCTCCGTTCCGTCACTGACCCGCCGCGACGCGCGCACCACGGTCGAGCTGCGCGACGGCCAGAGCTTTGCTATCGCCGGCCTGCTGCAGACCCGCAACACGCAGGACGTCTCGCAATTGCCGTGGATCGGCTCGGTGCCCGTGCTTGGAGCCCTGTTCAGCAGCAAATCGTACCAGCAACAGGAAACCGACCTGGTCATCATCGTGACGCCGCGCCTCGTCGCGCCGGCGGCGCCCGGTCAGCAACTGGCATCGCCGCTCGACTCCCGTCTGCCGGCCAACGATGTCGACTTCTTTCTCAATGGCCAGATGGAAGTCCGCAAGCGCTATGACGACTACGTCAATTCCGGCGGCGACGTGAAAGGGCCTTACGGCCACATCATTGCGCCGAATGCGATTGTGCCCGCTCCGCCTCCGGCGGCCGTGGGTGCAAACCAGCCGGTCGTGAAGACCCTGAACTAGAGGAGGCGAGAGATGACCATCAGGTATCTGGCTCTGCTCGCACCCGTCCTGCTCGGCGGCTGCTACGGCGTCTACGGCCATGACGAGATGGACCGCTACGTCCAGCGTTCCGACACCATCACGATGAGTGCCGGCAACGCCAAGGAGGTCAACGCCGTCACCCACACCATTCACCCATGGCCGTCCTATGTCGGCGATCGCAGGATCGCGTACGACGCGCGGCGAACGAGTGGTGCAGTGACACGCTATGGCAATCAGCAACGCCCGCTGGATCAGCTCCCCGACATGGGCGAGCCGACCAGGGCGATGGGCCAGGCGCCGCCCGTCACCACGATTCAGAATGTCAACACAACCGGATTGGGCGCGGGGACCGGTGGATCGGTGGCCGTGGGGGTCGGAGGCGGAGGAGGCAGGTAATATCATTGCAGCGTCGGCCAAGTGCCGGGCAGGGATTCGGAAGGTAGCGCGACGTTAGGTTTCGGCAGACCTTGGTATTTCGGTCGTGCCGTCTGTTTTGGTAGGTAGTTTTGCGATGGATCTTCGAATGGTGCAGGGGATGCGCTGGACTTGGGGAGCGGGGCGAGGATTGCATCGCCTCGCGCCTGCGTTGATCTGTTGCGGCTTGGCGACCGGTCTTGGGGCTTGTGACTACACGACGCGGGAAGCTGCGATCGTCGCGCCCGTGGATCCTCCGGGCGGCGATCCCGTGCAGGAGCCGACCGACGTCAAATACTATCCCTCCGACGAGCCGGTGCGGATGGGGCTCGAGCAGTACAACCGCGGCAATTACGGAATCTCGCAGCGCTATTTCAAGGATGCGGTCGAGAAGGCGCCGAAGGACGTGACGGCCTGGGTCGGGCTCGCGGCGAGCTATGACAAGCTGCGCCGCTTTGATCTTGCCGATCAGGCCTACGCGCAGGCGATCCGGCTTGGCGGTGAGACCGTCCAAATCCTCAACGACCAGGGCTATTCCCTTATGCTGCGCGGCAATCTCAGCGGCGCGCGGCGGAAGTTCGAGAAGGCCTATTCGCTCGATCCGGGCAACCCGGTGATCGCCAACAATCTCGAACTGCTCAACGGCAGCCGGCGGTTCATTGAGCGGCCGCCGAATAATCAGCCTTGAATTGGTGGCGTAACCGGCTGAATTTGTTGATCTCTGGCGGGCCTCCCAAGGCCTTTGGAGTGAGGAACTCTTAAAGGAAGTTCAACGTTTTTGACGTAAGCCAGACTGGTATTTCCTGACCAATGGCTTCGTCTCATGAACCGTCTTTTCAAGCTGCAATTCCTCGGACCGTTGGCGCTTTTTGTTGCCACGCTTGGCGCCGAACTGGCCGCACGTGCCCTTCAATGTGCCCCGAGATCCGAACTTCTCTGGTTCATCAATCTAAGGGTGTTCGGCATCTTTCAGCGAAGCTACGCGCTGTTGAGCGACGCGGTCGCGTATGACGGGTTTCAGCTGTTCGGAATTGCGCTTCCGATCTTCGCGCTGGCCTGCTTCGGGCTGGTGGCCAAGTCCAGGCTGCCGTTCACGGTCGCAACCCACTTGAGCGCGGGTTATGCCGGCTTTCTGGTGCTCTCATGGCAGACCGGCGTGCCCGCCCTCTCGCAACAGGCTTCGCTTGTACCCGTTGCAGTCCCGTCGGGCGCCGGTCTGTACGTCATGGCGACCATTTTCGGGGCATGCTTCCTGTCTTTCGTCGTCACACACCTGTTGTATTTGAGTGCCATGCGCAAGGAATTGGGTGCTTTGGCAGGCTGGCTGCGGACTGTACTGTCTCATGCGACGACTGCATAGTCGTTTCGGATTACTTGACCCGATCAGCAATTCCTCCCCTGAAGCGATGTCGCAATTGGCAGCTCCTGCGGTCCTCAATATCTATCGCTAGGGGTCCACGTTCCTGGACCTCGCCGACGGGAAATTGTTTGCTCCCCAAGGTGGTATATAGTCGTTCCGACTAGGTGCAGAGGGTGGCAGATTGGAATCTCACCGGATTGGGCAGGGAAGCCCAAGACACCACCCGCAGCCGGAACTGAGGGCGTTAACAGGGCTTCGCGGCGTCGCGGCTACCGCTGTTGCCCTCGCGCATTTTCAGCAGCTTTATCCAAACTACTCTAATGTTCCTTTCATGTGGCATAATGCTGTTGATCTGTTCTTTTGCCTCAGCGGCTTCACGATCTGTTATGTCTATCGCCGCGAGACCTTCCAATTTTCAAGCTACTTGGCAGCCCGAGTTGCCCGAATCTATCCATTGTACCTTTTAACCCTCGTCGTGGCTGGAGTAAGCATCGTCTGGCCGCTGCAGATCAATCCAACGACCTACCCGGTAAAAAACGCACTTTCGGATCTCCTCCTTCAGGGGTTCATGTTGAACTCATGGCCACTGATCGGCTCCGGCGTTCATTGGATGCCGCCGGCTTGGTCAATATCTGTCGAGTGGTTTTGTTACGTTCTTCTGTTCCCCCTTCTGCTATTTCAGAAGGCGCCACGGTCGACCCCAATGAGGTTGCTCTGCATTGTCCTGCTATCGGCAACCTCCTACTCTGTATTCGTGCGTTTTTTCGACGGCAACTTGGCAACCCCGGAGATATATGAGCCAAGGAGCCAATGGAGCTACTGGGTAGGCTTACTGCGAGGCGTCTTCAGCTTTACAGCCGGTTGGATCGTTTTCTGGTGCTTTGAGAAGCGAGACGGGCTTTACACCTTCTGCATAAATTTCCCAACGTTGATTTGGTTGGCCGTCGTTCTCATTGTGCTCCTAGGGTATTGTGGAGGCATCAATCCGCAGGCTCTGGTATTCCTCTTTCCGTTCGTGCTGCTTGCAGCAACAAGTCCAACGTCAGTCACGTCGCGCATACTGGGATCGAAGGTGCTGCACTTCATCGGAGTTATTTCATACTCCATCTACATGATGCACTTTGTCCTTCTAATAGGCTTCCTTGCTGCTTTCGGTTCGCCTGATACTTGGTCGATATCCGTTTATGCCCTTTCGGCCGCGATTTCGCTTGTCGTCTTCACCGGCACCTATTTCGCGATCGAGATGCCGGCTCGCAACGCCATACGGGACCTTCGGCGCATGCGCCTTGTTCGGAGAAGCGCGTAGACCGAACTCGACTACAGAGACGCCAGCCTATCCAATCGCCCTGTTCCCGGTCCCGCTGTCAGCATGACAGACGAGCGCTCCGCTATGTAAGCGATTGTACGGATGCGGAATGGGCCTTGATCGAGCTGTTGATGCCAAGGCCGAGCAAGGTCGGACGACCGCGCAAGACCAGCATGCGATCGGTATGGGATGCGATCCAGTATATTGCGACGACGGGATGCCAATGGGCGCTTTTGCCGAAGGATTTTCCTCCCTTCACGACAGTCCAGTACTATTTTTATGGCCTGCGCGACAGCGGGATGTTGGATTTGATCAATGAAGCCTGGTTGAAATCGCGCGTAGGCTTGCTGGACGGGAGCCACAACCAACGGCGGCGATCATCGACAGCCAATCGGTCAAGACAACCGAGAGCGGAGGGCCACGCGGCTTTGATGCGGGCAAGGCAATCAAAGATCGCAAGCGCCACATCGTCACCGATACACAAGGAAATTTGCTGAGCGCCATCGTGCACCCGGCCAATGTTCAGGATCGGGACGGCGCGCCGACGGTCGTCACTTTGGCGAGTGCGAGCTAACCGACTATTGCACACTTGTTTGCGGACGGCAGCTACGCCGGCGAAAAGCTTGAAAACGCGCTCCGGAAAATCGACGGGCCCACGATTGAAATTGTCAAACGCCCGGAAGACGCAAAAGGCTTCATTATTGTTGCCCGACGCTGGGTCGTCGAACGCACGTTGGCAGGCTCAACCGCTGCCGACGTCTCGCCAAAGATTGGGAGGCCTCCGTCACCTCGGCTGAAGCATGGCTCCTTATCGCATCAACGCGAGAACTGTTGCGCCGCATCGCAAGATCGGCCAACCTCAAGTCATGAATTTGAGGCAGACTCTAAGGACGACAAGCCCCGGATCGTCGAGGAGGGCGCGGTCGTTTCCGAGGTTACCAAGCGCCACGAGCTGACCCCACAGCATGTATTCACCTGGCGCCAGCAAGCACGCCGGTTGCGGACGCCAGGCTGCGGATTCCGATGATCTCGCCCGGGTGTACCGATTTGATCTCGCCCAGGATTCCGAGATGATCTCGCCCACCATTCCGATTTGATGTCGCCCGGGGCGCGAGGCGTTCTGGCTGTTTGGTTTCTGGCATCGGTGAAGCCGCGGGGTCAACCTTGAATCGCGGCTTGAGGCCCTTCTTCGTCTGCTGTTGGTCTGCTGTGGGCATGTGGGCAACGCTCTTTGCGTTGTCCAAGCGCAGCGGCATGTCCACAGCGCCACTGGCTCAGGCCTTTCGATCGGGTTTGCGGGTTCGCCGCAGGCTCTCGCCGTTGAGATCGATCCGGTGGGCGTTGTGGACCAGGCGGTCGAGGACGGCATCGGCGTAGGTGGGATCGCCGATCAGCGCGTGCCATTGATCGACGGGGAGCTGGCTGGTGACGGTGGTGGAGCGGCGGCCGTAGCGGTCCTCGAGGATCTCGAGGAGGTCGTGGCGGGCTGCGGCGTCGAGCGGCTCGAGGCCCCAGTCGTCGAGGATGAGCAGATCGATGCGGCCGAGCGCCCGCAGGAGCCGCGGGTGGCGGCCGTCGCCGCGCGCCAAAGCGAGATCGGTGAACAGCCGCGGGACACGCTGATAGAGCACGGAGCGATTGTCGCGGCAGGCCTTGTTGCCGAGCGCCGAGGCGAGCCAGCTCTTGCCGACGCCGGAGGGCCCGCAGATCAGCAGGTTGGCGTGGTCGTCGATCCATTGGCCTTCGACCAGCATCGTCAGGAGGCTGCGGTCGAGGCCGCGCGGGGTGCGATAGTCGATGTCCTCGACGCAAGCCTGCTGGCGCAGCTTGGCGTATTGCAGCCGCTTCGATAGCCGCTTGTCGCGTCGCAGCGAGGCTTCGCGTTCGAGCAGCAGCGCGAGCCATTCGGCATGGCCGAGGCTTGCGGCATCGCCGCCGGCTTCGATGTCGGCAAAGGCCTTGGCCATGCCATGAAGGCCGAGCGCGTGGAGTTGATCGAGGGTCGGATGCGTGAGCAAGGCGTGATCTCCTAGTTGTAGTAGCGCGGCCCGCGGATGTTGGGATGAAGGACCGGCGCGTTGTCCGCGGGGCGCTTGGGTGAAGGACGCCGATCGAGGTTGTTGGCAAGGATCGATTTGACCGAGCCGTAGGTGCGCGCGCCGATGTCGATCGCCCGCATGGCGGCAGCATCGAGCCGCTCTTGCCCGTAGGATTGGCCGAGCCGGATGATGCCGAGGCAAGCGCGGAAGCCCTGCTCGGGGTGCGCCCGCTCATCGAGGATCAGGTCGCACAGCGCCGCGGTGGCCGGCCCGATCGTGGCGGCCTCCTTGCGAATGCGCTCGATGGTCCAGCCGGCGTAGCGCCGATGACTGGACGCCATGTGTTCCGGCACGGTGGTGTGCTTGTGGTTGCCGCTCATGCGCTGATGCGCGGCGATCCGCTCGCCCTTGTGGAAAATCTCGACGGTGCGGGCGGTGAAGCGCACCTCGACCTCGGCGCGGACGAAGCGATGCGGGACGCTGTAGTAATGCGCCTCGACCTCGACGTGATAGTCGATGCTGACCCGGCAGATCCGCCACTCGGCGAACACGTAGGGGCTCTCCGGCAAGTCCTTGAGCGCCGGCCGGTCGATCTCCTCCAATAGCTTGCGGCGGGTCACGCCGAGCCGCCGGATCGGCCGCTCCTCGTTGAGCCGGGTCATTAGCTCGGTGATCGCCGCGTTGACCTCGGCGAGGCTGTGGAAGGTGCGGTGGCGCAGCCGCCCGAGCAGCCAGCGCTCGACCATGAGGACCGCCTGTTCGACCTTCGCCTTGTCCCGTGGCCGTCGCGGCCTCGCCGGCAGAATGGCGGTGCCGTAATGCGCCGCCATGTCGGCGTAGCTGCGGTTGATCTGCGGGTCGTAGAAGCAGGCCTTGATCACTGCGACCTTGGTATTGTCCGGCACCAGCAGCGCCGGCACGCCGCCGATCGCCTCGAAGGCGCCGACGTGGCCGCTGATCCAGTCGGCGAGCCCCTGCGTCCAGGTCGCCTGCGCGTAGGTGAAGCTCGATGCGCCGAGCACCGCGACGAAGATCTGCGCGGCGCGTCGCTCGCCGGTGAACCGGTCGATTACCACCGGCACGCCGTCGCCGGCATAGTCGACGAACAGCTTGTCGCCGGCCGTATGCGACTGGCGCATCGTCACCGACAGGCGGCCTTCCCAGGCGCGGTAGAGCTCGCAGAACCGCGAATAACGATACCCGCCGGGTTCGCCCGCGATGTACTCGTCCCACAGGATCGACAGCGTCACATGCTTGCGCCGGAGTTCGCGGTGTACCGCCGCCCAGTCCGGCTCGGCCTGCCGGCGATGGCCCCGCCGGGTGCCGGGACCGGCTCCCGCGCTGGCGAACAGCCGGGCTTCCAGCGCAGCGTCGGTGATGTCGTCGGGCAATGGCCAGGTCAGCCCCGCTGCCTCGACCCGGTGGATCGTCAACCGCACCGTCGAAGGGGCTGTCCCCACCCGCCGCGCAATCTCGCGGGTCGGCATCCCGGCCGACTTCAATCTGATCACATCGCGCACATGGCGCATCGCAAACCTCTCCGTCGGCATCCAGGTCCCCCTTCGCAAAGCCGAAAGGCGGGACCGTATCGGAGCCAGAAGAGGCCTCGTCACCCCGGGTTCGCCCTTGCGATACCCCGGGCGACATCATCCCGGAATGGTGGGCGAGATCATCTCGGAATGGTGGGCGAGATCATCTCGGAATGGCGGGCGACATCAAATCGGAACGGTGGGCGAGATCATTCCGGAATCGTGGGCGACATCGAGCGGAATCAGCACGCCAGGCTGACGATCCGCCGCTTGTACCGGCCGTGGTAGCAGCAGTGGCGACTGCTGTCGCGTCCCTAGTCGAGGCCTGCAAGCTCAACGACGTCGACCCGCTTACTTATCTCACCGACATTCTGACCAGAATCGTCATAGGGTTAGAAGCAGCGCCGCCATATACGTTGGCAAATCATTCGCTGCCGTTGGATCTTTGACGGACGATACTCTCGTCGCGTCCCTTACCACGTTGCAGCATCGCAAACTCCTTCAGGACTTCATTTACTTCACCGATCTCTTTGGAGCTAATGTTCACGTCGTTCATGAGTTCGATATTTCCATTGCGTGCCAGCTGCGCGTTCGTGAGCAATTGGGTCATCGGCGCTCCGAGAGTCCGGCTCATTGCATATCCGACCGCACAAGCAAACAAGGTGGCGAGACCAATGACCCCGATTAAAGTAAGGGTACTTCCAGAGGTGGGCTTGAGCTGTGCAGTGCTCGATACCGTAACCACGAGCTGCCACGGCCAGTCGATGCTGGACATCTTGCCGACCGCGACAAAGTAACTTGTCCGTCTGCGTTCGCTTCCCAAACGTTCGCCGAGCGCGCGCCTATTGGTTTTCAGAGAGTCCTTTTTGCACCCGTTCATGTAGTTTGCCTTCGATGCCAGGCAACTCGGAAATGGTTCGAAACCGAAGGGCGTTGTTCCCTGCCGCGCTATCCGACAAGACGACGTTGGCGCTGCTGTGGGCAATCACCTTCCCCTCGGACGTGGAGATGTAGACCGATTTTCCCCTTAGCAGGCTGGTTTCGGCAAGGTGTCGCGAAATTTCGCTTATCTCCATATCAACTCCGAGCACGGCTTCAACCGCACCGTCTTTGCCGATAATAGCAGCGGCGAGCGTGATCCCGGGTTTCTGTGAGGTGAAGAAAATGTACGGCTCGGTCCATGCGCGACCGCGCCGTTCAACCGCGGAGCGATACCAGCCGCGTTCGCGTGGATCATAGTTATCGGCGGGATCCTGCTCGCTCTTGATAACGGCGTAGTCGGGCCGTCGCCACGTCAGCTCGACCTCGCGGCCACGGGAACCATTGCGTATTACCTTGGTGCGGGTGCCGCCTTCGACCTTCTCGTTGCTCCGCATTACGTAGAGGAATTCGCCTGCGGAGTTGCCAACATAAAGACCCGCTAAGCGCGGCTGAAGCCGAAGCTGCCCAAAGAGATAGCGCTCAAGCAGCTCGGGCCTATCCAACCCGAGGGTGTGCTTCGACAACAATATTTGACCAGCCTCCGCCACCACCTCGGTAGGCTTGAAGTAATCCTCGGTCGTCGCGATTGACTGCAAAGCGGCCTCTTCGGCCCTCTGCTGTGTCAGGGAAGTAAGTTCGGGCCGGAGTATGTAGAAATACCAGCCGAGAATTAGTGCAACGCTGACAACTTGGCTGAGGAGGACAGCGAGAAAAGCTTTCCGGCCCATGGCCTGCTGCTTCCTGCTGGAGAAATGGAAGAACTGGAGCTTAGATGCATGAAAACGCTTAGATTGCACGATTCCAAATGAGCATCGCGACTTACACAATTATGCCCCCCTGGGCTACCCAAGCAATCCAGAAACGGCGCGTCTATGCGGGCTTCCTAGTCTATTCTTGGCGTGCCGGTGTGCCCACCACGGCACAGGCTTCGCTCGGTTTGAACGCAATTCCGTCCGGCTCCGGCCTGTACGTGATCGCGACGATTTTGGGTGCTTGCTTCCTGTCATTTGGGATCACGCACCTGCTTTATCTCGAGGCCGTGCGGCGGGAGATCGGAGCCTTGATCCGGCGGCTGCGGCCTGTCTCGGCATGGCCGGCTTTGTCGGAATCCGCACCCGGCTTTTTGCTCGCGTAACCTCGCCGGGCTGGGCGCCAGAAATGACATGTGTCCAGCGGTGGACTTCGCGCCGAGAACGTTGGCAGAGCCATCTGTCGGCGCGCGAGCGGGACCGAGACGAGTCACCCTTGCTTGGTAGATCGCCAAGATCTTTTGCATCCCGGGCGCACACAACCACATCCGCTGGAGCACATCGCCGTCGGTCATAGCTGGTGGAATCTGCTTCTCGGCGATGACCTAGCCTATCGACCGTTCCGATAGCGGTCGATTTCCCGGAGCAAGAGCGTTCGGCGCTTCTGGGCCGCGATCAACAGCCCCTCGAACATCAAAAAGATTTCGCTGGCTTGGACGAAGACGTCCAGATTCAGCGTTTGCTGATCAAATCCGTAAGCGGTTAAGCGAGCCTCGATTTCGCGCGCGGCATCTTGATCTGAGCGCCAGCTCAACGCGTTTTGGCGGAGCTGGAAGGTTGCATCCTCGGCGAACTCCGGTTTGATTCCCGCGAGGTCAATGCGGCGCAGCGCGGTCTCGATCGCTTGCTGGCGGTGATCCTCCAGCAGCGCGTGGCGTAGCAGCCGGTAGCGGCGGATCTCCCATGTGAGCTCCGCGATATCAATGGCGAGCAGCCATTCGAGGGCCGATCGGGGTGCTATGTCGGCGAAGACGGCCTGCTGCAGCAAATGATACCCTTCGAGGCTTTCACCGGGCAGTAGCAGCGGCGCGGGCATTAAAGCCTCAAGCTCGAGCGGCAGTGCTGCAACTGCCAGCTGTCGGGCGGCGGGGACAGGCCGGTTCATGGCGCGGCGGCCTCCTGATCGACGCTGGCGAGGCGCGCGCCATTGGAGGCCGGTGCCGAGTGGGTTTGTTGGGCGGAGCTCGCCTGCCAAAGCTCCTTGGCGAAGGAGAGCGGAGCGATCTGCAGATTGGCCCACCAGGCCCTTTCGTTGCCGTGACGATGCAGATCCTGGTGGTGCGCTCGACAGAGCGGCACGGTGAACTCGTCGCTGACCTTACGGCCTAAGGTTCTGGGCTGGGCGAACTTGAGGTGGTGGGCGTCACTCGGAGTTCGTTTGCAGACAAGACAAGGCCGCCCGCGGACGAAGAGGAGATGCGCCTTGCTGCGCTTGCGGGGGCTTTCCTTTGGGAAAGCGAGCCCAGCATCGGAGGCATCGGCTTGAGCTTGCGCTTGGCCGGCCTCGGAGTCTGCCGTGGCTTCCGGCTGAGGCTGCGGCGCAGAGGACGGCGAGACCGATGCGGACGGCTCGCTGGTTGTTTCGATGGGCGCGGGAGGCGCGGCCTCGAGCCGTCGCTGGTAGGCGGCCTCGAGGCGCCGGGCGTCATCTTCGATGAGGGTGTTCTTGAGCGGCAGGCTCGCTTTGGCCCAAGCGAGTAAGGCCTCGGTGGAATATGAGGCCTCGAGCTGGGCTAACAGCCGCGCGCAGAGTTCGGCCGAATGCTGCGGCCCAAGCAGCGCCGGGCGGTTGAGGACGCCCTTGGCCGGCCTGGCCTTTGATCCGCCGACGCTTTGGGGCTCGGCAGGCGGCGGGCTCGCCATTGCGTCCGGGGCGTCGAGATCATCTTCACCGGCGATCCCGACGAGGGCGAACAGCGCGTAGCGCCGGGCATAGGTCAAGGCCGCGCCCATTCGGTGCGGCGCCTCAATGTCCTTGGCGGCGCAGACCGGAAGATCGGAGGAGATCCACTCCCCGGAGGAATGCGCGAGCAGGGTGGTCAGGTGAATCTGCCCGGTGGCTGCCTCCAGGCGGGTGGTCTGGACCGTGGCGATTTCCTGCTGGCTTAGGCTTTTGCGGACGATGTCGAGGCCGCTCGCGAGCGAGGCGTAGCGGAAGGTCCGGTCGTCCTCCCTGGGGAAGGGCGAGCGGATGGTGGCGGTGAGCGTCTTTTCGGGGTTGACGAGGTCGGCCTGGGCCCGCGCCAGGGCGGCGGCGATGGCGCCGATGCTCTCACTGGACTGCGGCATGGGTCGTCTCCACCTCGATGGCATCGAAGCTGATGGCGCCGGATTTCGACCGCTTGGCGCGCACGCCGTGGCCTGCCGCCTCCTTGGCATCCTCGGGCACGAGCGCCTTCAGCTCCGCTTTCGCCACCTCGTGGTCGCCATGGGCGAGGCGGGTGCGCAGATAGGTTGCGGCCAGCTCGGCCCAGAGATTGGATGACGTCATGTCGACGATCTTGACCGCCTCCAGGCGCGGTCGGGGCGGCTCGGCACCAAACAGGGCCGGGGGCTCGCCGGTTTTGACGCAACGCCAGAACCTCTTCTCGGCGGTCAGCAAAAGGTGCTGATAGAGCGGATCGGCATGGACGTTGATCTCGACCCATTTGCCGCCACCGGTGATGATCGACAGCACGGCCGAGCGCGCAGCCACCACCCACATGTTGTGCTGCAATTGCGCCATGTGCTTGTCGGCGGCACCCTCCTCGGTGAAGGCCCAGGGCAGCATGAATTTGGCTTCGAACACCGCGCCGGTCTGCTCGACGATGCCGTCGAGCGTTGCCGCCATCCATGTATGGACGGGGTGACGGACGCGCTTCTGGACGTCCTTTATGGTCTGGCCGCTATTGCGCTGATACCAGCTGCGATTGAGCTCTTCGGTGGCGGTGCCGAGCTGGACGATCAGATTGCCGGACAGGTCTTCAGGCTCGCTCTCGCCGCGCTTTTCCCGCCATAAGCGAATGAGGTCCGCCTCATCATTGCCCATGATGATGCGGGCATCCGAGCCGCCGATGAAATGGCGGCGATCGGAAGGGCTGAACTTGACGAGCTGGAAATGTGGCTCCGTTGCGCCACCGGCCTCAATGGTACTCACCGGTCTCTCCTGATGTGAACAGCGCGGCGATGGTCGCCGCACTGCTCAAACCCCGCGGAATGCGAGGGGAGAGATCGGGGCCGCTTGGTGCCCGGCCGACTCAGTAACGCTCCAATGGCACGCGAATGCCAGTCCTTTCTGCAGCAACAATCTTGCTCTTTTGCGCGCCAAAGCTTGATGCGGATAGCGGATCAGAGCGAGGTGGTGGACGTGACCGCTAAGGGGGAGAATGGAGCATGGCGACAGATCGACAAATCGAAGCCAATCGGAGAAATGCTAGGCACAGCACGGGCCCGAAGACAGGCCAGGGGAAGCTTCGATCAAGCCGGAACGCGCTCCGCCACGGTCTATCGCGGCCAGCGCCGCATGACGATGCGGGGTGTGAGGCGCTGACACGGGGCCTTCTGGATTGGATGGCGCGAGAGGCGCCCTCCATTGAGCCAGCGGACGTCGTACGTACCAAGTTGGAGTTCGCCCGCTTGCGCGCGGTTCGTCACGAACTACTGGCTGCTTTCCTAAAGACTCCTGACGCAAAATTGCGAAAACGGCTGCTGGGGCTGGAACGCTATGAGCGCGCGGCCTTTGCACGACAGACGCGGGCGATGCGGCGCAGCGGCTAGCGCCCCCGATTTGGCATCGAACAAAACAAAGCCAATCGGAATGCCGCCCGCCGGCGAATCTTACTCGAAGGCGTACCTTGCTGGCGCCGCCGCGTACGGTGCCGTGCCCCAAGGATCGGGAGCCTCTCGCGTAATCCTGCTCAACGGGCGATAAGCATCACTGCAGAATCGACTGGACCTGCGGCGCAAACGGAGCGTTCCTGCAATGCGAAGAGCAGGGAGGAGCGCGTGCGATGGACGACCCATGGATCGAACCGGCCATTACGGCCTGCCTTAAGAACGTTCACGCCAAGCTCAAGGAGGCCGAGCAGATTGCCAGAGCCGCAGCCGTCTGCGCCGAGACGGGCAGCGCCAGCGAGGGCGTGCGCGTCTCCATGGACATCGAGCAATTAATCTATGACGACGGGCGGCTCCAGGACGCGGCGTCTTTGTTGCGGACATTGCTGCGAACCTGAGACGACCTGACCTCGCAGGCCGAATTCGAAGACTTTTCTGGTCGGCTCGAACGCGAATGGGAGCAGCATCCTTTTTGTTTACCCGTTAGCGAAGCCTTCTAGGTTTGCTCATCTCAGCGAGTCCCTTTGGCGTAATCCGGTAACGGACTTCGTCGCCGGTCTCTTGAACTTCGATCCATTGATTGTGAAGCAAGGTCAGTTTCAGTTTTGGCTGATCGGGTAGGTCGGACGAGCGCATCCATGCCCCGTTCCGAAGGTACTCTAGAAACTGCCGATGGCGCTGGTTGAAGGGCACGGCCAAGTCAAACCCAAATTGAATTCGCAATCGATCACGAGGTGAGAGCAAGAAAATGCAATAAGGCCCCAAAACCCACTGAGACGACAATTGCGATCAGCGCAATGCGGATTGGCGGCAATCCACCCCACGCCACGGAAAACACTTTTAATAGAATCGCAGACGACGAGGAGATGCATCGTAGGGTCTCGATGCCGACGCGTCTTGGCCCATTTGGGTCACGGGCCAATCCAGTCAAGAGAGATGCGCTCCATGACGTCATTCGGCGCGTCAGCTATGCGCGCCAGCCGAGCACGTGGGATAGTCTCGCGCGCAACCTCAAGGGCAGCGACGTCTTCGCATTTCGCCCGGCCGTTGGATGTCCGCATTGACAATGATCGGGATAGAGACAACGTTTGGCGCAACGCGACATTGGATCGTGGTGCCTTAACCATGACCCGCTCCGATCGGTGAGCTCATGGCGGTTGATTGGAGCACGAGACCAACTTTGCAGTACGAGATCGATTTTGATGACCCAAGTTGTTTTCACCTGCACCGATTGCGGTGCGCTTTATTTTGCGGTGCAAGAACAGGGGCGTGCCCCGGCACCGCCGCGCAGCTTCAATTGCGCAGAGTGCAACGCGCCAGTCCATTCACGGGAAGGCCAATTCAACTACACCCGCTGGAGAAGGTTTGTCCCGGCCCGCAACGCGATCAGCGATCAGGGGGTGATCTTGACGACGCAAAGCGAGGCTGCCGATGCAGCGCAGCAAAGCGAGGCTGCCGATGCAGCGCAGGCGTTCAGGCTGCTGCGGGCCTTTCGCTCGATCCGCGACCGTGCCGCCCGATTTAGAATCGTCGAAAAAGCTGAGGCCATGGCGGAAAACCAATGGCACCACGAAACGGCCGACGAGCATCAGTGTTGGGTCTCGGATACCAGCCTGTACTGATCATTTTCCGCTGATATCGGATGATCGTGCCGGTGGCATGTCGCCGATGCCCGGGAGCGCTTAGCCTGCGCGTCGGTTAATGGCGCGGTCACGCGGTCGGCTTTTCGGTGGGTGGGCGATTCGCCGATTGCGCGAGGTGGGCGGCGGGCTTGCGTTATGCCTAGTGGCCCTTGCCACGCAAAAATTGCCTGAACAGCTTGGCTGGATCGGCACCAAGGGCTTCGGCGATTGCGATGAACTCGATGACATCGAGCCGCCGTTCGGCGCCCTCGTATTTGGCAACAAAAGATTGCGGCTTACCAAGTTTCTTGGCCAGCGCGTGCTGGCGAATGCCGGCCTTCTGTCGTTCCGCGACGAGGAGCGCGATAAGGCGTTGATATTCGGCAGACCGGAGGGATTTTTGCATCGCCGACGGGCAGTGAGGATTCGGGCGACAGACAATCTGATCCCAGATTCGGATTATCCAAAAATCGGATATTATTAATCGTAACTCCTTAAGGTTCGGGACATTCGCTCGACTTTAGGACCGGAACGAGCGAACTGATCGATCCGCGATGATGCTGTTGGGATTGGCGGAGATGGCGATACAGAGCAGCGGTGTAGGAGGGCCTATCGAGGAACAGAAGGGGAGTCGTTCCTTGGCCATACCGAGCGCGCGCCGATGCGAGAGCAGCGCGGATAAACCGTTCCCGTTCAATGTTGGCGAGGTGCGCTACATTAAGCTGGGTGAGCGCGGCAAATGGGCCAGCGAGGCGATAAGGGAAGGTATTCTGCCGTTTGGATATCGCGCCGTAACACATTCGACATGCGTGCAGGGCGATTGGGACGGGGTGCGCCAGGAACTCGCTGCGATGGGCCGAACGAAAGCCGGAGTAGGGCAGGGCCTGCGCGAGCTTCAGGCGTTTTATTCGTTGGGTGAAGATACCTTATGGGTGACCATCGCGGACGGACATCTTTGGTGGACGTTCGCGGACGCGGCCGTGGTTGCGGCCGGTGACGATGATGCTGCGGCGCCGGCTCGGTTTCGTCGCACGCGCGGCGGCTGGCGGTGTACCAGCCTGAGCGGGAAGCCACTGACCTCGCGTAGCTTAAGCTCAGCGTTGACCAGCACCGCGAACTACCAGATGACGATCTGCGCGGTCCGGCACGCGGATTATTTGCTGCGACGGATTCGCGGCGAACGCGAACCGCTACGCGCCAAGGCTGATCTCCTGCTAGCGGAAATGACCACAACGGTCGCCGCCATGGTGCGCCGCCTTGACTGGCGGGATTTCGAGACGCTGATCGATTTGATCTTCTCCCGCGGCGGTTGGCAACGAACAAGCCCGCTCGATGGCAACCAGGCCGACGTCGATTTGATCTTAAGGCAGCCGCTCATCGGCGAGACCGCCTGGGTGCAGATCAAATCACGAACCTCGCAGGCTGAATTCGAGGATTACCTTGGCCGGTTCGAACGCGAGGCGAACTGCGATTTCTTCTTCTTTATCTATCACAGCGCGCCTCGCCCGATTGATGGGCCTGCCCACATGAGGGTCCGTCTTTGGTCGGCCGACCAAATAGCGAGCGCGGCGATCGACGCTAGTCTGGTGCGCTGGCTGTCCGAACGCTCGACGTAAGGTGGTCAACTCTTGGCGTCTAATCCTCTCTCGCCGGCAGAAGTAACCTTTCGCGCCGTACCAATTTTAACGGTGTCGAAAAAGTGCCAACGGGCAACGAGTTGTATTCTAGCAACATCGTTCGGAAAGGTGCGTCGTTAACCTTCTTTGGCCATTGCGCGGCCGCGCGCTGTGCCGACAATCCGCCTCGTCACATGCTGCAATCTGGCTCCCGAGGAGCCCGTGGAGGCTGGGATGATGGACTCGCGGCAGGTGCGGGCGGCGGCGTTGGGCGGGACGATCGTTCTGTCGGGCTGTATTGTCTCGTGGTGTGCGGCGTTCGGTTCGGCTGGCATCGAAAAGATCGGCGCGTCAGTTGATGATTCCTACGCACCTGCTGTTGTCGCCGATGCCGTATCGGCGACATCTGCCGCGTCGAACGCTGTCGTCGATGATCCCAATGCCGCGACCATGAGCGAACAGGAAGCGGCGGCGACCACCAATGCTGCGCCGACCGTGCACGAGACGGAACCTGTCGTCGCGGCCGCGTTGACCGATCCGGCGCTGCCGGCGGACACTCAACCGGTGCAGGCGCCGGCAGCGAATACGCCGAATGCGGAACCTCGGTTGGTCAAGGCGGCGGTGGATTCCGTCGAAATCCTCGACGAGTGCTGGGACGTCAACGCCTGCATCGACCGCTATCTGTGGGCGCTCTATCAAAGGACGCCCAAGGAAGACACCATCAAGGTGCCGGAGCAGAGGCAGGTGACGGTCAAGAGAAAGAAGAAGATGGTGACGGTCACCAGAACCTTCACTAGGCTCGTCGATGAGGATTTCGCCTGGAAGGACACCAAGGCGGCCGAAAGAGCCGGCATGCCCATGATGGACTACGTCATGGGAGGCGTCGATCGGAGCTTCAAGCTGAAGCTCTTTCATGCGCTTCTCGCGGCGGAGCAGGCCGGCCTGTCGCCCGGCATCACCAGCGCTTTCCGCGATGACTACCGCCAGTCGATTGCAAGCGGGCTGAAGGCCGCCAGCAACAGGTCGTATCACGGCGGCAGCCTTCGTGGCGGCTACGGCCATGGGCTCGCGGCCGACATCGTCAGCATCGACGGCGCGACGCGCGACGACCGCTTTAGATCATCGGAAAAGCTCTGGAAATGGGTCGACGCGCACGGCCGGAAGTTTGGCGTCGCGCGCCCCTATCTCGATTTTGACCCGGCCCATCTGGCGCCGATCGATGGCCGAGAATATGCTGCCCACCGCGGCGGCGTCAAAACGCGCCACGTGGCGCTGGACGCGAAGACGCGCGGCGCGGCGCACGATAATCACGCCGCGGTGAAACGGGCAAAGACCGCGAAGTCATCAAAGCTGCGAACAATCTGAGCGGGATCACGATGGCCCCTATTGTGGGGTTAGCCCACCGGATCCGCGCAAAAGCGCGGCCCGATGACGGCTCCGGCATAACTTAAAGCAAAATATCGAGTTGATGGACGCGGTGTCCCGGCCATTGCACTTTGCTTTTGAGAGAACCATTCATCAATCGCGCTCGTTTTCAACAGCGACGGTGCGTGCTTGGAACGGCTCGCCCGTTGCCTTAAGGACGGCGTCGAGGCCGCAGGCGGTTTGCATGCGCCGCACGGCGATGTCGCAATATTGCGGGTCAAGCTCGATGCCATAGCCGACCCGTCCGGTTCGCTCGGCTGCGATCAGGGTGGTTCCTGAACCGACAAAGGGATCGAGGATGATGCCGTTGCGATGGGAGCAATCACGGATCGCGTCGGCGACTAAGGCAACGGGCTTGACGGTTGGATGCAGCACAAGGTCCTCGCGGCCATCGCCGAAGCCGCTTGCGCCGGCGTAGGTCCAGACATTGCTGCGGTTGCGGCCATACTTGCCAAGCCCGATGTTGTTGAGGTGCGGCGCCGTTCCTGCCTTGAAGACCAAAACGAGCTCATGCTGTGAGCGGTAGAGCGAGCCCATACCGGCGTTGCTCTTGACCCAGACGCAGATATTTTTGAGCTCGGTATAAGCCGCCTGGCCGGCGCTCATCATATGCACGATATGGCGCCAATCGATGCATTGAAAATGGATGGCGCCATCATCGGAGTAGGCGACGAGGTGGGCGAAGACCTCGGACAGAAAGTTTGTGAATTCGCCGTCCGACATCTCGCCCGAGGCCATGGCAAATTCGCGATGTTGAATCTGGCCAAGCCCCCCGACATGGCCTGCGATCGGGACATTGTAGGGTGGATCAGAGAACACCATTTGGGCATGCGCATCGCCGAGCAGGGCCAGGTAGGTCTCGCGCTTTGTGGCATCGCCGCAGATCAGCCGGTGCGGCCCGATGCACCAGATATCGCCGGTTTGGCTGATCGCCGGGCCCTCGGGCGGCGGGATCGGCAGGTCCGCGGCATCCTGCTGGGCGTTGGTCGCCTCGCCGATCAGGATGTCGATTTCCGGGAGCTCAAAGCCGGTGATCGTAACGTCCAGATCGATCTCGAGATCCGAGAGGTATTGCAGCTCAAGGCCGAGCAATTTCCGATCCCAGCCGGCATTCTCGGCAAGCTTGTTGTCGGCAATGACATAGGCGCGGATCTCGGCCTCGCTCATCTGTGAGAGGCGGACGGTCGGCACCTCGGCAAGGCCGATGGTCTTTGCGGCCTCGAGGCGGCCGTGCCCTGCGATGACGCCATTGTTGTCATCGACCAGGACCGGGTTGGTGAATCCGAACCGTTGGATCGCCTTGGCGATTTGGGCGATCTGCTGCTTGGAATGGGTGCGGGGGTTATTGGCGCGCGGGTTAAGATCGCAGGTGCTTTGGTAGGTCAGGTCGAGTTTTCTGGTCCAGCGTGGATTATCTAACATCTTGGTCTCCCGTTGTGGTTCACGCGGAAGACCTACAGATTCAGGACGGCTGGATCATTCAGGATAATGCGCGGTCTATTTGTCTGAAGAGATCCGATTGAGAAACGACCGCCAACTGATGGGGAGGCGCCACTTTTTGATGACGATTTTTGCAGCCCGCTCATGCGGCGGTCCGGACCACCAATCTTGGTGGCGCAGGAGCGACCAGCCCCGAAGGCCCGAAGTTCGGTCTCGCTTGGTTAGCCAGCCGAGGTGAGGCCCGTAATCCGCGGTGGCCGCGGCAAATCGAATTTGCTGGATCAGACGCTCTTTTGGTCGACCGGCCCTTCGTTTCAACTCGCCGCGGAGGGCTTTTGCGACCAGGTCCAAAAACCAGGCCGGCAAGGGTCGATGGGCGTTGGCCGACAGGATGTCAGCCAGCTGCTCTGAAGTTGGGATTTCGCCGGCATCGAGGAGCCGCTTGCAGTTTTGCAAGCTGGTCGCCTCGAACAAATCGAACAGCGTGGGTTGAGATTGATGGTCCACGGTATCACCGGGCTGTTTTGCGGGACGCGAACGGTTGCTCCCGATAGATCGGTTACGCCTGATATTTGTGATGAAATGCGAGCAACGCCTCGCCCAAGAGTGACGGTTCGCCGCGAACTGCTTTGAGGAACTCCTCGGTCCCCACGTCGATCTCGATACCCGGCTCTTTCTTGTGCTTGTTGTCTTCCAGCGCCTGCTCGATCCACTGCTCTGGTGTCAGCGATTCCGGCACCAGCAGCACTGGGCCCTCGGGCTCGGGTTGGCTCGGGGCAGTAAGGTCGCGTAACCAATCAAGCAGGGCGGCGGCCGTGGGGTGTCCGGTCGCAGCCAGCGCCTTGAGCTTGAGGATCGCGATCTCAAGCCGACTCATGGATTCGGTCTTGCCGGAGATCCTGACGGGTTGGGTTTTGAGCGCGACTTTGCGGGTGAGCCGCTCGATGCTGACCGCACCTCTGGGGCGGCCCTTCGGGTTGCCGGAGGTCCCTTTACGGAATTGCGTCGCAACCGGCGGCGATCTTCTTCTAGGCGTCTCGGCCATCACGCACGCCTCCTCGATCCATTACGCTCTGATAGGTCGCCTCAGCCTGTTCCTTTAGTTGTTCGATATGTGCGAGATCGCGCTCATATTCGCACCTGAATTGCTCGCAGAGATCGGGATCCCAAGGCGGCGGACCGACGCAGTTGAAAAGCCGTGCAGCGAGCGACATAGGGGTGCCATCGGGTACCACGACGACGGAGCGATTTACAATTTGCGGCGGCGGATCGAGCAATTTGGCGCGCTTGCATTCTTCCAGAAACCGCTTGATCGCGCGGATTTCGCCCCCGACCGCGCGCTTGAACAGCCCGTGCAGCATCGCCTCATGCGGATGCAGTTTGGTAAGTTTGCCGCCGATGCGGGCTTCGATCGGCCGTTCCAGCAGCGCGGCAATATCAGGGGCGTGCTGTTTGTCTCGGCGCCGTCTGGTCCGTAAAGGCTGCGCCCGTACCCCAAAACGGGTCGCCTTGGGCGGTTTGCCGTAACCGACCTCGTAGGTCTCGTTGCGCGGCTCGTCCTCGCCGCCGGGTGCCTCATCGCCGTCTTTGCTCATTGCGCCGCTCCATTGTTCGCGCTGCGGACGCGAGCGGGCCTTGGGCACAGCCCAAGAGCCAACGCACGCCGAAGCGCGGTTAACCGCGTTCAGTTGTGATCATCATCGATTTGGTTTCTGGGGGGCTACCGGTTAGGATCGACCGGGCGACTCAAAATTAGATATAGGCCCGGATTTTTGATCGTCAAACATATTTGGCGATGAGGTTAATATGCAAGGCGGCGGCGCCCTGCGGCAGGCACCTTGGGCAGGAGGTTTGCCGCGCCCGCAGCGGAATTTCCCGTGCCGCGAACGCCAATTTTCCCGTGACGCGTTTGTCGGGAATTGCCCGAAAAAATCCAAATCTCCCAGTGGCTTGGCACGAGAGGTAGCGTGTAAATGGGGGCACATTTTCGTATTTGCCCTGTTAATTCCCGTAAGTCCGCTAGTTCGGCATCAGCACGGCATCGATGCGGCGGCTGTTTCGTGTGCTGATGATGATGGCACCGTTGCGGGTCGCAAATCTCGCGCCGACAAGGCGCGGCACCTTCTCCGTCAGCGATGAAGGCAGCGGAATCATTCCGCCGGTGATGGGATCGCCGACATTGATCGGCGCGACAGCTGCGCCGGCCGAAGGCGCGGCCTTGATGTACTCCCTTATCAACTGAATCTCTTCACGCGAGAGGTTGAGCGCGGCCTGTTCGCCTGCGCCGTCAGGCAGCTTCTTTTCCGCCTCGGCCCTGTCTTGCGCATCTTGCTGCTGGGCAGCCTCGCGTCTTGCGACTTCGGCCTGTTCGAGTCTGGCGAGGCGTTCTCTCAGCGGCGCGATCTCCCGCCGCAACGCGGCCATGTCCGACTTCAGCGAAGAGAGCTGACCAAGCGCAATCGCGGCGGCAACGCAAGCGACGACCGAGATCAGGCTGAGGCACGCCACCGCCAGCCCCGTCAATCCGCCTCGACGATCGGCACGACGATCCCCGACATCCTCCACGGATCGCCGTTGCCGCGCGGCGGCGAATTTCGGCTTGATCGTGCCGAGCAAGCTGACCAGACCGGACAGCCGCGCAGCCACCACCCGGTTCGCCTCTTGAAAGGCGCCGAGTGCAGGCGCAGGGACGATCGGCGAGTGCGCCGAGGGGATGGCGGGAGCGGTAGCCGAACGGCCCGCGCCGGATGGCTGGCGGTCGTCGTGGTCCTCGCGCGTCATACCGGGGAGCTCGAGATCAACGTCGTCGGGGCGGTCGATCGCAGTATCCGCAACGTAATGGCGCGTGTCGGCCGCAGCGGCGTCCAATCGTTCCGTTTCCTGTTGATCGAGTCCTTGTTCGATGCGGGCGGCTTCAAGCGAGCGCCACAGCGAGAGCCCCGAATCGGTGATCTGCAGGCCCGCATCGTTGATCGATGCCCATCCCGATTGGAAGACGTCGGCGTCGCCAAGCTCGGACGGCCGCTTCGACTGCGTGGCTTCGTCGCCGGCCGCGATCATGCGCTTGACCTCGCGGCTGACCTCGTCGATCGCGATCCGCTGCCCGGGCCTTGCGGCCAGCACACTCAAGATCGCCAGATTGAACTTCATGCGGCGCCTCGCGATGCTCCTCAACCGGCCGTGCCGCCGTTCCGCTCCCGTGCAGGCGACGTGCGAGCCTCAGCGGGGTCGAAGCGGATCAATCATGCCGGCGCGGACGTCGGTCAGTCAGGGAGTCAAGCAAGTGTACCGGCTCACCAAGGGGCAAACAATCCGGCACCAGACCTACGACAGATGGATAAGTCGGCCCGCAAAGGGGACGCGTCGGGATCGCCTTCGCTGCGCGCCTCAGAGAAACTCGCGAAGCCTGGAGAGCTCGATCACATGCTCGGGCGACAGCACGTCGGGGACGAGGGGAGGCTGCGACTTGGTCCGGATCTCGTAAAGATGTCGCGTCTTCTCGGGCTTGCCCATGAAATCCCGAATGCATTGGTCGAGCGTTCCGTTGACGACCATATAGGGCGCGCGATCCTCTCGCCTGGAGTTGTTGAGAGAAGGCCATTTGTAAAGGTGGGCCGCAGCTTGGAAGTCCACCTGATGAGATTGGTCGGTCATTGCAAAATGTCTACCCGAAAAAGCCCTGCGCGGCAAAGTCAGCCAACTGATGAGTGAGCTGGTGCGGCAATACGCGCAAGCTGCGTGCGGTCGTCCATCGCAGAGGCCGCCGTCATGCATCTCGAACGATCGGCCGACGTGCCTCGCCTTCATGCCTCGCAGCAACTCCCACTTCGATCTCCCGCGGCCGAGATCGGGGGCGATGGGGCGAAGCCGGCTGAACGAAGTGCCGGCAGATCCCTGGCGCGGCACGCGCGCGCGCAGGGTCGCAACGCGCGTTGACGACCTGGCGTCGTTCGCGGCGCCAGCGGCCGCGACGACGTTGGTGGATTGACACGATTTCAGAATGTTCCTATTTTGTTCTAAAGCCAGTTAGGAACTAACCGACGCGTGCTGGCTTCACGTTCCATGAACGTCTTGAAAGAATACCTAGAACTAGCTGAGCGTTGCCGTAGCGCAAAACTCGATACTAGGGACCGATCCGATCGATACGTGCTTGAGTCGCTTGAACACAGCTATAGGGTGCTTGCGCAAAGCACAGTTGTACTGCGCCGATCGAGGAGGGCCTTGGCGAGACTTCGAGGCAAAACCACCTCAGTTCGTGGTCGCTAGATGTTTTTTATAGGGGCCGCGCTTCTTCGGTGCCCCTTCGCGCTTGTCGATCAGCGTCACGATATCAGCCATTTCCACCGGCGGCTTCGGTCAGGTCAGGGATGAGGGGGCGAGATGGCAGCCGCAGCCACCATCCTTCATGCGGACCTGGATGCATTTTACGCATCGGTCGAGCAACTGCTCGAGCCGTCGCTGCGCGGCAAGCCGATCGCCGTCGGGGGCGGAGTTGTGCTTGCGGCGTCCTATGAGGCCAAGGCCTTCGGAGTGCATGGCGGCATGTCGGGGCGGGAAGCGCGTCAACTGTGCCCGCAACTTGTTTTCGTCGGCGGCCATTTCAGCGATTACCAGCGGCTGGGTGACGCGGCCATCAAGGTGATCGGCGACTTCACGCCGCTGGTCGAGCGAATTTCGATCGACGAGGCGTTTGCGGACGTTGCCGGTTGCACTCACCTGTTCGGAACGCCTGCCGAAATAGCCGCGTCGATCCGGTGGCGCGTGCGCAGCGAGCTCGGCCTTCCGATCTCGGTCGGCGTCGCCCGCACCAAGCATCTGGCGAAGATCGCCTCGCAGGTCGCAAAGCCCGACGGACTCGTCGTCGTTGATCCCGACGCCGAGCTGAGCTTCCTTCACGAATTGCCGGTTGAGTTGATGTGGGGAGTAGGGCCAGTCACCAGGATGCGGTTGGACGCGATCGGCGTCGCGACGATCGGTCAGCTCGCCAAATTATCGGAACGGTCACTGACGCACTTGCTCGGTCCGGCAGCGGGCGAGAAACTCGCCGCGCTGGCCTGGAATCGCGATCCGCGACAGCTCAAGCCACACCGGCGCGCGCGATCGGCGGGGGCACAATCGGCGCTTGGCCGAAAGCCTGCGATCGAGCAAGTCATCCGGCCCACGCTGCTTCATCTCGCCGACCGCGTCGCCACGCGGCTTCGGGCGAAATCACGGCCTGGACGAACCGTGACGGTGCGCGTCCGTTTCGCCGACCTGAAGTCGGTGACGCGCTCGATGACGCTCGATGCGCCGGTGTGCACGACCATCGTCCTGGCCCGGCTCGCCGAGAATCTCGTGCGCGCTGCACTTGCCGACCATCCCGGCGAGAAGATCATCTCGCTGCTGGCGATCTCGGTGTCGCATCTCGAGGAGCATTGGGATCTTGCATTGGAGCTTCCACTCGGACTGGAGGACGAAGCGCTTCGCCCTGGAAGTCCGACAGGGATGGCCCGATGGGCGGCGGACCGTGCGATCGACAAGATCCGCGATCGCTTTGGCTGGGAGGCGATCGGATATGGTTCAGCGGCGCTGGAGGCGGTTCGTTCGGTGCCCGATGCGTTTCGCAAGCTTGCCGAGAGAGACCTCTAACGCTCGCCGGTTCACGTATCTGTCACTGCATTAAGAAAAGGCAACTTGGAATCGCGCGCTTGTGAGTGGCGACTCCGTACAGCCAGCCTATTTTGAGGCTGCGGAGGGACAGCCATGAAGTACAGCGCCGAACTGATCCAGACGATGCGCGATGCGTTGGATGCGGTCATGGCAAGCGTGCCGGCGGATCAATCCGTGTTCGGTCTCAAGGCCGCTGTTGCCGAATGCATCCTGCGAGCCGCGGCTCACGGCCAGACCTCGTTCGACGGGCTCGTGACGTCAGCATCCGATCAGCTTCAGTCGATCATCTCGATGCTGACCTAGGCGATCGGGATGTGCGCGACCATCGCTCACACCTTGCCGTGCGGCGCGCCGATGAGGCAATCGCTCGGGCTGACGGCTCTCTCAGGGGAGCGATACGACCCGTAGATTGTTGGTTGTTCCCGCTTGTCCAAAGGGAATGCCGGCGACCACGACCAGCAGATCGCGGCTCGATGCAAACTGCTCTGCTTGCGCGAATGCAGTTGCGCGCTCGACCATCTCCTCATAGCTCTGAACGTCGTCGGAAAGCACGCTGTGAGCGCCCCAAAGCAGGCACAGGCGGCGGGACACTTCGCGGCTTGGGGTGATGGCGAGGATCGGGCGGCTCGGCCGCTTGCGCGCGACGCGTGCGGCCGTGGTACCGCTCGACGTATAGGCCACAATGGCTGCGGCGTGAACGACGGAGGCGAGATCGGCCGCCGCCGTTGCCACGGCATGCGGTGGCGTTTGCTCTTCGCCGGGCTGGGTCGCCTCGACGATCGAGCGGTACATCTTGTGTTGTTCGGTGCTGCGGATGATGCGGTCCATCATCTCGACCGCCTCGCGCGGATATCGGCCTGTCGCGGACTCCGCCGACAGCATCACTGCGTCTGCGCCGTCATAGATGGCGGTCGCAACGTCCGAGACTTCCGCACGTGTCGGCGTCGGGGCTGCGACCATCGAGTCCAGCATTTGCGTGGCGACGATCACGGGCTTCACCGCGAGACGGCAGGCCCGCACCAGCTCCTTCTGGCGCCCCGGCACGTCCTCATGCGGGATTTCGACGCCGAGATCCCCCCGCGCAACCATGATGGCGTCGCACAGCTGGATGATATCGTCGATCCGTTCGAGCGCTGCCGGTTTCTCGATCTTGGCCATCAGACCGGCGCGGTCCCCGACGAGGCCTCTGGCCTCGATGATATCGGAGGGCTTCTGCACGAACGACAGGGCAACCCAATCCACGCCAAGTTTCAGGCCGAACTCCAGATCAAGGCGATCCTTCGCGGTCAGCGGTGAAAGATCGAGGACCGTGCCCGGCAGATTGACGCCCTTGTGATTCGAGATCGTGCCGCCGACGATCACCTTGGCTTCGATGAAATCGTCACCGAGCCCGGTAACGCGAACGCGGACCCTGCCGTCGTCGATCAGAAGGTCATGGCCGGGGGCAACGGCGGCAAAGATCTCCCGATGCGGGAGGGGAATTGCGGTTCGGTCGCCTTCCGATCCGGACAAGACGAACCGAATGGTCTCTCCGGCCACTGCGGCGATCTTTCCATCGCGCAAGGTGCCGACGCGGATCTTCGGACCCTGCAGGTCCATCAGGATGCCGATCGGCCGGCCGACTTCCTGTTCCAGCTTTCGGATCGCCGCGTGAATGCGTGCGTGATCGCTCTGCGTTCCGTGACTGAAGTTCAGGCGGAACGTATCGACGCCCGCCAGCAGCAGCGCCTCGAGCATCTCGGGGGAACTGCTTGCTGGACCAACGGTTGCAACGATCTTGGCTCGTCGATGACGACGCATGGATCACCTCGTCGGTGGTTGGCCGGCTGCGATCAGCACGGCACGGATATCATTGACGTTCGTAAGCGTCGGCCCGGTGCGCACGAGGTCTCCAAGGCGGTCGAAGAACGTGTAGCTGTCATGGGCAGCCAGATGCGCCCGCGCGTCAAGCAGATTCGCGGCGGCGCGCCGCAGCGTATCCGGACCGATCAAAGCGCCAGCCGCATCTTCCGTTCCATCAATTCCATCGCTGTCGCCCGCAACGGCCCAGATATCGGATGCGCCGGACAGGGCGACGGCAAGCCCCAGCAGGAATTCGGTGTTGCGGCCGCCGCGTCCCGCCGGACCGCGCCCGATCGTCACCGTCGTCTCGCCTCCGGACAGCAGCACCGCGGGGGCAGGGCCCGGCTGTGCATGCCCCGCGACCGACCGGGCGATGCCGGCCATCACGGTTCCGAGTTCCCGTGCCTCGCCCTCGATCGCGTCTCCAAGGATGATCGGCGTCAGGCCTTCGTCCCGGGCGGCGTTGGCCGCAGCGTCAAGCGCATGGAATGGAGCGGCAAGGATGCGGACGTCGGCATCGATCTCGCCGGGCTTGGGTGTCTCGTCAGCTTGTTCAAGCACAAGCCGCGCCGCTTCCGGCAGGTCGATGGCAAACCGGCCAACGATCTCCAGCGCAGCGGCTTTTGTGCTGCTGTCCGGCAGCGAGGGACCGGAGGCAATCGCCGCGGGATCGTCGCCGGGAATGTCTGAGATCACAAGGGTCGTGACGCGGGCGGGACGGGCGGCCAGCGCCAGCCGACCGCCCTTGATCGCGGACAGATGTTTGCGGACGACGTTCATCTCGGCAATCGTCGCGCCGCTTGCAAGGAGTGCCCGGTTGACCGCCTGCTTGTCGGCGAGAGTCATCGGAGATGCCGGCAGGGTCATCAGCGCCGAGCCACCGCCGGACATCAGGGCGATGACGAGATCGTCTGCAGAAAGCCCCTCGACGGCGCGCAGCATGCGAAGGGCCGCGGTCCTGCTCGTGTCATCCGGCACGGGGTGAGACGCTTCGAGCACTTCGATACGGCCGGCTGGAACCGAATGGCCGTGGCGCGTGACGACGACGCCGGAAAGCGCGACGTCAGGCCATGCCGCGTCGAGGCCCGCAGCCATTGCCGCCGACGCCTTACCCGCGCCGACGACGATGCATCTGCCCCTCGGCTTTGCCGGCAGGGCGTCGGCAATCGTGATCCTCGGATCGGCGCTCGCGATGGCGGCGTCGAAGATTCGCCGCAGGGCGGTCCGAGCCCGCACATCCGTCCATCTGTCGTTCAATCGCTTGCGCTCCGGCCGATAGGTCTCTTGTTATGGCGCCTTCTCGAGACGGTCGTAAGACATGGGTGCCTCAAGTCGACCGCCTTCACCGGGAAAGACCTTTGCGCGAGCGATTGCGGCACTTGCCGTCGCTTCACTGCCGAGAATGAACGCGCGCCGCATCGGCTTGATCAGGAACAACGCGGTGAGGGCAGCGGTCGCATTGAGTGCAACCGCGACGATGAACACGGCCTGCCAGCCGAGCTGGGAAGAGATGATGCTCGCGAGCGGCACGAGCAGCGCCGCCGTGCCCTTCGCCGTGTAGAGCATGCCGTTGTTGGTGGTTGCATATTTGGCGCCGAACGTGTCGCCCGACGTCGCGGGAAACAGGCTGTAGATTTCGCCGAAGACGCCGAAATAGATCGCCGTGGCCAGCACGAAGACAACCGGAATGTGACCGTAGGTGGACAGCGTCAGCAACATCAGCGCCGCTGTCGCGAACGCGATGAACATCGTGTGCTCGCGCCCGATATTGTCGGAGACCCAGCCAAAGAGCGGACGGCCGAAACCGTCGAAGACGCGATCGAGCGAGATGGCAAACGTCAGTGCCGCCATCTGGAAGCCCGCCAGGGTGACCGGCGTGTCCGCGATCTTGAAGTCATGGGCGATCGGCCCGATTTGCGCGGCGGTCATCAAGCCGCCGGAAGCCACCATGACGAACACCACGTACATGACCCAGAAGACCGGGGTGCGCAACACCTGGGGCGGAGTGTAGTCGATCGCACTCTGCGGCAGATTGAGACGCTTTTTCCTGGGTGCTTCGACGCCATGCGGTGGCCGGACGAACCAGGCCAGCAGGATGACGATGAGGCCTTGTCCGATCCCGAAGGTCAGGAAGGTGCTCTGGTAGCCGCTGGCGGCAATCATGTTGGCAATCGGTACGACGGTGAGGGCCGCACCGGCGCCAAACCCGGCGGCGGTTGCTCCTGCGGCCAGGCCGCGCCGGTCCGGAAACCATTTCAGGGCATTGCCGACGCAAGTGCCGTAGACGGCGCCGGCACCGATGCCCGCGACGACAGCTGCCGCATAAAGCGTGACGAGAGAGGAGGCGTATGAGTTCATGATCCAGGCCAACCCGATCATCAGCCCGCCGAACATGATGACGATGCGGGGGCCGTATTTGTCCACGAACCAGGCCTCCACCGGCACAAGCCATGTCTCCGTCATCACGAAAATCGTGAAGGCGAGCTGGATGGCCGGACGGCCCCAGTGAAACTTCGCGTCGATCGGATCAACGAACAGCGTCCAGCCATATTGCAGGTTGGCGATCATCGCCATGCAGACGATGCCGATCGCCAGTTGCAGCCAGCGGAAGCCGCCGGGCGATGATGCCGGGTTCGTGGAGATCATGTACGCTCCTAAGGCAGATAATCGTCGTTTGGGCCGGCTGCGTCGGGTTGTCGTCCCGCCGCAGCCTACTGACGGAATTCGTTGGTCAACTCGCCGATTCCGTCGATCGCGACGGTGACCGTGTTGACGGGCTCCTTCATCACCCCGACGCCAATCGATGTCCCGCAGCAGATCAGGTCGCCCGGCAACAGCGTCATGTCGTGCGAGATCTTGCTGACCAGCGTCTGTGCGCTGAAGATCATGTCCGCGATCGGGTAGTTCTGGCGCTCGACGCCGTTCAGAATGGTGCGCACCACGAGGCGTGCGGGGTCGAGGCCTGACGCAATCACGGGGCCGAACGGGCCGTATCCATCGAAGCCCTTGGCCCGCGCCCATTGCGGGAAGGTCGGGTCGCGATTGAGGATGTCCGCGGCGGTGACGTCGTTGGTGCAGGTGTAGCCGAAGATGAAGGCGTCGGCCTGCTCGGGCGCGACCGCCGTGCAGCTCTTGCCGATGACGATGCCGAGTTCACCTTCGTAGGTCGTCTTGCCATCATAGCCCAAGGGACGCCTGATGACGGCACCAGGCGCGGTGACGCTGGTCGGCGCCTTCAACAGGTACAGCGGTTCGGCAGGCTCAGGTGATTTCAGCTTCTCCGCAAGCGCGTGAAAATTGTTCCAGAGCGCGATGACCTTGCTCGGTTGCGTCGGGGCGAGCAGCTCGACGTTGTCCAGCGCCAGCGTTTGTCCAGTCGGTCGCATGTCGCCGAACATGTCCCCTTCGTGCACGGAGATGCCGGATGGAATGAGTTGCCCGAAGCCGATTTCGGCATGGTGGCGGAAGCGGACCCAGCGCGTAACATTGCTCATCGGGATCACGCCACCGCCAGCGTTTCTGCTGCTGCGGCGCCGGCCGCCCCGTCATAGAGGCCGGCCAGCCTGGTGCGCTGCGCGACCAGGGCCAGCACCGCATCGAGGGCGGGCGTCGCGATTCCTGTCATCCGGCCCATCTCCTGCACCACGGTGATCAACGGATCGATCTCGACCGGACGTCCGCGCTCGAGATCCTGCAGCATCGAGGTCTTGTGCGCGCCGACCTTGCGCGCACCTTCGATGCGGCGTTCGACATCGACCCGAAACTTGACGCCGAGGCTTTCCGCGATCGCCTGGGCCTCCAGCATGATCGCCCGGGACAGCGCGCGCGTGCCCGGATTGCTGCAGATCACGTCGAGCGTCGCGTGGGTGAGGGCGCTGATCGGGTTGAAACAGACGTTGCCCCACAGCTTGAGCCAGATCTCGTCACGGATACGGTCGAGGACCGGAGCTTTCATGCCCGCGGCCACGAACAGCTCGGAAAGTTTCTGGACGTCGGATGTGATCTCGCCGGAGGGCTCGCCCAGCGGAAAGTTGTTGCCGTAGACATGGCGGATCACGCCGGGCGCCTCGATCTCGGTGGCGGGGTACACCACGCAGCCGATGGCGCGCTCGGGGCCGAGCTCGTTCCACTGCTGACCGCCAGGATCGATGCTCTCGAGCGTCGATCCTTCGTGCCGACCACCGTGCTTGTGGAAATACCAATAGGGAATGCCGTTGACGGCGGTGACGATGCGGGTCCGATCGCCCAGCAGCGGCCGCATGGGCTCGATGACGCCGGTGATCGAATGCGCCTTGAGGCAAATGATGACGTAATCCTGCTCGCCGAGTTCGGCGGGGTTATCGGTGCAGTGAGGATGCACGACGCGCTCCTCGTCGCCGATCAGGAGCTTCAGGCCGTTCTGCCGCATTGCGGCGAGATGCGCACCCCGCGCGACCAGGCTGACATCGGCACCAGCGCGCATAAATTCGACACCGAGATAGCCGCCGATCGCGCCGGCGCCGTAGATGCAGATTCTCATTCGATCCTCGCAAGCAGAGTGGGGACACAGCAGGAGCCGCAGCGGCTCGAACCGAGTAGCGTGGCAATGGCCTTGGGAAAGTCCGTCAGGCCGCGCAGGCGGCTTCCTCGTAAGCAAGGGTGATGTCCCGCATGCTCACGACGCTGACGAGCCGGCCGTTGTCGATGACGGGGACATGGCGGATCCCATGACGGGCCATGAGGCGCTCGACATCCGTGAGCGCATCTTGCGAATTGCAGGATAGCAGCGGCCGCGGCGAGATAAACTGCGCGACTTTCATGGCAAGTCCATTGGTGCCGCGCTCGGCGATCACAGCGACGACGTCGCGCTCGCTGAACATTCCGATCACGGCGGCGTCCTTGCTGCGCGAGGCGTTCCTGACCACGAGGGCGCCGACATTGCTCGCGTACATCAGGTTCGCCGCAATGCTTACGGTTTCGTTCGAGCCGATCGTCACCACGTGCGCATTGTTGGCGCGAAGGATGTCCCCGACGTACATGGCATCGTCCTCCCGGTTGTTTGTTTGGATCGTCGTGAAATGATCGTGGTATACATTATTCCAGAAGTCAAACAAAAGAATCGAGCCATTTGGTAAGAAGAATGGCAAAAATACTGACCTATTCGCGAATACTGTCGCCTTGACTCCAAGGTCTTTTGGTATGCCATATGCCAATTGTGACGCTCGTTCTCGACGAGCAATTTCGTTCTGAACTGCAACCGGTTAGGGGCAAGTCGTGATGAAAAGAGAGCCGATCCGGCGCAAGCCGTCCGACCCCGATCTTCGCGCGCAGCCGGAGCCGGACGCGCGCGACGGCGGTGTTCAGTCCGTTGATCGCGCCATGCAAATCCTGGAGACACTTGCAGAGGATGATGAAGGCTATCGGCTGACCGATCTGGCGATCCGCACCGGCCTGTCGCCCTCGACCGTACATCGGCTGCTGACCACGCTCGAGAACCGCAGGTTCGTTCAATTCGACCGCGAGGAGTCCAAGTGGCACATCGGCGCGCAAAGCTTCGTGGTCGGCTCGACCTTTGTGCGCCGGCGGAATTTTGCCGCGCAGGCACTGCCTTATCTGCGCAAGCTGCGCGACCAGACCAGGGAAACGGCCAACCTTGCGGTGGTCGATGACGAATCCATCATCGTCGTGTCCCGCATCGAAAGCCGCGAGATCATGCGCTCGCTGACCAAGGTGGGTGGGCGCGTCGCAATGATCGCTTCCGGAGTGGGGAAGGCGGTGCTGGCTACCTATTCCGATGCCGACGTGAATGCGATCATTCGCCGTCAGGGCATGCCGCGGCTGACGGAAAAGTCGATCGTGCGGCCCGGCGAGTTGTTCAAGGAATTGGAGAGCGTGCGGCGTCAGGGTTATGCGGTGGATGATGAAGAGGCGCGCCTCGGCCTGCGCTGCGTAGCTGCGGTCGTCTTCAACGACTGCAACGAGCCATATGCCGCGATCTCGGTATCGGGCATGGCGGACAGGCTGACGAACGAACGCTTGCCGGAGATCGGTACGATCGTGCACCGGATCGCAGCCGAACTCACGGCCGAACTTCGCGGGAACCGCACGCAGCAAGCGCAGGCGTAAGGCTGGCTGCAATTCCGTCCGCAACAATTTCCATTTCTACGCTGACGCTAATCGCTTGAGGACGCGCAAGAAATCGCGAGCGTTGCCACAGCGCGGAAATTCCAATCGATTGCGTTGAGATCGATGCTCGCGGGCCCGATGATCCTGCTCAGGCCAACTCATAGCGAAGCGGGATCATCACATGAAGATGCGAGCAGTCGATGCAGCAGTGCGCATTCTCCAACGCGAAGGGATCGCGTGCGCATTCGGCGTTCCCGGCGCGGCGATCAATCCGCTTTACTCCGCACTGAAGCGCAACGGCTCGATCCAGCATATTCTGGCGCGGCACGTCGAAGGCGCCTCGCATATGGCGGAAGGCTATACCAGGGCGAAGGCGGGCAATATCGGCGTCTGCATCGGCACATCGGGTCCCGCCGGCACCGATATGATCACCGGCCTCTACTCGGCGATCGCTGATTCCATTCCGATCCTCTGCATCACCGGTCAAGCGCCGCGGGCGCGGCTCTACAAGGAGGACTTCCAGGCCGTCGACATCGAGGCGATCGCAAAGCCGGTGACGAAATGGGCCGTCACCGTGCGCGAGCCGGCGCTGGTGCCGCGCGTGTTCAGCCAGGCTTTCCATGTCATGCGGTCGGGGCGGCCGGGACCGGTGCTGATCGACCTTCCGCTCGACGTGCAACTGGCCGAGATCGAGTTCGACGACGAGACCTATTCACCGCTGCCGGTCTACAAGCCGACGGCGACGCGCAAGCAGATCGAGAAGGCGCTCGAGATGCTGAACGCCGCGGAGCGGCCGCTGATTGTGGCCGGAGGCGGCGTCATCAACGCCGATGCATCCGAGCTGCTGGTCGCCTTCGCCGAAGCGGTCAACGTTCCGGTCGTCCCGACGCTGATGGCATGGGGCGCTATTCCTGACGATCATGCGCTGATGGCAGGCATGGTCGGCTTGCAGACCAGCCATCGCTACGCCAACGCCACGATGCTCGAATCCGATTTCGTGCTCGGCATCGGAAATCGCTGGGCCAACCGGCATACCGGCTCGATCGAGACCTACACGAAGGGCCGCAAATTCGTGCATGTCGACATCGAGCCTACGCAGATCGGGCGGGTCTTCAATCCGGACCTCGGTATCGTCTCCGACGCCAAGGCTGCGCTGGAAATGTTCGTGAGCGTTGCCCGGGAGTGGCGGAAGTCCGGGAGGCTGCGCGATCGGCAGGCCTGGCCCGCCGCCTGTCGCGACCGCAAGCGTTCGATGCTGCGCAAGAGCCACTTCGACAACATCCCGATCAAGCCCCAGCGCGTCTACGAGGAAATGAACAAAGCCTTCGGCCGCGACACCTGCTACGTGACCGTGATCGGATTGTCGCAGATCGCTGGGGCCCAGTTCCTCAACGTCTACAATCCGCGCAACTGGATCAATGCTGGCCAAGCCGGTCCGCTCGGCTGGACACTGCCGGCCGCGCTTGGTGTGCGTGCCGCCGATCCCGACCGCGACATCGTCGCGCTGTCGGGTGACTACGACTTCCAGTTCCTGATCGAGGAGCTCGCGGTCGGGGCGCAGTTCAATCTGCCCTACATCCACGTCGTCGTGAACAATTCATATCTCGGCCTGATCCGGCAGGCGCAGCGCGGCTTCGACATGGACTATCACGTCCAGCTTTCGTTCGAGAACATCAACGCGCCCGAGATCGGCGTTTACGGCGTCGACCACGTGACCGTCGCGGAGGGGTTGGGCTGCAAGGCGATCCGGGTCACCGATCCGAATGACGCGCAGGCGGCGTTCGCGACCGCACGCGAGCTGATGACGAAGCATCGCGTGCCCGTGGTGGTGGAGTTCATTCTCGAGCGAGTCACCAATATCGCCATGGGAACGGAGATCGACAACATCGTCGAGTTCGAGGAGGTGCTCGATCTTCCGCTCGATGACGTGCCGAGTGCGTCACGATCCGGCACGCTGTTGCCGGCCTGACCACATCTTTCAGCGCTTCAAGCGGAGATACGACCCGTGCCTCAATTTGCCGCCAATCTCACCATGCTCTTCAACGAGCTGCCGTTCCTCGATCGGTTCGCGGCCGCCAAGGCGGCCGGCTTCAACGCAGTCGAGTATCTTTTTCCTTATGACTTCGAAAAGGGCGCGTTGCGGGAGGAATTGGCGCGCTGTGGGCTGACCCAGGTGCTGCACAATCTTCCAGCCGGCAACTGGGCCGCCGGTGAGCGTGGCATTGCCATCCTGCGCAATCGGGTCGACGAATTTCGCGACGGCGTGGTGCGCGCGATCGACTACGCAAAGGCGCTGGATTGCCGGCAGCTGAACTGCCTGGTCGGCATCGCTCCAGCCGATACGGATAGGGCAGACCTGCAGGAAGTCCTCGTGTCCAACCTGCGCTTCGCCGCAGGCGCGCTCGCCCAGCATGGCATCAAGCTCCTGGTCGAACCGATCAACACGCTCGATATTCCCGGCTTCTTCCTGAGCCGTACGGAACAGGCGGTGCAGCTCATTTCCGAGGTTGGCTCATCCAATCTGTTCATCCAGTACGACATCTATCACATGCAGATCATGGAAGGTGATATCGCGCGGACCCTGCAGAAGCATCTCGGCCGCATCGCGCATGTCCAGCTCGCCGACAATCCGGGCCGTTATGAACCGGGAACCGGCGAAATCAACTACTCCTATCTGTTCAAGCATCTCGACAGCATCGGGTATCGGGGCTGGATCGGGTGCGAATACAAGCCGCGGACGACCACGCTCGAGAGCCTGGGCTGGCACGCCGCACAGACTTTCGTGACCTAGAGCCTGTTCCGTTCCGATTGAATCGGGACGGAGCTCTGGAATTTTATTTAACGCGGTTTCTTCACGCGAGCCGAGAGTCGCTCGCCGGAAAAACGCCTTCATCCGGCTGACAGGGAGCAACGACAATGAAAGACATCGGATTCATCGGACTTGGCACCATGGGACGTCCGATGGCCAGCCACCTCCTGGCTGCCGGCTATCGCCTGTTCCTGCACGACGTCGTACCTGTTGCGCCTGAGTTGATCGCGGCCGGCGGCATCGCTTGCGAGTCCGCCAAGCAGGTGGCGCAGGAGGCGGACGCCGTGATCGTCATGGTACCGGACACTCCGCATGTCGAAGCCGTGCTGTTCGGTCAAGGCGGCGTCGCGGAGGGTATCTCCAAAGGCATGATCGTGACGGATATGAGCTCGATCTCTCCGCTGGCGACGAAGGAGTTTGCACGCTGGATCGATGCGCTCGGAGCTGACTATCTCGACGCGCCGGTCTCCGGCGGTGAAGTTGGCGCAAAGGCGGCCAGCCTGACCATCATGGTTGGCGGGCGGGAGCGGGCGTTCAATGCGATGAAGCCCCTGTTTGAAACGATGGGGAAGAATGTCACGCATGTCGGCGGCAATGGCGACGGCCAGACCACCAAGGTTGCGAACCAGATCATCGTGGCGCTGACCATCGAGGCGGTGAGCGAGGCGTTGCTGTTCGCCTCCAAGGCCGGGGCCGACCCCGCATTGGTGCGCCAGGCGTTGATGGGCGGCTTCGCGTCGTCCCGGATCCTCGAAGTGCACGGCGATCGCATGCTGAAGCGCAATTTCGATCCGGGCTTCCGCATTGAGCTGCATCAGAAGGATCTCAACCTCGCGCTGGAAGGTGCGCGCGCGCTCGGCTTGTCGCTGCCAGGCACTGCCGCAGCCCAGCAGCTGTTCAACGCCTGTACCGCCCTCGGCGGCAAAAGCTGGGACCATTCCGCTATTCTGAGAGCGCTGGAGGTCATGGCAGGCCACGAGGTCGCGGCTGCCTGAGCTCCATGGAAGGGAATGGACGAAAATGTCGTGGGCTTGGTCGGCGCGGAGACGGCAGCGCTTACCCGCCACGAATCAGGCGCCTGGTGCCCAAGTCGGTCGCTCAGCGTTCGGATTGTTTGCTGGGCATTCTCTGATGTTCCTAGGGCCACTGGTGAGGACGAACAAGGTTGTCTGCCCACACCTCGGCGATGTGAGACAGCGCCAGACCCGGCTTGCGCTCGAGCAGAAGCTCGAGCACGCGCGGCGGCGTCAGGGGTAATTCCTGCACCCGCTTTCCTGTCGCGTTGGCAATGGCGCATGCGACGGTGGCGCCGACATTGAGGATCGGCACCTCGCCGGCGCCCTTGGTGCCGAGCGGCCCCACCGACGCCGCGCCCTCATAGAGGCTGATCTCCACCGGTACGACGTCGAGCGCAAGCGGTACGCGGTAAGTCTCAAAGCCGCTTTGACTGACACGGCCATTGCTGCCGATCGTCACCTCCTCGTGCAGGGCGTAGCCCAGGCCCTGCACGACGCCGCCCTGGATCTGGCCGTGGATTGCGCGTGGATTCAGCGCACGGCCGACGTCCTGGACCACGCGATAGCTTAGCACCTCGACATGCCCGGTCTCCGGATCGACGGCGACCTCGCAGTCGTGGACGGCGAAGACGGGGATGTCGATCGCGTCGATGAAATGACCGGCAACGCAACCGGGCATCGCCGGCACGCCGGCGCCGGTGAAGGCGCCGGTGCCGGCGACCGGTCCGCCCAGCGCTTGAGCGCGGGTCGCGACCTCCGCGACGGTGCGGCCGGAGCCCGGCGCGCCCGCGATCTCGATCCGACCATCGCGCATGACGAGATCGCCGGGCGCGGCTTCGATCATCTCGGAGGCGATCCTCAAAAGCTTCGTGCGGACCTCCTGTGCCGCCGACAGGCTGGCGGCGCCGAGCGAGACGGTGGTGCGGCCGCCACCGACGCCGACATCATAACCGGCCGCATCGGTATCGGCGGCGCGGACGATCACTTGCTCGGGCGCGATGCCGAGCGTGCTGGCAACGATCTGCGGCAGGCTCTGCATCATCGAGCCGGATCCGATCTCGACACCCGACGTGACCAGGGTCGCCGTGCCGTCGGCATTCATGTTCACCGTCGCGGCCGATGGGCCGACGAAGACGAACCAGGTGCCGACGGTGGTCGCGCGTCCAAGGAGCTTGCCGTCGGTGCGCGCCGGCAGCGGCGCTGCCGCGTCGCGCAACGTATCCATCCGGTCGAGCATTGGGCCGAGCACATCGCCTTCGAATACCTGGCCGGTGGCGCCGAGATCCTTGTCGCCGAGCACGTTGCGGCGCCGGAAAGCAAGCGGATTCATTCCGATCCGCGCTGCGATCTCGTCGGTGTGCCGCTCGAGCGCGAAGGTGTTGTAGACGCCGTTGCAGCAGCGGAACGCACCGTTCGGCGCCGTGTTGGTGTAGACCGCGCGTGAGACCATGCGCACGCTGCCGAGCCTGTAGTTTCCGCCGAGCGTGTGTGCGGTCATGGTGGTCAGGAAGATCTGTTCGCCGCCATAGGCGCCGCAGTCCATCAGCACGACCGCCTCGCGGCCCACGATTTCTCCGTCGCGCGTCACCGCCGAGCGGATGCGAATATCGGCGTTCTCGCGGAACAGGCAGGTCAGCATCTCGTCCTCGCGGGAATTGACGAGGCGAACCGGCCGGCCGCTGGCGCGGGCGAGGAGGGCGGCGAAGGGCTCAACCGCCAGATCGAATTTGAGACCGAAGCCGCCGCCGACCGGCGGCACAGTGACGCGCACTTGCGATGCCGGCACGCCCAACGCGCGCGCGGTTGCATTGCGGACGCTCCAGGGAACCTGCGTCGACGTCTCGATATGGAAGCGGCCGTCCTCGTAGCTTGCGACGACCGCACGCGGCTCGAAGGCCACGTGGTTCTGCCGGCCGACGCGATAGAAACTTTCGACGATCTCGACGTCAGGCCGCGCAAAGGCGGCGTCGACGTCGCCGCGAACGACGGTCGCCTCCCAGGCGACATTGCCCGCACGCGCGCCGCCTTCGACCAGGACCTCATAGCCGCGCCAGTCCGGATGAACCAGCCGCGCATCTGGTGCCAGCGCCTGCGCCATGGTCAGCACCGCGGGGAGTTGCTCGATCTCCACGTCGATCGCCGCAAGCGCAGCCTGCGCCTGCGCCAACGTGACAGCTGCGACCGCGGCAAGCGGTTCGCCGTCGTAGCGAATGACATCGCGGGCGAACAGCGGGTGATCGGCGATGCCGATTCCGATCATGCCGGGCGCGTCTTCTGCCGTCACGATCGCACGTACCCCCGGCATGCGGGCAGCCCTCGACGTGTCGAGACGAATGATCCGCCCCGAGGGCACGCCGGCGCGCAGCACCGCGGCGTGCAGCATGCCCGGCAGATATCGATCGATGGTGTAGCGCGTGCGGCCACGCAGCTTGTCGGCGGCGTCCCGCCGGCGCAGATCCATCGTCGCGGAAACGTCGGACATGCTTGCGCCTCCCGATTATGCCGTGACCAAGGCGAGCAGCGTCGCCTCGACGATGCGTTCGTATCCCGTGCAGCGGCAGATGTTCCCGGTCAGTGCCGCCCGGATATCGTCACGGGTGGCGTCGGGCCGGGTCGTCAAGAGATGCGTCAGGCTCACCACCATGCCGGGAAAGCACATGCCGCATTGGACGGCATCACTGGCCTCGAGGGCCGCCTGGACGCGGTTCAGTTCGCCGTGAGGCGCAAGGCCTTCGACGGTGCGGATCTCGCGGCCATCGGCCAGCGCGGCGGGCAGCAGGCACGATGGCGTCGGCTCGCCGTCGACCAGCACCATGCAGGCACCGCAAAAGCCTTCGCGACAGACCGGTTTCGCGCCGGTCAGATGCATCTCCTCACGCAGAATGTCGATCAGCGGAGTGGCGGGATCGGCCGCGGAAGAAAGATGATCGCCGTTTACGGTCAGCTTGAATCCCATGTCGATCCCCTCCAGTTCAGGAGCCAAGCGCTGCGATCGCAGCGCGGCGGACGAGACCGGGTAGCACGCTGACCCGATACCAGGCAGGGGCATCGACGCTGTCGCGGCCGACGAAGTCGTCCGCCAACGCGGCCGCACTCTGCGCTGCCTCCGCCGCATCGAGCAGGCGTCCGATCAGCGCTGCCTCGAGCCGCTCCCAGCGGCGCGCCACCGGCTCGACTGAACCGACCGCGACGCGCGCCGCCTGGACACGGCCCGCTGCATCGATGCTGACCGACAGGCTGACGATGGCGACCGGGTAGTCACCCGATTTACGCAGCGGCAGGCGGGCATGGGCGCTTCTGCGCGCCGACCGCGGCAAGATGATCCGCGTCACCAGATGACCGGGGGGAAGGGACGATCGGATCTTCAGGAAATGCGCCAGGCCGATGCGCTCGCGGCCGTCGCGGGCCGACATTTCAACTTGGGCATCGAGGCAGAGCAGCGCCGGCACGCAATCCGCGGCGGCGAATTCCGACGTCGCAAGGTTGCCGCCGATCGTCGCCATCGCGCGGATCGCGGGATTGGCGGAGCGGCCGGCGGCGTCGACCAGGACCGCGAATTCCGCATGATGGGCCAGGGCCGCCGCGAGTGCCGCATGCGTAACCGCCGCGCCGATCTCGATTGCATCGCTGTCGATACGAACCGCGGTCAGCTCGGCGATCTTGCCGATCGCGACATAGTGCGGCTTCAACCGCTCGTGGCGGATCGGTGACCGCATGATCCATGTGCCACCGGCAAAGGCAGCGCCGGCTGTGCCGAATTCGCTCAGTGCGTCGAGTGCGGAAGCGAGCGAGGGCGCAACGTAGATCGAGGCAGGTGCAGTCTCGCCCGCGACGCTCTGCATGGGAGAACCCGTCGTCATTGGCGTCGCTCCAGTCGCAGGCGATCGAGCAGAACGCCGACGATGACGATCGCGCCGAGCACGACCATCTGGACGTACCCGTCGATCCGGGTGAGGTTCATGCCGTTGGACAGAATGGTGATGAACAGGGCGCCGAGCACCGCGGTGCCGACCCCACCGCGCCCGCCTGCCAGGCTTGTTCCGCCGACCACGGCGCCGGCAATCGCCTGCAGTGAAAGCGCTCCGCCGAGGTTCGGCTCGCCCGATCCGGTCCGCGCCGTCATCATGATCGCGCCGAGCGCCGCAAGCCCGGAGCACAGCACATAGGTCGCGATCAGGGTGCGCTTGACCGGCAGGCCGGCGACCGCCGCTGCGCGCGGGTTGGTGCCGATGAGGTAAAGCGAACGGCCGAACACGGTCCGCGTCAGGGTCCAATGGAGCACGGCGCCGACCCCGACCGTGATCGCGATGGCCGCCGGAATTCCGAAGACGCTGCCGCCGTAGAAGATCTGCGAGAACGGCGCCGGCACGCCTTGCACGGGCCGTCCGGACGACAGTGTGGTCGCAATCCCGATCGCGATATTGTAGCTGCCGAGCGTTGCGACGAAGGGGTTGACCCCGAGCAGCGCAATAACCACGCCGTTGAAGAGCCCGCACGCGGTGCCGAGCACGAAGCCGGCAGCGAGCCCGGCGAGCAGCACGGCGCCTGTACCATGGCCCGACGCCGTCGCGCCGGCCATCGCCAGCGCGGTGCCGACGCTCACCATCGATACGGTCGGGCCGAGTGCGAGGTCGAAGCCGCGCGTCAGGATCACCACGGTCTGGGCCATCGCGAACAGGGCCAGATAGCTGCTCTGTTGCGCGATGTTGAGCAGGTTGGCCGGCGACAACACGCCGCGGTCGACCGTGGCGAAGCCGAGCAACAGGGCCACCAATGCGACCGGCAGCACTGCGCTCCAGAGCCAGCGACCCGGCGCCAATTTCGGGCGATCCGCGTTCTTGGCGGCGACGGACAATTCGAGGTCAGACACGAGCCTTGCTCCGTCGGCTGAGTTCGTCCAGCGCCACGGCCGCGACCATGATGACGCCGAGAAAGACCGGCTGCAGCCGGGAGTCGACGTGCAGGAGGTTGAGCGCATTGCCCAGGATGGTCAGGAACAGGGCGCTGATGGCGACGATTTCGATGCGCCCGACGCCGCCGCGCAAGCTCACGCCGCCGATCACGGCGGCTGCGATCGATTGCAGCATCATCCGGTCGCCGCCGAAGCTGGCCTGGCCGGAGCCGACCTGCGCGGTCAGCAGGATGCCCGTCAATGCCGCGAGCATGCTCGAGACAACGTAGGTGCCGACGACGTGGCGCTGGATCGATACGCCCGAAACGATGGCCGCATCGACATTGCCGCCGATCGCGTAGATGTAACGGCCGAACAGCGTGCGCCGCTGCGCAAACACCATCACGATGATGATGACCAGCGCGACGTGGACGGCGGTCGGCAGGCCGAGCGCCTGGGCGCGCCCAAAGCCCTTCACGAAGATATCGGGCATGCCGTAAACCGGGATTCCGTTAGTGATCATCAGGCCGACGCCCGCAGTCGCCGACATCGTGCCCAGGGTCACCACAAAGCCGGATACCTTGAGCTTCGCCACGCAGAAGCCGTTGACGAGCCCGACTACGGCCCCGGAGCCGAGTCCGGCCGCCATCCCGCTGGCAATGATGAGGGCGTTGTTGCCGGGAAACGCGGTGGCTGCGGCGGCCATGGTCTTGGCGGTGACGACGCTCGCGAGCGCCACGACGGCGCCGACCGAAAGATCGAAGCCACCCGCGATGATGACCAGCGCCTGACCGCAGGCGACGATCGCGAGCAGCGACGCGTTGCGCAGGATGTTGAGGATGTTGATGATGCCGTAGAACTGCGGATCGATCGCCGACATGCCGGCGACGAGCAAGACCAGCAGGGCCGGCAGGAACCCGACACGGCCTGCGATCGATCGCAGGCCGATCGCGCCTTGCGGGTTTGCGGTGACCAGCGCGGTGTTCACGCGACCTCCGCGGCGAGATGGTCGCGGAAGAAGCTCGACAGCACGTTCTGCTCGGTCTTCTCGGCGCCCCTCAGCTCGGCGGCGACGCGGCCGTGATGCATGACGTAGAGCCGGTTCGACAGCGCCAGAACCTCCGGCAATTCCGACGACACCACGATCACGGCGGCGTCGGCCTCGACCAGGCGCTTCATGAACTGGTAGACCTCGAGCTTGGCGCCGACGTCGATCCCGACGCTCGGCTCGTCGAACAGGAACACGGTCAGCTCACGCGTGAGCGCGCGTGCCAGCATCACTTTTTGACGGTTGCCGCCGGACAGCGCGCCGGCGCTCCGTTCGATGTTCGGCGGCCTCAGTTGCAACCGCTCCATGATGTCCGCGATCGTGGCGCGTTCGGCGGCTTGCCGCAGCACGCCGAAGCGCGCGAACGCGGGCAGGTCGAGCACCGTCATGGATGCGTTCTCGCGGATCGGACGGGACAGCGCGAGCCCTTCGGCAACCCGATTGGCAGGAAAATAGGCGATGCCGCGCTTGAGGCTTTGCCTCGGGGTCGGGAATTCGTAAGGCAGACCGTCGATCCGGATCACGCCTGATGCCGCGGGCTCGATGCCGTAGACCGCGCGGATCAGCTCCGATTTGCCGCAGCCGACGAGACCGGCGATGCCGGTGATCTCGCCGGCGCGGGCATGGAAATTCACCTCCTGAACGCTGCCGTCCGCGAGCGTCAGGTTTTCGATGTCGACCATCACCTTGTCAGGTCGGTGGGCGATGGCCGGGAACAGCAGGTCGATCCTGCGGCCGGTCATCAGCTCCACCAGCTCGCCGTCGGTCGAGCCGGCGGCGTCGAGGGTCTGGATGTGGCGGCCGTCGCGCAGCACCGTCACACGGTCGGCAAGGGCGCGGATTTCGCGCATGCGATGCGAGACATAGATCAGCCCGACATTCTGGCTCTTCAGACGCGCGATCAGCTCGAACAGCCGTCCGGTCTCGCGCTCGGTCAACGAGGCGGTCGGCTCGTCAAGGATCAAAAGACGGACGCGGCCGAGCAGGGCCTTGGCGATTTCGGCCATCTGCTGGTGCGCGCGGGAAAGGTCGTCGATCCGCTGCGCCGGATCGAGATCGAAGCCGAGCTCGTCGATCAGCGCTCTGGCGCGCTTGCGCATCTCGCGCGAGCGCAGCACGCCGCCATGGGTGACCTCGCGGCCGAGGAACAGGTTCTCTTCCACCGTGAGGCTCGGGATCAGCGAGAACTCCTGAAAGACCGGGCTGATGCCGATCGTGCGGGCCCGCTGCGGCGTGAGATGATGGATCTCCTCGTCGCCAAAATGGAACGTGCCCTCGTCCGGCGGAAACGTTCCCGAGACGACATTGATCAGGGTCGATTTGCCGGCACCGTTCTCGCCGAACAGGACATGAAGCTCGCCGGCACGAACGTCGAGGTCGACCCGGTCGAGCGCGCGAACGCCGGTGAAGCGCTTTGATATCCCCCGCAATCGAAGCAGAGGCTCGGCAGGCTTCGGGTCAATCTCGACATCCATCCGCGTCTCCGTTGGGCCGTGAGCAAGACGGGTGGGAGCAGGTGCTCCCACCCGGCATCATTCGCGAGCGGCTTACTTGGCCTTGACCGAATAGACCGGTGTCCAACTCGCCGGAGCCAGCACGAGGTCCATCTGCAATTTCGGTACGGTGGTCTTGTCGATGACAGCGGCGATCGGCTGGACAAGGCTCATGACCGGCTTCTTCTCGATGAGACGCACCGCCTGATCGATCGCGACGGCGCCTTCTCCGACCGGATACTGGGTTGCGAAGGCGAGGATGTCGCCGCGGTTGAGCGCGTCAAGCATGGCCTGGTTTTCGTAAGACGATACGATCTTCAGGTCGCTTCGGCCGGCCTCGGCAACGGCGCCGATGGCGGCTTCAGCGGTGGGGGCGGTACCCCAGATCACGTTCATGCCGGGATAGGCCTGCAAGGCGTCCTGAATGAGCTGAAGCTGCACGGCGACGCCGGAGTCGCCGAATTTCTCAGCCAGAATCTTGGCATTCGGGTTCTTGGCAACGGCCTTCTTGAAGCCTTCGTTGAACGACTCCGCCCAGCCAGAGCCGGCCGGACCGGGGAACGTCACGATGTTGAGCTTGTCGCCGGGCTTGGATTGCGCCAGCAGGCCGGCGCCGGTGACTTCGCCCATGGCGACGAAGTCGACGTAGTTGGCCGCGGGCAGCGCGTTCGGCGGAAGCGGGTTGGTGACGCCGACGACCGGCACGCCCTTGGCCTTGGCTTCCTCGAACTTCTTGCTGAGGCCTGCGCCGGAGATGGCGCCGACGATGATGGCGTCCGGCCCGCTCGCCATGCAGTCATCGAATTGCGACAGCTGTTTCGGCAGGTTCTCGTAACCTCCGGCCTCGTAGAGGTTCATGTTGACGTTCATCGCCTCGGCCTGTTTGACGATGCCATAGGCGACGGCGACCCAGAAACTGTCCTTCATGTGCGGAAACAGCACGCAGAGCCTGTAGGGCTTCTCGGCCTTCGGCAGCGGCGTGTACTCGGCCGGCTTCGGTGTGCCGGACGACGCGTCGTAGACCTTCATCGGAAACCACGGCGTCTCGGCCGCAGCCGGCGCGACCGCAGCGGCAAGGGCGAGGCCTGCGGCAAGGCCGAGTGCGGGGCGGATTGGCCAAACTCGATTGGGGGAAAGGCACGTCGTACTCGTCATAGCACAATCCTCATGGCTCGAATGAAAGTGGAGGGGCGGTGTCGGATCCAGTTTTTCGTGAACGCTCTGTGCGGTCTGCCGACGTCGCGGCCGGCGATGGCATTCAGCCTGCTTTCCACGTTGCGACCGAGCGCCGCTCAAACACCTCGCGGAACTGGCGCGTGGATTCGGGAAGCAAGGCACCGGTGCCCCAATCGAGGATCACCGCGTGCTTGCGGATCGCGTCGAGCGCGTCGATTGCCCCGCTGCGATAGCGTTGCGCCACCAACTCCGGATCGAGCCGGACATTGGCGACACGCTCGGAGCGGATCTTCGCACGGAGCGCCTCGGTCGCGACCTTGTCGACCTCGTAGTTACAGAGCTCGGCGTCGATGGTGTGCACCACGACGCCATAGTCCTTGGCGGCACGCTCGACCGAGACATAGTCGTCCTTGATATCCTCGACGACGAGGTTCGGATCGCGCTCCAGCGGATCGCCAAATCCGCCGCCGCCGGCGGTCGGACGCGAGAAAGTGTCGCCTTCGCCGATCGGGACGTCCGAGAAGATCGAGCCGAGCCGCTCCGCGGCCGTGCTGCCGGCGCGCTTCAGGGTCAGGCCGTGCGGCATCGACGGCAGGCCGCCCTCGATGCCCCACACGATCGCGCGCTCGCGGTCGCAGATATAGGAGATCACGGTTTTCTCGGCCTGCAGCATCCGCGACGTCTTCACCACGCCGGCGCCGCCGCGCCACTTGCCGGGGCCGGGCGAGTCCTTGAGGATCTCGCATTCGGTGGTCAGGATCGGGTTGGCGCGCTCCTGGCCTTCGACCGGCTGCGACATCAAGCCGGTGCCGAAGCAGGCGGTTGTGACATTGCTGCCATCCTTGCCGTTGCGCCCGCCCCAGCCGCCGGGCAGCCAGTCATAGAACATGAAGATCGGCTTGTCGGAGCTGCGGGCATCGAGCCCGCCGGTGAGCAGATATTCGAGATTGAACGCGCAAGCAAGCGCGCGCTCCGGCATCAGCTTCGACCACATTTCGTAGATCGAGTTCATGATCTTCTCGAACGGCATCAGAAAGCCGGTGACCGCGATCGGCCATTTGGCGTCGACGATCGATCCTTCGGGGGCGATGATCTCGAAGCAGCGGTAGAAACCGGAATTGAGTGGCAGGTCGGGGAAGAAAGTCTTCATGCCGGCGGCGACGGCAGAGAAGGTTGCACCGAACGCCGAATTGTAGATCGAGCCGATGGTTGGATGGCTGCCGGTGAAGTCGTAGATTGCGCGATCGCCCTTGATCGTCATCTTGATGCGGATCGGGATCATGCCTTCGCCGCCGGCCGGATCGCGGTCGATGAAGTCGACGGTTTCCCATTCGCCGTCGGGGAGCGCCGCGATGCGCTGGCGCGCCGAACGCTCCACATAGTCCTGGACGGCGGCAAGCCCGGTCTCGACCGTATCACGGCCATATTTGCCGACCAGGCGCAGGATCTCGCGTTCGCAGACGGCGGTGGCTTCGGCCTGTGCCTGGATGTCGCCGATGATCGAGGCCGGGTCGCGCGTGTTCGAGGCGATCAGATGCGCGACGTCCTTGCGCAGGCCATTTTTGTCGAACAGGCGGACCGGCGTGATGCGTAGGCCCTCGCGGAACATCTCCCGGGCGGCGACGTCGAACGATCCCGGCACGCTGCCGCCGACGTCCGACCAGTGTCCGTTGGACTGGCTGAAGGCAATGATCCTGCCGTCGGCGAAGATCGGACGGATCAGGCGGACATCGGAGAAGTGCGTGCCGCCGGCATAGGGATCGTTGATGGCGAAAACGTCGCCCTCATGTATGTCGCCTTCGAAATGGCGCATGACATCCTTGCACGTGAAATGCAGCGTGCCGACGTGGACGGCGATATCCTGGTTGCCCTGCGCCGCGCATTCGCCGTTGGCGTCATGCAGCGCGCTCGAGAAATCGCGATTGTAGATGACGAAGGAGTAGCACGTCCTCAGGACCTGCTCGCCCATCTGGTCGACGCTGGTGATGAAGGAGTTCTTCAAAACCTCGAAGGTCACGGGGTCGAGCGGGAGAGCTCCGGCCATGGTTCACTCCTTCACGCGGATGATGATGTTGAGATATCTGTCGACCTCGGCGGCGGCGCCGGGCGGAACGACCGTGGTGGCATCGACCTGCTCGATGATCGCGGGGCCTTGAAAGGAGAAGCCGCAGGGCAGGTTGTCGCGCCGATAGACGGGTGTATCGAGCCCGCTGCCCTCGAACCAGACCCTGCGGCGGCTGACCGGCTCGGGGCTAGCGCCGATCGGCTCGTGGACGGCAAACTCGGCCTTGGGGACCACGCCCACTGCCTTCAGATTGAGACGGAAGAAGCTGACCGGCGCGCTGTCGCGGCGGAAATTGTATTCGCGCTGATGCTCGGCATGGAAGCTCTGCACCAGATCGGCGATCGCGCCGATCGGCCGCGGCGCGTTGACGGCAAGCGAACGCCACTGGCCGCGATACATCATGTCGATCGAGCGCTGCAGCACGATGTCCTGCTGCGCGACGCCCTCATGGGTCAACCGTGCGAGCGCAGCCTTCTCGAGCTCGGCGAACTGTGCCTCGATCTCGGTGGCGTCGGCCTCGGCGGCGTCGACCATGCAGCTTTGCGAAAAATCGTGCTGCATGTCGACGAGCAGGCAACCGAGCGCTGAGGTCACGCCGGGATTGGGCGGTACGATCACGACGGGAATCGCCAGCTCGCGTGCGACGTCGACCCCATGCAGGGCACCGGCGCCGCCGAACGCCACCAGCGCAAAATCGCGTGGATCGTAGCCGCGACTGATCGAGATCAGCCGCACCGCATCCGACATGTTGGCGTTGGCGACCTTGACGATTGCATCCGCGGCTTCATGCAGGCCGAGGCCGAACGGCTTGGCGACGCCGCCCTCGACCGCTTGCCGTGCCAGCTCGGGATCGAGCTTGACCTTGCCACCGGCGAGATCGGTGCCAAGCCGGCCGAGCGTCACATTGGCATCGGTGTTGGTCGGCTGCGTATTGCCGTTGCCGTAGCAGGCCGGTCCCGGATAGGCGCCGGCCGATTGCGGGCCGTTGCGCAGCGAGCCGGCCGGATCGGTCCAGGCCAGCGAGCCGCCGCCGGCACCGATGGTGAGCACCTCGATCGATGCGAAGCGGATCGGATAGCCGAACTCGATGTGCCAGTCCTTGGTGATCCGCGACTGGCCCTCATAGGCGAGCGACACGTCGGTCGACGTGCCGCCCATGTCGAGGCCGATCGAATTGGGGAAACCGCAAAGACCGGCGATATGGCGGCTGGCGATGGCCCCGGCGGCGATGCCGGAGCCGGCAAGGCGTGCCGCAAAATCCTTCACGCTCGCCGGCGTCATCACGCCGCCGCCGGTGTGCAGCAGCAGAAGATCGCGGGTGTAGCCCTCGTCCGAGAGGCGTTCGCCGAGCCGGCTGGTGTAGTTGACGACGACCGGGCTCACCACGGCATTGGCGACCGTAGTCGAGAACCGCTCGTGCTCGAAGATCTCGGGAAGCACCTGCGAGGAGATCGAGACCGGAATATCGGGCATCTCGGCCAGCAGAATATCGCGCATGGCGCGCTCATTGGCGCTGTTGAGATAAGCGTTCATGAAGCACACCGCGACTGCGGCGACGCCGCGACGCTTGAGGATGCGGGCGACGCTGCGCGCGGCTTCGACGTCGAGCGGCTCGATCACTGTGCCGGCAGCATCGACGCGTTCGGGCACGGTGAGGCGGTCGCGCCGTGGCACATAGGGCCGGACCACGTCCTTGTAGGTGTCCCAGAGGTCTTCCTTGTTGGCGCGCCGGATCTCGATGACGTCGCGGAACCCCTTGGTCGTGACCACCGCGGTGCGCGGCAGGCGGCGGGTGATCAGCGCGTTGGTGGCAATCGTGGTGCCGTGCGAGAACAGCGCCACCTTGGACAGGTCGATGCCGGCCTTGGATACGCCGCCCATGATCCCTTCGATCGGATCGCGCGTGGAGGAGGTCTTCTCGATGCGCACGAGACCGGTCGTCTCGTCCATGATGCAGATGTCGGTGAAGGTGCCACCGACATCGACGGCCACACGAAGGTTCTGCGCCATGCCTCTTCCTTTCGAACGAGCGTTTCGCCGATCTTAGGCAGAGCGGCGGCCTTCGTTCTTGACGCTGAGCGCAGGAAGATTTGTGCGAGAGAGCGAACCGTGCCGGTGCCCATGCATGCCCAGACCGGCGGCGGTGTGCCTAAGAATCGATCAGCAGGCCAGTCTTCAGGAGTTGGCTGTGCGCGAAATGGCGCGGGCCTCGCTCGGGGTGCATCCGAACCGGCCGCGATAATTGCGGCTGAACTGCGCCTGGTCGGCAAAGCCCCATTGATAGGCGATTTCCGAAATGCTCTTGCGGCAGTTCGCATCGCGCAGCAGGGCGTCGCACATTGAAAGGCGCTGGTTGCGGATGTAGGCGCAGACGGTCAGACCTTCGCCCTCGAAGATCTGGTGCAAATAGCGCAGCGAGATGCCGCAGCCGTCGGCAATCATCTGCGGCGTGAGCCGCATATCGTCGAGACGGGCCCGGATGAATTGCTCGCAACGCAGCAAATGGCCGTTGCGCACGGAGGACGAGTGACCGGTCAACACACGGTCGTCGGATTCAATGGCCATCGCAAGCAGCTCGATCAGGTGCTTGCCCATCATCGTGCGCGCCGTCTCGTCCATTTCCTCGATCCGTTCACCGGACAGGCGCAGCGTGTCGACGAACAGCGCGCCGACGCTGCGGCTGGCGTCGAATTGCAGCGTCGCGAGGCGCTCGGGCCGGGAAATGCGGGCGCGCAGCACCGCGCTCGGGATCTTCAGACACCACAGCGCCGTCGGATCCTGATGGCTGAACTCGTAGGGTAGGTGGCTGCGCTCGATCAGGAACGCGCCCGGGCGGCAATGCACCACCTTGCCGTCCTGCTCGAAACGGATTTCGGCGAGTTCGGGCACCGTGATCAGGAAGGATTCCTCCCGCTCGCTCAGGAGATGCCGCTCATGCCGCTTGTACAGCAGGCCGTTGGCGATGTTGCGGGACACCGAGACAGGGCCCATCGACCAGGCGCCAAGGCGCGCATTGAAGTCGCGCGTGCTCGGGAAACGCAGGTCGAGCGAGTAATAGGTCTTCGAGACGACCTCCTGCCAGTACTGGCGGCGGGTCTGCAACGGGATGTCGTTGGTCGTGTAGGTGACTTGCATGTCTCACTCCCGCCGCCGGCTGTGCCTCCGGTCGTCGTGTCCCCGGGCAAAGTTTGGCGAGGACAGCCGGACGGCGTCAAGTCGAATAAAACGGAAACTGATATTCTAGATTTCGATGGCCTCCTCGGCCTGGTGCCGGTGATCGATGCTGACGGGGGGCCGGGCCGGCCCGACGCCGGCAACCGCAAAGCGCATGAAATCGCGGAAAGCCATCGCAGCCTCCGATGGCTTGGTGTCGCGACGCCAGGCAAGACCGATGTCCATGCTGGGCACCTCGTCCTCGATGACGCGGGTCTCGATCCGCTGTCCTTCCAGCGACCAGGGCCGGTAGATCAGGTCGGACAGAATGGCGATCCCCATGCCGCCGGCGACCATGGAGCGGACGGCTTCGACCGAGGAGGTGCGGAACACCGTCTTCGGTTCGAGTGAGGCGTTGTTCCAATAGCGCATCGAGGTGTGCTTGGCCTCGTCGACCGTGAGCATGACATAGGGATAGGTCGCGATGTCAGCGAGGTGGACCCGCTCGGCACGGGTCAGGGGATGCTCGGGCGCAAGCCACAGCCGGCGCGGCGATCGCAGCAAGGTCTCGCTGGTGAGCATGGCGTTGTCGCGCAGGTTCGAGACCAGCATCACCGCGAGGTCGAGGGCACCATCGACGAGTGCGCGCTCGAGCACGTCGCGCGGCGCCTCGAACAGCTCGATCGTGATCCCGGGGAAACTCGCCTTGAAGCGCATCTGATGACGCGGCAGGAAGTAGCCCGACACGGTGTAGGTGACGCCGACGCGGATCGTCCCGAACAGGGGGCCGGCGGACATCTGCGTGTCGCGCACCGCCTCGGCGACGGCGGCGAGGATATGACGGCCCTGGGAGAGGAAGCGGCTGCCCTCCATGGTGACGGTTACGCCGTTCGGCGTGCGCTCCAGCAAGCGGGCGCAGACGGTGGCCTCGAGCTGCTGGATCGCCGCGGTGACCGCTGATTGCGAGACGTTGAGATCGATGGCCGCCTGGCTGATGCGCCCGGTCTCGGCGGCGGCGACGAAGTAGCGGATCTGTTTCAGAGAAACGGACATCGCGGTTGTTCCGATGTTTGCACAACTCATGAGCAGTGTTTCTCAGCCCGAATGTGTCCGCTGCAACTCTCGTGCCGTCCGGCGGACAGCACACCGTGGCACAGACCTCAGATGTGCGAGCGCGCAATCGACAGCCACAGGTTTAGACTTGACCATGCGCGATCGCTCCGGCGCCCGCGGCCGAGGTCCGTTGGCAGATGCGGTGGGCCCCCTCGCGATTACGCCATGGCGCTGCGAAGCTTGCCCAGCAGCTCGGTCCGGCTCTTGCGTGCCGCAAGCGCCTGATCCATGTCGACCTTGACGAACTTCACCGGCGTGTTGGGCTGAAGCTGACCGATCAGATCCATGTCCGCGGCGATCACGGTGCCGACCATGAAGTAGCCGCCGCCGGATACGGCGTCGCGATGCAGCACGATCGGTTCGGTGCCGCCGGGAACCTGGATCGAGCCGTAGGGATAGCAGGCATCGGTGATGTTGGACGGATCGGAGCCGGCGCCGAACGGCGGTTCGCGCGGAACGAATTCGAGCGCCTTGCCACCCTTGAAGCGGTAGCCGATGCGGTCCGCTTCCGGCGCGACCTTCCAGGTGTCGGAGAAGAACCCGCTGCCGGCGGCCTCGGTGATGCGGTGCCAATAGAGGCCGGGCATGGCGCGCAGCTCCGTCGGCATTCCCGCCGGTTGCCCGCGCAAATCGTTGGCGACGGTGCGGCCGTCCTTGACCGTCACGCTGGCACGGCCGACCGGGAATTCGTCGCCGGCCTCGAGCTTGCGGCCCTTGAAGCCGCCGAGCGCGCCGAGTGCGTAGGTCGATCGCGAGCCGAGCACCACGGGCACATCGATGCCACCGGCGACCGCGATGTAGCCGCGTGCGCCTCGCTTGAGGAAGTCGAAGGAGAGGATCTGGCCACGCTTTACCTTGAAGCTGGTCCAGGTCTCGCGCGGCTCGCCGTCGAGTTTCGGCGGCAGCTCCGCGCCGGTGACGGCGACCGTGGCGTCCTCGGTGAATTCGAGCTCGGGCCCCATGAACACCGCTTCAAGCACGGCTGCGCCCGCATCATTGCCGACGAGCAGATTTGCGGCGACCAGCGCGTGACGGTCCATGCCGCCGGAGAGCGGGATGCCGATGTGATAATAGCCGGGACGTCCGAGGTCCTGGACGGTGGTCGCAAGACCCGGCTTCAAAACCCTAACGGCCATGGAGAACTCCATCGAGCTTGCTGTTGTAGCCATCAATGTCGCGGTTGAACTCGGTCAGCGAGAATGAGACGTCGCGGATCACAGGCGCAAACCGGCCGGCGTCGACGTCGGCGACCGCGGCGTCATAGGCTGCCCGGTCGATCGGTTTCCATTTCACGATGTCGCCCGGCTTGAACAGGCACATGAAGTCGCGCAAATAGCTGATGGTCTGATTGGGATCATAGATCGGCATCGGCGTGATGCCGAACATCTGGTAACCGCCGGCGCCGCGCACCGAATAGATGCAGCTGAAACAGCCGCCATGTCCGACGGTGAGCTTTGGCGTATCCGTGCGCGGGCGCAGATATTTCGGGGCCTGAAGCTGCCGCTTGCGCTCGACCATCTGGTAAAGGAAGGGGAGGCCGGCGACGAAGCCGACCATCGAGACGAACCAGGGCGCGCTGGAATGCGCCTTGATGAAGGCATCGACGCTGTCGAGGCCGTTGATCCGCGCGGCGTATTCGAGGTCGGTGCCGTCAGGATCCTGGTGACGCTCGCGGAAGCGCATCAAGGTCTCACGGGTCCAGGGGTCGTTGTAGAGCACGGGAATCTCGATGATCCGCGTCTTGATCACCGGTTCCGATTTCTCGGATGCGGAATCCAGCCGCTTCAGCTCGGCGAGGAGATCGTCGGGCTTGATCCGCTCCGGATCGAACTTGACCTGATAGGACGCGTTCGCCGGACAGATCTCGGTGACACCCTTGATCCTGGCATCGCGCACCGCATTGGTGATGAACAGGCTCTTGAAAAAGGCCTCGAGCGACATCGCTTCGCCGACCTCGGCGAAAATGTGCTCATCGCCGCCGAAGGAAAATCGAGTTTGCATGCTAGCGGCCTCCTGTTGCTGACGGGGCGGATTCTCTCGCCATCATGAGGCGACCTTCGCAGCTGATGGCGGCTGAGCGGTGGCAAGCGTGGCGGCGTGGGACTCAAGCCAGGGTTCGAGCCATGCCGTATGGAAGCGTCCAGCCTGGACGTCGGCGTCGCGCGCCAGCGCCTGGTGCAGGGGTTTGGTCGTGAAAATGCCTTCGACGGTGAGCTCGGCAAGCGCGCGCTCGAGTTTCTTCATGGCGCTCGGCCGATCCTTGTCGTGCACGATCAGCTTGCCGAGCAGGCTGTCGTAGAAGGGAGGCACCGTGTAGCCCTGATAGAGCATGCTGTCGAAGCGAACGCCGTCGCCGACGGGCAGGCTGAGTGCGCTCACCGTGCCCGGGTTCGGCAGGAAGTTTCTGGCGGGATCCTCGGCGTTGATACGGACTTCGATCGAATGGCCGCTGACGCGCATCTCGTTCTGGCTGATGCGCAAGCGCTCGCCGCCGGCGATCTGGATCATCTCGCGGACGAGGTCGATGCCCGTGATCATTTCCGTGACCGGATGCTCGACCTGGATGCGGGTGTTCATCTCCAGGAAGTAGAATTCACCGGTGGCGTCGTCGTAGAGATATTCGAGCGTGCCGGCGCCGCGATAATTGACCGCTCGGGCGAGTGCCACAGCCGAGGTGCAGAGCCTCTCCCGCACGGCCTGGGTGAGCGAGGGCGAGGGGGCTTCTTCCCAGACCTTCTGGCGGCGGCGCTGCAATGAGCATTCGCGTTCGAAGCAATGGATCACGTCGTGTCCGTCGCCGAGCACCTGCACCTCGATATGCCGCGCGCCTTCGATCAGCTTTTCGACGTAAAGCCCGCCGTCGCCAAAGGCCGCGAGCGCCTCGGCCTGTGCCTGCGGCATCAGATGCCGAAACTCCTCGGGCGACCGCGCAATGCGGATGCCGCGTCCGCCGCCTCCGGCAGCGGCCTTGATCATCACGGGGAAGCCGGTTTTCTCGACCAGCGCGAAGGCCGCGTCCGCCGACTCCAGCCGCCCCTGGCTGCCGGGGACGGTCGGCACCCCGGCCGCGGCGGCGGCCTCGCGTGCCGCGACCTTGTCGCCCATCAGCCGGATCGATTGCGCGGTCGGACCGACAAAGATCAATCCCGCCGCTTCGACTGCGGCGGCGAACTCGGCGTTCTCGGCGAGGAAGCCGTAGCCGGGATGGATGGCGTCGGCGCCGGTGCTCCGCGCCGCGGCGAAGATCGCGGCCTGGTTGAGATAGGATTTCGACGCCTGCGGCGGACCGATATCGACCGCTTCGTCGGCGAGCCTGACCGCAAGCGAGGCCTGGTCGGCCTTGCTGTAGACCTGCACGGTTGCAATGCCGAGATCGCGCGCTGCGCGGATGATGCGCACCGCGATCTCGCCGCGATTGGCTATGAGGAGCTTCTTGATCGCCATGGCTGGTCGAAGAGCCCTAAACGTCGATTTCGGCGATCGGCTGGCCGGCCATCACGGCATCTTCATTCTCGGCCAGGAAGCGGACGATCTTGCCAGCGATGCCGGCTTTCACCTCGTTGAACGATTTCATCACCTCGATAAGCCCGATCGTGTCGCTCTCGGCGACGGCGTCGCCGTCGTTCTTGTAGACCGGCTTGTCGGGTGCGGGCTTGCGATAAAAGATGCCTGGGAGCGGCGAGAAGATCTGCTGCGTTGCCATTGTTTCCTCTTGAGAGTCTTTGGTTCGTTGCCGCGACGGTTCAGCGCGCGGTGAGATAGGGGCGCACCGCCTCGCGGACGGCCTCGGCGATGGCGACGGCGTTCGGCGTGTCGGAGTGGATGCAGATCGAATCGGAGCCGACCACGATGTCGTTTCCGGCCACCGTGCGCGTCTTGCCTTCATTGACCGCCCTTGCGCATCGGGTGGCGGCGTCGGCCGGATCCTTCGCCTCGTGCTCGCGGGTGATGATCAGGCTGCCGTCGGCATTGTAGTCGAGGTCGGCATAGTATTCGGCGACGAAGGCATGACCGCGCCGCTCGTAGACCTTCTGGTGCAACGTTCCCTTCATGCCGAGCAACGGCACCTTGTAGACGTCGGCGGCATCAGCCACGGCTTCGGCGATCTCCTCGTTGCGCGATGCCATGCCGTAGAGTGCGCCGTGCGGCTTGATGTGATTGAGCGCCATGCCTTCGGCATCCAGGAAGGCCTTGAGTGCGCCGATCTGATAGAGCAGGCAATTGGCCAGCTCTTCGCGGTCGATCTTCATCTCCCGGCGACCAAATCCCTGCAGATCGGGCAGCGACGGGTGCGCCCCGACCTTGACGCCAAATTGCTTGGCGAGCTGCACGGTCTTGCGCATGTGATTGAAGTCGGAGGCATGAAAGCCGCAGGCGACGTTCGCGACGTCGATATGAGGCATCAATGCCTTGTCGTCGCCCATCTTGTAGAGGCCGTAGGCCTCGCCCATGTCGCAGTTGATCACGACCATCTCCTGATTTCCTTCCAACTGGCTTTGCACATGACCGGCGAAGGCCGCCCCGGGGTATCACTGGCGCACCCAGGGCGGCGCATTGCCGGGTTACTTGGACACCAGATAGTCGAGCGGAATCTTTTCCGAGATCGTCCACTGGTCGATCACCTGCGGCTTGCCGGCCTCGGTGTCGACGATCAGGTAACGACCCTGGTTCTGGTGGTGGATGTCCTTGGTGAAGGTGCGCGGCCCGAACAGCGTGGACTCGTTGTTCATCTTCTCGAGCTCGGCCACGACGGCTGCCGCATCGGTCGATTTGGCGCGTTCGACCGCCTTGGCCCAGACGTCGATCAGGACGTAACCCGGATAGACGTACTGGCTGGAGGGGTCACCGCCGGTGACCTCCTTGTACTTCTTGTTGAACTCGTTGACCTTCGGGTTCGGATCGTCGCCATAGACCGAGCCCTGCACCGGGACGTAGAAGTTCGAGAGATCAGGAACGGCGTTCATCCAGTAGCTGCCGTCGACACCCGACCCGTTGAGGATCATCGACTTGATACCGGCGGCACGGATCTGCTTGATGGCGGAGACAGCGCCCGGCATCATTGTGCAGAGCATGATGGCGTCAGGCTCCTTCGGCAGGCTCTTGATGCGCGTGATCTGCGAGGCGATCGAGGCATCGTCGTTCTTGAAGGTGTCGCTGCCGACCAGCTTGGCCTCCTTCAGGCGCGGCAGCATCCAGTCGAAGCCGTCGCAGATGCCCTTGTTGTAGACGGTCCAGCTGTCGAGCAGCCGATAGAAGCTGCGTGCGTTCTTCTTGGTGTAAGCCCATTCGGACATGGTCGCTCCCTGCACCGGTGCCAGCACCGAGGCCGAGAACGAGAACGGGCCGACGCCGGGGATGCCGGCCTTGATCGATTCGGCACAGAGGAAGAAGGAAACCTTGCCGGCGGCCTGCGCCTGCAGCGCCGCGGGCGCGCCGAAATCATAGTCGCAGGAGACGATGACGAGGTCGGCACCCTGGTCGAGCACCGCAAGGCCGGCCTTGGCACCCTCGGCCTGATCGGTCTTGGTGTCGGCAAAGACGGGCTTGATCTTCTTGCCGAGCAGGCCGCCGGCCTTGTTGATCTCCTCGATCCGGATCAGCGCCGCGTCCTGCGCCGGCTTGTCGTAGGCTTGCATGAATCCGGATGCCGCGGTCGCAAACCCAACAACGATCTCGTTGGCTGCCCGGGCCGGCGTGAACCAGAGCGCGGATGCTCCGGCCAAGATGCTGAGTAATGTCGTAAAGCGCATATCCCCACTCCTCCAATTGTACAAACAAGCGTCAGTGCAGTTCCTTCAGCGCGGTCTGGACCGGTGGCGTCAGGCGGCGCTGCAACGGCCATCGACGCCAGGAGAATTCCTGGTTGCGGGTCAGTCCCGTCGGCAAGTACATCAGGATCGCGATGGTGATGATGCCGATCGCGATCTCCTGGACACCGTTCGGCAGGCCGACGGTGTGACCGCCGAGGCTGATGCCCTTCTCGAGATTGCGGAACAGCTCGATCAACACGGAGATCGCGACCACGCCCGAGACGGCTCCGCTGAGGCTGTACATGCCGCCAACCACCAGCATCGACAGCGTGATGAACGTCGTCCGCAGATAGAATGCGCCGGGATTGACGATGCTCAGGAAATGCGCGTACAGCGCGCCGGCGAGCCCGATGATGAACGCGCTGACGACGAAGGCGATCAACCGTTCGCGGACGATGTCGATGCCGGAGGCGCTGGCCGCGACAGCTTCGTCTCGCGTGGCGCGAAGTGCCAGTCCGGAGCGCGAGATCGAGTAGAGATAGGCGATCGCGATGGCCACGGCGCCGCCGATCCATCCGGTCCAGACGGTCATGGTGGGCGGAATGCCGACGATCGAACCCTGTCCGCCCGTCACCGAATCCCAGTTCGAATAGACATTGTTGATGACGCCGAGCAGGCCGAAGGTCGCGATCGAGGCGGCAATGCCCGACAGGCGCATGATGACGCGCCCGACGATCAGCGCGAACAGTGCCGCAAACAGTCCGGATATCGGCGTCGCCACCCACATCGGCAGTTGCGCGTGGAGCAGCCACGCCGGCAGGCCCTTGAGCGTGATCGACTTCATCACCGGCGGAATCGTGAGCCAGGCGGTCATGTAGGCGCCGAGGCACATGAAGCTGATATGGCCGAACGACAGCAGCCCCGAATTGCCGACGAAGACGTAGAGCCCGACCACCACCATGATGTTGATGAACATCTCGACCACGGTGCGGTTGAAGGCCCGGCTGCCGAATTGATAGGAGAGGGCGGCCATGATGAGCAGCGCCACGATCAGCACGATCGGCGTGATGATCGTTTGCCGGATGACGGACGGCCGCTGCGACATCGATCAGACCCTCTGCTTGGCGGATTTCGGTGCGAACAGGCCCTGCGGCCGCACCAGAAGGACGACGATGACGGCGCCGTAGACGAAGGCGTCGCGGAATACCCTGGCGTCGTGTGGCAGGGTCGCCTGGAACACGACGCTGGCCGCACCGATCAGGAAGCCAGCGGCAACGGCGCCGGGAATGCTGCCGAGGCCGCCGATCACGGTCGCGATGAACGCGATCAGCATCACGTTGGCGCCCATGCCGATGTCGGCGGTGCCGGAATTGGTCGCCAGGATCAGGCCGATCGCCGCCGCCAGCATGCCGCTGATGGCGAAGGCCAGCAGGATCACGCCGTTGGCGCGGACCCCGAGCATGCGCGCCATGGTGAAATTGTCGGCGGCCGCGCGCATCTCGAGCCCGTAGCGCGTGCGCTTGAGGAACAGGACGAGGACCACCAGCACGGCCAGCGTGATGATGATGGTCACGACCTGGAGCATCGGGATGTGAGCGCCGAGGAATTCGACCGGCAGGCCGAGGCTCGGCCACAGCGTGATCGACTTCGGCCGGCTGGAAAACAGCATCAGCAGGAGATGCCGGATCACGAAGCCGAGTGCGAAGGATGCGATCATCATCGTCGCCGGATTGGCATTGCGGAAGCGGCGGAAGACGACGATCTCCGACAGGATCGACAGCGCGGCGCCGATCAAGAGCAGCAGCGGGATCAGCAGATAGAACGGTAGCTGCCCGGCAAAGACGATCGCCGCCGCATCGATCGACGGCCACAGCATGGCGAAGACGCAAAACGCGATGAAATCGCCGTGCGCGAAGTTGACGAGCCGCATCACGCCGAAGATCAGGGCGATACCGAGCGCGCCAAGGGCGTAGAGGCTGCCGAGGCTGAGGGCATCGAAGATGATCTGGAGCAACTCGCGCATCTCAATGATCTCCGAAGCCGAAATAGGACTGCTTCAGACGATCATCCCTGACCATATCGGCCGCTGGGCCCTCGAGCACGATGCGGCCGCCGCGGATCAGGACCATCCGTCCGCCCGTCATCATGGCGCGTGTCGAGCTCTGCTCGACGATCAGGAGGGTGAGCTTGCGCTGCGTCCGCAGCCGCACCAGGATCTCGTAGACCTGGTCGATGATCTTTGGCGCAAGGCCGAGCGACGGCTCGTCGATCGCCATGATGCGGGGCGCGGCCATCAAGGCGCGGCCAATGACGAGCATCTGCTGCTGGCCGCCGGAGAGCATGCCCGCCGGCGTGTGGCGGCGCTCGGCCAGCATCGGGAATTCCTCGTAGACCTGATCCAGGTCGTCGGCGATCTTCTTGCGGTCGGTGCGCATGCCGGTTCCGACCTTCAGGTTCTCCTCGATCGTCAGCGCGCCAAAGACATTGCGTCCCTCCGGAACCAGGGAGAATCCACGCCGGGCGATGTCTTCGGGTGCGGCACCCGTGATCTTTGCGCCATCGATCATGATGGACCCGGAACCCGGTGGCACGACGCCGGCGATGGCGTTGAGCAAGGTCGACTTGCCGGCGCCGTTCGGGCCGGTCACGAACAGGATTTCGCCTTCGTCGATCTTCAGCGTCAGGCCGCGGAGAGCCGTCAGGCGCCCATAGCTGACGGTGATGTCGTCGACGGCAAGCAGCGTCATGACGCGACGGCCTGTTCGGCGCCGACCGGCGGAAGCGGCTCGTCGCGCTGCGTACCCATATAGGCGTGCCGCACCGCATCGCTGTCACGGATCTGAGCGGGCGGGCCGGCTTCGATGACCTCACCGGAATCGAGGACGTAGATGCGCTCGCAGAGCTCGAGCACGAGGCCGATATTGTGCTCGATCAGCAGCACCCCCACATTGAGCTCGCCGGCGATCCGCCGGATGATGGCGGCAAGTTCGTGGCTCTCATGCTCCGACATTCCTGCCGCCGGTTCGTCGAGCAGCAGATAGCGCGGTGTGCACATGATGGCGCGGCCGATCGCGACGCGGCGCTCGTCAGTATAGGGCAGGGCGCCGGCGATGGTATTGGACAGATGCGAAATGCCGAGCCAGGCCATGACGCGCTCGGCTTCACCGATCGCCTCCGGACGGGATTGGCCCAGGCCGACGCCGGTGACCTCAAGGTTGTCCATCACCGGCAGGTCGCGGAAAAGTCGGCCCGACTGGAAGGTCCGCGCCACGCCCTTGCGGCGCAACTTGTGCGCTGCAATGCCACTCAGCGTCTCGCCCTCCAGTTCCACGGTTCCGGCGCCAACCGGCTGGAAACCCGTCAGCACATTAATAAGGGTGGTCTTGCCGGCTCCGTTCGGACCAATCAGTCCGGCGATACGTCCCCGCGGTACGGTCAAGGTCACGTTGGACAGCGCCTTCAGGCCTTCGAATTGGACGCTGATATCGCGAGCGACCAACTCCAAACCATCGGACATGACCTCAATGCCTCTCACTCGCGAACCGATGGATTGATTTTTCCGGTCCGCCGGGGGATTGTAAAATTCGAAATATCGTTCGCTGATATCGGAAATTTTTATGTCTCTGACGTTCCGTCAGGTTCGGCATTTCATCGCAACCGCCGAGACCGGGCGCGTTTCGGCTGCCGCGGCGGCGCTCAGCGTGACGCAGTCTGCGGTCACCGCGTCCATCAAGGCGCTCGAGGCCGAGCTCGGCCACAAGCTGTTCGACCGTCACTCGAACGGCGTGACGCTGACCTTTGACGGACGGGAGTTCTTGCAGCGTGCCCGCGCGATCGAGGCCAGCGTATCGGATGCGATACGCGGGCCGCATCGCTGGGGAATGCAGGTGGACGGCACCGTCGATGTCGCCGTCAGCTACACCATCGCCGGATATTTCCTGCCGCCTTTGTTGTCGCGCTTCTGGCGATCATTCCCGGGCATCACGGTGCGTCTCCACGAGTTTCCGCGCGACGCGATCGAGCAGAGCTTGATCAGCGGTAGCGTCGATGCGGCCATCATGCTGGTTGCGAACTTGCATGACCGGCACTCCATTCGCTCGCGGCTCTTGTTGCGCTCGCCGCGTCGCTTGTGGACTTGCGTCAATCATCCGTTGCTTCGCAAGGACAGCATCAAGCTGGCGGACCTGGTGAGCGAGCCCTATCTGATGTTGACCGTCGATGAAGCCGAACGCTCCGCGATGCGTTACTGGCAGCATACGGCGTACGTGCCGAACGTCATCTTCCGGACCCTGTCGGTCGAAGCGGTTCGCAGCATGGTCGCAACCGGCATGGGAATTACAATCCTGTCCGACATGGTCTACCGTCCCTGGTCGCTCGAAGGACATCGCATCGATCTCAAGACGCTCGATGACGACGTCCACACCATGGATGTCGGGCTTGCCTGGAAGGACAAGGCGAAGCTTTCTCCGGCGGCTCGCGCGTTCTGCGAGTTCGTCGCTCATTCCTATCCCGGATCCGAGCCGGTCCAATTTGAATAGCGGACTTGCACGTGCCAAGGCAGGTTTGATGATGGATTGGACCGAAGGTTGCCGACACGTGCCTCTGCGCCAACGTCGAACAGGGCAAAGGCGGCGCAGGACGTCAGGAGGTACCTGTCGGCTTGGACATCGCTGAAAGCGCGCGTCTCAGGGCATTGGCGGCGACAACGCCTGCGCAGCAGCCGGCACCTTTGACGAATATGTCTTTTATGTAGCCATGCCTGCCGGCGAGCAGCTTTTGAATGAGTTCGAAGCCGACGATGACGGCGAGCAGTGCCAGCAGGATCGGCAGGACATGCTTCGGATAGGCGAGCGAAAAAACGGCACCGACGACGAAGAGCGCCGCAAAGCGATCGGCGTTTGGCGATATCAACGTGTGGGGACGAAATGCCAGCGTTGTATCGGTGACGATGAAGAGGCCCAGGATCAAACCCCAAGCCAAATATCGGAATACGGTTTGGGGCATTTCTGAACTCAACGGGCCATGCCGCCGGGCGCGGCATTGAGCGGTGCGCCGCCAATCGAAACGGGACCCGAAGGCCCGGCGGCCCGAAGCGGCGGCTTTCTCGGCTGCGGGGCGGGTGGCGGGATCGGGGCACGCGGCGCCTCGGCCGTAACAGGTGGCGGCGGCGCTGTCGGCGGGGGCAGATGCTGCAACTCTTCGACCTTCGAGGTCAGGACCGCCAACTGGTCGGTAATGGCCTTCAACTGCGCCTGCCCGTCGGCTACTGACCGATCGAGTGCGGCGAGGTCTTCCTCGAGCTTCTGTTGGGCCGCGAGGAGAGTTGGCAACGCCTCCTTGTCGCTCGTCGTCATCGCTCCGCCGGACGATTCGTGGCTTATGGCGGGGACCAATGCCGCGACTTCGGGCCAAGCGTAGACGCCGCCGGCGCCGACAAGGGCGACGACGACGATTAGAAGAAACCATGGCCAGCGGCGGCGATCGGCGGGCAGGGGGCTGTTCGGCGCATGGCCGTGCCACGCCTGGTCGGAATCGTTGTCCATCAATGCTTCCTAGGCGCCTCTGGCATTCGTTGCAATCGATACGGAGTTCGACCATGTTACCGGGTAATGCTTCATTTGCCCGCTCCCCTCTCAGCGCCTACCCGTACTTCCCAGCTCCTCGAAGAACTCGTCGCGCAAGCACCTGACGGCCCCGTCGACCTCGAATGGCTCCTCAGCCATCTGGACAGGCGCTCGTTCGGGTTGCTCCTGCTGTTGCTGGGGCTGCTCGTGATCGTCCCCGGCGTGGCCACAATTGCGACGCTGGCCCTCCTGTTTCCGGCGGTCGAGATGATGTTGGGGCACAGTGCTCCATCTTTTCCCCGCTTCCTGTCGAAGCGGCCGTTCGACTTCAAGCGATTCAAGCGGTTCACCGTCAGGGCGGGTCCGCTGCTGCGCGCGATCGAGAACATCAGCCGGCCGCGCTGGAACGCGCGCCATGACGTGACTGACCGGCTTGTTGGCTTGGTCGTGTTCCTGTTGGGTCTGCTGGCGGGCTGGCCCCTGCCTCTGGTCAACGTCATTCCCGGAATTGTGGTCGTCCTGATCGCGATCGCTTACCTGCAGGAAGATGGTCTGCTGCTGGCCGTAGCAATGGCGGCCGCGGTGATGTCCCTGCTTGGCCTTGGATGGACACTCTGGACGTCGGCCGCAGCCGTGATCAGCTGGATCGCGGTCTGAAATACCGCGGCAAGCCGCGGGATAGATGCGCTACAGGAACCGATGAAGCTTAAGACATTGGTTATCACTTTGCTTTCATTTTCACCGCCTCATTCAACAAAGAGGCACCATGTCTGACATCACCATTCCCGGCGGAAAAATTCGTTCCTTCATCGAGCGGATCGAGAATCTGGACGCTGAACTGCAGGAACTGAACGAGCAGAAGAAGGAAGTGTTTTCGGAAGCCAAGGGTGAGGGTTTCGACGTGAAGATCCTCAAGGAGATCGTCAAACTGCGAAAGCAGGATCAGGATGAGCGTGACGAGCGCGAATCCCTGCTCGATCTCTATATGCGCGCCATGGAAACGGCACCGGCGGACAAGGCTGCTGCGAAAGCGGCGTGAGAAGCCCGGTGCGTTCCCCGCGATCGACTCCGGGGACGCGCGATCTCTCGGCGGACGAACTTCCCAAGTTCGTCCGCCCCCGTCCCATCAACCATTCGCGCGGCGTTGGTCGCACCTTCCGCTCATGATTGCGTCTTCCGATTGGATCGAAGTAGCGCTCGATCAGGGTTGATGCGGCGATGCGCAGCGGATCGCTGGAACCGGCAATCCAAGGTCATCGCGACGCTTTGGCGCCCCGCGCCGTTTCGACCATGGTTCGAAAAGTGATCGAATATCTGGGGGCCTCGACCGGCGGAATGCTGTGCTCCCATATCTGCCGTGCATCACCGGCCATCAGATAGAGTGATCGGGACGCCGCCTCGAGCGTGAACCGCTCCCACCCGTTTTCCGTCCGGCGTCGGAAGCGGAACTTGCATGCGGATCCCAGGGACAGTCCGAAAATCCTGTCGAAATGCGGCTTGTCGCGGTGCCAGCCGATACCGACGCCGCGATCATACTCGGTGCACAGGATCTGCCCGATCTCGGTCGACGCGCCGCCGAAGGATTGGATCGCGGCGACGATGTCGCTTAACCAGGAGGGGATCGGTTCGGTACATTCCAGTCGGCGCGACCCATAGTCGTACCGGTAACCGAACGAGGCCACGCGGCGCTTGCCTTCGAACTGTCCGAACTGGAAGGGGGCAAGCGGAAGTGCCCGGATGTGGCGGATGAGCTCGCCCTCGGTTGCTTTGGAGATGAAATCCGGCGCGTAGCGCAGACCCGCCGGTCCTGCGGCGGGCGCATCGAACATCGACAGTTGCTCGGACAATCTGGTGCCGTCAGTGATTGCGAACCTGCCACGCATATGGGCGCGCCGAGACTGAATTTAAACCGGCCGTCAGGTCGCTCGGTCTTCCATCTGGCGCGGCTTCGATGGGCGAAAGGCGGCGTCAAAGCTCGGTCTCGGCATTCTCTTTCGCCACGATCTTCAGGCCTTGGCCAGGAGCGATTGCCGCAACGTCGTCGGCTTCGTTCCGTCGCCGCGGGTGACGGCGCTATGAGGACCAGTTGGCCTTAGGGACAGGCTCTCAAGCCGAATGTATCCAATATAGCAATGTCGGCTTCAAAAGGACCGATCGAACTCGGAAAATGCGCTTCGATCGCGGATCGCCAGAACATACATATATCCATGTAGATATAGACAGTTATGGAGGGTTTCAGGTGTGAATATATCCTCCGGTCAAACCAGCTGCTGTCCAAATCTTGGATACGGATGTTGACTTCTGGATACATTCTGTTCAATTTCCGCCCACAATAAAATCAATCCTGGGAGGACCCGGTGACCGGCAGTTCGGGCGCGCGCGGGGCGAAATTGACGCAGACGACGGCCGTGCTGGTGATGTGCGCGGTCCTGATCGTCATTTTTTCGATCTTCCTGAAGGGCTTCCTGACGCTGGGCAATCTGTTCGCGCTGGCGCGCAACATTTCGATACTCGGCATTCTCGCGCTCGGCATGGCCGTGGTCGTGATCGGGCGTGGACTGGATCTGTCGCAAGTCGCCTCCTTTGCCGCTTCCACCGCGATCGCGATCATCCTGATGAACTCGGGCTACGCGACGCCGGTCGCGCTGCTGATCGGCTTCGTGATGGCGATCGCCATCGGCATCCTGAACGGGTTTCTGATCTCGGTGATCGAGATGCCGCCGCTGCTGACGACGCTGGCGTCGAGCCTGGCGGTGCTGGGGATCGTGCGCACCACAGCGGTGCAGCACTATGTCGTCTATCTTTCCAAGGGGCATGACGAATTCCTGCGGCTCGGCGGCAACATCTGGGGCGGCGTTCCGATCTCGATCCTGATCTTCGCGGCCACCGCGGTCGTGGTGCATCTTTTCCTGTCGCGCACCGTGATCGGGCGCTTCGTCTATGCCCATGGCGACAATCCGGATGCCGCGCGTCAGACCGGTCTGCCGACCCGCCCGCTGACCATGATCGAGTACGCGCTGTGCGCCGCGATCGGGTATGTCGGCGGTGTCGTGATGGTCGCGCAGACGGCGCTGATGCATCTCCAGGTCGCGGAATCGACGATCATTTTCGACGTCATCATGGTTGTGGTGCTCGGTGGCGTCAGCCTCGTCGGCGGCCGCGGCAACGTGATGAGCGTCATCGCCGGAACGCTGCTGATCGGCGTGCTGCTGAACGGCATGACCATCATGGACATGGACGTGCAGACCCAGAACATCGTCAAGGGTGTCGTGCTGCTGATCGCGATCCTGCTCGATTCCCGGCTGCATCCGCGCGACGAGGAGACGTCGAAGCAGGGCGATTAAAGCTCTGCATCAACCAACGGGCCGCAACAGTCGGCCGACATAACAGGGGAGGAATTGACATGACGAAAGCTGTGCACAGGAGGGCGTTTGCCGGCATCGGGCTGGCCGCGATGGTGGCAACCGCCGCGCTGGTGGCTGCGCCATCGCAGGCGGCCGGGCCGCGCGACCAGCTGCGCGAGAAATTCGACAAGTCGCTCAAGGGCAAGACGGTGGCCTGGTCGCCGGTCTGGATGGGTGTTCTGGAATCCGAATGGACGCGCGTGATGAAGGATCGTTTCGACGATTACGGCATCAAGCTCGTCACCCGCGACGCCAACATGAAGTCCGACATCCAGCTTCAGACCGTCAGCGACTATATCAACGACAAGCCCGACGTGATCGTGGTGCAAAATCCGAACGTCACGCTGCTCGCCAAGGAGCTGAAGCGTGCGATGGACGCGGGCATCTATGTCGTGCAGGTCAACATGGCATCGAACACCCTGACCGACGCCTATGTCGGCGTCGATGCCAAGGATCTCGGCACCAAGATCGCGCGCGAGGTCATCAATCAGTGTGGCGGCGGCAAGGGCTCCGGCGAGGTTGCGATCCTCGAAGGTGAGGCGACCGCGGCCTATTCGCTCGACATGAAGAATGGCGCGATGGAGGTGTTCAAGACCGACCCGTCGATCAAGGTCGTGTCGTCGCAGCCGACCAGCTGGGACGCCAACAAGGCCGGCGACATCACGACCACCGTGTTGCAGCAGCATCCCAAGCTGTGCGGGATCCTCAGCGTCTGGGGACCGCAAACCGCGGGCGCGGCGCAGGCGATCAAGGCCGCCAACATGGGCGACAAGGTGAAGGTGTTCGTCGCCAGCGACGGCCAACCTGCGGATTGCGATCTGCTCGAGCAAGGCGCGTTCTCCGCGAACCTGTCGTATCGCGCCGACGTGCAGGGCCAGACCATCGCCGACGCGGTGATTGCGCTGTTGCAGAGCGGCGACAAGCCGGGCGCGAAGAACATCGCCTATTACACGACCCCCGCCTGGGTGAAGTCGAAGGACGATCGCATGTACTGCTTCAGCATCCCGAAGGGCGCGAAGTAAGTCGTTCCGGCGCCCGCGCCCACCGCGGCGCGGGCAGGCCGGAGCTGTCGATCCAAATCCCCCGTGTCGTCCCGCCGTTCGGCCGCTGCTGCGCCGAGCCCGCCGGAGTCTGTTGATGAAGAGCCTGCAACGAGCCTGGCACCGCCATTCGCCCCAGTTGTTCCTGGGCGAACTGCTTGAGAAGCGCTGGATGGAGCCGATCATTCCATTCACGCTGACGATCGCGGTTTTCCTGGCCTTCGCGATCATGATCCCGCGCTACCTGACGGCGGGCAGCCTGCAGGAACTGATGCGGAATTTCGCGGAGCAGGGCATGGTCGCGGTCGCGATGGCCTTCTCCGTGCTGTCGGGCGGCATCGACCTGTCGGTCGGCGCGGTGTTCGCGATGTCGAACTTCCTCGCGCTCTATCTGTATCTCATCCTCGGGCTGCCGCTGCCCGTGACGATCGTGCTTGTGGTCCTGTTCGGTGCGGCGATGGGCGCGATCAACGGCGGCCTGATTGCCTACGGCAAGACCCGGCCGTTCCTGACGACGCTCGTCGTCCTCATCATCGTCCGCGCCGCCTACAACAAGGTGACGGTTGCGTTCACGAACGAACTCGCGAGCATCGACAGCGGGTCCAGTACGTGGGACTTCATGGGCTCGGGGAGGGTTCTCGGCATTCCCTTCAACATGCTGGTGCTGATCCTGCTTGCGGTCGGAACCCACTTCTTCCTCACCCGCATCAAGCCCGGCGTCCACATCATGGCGGTCGGGTCGAGCCGCAAGGCGGCCCGCCACGCCGGCGTCAACGTCAAGCGCGTGCTGTTCTCCGCCTATGTGATGTCGGGCGCGATCGCGGCGCTGGCGGGGATCCTCTATGCCGCGCGGCAGAGCAGCTCGGGCACCGACACCGGCGTCGGCTGGGAGATCAACGCGCTGGCCGCGGTGGTGCTCGGCGGCATCAGCCTGGCCGGCGGCCGCGGTACCATCGCGCGCGCCGTCATGGGCGCGGCGATCATCTTCATGCTCACCAGCGGCATGGTTCGGCTCGGCATCTCCGGCAACCTGACGACCGCCATCATCGGCATCATCCTGCTGCTTGCGGTCGGCTTCAACGTGAAGTGGATCAAGAACAAGGGCAAGGTGCTGCAAAAGGTCTACGTCACCCCAAGCTGGGTTGATTTCGAGCCGCCGCCGTCGGTCGAGCGGGGCAGCGGCACGCCGTTCGCGGAGAACGATCGCCTGAAGAACGCGGAAGCGATCGCGCTCAACATGATCGAAGGCCCGGAAGACATCATCCTTGACCGCAAGGACAACCTCTACACCGTCAACCGCAACGGTTCGATCATCCGCTTTCTCGCGCCTGACTATACCGTGCGCGAGGAATTCGCACGCATCGGCGGCCGGCCCCTCGGGTTGGCGTTCGATCGGGATCAGAACCTGCTCGTCTGCATCGCGGGCATGGGCGTTTACGGTGTGAAGCCCGATCGTTCAGTCTTCAAGGTCACCGACCGCACCACGCGCACGCGTACACGCCTCAAGGACGATTCGCGGCTCTATCTCGCTGACGACCTCGACGTCGCGCCCGACGGCAAGATCTATTTCAGCGAGGCCTCGACCCGCTATGAACTGACCGACTGGGCGCTCGACGGCTTTGAGGGGCGCGGCAACGGCCGGCTGATCTGCCACGATCCGAAAACCGGGATCACCAGGACGGTCCTCAAGAACCTGACGTTTCCCAACGGCATCTGCATTTCGCATGACGGTCAGTCGGTGCTGTGGGCGAGCACCTGGCTATGCCAGATCAACCGCTTCTGGATCGCCGGCCCGAAGGCGGGCACCAGCGAAATCCTGATCGACAACCTTCCGGGCTATTGCGACAACATCAACCGCGCATCCGACGGCAAGTATTGGCTCGCTTTCGTCGGCCTGCGCACGCCGGTCTACGACCTTGCGATGCGCAACCCTGTTTTCCGTACTCGCATGGTCAAGCAGATCCCGCCGGACGAATGGCTGTGTCCGGGCATCAACTACGGCTGCGTGGTCAAGTTCGACGACAATGGCGTGGTGACGGAATCGCTCTGGGATCCGGGCGGGCTTTCGCATCCGACCATCACGTCGGTCCGTGAACACAAGGGCTATCTCTATATCGGGGGTCTGGAGAACAACCGCATCGGCCGTATCCGCCTGCAGGACGCCGACCCGACCTGGGAAGCGCACAAGTCCTATTGGGGAGGGGCCTGAGCCATGTCTCTGCTTGGCGATATCATCGATCGCGTGTTGTCCCCGAACCGGGAAGTTCACGGCATTCCGGTGCTCGACGGCGCCTTCTCCCCGAACCAGCGGCTCGATCAGGCCCGCCAGCTCGGCGAAGAGATCGAGCGGCCGGACGACATCGCGCTCGGGCAGGACGGTGCGCTCTATGTCTCGACCGGCAACCGCGTCCTGCGTTGCACGGGAGACGACTTCAACACGCGCGCGGCGTTCGCGACGCTCGACGGCCCGGTCGGCGGGCTTGCCTGCACGCCGGACGGCCGGCTGCTCGCCTGCGTCTCCGGCGTGGGGTTGGTGGCGCTTTCGCCAACTGGCGAGATCGCCGGCAAGCTCGAAAGCGTCGGTGGTGAGAAGATTGCCTGTCCGTTGTCGGTGACGGTCGCGCCGGACGGGGCGATCTACCTGACCGACGGTTCGCGAAACAATCGGCCAGAGCATTGGCTGACCGACCTGATGCAGAACCGCGCCCCGTCGGGCCGGCTCATTGCCTGCAATTCCTCGCTCGGCGGTGCGAGCGCGCGTGCGGACAAGCTCGCATGGCCGCTCGGCGTGGTCGTATCCGGTGACGGCAAGGATGTGTGGGTCGCCGAGTCCTGGGCCCACCGCCTGACCGCTTTTTCACGTGCGGGTGACGACAGGCGCGTGATCGTCAAGAATCATACCGGCTACCCGGCGCGTCTTGCCCGAGGCGAGAATGGTGAGGTCTGGATGGCCTTCCTCGCGCTCCGCACGCAATTGACCGAATTCGTCCTGCGCGAGCGGGCATTCTGCGAAGAGATGATGCGGACGGTGCCACCTGAGCTTTGGATCGGGCCGGCGCTGGATGGTCGCCTCAATCCGCGCGAACCGACCCAGATCGGCCGCATCAAGAAACTCGGCATCCAGAAGCCGTGGGCCCCGCCGCGTTCCTATGGCCTTGTCGCCCGGCTCGACGCCAGGGGCGCGGCGACCGAGACGCTGCACAGCCGGGTCGATGGTCGGGTTCATGGAATCACCGCCGTCCGCCCGATCGGCTCGCGTGTGCTGGCGGTGTCCAAGGGACGCGATTGCCTCGTCGAACTGCCGCCTGGCCGCGGCATGCAAGAAGGATGAACGCCATGCCGGCCGAACAACGGGCAGGGACCCAGCTGCTTCAGATCGTCAACGGCAGCAAGGTCTATGGTGGCCTGCACGCGATCGATGGCGTCAATTTCGATCTGCGGCCGGGCGAAATCCACGCGCTGCTGGGAGAAAACGGCGCGGGGAAATCGACGCTCTGCAAGGCGATTGCCGGTGCGATCGTGCTGACCTCCGGCGACTACCTGATCCAGGGGCGCAAGGTCTCGTTCGCGTCGCCAAAGGAAGCGCTCGAGGGTGGGGTGGCGATGGTCTACCAGGAATCCAGCCTGGTCCCCTCCATGACGGTGGCGCAGAACCTTGAACTCGGCATGGAGAAATGGGTCACGGTCTACAGCAAGATCAACATCGCCGCGACCCAGTCGCTGCAATCGATGAACTTCAACGTCGACCCGCTGGTGCTGGTGGAGAATCTCGGAACGGCCAAGCGGCAGATGGTCGAAATCGTGCGTGCGGTTCGCCACAACGCCCAGGTCTTCATCTTTGATGAGCCGACCGCATCGCTGACCCCCGAAGAGACGCAGCATCTGTTCCATCTTCTCAACACCCTGAAGGAGAAGGGCGCCGGGATCATCTTCATCTCGCATGCGCTGGAAGAGGCATTGAACATCGCCGATCGCATCACCGTGCTTCGCGACGGCAAGCTGGTCGCCACCGTACCGGCGAAGGACGTCACGCGGGACGCGCTCGTGCGGATGATGGTTGGCCGTGAGGAAACCGCAGCGCAGTACGCGACCCACGGGGCTGATCCGGATGCGCCGAAGCCGCATGCCTCCCGCGGTGAGAAGGTGCTTTCGGTCGAGAACGTGACGATGGGCAGCATCGTCAAGAATATGTCGTTCTCGGTGTTCAACGGAGAAGTCGTCGGGATCTTCGGGCTGGTCGGGGCAGGGCGCTCCGAGATCGCGCAGATCGTCAGCGGCGCCCGCAAGCGCAACTTCCTGCGCGGCGGGATGATCTATCTGCGGGACAAGCCGGTCCGCTACCGGGTGCCGCGGCAGGCGGTGCGCGACGGAATCGCCTACATCACCGAGGATCGCAAGGTCGACGGTTTCTTCGAGACGATGACGGTGGATCAGAATATCTATCTTGGCTATCTGTCGTCGCCGCGCGTCAAGCGGTTCCTTTACTCCGCGCGCGAGATGAAACGGATCGCCGATCAATGGATCTCGGCGCTCTCGATCTCTGCATTGAAGCGGACGCTGAAGATTGTCGAATATTCCGGCGGCAACCAGCAGAAAGTCGTGGTGGGAAAGTCTCTGGCCCAGGAGCCTACGGTGGTCATCTTCGACGAACCGACGCGTGGTGTCGATGTGAGCGCCATTCCACAAATTCACGAGGCGATTCGCAGGCTGGCGCGCGAGAACAAGGCGGTTGTCGTTATTTCTTCCTATCTGCCGGAGATTCTGGCTATCTCGGATCGGATCCTGGTCGCTCGCGGCGGACGTATCGTCGAGGAAATGGCACGGGCTGATGCGACCGAGGACAAGATCATGTACGCGGCCATTCATTGAAGGAGGGCCTTTCATGAGTCCTTATCAGCGGCCTCCCCATTGGAAGGACATGACGCGGGACGGCAATGAGGACGATCCGGAGTCCCGTCGCCTGATGAGCGAGAGGATCGCAAGCGAGATTCGCAGCGCGGTGCTGAGCGGCGAGATGCGGCCAGGCACGCGGATTCGGCAGGAGCTTCTTGCGGCCCATTTCGGAGCCAGCCGCATTCCCGTGCGCGAGGCGCTGAAGCAGCTCGAGAACGAGGGGCTCGTCGTGATGGCGCCGAACCGTGGCGCCTGGATTGCGGACGTCAATTCGGAAGAATCGATCGAGATCTACAAGATCCGTGAAGCGGTCGAGCCGCTTGCCATCGGCGAAAGCGTTCCAAATCTGACCGACGAGGATATCGAGACGCTTGACCGCATTGTGCGCGAACTTGAGCAGGTCACCACGCTCGAGGAATACATCCAGCTTGATCGGGAGTTTCATCTACGGACCTATTCGCGGGCGCGGATGCCGCAACTGCTCGCGATGGTCGAACGCTTCTGGAACAGCACGCAGCATTTCCGGCGACAGTTTGTGAGCGAGACCTATGCCAAGGACGGGTTTCCGTTCTCCGATCCCCAGCATGTCCTGATCATGGACGCGATCCGGGCGCGCGATGTCGAAGCTGCACAGGTGTTGGTGCGTCTCCACATCCGGCGCACGCGCGTTGTCATTCAAGCAAAAGAGAGTGGGGCGGCCCAGCCGCCCCTTGCAAGCCGTGCCGCGCTTCCGCATGCGCGTCTCGGCTCGGTCTATCGAGGAAAAAGTGCCAATGAGTAGTGGCGGCGAACGCCTTTTGCCACGGTTCCTGCTGCGCCAGGTGGCGGCGGGCTATAGCGGCCGCCGGCCCGGACGGGGCTGCCATCGTTGCGACAGTGGTGGCAAGCGGCGATGACTGTCGACCTGGATTCCGTGTCGCGTGCACGCGCTTACGAGGAAGCCGCGGGCCGGCTGCGCGCGCGGCTCGGGGAATCGGTCGCTCCGCCCGATCCCGGAAGGCGGACGGCGCTTGATCTGTTTCGAGCCGCGCCGCGCGAGGCGCCGGCCGTGTTCTATTTCGATGCGACGCAGACCTATGCCGATATCGATCGGCTCAGCGACCGGCTCGCCGCCCGCTTCGCGCAAAAAGGAGTCGGGCGCGGCGATCGGGTCGCCGTCATTCTTCAGAATGTGCCGCAGTTCGTCATCGTCAGCGTAGCGGCCTGGAAGGTCGGGGCCATCGTCGTCAGCCTCAACCCGATGTACCGCACGCCAGAGCTTCGCAAGCTGTTCGGGGATTGCGAGCCGAAGGCGGTGATCTGCCACGACGATCAATGGGAGAACGTTTTCCTGGCCGCCGGTTCGGTCGATTCCGAGCTGGTGTTCTGGACCGGCGCTCGGGAATTCCAGCTGCGAAACGATGTCCGGGTGCTGCCGGTGCCGGGCGCAGCTCCGCAGGCCCGGGCGCTGGCGACGGTTTTCGCCGAAAATGCAGCCGCACCACCGGCACCGGTTCTGACGTCCGACGACATCGCCCTTCTCTTGTATACCTCCGGAACCACGGGCGTTCCAAAGGGCGCCATGCTCACGCATCGCAATCTGGTGGCGACCGCGTTGATCTGTTGCGATCATTTCGAATTGAACGGCACGTCGTGCATCTTTGGGGTCGCGCCGCTGTTCCACATCACCGGCTTTGAAATCCAGATGGTCGCGGCGTTTGCCGCGCGTGCAGCGATGGTGCTGACCTATCGCTTCCAGCCCCAGGTCGCGCTCGATGCCTTCCTTGAATGGCGGCCGACATTCATCGTCGGTGCCATCACCGCATACATCGCGCTGATGAACCAGGCCGACGCAACGAGCCGGCATTTCGAGAGCTTCGTACATATCTATTCCGGCGGCGCGCCGATCGCGCCCTCGGTCATCGATGCCTTTGCGAGACGGTTTGGACGGGCGATCCGCAGTTCCTATGGAATGACCGAACTGACCTCTGCAAGCCATCTTGCGCCCAACGAAGGTCGGATTCCGGTCGATCCCGACTCAGGCGCGCTGTCGATCGGCAGGCCGACTTCGGGCGCCGATGCGATCGTCGTCGACGACGAGCGCCGCCCGCTCGGACCCGGCGCGCATGGCGAGGTGGTTGTGCGTGGCTCAGGCGTGATGGCCGGTTACTGGAGAAAGCCGGCGGAAACCGACGAGGTGCTGACCAACGGCTGGCTGCATAGCGGCGACGTCGGCTTCTTTGACGAGAGCGGCTGGTTCTACCTCGTGGATCGCAAGAAGGACATGATCTCCGCCTCCGGCTTCAAGGTCTGGCCGCGTGAAGTCGAAGACGTGATCTATGGCTTTCCGGGCGTGCGCGAGGCAGCCGTCGTCGGCGCCGCCGATCCCTATCGCGGCGAGACGGTGGTCGCCTTCGTCTCCGCTCAACCCGGCACCGTGATCGACGTCGCCGCGCTCTCGCGCTTCTGCCGCGAGCGACTGGCGGCCTACAAATGCCCGGTCGACATTCGCGTGCTGGACGACCTGCCGAAGACGGAATCCGGAAAAATCACCCGAAACACGCTCAGGGACGGCCTGCGCGGCCGGTAAGGAGAATCGACGTGGATATCACCCAAAGCGAGCGCAGCCAGCAACTGGCCGCGCGTCTCCAGCGCTTCATGATGGAGCACATCTATCCGAACGAGCGCCGATACTATCAGGAGGCCGAGCGGCTCGGGCCCTGGGCTGTGCATCCGGTCGTCGAGGAACTGAAGCCGCTCGCACAACTGGCCGGCCTGTGGAACCTGTTTCTGCCCACTCACGAGGACGGGCTGACCAATCTCGAATATGCCCCGCTATGCGAGATCATGGGGCGTTCGCATCTTGCTCCCGAGGTCTTCAATTGCAGTGCTCCTGACACGGGCAACATGGAGACCATCCTGCGCTACGGTACGGAGGCGCAGAAGGACCGCTGGCTGAAGCCCTTGCTGGCCGGCGAGATCCGTTCTTCCTTTGCGATGACGGAGCCCGACGTCGCCTCGTCCGACGCGACCAATGTGGCCAGCTCGATCGTCCGTGATGGCGACGATTACGTGATCAACGGTCGCAAATGGTACACCACCGGCGCCACCGATCCGCGATGCAAGATCATCATCTTCATGGGGCAGACCGATCCGCAGAATCCGGATCGTCACAAGCGTCAGTCGATGATCCTCGTGCCGAAGGAGACGCCCGGCGTGCATGTCGTCCGTTCGCTGCCCGTGCTCGGCTTCTACGGCGTACCGGATCGTGCATCCGAGGTGATATTCACCAATGTACGCGTGCCGGCCGCCAACATGCTGCTCGGCGAGGGGCGTGGGTTCGAGATCGCGCAGGGTCGGCTCGGGCCCGGACGCATTCATCATTGCATGCGGTTGATCGGCCTCTCCGAGCGCGTGCTCGAGCGCATGTGCCGGCGCGCGCTGAAACGTGTCGCCTTCGGCAAGCCTCTCGCCGAGCAAACCGTGACGCTCGAGCGGGTGGCCGAAGCGCGCATGAAGATCGACCAGGCGCGGCTGCTGACGCTCAGAGCTGCCTACATGATGGACACGGTCGGCAACAAGGCAGCGCGGCAGGAAATCGCGATGATCAAGGTCGTTGCGCCGAACATGGCGCAGACCATTGTTGACTGGGCGATCCAGGCGTTCGGGGGAGGCGGCACCAACAACGACCATTTCCTTTCGGCAGCGCTCGCGACGACTCGCTTGTTGCGACTGGCCGACGGCCCCGACGAGGTCCACCGCAACCAGATCGGCAAGCTCGAATTGCGCCGATGGCTCAATGTCGATCCCTCACGAACCGGCGGTGGCGCGGATTCGTTGTCGCCCGATGAATCCGAATCCTGGTCCGAAGGCGGTCTGTGGCCGCGCCCGAAAGATTTGCCATAGGCGGGTTGGGAGGGGGCTGGAGCCGAGGCATCGGCTCCAGCGCTGATCAACAAAAGGAGAGTTGTGAGCGATCTCACAGGGGGACGTCGAGTCCTGCACTAGTCAGGAATTTCTCAGAACCAACGGAGGTTCGCATGAAGCTCCTGATGATCGCCAGCCTGACCGCCCTCGCGCTTTTTCTGGCTGCGACGAATGTCCCGAGATCGCATCCATCGTCCGTGAGCCACACATCGGTGGCAGGGATGCCCGCTGTGCAAGATAAGCTGCCGGTTGAAGATTTCGACGATCGATCGCTGGTGTTTCCGAGGGGAACTCAGCAATAGAGAGAATGGTGCCGTCGCATCCGAACGCATTCGGTTCGGGATGAGCGGGCTGGAAATCGTCTGGCGTTGAACAGCGCGACGCGTCGGACGGCTTGTTCGCTTGCGCAGCCCCCGTCGCGCGCTGTGTTTCAAAAACTCATGAAGATCGGGTTGATCTCAGCGGGATCGCCGACATGTTCTGGGAATTGAAACGGCGCACCGTGGCGATCGACTATCAGAATTGCCAGTAGCAGCGCCAACACCGCAGCGATGTAGATCAGCAGTGGCGACGCGTCCCGGCTGGTGGGATTGCGATCCCGCGGCGGCAACACGCGAGAATGCCAAATGCGCGAGATGAACTGCAGATATGCTTTCGGATGTATTTGCATGTTCGACCTCGATTGTGAGGCGCCTTTACCAAGACTGCGACCGCGTGGGCCGCTCTTCAAGGCGCCGCTTGTCGCACCCCGAACCGAATACGAACTCCCTTGTTGATTACTGGTGAAATGGGCACGTTGTTGCCAGGGGCCAAGCCCGTCGCCCATGGACACGCCAGATTTTCAGAATGACCGCCGGCGGGGCCGATGGACGCCAGGGAGCACTTTGGCCGGGCAGCAAAAACGGGCAGAATGGCCCGGGGCTTCGCTGCGAGTGTCTCCGACGGCCATGGATTTGATTTTGCGCCTCGCCACGTTCCTTGTGACGGCATCGTTGCTTCTTGCGCTGCAACCCGCGCAAGCGCAATTGGCCGGACACGGCGGACCTGTCCGCGCGATCGCCGTTTTAGGCGACGGCAGGACGGTTCTGTCGGGCAGCTTCGACACTGCGGCGATCCGATGGTCGCTGGCAACCGAGTCGGCGGAGCAGGTGCTTCGTTTCCATTCGGGTGCGGTGAATGCGGTCGCCTTCCTCGGCGATGGAAGAATGGCAACGGCGGGTGCGGATGGCCGGATTGCGATCTGGACGTCGGGCCGGCCGCAGCCGGACCGGGTTTTCGCGGACCATACGGGACCCATCGTCGGGCTCGCCGTTTCTCCCGATGCATCCAAGCTCGCATCCGCCTCGTGGGACCATACCGTGCGGCTCTCGTCGTTGTCCGACGGGGGCTCGCGCGTGCTGCAAGGTCACTCGCAAAACGTGAATGGCGTGGCCTTTGCCCCCGACGGACAGTCGCTGGTGAGCGTGGGCTACGATCTGACGGTGCGGATCTGGCGCCTGCCGGACGGCAGCGCCGAGGTCGTCACGGTGCCGTTGCCGCTGAATGCCGTGGCCATCTCGCCTGACGGCGAAATCGTCACCGGCGCAGCGGACGGCAAGCTGCGCATGATGACGGCCGACGGCAAGGCAAGCGGCGAGGTCATCGCCGGCGCCACGCCGATCGTCGCCTTGGCGGTCTCGCATGACGGCGCCTTGATCGCCGCGGCGGCAATTGACGGCACGGTGGCGATCGTCGATCGCAAGGCGCGCAGCGTGCTGCGCACGTTCGCCGGGCTGGGCGGGCCGGTTTGGTCGGTTGCATTCCTGCCCGATGGCGTGACGCTCCTGACCGGCGGCGCCGACGGCAAGATCAGGCGCTGGAATGCACTGACCGGCGCGGCGATCGGATCGAACGTGGTGGGCACGCCGGGGGACCCGCTCGCCGCCTATGCCGACGACCACGGTGCCGAAGTCTTCAGGGCCTGCGTCGCCTGTCACACATTGTCGGAGACGGAGGTGCAGCGTGCCGGTCCGACCCTTGCCGGACTGTTCGGTCGGAAGATCGCCTCGCTGCCGGGCTATCGCTTCTCCGACGCACTCAAGACGATGGACATCGTCTGGACGCCGGACACCGTCTCAAAATTGTTCGAGATCGGGCCGAACGCCTACACGCCCGGCACGAAGATGCCGGAGCAGCAGATCGGCTCGGCCGAAGATCGCCGCGCGCTCACAGACTTCCTGGCGCGTGCGACGTCGAAATAGCCCGCGTTGGTGCTAGCCGCCTTGCGCATACTCAAGCGAAGGCGTCAAGCCGCGATATGAGACTTTAATACCCCGGCCATTGCTCCACCGGAATTTTCGTCAGCTCCGGGTTCTCCTTGAGCATGCGGGCGATACTAATGCTGGGATGTTCCTTGAGCGCCGCCACGACGCACTGGTTGACGTATTTGCGGCGGGACAGCCACTTGATCTTCTTGCCCTTCGCCTCGGCCTTGCAGGCGACCACCGCCTGCTTGAGTGCAACCTTTTCGGCTTTGGTAAGAGCGGCGGCCTCGACGGCTGTGCCGCCAAGGGCGGTGGTGACAAGGCACGTCGACAGAACCTTCATGAATCGAGGCATGCGGCTAGTCCTTGTTCTCGCGTTGACGCAGGTAGTCATCCGTCGTTCGTGGCGGCGCGCGTTCCGGCACGTCCTGGATCGGATCGAACTGCTGTTCGCTCATGACGATGACCCGGCAATCGGCGCACATCCGCAAGGCCTCGGTCCGGCGGTCCCCGGCAGGGTACATCCAATGCCGTCCCTCGAGTTTGGTCGCGATCCGATCGATCGTGCTCTTGACGCCGAACGGCGTGCCACAGCGAATACACAGGGCAGGTTCTTCTTCCTTGATCACCCGCGCCGGCGCGCGTCTTGCCCGGAAATCGATCTGCGGGGCGAGCCTGATGACTTTTTCAGGACAGGTGCTCTGACACAAACCGCACTGCACGCAGGCGTCCTCCACGAATTTGAGGACAGGGCGGTCGGGATCGGCGCGGAGCGCGCCGGTTGGGCAGGCCGAAACACAGGACAGGCACAGCGTGCAACCGGCGACGTCGACGGTGATCGCACCGATAGGTGCACCCTCAGGCAAGGCGATCACGTCAACCGGCTTGGGGGCGAGGCGATGCAGTTCGCTCAAGCCGAAGCGAAGCAGATCGCCGCGTTTGCCGACCGTCAGGAAAGTCGCGGGATTTTCGAGGCCGGCGAGGGGGCCAATCCCCGTCAGTTGCTCGGCCAGAGTGTCGGGATCGTCGGTTTCGATCGTGCTCACGCGGCGGCCGTCAAATCCGAGTCCGGCGAGAATGGTCTCGGCCATCCGGATCGTCAGCAACGATCCGGTCACGTCGTGTCGTGGCTTGGCGCGCAGCAGGAGCCGCACGGCAGCCGCGCCATAGGCGAAGGCGCCGATGATGGCTTCCAGGCCGACCTGCGTCAGCTCGTTGACGGCGAGGGGAAGCACATTGGCCGGCAATCCGTCGCCATGGCGGGCGAGCGCATCGATCAGCGGCGTGCCGTGCTGGCTGTCATGCAGCAGCAGGACCGGATGTGTGCCGCCGGCCTCGCGATAGGCGCGCAACATGGCGCGGAGGATCTGCAACTGGGTATCGGCGGGTGGCAGCGCGTAGGATGCCGCTCCGGTGGGGCAGGCGGCCGCACATTGCCCGCAGCCTGCGCACACCTCCGCGTTGACTGCGACATGGTCGCCGTCCGGCGTGATCGCGCCGGTCGGGCACAAATCGAGGCAGCGATGGCATCCGATCAGCTTCGAGCGGGAATGCGCGCAGAGGCTGGGTGTGAAGTCGACATATCTCGGCTTGTCGAAGCTTCCGACGAGATCGCGGGCGGCGAGCACCGCACGCAGCATGGCCGCGGGATCTCTCGGATCCGCGCGGAGATAGCCGTCTCGCAGATCGTGTGCGGGAAACAGAGGAGCGGCTCGCCGGAGAGGTCGAGCACGAGATCGCAGCGCGAGATCGCGCCGTTGCGCGGGGCTTCGAACTCGAAGCGGGCGCGTGAGGACGGGCGTGGCTGCGCGTAGTCGTCGATCGCGAGCTCGAAGCCGCCAAAGTGCCCCCGCGCATTGCGGATCGTGCCCTGCACGATCGGGAACACGGCCGCGGCAGGCGGCACGACGTCCGCCGGCTTCCTGAGCATGACCGTGACGTCGAGATGGTCCGCCAGCAGCCGGCCAGCCTCGATCGCGGTCTCGTCGCGCCCATAGATCAGGATGATGCCATCGCTCGACAATGTGACCAGCGGATAGTCCGGCGCGGGAACCGCCGCCGCTGCAAGCAGCGCCGCCATCTTCGGGCCCGCCTTCGCGCCGTCGCGCGACCAGCCCGCCGTCTCGCGGATGTTGACGAAGCTGATCGGGCCGGCGCGTTCGCCCATCTCATTGGTGAACTGGCCGGCCTGCTGCGTGCAGGCGACGGTCAGCGGGCCGTCGGCTTTCGCGGCGTTGCGGAAATCTTCGAGCTCGGCGCCGCAGAGATGACGATGGCTCCTGATCTCGCAGTTGGGACATCCACGCAGGATCGCGGCCACGTCAAGGCGCATCGTGTCTTCACACGAGCAGATCAGGACGGTCTTCGCTGGCTGCTCCAGGTCGATCCCTCCGCGGGTGCGGCGCCGTCTTGCGGACTCGCGCCATTCCTTCACCTCGTATAGATATTCACTATCGGAAGGAAAAGGAAAGTGGAGGACGGCCCTTGCGGTCGACCCCGACCAGCCGCGTCTCCGTGACGGAAGCGATCCATCTGCCGCCGCCATTCACGCTCGTCCGGTTGCGTGAGAGCGGAGACGCCTTTGCTCACGCTTGCCGCATTGCACCCAAAAGCGGTGCCGGCACGCTGGTGTATGTCGGGCGGTTCGATCTTGCCGAATTCGCCGTGGTGCTCGAGCCGGGCGAGCCCTTGGCCACCGCACGGCGCGCCTTCTATGCCGGCATGGTCGCGCTCACCGACGCCCTGCGCGCCTATGCGCCGCCGCACAAGACGGTCGCGATCGGCTGGCCCGACACCGTCGCGATTGACGGTGGGCTGGTGGGCGGCGGACGGCTGGGATGGCCGACGTCCGCGCGCGAGGACGAGCCGCCTGCCTGGCTGGTGTTCGGCGCCATGATCCGGACGGTTGCAATGGCCGATCAGGGACCAGGCGTCCATCCGCTCGCGTCCGCGCTGGATGAGGAGGGGTTTGGCGAAGCAGGAGCCGTGCAGGTGACCGAGAGCTTTGCGCGGCACCTGATGCGGGCGATCGATAGCTGGCAGACCGATGGCTTTGGCAGCCTCGCGCGCGACTATCTCAGCCGGATCCCCCGCGAGCGGCGAACCGTGCTGCGGATCGATGACGGCGGCGATCTCCTCACGCGCCGCGTCGGCGCCGACAGGATCGAACGCAGCGTACTCGTCAAGGCGCTCGGAACGCCGTCCTGGTTCGATCCGAAGCTCGGAGGGCCGCGGCTGTGAAACTGCTCCGCAGCATCGCGCTCGATCCCTCCGACACCTTCGTATTCGATGTGGCGGCCGAGCCGGGCGAATGGGCCGTCTCCGGTGCCTTCCGCTTCTGCGATCAGGATCCGACGAAGCTGACCGGCAAGGCCCGCGTCGCGTTCCGCAGTGGCTTCCTCGGCGTGCAGTCCTGGGGCTGGTCGACGCTGGTGCAGATTGTGCCTGCGACCGAGAACGATTGCAGCGCGCTGATCGACCGCCTCGCCAGGCAATTGATCGATCGTTTCGGAGCGCCGAATCTGGCGACCGCGCGGACGGCGGCGGAAGAGGAGGTCGCCTTCGCGCAGTCGCTCTGCAACCATCCGGTCAGCTCGCTCATTGCCGTTCACCGTTCGGTGAGCGACGGCGAAGTCCGGGAGTCGTTCCGCAGGCTGCAGCTGCGTCAGGGTCAGGGACACGGCAAGGCGTTCTCGTTCATGGAAGTCGAAGACGATGTCGAGCCTGACGGTGATCTCAAGCTTGCCGATATGAGTGGGGAGTCGCGGCACCGATGAATGATTTCTGGATCGCGTGCGGCCACCATCTGCTCGATCGCGACGAGAGCGGGGGGCTTTGCGTCACCGACGAGTTCCTGAAGGCCTATTTTGCTCGTCCGGAGCTGGTTCCGCCGGACGAAGCATGCCCGGTCGAGCGGCGGCTGCACCGCGCGCTGCTCGCGGCTCCCCGCAGGCCGGTCGGCGCGGAAGAGATTGACGCGATCGTCGATGCGGATGCTCGGGAGAACTGGCGGCTCGTGCTTGCCTTCCGCGATCTCCTCCTGCGGCATCCGACGCTGGAGCAGGCCTATCTTGCAACCGTCCGGTCCGGGACGAACGACTTGCCGCCGCTGTTCGTCAATCAGCTCGTCCACGTGATCCTGCGCAATGCGCTCGACGGCTGCGATGATCCGTTCGTGCTGCGCGCAGCCGAGCTGTTCTTCCGCCCGCAGCGCATCCTGCCGCAGGAGCAGGCCCTGCTGCTCGGCGATGAAGAGGTCGTCGGGGGACAGACTCCGACCCCGGTGCTCTCGCTGATGTCGATGCTGGGGGCGGTGACCGATGCCGAGCTCGACGTCTTGCGCGAGGACAATGCCGGCGATTACTGGCGCCGGAGCGACCAGTTCGACATGGCATTCGACCTCACCGCAGGCGGCCGCGGGCCGGCGGCGCTGGCGCAGGCGATGGTGCGCTGGATCTCCCATCTGCTCGGGATCGACGTCAGCATTGAGCCGCTGCGCGAGCTGCGTGATGCACGTCTCACCTGGTATGTCGGGCTCGACGCCGACGCGACCAGACTCGGCGACCGTCTCTGGCATGGCGAGCAGCTCGACGACCGCAGCGCAGGACGCGTGCTTTCATTGTTCCGTCTGATGTTTGCGGACACGAACGCGGCCGCAGACGAGATGCGGGGCGAGCCGGTTTATCTCATTCTGTCGATGAACGCCGATCAGAAGCTGCGGATGAAGCCGCAGAATTTGCTGACGGGGCTGCCGGTCAAACATCTGGAGATGGCGACATGAGTCCGGCCGCGCTGCCGCTTGTGCGCGTCCCCGTCGGCGTCGTGGTCGAGCGGCATCAGGCGGACTCGCCGTGGACCGATTTCGTCTGGCGCGCGGTTGCCGTGCTGCCTGACGAGCCGGACACCAAACCCTGGACGGTGCTTCGCGAAGAGAACGGGACGACGCTGTTCTATGCCGGCAGCGCCATGGTCGATCTCTATGGTTCCGAGACGGCGCGCTATCGCGACAATCTCGTCTCGGGCAGTCCGGCCATCTGGACCGTCTTGTCGCCGGCCGAAGGCGCCTGGCCCTACTCGGTGGCTGCCGCGACCGCCGATCCTTCGGAGGGCGAGGCGTTCACGGAGGCCGGTGCGAATCTGGTCGAGGCCGTCCCCATGCCCGAGATGCTGCGTGAGCAGATTGAAAGCTTCGTGGCCGAGCACCACGTCGAACGTGAGTTCTTCAAGCGCAAGCGACGGCAGGCCGATCCCGAGGCGCTCGCGCGCCGGCAGCATGAAGGCGGACACGAATGAGTGAGGACAAGTTCCTGACGCGCTGGTCCCGCCGCAAGCAGGAGGCAAAGGCGAACGCCACGCCACCGGACCCGGCCATGCGCGACGACATGCAGTCGCCGCCGCCAGCAGTCAAAGACGACGACGCGGAGTTCGATCTTTCGAGCCTGCCTTCGATTGACTCGATTACCTCGGCGACCGACATCACGGCGTTCCTGCGCAAGGGAATCCCGCAGGAGCTGACGCGTGCGGCGCTTCGTCGCGCCTGGAGCGCCGATCCCGTCATCCGCGACTTTGTCGGGCTTGCCGAGAACGCCTGGGACTTCAACGACCCGACCGCGATGCCGGGCTTTGGCCCGCTGGATTGCTCCGAGGCTGAGCTCACCGCGCTCATCGACAGGATCGTCGGCGGCCTCGGCAAGCCGGCCGAGGCGCCGCCTGAGCGTTCGGTTGAAGTCGCGGATTCTTCGCAGGAATTGCGCGAGGTCGAGTTGCCGGGCATCGCCGCCGAAGAAGCCGCGACCACGGGATCCGCGCCTGATCCTGCTGCAACGCAACGAACGGTCGCGGAAAGCTCCGACGGCGAACAGGTGCCGGTTGAGCGCCGCACGCACGGCAGTGCGCTGCCCCGCTAGGGACCGCGACGAAAGGCCATAGCCTCAGACTATAGCGAGCCGATTGACCCTCCGTTGGGCCGGGACTAGGCTTCGCTAGCGCTTTGTAAGAAAAGCAAAATCAGCACCCGGGACTTGGATGGAGGTCCACGTGCGCGATGCTGGCCTTGAGCGAGCCATTGACGCCGCCGGCGGCGTTGCAGAGCTTGCGCGCAAAATCGGCATCAGCCAGCCCTCTGTTTCGAACTGGAACAAGGTGCCCGCGCAACGGGTGATCGCCGTCGAAGCCGCCACAGGCATCTCGCGCGATCATTTGCGGCCTGATCTGTACAGCGAGCCGCTTCGTGCCGAAGCGCCGATCGATTTTGTCGATGTCGCGCGTGCGCAGGAATATCTGCTGCTCGCGACGCTGTTGTCCGCCGCACCATCGAAGAAACTGCTCGATCAACTGGCTGCGTTGACCGCCGATGCCACGCCGCTTGGGCGCGCGCATGCCGCGCTGGCCGAATCCGCCGCCAATGCGGTCGCGGCGAAGGTCGAACGCGAATATTTCGATCTGTTCACAGGTCTCGGCCGCGGCGAACTCTTGCCCTACGCCTCCTACTATCTGACCGGCTTTCTCAACGAGCGGCCGCTGTCGAGGCTGCGCGCCGACCTCGCTGCGTCCGGGATCGAGCGCATCGCGAACAATTCCGAGCCGGAAGATCACGCGGCTATCCTGTGCGAGATCATGGCAGGTTTCGCGGGAGGGCGTTTCCCGGCGCCGTTCGACACGCAGCGTGCCTTCTTCGGCAAACACGTCGCGCCCTGGATGGGGCGGCTGTTCGTCGACATCGAGCGCGCGGAGAGCGCCGTCTTCTATCGTGCGGTCGGTGCGCTTGGTCGCGCCTTTATCGAGATCGAGACAGAAGCATTCACGTTCGCGAACTGACCTGCATCCGCGGGTCCAGGAGAGATGCGATGAGTGAAGACAGGACTACCACAGTCGGGCGCCGCGATTTCCTGCGCAAGGTCGGCGTCGGCACGGTGGGCGCCGGCGCGACACTGGCAACGCCTCTGGTCGGCTCTGCGCAAGCCGACAGCGAAACCAACGATGAGAAGCGCAAGGCGCGCTACAAGGAAACCGATCACGTCAAGGCGTTCTACCGCGTCAATCGTTATCCGGCCAAGGGAGGTTGACCGTGCTGATCAAGCGAACAAACCAGCGTTCCCTGCGCCAAGGCTCCGCCGCCAGCTCCCTTGCAGATCAGGCCGGTGGCCTCGACCGCCGCAGCTTCCTGCGCAAATCCGGTCTTGCCGGCGGCGCGCTCGCCGCATTCGGCACCTTGCCGCTCGGCAGCGTGCGCAAGGCGGAAGCCGCGGCGGCCGGTCCGCTCACGGCGGGCGCGACCGTCCGCAAGAGCATCTGCACGCACTGTTCGGTTGGATGCACGGTGACGGCCGAGGTCTTGAACGGGGTATGGATCGGCCAGGAGCCGAGCTGGGATTCGCCGATCAATCGCGGCTCGCATTGCGCCAAGGGCGCTTCCGTGCGTGAGCTCGTGCACAGCGAGCGGCGGCTGCGCTATCCGATGAAGCTGGTGGGCGGGCAGTGGACCCGCGTCTCCTGGGACACCGCGATCAATGAGATCGGCGACAAGATTCAGGCGGTACGTGAGAAGTCGGGTCCCGATTCCGTCTATTGGCTCGGCTCGGCCAAGATGACCAACGAAGGCGCCTACCTGTTCCGCAAGCTCGGTGCGTTCTGGGGCACCAACAATACCGATCACCAGGCCCGCATCTGCCATTCAACCACCGTCACCGGCGTCGCCAACACCTGGGGCTACGGCGCGATGACCAACAGCTACAATGACATCCGCAATGCGAAGACGCAGGTCATCCTGGGCGGCAATCCGGCCGAGGCGCATCCCGTCTCGCTGCAGCATCTGCTCGAGGGCAAGGAGCTGCAAAGGGCCAACTTCATCGTCATCGACCCGCGCCTGACGCGCACCGCCGCGCACGCGACCGAATATGTGCGGATGCGGCCGGGTACCGACATTCCGGTGCTCTACGGCATGATGTGGCACATCCTGCAGAACGGCTGGGAGGACAAGGAGTTCATCCGGCAGCGCGTCTACGGTTTCGACGACCTCAAGAAGGAGGTCGAGAAATGGCCTCCTGAGGAAGTCGAGCGCGTCACCGGCATTCCCGGCGAGCAGCTCAAGCGCGTCGCCAAGATGTTCGCCACCGAGAAGCCGGCAACGTTGATCTGGGCCATGGGCCAGACGCAGAAGACCGTCGGCACCGCCAATGTGCGGGCGAGCTGCATCGCGCTGCTGATGACCGGCAATGTCGGCAAGGCCGGCGCCGGCGCCAACATCTTCCGAGGCCACGACAACGTGCAGGGCGCGACCGATGTCGGGCTCGATATCGTCACGCTGCCGTTCTACTACGGCCTTGCCGAAGGCGCCTGGAAGCACTGGTCGCGGGTCTGGGAGGTCGACTATGACTTCCTGAAGGCGCGGTTCGATTCCAAGCAGATCATGGAAACCCCCGGCATTCCGCTGACCCGCTGGTTCGAGGCGGTGACGTTGCCGAAGGAGCAGGTTGCGCAGAAGGACAACGTGAAGGCGGTGTTCGTGCAGGGACACGCCTCCAACAGCATCACCCGTATCCCTGAATCCCTCAACGGCCTGAAGGCGCTCGAGCTGCTCGTCATCGCCGATCCGCATCCGACGACCTGGGCCTCGCTCGCGGTCGAGGCGGGACGCACCGAAGGCGTCTACATTCTCCCGGTCGCCACCCAGTTCGAGTGCAAGGGGTCGCGTGTCGCTTCCAACCGCTCGCTGCAATGGGGCGAGCAGATTGTGAAGCCGATCTTCGAGTCGAAGGACGATCTCGAAATCATCTATCTGATGGCGAAGAAGCTCGGCTTCGCCGATCAGATGTTCAAGAAGATCAAGGTCGAGAACAACCTGCCTGAGGCCGAGGACGTGCTGCGCGAGATGAACCGCGGCAGCTGGTCGACCGGCTATTGCGGACAATCGCCCGAGCGCCTCAAGGCGCACATGAAGAACCAGGCGAAGTTCGACATGCTGACGATGCGGGCGCCGAAGGACGATCCCGAGGTTGGCGGCGACTATTACGGCCTGCCTTGGCCGTGCTGGGGATCACCCGAGGTCAGGCACCCCGGCACGCCACTGCTCTACAACACCAATCTGCACGTGATGGACGGCGGCGGCACGTTCCGGCCGCGGTTCGGCGTCGAGCGCGAGGAGAAGCTGCCGGACGGCACGACGCGGAAGGTAAGCCTGCTCGCGGACGGCTCGTATTCGTTGGGGTCGGGAATCCAGGATGGCTATCCGGAATTCACGCTGGCGAGCCTGAAGAAGCTCGGCTGGGACACCGAGCTCACCGAAGCGGAAATGGCCGTGATCAACAAGATCAATCCGGCCAATCCGGACACGGTGTCGTGGTCGCTCGATCTGTCGGGCGGCATTCAGCGCGTCGCGCTTGCGCACGGCTGCGTACCCTACGGCAACGGCAAGGCACGCATGAATGCCTTCGGCTTGCCCGATCCGATCCCGGTTCACCGCGAGCCGATCTATACGCCACGTGTCGATCTCGTCGCCAAGTACCCGACGCTGCCCGACGCCAAGCAGTTCCGGATGCCCAATATCGGATTCTCCGTGCAGAAGGCCGCGGTGGAGAAGGGCATTGCAAAGCAGTTTCCGCTCATCCTCTCGTCCGGCCGTCTGGTCGAATATGAGGGCGGCGGCGAGGAGACGCGCACAAACCCGTGGCTCGCCGAGTTGCAGCAGGACATGTTCATCGAGATCAATCCCGCCGATGCCGCCGATCGCGGTGTCAAGGACGGTGGCTGGGTCTGGGTCACCGGCGCCGAGAACAATTCCAGGGCAAGGATGAAGGCGCTCGTTACCGAGCGGGTCGGCAAGGGCGTTGCATGGATGCCCTTCCATTTCGGCGGCTGGCTTGCGGGCAAGGATCTTCGCGGCAACTACCCGAAGGGCACCGATCCGATCGTGCTCGGCGAAAGCGCGAACACGATCACCACCTACGGATACGATCCCGCGACGGGCATGCAGGAGCCCAAGGTCACTCTCTGCCAGATCGCGGCGGCATAAGGGAGCAACGACGATGGCACGTATGAAGTTTCTCTGCGACGCCGACCGTTGCATCGAGTGCAACGCCTGCGTCACGGCCTGCAAGAACGAGCACGAGGTGCCTTGGGGCATCAACCGCCGCCGGGTCGTCACCATCGCCGACGGCAAGCCGGGCGAACGCTCGGTCTCGATGGCCTGCATGCACTGTACGGACGCGCCCTGTGCGGCGGTGTGCCCGGTGAATTGTTTCTATACCACCGCCGACGGCGTGGTTCTGCACTCCAAGGATCTCTGCATCGGCTGCGGCTACTGCTTCTACGCCTGTCCGTTCGGCGCGCCGCAATATCCGAAGGTCGGCAATTTCGGCTCGCGCGGAAAAATGGACAAATGCACCTATTGTGCCGGCGGTCCCGAGGCCGATGGCAGCAAGGAAGAGTACGAGAAATACGGCGCGAACCGGCTTGCCGAAGGCAAGCTGCCGCTGTGCGCGGAGATGTGCTCGACCAAGTCGCTGCTCGCCGGCGACGGCGAGATCATTGCCCAGATCTATAAAGAGCGCGTGCTGAAGCGCGGCTACGGCTCAGGCGCATGGGGCTGGAAGACCGCCTATCGCGAGACGATCGAGTCCTGACGACGACCTGGCGCGGGTCGCGTCGATATCGGGAGGACCTTATGGCGTGTTTTGCACGATGTGTTCGGCTCGTCATTGGCGTGGCTGGACTCCTGCTGCTCGTCTCCGCGGCTTCCCCGTCCGTAGCCCAGCAGGTCAACCCGACCGCAAGCGCGGTCAAGGAGCAACAGCTCCTGCAGGAACTGAACCGGGTGCAGGGACGCGTCAGCATACCCGACCAGCGCTCGGGCGTTCTCGAACAGCCGGCCGGCCGTGAATGGCGCGAGTTCCGGAACGTGACGCTGCGCTGGATCGGCGGCATCGCCATTCTTGGCATGCTCGCGGCGCTGGTCATCTTCTATCTCAGCCGCGGGATGGTACGGCTGCAGAGCGGTCGTTCCGGCCGGACCATCGTGCGCTTTTCCGCATTCGAGCGCTTCGTGCACTGGATGACGGCGACTTGCTTCATCATTCTGGCGATCTCGGGGTTGAACGTCACTTTTGGACGTCCATTGCTGCTGCCGTTGATCGGCCACGAAGCGTTTTCCGAATGGTCGCAATGGGCGAAATATGTTCACAACTATCTCAGCTTCCCGTTCACCATCGGCGTCGTGCTGATCTTCCTGATGTGGATCGCCGGCAATATCCCGAACAAGGCGGATGTCGACTGGATCAAGCGCGGCGGCGGCATCGTCGGGCACGATCATCCGCCGGCCTATCGTTTCAACGCCGGCCAGAAGGCGATCTACTGGATCGTGGTCATCGGCGGAGGTCTGGTGGCGGCGACGGGATATGTGCTGATGTTCCCGTTCTACCTGTCAGGCATCGAAGGGATGCAGCTTGCGCAGATCGTCCACTCCATCGTCGCGATGCTTTTCACGGCAGTGATGCTGGCGCACATCTATATCGGCACGATCGGCATGGAAGGCGCGTTCGAGGCGATGGGAAGCGGCACCGTCGATGTCAATTGGGCCAGGGAGCACCACAGCCTCTGGCTGGAAGAGGAGAATGCGCGCGATGCTCGACCCCAGCCCTCCGTCACCGCGGCGGAGTAGGGGGGCGCGCAGCCGTTGAACGCGAACTTGCTACAGCCGTACGCCCGTCGTTGCAAAGGCCTGTGCGACCGGTTCTTGCACCCGGTTTAGCGCCAGGGCCCCGAATGCCGACACGACGACGGCGGCCACGCAGGCGAGCAAGAAGACTTTCATTGTCGTTCTCCCAAATCGATCGGGATGCAGTGGGAGTTTACACAAGATGACGCGTCGCGGACAGCGTTGTCCGGCGCGTGTGGGCGGCCATCGCTCAAGCCATGGGGCGCAAGCGGCGGCTTTCGGGACGCTGCACCATCGAGACGCCGCATCCCGCGTTAGGTTGCCTTGGCGACCAGCAGTTCGCGTGGAGCGTGGATTGATCGCGCATGTCGAGCCGGATGGGATTCCTCAAGCGGTCCAGTCCCCTCAAGGATCGGGGGAAAAAGAAATAAATGAAATGAATGACTTAAGGTGGAGATTGTCGGTGACCCCGATGCTGGATTGGACTGGCTGATCGTAGGGTCGCGGTAGATGATGTTCGCTCTCGGCACGGGGCGTGCGCTTGAGGGCCAGCGTCGCTCTCTAGACGTCAAAATGGCGCTCCCGCCTGCGCGCTTGCCGAATTGGGTTTGATTCAGATCAACCCACGATGCGCGTCGATGCTCTGTTTATCGTGCGAGGTCCCGGGTCCAATGGGGAGCGCCGTGGCAGCCTGGAAGCACGCTTTGAGGGTCCTCCGCGCGACATTTATCGACGGCGACGCAAACGGCCGGTGCGCCACGCATGGGTTGCGGCCACCCCGAAGCGATGTCGCAGCGGGTCAACTTCATTCTCGAGCGCCTGCAATTCGCTCGATGCGGATTGCAGGATGCGTTTTGAGCATCGCGGTCGTGCTGACCTCGACGAACTGTCTCGCGATGGAGTTCTCCCGTGTCCAGGGGTGCTTTGGAGATGTCTTGAAGCTCAGTGGAGATATCAGGGATGGGGACTTTGTCCGCTTTCGCGGATATCTGGCGACTGAGCGCCGGGTCGTTGGCCTCGATCTCGATTCCCGAGGTGGGTCCCTCTACGAAGGCTTCCGAATCGCCATGCTCGCGCACCAGAGGCAAATCGCCAGTTACGTTTCCGGAGAATGCGACTCGGCATGCGCTTTTATTTTCCTGGCGAGCAGGAAGCGTTATGTGGCGCCAAATGCCAAGATCGGCGTCCATTCGGTTTCCAATTTACACGGCAACGAGGACAGTCGAACGATTCGTGACACGATCAAGCTTGCGAGGTTGTCGGCCAAGCTCCGTATTCCTCCGTCGGCCATCGGCAGGATGGTCATGACTCCGCCGGGAAAGATCTCCTATTTGAACAAGGAGGAGCTCGCTTCGCTGAAGGTCATGGAGCGGAATCCATTTGATCGCACCGCTCGCGCGACGACCGTGGAATCAAGGAGTAGCTCCATGTGCGGCGCGGCGCCCTCGAAGAGCGCGTCGGAGGAGGAGCGGCCGATGCGGAACGCCGCCGGCTCGAAGGGCAGCTAGGGCGCGCTGGTTGAGCGGGCCTTGGCGCCGAACCGGCTCGTATAGCCCAATTGGGTCAGTTAAGCCGTCGCACGTGACCCTGACTGCTTGGCACAAGCTGCACTGGCCTCTCCATTCCACCGCGATCTACAATCGCAGCCATGGGGTATACCAGCGACAGATTTCGGCGAGTGCGTGGCGCAAGCCAGCCGGCTGGCGCTCGCAATTGGCTGCGTCGCTGGCTTGAAGCGGCCGACGGCGATATTGCCTTCAAGGTCGTGGTCGTGACGGCCGGGATGCTGTCGACCGCGGCGATCGCCTTTGGATTGCTATCGTCCTGAGCGCGCCTCTTGTTGGCCGTGCGTGATGCTGGAATCGTCGTTCTGAGGTGCTCCGCCCGCGAAGCTCTGACAATATGAGCTATCGTCTTCGGCACGACACGGATCATTCCCGGCGGCAATGAATGCACTTCGAATTAGCTGAAAAATCGAGCGGACGTCGAGACCGTCTGGCGGCCAGGTTGGGCGTCGGGGCCTGCGCCGCGACCTTCTTGTTTTGCTGCGCGCAACAGACGGCCGCGCTGCCGCTGACGCCATTCCGCTATGAAGCCCAGGCTCAGCGGCATTGCCCCGGCGATAGCGTGGTCTGGCTCGATTTTCGGCGCGGACGCTACTACCTCAAAGGGCAAAGCCGCTATGCCAGGGGCTTCGATGGCGGTTTCGTGTGCAGGAATGAAGCGCGCGAGAGCGGCTATCGGCGTTCGCTGCTCGGCCTTCGGTGACATCACCGAAGGCCGGCCTGTCACGTAAAGCCGGCACTACCATCCGTCATAGTAGCGTGGCCGAGCGTAATAGCCGTAGCCTCCGCCCGGCGGGCAATAGTCGTAGCCATAGCCGCCGCCATAGCCGTATCCACCGCCATAGTAGGGATACGCGCCATAGTAGGCCGAGCTCGCGATGGCTCCGCCAACGATCGCACCGGCGGCCGCAGCGCCCCAGCCTCGATAGCCCCATCCACGATAGCCTCCCCAGCCGCCGTAGCCGCGCCAACCGCGATAGCCCCAGCCGCCGCCGCGCCAGCCGCCCCAGCCGCCCCAGCGCACCTGAAGGGCGGTGTTGCTCTCGACCATGCCCTTCATGGCCGCGACATTGGTCGGCAACGGGGCCGCCTGGCTCGCGCCAATGCCGACCATGCTCGCAAGCAGGATCAAGGCCGGCAGGGTCTTGGTGTTCTTCATGACGTCCTCCACATCGGGGTGACACAGGCAGTCGCGACCGAAAGGCAGCCAAATCGAGAGCGGCTGTCCGATCCATGAGGACGCCGAGCCTGTCAGCCGCGGCCGGCCCGAAGCTTGATTTGAATCAAAGTGGCAAGAGGGCGGTGCGGACGATTGATCCTGCACCTGGGACAATTGCCGCGGATAGGCAGGCCGCCGCCTGATGGGGCGCGATCGCGCTCGTGATCTCCTGCCCCCGAACCGGGCCGCTTCTTCGGTGAAAGTCCGGACGCGTCACGCTTGATCTGAATCAAGCCGTGCGCAGCAAGGCGATGGCATCGCTTCCCGGGTAGCTGCTGATGCTCGATCGAAAGCACGCTCTTGAAAACCCTTCGCCAGCTCGTGACCGGAGACGAGTTCGTCCAGCTCGCAATTCGCCTCGGATTGCTGGCGCTGTTGATCTACTGGTCGTTCGTTCTGGTCAGCCCGTTCGTGCCGATCCTGGCCTGGAGCGTGGTGCTCGCGGTCGCGCTCTATCCCGTCTTCACCTGGCTCGCAGCAATGCTCGGCGGCCATACCGGCATCGCGGCGCTCGTGCTGACCTTGATCTCTCTGGGAGTCGTCATCGGGCCGGCGACCTGGCTCGGAATCGGAGCAGTAGAGGGGGTGAGGGAGCTCGCCGAACAACTCGGCGCCGGCCACGTTGTCGTGCCGTCGCCGCCGCCCGAGATCAAGGATTGGCCGCTGATCGGCGGCCCACTCCATGAGATCTGGGATCGGGCGTCGACCAATCTGCGTGCCGTGCTGCGCGAGGTCGTGCCGCAACTGAAGCCGTTGGCCGGGACCCTGTTTGCATTTGCCAGCGATGCCGGGATCGGGATGCTGAAGTTTCTGCTGGCGGTCGTCGTGGCAGGGTTTCTGTTTCCCTATGGCTTGCAGCTTGCGGCGGCGTGCCGGAGCTTCCTGTCCCGCATCGTGCCGGAGCAGAGCGAGCACTTCCTCGATCTTGCAGGTGCGACCATCCGGGCGGTTTCCCGCGGCGTCATTGGCGTCGCCGTCCTGCAATCGCTGCTGGCCGGCATTGGCTTCAAGCTGGCGGGGATCCCGAGTGCGGGGCTGCTGGCGTTTGTCGTGATGCTGCTCGCGATCGTGCAGATCGGGGCGGCAATCGTGCTGTTTCCGGTCATCATCTGGCTATGGTCGGCCAAGGATTTCACGACCGCACTCGCCCTCACGTTCTTCTTCCTGGTCGTCGGCGTCCTCGACAATGTGCTGAAGCCGCTGGTGATGGGGCGGGGCCTGACCACGCCGGCGCTCGTCATCTTTGTCGGCGTGATCGGCGGCACGCTTGCCCACGGCATCGTGGGCCTGTTCATCGGTCCAATCATTCTCGCGGTCGCCTGGGAATTGCTCACGGCATGGATCCGGGACGACCGCGCCCGGCTGGCGGGAGAGCGATAATGCTGTTTCAGCTCCTCGTGGGATCGGCGGTGAGCGCGATCAACATCGCGATCCATTCGCTGTGGACAGTCGCGGCCATCGGGTTGCTTCGCAACGTTGCCTTGAGCGCGGCCGGCCGGGCGGGGCTACAGCTCAGCGGCGTGATGGTCGCAACCGCGCTTGCGCTGATGCTGGCTCACACGCTTGAGATCGTGGTGTGGAGCCTGGCCTATTGGGTGCTCGGCGCCGCGCCTGCCGGCAGCAATCTGCTGTATTTCGCCTTTGTGAACTACACCACGCTCGGCTATGGCGACGTCATCCCGGTCAAGCAGTGGCTGTTGATCGGACCGATGGCGGCCATGAACGGCATTCTCATGTTCGGATGGTCGACCGCGGTCTTGTTCGAAGTGTTGCAAAAGACCATCGAGCGCCAGGCGGCGCTCACGAAATCCCCTTGACGTCGGCTAGTCGTCCAGCCTGGACAGCTGGTCGCGGTCGACCAGCATGATCTCGCGCTGGTTCGAGCCAAGGAAGTTGAGCGCGCCGTAGGCGTGCAGCTTGGATAGCGCACGTGACACGGTTTCGAGCGTCAGTCCGAGATAGTCGGCAATATCACGCCGGCACATCGGCAAGGCGACGACACCGACTCCGGTCAGCCGGCGATCCATTTCGAGCAGAAACGCGGCAACCCGCTCCAATGCGGTCTTGCGGCCGAGCAGCAGCATGTGCTCCTCGGCATGCCGCAGGTTGCTGGTCGTCATGACCAGCAGGTTGCGAGCCAGGGCGAAATCGGAATCGGCCACGCGTTCGAGGCTGATCCGCCTGATCAGGTGCACGTTCGTGTCGACGATGGCTTCGGCGGTAAAGCGGTGGGTTTCGGCATTCTCGAGGCCGAAAATATCCCCGACGAGGTGAAAGGCACCGATCTGGCGGCGTCCGTCGGAAAGCAGCTTGTAGCTGCGGACCGCCCCCGAAACGACCTGGTAGACGTACTCTGCCGGCTCCTTCTCCCCGTAGATCTCGGTGCCTTTCCTGTAGTGGAATTCGCTGGTGATGCAGTTGGCGTGCCGGACGGTCAACCCACCGAGGATGCTCGGCACATTGGCGGGTCTGGCATTGACGCGAGCAAACATGGACTAACTCTCTCGGGTAACAACTGATGCAGCGTCCGCGGCGGCTCGAAATGCTTTTGTCCGCGCGCAATAACTACGACAGGGCCCGGCCGGTCTCTATTGGTCTTGAGGTCATTGTCCTAAAGGACAGGGTGCGCGAAATGCGGCAATTTGTTCGTAAATTGGTGCGCACAGTCTTAGATTACTTTTCAATTTTCTCGGCGACAACCGGGTGCTAGGTTTTGAACCCGTTGGTCTCCGGCTCCGAACGTTATGGGCAGTGCAATTCGGCTCTCTGGACTGATCATCCTGCTGGCTGCTTTGTTGGCACCGGCTGATCTCCGGGCGCAACAAACGCGCCCGCATTCCATGCTGGTGCTGGACCAGTCCGATCGACGTGGCCCCTTCTACTACCAGGTGTTCGTTGGCCTAAGGGATGCGGTGAGCGCTCACGGGCACGCGCCGACCACCGTCTACACCGAAAGCCTCGATCTCAATCGCTTCGGCGGCGAGGCCTATCAGGAGGATTTCCGGCGATTCCTCGAGGCGAAATATCGCGATCGGCCGATCGGCGTGGTGGTCACCATTGGCGCGGCTGCGCTTGAGCTTGCGCTCCGCTGGCGCCCGCAGCTCTGGCCCGACACGCCAATCGTGTTTTCGCTGGTCGAAGAGGCCGATTTCAAGCGATTGCAGCCGCCGGCCTATGTTACCGGCGGCATCGTGAACTTGAAACTCAAGGATGCCGTCACGGCTGCCCGCGCCGTGTTGCCGGGCCTCAAGACCGTCGTGCTGGTTGGCGCGGATTGGGACCGGCAAGTTCTGTTTCGCAACTGGAAAGACCAGGCAGCGGCCGGCATTCCGGGCCTCGACATCGTCGAGATCATCGGACGTCCGATGCCCGAGATCGTTGAACGGGTCGCGGCGCTCCCCGATCATAGCGCGATCATCTACACGGGCCTCTATAGCGACGGCAAAGGCAACTATTATCCGCCGTCGGATGCCCTCGCATTTGTCGCGGCAAGAGCCAATCGTCCGATTGTCGTCGCCGCGGAGACCTTCCTCGGGGCGGGCGGCATCGGCGGATTCGTCATAGTTCCGTCGCTGATCGGTGCCGAGGCTGCGGGAAGGGCGCTGCGCATTCTGGATGGCGAGGCGCCGGAAAGCCTGCCACCGTCGGTCATCGATGCGGTGAAGCCGATCTTCAACTGGCGGCAGATGCAGCATTGGAACGTCAGCGAAGCCAGTCTGCCAAGAGGCAACGAAATTCGCTTCCGTGAGCCGTCCTTCCTGGAAAAATATCGTTGGCGGGCCGTTGCCCTGGCAGTGGCGCTGCTGGTTCAAACCGCGCTCATTGCGTTCCTGCTGCACGAGCGTCACATGCGGCGGAGTGCCGAGGTCGAAGCCCGCAGTCGCCTGTCCGAACTCGCCCATATCAATCGGCAGGCGACTGCCGGTGAGCTCTCGTCCTCGATCGCCCATGAGCTCAACCAGCCGCTGGGCTCGATCCTGACCAATGCCGAGAGCGCGGAGCTGATCCTCGCGTCGCCGACGCCCGACCTTCAGGAGGTGCGGGAAATCATTTCCGACATCAAGCGCGATGACCTGCGTGCAAGCGAGGTGATCCGCAGGATGCGCAGCCTGCTCAAGCGTGCGCCATTTGAGAAGAAGGAGATCGACCTCAACCAGACCATGCGGGAAGCATTTGATTTCCTCAAGCTGCAGGCCTCGACGCGCAACGTCGCAATCTATCTGCAGACCTCACCGCAGACCCTGCGGGTGAAGGGCGACCCGGTGCAGTTGCAGCAGGTCATTCTCAACCTCGTCGTCAACAGCATGGACGCGATGGCCAAAATGCCCTACGGGCGCACCATCATCGGCCGTACGGAAGTCAATGGGGACGCGTCGGCGGTGATTTCCATCAGCGATTCCGGGCCGGGAATTCCGCAGGACAGGCTGAACGACATCTTCGATCCGTTCTTCACCACAAAGGAGCAGGGCATGGGCATCGGCCTGTCCATCGCACGGACGATCGTTCTTGCGCATAGCGGCCAGCTCTGGGCCGAGAATCAGTCCGGAGGAGGGGCGGTATTCCACCTTTCACTGCCGCTGGCCGCGTAGCGCGTTTGGGTCTTGTTTGCCTTATTGCAAGGTTCAATTTACGACGAACGCAGCATTTTCAGATCGCCGCTGATGGTCATTCTACAGGTAGCGGCGATTTTGGCCGGTGGAGCAATAATGCACGCTTACGTGCACATAGTCGACGACGACGCCTCGTTTCGCGCAGCGCTCGAGCGCCGGCTCAAGCTCGCAGGCTATCGCGTCGCCACCTACGCATCGGCCCGGGAATTGCTCGACCAATTGCCTGACGACGAAGGGGCCGGCTGTATCCTGCTGGACGTACGCATTCCCGGAATGAGTGGTCCGGAGCTGCAGGGGCGTCTCAACGAACTGGGGTCGACGCTCCCGATCGTATTCCTGACCGGACATGCCGACACGGCGACCACCGTCCAGGCGATCAAGGCAGGTGCCGAAGATTTTTTGACCAAGCCGATCGCGTCGGAACAGCTGATCGAGGCGATCAATCGCGCCCTTGCGCGGCACGAACTGGCCCGTGGCCGGCGAACCAGGCTCGATTCGCTGCGCGCGCTGCTGGCGAAGTTGACCCCGCGTGAGCGGCAGGTGTTCGATCTGATTGTGTGCGGCCGGATCAACAAGCAGATTGCTCACGAGCTTGGCACGACCGAACGCACGATCAAGGCCCATCGTCACCAGGTCATGGAGAAGATGCAGGTGCAGTCATTTGCCGAGCTGGTTTCGATCGCCGAGCAGCTCGGCACGCGCGCATCCGGTGGCGAGGTCAAGGCTTGATCTGCCGGGCAGCTCTGCCCCTCCTGTCCCATGGTACAATATGAAAGCTCTGTGACGCGGCGTATCTCCGATCTTGGCCGCGAGAATATTGCGCGCCGGTAGCCGCTTGACGTGCCCTTTATCCATACGCGGGCGAAGGTCATTCAGCGATAGGTAGAGGCTTCAGGATTTGCCGACCGCGAAACTCGTTTTCGTCGTGGATGATAATCCCTCCATGCTCCGTGGAATCGGACGGCTTCTACGGCAGTGTGGATTTGCATCCAGGTTATTCGAGACCGGAAGCGCGTTACTGAGACATGGCAGCTTTGACAGCGCGGTTTGCCTGATATTGGACATCAATCTCAGCGATGGGTCCGGGATCGAACTGCGGCACCGCCTGGCGGATCAGGGCATCGAAATCCCCGTCATTTACATCACCGGAAATGACAACCCGGCGACGCGCATGGCGGCAACGGCATCGGGATGCGTGGCCTATCTGACCAAGCCATTCACCGCCAATTCGCTGATCCAGCCGATTGAACGGCTGTTGGCCGGCGTGGTCTAGCAGCTGCCGGTCTCAATCATTCATCGATCACTTGATCGAGTGTCAGCGCGGGTGCGCCCTTGCGCACGCTTGCAAAGCGGTCGAGCGGCACCAATGTCGTCATCGTCAAAATGCTGGTGTCGACGACCTCGATCGAGAGCGTCTTTCCGCCATCCATGTCCTCGAGAAGCTTGGGATCGGCGACATCGGCCGCGATGCACATGTTGGTCGCGCACCAGGTGTAGGGCAGCCGACGAACCGCCTTCTGGTCGACCGATAGCTTGACGCCGGCTTGCAGATACATCCCGACCGGCAGGAATAGCTGGACGCGGCTGCTGCCGTCCTCTCGCTCGATCAGATCGAGGCGAACGGCCGTCTGCCCGGTGGGGAAGGTGCCGGTGATCGTCGTCCGGCATAGTGTCTTGGCGCCGGCGGCGTTGAAGCAGACCTTTCGCCACTCGCCATACTTGATGTCCCGCACCGGCTGACGTGCCCCCCGCGGGGCTACTTCGCCGCCGTCCTTCACCGTAGCAGGCGGTGAGGACGTCTGTTGAGCGTGGGCAGCACTGATGCCGGCCGCAAACAGCGCCAACTTCGCCAAGGCACCATATCGGACCATGGATGCTCCTCCAGCGCGAACGGCCGCCTAGCGAACCTTGTCGAGAAATCGTTCGACCAAAGGCGACCATATGGGAATGGAATCGGGAGAGCCGATCAGGAAATGCCCTTCGTCGCCGAACGGCGGCAAAAGATGGTACTCGGCACGACCGCCGGCGCGCGTGAAGGCCTCGTGCATTCGCTTCGACAGGGCCGGGCCGAAGAATGTGTCGTTCTCGATGTAGAACCACAGCATCGGCACCCGCGACGTATGGCCAAACATGCCGGTGGCCTCGACCAGTCTGTCGGGGCCGCAATTGTTGTTGGGTTTGCCGTCGACACGGCCGCCGCGGCCTGCCGCGAAGGTGATGATGGCCTTGACCTGCGGCGGGTTGAGGCTCGATAACGCGATCGCAGCCCAGCCGCCGGCCGACTGTCCGACGACGATCACGTCCTTCGGCAAGGTGCGCTTTTCGGCGGCCATGTAATCAATGATCCAGAGATCGACCTGCGCGACGGCGAGGCCCGCATCGAGGAAATTCGGATTGGTGCATTTGCCGACCTTCGAGAAGAACGGGCCATAGAGACCGCGTTCGGGAATATCGATGGCCGCCGCGCCATAGCCGGTCCCGACCGGCGCCACCACGAGATAGCCGCGCCGTGCAAACCACATTGCGGCATCGCGAAATTCGACCAGCGGGAAGAAGCTGCGATCCCTGGCATTCAGTGACACGCCGTGGTTCATGATGACCAGTGGGAAAGGGCCATCGCCGAGCGGACGGACCAGATAAGCGAACATTGGCAGCGGGGTCGGCAACGCCCAGATCTCTTCCTGGATGCGCTGGGGCGACTGTCGGTCATCGGCGCGTGCTGGAGCGGTCAGGCCAAGCAACAGCAGCGCTGCGGTTGCGAGGGTCCGTAAGCGGTGCTGACGCATGTCATGCGCTCCGGCAATCATCTGGCAAATGTGCAGGTTACGACGATCGAGCCGCGCAAGATCAGAAGCACATTGTCGACTGCAAGGCTTGATCTGAATCAACGCGCATCGGGCCCGCCGGCGCAACCACATGCGACCATTGTGGCGTCATACGGCGGGCTTGATGTCGATCCTGGCAGAGACGAGTTGGATGCGCTGGTTTCCGCCGGCGAACTGGCTCGCCGACTACCGCGCATCCTGGCTTGGGGCGGACGCAATCGCCGGGGTCACGCTGGCGGCCTACGCGATCCCGGTGTCGCTGGCCTATGCGGGGCTTGCGGGTCTGCCGCCGCAGATCGGCGTCTATGGCTATCTGCTCGGCGGCGTGGGCTACGCCCTGCTGGGTTCGTCCCGGCAGCTCGCGGTCGGGCCCACGTCGGCGATCTCGCTGATGATCGCCGGCGCCGTCGGCATATTGGCCGGCGGCAACGCCACGCGTTATGGGCAGATTGCCAGTCTCGTGGCCTTCAGCGTCGCAGTGCTCTGCCTGATTGCCTGGCTGTTCAAGCTCAGCGTGCTGGTGCGGTTGATCAGCGACAGTATTCTGGTGGGCTTCAAGGCCGGAGCGGGGCTCACCATCATCATGAGCCAGCTGCCCAGCCTGTTCGGCGTCGCTGGAGGCGGCCACAACTTCTTCGACCGCGTGATCAAGCTTGCCGGCCAGCTGGGCGATACCAGGCCGCTGGTACTCGGCTTCGGTGTGACTGCGACGGTGCTGCTCCTGCTCGGCGAGAAGAGATTGCCGGGAAAGCCCATCGGGTTGGCGGTGGTCGCGCTCTCGATCCTGATGGTCTCCGCGCTCGGGCTCGCGCAAATGGGACTGCCGGTGACCGGGCCGATCCCGACCGGGTTGCCGACGATGTCGCTCCCGACATTTGGTCTGCTCGAATTTGACGATCTCTTTCCGATCGCTGCCGGATGCCTGGTGCTGGCCTATGTGGAAGGGGTGTCTGCCGCGCGCAGCTTTGCGGCAAAGCATGGATACCCGCTGGATGTCAGGCAGGAGTTTCTGGGACTCGGCGCGGCCAATCTCGCCGCAGCCTTCGGGCATGGCTATCCCGTCGCCGGCGGGTTGTCGCAGTCGGCCGTGAATGACGCCGCCGGCGCACGCACGCCGCTGGCGCTGGTGTTCTGTTCGGCAACCCTCGCGCTCTGCCTGCTGTTCTTCACGGGCCTCTTGACCAATCTGCCGAAGACCGTGCTCGCCGCGATCGTTTTCTCAGCCGTCTACAAACTGGTCGATATTCCGGCGCTCGCCAGAATGTGGCGGATCAGTCGGATCGATTTCTATGCCGCTATCATCGCGCTGGTGTCCGTGCTGTTCCTCGGGATATTGCAGGGCGTGCTGCTGGCCGCCGTCGCCTCGATCTTCCTGCTGCTGTTGCGGGCGTCGCAGCCCAATATCGCGTTTCTGGGCCGTCAAGCCGGCAGCGGGCGCTATTCCGACCGGGCGCGACACGATGACGTCGAGCCCCTGACCGGGATCATCGCGTTCCGCCCCGAGACCTCGCTCCTCTATGTCAATGCCGAGACGATCCTCGAAACGGTGCTGGCGGCGCTTCGGACGTCGCCTGACGTCAAGCTGGTGGCTTGTGACCTGTCGGCCTCGCCGTTCATCGACCTTGCGGGCTCGCGCATGCTGCACGACCTTCATCAGGAACTCGCATCGCGCCAGATCACATTCTGCATCGTGGGCGCGCACGCGCAGTTGCGGGATCTGCTTCGGGCGGACGGTCTTGCCGACAAGACCGATAGCGGCGACTGGACGCGTACGCTCGACAGCGTATTGAGCAACAGGAAGCCGCAGGCAAGCATCTAGCGTGCGCGGCCGTACGGACTGCTGCGACAATCCGGCCTTGTTGCGCCGCAAGACGTCGCGATCACGCGCGCCTGGGGGGCTGTCTCAATCCAGCTTGCAGCTTGACTTGGATCAAAGGGCGCAATGGGCCCGGTTTGTACGATTGGACAGAACCAGCGCTGAGATCACGAGATCGGGAGACACTCATGGCCAACGAGGCGAAGCCGGCACAGCAGCGCATCGACCAGTTCTTCTCCGGGCCCGGCGGACGAGCCGACAATTGGCGCGATCTGGTTGAGGCGGCGAAGGTATGGAGCAGGGGCGGCAACCGTGCGGCGTATGACGCGGCGCTGTCGGCGCTTGCGGTGACGGAGGAGTTTCACGGCTATCCGGGCCTTCGTTTGATGGCGGCGCTGAAGGAAGCTGCGGCGGCGGGCGACGCCGCCACCTCGCATATGCTTGCGACGCGGATTGCGCAGGCGCTTCAGACAAAATCCTTCCGCCAGCATGCAGGTGACTGGAGCACGCAGGACGAGGGCAATGGCGACGTTCCCGATCTGCTTCCCCCAACTCTCGGACAATCGGCGGCGCGCCGTCCTTACTTCGAGACCCTGATCGTGACCGGGGTGCCGGCCAGCAACTGGCCCGGGCTCCTGGCGGAATGGCGCAAGCTGCGGCGTCCGGTCGACGCCTTCATCTATGAGCCCGTGGTCGTGGGCAACCTCGAGGACGCCTTCTGTGCAGCAATGCTGAACCCCAATATTGCGGCGGTGGTGATCAATGAAGGCTTCGGGCTGCGCTCGCGCCACGATGCGCCGGTGCTTCGCGCCATGACCGGCGCCATGGGGCTCAGCGACGAGTCCGATGCGTCCGCGCTACGGTTGGCGCAAATCCTGAAGCGGGTCCGTCCCGAGCTTGACCTCTACCTCATGTCCAATCGCGACGTCGAGGAGTTGGCCGGCAATCCCGAAGCCGATGTGGTGCGCCGGGTGTTCTACTCCGTCGAGGATATCCTCGAACTGCACCTTTCAATTCTGGAGGGCGTGCAGGATCGCTTCGACACGCCGTTCTTCGACAATCTGAAGAAATATGCGCAGCGGCCGATCGGCACCTTCCACGCGCTGCCGATCGCGCGCGGCAAGTCCGTGTTCAAGTCGGACTGGATCCGCGACATGGGCGAATTCTACGGGCTGAACCTGTTCCTTGCCGAAAGCAGCGCGACCACCGGCGGCCTCGACAGCATGCTGGAGCCGACCGGCAACATCAAGAAGGCGCAGGAGAAGGCCGCGCGCGCGCTCGGCGCCGACCGCGTTTACTTCGTGACCAACGGCACCTCGACGTCCAACAAGATGGCGGTGCAGGCGCTGCTGGGTCCCGGCGACATCGCAATCGTCGACCGCAATTGCCACAAGTCGCACCATTACGGCATGGTGCTGGCCGGCGCGCAGCCGCTCTACGTCGAGGCATTCCCGATGACGGAATACTCGATGTATGGCGCGGTGCCGCTACAGACGATCAAGCAGGCGCTTCTGAACGCGAAGGCGGATGGCCGGCTCGATCGGGTCAAGCTGATCGACCTGACCAATTGCACCTTCGACGGCCACATCTACAACACGCGGCGGGTGATGGAGGAATGCCTCGCGATCAAGCCTGACCTGATCTTCCTCTGGGACGAGGCATGGTTCGGCTTCGCGCGGTTTTCGCCGTTCCTGAGGCGGCGAACCGCGATGGGCGCGGCGAATGAGATCGAAGCCTGGATGCGCGATCCCAAATCGGTCGCCGCCTATGAGAAACAGCAGGCCGAGCTCGGCAAGAATCCGTCCGACGAGGTTCTGCTCAAGACCAGGCTGATCCCCGATCCGCGCCAGATCCGGCTGCGCGTCTACCAGACCAACTCGACGCACAAGTCGATGTCGGCGATCCGCCAGGGCTCGATGCTGGCGGTCAAGGACATCGAATTCCACACCGTCGAAGCGCAGTTCAAGGAGGCCGTATTCACGCACGCCTCGACCAGCCCGAACCAGCAGCTGATCGCGAGCCTCGACGTCTCGCGCCGGCAGATGGAGCTCGAGGGATATGGACTGGTGGCCAATGCCATGGAGATCGCGTTCGCCATCCGCAACGCGGTCAACACCAATCCGTTGATTTCGAGATATTTCCGCGTTCTTGGCGCGGATGCCATGGTGCCGAAGCAATACCGCGAGAGCGGATTCACCGACTATCTGGCGGCCGGGACCAACTGGGCTAGCGCCCTGAAGAGCCTGAACGACGACGAGTTCTGCCTCGATCCGACCCGCATGACGCTGGTCTGCGGCACCGCCGGGTACGACGGAACGTCGTTCAAGGGGCTGCTCGCCAGCCGCTACAACATCCAGGTCAACAAGACCTCGCGCAACTCGGTCCTGATCCAGTCCAACATCAACAATACGCGGAGCGACGTCGCGCATCTCGTCCGGGTGCTGGCCGAAATCTCCGGTGAAATCGATCGCGGCCTGACCAAGGGCGGCGCGAACGCCAGGGTCGACTTCGACATGCGGGTCAACAGCCTAATGAAGGATGTCCCCGACTTGCCGAACTTCTCGCATTTCCACGACGCCTATCGCGGCGATGCCGGCGCGAAGACGAATGAGGGCGACATCCGTGGCGGATTCTATTCGGCCTATGACGCGGCAGGATGCGAATATATTCGCCTGCACGATCCCGAGATCGACAGGCGTCTGAAGAACGGGCCCGCTCTCGTCTCCGCCAACTTCGTGATTCCCTATCCGCCGGGCTTCCCGATCATGGTCCCTGGCCAGGTTATCACGCAGGAGACCATCGATTTCATGCGCAAGCTGGATGTGAAGGAGATCCATGGCTACGACGCGGCCGAGGGCTTGAAGCTGGTGACGACCGAGGCATTGGGCAGGATGGGCAAGCCGCGAGCGGCCGCGCCGAAGTTCAAGGCTGCATCATAGACGAAGGAGATTCCGCAAGGCGTCTTCGCATTCTTGCGGCGATGAGTCTTGCGCAACAAGGCGTAACGCAACCGGTTCCTGGAGGGACATGATGAGGAAAGTGAGTTTGATCGGAGCTCTTGCAATGCTGGCCATTGGATTGGCCGGCTTCAGCACGCCGTCGCTGGCTGAAACCGGCTCGGTCGCCGTCATCTTCACCAAGGGTGGATTCATCGTTGGTGTCGGAGGCGGCGAGGGCGTCTTGACGCTGCGCGGCAAGCACTATCCGTTCACGGTGTCGGGCATGAGCGTCGGCTTCACGATCGGCGCCTCGACCACCAAGCTGGTCGGGCGCGCCCTCAATCTCAGAGGGCCTGCCTCGATCGAAGGCTCCTACAGCGCGGCAGGCGCCGGTGGGGCGATCGCCGCGGGCGCCGGCGGCGTGCAGCTTCAGAACGCCAATGGCGTGATCCTGCAGCTCAGCGGCCCGAAGGTCGGCGCCGAAGTCTCGGCCGCCGTGGGCGGGGTTTCCATCCGCTTGAAGTAGGTCCAAGGGAGGCCGGCCGCGCGCCCTGCGCGGCCTGTCCTCTCAGTAGCGTTCCTCGACGAACTTCATTCCGCGCAGTCCGGCCTGATCGTTGTAGCGACCCTTGTTGGAGCGCTTGGGGAGCTTGACCTTGTCGCGCCTGACCCGTCCGTGAGGAATTGTCTTCAGCAGGAACGAGATGCAATTCAGCCGCGCCCGCCGCTTGTCGTCGGAACGGATGACGTTCCAGGGCGCGTGCTTCGAGCTCGTCGCCTTGAACATCAGGTCGCGCGCGCGGGAGTAATCATACCAGCGGCGATAGGATTCGGTGTCCATCGGGCTCAGCTTCCATTGCCGCATCGGATCGTCGATCCGCGCCCTGAAGCGGCGCTCCTGCTCCTCCATCCCGACCTCGAGCCACAGCTTGATCAGGATGATGCCGCCCTCGATGATGTATTGCTCCATCTGCGGGCAGAGGGAAAGGAATCGCTTGTGCTCCGCCGGCGTGCAGAACCCCATCACATATTCGACGCCCGCGCGATTGTACCAGCTGCGATCGAAGATCACGATCTCGCCGGCCGCCGGAAACTGCTGCATGTAGCGCTGGATGAAGAGCTGGGACTTCTCACGATCCGAGGGCGCGGGCAGGGCGACCACGCGAAACACGCGCGGGCTGACCTTCTCGGTCAGGGCCTTGATCGTTCCGCCCTTGCCGGCCGCATCGCGTCCCTCGAACAGGATGATGACCCTGAGCTTGTTCGCCTGTACCCAATCCTGGAGCTGGCAGAGCTGGGCCTGCAGCTTCTGCAGCTCTTCCTCATAGTCCTTGCGCTTCATCTTCTCGGTCGGCTTGTCTTTCGCCATGGATATCCGTCCATCGTTTTCAACTAGTCGCCCCAGGCAATGACGATTCCGATATCGCCGGGCATGCCGCCGGGGTAATCGACGATCTGATAGCGGATGCGGTAGCCGCGCGGCTGCAGGTAGTCAGCCCAAAGCTGGTATATTTCCTTAGGGATACCCGTCAGCGTCTTCTCCCAGCCGGCCTCCATCTGATTGATCGCTCGCCCCTTGTCGGAGCACAGCGAGTTCGGGAAGCGATAGACCTGGACCTCGCTCAAGCCATTGCGCACCGCCCGCTGAATCACCGTCGACGCCAGCTTGACCTTCTCGTCCTCGGTAAGCCCCGAGGGCTTGCTCAGCCGCTCGATCAACGCGCGCTTCTCGGCTTCGATAGCAGCCGCACGCTTGGCATGCTCCTCGGCCTTCTCCGCTTCCTTGAGCGCTGCCTGCTTCTGGATCTCGTGCGCCTTCGGGATCAGGTCATCGATCTTGTTTCGCATGGCTGGGGACTCCTAACCCGATCTTCCACCTTGCCCCCGGAACGGTAGGGATGAGCCGACCGGCTTCCTTGATCCAGATCAAGCAAGCGCGATAGGATCGTCAGCAGTGTCGATCAGGATTCGCCTGCGGTGTTATTGCGACCGGGAGACTTGGCTTGAGCGAACAGATGCATCCGGCGGCCCCCCATCATCTGCCGTTTTTCATTCCCGGCGCCGACGGGTCGGACACCCTGATGGTGGTGATGGGCATTTTCCTCGTAGCCACCGTCTTGTGGGTTGGCACTCTGTACTGGAAGCTGCACAGCCTGCCGGAGCGCATGGCGCACAAGAGCCAGAAACTTCAGTTTGAGATCGTCGCCGTTCTCGGCTTGATATCGCTTTTCACCCACATGCATATCTTCTGGGTCGCCGGCCTGTTGCTGGCACTCATCGACCTGCCGGATTTCGGCACGCCGATGCGCAGCATCGCAGATTCCGTCGAGCGCATAGCCGACGCCACGCCGGGCGCTGCCGAACCGGTAGCCGAATCCGGACCTGGCGGCGGTCCCGATGTCCGGACGCCCGCGAAGCAAGAGGTGCACAACCATGCTTGAGCTGATGATCTGCTCGCTGGTGACGATCCTGCCGGATTACCTCTACCGCCGCTATCGGCAAGGCAAGCGGTTCGGCAAGGAGATCACGTTCTTCTCTGTCTGGTATGAACTGAGATGGGGGATCACCGGCTGCCTGATGCTCACGATCTCGCTGATCACGATGATCTTCTACTTTCATCCCTCGACAACCTCGGCGGCGATCTACTTCAGGACCGTGCCGATCCTGCCCGAAGGCTCCGGACGTGTCGTCGAGGTCAATGTCGGCTTCACCGCGCCGGTGAAGAAGGGGGACGTTCTGTTCCGGCTCGACAGTTCGAAGCAGGAGGCGGCGCTCGAGACCGCCAAGCGAAAGATCGCCGAGGTGGATGCGTCGTTGATCGCGGCGCAGGCCGACGTCGTAAAGGCGGACGCTCAGATCGGGGAGGCGAAGGCCTCCTTGCAGCAGGCCAAGGACGAACTGGAGGTGAAGAGCGAGTTGCAGCGCCGCAATCCCGGCATCGTGCCGCAACGTGACATCGAGAAGCTGCAGGTGCTGGTTGATCAGCGGCAGTCCGGCGTCGATGCCGCCAGCGCCGCCAGGGAGTCGGCGACGTTGCGCGTCTCCACGCTGTTGCCGGCCGAGAAGGCGAGCGCCGAGGCTGCGCGGGCGCAGGCGCAAGTGGATCTCGACAAGACCTTCGTCCGTGCCGGCGTTAACGGCCGCGTCGAGCAATTCCTCGTTCGCCCCGGGGATCTCGTCGCCCAGATCATGCGGCCGGCCGGAATCCTGATACCGGACGAAGCGGGCCGCAACAGGTTGCAGGCGGGCTTCGGGCAGATCGAGGCCCAGGTGATGAAGCCTGGCATGGTCGCGGAAGCCACCTGTATGTCGAAACCCTGGGTGATCATTCCGCTGGTCGTCACCAGCGTGCAGGATTTCATCGCCGCCGGCCAGTTTCGGGCCAGCGAGCTGTTGATCGACCCGCAGAACCTGCAACAGCCAGGTTCGATCCTCGTGTTCCTCGAGCCGCTTTACAAGGGAGGCCTTGACGGCGTGACGCCGGGCAGCACTTGCATCGTCAATGCCTACACCAGCAACCATGATGAGATTGCCGATCCGAAAACCGGGGCGTTGAAAGGCTTTGCCCTGCACGCCGTCGACGCGACGGCACTCGTTCATGCCTTGCTGCTTCGGATTCAAGCTCTGCTGCTGCCGATCAAGACGCTGGTGTTAAGCGGTCACTGACGGGCGCGAACGGGGAGACACCATATGAAACCGGACTGTAAGTTTCGCGCAATCGTGGCGACGGGCATGATCTTCGGATTGCCGGGTTGCGCGCAGGCTTTCGATCTCACGGGTGCCTGGGCCACGAGCGCCGAGCAATGCCGGAAAGTGTTCGCCCACAAGGGCAGGGCGAACCAGCTGACCTTCACGAACTTCTCTGGCGTCTATGGCGGCGGATTCATCGCCGAGCCCGATCGCCTCCGGAGCAAGTTCGAGAACTGCAAGATCAAATCGCGCAAGGACGACGGCCAGACCATCAACATCATCGTCGGCTGCGCGTCCGGAATCATGGTATCGAATGTGCAGTTCTTCCTTAAGGCCGTCGACGACGATACCATTACGCGCCAATTCCCGGGCATCGAGGGGATGGAGGTCAACTATCATCGTTGCAAGATCTAGAGGCATCCGCTCCCCGCGCTGGCTCAGCGCCGCCGGACCGTTGTCGGCTGGCGCCGAACCGATCGAGTGATGCGCCGTGGATCCCAGCAGGTTGCCGAGGTCATTGCGCATCGCCCTGGTGGCCGGCCTTGTGCTTTTGGCGGGGGGTGCGAGCCTGTTCGCCTATCGCTGGTACGAGCGGCCGACGACCCTGACGATCGCGGTTGGGTCGCTGGACGGCGAGGCCGGGAGGCTGGTCTCGGCGATCGCAGGAAAGTTCGCCCAATCGAAAGCACCAGTCCGGCTCAGCCTGGTCCAGACGCCGGGACCGCTTGAGTCCGCCAAGGCATTCGCGTCCGGAAAGGTGGACCTCGCGGTCGTCCGTGGAGACGTCGGCGATCTATCGCAGGCCCAGGCCGTGATCGTGTTGGCCCACGCCACCGTCCTGTTGGTCGCGCCGCCCGGCGCTGCGATATCTGACGTGGCGGAGTTGAAACGCGTCGCGATCGGTGTGATCGGCGCCGAAGCCAATCAGAAGCTGATCAAGGTGCTGACCGACGAATACGATCTGACGCGCGCGGGCGTGACGTTCAAGCCGCTCGCCCCCGCGGATGCGCGCCGGGCGCTCGACACCAAGGAGGTACGGGCGATCCTGCTCGTCATGCCTTTGACTGAAAAATATCTTTCGCTGCTGCGCAATGTCTTCGCGCGCACCACGCGAGCCGGCCCGGTGATGATCGCCATCGAGTCCGCCGGAGCGATCGCCGAGAAAGAGCGCGCCTACGAAAGCTTCGACGTACCGAAGGGAACCCTGCGCGGCTCGCCGCCTGTTCCTGCTGATGACCTGACGACGCTGCAGACGTCGTTTTATTTGGTGGCACAGAAGAAGCTTGGGAATGACGTGATCAGCGACCTGACGCAGTCGATCATGAACGCGCGGCGAGAGTTGCTCGCCGAACTGCCGGCGCTCTCCCAGATCGCTACGCCTGATACCGACGCGGGCGCCTACATTCCCGTGCATCCCGGGGCGGCTGCGGTCTATGAGGGGACCAGGGAGAGCTTTCTCGATCAATGGGGCAATGCGATCTTCCTGGCGCCGATGATCGCAGGCGGGCTTGCGTCGGTGCTCGCGGCGGCGTGGAAATTTCTCCGCTCGAGCGAGGCACCGAGCCGGAAGGAGGCGCTCGACACGCTTTATGCACTGGCAGGGCGAATTCGGATGGCCAGGCGTGTGTCGGATCTCGAAGAGATCGAGCGCGAAATCGATCAGGTGCTGCGTACGCAGCGCGAGCAGCCGGTCGCGGACGACAAGGCCGAGCGCGCCGTCACGGCGGTGAACGTTGCGGCCCATCGGCTCGAGAACCTGATTCACGACCGCCGCATCCACCTTGCGTCGCGACAGCCGGGCCAGGCCGGAAGCCAGGTCGAAAGCTGAGTCGAAAGCTGAGCCGAAGGACAGTTTCCTTGATCTCGATCAAGGAGGGGAGGGGATCGTGGCCGATGCTGTCGACCGTTGGTGTCGATGGAGGTCGCGATGTTCCGTTGGGGCAAGATTCTGCTCGCGGTTGTGCTGGTGTCGGTGACGTCCGTTGCCGCATTCGCGCAAACGGCTGACAAGCCGCCCGCCCAGACCAGCCCGCCCGCCCAGGCTAGCCAGCCGGCTGCGGCAACCCAGCCGACCGATCAGCTCCTGAAGCCGGAACAGCTGGAAGCCCTGGTGGCGCCGATCGCGCTCTACCCGGACTCGCTGCTCGCCAACGTCCTGGCGGCGTCGACCTATCCGCTCGAGGTCGTGCAGGCCGATCGCTGGCTCAAGGAGCGCAAGAGTCTGAAAGGGGATGCGCTGAAGGCCGAGGTCGACAAGCAGGCCTGGGATGACAGCGTGAAGGCGCTCACGAGCACCGCCGACGTGCTCGCGATGATGAGCGACAAGATTGATTGGACGAAGAATCTGGGTGATGCCGTGCTGGCCCAGCAGCCCGACGTCATGGATGCGATTCAGCGGCTGCGCAGCAAGGCGCAGGCCAACAACAAGCTGGTGACGACCAAGCAGCAGAAGGTCAGCGTCCAGACCCAGGAGAACAAGCAGGTCATCGTCATAGAGCAGACCGATCCGAACACCGTCTATGTGCCCTATTACGATCCCGCCACGGTCTACGGCGCGTGGCCGTATGCCGCGTACCCGCCGTACTATTTCGGCTATCCGTCCTATATCGGCGCCGGTGTTGTCGCGGCAGGTCTTGCTTTCGGCGCCGGCTGGGCGATCGGGCGCTGGGGCAATTATTGGGGTGGCGGCTTCAACTGGGGCAATCGCAACGTCTATGTCAATCATCGGACCACCAACATCGCAAATGGCTGGCAGCACAATCCGGCGCATCGCCAGGGCGTCCGCTACAACAACAGCAACGTCCAGCAGCGCTTCGGCGGCAACGCCAATCGGGCCGGTGCCAGCGATCGGATGAACTTTCGCGGCCGTGACGGTCAGCAGGTTCTCAATCCGGGCGATCGCCAGGGTGCAGATCGCGCAGGTGACCGGGCAGGAGACCGCGGCGGCGACCGTGCGGGTGATCGCGCCGGAGATCGTGCGGGCGATCGCGCTGGAGATCGTGGAGGCGACCGCGGCGGAGATCGTGCGAAGGGTGGTGACCGTGCAGGTGCAGGCGATCGCGCCAAGGGCGGCGACCGCGCGGGTGCCGGCAACAAGGGCGGTGGCGATCGCGCAAAGGCCGCCAACCGCGGCAATGCCGGTAACCGCGCAGCTGCGGCGAATCGCGGCGGTGGCAGTCGTGGCGGCGCCATGAACGTATCGTCCGGACGGGCAGCGGCGGCGGCATCGGCGCGCGGGCGATCGAGTATGGCCAGCATGCCGCGCGGCGGCGGCGCAAGTTTTACCGGCCGTGGTGGCGGTGGCTTCAGCGGCGGCGGAGGTGGCTTCCGCGGCGGTGGCGGAGGCGGTGGTTTTCGCGGCGGCGGCGGTGGACGGCGCTCCGACATCGCGCTCAAGCACGACATCGAGCTGCTTGGGCATCTCGCCAACGGCCTCGGCTACTACCGCTTCAGCTATCTCGGTAGCAGCAAGGCCTATGTCGGCGTGATGGCGCAGGAGGTCGAGCAGGTCATGCCGGCGGCGGTGACGCGCGGCGCCGACGGCTATCTCAGGGTCTATTACGACAAGCTCGGACTCAAGTTCCGCAGCTACAACGATTGGCTTGCCGCCGGCGCGAAGATTCCATCCCCGTCGGAGGCATCACGATGACAGGCCCCTCGTACTCGCGACTGGATCATATTGCCTCCATCGGCGTGGCCACGGCAACAGCACTCGCCTTGCTGCTGACTCCGGCGCGCGCGCAGCAAGGCTTCCCCAATCCGGAAGACGCGGCGTCCGCCTTGGCAACCGCGGTCAAGACCGGCACCAGTCGGGCGATGCTGAAGGTGCTGGGCCGCGATGCCGCCGATATCATCGAGTCGGGCGACGATGTCGCCGACGCCAATGCGCGAGAGAGCTTTCTTTCTGCCTACGACGCCAAGCATTCGATCAAGGCTGATGGCAACAAGAAAGCCACCTTGATTCTGGGCAGGGACGATTTCCCGTTCCCGATCCCGCTCGTCAACAACAATGACGGCTGGAGTTTCGACGCCGCCGCGGGACGTCGCGAAATCCTCTACCGCAGGATAGGCCGCAACGAGTTGGCCGCGATCCAGACCTCTCTTGCCTATGTCGACGCACAGAACGAATACGCAGAGAAGGATCGCGGCGAGGGTGTGGGCGCCTATGCCCAGCGCATCGTCAGCAGGCCGGGCAAGACGGACGGGTTGTTCTGGCGCGACGACAAGGATCCAAGCCCGCTCGGCGAGCTGGCCGCCCAGGCCGCCGCGGAAGGCTACAAGGTCGGCGAGCAGAGCATGCCGTACCACGGCTACTACTATCGGATCCTGAAGGCACAGGGCTCCGACGCTCCTGGCGGCGCGCTGAACTATGTCGTGAGGGGCAAGATGATCGGTGGATTCGCGCTGGTCGCCTATCCCGCCGAATACGGCAATTCCGGCGTCATGACCTTCCTGGTCAACCACGCAGGCACGGTCTATCAGAAGGATCTCGGCTCACGCACCGATTTCCTCGCCAAGCGCATGATCGTTTTCGATCCGGATCACACCTGGAAGAAAGTGGATCCGACTAATCCCTGAGCGAGGAAGGGCTGCAGTGACGCGACCCATGATCCGTTCCATCATACTGGCGCTTGTCGCGATGGTCCTCTTGGTCGCGCCATGCTTCGCCCAGGCCGTCGGCCACGTCCAGGTCAAGTTCGTGAAGGCCGCGCTCGTGGTGGGCGGCGGCGGCGGCAGCGGCACGTTGACCTACCGCGGGCGGCACTATCGGTTCATCGCGTCCGGCTTCAGCCTCGGCGTGACTGCCGGTGCGTCGGTGACTTGGCTGGAGGGCACCGCCTCAGGCATCAGGGACGTCAACGATTTCGCCGGCAGTTACGCGCTGGTCGGGGCAGGCGGCGCGTGGGCCGCGGGCGTAGGCGGGGTGAGCCTGCGCAATGAGCACGGCGTCGTTCTCATGCTCAAAGGGCCGAAAGCGGGATTGGAGTTCGCCGCCAATCTGGGCGGACTCACGATTTCGCTGCGCTGAGCTCGGGCTCGATTCGCCCTGCCTCAGATGGGCCGCAGGTGGAAGGTGCCTCCGCCGCGCGACGACCAGCGTCCGGGGTGCGGCGCTGAGCGATGGATTGATCTATCTCAAGGCCGGGTCCGAGGCTCAGGTTCAACCTGCATTCGGCGGGGCGGCGATAGGTCATCCAGGTAACCGGGAGGTGGGAGGCATGTACCGGCACATTCTCACTCCGACAGATGGGTCGGAACTGGCGGAGCAAGGGGTGAAGCAGGGGTTGGCGCTGGCGAAATCTCTCGGAGCCAAAGTATCGGTCATCTTCGTCGTTGAGCCGCTCTCGGAAATAGGAGGGCGGTACCGTGATTTGCTCGCGAGATTTGCCGAGATACGTAAGGAAGAGGCCACGAGCGCGCTGGATCGTGCCGCACACGCGGCCAGGGAGGCCGGCGTTCCCTGCGAGACAAGCCAAGTCGAGAGCGGCCAACCCCATCAAGCCATCATCGCGGCAGCCGCGGATAAGGGCTGCGATCTCATCGTTATGTCATCGCACGGGCGCAGCGGGCTCTCCATGCTGCTCATCGGCAGTGTGACAAACAAGGTGCTGACGCAAGCAAGGACTCCGGTCCTTGTCTGTCAGTGAGGGTGCAGATCGGTGGATAGAAAGTACTGTGCATGGAGCTTGGGAGAAATCGAATGAACAAAATCGCTGTGTGCCTGGCTCTTGCCGGTGCGATGCTGTCGGGCCCGCTGCAAGCGCAGACGAGCGTCGATATGGCGCGGATAACCTGCGCGCAGTACCTCGCCATGTCCCCGGGCGATTCTTCCGTATTTTCTGCCTGGATGAGTGGCTGGTTCAATCAGAAGAAGGGATACGTCTTCGTCGATCTCAACGCGTATGCGCGAAATGTCGCAAGCGTAAAGGCATGGTGCGCGACCAATCCCACTCAGACCGTGATGGCCGGCCTTGAGCGCTCTACGGCCGGCCAGTGATCAAACAGGATTGGAAGATAACAATGAAACCATCGATTCTTGCCGTTGCGACCGTTGCACTGCTCGCCACGAGCGTCGTGGCCAAAGCCCAAGTCGTCGTCGATCTGTCCCTCATTACCTGCAAGCAACTGCTGGAGGCGGACCAGGAAAGACAAATGCTGATCAGCTCCTGGATGTCGGGCTATTTCAGCGCATCGAAGAACCTGACCGTCGTCGATTTTCGCTACGTCGAGCGAAACGGCAAGGTCATCGGCAAGTACTGCAAGTCGCACAAGACAGACACCGTGATGAATGCGATGCAAAAGAACTGGCGCTGACCATCGTCGCTGCGATCGCGCAGGCAGCGGACAGCATCCTTGTCCTTCTCGGGTCGGAGGTGAAGCCGGCGATGCCAACGGTCGGCAGGCTCGTCGCGGTTCACTCGCGCTTCCGATCGAACCGCTTCTCCCTCAACTCGGGCCGCAGCGCCCGTATTTTTACGGTCCGCGCCCTTGACCGAGGTCAAGGCGCGGCCACTGGCAAGATGGTGTGTCGCTAGGGCTGTTCGCTCTCTCCGGTGTCGCGGTGTCGGCCATCTGGTATGTCACTTATGAAATTCGCCGACGTGGTCTGCTGGCTCAAAGGGCGCGCAGTCCTCGCGAGACCAGGACATTTGCCAGCGAATCGGAAGCCAAGGCGTTCGCACGGTCAAAACTGGACGAAGGGCTGGTCGTGTTTGCCGGCACCATCAATCCGCACCTCCCCAGGCAATTGATCCCCTCGCAGAACATCGCCGATTGGCTCGTCGAACAGTGAGTCGGCTCCGGCGCTTCCTCTCCGGCAGCACGAGCTTCGTGCTGCACCGAATGTTGAAAGCACAGCCCAAGCACGGTGTTCGTTTGCCCTTGAGTGTTGCCATTTTGGCACGCGCCTTTTCGTGACTCACATCTAGGCTTCGATCACTGCCCCGATTGGGCGAGCGCAAGGACTGCTGTTCTCGATTTAACGCGAAGAGACCCGGAGATCATTCCATGAAGAGATTTTTGCTTTCTGTCGCCGCGATTATCGGCATGGCCACGCCGGCGTTGTCGGCTGACATGGCCGTCAAGGCGGCGCCTGTGCCGGTCCCTCCGCCGGTCTACAACTGGACCGGCTTCTATATTGGTGCGAATGGCGGCTGGGGTGAGAGCCGCACCTGCTGGGATTTCATCCCTGCCGTCGGTGGTGTCGTGGCCGACGGGTGCAGTTCGCGCTCCGGTGGCGTTTTCGGCGGACAGCTCGGCTATCGCTGGCAGGCCGGCCAGTTCGTCTTCGGCCTGGAAGGACAGGGTGACTGGGCGGACCTGAAGAGCTCGCGCCTCAGCCTGATCGATCCGAGGTTCTCGACGACAACGAAGACCGACGGACTGGGCCTTTTCACTGGCCAACTCGGCTGGGCCTGGGATGCCGCGCTGTTCTACGTGAAGGGCGGTGCAGCGGTCACCAGCAATCGCTATGACATCTTTACCACGGTCGGCGGAATCGGGGTCGCGTCGGCGACATCGACCCGTTGGGGCGGTACCGTCGGCGTGGGCTTCGAGTACGGGTTCACCCCGAACTGGTCCGTCGGGCTCGAATATGACCGTCTGTTCATGGGCGATGCCAACAACACGTTCTCGGTGGTCAATCCCATCGTGGCCGGCGCCGCCAACCGGATCGGACAGGATGTGGATCTGCTGACGATCCGCCTGAACTATCGGTTCGGCGGGCCGGTCGTCGCGAGATACTGATCTCCCTGGATGGATGTAATTTGGGCCCCGGCATTCTTGCCGGGGCCTTTCTTTTAGTTTTGGCGGCTACCGGACCAAATGTCCGAAGTGCGGCAAGCGCCGCTGTCAGCGCTTTGCGGCTGCGCCCTTCGCTGCTTCGTAGGCGTCGCGATAGCCTCTGGCGATGGTCCGAACGCCTCGCCCGATATCGTCATAGACATCGTCGGGCAGGTTCGCGAGCGAGACGCGAAGCGACCATTCGGGCGCATCGAATCCGCCACCGTTCAACAGCACGATCCCGTGGGCTTCAGCCAGCCTGAACGCGAGGTCCAGCGGATGGACGTTCTTCTTCAGGTATTCAACCGCCTCGTCGCCGATGTTCTTTCGGGCCCAGAACTCGAAATCGATCAGGGCGTAGTAGGCATCATAGCTCGGATTCGGGGTCAGCTTGTCGGCAAGCCCGAGGCCGTCGAGCAGCGACCACAGGCGCTTGTTGACGATCTCCATGCAGGCGGCCTGATAGGCCTTCTTTTCGTCCATCATCTCGGCGAGCGAGAACAGGCTCATCATCACCTGCTGCGGCAACGACAGGCCCGCGGTGTGATTGAGCGCCACGTCGCGGCTGTCGGCGACGATGCGGTCGATCAGCTTGAGCTTGCGCGGTTCGAGCGTGAGCGGCCCGTAGCGCTTGTCGAGCGCCTTCACGGCCTCGTCCGGGAGCTTGGCGATCATCTTGTCGAAGATGTTGTCCTCGTGGATGGCGATCGCCCCTAACCGCCATCCCGTGCAGCCGAAATACTTCGAATAGGAGTAGACGCCGATGGTGTTGTGCGGCAGTTCGCCCAGCAGCGAACGGAACCCGTGCACGAAGGTGCCGTAGACGTCGTCGGTGAGGATCATCAGGTCGGGGCGCTTGGTCTTGACCAGATTGGCCAGCTTGGCAACCGTCTCCTTGCTCAACGCCATCCCCGGAGGGTTGGACGGATTGACCACGAAGAAGGCCTTGATCTTCGGATCTTCCAGCTTCTTGATTTCCTCGTCGGTGAACTGGAACTTGTTTTCCTGCGGAGCCCTGATCTGAACGACCTTCAGGTCGTAGTCTTCCAGGTGCGTCATCTCGATGTAGGGCGTGAAAATCGGTGTCGCCAGTGCGATCGTATCGCCGGGCACCAGCAGCCGGTTGGCCTTCAGCGACTTGAAGAGGTAGCACATCGCCGCCGTGCCGCCCTCGACCGCATAGATGTCGAATTTTCCGGCCGGCCGGGGCTCGCCGCAAACCGCCCACATCAGGTATTCGTGCACGATCTTTTCGTTGTGCACCAGCATGCGGTCCGGCACCGGGTAATTGTCGCCGATGATCGAATCGACCAGCTCGTGGACGAAGGCGTCGGGGACGAAGCCGAATTTCTTGACCGCAAAGGGCAGCATCTCGGTCAGGAAGCTCGCACCCGGCATGTCCTTGTGCTGCTTGAGCCAGGCTTCGAACCGGCCGGCGATGCCGCTTGCCTGGGGCATGCCGCCGATGCCCGCCGGGTGCTCCATCACCCGCTTGCTCTCGGTGATGGCGAATTGTCCCAGCAGGAAGAAGCCTTCGCGCGGCGTCGTGGCCACCCAGTTCGGATTGCCCCGCCCGGCGTTCAGGAAGGGCATCTGGCTCCGCTTCGAATTGCTCTTGGCGAGGTTGATCAGCTCGTCCTTGATCTCGAAGGGGCTCAACGCCTCGAATTTCTTCAGGGTCAGAAGATCGGCCATTTGACACTCCCGGGGCGATGCATGCTGTTGGAATGGAGGCGACAGGCTCCGTTGCCTGCGCAATCGCGCGCAGCATGATCGGCGACCGGTTACGAGCCTTGATCTATGTCAACGGTCACGCGCAGGCGATACGATGCTGCGACGGATAGTCGCTCACGATGCGAGTGCGCGGCACATGTGTGGTGTCGGCAAGATCATGAAATCGCGAGGCTCTCGCAGCTGCGGTTGACATAGATCAACATCCTGCTCGCCAACCGCCGTCTGATGTCGACCGATACGGTTGCTCGCCCTTTTCGGCACCCGTGCACGAGATCGAAGCGGGCGCACGCCGAAGCCCCGGGACAGCATGAACGGGTGACATCATGATCGATTGGCTCTTCCAGACGCTCCGCACCTATCCCGAAATTGCGATCTTCCTCTCGCTGGCCCTGGGCTACTATTTCGGTTCCTTCACCTATAAGGGGCTTGGACTGGGCGCGGTCACCGCGACACTGGTCGCCGCTGTCATCATCGGCCAGATCGGGATCACTATATCAGGGCCGCTGAAGCCGTTCTTCTTTCTGATGTTCCTGTTTGCAATCGGTTACGGTGTCGGACCGCAATTCGTGCGCGGTATCGCGCAGGACGGCGTCCCGCAGGCGATTTTCGCGGCCGTGGTCTGCGTCTTCTGTCTGCTGTCCGCCTATCTCGGCGCCAAGGTCGCCGGTTACGACGTCGGATCGGCGATCGGGCTCTATGCCGGCTCGCAGACGATCTCCGCGTCGATGGGACTCGCGACCGACGCCATCAATCGCCTTGGTCTGCCCGCGGACGAAGCCAAGAAGCTGCTCGATGCCATGCCGGTCGCCTATGCCGTGACCTATATCTTCGGCACGGTTGGGTCGGCGATCGTGCTGGCGCTGCTCGGACCGGCGCTGCTCGGGATCGATCTCGAAGCCGCGTGCAAGAAATACGAGGAGGAGCATGGCGGCAAGAAGGAGCTGGGCGGCCCAGGGACGGCCTGGCACCAGTTCGATGTGCGCGCCTATCGCGTTCATGAGCGCGGACCCGTCGCCGGCAAGACCGTCGGGCAGGCCGAGGCGCTGCTTCCCGATCATCGCATCTTCGTCCTCCGGCTCCGGCAAGCCGGCAAGATCGTGGATGCAACCTCCGACACCGTGATACATGCCGGCGATGTCGTCGCCGTCGCCGGGCGCCGCGATGTGCTGGTGCAGCTGATCGGCGAGCAGGCCGAGGAAGTCGACGATCGCGAGCTGCTGGCGGTGCCGATCGAAGGTGTCGATGTCTACGTGACCAGCAAGGACGTCGACGGCAAGACGCTGGAGCAACTGGCCAAGGAACCGGGCGCTCGCGGCGTATTCCTGCGCAAGATCGCCCGGGGGGCGATCGCGACCGAGATTCCGATCCTGCCGAACACCAAGATCAATCGGGGCGACATCCTCACCCTGGTCGGCCGCACGTCCGATGTCGCTGCCACCACAAAGATGCTGGGCCGGCCGGACCGCGCAACCGATGTTGCCGACGTCGCCTTCATCGGGGCTGCGATCGCGATCGGCGCCCTGGTCGGCGCCTTCGTCTACAAGATCGGAAGCGTGCCGCTGACGTTGTCCACCTCCGGCGGCGCGCTGATCTCCGGCCTGTTCTTCGGCTGGCTCCGGTCCGTGCACCCAACCTTCGGCCGCATCCCGTCACCCACCGTGTGGTTCATGAACTCGGTCGGCCTGAACGTCTTCATTGCCGTGGTCGGAATCTCCTCGGGCCCGGGATTTGTCGCCGGCCTGCAAAAGCTCGGCTTCAGCCTGTTCCTTTGGGGCGTCGTCGTGACCACCGTGCCGCTGATCCTGGCGATGTTCGTCGGCAAATACGTGTTCCGCTTCCACGACGCGATCCTGCTCGGATGCTGCTCCGGCGCGCGCACCACGACCGCTTCGCTGGGCATGATCAACGACCGCGCGAAGAGCCAGATTCCCGGTCTTGGCTACACCGTCACCTATGCGGTCGGAAACACGCTGCTGACGATCTGGGGCATGGTGCTGGTGATGATGATGACATAGCCGCGGCGCGGGACCGTGTTGAGACGATGTTGACCTGGCTGGCGCAATTTCTCGTTCGGTATCCGGAGCTCGCGCTGTTCCTGGTGATCGCCGCGGGCTACTGGATCGGAAGCTTCAAGATCGGCGCTTTCAGCCTCGGCCCGGTGACGGGCGCGCTGTTCGCAGGACTCGCGGTCGGCGATTTCGCGCATGTGCCCGTCTCCAGCATGACCAAATCGTTCCTGTTCCTGCTGTTCCTGTTCGGGGTGGGCTATTCGGTCGGTCCGCAATTCATGCTGGCGATGAAGCGCGACGGGCTGAAGCCGATGTTGATGGCCGTTGTCGTCAGCCTCACCGGGCTTGCGGCAGCGATCGTCGCGGCACGCGTGCTGCGGCTCGACGCCGGCTTTGCAGCCGGGCTCATGTCGGGCGCGCTCACCCAAAGCGCGGCGATGGGTACGGCAACCGATGCAGTCAATGGGCTCGCCGTGACCGAAGCACAGCGCGCGTTGTTGGTCTCGCACATCGCGGTGGCCGACGCGGTCTGCTACATCTTCGGCTATGCCGGCGTGATCACATTCTGCACCCTGATCGTTCCGGCGCTGCTGAAGATCGATCTGAAGGCGGAGGCGCTCAAGCTGGAGCAGACCTTGGGCATCACGCGCGCCAAGCCCGGCCTGGCGTCTGCCTGGCGCAAATTCGAATTGCGTGCCTACCGGCTGGATGCTCAGGCGGCGATCGCCGGATTGTCGGTGGCCGCCGCCGAAGCTCGTGTGCCCGGGCAACGCGTGTTCATCCACCGCATTCGTCGCGGCGAGCGCATCTTGGAGACAGAGCCTGGAGCGGTGCTCGCGGCCGGCGATATCATCGCGCTGTCGGCGCCGCGCCAGACCATCGTCGAACTGATCGGACCGCGCGGCGAGGAGGTGGAGGACCGCGAGCTGCTCGACATCCCCGTGATTTCGGCGGACGTGTTCCTGATCAACCGGGAGCTCGCAGGCAGCAGTCTGCAGCAGGCGTCGGAACAGAGCTGGGCACGCGGCCTCTACTTGCGTTCGTTGAGCCGCGGCGATGAAGCTCTCCCCATCGCGGCCGGCGTTGTCCTGCAGCGCGGCGATATGCTTCGCGTCGTCGGTCCTGAATCGGTGGTGCAGAATGCAGCCAAGAGCATCGGCGTCATGGTTGCGCCCAGCACCAGCATCGATTTCGTGGTGCTGGGGCTCGCGATCTTCTTCGGCGGCCTCGTTGGCGTGCTCCTGAGCTTTTCGATTGGTGGCGTCACGATCTCGCTGAGCACCAGCGTCGGTACGCTGCTCGCTGGACTTCTTGTCGGCTATCTCCGCACACGTCTGCCGTATTTCGGCCGGATCCCCGATGGCGCCATCAGCCTGATGACGTCGCTCGGACTGGCTGCGTTCGTCGGCCTGACCGGGATCCATGCCGGTCCGGTCTTCCTCTCCGCCATACGGGAGTCGGGCGTCGGCCTGCTGCTGGGTGGCATGTTTGTAACCCTGCTGCCGCAGATCGTCGGCTTCTGTTTCGGCCATTTCGTGCTGCGCATGAACCCCATCCTCATGCTCGGCGCTTTGACCGGCGCACAGACGGTCACGGCCGCGATGGCCGCCATTCAGGAGCGCTCGGGCAGCTCCGTGGTGGTGCTCGGCTACACGCCCGCCTATCCGATCTCCAATATTCTGCTGACGACCTGGGGATCGATCATGGTCGTCGTTTTCGCTGGATGACGGGGCAGGGACGGCTCGCGCTTAGCTCACCATTGAGAGCCGCCCGGCGGGGCGAATCTTGAGATCCGGATCGACGCCTTGATGGAGTCCCTCTGCTGGCAGCATGGCCCAGACTGCGCCGATGTTGCAGGGGACTAACGCGCATTTCAGAGCGAAACATGAATGTGAATGCGGAGGCCGATGAGTAACCCAGACGCAACGCGATCTCCGTGATCGGCAGGTCGCTGCCCAACAATTCGATAGCCTTGAGCAGGCGGAGACGTTGACGCCATGCGCGCAAGCTCATGCCGACTTCGCGCTCGAAGTGTCGCGTCAAGGTTCGTGGCGACATGCCGATCTCACGCCCCCATCTCTCGGCGTGGCGCGGATTCGCAGGATCGGCGTAGAGGGTTTCACAGAGGGCCAGCAGGCCCGGGTGGGTGGGCCAAGGTAACGCTGCCGAGATCGGCGTCGCCCGCCGCAACTGATCGAGGATGAGCGCGATAACGCGAGCGGCGTAGCGACGATCCTCACCTTTCAGCGACGCGGCTTCCACGATGAGCGTCCGCAGGAGCGGGGACACATGGATGACCGTCGTGCCGGACGTCATGCCTTGGCCGGCCGCATTGGCGACCCAGAGGCTCCGGAATTCCGCTCCCATCAGGGAGCCGACCGAATGCTTCGTACCGGCCGGCAGCCAGACGGCCTGTTCCGGAGAAATGACGACGCGCCGTCCATCAGCCTTCACGGTGAGCGCGCCTGAGATCGCGTAGACCAGCTGATTCCAGCTGTGACTGTGTTCGGCGAAGTAGCTCCTCGCAGGAAGAGACTGCACCCGAACGATCAGAGGCTTCGGTGATCCGAGGCCGTGCGGGGCATCGACCGTCTTCCAGCCGGCGTTCCCTGGCGAAATGTGACGTTTCATCGACATAAATTGGCAATCTGTAGAAGGAAAAGTCCAGCGATTTCTCCTTAACTCCGCCGCGGGTAATCCACGGCCCGGTGGACCGGCCACCGGTCCTATCGGCCACGTCCGGTCGACGGACATCTAACGGCGGAGCAAGCCGCAGCGTGAACTTCAATTTTTCCGTTCCCAGCCATGAGGCGCCGACCGCCATTCGCCGCGAGCGCAACAATGTCGCAAGGCTTGCCGTCGCCCAGGCCCTCGCAGGCGCAAATTCCACGGTCGTCTACGCAACCGGGGCCGTGGTCGGCGACATGCTGGCGCCCACCAAGGCACTTGCGACGCTGCCGGTCTCGGTTTTTGTCGTCGGCATGGCTCTGTGCACGCTGCCGGCGGGCGTTGTCGCGCAGCGCTACGGCCGGCGCATGACATTCCTGCTTGGTGCAGGCAGCGGCGTCCTCGCAGGCTTGATTGCGCTCCTGGCGGTACTCAACGCGTCATTCCCGCTATTCTGCGCCGGGACCTTCTTTGGCGGCGTCTACGCGGCCGTGGTACTCTCTTTCCGCTTTGCGGCGGCCGATTGCGCAGCACCTGAACGGCGTCCGCGCGCGCTCTCGGCCGTGATGGCTGGCGGTGTGTTCGCCGGTGTGATCGGTCCACAGCTTGTGACGCACACCATGAATCTGTGGGCGCCGTACCTCTTTGCCGCAACGTTTGTCGGCCAGGCGGTGGTTGCAGCGCTCTCCGCGGTTATTCTGGCGGGCGTTGAGCTTCCTCCGTTGACTGCAACGCATCTCAACGCCGGAAGGCCGCTCGCTGTCATTGCCCGGCAGCCGCGCTTTATCCTGGCCGTGATCTGCGGGGTCGTCTCCTACCTGCTCATGAATTTCCTCATGACCGCAGCCCCGCTGGCGATGAAGCTCTGCGGGCTGCCTCAGGAATCGGCCAATCTCGGTCTGCAGTGGCACGTCATTGCGATGTACGCCCCGAGTTTCTGGACCGGCCGCTTGATCACGCGCTTCGGCGCATCCGCGATCGTCGCGGTCGGGCTGGTATTGATTGCGGCCTCTTCGTCGGTGGGCCTGCTCGGGATCGATGTCGTGCATTTCTGGGCGACGCTGAGCCTGCTCGGGATCGGCTGGAACTTCGGCTTCATCGGCGCCTCCGCGATGGTTCTGGAGTGCCATCGTCCCGAGGAAAAGGCGCGCGTTCAGTCGCTCAATGACTTCGTGGTCTTCGGCACGATGACCGTCGGCTCCTTCCTGTCGGGCGGGCTGCTGTCGTCCTTCGGCTGGTCGACCGTCCTGATGCTGTCGTTCGCACCACTCGTCGCCGCATTGCTGGCACTCATCGGCTTTTCATACCGGCCCACCGCACGACCAAGCTAGCGTCTCGAGGAGAATCCAAATGAGCGTAGCGGAAACCCCGGTTCAATATATGGAGCGAACGCGCCAATATTACCGTGCCCTTGGTTACGACAACGACTATGTCTGGGCGAGGTTTGATGATGTCCCTTTCATCAAACCTGCCAAACTGTCATCGGATCTGCGTATCGCACTGATTACCACGGCCAGTCCGCCGGATTTTGACGGCGTCAAACGGGTGTGGTCGGGTGAGGTTTCGCCGCCGCCCGGGAAGCTGTTTACCGACAACGTTGCGTGGGACAAGGAGTCGACCCACACCAATGATCCGGGCAGCTTCCTGCCGGTAGAAGCCGCTTTTGGATTGGTCGGCGAGGGCGCCCTTGTCGGACTGACCCGGCACTTTCACGGCGTGCCGACAGAATACAGCCAACGGAAAACGAACGCGGAGGATGCACCTGAAATCCTGGCACGGGTTCGAAAAGACGGGGCTGATGCTGCGATCCTTTGCCCCCTTTGCCCCGTGTGTCATCAGACCGTAAGCTTGGTGGCCCGGCATCTGGAAGCGAACGGCATTCCGACGGTCATTGTCGGCTCGGCGCAGGATGTCGTGGAGCACTGCGGCGTGCCACGGTTCTATTTCACGGATTTCCCGCTGGGCAATCCTTGCGGGCATCCCTGGCGACCGGACATGCAGCGCGAAATCATGCGCCAGGCGCTCGCCCTTTTTGACACGGCGACGGCGCCGCGAACGACTGTGAAAGCGCCATTTGCGTGGAAGGAGGAGGGTTCCCTTTGGCGGCCCCGGTATGGAAGAGTAAATCCAGAGGATCGCGAGCGGCTGCTCAAGCTGGGTGACGAGCGCCGCCGGCGGCAAGCCAAGGCCAAGCAGGTTTCCATGGAGGGAGTGTCATCAAAATGACCGAGAGTTCGATGGGAAATCGGGTGGGCGTTCTTGAAGACCGGTACGGCAACCCCTTGAGCACAAGCTCTGCCGCCGCCCGCGACGCATATGTCGCCGGCGTCGACAAGCTGCTCTCGGCTGGGTCGGGGATTGACCAGGCATTCCGCGACGCGATCGCCGCCGACGAAGGTTTTGCTCTGGCGCACATTGCGCTTGCGCGAACCCTGCAACTGCTCGGTCGCGGCAACGAAGTCAAAGCGCCGCTCGAACGCGCGATCGCGCTAGCGCCTGCTACGACTTCGCGCGAGCAAGGTCATATTGCTATCTTTGCCAAGATCCTGAGTGGTCAAGGCGCTGCGGCGGTTTCGGCGATCGCCGAACATATCAAGCACTGGCCGCGCGATGCCATGGTGCTGGCACCGGCCACCGGTGTCTTCGGCTTGATCGGCTTCTCGGGCAAGTCCGGCCGCGAGGTTGAGCAACTGGCGATGCTGGAGCCGCTTGCAACCCATTACGGCGATGACTGGTGGTTTCGAACCGTGCTCGCGTTTGCCGAAATCGAGCTGCACAGGCTCGACAGTGGTTTCAGGAATATCGAGACCGCCCTTCGTGGTTGTCCCCGCAACGCTCACGCTGCGCATATCAAGGCCCATCTGTTCTATGAGAAGGGACAGCGCGAGGAGGGGCTGGCTTATCTCGAGCAATGGAACGCCGCTTACCCACGCGAGGCGCAACTGCATTGCCACATCAGTTGGCATCTTGCCCTGTGGTCGCTGGAGACCGGCAGGCGGGATCAAGCCTGGAAGATCTATCGTGAGGCGCTGCATCCGGGCGGCTCGTGGGGGCCGCAAATCAATGTCCTCACCGATTGCGCCTCGTTCCTTGCACGCGCCGAGATGGCGGGCGAGCCGCGGTATCCGGAACTGTGGAGCGAGATCAGCCAGTATGCGGCGAAGTGGTTTCCCAACTCGGGGATCATCTTTGCCGACATGCACAGCGCGCTCGCCTTTGCAATGGCCGGCGATGCGGAGGCCTTGGCGAGGATCATCGAGAACCCGAAGGGACCCGCCGCGGACATGGTGGTGCCCATCGCGCGCGGCTTCGATGGTTTGGCCAAGGGCGACTGGACACGGGTCGTCGATGAGCTAACGCCCGTCCTGGCAACCCATGAAAGGGTTGGAGGCAGCCGCGCGCAGCGCGACCTGCTGGAATATTCCGTCACTTGCGCCTTGCTGCGCAGTGGTCGCGCCGACGAGGCGCGGCGGCTGATCGCGTCACGACGACCGCAGAATGCGGCGAGTGGCGTTCCGCTCGCGGGCATCTGAACGTGTCCTGGTTTAGGGACCTGCACTGGCCAAGAGATCCGAAATCGCGAAGTGGTGGGTTTCGGATGGCGCCGCCTGAGGGAGAGTAATGATGCGCATCAACGATGATCTGTCGAAGCCTGTTATCGTTCACGCCTCGAAGCTGGACTGGGTGGCCAGTCCGTCGGCCGGCGTGGATCGGCGCATGCTGTTCCGCATTGGCGGCGAAGTCGCGCACGCCACCTCGATCGTGCGTTACGCTCCCGGCAGCGCTTTCCCGCGTCATACGCATGGCGGTGGAGAAGAGATTGTCGTCCTTGAAGGTACCTTTCAGGATGAGCATGGCGACTATCCCGCGGGCAGCTACTTCCGCAACCCTCCGGGGACGTCACATGTTCCCGCCTCGAAGGACGGCTGCACCATCTTCGTGCGGCTCTGGCAGTTCCGGGACGAGGACCGGACCCAGGTCGTGCGTCAGCCAGGTGAGGGCCAACAGGTTGCGCCGCGCCCCGGTGCAAGCAGCGTCAGCATTCTATTTAAGGACGGCGACGAAGAGGTCCGCCTTGAAGACTGGCGACCGGGTGAGACGATCAGCCTTGCGAACGCGCGCGGGCTCGAGTTCTTTGTTCTATCGGGGGGACTAACGATCGGGGGCGAGACGCTGCAGCCGCAGGGCTGGGGTCGGCTACCCGCCGGCGTCGACCTGAAAGCGACGGTGGGCCCGCAGGGCGCGAAAATCTGGATCAAGGAGGCGCCGCTGCTGCATCCGGATGTCTGTCGACTTCCCGGGTAGCCGGTACAGTTCTGACCGCCTCCGTTGAGCTCCCTGCAATGGCGAAGCTACTTTGCATGGGGTTGTTTTCGATATTTTGGTTGGGCCGGGCCTGTTTCGGCCGGGCAGCGCTCCGAAACATCATGTTGCATTGAACCGATGTTGCGGCTAGGCAATTGAGATGACATAGAAATTTTCCGTTGCCCCGATGATGGATTGGAGCGAGAGTTCAAGATTTTCAGTTGGTTAGATGGCCGCGTGTGCACGACGTGTGCACCCGGAGATCAAGAAAAATCTCACGACAGGCAGCGCGAGCATGGGGCGCTACGAAGCGCTTCCCACTGTGCAGATTGTCGCGCCGGCCGCGGATATTGTTCCCGCAACCCTCAAGGTGCTCGCCAGGGCCGGACTGACTCTCGATGATATCGACCTGTTCGATGTCAACGAGGCGTTCGCCGTCGCCGTGGAGAAGTACATCCGCGACCTGCGGATCGATCGAAACAAGATCAACGTCAAAGGAGGTTCGATCGCGTTGGGTCATCCAATTGGCGTGACGGGCACCATCTTGATCGGGGCAAGTTTCCCGACAGGCACCCCGAGTCCTGCGTCGCGCTGCAATAGCAATTGTGCTGGCACAAAAAATGCTGAGGCGCCTCCGCGACGGCGAGCGCAAGGTTCGCTGGGCAGACGGAGGAGAACATGAGAGCCCAAGTATTGAGAGCGTATGACGAGAAGCTGTCCAACGACCGCTGGGTCATCGAAGAAAACGTACCTGATCCCAAGCTTGCGAAGTCGACCGACGTTATCGTCCGAATCGGCGGCGCGGGCGTATGCAGGACCGATCTCCATATCATCGAAGGCGTCTGGAAGCCGCACATGGATCCGTCCGGCGACAAACTCCTCCCCATCATCATGGGACACGAAAATGCAGGTTGGGTCGAGGAGGTCGGCAAGGAAGTCGAGGGACTGAAAAAGGGAGACCCCGTCATCGTTCATCCGAAGATCACCGGAGGGACGTGTCTCGCCTGTCGTCGCGGCTTCGACATGCATGGCCCCGGCACATTTCCTGGTCTGGATTGCAACGGCGGCTATGCAGAATTCCTCTGCACCTCGGAGCGGAATATCGTGCCGCTGCCACGGACGCTTGGCCCCAAGGAGGTGGCGCCTTACGCGGATGCGGGGCTCACCGCCTATCGCGCCGTCAAGAAGGCGACGCGTCACCTTTTGCCCGGCGAGTCTTGCGTCGTTATCGGTGCAGGTGGATTGGGCCACATCGCAATCCAGTGCCTCAAGGCAATGTGCGCCGCCGATATTATCGTCGTCGACAAGTCCGAAGCGTCGCTGAAGCTAGCCGAAAAGTCAGGTGCCGACCATCTGGTGAAAGCCGACGGCGATGAAGTGGCTGCCGTTCTGGCTCTGACTGGCGGAAACGGCGCAGAGGCGGTGATCGATTTCGTCGGCGAAAAGGGCACGACATCCAGGGGGCTGGCGATGACCCGTTCGATGGGCAGCTACTATGTCGTCGGCTATGGCGAGGACATCCGCATTCCGACCGTCGACATGGTGATCACCGAGAAGAACATCATCGGCAATCTGGTTGGCACATGGGCCGAACTGACGGAGTTGATGGCGCTCGCAGACCGCGGTCTGGTTGAATTGGCGACCGCCGAGTATCGCCTCGCCGATGCAAACAAGGCCTTGCATGATCTCAATGCCGGCAAGATTCATGGACGCGCCGTATTGATTCCGTGAAGTCGAACGTGGTCCACCGCGAGCATTTGCTCGTGGTGGATTTCACGGGCCCGGCCACCTGTCACAGCGAAGGAGCTCTCGTTCGGTTGTGTAGGCCGGAGATGGCTTGAAGGAAGGAGGTTTTTAGGACCGGGCGGAAGCAGCCAGTCGATCAAATCGGCTTCCAGGCATCCAACAGATGCTCATTTTGCATCGCAAAAACACCAACGGAAGTTCGCAGCGAGTCTCAATTTGCATATCGTTGTCGCAATTTGCGTCGCGGTCGCTCTCAAGTCGGGGCGGCGCGGTCATCCAGGATCACCGGCGATCACTTTGTTCAGGAAGCGGTGGTCGGGAGTCTGGCACGGCCGTTGCACGAACTATGCGCAGGCACCCATCGCAGCACGCATTGATCGATTCAATAACGCCGGGAGCCGACTGCAAGATGCTTCGCGGTTCCGCGGATGATTTGGGGCGATTGCCAGTGACATCGTTTCTTCGCATTGAGAGGCGTCACATGAGGTTCATTCTGGTGAACGGCATGAGGCTGCGCCCGAGAACCCTCTGCATGCTTTGCTGTGAGCCAATCGGCGCGAGCTATCTCAAGGAATTCAGCACCGGGCTGTCCTTCTGCGGTCATGACTGCTACGCACTCTATTGCGACCGCTGGATCTCCAAGGCGGCGCAGACGAAGCACTCGGCCGTTGCGGACACCTCCCGCTAGCTCGTCCAACCGTGTGGGGGAAGCGTTCGGGCAAGAAAGCCATCCAGGTCGAGATCCCGAAACATCGCGGCATCCAACGTGCGGTCGCTGCGGCTTCCGACGAAGCCACTTCGCTTTTGCGGTGCAAAAATTGCTGCGCACGCCGATGCTTTTGCATTGTCGGGATTCTCATTCTGCAATTTCCGTCGCAATCTGCATCTCCTTCACCCGCAAGCCGGGCGGATGTGACGGCTCCGTCCACTCAATATCAGCATCAGCGCCTCTGAAAGCGCGCTGGCCAGTGCTTCCAACGCGCTGGCACGCCCATTGCAAAGCTCCTGCTCACAACAATGCCGACTGCTCCGTCCGGGGCGAGCCGCGACAAGAACGAGGGAAGGGGACGCTTGGCTGAGGGCGCATGATGTGCGGGATGAAGCATTGCGATCGAAGGACCGTGGTTCGGAAGATCGCTCCTGATCATCGTTGCGGTGCACCACAGTCGTTCCCGAAACCCTTGCCGATATCAAGCGTCCGGCCGTGCAAACGGTCGCGAGGTGGCCCGTAACGCGCGGGTAAGCACTGCCCGGTCCTCGAAGGCTCAGGCAGGCGGAATATCGATGTGGTTTCTGACCCGATCAGGAGGAAAGACGAGATGTCTGGAACTTTAACACTCAACAAGATCACCGCTCAGCGCGGCATATCCGTCGGTGATGCTGCAAAGAAGATTGCAGATCTCGGATGGAACCCTTCCTACGTCCAGGAAGCGATGACTTTTCCCACGGACTACAAGATTGCGAAGGCGCCAAAGGATCCGATGAAGCAGGTCCTCCGCTCCTATTTTCCGATGCAGGAGGAGAAGGACAACCGCGTCTACGGTGCGCTCGACGCTGCGCTGCGCGGCGACATGTTCCGCAACGTCGAGCCACGTTGGGTCGAGTGGATGAAGCTGTTCCTGGCGATCATTCCGTTCCCGGAAATCTCCGCAGCGCGATCCATGGCCATGGTTGGTCGCCTTGCTCCGGGTGAAGATCTTCGCACCGGCTTCACGATGCAGATGGTCGACGAGTTCCGTCACTCGACGATCCAGATGAATCTCAAGAAGTGGTACATGGAGAATTACATCGATCCGGCCGGCTTCGACATCACAGAGGAAGCGTTCGGAAAGTGCTACGCCACCACGATCGGCAGGCAGTTCGGTGAGGGCTTCATCACTGGGGACGCAATCACCTCTGCGAACGTGTATCTGACCGTGGTCGCCGAAACCGCGTTCACCAACACGTTGTTCGTCGCCATGCCGTCGGAAGCCGCACGCAACGGTGACTATGCGTTGCCGACGGTGTTCCTGTCAGTTCAGTCGGATGAGAGCCGGCACATCGGCAACGGCCACTCGATGCTGATGTCGATGCTGAAGGAGCCGGAGAACCATCTGCTGCTGGAGCGCGACATGCGCTATGCGTTCTGGCAGAACCACGCCATCGTCGACGCGGCGATCGGAACCTTCATCGAATACGGCACCACGAACCGCGACAAGGCCAAGGAGTCCTATGCGGAGATGTGGCACCGCTGGATCTTCGAGGACTATTATCGCACGTACATGCTGCCGCTCGAGAAGTATGGCATCAAGATCCATCATGACGACGTTCAGACTGCCTGGAAGCGGCTGACCGAGAAGCATTACGTCCACAAGGTCGCGCAGTTCTTCGCGGTCGGTTGGTCGGCCAACTTCTGGCGCATCGAGGCCCAGACCGACAAGGACTTCGAGTGGTTCGAGCACAAGTATCCTGGCTGGTATGCGCAGTTCGGCGACTTCTGGAAATGGTACGAGAAGCTGTCGCACCGCGGACAGACCAACATCCTCTTCAACAGCGATGTCGGTTACGTCTATCCGCATCGTTGCTGGTCGTGCCTGGTGCCCTGCCTGATCCGCGAGGACATGGTCACGGGCGAGATCGACGGCAAGCTTTACACGTTCGCCCATGAGCTCGATCGGTGGACGGCCGTCGAAGCCTTCGCCGGCGAGTACCAGGGGCGTCCGACCCCGGCGATGGGACGGTTCAGCGGCCGTCGCGAATGGGAAAGCGTCTACCACAACGTGGATATCGCCGATGCCATCAAGGATCTCGGCTTCGTGCGCACGGACGGCAAGACCCTGGTCGCCCAGCCGCACCTGCGCTTCGACGAGAAGGAAATGTGGACGCTCGACGACGTCCGCGGCCACATCCTGAAGAGCCCGCTGCTCACGCTGCGGGAGATGAGCCCGGCCGACCGGGAGAAGCACCTCGCCGAGTACCGCAAGGGATTCACCATCAATCCCTGCAACTAACCGAGACGGAAGGAGCCGGCTCCGGCCGGCTCTTCCCGATCGATCTCCGGAAGATACGCAAGCCTTGGTTTGAGGAGGCCCTATGGGCACGCCCGCTAATGTCGTTCGCCTGCAGCCGGTAGGCATAGAATTCGAGGTCGAGGAGAACGAGACCGTTCTTGACGCCGCATTCCGCCAGGGCATCGCACTGCCTCATGGTTGCAAGGAGGGGCAGTGCTCGGCGTGCAAATGCGTTCTCACCGGAGGCGAAGTAGAACTCAAGAAGTATTCGACGTTCGCCCTCAACGAGATGGAGCGAGGCCAGGACTACATCCTGCTGTGCCGGACCTTGGCCTATTCGGATCTCGAGGTGGAGCTCCTCAACTATGACGAGGAGGTGCTGTCGAAATCGATCCCGGTCAGGGACTTCACGGGCACAGTCACGAGCGTCTCCGCACTGACCCATGACATCCGGCTTCTCGAGATTTCGCTCGAGCAACCTCTGAAGTTCTGGGCTGGTCAATATGTCGACATCACGCTCTCGGGGGCAGAGACGATTACGCGCTCGTTTTCCATGGCAAATTCGCCGATCGAGGGCGAAAAGCTCGCCTTCATCATCAAGAAGTACCCGAACGGACGCTTCTCTTCCCGGCTCGACGGAGACCTCGCCGTCGGAACCGCGGTCGGACTCCGCGGACCCTACGGGACCTGCTTCCGGCGAGAAAACAGAACCGGAGCCATAGTCCTGGTCGGCGGCGGATCGGGAATGTCGCCGCTATGGTCGATTCTGCATGATCACATCGCGTCTGGCGAAGAACGCCCGGTACACTTCTTCTACGGAGCACGGACGCGCAACGATCTTTTCTATCTCGATCGCTTCGCGGAGCTCGCCGCCAGGCATCCGGAGTTCCACTTCGTTCCGGTGCTCTCCCATGCGGCCGATGACACGGCCTGGGATGGAGCAAAGGGCTTCGTGCACGAAGCTGTCGGAGCGCATCTTCGCAGCGCGGGATATGGCGAAGACGTCGACGTGTATGCCTGTGGACCGTCGCCGATGATCGAGGCGCTGGTGCCAGTGCTGCAGATGAACGACGTCGAGTCGGATCGCATCTTCTTCGACAAGTTCACACCAGCCAACAACTGAGAGTTCCGACTAGCGAGCGTGCCTTTTGTAGAGCCCACCAAGGGAGGAGGAAGACGACCATGACTGCCGTTCAAAGTGTTCTAGCGAAATCCGGTGCAGCAGGAGCTGCGGTATTTCCGGATTCGGACAGCCGCAAGTACCGGTATTTCGAGCCACGCAGCAAGCGGGCGACGCACTATGAGGACGTGACCGTAGACGTTCAGCCCGATCCTGAGCGCTATTTGCTGCAGGACTGGATCATCTCGTTTCCCAACGGGAAGGGGGCCTACACCAAGGACAACACGGCCGCGTTGAGCTCGAATTGGCACGCCTTCCGTGCGCCCGACCAGGAGTGGGAGCGCACCCACTACCAGCGCCAGTCCAAGATCGAGACGATGGTCCAATCGGTGATCGCCAACGGCCGCAAGTCCGGCGCGCCGAAGGGGTTCGACAAGGCCTGGGTCAAGATCCTGCAAAACCATCTCGGCGCGTGGAAACATGCCGAGTTCGGGCTCGGCACGTCGCTGATGCAGGCTCAGCGCTACGGTTATACCCAGATGATCAACAACGCGACCCTGACGAACTCGTCCTACAAGCTTCGTCTGGCCCAGGACATTACGCTCTATCTCGCCGAGATCGGAATGGACATTCCGGGCTTCGACGACGCCGCAGGCAAGCGGGCGTGGTTGGAGGACAAAGGCTGGCAGGGCACCCGCGAAGCGATCGAGTCGATCATGGGGTCGGCCGACTATCTCGAACAGTACTTCGCCACCAACATCGTGTTCGAGCCGCTGGTCGGCGAGCTGTTCCGCAGCGGCTTCCTGATGCAGGTCGGCTCGCCGAACGGCGATTTCATCACGCCGACGGTGATTTCGGCGGCCGAGGCCGACTATGAGCGCAATCTCGCCAACACGATCGATCTGATGCATCTGCTGGTGAGCGACAATCAGTATGCCGCGCACAACAAGAAGTTGTTTCAGGGCTGGGTGAACAAGCACGTGGCGCTGGCAAGCAAGGCGGCCGCCGGACTGCAGCCGATCTGGTCGCAGCCACATTCGAAGCCGGTGCAGTACGCCGACGTCCGCGCGCAGTCGGTCGAGCGCATCAAGAAGATTCTCGGCGAGCTCGGTCTCGTCCTTCCCAAGGAGTAGACTGCAATGTCCGTTGCTTCAAGAAGTGCGACTAACCAGAACATCTTCCAGAAGATGGGAGATCTTCGTTTCGAACAGACGATTTCCCATCAGTGCGGCGTCACTATGAACGACAGCGTCGAGGCGCGCGCCATCGCTGAATTCATGGGCAAGAAGCCGAACGTGACCGTGACTTACCAGCCGGCCCTGATCCGCATCGACGGCGAGGGCAAGCTGATCTTCAAGATGGACGAGATCAGCGACATCCTCGGAAAGGACATGACGGCCGAGATATTCGAAGTGAATACCTCGACCCATTACGGCCGGATGGTGCGCATCGACGACAATACGGTGACGCTGTTCGGGAACATGGACGAGGTCTTCGAATACATCGAGTGAAGCTCACTCACTGGGGGCCGCATCCTCAAAGGTGTGGCCCGCCGCTTCCAAGGTGTTCGCGCAGCTACGACGCGTGGATTGATCGAACAGAGCTAATCAAATTCCTGGAGACCATCATGTTCATAACTCCCACGGGCGAGGAAGTCTTCGTCATCGACGGTCACACCCACTTTTGGGACGGCAGTCCGGCGAACCAGCTCAACATTCACGGCAAGCAGTTCATTGATTGCTTCTATGCCTACCACAGCTCGCTCAGTCCAAAGGACAAGCTATGGCCCAAAGAGCAGTTCGAGAAGTACAGCGCAGAGCAGATGTACCGCGATCTGTTCGTCGACGGTCCGGACGACATGGCCATCGTGCAGTCGACCTACCTCACGGAATTCTACAAGAATGGATTCAACACCATCGACCGCAACGCCGAAATGGCGAAGAAGTACAAGGACCGCTTCATCGTCAACGGCGCATTTGATCCGCGCGACGGCGAGCGGGCGCTGGAATATATTCACTACATGAAAGAAACGTTCGGCATCAAGGGCGTCAAGCTCTACACCGCCGAGTGGAAGGGCGAGTCGCGGGGCTGGAAGCTCACCGATCCGAACGCCTATCGTTGCTTCGAGCTCTGCCAGAAGCTCGGTATCACGAACATCCACGTCCACAAGGGGCCGACCATCATCCCGCTGGACAAGGATGCATTCGATGTTCACGACGTCGATCATGCGGCGACCGACTTCCAGGGCTTGAATTTCATCATCGAGCATTGCGGGTTGCCCAGACTGGACGATTTCTGCTGGATCGCCGTGCAGGAGACCAACGTCTATGGCGGCCTTGCGGTCGCGCTTCCGTTCATTCACGGACGTCCCCGGTATTTCGCGGAAGTGATCAGCGAATTGCTGTTTTGGGTCGGCGAGGACAAGATTCTGTTCGGCAGCGACTATGCCATCTGGACGCCCCGCTGGCTGGTCGAGAAGTTCTGGAACTTCGAGCTGCCGGAGGATCTAAAGCAGGAGCACGGTGTCGATCTGACGCCGCAGGCCAAGAAGAAGATCCTCGGTCTCAACGCTGCGCGGCTTTATGGCGTGGACGTCGAGGCGCAGAAGGCGAAGCTTGCCAAAGGTACCTACGCGACCGCGGCGGGGTGACATCACATGAACGCGCCGTTCTTGAAGCATGACCGAAGGACCAGCGAGGTGTGGCAGCGCCTCGCGTTGGTCACAGACCCCGAACTCGACGAGTCGGTGACCGATCTCGGATTCGTCGAGCATGTCACCGTCGACGACGATGGTGATGTCGATATCGTCTTTCGGTTGCCGACATATTGGTGTTCGGCGAACTTCGCATTCCTCATGGCCGACGACATGCGCCGGGCGGTGTCGTCGCTGTCGTGGGTTCGCGAGGCGCGGCCGCAGCTTCGGGACCATATGGTCGCGGAGCAGATCAACCTTGGTGTCCGCGAAGGGAGGTCGTTTGCCGATGCACTCAAGGAGTTTGCGCCTGGAGGCTCGCTTGACGAATTGCGGGATAAGTTCCGCCGCAAGGCGTTCGAGCGGCGCCAGGAGGTCATGATACTGGCCTTGCGGGGGCTGGGCTATGAGGATCCGGAGATCTGCCGGATGAGTCTGCGTAGCTTTGACGAGGTCGAGTTCGCTTCGCCGGATGTTGCGCGCCAGAAGCCCCGCTATCGCGAGCTTCTGATTGAAGCAGGCCTGGCCTGCCTCCCGGAGGATCGCACGTTTGTCACCTACGAGGGGGCCCCCATCAAACGGCACGAACTGGCGTCTTATCTGCAGCGGCTGCGGGGAGTGCGCATCAATATGGAGTTCAACAGTTCATTGTGCAGAGGCCTGCTTGCTGTCCGCGATCGCGGACTCAGCGACGGCAATCCTGGACGGACGCCGTCACCGTGCGGAGGCTGTGGCAGCCGCTGTGCTGCTTCATCGGGCAGCCCCTGACCTTAGAGGAGCTAGAAGCGTGGGAGTGCGTTTTGCGCGCTGCCCGGAAGCGCCAAGAACCGGAGCGGTCAGCAAGTCCGCCCAATCAGACAACAAGATCCGACCGCTTGGGAGCGAAGCCAATGCCGAAAGTATTACTACATCATACCGAAGCCCGCCGTGCTCTCGCGCGCGGGGTCCAGAAGCTTGCAGCGGCGGTCGAATCGACCCTCGGTCCCAAGGGCATGAACGCGATGGTCGACAGGCCGATCGGCACGCCCATCGTCTCGCGCGATGGCGTCACCATTGCCTCTGAAATCGAACTGCCTGATCGCTTCGAGAACATGGGTGCGCAGGTGGTGCGCGAGGTCTCGATGCAGACCAACGAGGTCGCCGGCGACGGCACGACCACCGCCATGGTGCTTGCAAATGGCCTCATCCAGGGAGGCGTTGCAGCACTGGAGCGGGGCGCCAAGGCCGTCGATCTCTGCAAAGGGATCGACCGGGCCGTCGAGGTCGTTGTCGATGCTTTGAAGAGCTCGGCAATCGTCGTATCGGACCGCAAGACGCTGGAGGCGGTGGCCACGATTGCGTCGACCGACGCCCATCTGGGCGGTCTGATTGCGGAGGCGGTCCAGCGCGTCGGCAAGGATGGCATCATCAGTTCCGACTACGGGTTGACGACCAGCACGACGCTCGAAGTCGTCGAGGGCATGTCGTTCGATCGCGGTTACATCTCCCACCACATGGTGACGGATGTCGAAAAGATGGAGGTGGTGCTCGATCAGCCGTACATCCTCCTGACCGACTTGAAGATCAAAACGCCGGCCGAGCTGGTGGCGGTGCGTGCGACCGTTGCCGCGACCGGGCGGCCGCTCGTCATCGTCGCCGAGGAGATTGCGCCGGAAGTGGTCGTCACGCTGCTCGGCGATGACAATCGCGGCAAGATCCTGGTGGTCAATCCGCCTGATTATGGTCATTGGCGCAAGGCAATGATGGACGATCTCGCCATCATCACCGGCGGACGGGTCATCGCGCGCGAGCTTGGCGGCAGACTGGAAGAAACCGGCCTGACCGATCTCGGGACCGCACGGCAGGTGCGGGCCAGCGCGCGGGAAACGGTGATCATTCGCGGTGGCGGCGACGATGCGGCGATTGCGGCGCGGCGTCAGCAGGTGGCCAAGCAGCACGATCTGGCACCGCCTAACATCGAACAGGACAAGCTCAAGGAGCGGCTGGCGAAGCTGTCGGGCGGGACCGCCGTGATCCTTGCAGGCGGCGTCACTCCCGTCGAGCAGAAGCGGACGATCCAGTTGATCGACGATGCGCTCAGCGCGGCCCGCGCCGCGGTCGAGGAGGGCATCGTGCCCGGTGGCGGCACGGCGTTGGCGCAGTGCGCGCCGGTGGTGACGCGCACACTCGGCAACATCAATGGCGATCTGGGTGAGGGCATCAAGCTGGTGCGCGAAACCCTGTCGCGTCCCGCCGCTTTCATTGCCCGGAACGCAGGCCATGATGCGGAGACGGTCATAGCCGATCTGCAGAGTTCCCGGGCAGGGGTCGGGTTCGATGCCGCCAACGGCGTATTCATCGACATGGTGTCGGCTGGCATCATCGACCCCGTCCGGGTGACCTATACGGCACTTCGAAACGCCGCTTCCGTCGCCACGCTCGTGCTGACCACCAACACCCTGATTGCCGATGTGCCGGAGTACATCGATCCGACACAAGGGCCGGCATTGGGCGGCGGAGCGGAGAAGCTTGGCCGCGCATGAGGCACGTGCACGCGGTCCGCGTTCCACCGCACCGTCTCAGGAGACGATGCGGGCCGCGACCAGGGGGACAGAGGCCTCGATATCGAATCCATCACCAGGGAGGGGGAGCTATGCAGAAGTATGTTGCGGAATTTATCGGTACGTTCGCGCTGGTGTTCTTTGGCTGTGCGACCGTGATCTTCATGCGAGCTGAGGTCGGCTTGCTGGGCGTCGCGTTCGCATTCGGCCTGACCGTGGTCGCAATGGCCTATTCGATCGGACATATCTCCGGTGCTCATCTCAATCCGGCCGTCAGCCTCGGGATGCTCGTCGCCGGGCGGATGTCGCCGCGGGATTTCTCCGGCTATATCGTTGCGCAATTCGTCGGAGGAATCGCGGCTGCAGCCGTGCTGTACCTCATCGCCGAAGGCAAGGTCGGAGGCTACGATGTCGCGGCGAACGGCTTTGGCCAGAATGGCTGGGGCCAGTACGGTGTTTTATCCGCGTTTGTGTTCGAAGCGTCGGCAACCTTCCTGTTTCTGACGGTGATCCTTGGTGCGACGCAAAACGGAGCGGCGTCTGCCTATGCCGGGTTGGTGATCGGTCTGACGTTGGTCGCGATCCATCTTGCCGGCATTGCCGTGTCGGGCTCATCGGTCAATCCGGCGCGCTCGCTGGGGCCTGCATTGTTTGCTGGCTCCGATGCGCTGTCACAGGTGTGGCTCTATTTTGTAGCGCCGTGCCTGGGGGCCGCACTGTCCGGTTACGTCTTCAAGGCGGGGGTGACGCGCCAGATGGTGGCGACGGCGTGACGTTCGCGATCGCATGACTGATTGCACCGTGACAACGATCCGGAACGGGTTACAATCTTGAAAGTCCCGGCATGAGCCGAAGGAGGCAGTGTAACAAGCCTCCAGGCTCATCCGATCAGCCGGGCGGGAGGAAAGGGACATGGTCTACATCATCTCCAAGCGCGACGGTCCGCACCGGGAAGAGGTGGCGGCCAAGGACTTCCTTCAGAAGAACCGCACCACGATCAACGCGCTCGCCAATCATCTGACACTCGGGCGTTGGCAGCAGCTGCGCAATCCGACGCCTCCTCCGCAACCGCAGCCATCGGGCAAACTCTGGTCCACGCCGCCGGCCCGTCCAAAGGAGGCCGAGCCCTATGTGCGGATCAGCCATAACGGTCGCGTCGTGATCGCCGATCTTGCATCGGGACGGCAGCTCGATTTTGTCGGCGAATTGCGCGGCAACGGCCAATCGCGATACTTCGCTCTGGCGACACGCGAGAACGGGATCTTCGAGCCGCTAGACGACGAATTGTACAGGGTCCTGGCCGACCTTGAGGGAGTGAGTGTGCCCGACGAGACGTCGGAAGCCCACCTTGAACAGGTCATCTCAGGTCGCCTCGGCCTGGACGCGATCTCCAGAAGCGTCGAATGATCTGCGTGAGCGGAGCCTGTAGGGAAAGTGATCCCGATGGGCTCCGGCTCAGTTTGTGTTTGCCGATCGGGTTGCTGTTTGCCAACGGACGTATGGTGCTCCAATGCTGACGGAAACGCTCATGGCCAAGCCGCCGTTTTCCCTGGAAGGCTACAAAGCTTCGGACGCGGAGCAGGGGCGGCCATACGATGAGGGCGAAACCAACAAGGCATGGGAAAATTTCCTGACCTTCGGAGACCTGAGGCGCGAAAACGCTCCGGTGCGCGGTCTCATCGAGGAGTCATGGCAACGCAGTGTCAAGTCCGGGGTCGATGCTCGTGGCAAGGGCAGTAATCTCCTCGCCTCGCCGGATGATCTCTATGAGCTGCGTTTGAAGAACGATGACCTGCTTGGTTCGAGCGCCGAGACTTTCCGCCGCATTGCCGAGGTGCTTGGTGACGCCGCAACGATGGTCGTCATCACCGACAGGAACGGCGTCGTGCTGGAGGTCGGGGGCGATCGGCGGACCATTGATGCAGGGCACGATATTCGCCTGGAAGCCGGCGCGGCCTGGGCCGAAGCGGTCACCGGCACCAATGGCATTGGCACAGCGCTGGTCACGGGAAAGCCGGTTCATGTCCATGCGGCCGAGCATTTCTCGGAGGGCATCAAGGCATGGACTTGTGTCGGTAGCCCCATTCGCAGTCCGATAGACCGCAGCATCATCGGCATCGTAGACTTTTCCGGACCTCAGGCAATCTTTCATCGGCACAATGTGGCCCTGGCGGTGGTCGCGGCCCATCACATCGAACTGGCGCTCTCGGAAAAGGTCCGCATCGAGAGAATACGGCTTCTCGAGGCGAGCATTTCCCGAATGCCGGGAATGAATAGTGCTGACGGGGTTGTCATTCTCGACCGGTTCGGCCGGGTCATTCACCACAACGACATGGCATCCGTCCGCTGGCACCGGATTGCGCAGTCGCATGACTTGAGTATCGGGCAGCAGCTTCTCCCAAGTGACGAGGGCTTTTTGGCGAGAGACCTCGCCAAAGGGCTGCCCGAGGAACTGCGCGAGCAGCGGATCGAGCCGTTGGTGGTCGACGGCGTGGTGAAGGGCGCGATGCTTGTGCTCGCGGCGAAGCCACGCGCCAGGCTTGCCCGATCCCAGATGTCGCCAGCAGCCCACACCGCACTTGTCTCGGCCAAGGAAGCGATTGTTGGATGCAGTGACGCGCTGGTGCAAACGATCGAGAAGATTGAGCGGGCGGCGCTTGGACGAACGGCAATCCTGCTCGAGGGTGAGACGGGCGTCGGCAAGGAACTCTTCGCCCGTCTGGTTCACGCCGCCAGCCAAAATACGGGCAAGGAGCCATTCATTGCCTTCAATTGCGGTGCGGTCTCCAAGGAGCTTCTCGGCGGCGAATTGTTCGGGCATGCGCCGGGCGCTTATACCGGCGCGACGCGCGAGGGCAGGCCCGGACGGTTTGAGTTTGCCAATGGCGGCGTGCTCAGCCTTGACGAGATCGGCGAGATGCCGATGGACTTGCAGCCTTACCTGCTCCGTGTGCTGGAGGAGCGCGCGGTGTACAGGCTTGGTGACAGCAAGGCGCGACCTGTGGACGTCCGGCTCGTAGCGTCGACCAATCGGAATCTGAAGCAGGAAGTGGCGGAGGGGCGTTTTCGCAAGGACCTGTACTTCCGGATCGGTGTCGTCAAGTTCACCATACCGCCACTTCGTGAGCGTTTGGGTGATGTCGATATCCTGATCGATCATTTCAACAGGCAGTTTGCGGAGACCTACAGCACCCAACCGCTACATTTCGAGGCAACGACGATGGAGTTGCTGCGGCGCTATAGCTGGCCGGGGAATGTTCGCGAACTGCGCAATCTGGTCGAGAACCTCGTGCTGATGACGATCACCGGCATCGTCGCTCCCCGGGATTTGCCGGAGGATTTCGTGGAAATGGCGTCGGCTCAGCCCTCCTCGGTGTCCGTGCAGGCGGGGCAGAGCTCGACGGGATCAGGAGGCGATGAGATTGCGCGTTTCGACGAAGTGGAACGCCGTACCATCGAGAGGGCGGTCGCGAATGCAGGTGGTAACATTGCCGCCGCTGCCGAGAAGCTCGGGCTTTCGCGCGCGACGCTGTATCGAAAATTGCACCAATACCGTTCCCGGACCTGAAGGCGGGATGAGGCATGGCGGCTGTCTGGAAAGAGCAGAGCGGCGGCGAGGGGGCGACCAACGCTGTGGCAATCGCATCGCAGATCCTTGCACGCGCAGACCGCGATGTCACTTTCGTGGTGCAACTGCTTGGCGAAAGCCAGAATCTGCTGGTTAGGCATTTCATCGTGTTCATCGAGGTCGAACTCGCAAAGCGCGATATCAGTTACGGTGCGCATCCGCTATTGCGTCCCTTCGTCGAAACGCATGCACGCGAGCTTTCGGAATTCGTCTTGAAGGGAATCGGCTTACGGCACCAGTTCGGCCTTCAGGTCATCGAGACGATGGCCGGCGATCCGGCGCGGTTGCTAAGGGTCGATCTGTGGGACTCGCTGCAATCTCACATCAATGACGCGCAGCAACACTTTGTATCTGGTGTCGGAGGCCTGCAGCGGATCCTGACTCAGATCGAGGCGGACTCATGAGTGACGATCCTCCGATCCTGATCGAAGTGCTGAAGGAACGATTGGCTGTCGTTCAGGAGATATCGGCCGCTCAATCGCGCAATCTTCTGAACTTCCAGCTTGGCGGTGGTGCGGAATTCGAGATTCAGGAGATTGAGCGTGAGATTGCCACGACAGGCGCCTCGCATGCGCTCGCCCAGGCGCTTGAGGAAGCACGGGCGCGCCTGAAAAGCGCAACCGCCGGCATGGCAGCATGCGACACTCAATGCGCCGTACTGGAACGACGCCTTGACGATCTTGACAGGCGGATTGCCGCCGGCAGGTGAGACGTTCGATGGACACGATGGAAGCAGAGACTGCAACGCTTTATGATTTGCTCGGGCGGCACTGGACGGTGCGGGCGCCCGTCACCAGTACGGCCTTCGCTGGAGACGCAGTCGCATTTGCGCTCACCGATGGCGCGCTGGCAATCGCTCCGTTGACCGATATCGAGCGGCCGCAGGATCGCTGTCGTATCGCGCTGGACGGAGGCCGCGCCACAATCTCGCCGCGGCGGAAACCGGTGCCCCCATTGACGAAGGTCGTCATTAGCGACGCACCGCTTCATCTCGCCTCGATCGGGTCGTCGGGCTTTGTCGCAAATGAGCGCAGCCGGCTGCTCGGCGTGTCGCCATCCGGCGTCACGCATCTGATCGCGGACCATGGGTCCGCAATCGATCTCGTCGCCCCGGTGCAGGCCGGGGGCATTCTGGCCGCTTCCGGTGGATCGGTCATATTTTACGATCCCAATGGCGAAGTCGGCTGGCTCCAGGAGCGCGCGGGCAGGAATGCATCGGCACTGGCTGTATCAAGTGATGGTCGGCGCTTTGCGATGGGAGTCGACGATTGCGTGCTTGTTCGTGCCTTCGGGGCACGACCAGAGCCGGTGGCCTCATTCGAGCTCGGCCCAATTTCCAATTTGGCGTGGAGTCCCGATGGAAGCTGGTTGGCCGCGTCTATCGTGGGGACTGGCGTCGTCTTGGTCCGCCTTGCCGATGCCCGGATCGTTCGGATTTCCAGTTATCCTGGGAACAATTCATCCCTGGCGTGGAGCACGGACTCCCGCGTTCTTGTCACGAGCGGAGCTTATCGAATAATCGCGTGGGACATTTCCAGCCTGAGCGACGACAGCGAACGGCCGGCCAGCCTTTCGACAGGCCATGCCCGACCCGTGCTCGTGGATGCAATAGATATAAACCCCGAGGGTCAGCTGATTGCAGCAGGGTACCGGGACGGCATGGTGGTTGTCGCCAAGATGGGGGAATCGGACGAACTGGTCGTCAAGCCACCTGGCGGGGGCGCGGTCCACGCACTTCGGTGGTCGGCCGATGGCCAGCATCTTGCATTCGGCTCGGATAACGGGGAGGCGGCGATCATTACGTTTCCTTCCCACATTTTCAAATAGCGGGTCCGCGCCAGAGCGAAAGTCTTCCGCTGTCATTAGGAGGGGTACCATGACGTCTACTCGATCGCTAAATGAAGCCGACAGCAAAGATCAGTACTTCAAGGAGCTGGCCGAGCTTTCCGAGCGGATGATCGCCGCGCATGGCAAGGAGTTCTCTATGGGCGCTCTCGTGCTGGCGGCAAGGTTCATCGCAGAAAACAAACCTTTCGAGCGAAGTGCGGCAACGACGAGCTGAGCGAAGCCAACGATTGATAGCCGTTGTTGCGGATATTGCGCTAAGCCGGACAAGAACGAACTGTGTGTGTCGATCAGCGAAGCCGTGATGGTAAGCGGTGCCCGCCCGTTGATTTTCTGCAATTTGGGGCGACCTGCCGCAATTTGGCTGGAGCTTGCGCAAACCAGCCCATGATGGATGGAGCGAGAGTTCAAGTCTTGAAAAAAGATAGCAGGCCGCGTGTGCACCGGGAGATCAAGAAAAATCTATCGTCGTCAAGTCTTGAGGGCCTCCTTGAATTGACGTGTGACGGCTGCAAAGCGGTGATGGGTAGAGAGAGGTCGAGCCGCTGGCTCGCGCATTGTGGCGAAGACGCTAGTGTTCCTCACGGCATTCGGCCGTTCGGGAGAAGCTGAACCAACTACAGTCGACGATAGAGTTAATGTGGGGTTTGGGTCGCTCCCTGTTCGCATGGGCTGCACTTTGTCCGCCACACTGCTCTTCTATGTTCATCAACAGGGGGCGCGCAGGCGTCACAAGTCAGCTGATGTTGGTCCCGTGACCGCGTGACGGACGAGGGCAATGACCTCATCGGCCTCCTGCTCGGTGCTGTCAAAGCGGGCGACGAACCGGATCACCTCGTCGCCTCGTCGCGCGAATTGCAGCCCGTTCGCCGTGAGCCGGTCGATGGCTAGTGCGGGCAGCTTGGCGAAAATCAAATTGGCTTCCACCGGAGCGACGAGCCGAACGTCAGGCAGTGCGGCGAGTCCTGCTCCAAGGTAGGCAGCCACGGAATTGGCCTTTGCCGCGAGTCGTAGAAAAAGGCGATCCTCGACATAAGCGAGCAGCTGTGCGGACGCATAACGCATCTTCGACGCGGTCTGTCCGGCGCGGCGAAGCCGATAGGACAGGGGTTCAACAAGGTCGTGGTCGAAGACCACGATCGCATCCGCTGACATCGCCCCGTTCTTGGTTGCTCCAAACGACAGGATGTCGACGCCCGCTCGCCAGGTCATATCGGCCGGGCTGCAGCCGAGCCGCGCCAAGCCGTTGGCGAACCGGGCGCCGTCCATGTGCAGCGATAGATTCTTGTCACGGGCGATTTCGCCGATCGCGGCGATCTCGGCGAGAGGGTAGACCGTCCCATATTCGCTGGCCTGAGTGATCGACACCGCATCGGGCTGGGCGCGATTGCGGACTCCCCAAGCCGCCCCGGTAACCACCTCGCGCAGGATTGGTGGCTCGATCCGAAAATGCCGGCCGGGCAACGTGAGAAGCTTTGCGCCACCTGTAAAGGCTTCGGTCGCGCCGCCTTCCGCCGTGTCGATATGTGCTTCCTTGTGACAATAGATCGCGCCGTAGGGCCGCACGCAGGCTGCGAGCGCCAAAGCATTGGCTGCCGTGCCGGTCGAGACTGGGAACACCGCGACCTCGGTCTCGAACAGCGTCGAGAAGCGCTGATTCAGCAATTTCGAATAATCGTCGTCGCCATAAGCGGCGGCTGAGCCACGATTAGCCTCCTCGATCGCTCGCAGTATCTCAGGGCTGACCGGCGCGACGTTGTCGCTGCGAAAATTCGGGAGCGCTTTGGTTGCTTCGTTCATGCCGTCCTCGGCCGCCGTCAGATCACGGTCGTTTCGTGTTTGCTTATGCGCCAGTTGATCAGGAGCAACGGGATTGCGGTGACCAGGATGAGCACCGCGGCTGCGGCGGCTGCGAGTCCCGCGCCAGTGCCCTCGATGGCATGGTACATCACGACGGTTGTGGTGACCCAGCCGCTCGCATAGAGCACGATAGTTGCGCTCAACTCGGAGGCTGCGGTGATCCAGACCAGCACCAGCCCGCCGACAAGGCCCCTCGCCATCAGCGGCACCGTCAGAGTCGCGAAGGTTTTGCTCGGCGAGACCCCGAGATTGATTGAGGCTTCCTCGAGCGAGGGATCGAGTTGATGCACGATCGCTGAGGACGACCGGATCGCGAAGGGCAATTTGCGGACGACGTAGGCGATGACCAGGATCAGCCAGCCGCCGGTCAAGATCAAAGGGCCGCTGTTGAACGCGATGATAAGTCCGATCGCCAGGATCGTACCGGAAACCGCAAACGGCACCATGCCGACGAAATCGAGCAATCCTGACAAGCGCGAGCGGTGCCGGGCCACCACGTAGCCGATCGGAGCGCCGATCAGCATAGTGGCGATGGCCGCAATGCTGGCGAGTATCAGCGTGTTGAGCAGCGGCCGATAGGAGCCCGACAACAAGGTCGCGTAATTGCCCAATCCGAACTCCCAGGTCAGCACGGGGCCACGGAAGCGCAGGACGGAGATCATCAACACGGCTGCAAAAGGCAGCAGCGAGGCAATCACAATGCCCCAACTCACGACCGTAGCCACCAGCCGCGGTCCCGGTGTCAGCGGCAGCTTCGCGGCCGCACTGCGGGCATTGGTTGAGAAGCGGCGCTTGCCGAGATAGTGCCGTTGAACGACAAGCGCGAGCGCCGTGCAGGCGATCAGGAGCACGCTGAGCGCACCCGCAGCAGCCGGATTGGCGTCAGATTCGCCGGCGAACAGCTTGAAGATGTCGACGGCCAGGAACGGGCGGTCCTCAGCCAGCACCGCTGGCACGCCGAAATTCTCCAGCGCCTCAATGAACACCAAAATTCCGCCGGCAAGTATCGCCGGCATCACGATCGGCAGCAGCACGGTGCGGATCACATAGGACCGTGAACCGCCGAGATTGCGGGCTGCCTCCTCCATCGAAGCATCGACGGCCTGGAAGCCGGCCATCACGGGCATGACGACGTAGGGATAGAGAGTCAACGTGAACACGATGACGATGCCGGGTAGGCCATAGATCGAGCCGATCGGGATGCCGAGTCCGCGCAAGGCGCTAGTGATGACGCCGGCATGACCGAACAGCAGCACGAGCGCATAGGCGCTGACGAAGGAGGGCAGGACCAGCGGCAGGGAGGCAAGCGTTAGCAGCAGTGCGCGGCCCGGTATGTCGATCCGGGCAAGACAGAAGGCGAGCGGGATGCCGATCGCGCATGTGAAGGCCGTCGCGAGCGCGGCGCAGAGCAGACTATTGCCGATGCCGCCAAGGTAGTATCGGCTCTTCACAATCGCCGCAAAATTCCCAAGCGTCAGCCCGCCTGTGCCGTCGATCCGTATGCTCGCATCCAGAACGAGAGCCAGCGGGTAGAGCAGAAAGACCGCGAGCAGCACCAGCGCCGCCAGCGCCACGATGGTGGCAAAGCGTTTCATGGCGCCGGATACGCCGTGATCTGGGCAGGATCGTAGGCAAGGGTGAGCGGCGCGCCGGGCAAGACATCAAGTACCTGGCCGCCGAGCGCTGTGATCCGTAGCTGGGTGCCGTCCGGCAAGGTTGCGTGGAGACGCTGCATCGGGCCCAGAAATTCGCGTAGCGCCAGACGTGCCTGGACGAGCGGACCCTCGGAACTGCTTCCCAGCCGCAGGGCCTCCGGCCTGACCGACAGCAACACCGGTGCGCCCGGTGACGCAACCTCGCCTCTGACCGAGAACTCCGTTCCGGCCGCCGCGACAGGGGTGTTGCGGCCATCGAAAGCGCCGGCGATGCCCGGCACCACATTGGTCGAACCGAGGAACTCGGCGACGAACGCAGTCTGCGGCATCCGATAGATGCGTTCGGGCGTGTCCACTTGCTCGATCTTGCCGCGACGCAAGACGGCGATGCGGTCGGAGATGGCGAGCGCCTCCTCCTGATCGTGCGTCACGTAGATCGCAGTGAGGCCGAGCGCCTGCTGGAGCTGTCGGACCTCGATTCGCATTTCGGTGCGCAGTTGCGCGTCGAGATTGGAGAGAGGCTCGTCGAACAGGAGCACGGCGGGTTCGATCACGAGCGCGCGGGCGATCGCCACGCGTTGAAGCTGGCCACCGGAGAGCTGGTGTGGCGAGCGTGGACCGTAACCTGCTAGGCGCACCCGCTCGAGCGCTTTGTCGACACGCGATGCGATCTCGGCAGCCGGGACCTTCCTGGCCTTCAGCCCGTAGGCCACGTTTTCGGCGACGGTGTGGTTCGGGAAGATCGCGTAGTTCTGAAACACCATGCCGGTGTTGCGGCGATGCGCGGGCACGGCATCGATGCGCCGGTCGTCGAAGGAAATGGATCCGGATTCGACATCCACGAAGCCGGCGATCATGCGCAGCAGCGTCGTCTTCCCGCAGCCCGAAGGCCCGAGCAGCGTGAACAGCTCGCCGTGCCTGATGTCGAGCGAAATGTCGTCCACGGCCCGCACCGCGCCGAAGGTGCGGGTCAGACTTTCAATCCGAATCCTGGTCATGGGATCAGCGCGTGTTCTGGATCGTGGTCTTCAGACGCGCGAGGGTGTCGCGCCGGGCCGCTTCCCATTTGGCGTCGTCATAAGGCAGCACCTTGATCGCCCGGAAGGGCAGCATCCCGGGTGCGACTGCCTCGAGCTCGATATCTTGACGGGCAGGGCGCCGGAAAGTCGCTTTCAGCAACATCTCCTGAACTTCTTTGCTGGCCAGGTAGTCGACCAGCCGCTTGGCGGGCCCGGGGTTCGGTCCGCCTTTCAGGATGGCCGCGCCCTCGACGCCCGCATATGTGCCCTCGGCCGGATAGGTGACGCTCACTGGCGCGCCATTATGGGCCCACAAGAAGCCGGCATATTCGAGGGTGATGCCAAGTGGATATTCGCCGCTACCGATCCCGTCGAACACCTGGGTCGAGCGGTTGAGCACCTTCGCATTGGCAAGCAACCCGTCCATCCTCGTCCAGGCCGCGTCATCCGCACCCCACAGCGACAGAAGTGTGGTCGCGGCCGCATATGAGAATCCCGAATTGGCCGGGTCGGTGAAAGCGAGCTTGCCCTTCCATTTCGGATCGAGGAGGTCGGCCCAGGATTTGGGCCCGCTGGTCTTGTCGATCGCCTTGGTATTCTGCCCGATCACAACGACCTGGATGTTGGTGCCCAGCCAAAGGTCGTTTGGATCGCGGAATTGGGCGGGCACGACTTCGCGGCCCGTGGCCGGGTAAGCCTGAAGATGTGGACTCGCCAGCCGCAGCAGCGTCGCATTGACACCCCAGATTACGTCACCCTGCGGATTGGCGGACTCAGAGGCGACACGGCGTACAAGGACACCCGATCCGGTCGAAACCACGTCGACTTTGATCCCCGTCGCCTTGGCGAAGCCTTCGGCGACAAGCTTGTTCACGGTGTCGTCGTTGGCCGAATAGAGCACGACGCTCTGCTGGGCCGCGGCCAGCCCGGCCGCGAACAGCGATACCGCGAGGGCCACGACTCTGGCGAGGACGGAGGCAGGACATCTCATCATAGTTCGCCTTTATCGGTTCAATCGTCGCTCATGTGGTGGCAGCGAGGTACACGGTGGCCGCCTTGAGCCCGGCGCCCGGCTCAATCGGCAAGCCGAGCTTCGTGAGTGAGTCTTCAAGATGCAGAAGGTCGGTCAGAATGGTCCCCGTGCTCAAAGCACCCATCGTGCCAAACCGGATGACACGGCCAGAGAGACGGTTGCGGGCGCCTGCGATCACCGTGCGGTGATCCTGGTAGAGCTGCCGGACGATGGCTCCGCCTTCGAGCCCGTCTGGGACCTTGAAGACCACGACCGTGCTCGAGCGCGGCCCATCGCGGCAAAAATCTGCTAGTCCGAGCGCCGCGCCGCCGGCGCGCAGCGCGGCTGAGAGCTTCTTGTGGCGCTCGAGCACATTGGCGAAGCCTTCCTCATGCATCATCGTCAAGGCCTCTCGCAGACCGTAGATGAGGCTCACCGGCGCCGTGAATGCGGTCTCGTTCTGCTCTGCGGATTTCAGCGCGCGACGGAAATCCCAATAGAAGGTCGATCGCTGCTTGTCCTGCCCGATCACGCGCCACGCCTTGGCGCTCACGCTGGCAAGTGCGAGGCCGGGCGGGCACATCAAGGCTTTTTGCGAGGCTGAGACCACGATATCGACGCCCCATTCGTCCTGCCGCATCTCGATGCCGCCAAGACCGCTGACAGAATCTGCGATCAGCAGCGTTGGCCGGTTGCGCACGAGCGCGCCGAGCGCTGCGAGATCGGCCACGATCCCGGTTGAGCTCTCATTGTGCACGGCGACGACGGCGCAATAGGTGTGCTCGCGCAACCGGGTCTCCACCGCGGCGATATCGATCGCCTGGCCCCATTCGATCGCGACCGTGTCGACCGTGATGTTCATGGCCTTCGCGATGGCGGTGAAACGCTCGCCGAACTGACCATGCTCGATCACAAGGATCCGGCTGCCGGGTCCGGCTACGTTGACGAGCGCGGCCTCCATAACGCCTGTTCCGGAACTCGCAAAGAACAGGACATGGTTTGTCGTCCCCAGGATCGGACGGATCATCTTCTCCGCCTCGCCGATCGCGGTCCGGCATTCGTGACCGCGATGGTTGACCATTATCCGGGCCAATGCATGCCGCACCCGCTCGGGCACCTCAGTTGGACCGGGAAGCCGAAGACGGTAACCTGTCGAGGCGATGGCGGAGGAAGTCTCTGTGGCCGTCATAGCTTGAAGTCACCGTTCTGACGCATGTAGGGAACCAGGCCGCCCGCGCGCAGGATCGCCAGCATGATCGGTGGCAGAGGATCCGGGCTGAGCATCTCGCTACTACGTTCGTTGCGGATCGCGCCGCTGCCGTCGTAGATCAGGATGTCGCCCTCACTAATCCCGCCGGTATCGCAGACGAGCGGCAGCAGGCCGTTGTTGATGGCGTTGCGGTAGTAGGTCCGCGAGAATCCTCGAGCCAGCACTGCCGGAATGCCGGCGCCGAGCACTGTCGTGACGGCGACCTCCATGGCCGAACCGCAACCGAAATTCTTGCCCGCCACCAGGATGTCTCCGGGCTGTACAGAAGCTGCGAAGGCAGGATCGACATGTTCGAACAGGAATTGCTTCAGAATGGCGGGATCGAGGCTCTCCCGCTTGCGGCTCGAGCTGATGATCGAGTCGGTGTTGACGTCGTCGCCAACCAGTCGCGCGCGTCCCCGCAGAGCTGTCATCGCGACTCCTCGCGGGGATCAGTCACCACGCCGCGTGTTGCCGTGGCTGCGCAGGCAGCCGGGGAGGCGAGGTAAATCGATGCCTTGGCGTTCCCCATGCGGCCCTTGAAGTTGCGGTTGGCCGTCGAGATCACCGAAACCCCGTCTGCCGGGATCACTCCGCAGGTTCCGCAGCAGGAGCCGCAACCCGGCTCGACCACCGTCGCGCCGAAGCCGACCAGGGCGTCGAGCGTGCCGTCGGCCGCCATAGCGTCGCGGACCTCGCGCGATGCCGGCGTGACCACGAGCTGCACGCCGGGCGCAACGCCTCCACCCGCCTCGAGCACGGCGCGGGCCTGATGGAAATCGCGTAGCCTGCCGCCCGTGCAGGTGCCGAGATAGACCATCTGCACCGGCGTACCGGCCACATCCTCGAGTGGCACGACCTGATCCACCAGATGCGGCAACGCGATCTGCGGCGGGAGTGCGTCGAGCGCGATCTCCACGGTCCGGGTGTAGCGGGCATCCGGATCCGGTGCGATCGGTTCGAAGGCTTGGCCGGTGCGACCTTCCAGATACGCGACGGTCTCTTCATCGGCCGGGAAGATGCCGGTCTTCGCCCCCATCTCGACCGCAAGATTGCTCAGGACGAGGCGGTCCTCCAGCGTGAGCGTGGCGAGGCCGGGCCCCGCGAATTCGAGCGCCTGATAGGCCGCACCGTCGGCGCCGAGTCGGCCCGCGAGCGCCAGCGCGACATCCTTCGCATAGACGCCGCTCGGCAGTTCTCCGGTCAGAACGACGCGGATCGAGTCAGGGACGCGCAACCACATCCGGCCGCACAGCATGATTGCGGCAAGGTCGGACGAGCCGATCCCGGTCGCAAAACAATTCAGCGCCCCGTATGTCACGGCGTGGCTGTCGGCTCCAACGACCAAGCTGCCCGGCAGCGCGCGGCCGGTCTCGACGATGAGCTGGTGGCCGATTCCTTCGCCGGCCTCGTGCAGTGTGACGCCGAAGCGTTTGGCGAAGTCTCGCATCACGCGATGCAGTTCGATCGTTTGCGGGCTCGCGGGCGGCACGTAATGGTCGAGCGCAAAGACCAATCGCGCGGAATCGTGCACGTTCTTCCCGCCCATCGCCTTGAAATAATCGAGCGCCATCGGGACTGAACCGTCGGTACCGAGCGCGCAATCGACCTCGCAGACCACGAGGTCCCCGGCCTGCGCATCCTGCCCGGATTTTCGAGCAAGTATCTTCTCGGAGATCGTACGCCCGGCCATCGTTAGACCTCTGGCATCTCGCAGCCGAGACGGCGGAGCGAGGCGTCGACCCAGCTACGATCGAGCGTACCGGCTTCGATCGCCGCCATTTGCTTGGTCTCGGCAGCCCCCTTGGCTTCGGCGGCCTCGATCACCGCTCGGCAATCGTCGACGGCAACTGCGAGGACGCCGTCGTCGTCGCCCAACACCAAATCGCCGGGCAGTATGACCATGCCACCGATCGCGATCGGCCCGTTGATCTCGCCCGGACCGTCCTTGTATGGACCGCGATGGGTGACACCCGCTGCGAATACGGGCAGCGGGTTCGCCCGGATCGCAGCGGCATCGCGGATCGCGCCATGGATGACGACGCCGGCGACGCCGCGCCTGGCCGCCTGCGCGAGCATCATCTCTCCGAAGATTGCGTTGCTAAGGTCGCCAGCCGCATCGACCACGATGACGTCGCCGGCAACTGCCATGTCGAGCGCCTTGTGAACCATCAGATTGTCGCCGGGGCGGGTCTTCACGGTCAGAGCGGGACCAGCCATGCCACCGGCCGCATGCATGGGCCGGAGCGTCGCGCCGCCCGAGGCCATGCGTGACATCACATCACTAATATTGGCGACCGGAAGGGCGCGAGCCCGCTTGATCCATTCGTCCGCGACAGCGCGCTTGCGGGAGTGGATCCTGAACCCTACGGCCATACCGAACCCCATTGAAAATGGAACGCCGTTACGCATAGTGTAATGGTGATACGCCGAGGTCAACCCGGAATCGGCGGAACAGGGGATTTCGATGCCGAAAACGCAGGGGGTCGCCGCCGTGCAGCGCGCACTGGCGATCTTGGATACGTTCGCTGGAGCCGGCTCGCGCAGCCTGGCCGACATCGCCAAGATCACGGGTTTGGCAAAACCAACGGTGATGCGTTCGCTGGTATCATTGGACGAAGCCGGCTACGTCGTCCGCCTCAGCGACGGCCGCTACGCACTCGGTGCGAAGACTTTCCAGCTCGGTACCACCTATCGGGCCAATTTCAATCTCGAACAGCATGTGCTGCCGGTGCTTCAGCGGCTAAGCCAGCAGACGTTGGAGAGCAGCGCGTTTCACGTGCGCGAACGTGACAGCCGGCTCTGCCTATTTCGGGTGGATTCGCCGCAACTAGTACGCGACGTCGCACGGCTCACAAATCTCGCGCCGCTTGATTTGACCTCGACAGGACAAGTGCTGAGGATGGCCCGTTGGGCGGACCGGGTAGATGACGGCGTGCACATCTTTGTCAGCTCCGGAATTTACGACGCCGTGACGGCCTCTCTCTCCACCGCTGTCTTCGGCCACGACAGAGCACTGGTGGGGGCCATGACGGTCAGCGGCCCCGTCGAACGCATACGTCGCGCCGATCTCGGGGCGTTGGCGGCCCGGCTCACCGACGCCTCGCATCAGCTGTCGCTTGTGCTCGGCGCGCCACTGCCCCGGGAGGTCGGCGCGCCGCGCATCATCAGCTTACCATCGGCGGAAACCGGCTCTCCCTGAACCTCCTCCAATTTGAGCTGTTTGGCGGAAGCTTGCCCGAGCTGGGTGGTGATGGATTGGAGCGAGAGCTCAAGGGTTTCAATTGGTTAGAGAGCTGCGTGTGCACACGGTGGTGCACCGAGAGATGCAGAAAAATCCATCAAGAGCACGTTCTTGCCGGTCTGAAGCCGCTCAGTGCGAATCGCGCGTACCCGTGCCAACGTGGGCTCATCGAGGCCCGTTTCGACAGCAAATGGCTTGGTCACCTCGTGAGTCTGAAGGCGCGCAAAGAGCGCCTGAAGGGCAGGCTCGGCACTCAATTCGCATCCTTTTCCCTGACAGAGGGAAATTCCCCACCGCTCTTTATGGGTCTCCTGGTTGATCATCTTTTTTCGGCCTTCCGCCCCCAGCAGCGGCCGGGATCGGTGGCGTGACCAAAATAACTTTGTAGTACTTCGCGCCGTCAGGGTCCGTCTCCTCAGCTTGCAGCACAAACTGATCCGCTGCTCCCTTTACTGACGTTCCGTCTATGGCATCGAACTCAATTCGGTCGTAACGGCCGCCGGTGCTAGAAGCTCCGGTCAAGCCTGTGTAGATCGCATCGCAGACAGCTACATGATTTGCAGCCGTTAAGGCGTCAAGCCCACTAATATTCGCCTTGTCGATGAACCAAGTCCATCTTGATATCGCGTTCGGCGCGGCCTTATCCTTGTTCTTGACTGGAAGAAAGCATTTGTTGTCGGGCCTGCGGGCGTGCCCGTGCTTTATATTGTTGGTGAGCCACAACAGGTCCTTATCTGTCTTGAAATACTCTTGGATCAACTGATTCTTGGGATCAACCATCGGATGTTGTGTACGAATGTCGTTAAGTCGGCTGCCACAAAATTCGTGATTGAAATGCTGGATGAGCATGCGTGTTCCGACAGTTCTGATCAGCGCTCCCATTTGCTCTCTCCAATGCCAGCAGACGAACTCTGCTGAATGCTAGAATAGAATTGAAGAACTCGTTCGTTCACCTCTTTATCGTCGCTATTTGCTCCGCATTGACATTGACGTTGCACCACGGCGATCTCGCAGGCACCTCGCAAGGTTAATCTTTTTGCTCTGCTACCAAACAGGCTAGGCATGCCTGAAACTGCAGCCCAATGGTCCGCTTGCGCTTCGCTAGTCATCCAGGTCATGGCCGGGTCGTAGGGCGCTCCCCCAAGATGGTGTCCCGTCTCATGTGCCAAGGCGAGCGCCAATCCGGCGCGCGTAATAGCAGGCTGCCGCACGAAACCGCCATAGAGATAGACGTTGCGCTGCTCTCCCAGTCGCCAAGCCTGCGCGTTTATTAGTGGCGAGTCCCAGATCAAGGTGTATGTGATCTGCGGAAATTTCCTTGCAAAACGGACGACGAGTTCTTCGGTCAAACGCTTGCGCCGCGCGTCTGCTTTGCGCGCGGCCTGTTGGACTTCAATGGGCCAATCCAAAAAGCACATACTGAAAAACTTCCGGCACAATAAAAACATTCTCCTCAAAGCTAGCGACAGAAGCAATCGCTAAGTTGAGGGAGCAGATGATGCGCCCCAACGTTGAGGTAGGATGGGCAAGAGGCAATCATGGCAGTAGTTATTGCGTCTAGCCCGTTGGGTTTGATCGGAAATCGGGTTTTACGGCGCGGGGCGGCTAGGCCAATTTATTGGGCTTTGCCGCGGCGAGAGCCTTGATGGCTCTCGCCCGCAGTCTGGTCTGGTCTAGTCGGCCGATAGAGGGGCGCCGGTCAAGGACCAGCTTTCTCCGTCAAATGTCGCAATCCGCAGAGCTCTGAAGGGTGTGTAGTCTCCGGGCCGGGTACTGATCGCGACGCCAGGGAGCATCATCGGCAATCGTTCGCCATTCAGCGAGGTAGCCTGCTTCATGAGGCTCTCGCGGGTCAGGTCGTCGCCGCATTTGCGCAGAGCCAGCTCCACAGCGTGCACGTTCATATAGGCCACGAGCACGGAATAGTCGTCCGGATTGGCTGAAGGTGCGTACGCCTTCAGGAACTCCTTGTAGGCCTTGACTTCATCATCATTTGCCCAGGCTGGATCGCCCGGTTGCTTGAGGAATTGCGTTGTGACCAGTCCTTTCGATGCTTCGAGGCCTGCGGGCTTCAGGATAGTTTCGACCGACGCGGTCGAGCCGCCGATCACGTGCAGGGGCTTCCAGCCGAGCTCGTAAACCTTGCGGATCGATTGCGCGGCGGCCTTCGACGACGACTGCTCGATCAGGGTGTCGACGCCGGCGGCCTTCAGCTGCACGATCTGCGAGTCGATCGTCGGATCGGCGAGCTCGTAGGAGGCCTGGGCGACGATCAGCTCGGCCTTCGGACCGAGGCCGGCGCGGAGGCCCTTCAGGTAGTCCTTGCCATAGTCGTCATTCTGATAAAGCACGCCGATTCTGGCGTCCGGCTTTACGGTGAGGATGTATTTGGCGACGACGCGGCCTTCGGTTTCGAAGTCGGGATAGAGCGGGATCGTCCAGGGAAAGGCCTTGGGATCGTTGAAGCGGCGTCCGCCGGCGGTGATGAACAGCTGCGGCACCTGCTTGGCGTTCAGGTATTTCTGGATCGCGACGTTGGGCGCGGTGCCGATCGTGCCGACCTCGGCCAATATGCCGACGTCCTCGATCAGCTTGCGCGATTGTTCGACCGCCTTCGGCGCGCTGTAGGCATTGTCGAGCTGCGTGAAGTTGATCTTGCGGCCGTTGATGCCGCCTTTGGCATTCAGCATCTCGAAGTAGCCGACCACCGCCCGCCCGGCGCCCGCGCCGAACGCGGATGCGGGACCACTCAGCGGCGTCGATTGGCCGAGCTTGATCTCGGTATCGCTGGCACCGGGACCGTAGGCTTTCTGAGCATAGGCAGGTACCGCCAGCAGTGCTGACACCGCGCCGGCTATCAGCGCCCGGTTGATGATGTGGTTCAAGTTCGTTCCTCCCTGCAATTGCTTCTTCTTGAAATCGATCCGCGCTAGCGCAGCAGCTCGCGGGCGATCACCACGCGCTGGATCTGGTTGGTGCCTTCAAAAATCTGGGTCAGCTTGGCATCGCGCATCATGCGTTCGACCGGATAGTCCATCGTGTAGCCGTAGCCGCCGAAGATCTGGACCGCGTCGGTCGTCACCTTCATCGCCATGTCGCTGCCGACACATTTGGCCATGCTGGCAAGCACGTTGAGCCGCTTCCAGTCGCCGGCATCGCCGGCGCGGGCACATTCGTAGACCAGCGCGCGGGCCGCCTCGATCTGCATGGCCATGTCGGCGAGCATGAACTGCACGCCCTGGAACTCGGCGATCGGTTTCTTGAATTGCTTGCGCTCCTTGGCGTAGGCGACGCAGGCATCCAGTGCGCCTTGTGCGAGGCCGACGGATTGCGCGCCGATGGTCGGCCGGTTGAGGTCGAGCGCGCGCATCGACGCGCGAAAGCCCTTGCCTTCCTCACCGACGAGGTTTTCCGCGGGAACGCGGACATTGTCGAAGAAGATCGGCGTGTTGGGCGCGCCGCGAAAGCCCATCTTGCGCTCGTGGCGGCCGAACGTGATGCCCGGCATTCTCTTCGGCTCGACGATGAAGGCGCTGATGCCGTCCGCACCGGCGCCGTCACTGGTTCGCGCCATGACCACGATGTAGTCGGCCGCGACACCATAGCTGCACCACTGCTTGCGGCCGTTCAGGACATAACTATCGCCGTCCTTGCGGGCGCGGGTGTTGAGCGCGGCGACGTCGGAGCCGGCCTGCGGCTCCGAGATCGCGATTGCCGTGACCACGCCACCCTCGGCGATGATCGGCAGATACTTCTTGCGCTGCTCCTCAGAGCCGAAATGCAGCAGCGGCATGATGAACATGGTGTTGAGCGCGGCGATCGACGCACAGGCAGGGGAGACCTTGGAGATCTCCTCGCGCGCGATGCAGGCCATGGTCAGGTTGCCATTCGGGCCGCCATAGCGCTCCGGCACCCAGAGCTGCATCAGTCCCATCTCGCCGAACAGCTTGACCAGTTCGAGCGGGAAGCGGTCGGTTTCGTCGATCTCGGCGGCGATCGGCGCCACGTGCCTGGCGACCATTCTGCGCACGTTGTCGCGGAACGCGACCTGCTCCTCGGAAAAACTCATGCGAACTCCCGTTTCGTTTTCTTTGCCGGAAGCTAAAAAAGGGCTTCCATTGAATGGGTGATCCATTTAATAATTCACCGCATGAGCACCAAGTCAAGCCCTCGCGCGCCGCGGCGCTCCCGTGCCGCCTCGCCGAGCCGCCGGGAGCGGGCCACCGATCATCGTGCGGCCGGCTCGCCGGCCGCGCCGACATTCAAGCCGATTCACACCAGGCGGACGTTCGAGGAGATCTGCGAGCGCATTCGCGAGCAACTCGCGCTCGGCGTGCTGAAGCCCGGCGACAAGCTGCCGGCCGAGCGCGAGCTGGCTCAGCAGCTCGGCGTCAGTCGGAATGTGCTGCGGGAAGCATTGCGCAGCCTCGAAATGGCCGGCGTGCTCCGGCTGCAGAAGGGCGTCAAGGGCGGCGCCTTCATCCAGCAGGGCGACACCCGCCGCATGAACGAGGTCATGCGCGACATGCTGAGCCTCGGCACGATTTCGGTGCGGGAATTGTCGGAGGCGCGGGTCCACGTCCTCGACCTCGTGGTGCAGTTGGCTTGTGCCAATGCCCGCCGGGCCGATCTCGATGCATTGGAAGCCAATATCGAGCGGACGGAGCTTGCGACCAAGGAGGGGCGGCTGCTCGACCGGGTCGAATGTTCGCGCGAGTTCTACAAGCTGCTGGCGGCCTCGACCGGCAACAAGGTGATTGCGATGATCGTGGACTCGGTCACCGAGATCCACATGCGCTTCGTCTACGCCAAGGTCGCTTCCAGCGGGGTCGCGATGGCACGGCTGGCCGAGAAGCGGCGGCAATTCCTGGCAGCCCTCAGCGAACGGAACGTCGATCTGGCAAGCCGATTGCTGCGATCGCATCTGGAATCCGTGCAGCGCATGCTCGAGCAGGATCCGGGCGCCATGTCGCTTCACGTCGCATTGGCGGATGTGCAGCCCGGGATGCGCCGCTAGCGCGCGCCTGCGTTGCCAATAATCAACAACTCAAACAGCGAAACAATGGAGGCAAACGTGTCCAATTACGCCAAATATGAATGCCTGACGGTCGAGGTCGCGGACAAGGTCGCGACCGTGACCTTGAACCGCCCGCAGGCGCGCAATGCCATCAATCAGAAGCTGATCCGCGAGTTGCGCACGATCTGGGACGACCTCGCCGACGATCACGCCGTTAATGCCGTGGTGCTGACCGGGGCGGGCGACTTCTTCAGCGTCGGTGGCGACGTCAAGGCGATGTCCGAGCGGCCCGGCGGCGACGTGCTCGAAGAGGGCGAGGTACACGATCCCATGATCAGCCGCCGCGGAGTCACCCGCCAGCTCGAGCTCGACAAGCCCATCATCGCGGCGATCAATGGCGATGCCATCGGCCTTGCGGCGACCCATGCGCTGCTTTGCGACATCACGGTGATGGCGGAAGACGCGCGGATCGGCGACACCCACGTCTCGCGTGTTGGCCTCGTCGCCGGCGACGGCGGCACAGTGATCTGGCCGCTGCTGGTCGGCATCAACAAGGCCAAGGAATTCCTGATCCGCGGCACGCTCCTGAAGGGAAATGAGGCGGAGCGGATCGGGCTGGTCAATCATGTCGCGCCGCGCACGGAGGTGTTGGCCAAGGCCCGCGCGATCGCGGTCGAGCTCGCCAACGGTCCGACCTGGGCCATTCGCTGGACCAAGCTGTCGATCAATCAGATCGTCAAGGAGCGCGTCAACATGCTGCTGGAGGCGTCGATGGCGCTGGAGCAGGTGACGTTCGAGACTGCCGACCACAAGGAAGCGACTATGTCGTTCAAGGAGAAGCGGAAGCCCAGATTCGGCCAGGCATAGCGCGGGCCTCACCATGGCGGCGATCGAAGCGTCGAATGACGATGTCGCAGGAATGCTGCGCGATTCCTTGCGCGGTTTCCTGGACGAGCATTGGCTTCCACTCGGTTTGGCCGCATCGTCCTCGCCGGACGAGGTGTCGGCGATCTGGCGCAAGCTCGTTGGGCAGGGCGTCGCCGCGCTTGGTGCGGAGAGCGGCGAAGGCGGGCTCGCCGAAATCTTCGTCGTCATGGCGGAACTCGGCCGGGCCGGCTGCACGGCGCCGATGTGGTCTGCGGCGCTCGCTAATCTTGCGATCTCCGGATCGCAGGTCGACGTCGCGGTGGATCTGCTGGAGCGGCTGCAGTCCGGGGAGGCGACCGTCGCCTTCTCATTCGGTGCGCTGGATCCGGACGCCCGCACAGGAGCGGTTGAGGTCACGGACCTCAAGGCAAAGGGCGTGCTTCGTTTTGTCGAGGCTGCCGGAGACGCGACGCATCTTCTGGTCGTTCTAGACCAGGCCCAGCTTGGGCTGATCAATCTTGACGGTTCCGGTGTCGAGTGCGTCGCAACCCGCGCGATGGGAGCGTGGGGACTCTACGAGGTCCGGCTGAACGAAGCGCCGCTCACGCGCATTCCCATAGATACGGTCGATCTCGACCATCTCCGCATCAAGGGCAGAGCGATGTTGACCGCGCGTGCCTATGGCGCTGCGCGGCGTGCCTTTGAGCTCGCCGTGGACTACGCCAAGGAACGGCACCAGTTCGGGCAGCCGATCGGCAGGTTCCAGGCCATCCAGCACAAGCTGGCCGACTGCCTGATTGCGCTCGAAGGCGTCAGGTTGATCCTCGACCATGCCGCCAGACTGCATGACGGCGGCGAGGGCGGCTGGCGCTACTTCGCCGATTGCGCATCGGCGTTCTCCGGTCATGCGCTGCGGCAGGTGTCGCTGGAGGTCCAGCATACGTTCGGTGCGATCGGTTATGCCGAAGAGCACGAGGCGCCAATCCACTTCAAGCGCGTGCATCTCGATACGATCGCGCTTGGCGGCGCCTCGGATGCCAAGAGCAGGCTGGCAGCGCGGCTGCTGGATGCGGGCGGCGTCGGGCTGCCGCAATATGACCTCGGGGCCGCTGGAAATGCGTTTCGCGAGCAGATCCGGCTCTGGCTCGAGCAACACTGGACTGGAGATACGAAGCAAGCATTCGACGGAAGACCCTTCGCCAAGCGTGAGTTCGATGCCGGCTTCGCCCGCGACATCGGTGAGACCGGATGGATCGGGCTCGGATGGCCAGAGCAATTCGGCGGCCAGGCGCGCTCGCCGCTGGAGCAGATCGCCTTCACGGAGACGATGGAGCGGGGCGAGGCGCCGCGGATCGGCGCGGCGATCCAAGCCAATGCGCTGATGATGTTCGGCACGGCAGCGCAGCAGCAGAAATACCTTCCGGAAATCCTGCGTGGCGAAGCGATGCATGGCATGGGCTACAGCGAGCCGCAGGCAGGGTCGGACCTTGCCGCGCTGCGCACCAGTGCGGCCAGGGACGGCGATCACTGGGTGATCAACGGCCAGAAGATCTGGACCACCACCTGGTGGGGCAAATACATGTTCCTCGCCGCGCGGACCGACAAGGACGCGAAGCCGCCGCACGCGGGCATCAGCATGTTCATCGTGCCGATGGATGCGCCGGGCATCACGATCCGTCCATCAGCAACCATGTATGATGGCACGTTTGCCAATATCTTCTACGACAACGTCCGCATCCCCTCGGAGAACCTGGTCGGCGAGGTCAATGGCGGTTGGAAAGTGTTGACCGGCGCGCTGGCCTTCGAGCGCGGGCTGGTTGGTGGCGGGATCGTCCTGAAGGTCGCGCACGCCTTCGAGCAACTGCGTTCGCATGTGATGGCGAAGCAAGGTGATCGGTCTCTCGCCGATGATCCAATCATCCGCGACAGGATGGTGACCTTGGCGTCAGAGATCGAGATCGGCCGTCTCTTGATGATGCATTGCGCCGAGCTTGCCGCCGACGGCGTGACGCTGCCGGAATATGGCGCGATCAGCAAGGTGTTTTCCGGTGAGCTGATGGAGCGATTCGGCGAGGCCGCGCTCGACATCCTTGGCATGCGGGCCGCGCTGTCCGAGCAGATGCCGGGCGCGATCGACAACGGTCGCTTCGAGCAAAACCTGCGGCATTCGCTGATGTGGGTCATCAGCATCGGGACCAACGAGATTCAGCGCAGTCTGATCGCGCAACGCGCGCTCGGACTGCCGAGATAGGAGAGATTGGATGCAGAAGGATGGCGTCAGGGCGCCGCTCGCCGGCGTGCGCGTGCTCGATTTCTCGATCATGGTGGCAGGGCCGTATTGCGCGCGGCTGCTCGCCGATGTCGGCGCCGAGGTCATCAAGATCGAGCCTCCGGAAGGCGATGACATGCGGTTGCGAACGCCGCTGCGGGAAGGCCACAGCACCTATTTCGGCCAGCTCAATGCCGGCAAGCGTAGCCTGGCGCTGGACCTGAAGAATGCCGACGCCATCAGGCTCGTACATCGCATGGTCGCGGAGGCGGACATTCTCGTCGAGAATTTCCGCCCTGGCGTGATGGACCGCCTTGGTCTTGGCTACGAGACGCTCTGCGAGATCAACCCGCGCCTCATCTATTGCTCGATCTCGGGTTATGGCCAGTCAGGCCCAGCAGCCGAGCGCGCGGCTTATGCGATGATCGTCCATGCCGAGAGCGGATTCGATCACTCCCTGATGCGTTATGCCGGTGACCGGGAGCGTCCCGCGCCGGGCGCGATCTTTGTCGCCGATATCCTCGGCGGCATCTTCGGCTATTCCGCGATCCAGACCGCGATGGTCCAGCGAACGCGCACCGGGAAAGGACAGCGCGTCGATGTAGCCTTGATGGACTGCATGATGAATCTGCTGGTCTATGAGCTTCAGGAGGCGCAATTCCCGATCCGTTCGCCGCGCCCGACCTATGGGCCGGTCCGCGCGCGCGATGGCGATATTCTGATCGCCCCGGTCACGCCGCGTAATTTCGCGGCGCTGTGCGAGGTGACCGGGCAGGAAGAGCTGGTGAACGATCCGCGCTTTTCGACCATTCCAGCGCGCGGCGCCAATTGGACCGCCATGATGCAGGTGATCGAGAAATGGACCGAACGCCACACCGTTGCTGAATGCATCGCGGCGCTGGATCGCGCCGGTGTTCCCTGCGCCGAGTACCGGACGCCGGGCGCGGCGCTGACCGATGCCCATTTGCGCCAACGTGGGGTGTTTGGGACCGTCTCGGACGGGGCAGGTGACTTCATCGGCGTCAATGCGCCATGGCAGATGTCCGGGGCCGATACGCCGATGGGACGTCGAGTTCCCGGGATCGGCGCGCAGCGGGACGATGTGCTGTCGCGGATCCTGGGCCTGTCGCCGGACGCAATCGCGACGCTCGCCGCTGCGGGCACGTTCGGGAAGGTGCAGGCGTAGGGCCGCTGGACGCCGGCGATTTCACGTATCGGCCGGACTGTCCGGCGGCGGAGCCTTCGCGATCGCCAGCAGGCATTTCAGGAAATGCGCGCGGTCCTCCTTGCGAAGGGGGGCCAGCATGATGTTTTGCAGCTCGGCGGCGGCCGGAATGACGGCGAGAAGCGCTTCCTCGCCTTTAGCCGTGATCTGCACCTGGAGCGAGCGGCGGTCGTCCGGATTGTCTTTCTTCGAGACCAGTCTGCGCGCGACCATGCGCTTCAGCATTTCGCTGAGCGTGTTGCGGTCGCAGCTGATCCGTTCGGCCAACACGGAGGGGGTTAGAGGACCTAACTGATACAGCGCCATCAGCACACCGAACTGCCGCGGCGTGATATCGCTCTGGCGCGTCATGCTTTGATAGAGCCCATCGTAGCGGGCCTCCAGCAGACGCAACAGGAATCCGACACCACCCTCGAGCTGCCAGTCGCGTGCAACGTCTGCCGCCGAGGTTGTCTGCTTGCCTTTATCGGCTGCCATGCCGTTGTCTGGATCCCAGCTGCGTTCTGCGAATTGCGTCCTAGCCGTTAGCAGCTTGGCTGATCGTCCTCAACCCTGTGGCGAACCACGTCACCAGCCTCTTCTGAGGGAGACAGGGTCGCCCTCGGCTCTTGTCAGCCTTCCGATAATGTAGTACGTATACGTATCAAATGCGAGCGAAGACGTCGTTCAGGGAGGTTGAAACTTGGACCTGCGTGAGCTGCTGTCGATTCCCTATTTGCTTGAGGCGGAGGCAGTCGAAACCGAGCCGGGGCAGTGGCGGGTTCGCCTTGCCTATCCGGAGCTGCCGGGGTGCACGGCTGAAGCCGCCGTCGTCGAGGACGCTCTGCGCGAGCTCGAGCGGCGGCGCATCGAATTGATTGTCGGCCTGGTGGAGGAGGGCAAGCAACCTCCCATTCCACGCCAGCCGCTCACCGCATCCCGATCCGCTCTGGACCGCCCAGGATCTCGGACTGTCTGACCGTGTCGCCGCGCTTCTCGGCGGCGCGGCAGGCCCGGCCACACGCAATTGAAGGAGGCAACCCCATGCTCTCGCGCGAAGACAATGAACGGCTGGTGAGGGTCGGCAAGGGAACGCCACTCGGCGAACTTTTCCGCCTGTACTGGATTCCTTTCCTGCCGTCGGCTGATCTCGCCGCGGACGGGCAGCCGAAGCGCATCCGGCTGCTGGGCGAGGATCTCGTCGCCTTTCGCGATTCCGAGGGGCGCATCGGGCTGGTCGACCAGGCCTGCCCGCATCGCGGAGCGCCGCTGGTCTTTGCGCGAAATGAGGATTGCGGGCTGCGCTGCGTCTATCACGGCTGGAAATTCGACGTCACCGGCGCCGTGACTGACATGCCGGCAGAGCCAGTGCGCAGCCGCCTCAAGGAGCGGGTGCGGATCAAGGCCTATCCCTGCAAGGAGCGCAACGGGATGATCTGGACCTATATGGGTCCCGACCAGGCTGAGCTTCCGCCGCTGCCGAACCTCGAATGGAATCTGGTGCCGGCCGAGCAGGTGCACATCTCGGTTCGCGTCCAGGAGTGCAATTGGCTGCAGGCGGTCGAGGGTGAGATCGATTCGGCGCACGCGCCGCTGCTTCATGGACGGCTGGATGCGCAGGGCACGACGAGCGCCTGGATCCAGAAGCGCGACCTGCGCCCGACCTTCGAATGCATCAAGCAGGATTTCGGCATGAGCATCGCCGCGCGGCGCAATTACGATGCCAACACGCTGTACTGGCGGGTCAACCAGTTCCTGCTGCCGTTCTATACGCTGGTGCCTCCGCTGTCTCCGTTCCCGGATTTGAGCGGGCACGCCTGGGTCCCGATCGATGACGAGAACACGCTCTGCATCATGTTCTCCTATCATCCATCGGAGCCGCTGCTGGAGAAAACCCGGCAGGTCTTCGCCGAAGGACACAAGGGCCGCGAGAGTGGTCATGCCAGCCGCCACGCGCTCGTCCAGCACCCGGTGACGGTCCCATACGCAGGCTACTGGACGAAATACAATCCGCAGAACGGCTTTCAGTTCGACTATGAGGCGCAGCGGACCACCTGGTTCTCGGGCCTGCCGGGGCTCTGGGTGCAGGACGGCGCCTGCCAAAGCGGCGTCTCGCCGATCTTTGATCGCACCAAGGAGACGCTCTGCTCAAGTGATACCGGCATCGCGATGACGCGACGTTTCATTCTTGAAGCGCTTGGCGCCTATCGCGATCACGCGATCAAGCCCAAAGGAGTCTTGGACCCGGACGTGTTCATGGTGCGAGCGGTCTCGCTGCGGTTGCCGCCGGAGGATTTGTGGGTTGACGTCGGCGCGCCGTTCATGCGTGCGAAGCTTGGCGCCGATTTCGGGTACGAGCTGTGAGCGCATTCAAACACACGGCTGGTACGCTGGAGGTGCTGGTCAAGCGTATCGGATATGAGGCCGAGCGGATCAATTCGTATGAGCTGATTGCCCCGACGGGCGGCGAACTGACGCCGTTCACGGCCGGGAGCCACATCGACCTGCATCTGCCGAACGGCATGATCCGCAGCTATTCGCTGGTAAACGACCAATGCGAGCGGCACCGGTATGTCATCGCGGTGAACAGGGATGGCGAGAGCCGGGGTGGGTCCAGCTTCGTCCACGACACCGTCGGGGTCGGGAACATCATAAGGATCTCCGAGCCGCGGAATAACTTCGCGCTCCGTGAGGAGGCCGACCATTCTGTCCTGATCGCCGGGGGCATCGGCATCACGCCGCTGCTGTCGATGATCCGACGGCTTGAGGCGCTTGGACGTCACTGGGAGCTGTTCTATGCCGCGAGGACGCGCGCCGCTGCCGCATTCCTCGACGAACTCGGCACGTATCGATCGAGGGTACATCTCGATTTCGACGACGAGCGATCGGGACGGGTGTTCGATCTCCCGGCGCTCGTCAGGAACGCTCCGCCTCGCGCGCATCTCTACTGTTGCGGTCCGGTGCCCATGCTCGAGGCGCTCGAGGCGGCGACGGCCGATCGCCCGGCCGATCACGTACATGTCGAATATTTCAAGGCCCGGGAAGCTCCAGCCACCGAAGGTGGCTTCGACGTCAAGCTGGCGCGAAGCAACCGCACCATCGCAGTCGAGGCCGGCAAGACCATTCTCGATGCGCTGCTGGAGGCCGGGATCGCCGCGAACTATGCCTGTACCGAAGGTGTCTGCGGCACCTGCGAGACGCGCGTGCTCGAGGGCATACCCGACCATCGCGACCAGTTCCTGAGCAACGAAGAGCAGGCGGCGAACAAGAGCGTCATGATCTGCTGCTCGGGCGCCAAGTCCCGGACGCTTGTGCTCGATCTCTAACACAACAACATACGACGGGTGGAAACAATGAAGTATCTTTCGCAGATAGCCGGAATAGCTCTCCTGGCCTTTTGTGCCGGTTCGCCGGCGACGGCGGTCGCCGCGCGGTCTCTGAAGATCGGCGTGCTCAACGACGCGTCCGGCCCTTACTCGGACAATGCCGGCGAAGGTTCGGTGACAGCGGCCAAAATGGCGGCCGAGGACTTCATGCGGCTTCATCCGGATTTCAAGGTCGAGATCGTCTCGGCGGACCACCAGAACAAGGCTGATGTCGGCGCCGCCATCGCGCGCCGCTGGATCGATCAGGAGAAGGTCGATGCGGTCGCCGACGTGCCGAACTCGGCCGTTGGGCTGGCGGTCAACGAGGTCATGCGCGGCACCAAAGCGGCGCTGATCGCATCGAGCGCGGCGTCGTCCGACCTGACCGGGAAATACTGCTCACCCAATACGATTCAGTGGACCTTCGATACCTGGGCGGCCTCTCACACCATCGGCGCCTATCTCGTGCATCACGGCGGCAAGAAATGGTACTTCATCGCCACCGACAATGCGCTCGGCAAATCGATGGTGCGCGACGGAACGGCGGTGATCGGTGCCGGCGGCGGGACCGTTCTCGGATCGGTCAATGTACCGATCAACAATGCGGACTATGCCTCGTTCATCCTGCAGGCCGAAGGCTCGGGCGCCGACGTGATCGCGTTCGCGACCGCCGGTGGCGACACCGTCAGCCTGATCAAGCAATCCGCCGAGTTCGGGCTGAAGCAGAGCGGGCGCACCTTCGCCGCGCTATTGACCACCACCAACGATGTCGAGTCTAGCGGGCTTGCGGTCGGGGAGGGGCTGATCATCACGCAGCCGTTCTACTGGGACCTCGACGATGCCAGCCGCGCCTGGTCGGCCAAATTCGGCGAGCGGCAGCATGGGCAGTCGCCGACCGCCTTCCACGCCGGCGTCTATTCCTCCGTGCTGGCCTATCTGAACGCGGCGCTGGCGGCGGGAACCAATGACGCGCCGGCCGTGATCCAGAAGCTGAAGGAGAAGCCGATCGATGACGCTTTGTTCGGGCCGGTCGTGGTGCGCGCCGACGGCCGCGCCATCCACAACATGTACATCTTCAAGGTGAAGAGCCCGAGTGCCTCGAAGAGCAAGTGGGACCTGCTGGAGCAGGTCGGCGCGCTGTCCGGGCCGGAAGCCTTCCGGCCGCTCGACCAGGGCGGTTGCTCGCTCATCGACCCGCCGAAGAGCAATTGACGACGACGGCCGCGATCCTTGGATCAACACTGCTCAAATTGACGGATATCCCGATGCTGGATCAGCTTGAAGCCGACTTCCCCGAGCACACGCCTCGTCCCGCCGGCGCGCCAAGAGCGCTCGAGGGGATCCGGGTGATCGATTTCTCGCATTTCATCGCGGGGCCGTTTGCCACCATGATCCTCGCCGACATGGGGGCCGAGGTGATCAAGATCGAAGCGCCGGGCCGCGGCGACGATCTGCGCCGTTATCCCCCGGTGCATCCCGATCTCAGGCACGGTGCGCCGTTCCTGTGGACCAACCGGAACAAGCGCAGCGTCGCCCTCGATCTCAAATCCCTGGAGGGCCTGAAGATCGCGCGCGAGCTGATCGCGACGGCGGACGTCCTTGTCGAGAATTTTTCTGCGAGCGTGATGGCACGGCTGGGGCTCGACTACGAGAGCTGCCGCAAGATCAAACCCGAGATCATCTACTGCTCGGTGTCGGCCTATGGCCGCGACGGGGCGTTTTCGGACCGGCTTGGCTTTGATCCGATCGCGCAGGTCGAGAGCGGCTTCGTGTCGATGAACGGCTATGCCGACCGCGAAGGCGTGCGGGCTTTGTCGCCGGTGATGGACATCAGCACTGCGATGATGGCCAGCAATGCGATCCTTGGCGCCCTGTTGGCGCGCGAGCGCAGCGGGCACGGCCAGGCCATCGAGGTGTCATTGTTCGAGAACGCCGTCCTGATGACCGGCTACGCGACCACGCAGTCGCTGTTCAGCGGTGCCGATCCGAGGCGAAGCGGCAACACCAGCCCGGACACGTGTCCGTCGGGTGTGTTCCAGGCCAGCGATTGTTCCTTCTATATCAACTGCGGCAACGACAAGATCTTCCAGCGCCTGACGGCGCAGGTTCTCGAGCGCGAGGATCTCGCGGGGGCCGAAATCTATGCAACCGGCCCCGATCGAATCCGCCGGCGCGAGGAGTTGTTCGCGATCCTCGGCGATGCCTTTGCCCGGCAGCCCTGGTCGCACTGGCAGTCGCGGATGCGGGCGGCCGGCGTGCCCTGCGGCCAGCTGCGCACCGTCGGCGAGGCGATCCGTTCGCCCGAGGCGAGGGAGCGCGGGATCGTCACCCGGATCCCGCATGAGACGGTGGGGTGGGTGCCGAACGTGAACCTGCCGATCCGGTATTCGCGGACACCGATCGTGGATCCCGTTGCGGCACCGGCAGTTGGGCAGCACACCGAGAATGTGCTGCTTGAGTTGCTCGGCTACGACAAGACGGAGATCGCGCGCCTTGCCGGAGGCGGAGCCTTCGGCAGCGAGGCTTCGCGACAGGATGCCAAACCGTGACCGGGCGCGCGCGAGACGAGCGGACGCTGCGGGGCCGTGTGGCCGTGATCGGGATCGGTGAAACCGAATATTATCGTCATGGCGCTTCTCCCGATCCGGAATTCAAGCTCGCGTTGAAGGCGATCCTCACGGCTTGCGAGGATGCCGGGCTCGATCCCCGCGAGATCGATGGCTTCTCGTCCTACAGCGACGATCGCAGCGAGGCGTCACGGCTGGCTGCGGCGCTGGGTACGCATCGACTGCGCTCCGCGACCATGCAATGGGGCGGAGGCGGCGGCGGTTGCAGCGCGGCGGTTGCCAATGCGGCCGCCTCGATCGTCGCGGGCCTTGCCGATTGTGTCGTGGTGTTCCGCTCATTGGCGCAGGGCCAATATGGCCGTTTCGGACAGGCAGCCGGGATTCACACCGTTTCGGGCGAACGGTCCTATCTGATGCCCTATGGGGTGCTGGCTCCCCCGCAGCGCTTTGCCATGCGGGTGCAACGCTACATGCACGAGCATGGCGTGCGACAGGAGGCTTTGCGCGCGATTGCGCTCGCCTCCTATCATCATGCCCAGGCCAACCCGCGCGCGGTGATGCGAGGCAAGCCGCTGGATATCGAGAAGTACGATGCCTCGCGCTGGATCGTGGAGCCCTTCCATCTTTACGATTGCTGCATGGAAAATGACGGCGCAGCGGCATTGGTGCTGGTATCGGCAGAGCGCGCCAGCGACTTCCGGCACAGGCCGGCCTATCTGCTCGGTGCGGCCTTCGGATCCGGACATCGTGCGGCGGCAACGGCGCACAATGCGCCGCTCTACGCCACCGCGAACTTCGGCACCGTTGCATCCGATTTGTACCGCATGGCCGGGGTAGGGCCGTCAGATGTCGGTGTGGTCCAGGCGTACGAGAACTTCACCGGCGGTGTCGTGATGGCGCTGGCGGAGCACGGCTTCTTCAGGCCCGAGAAGGCCAACGACTTCCTGACCTTCGACAATTTGATCGCTCCATCCGGGAGGCTCCCGCTCAACACCAGTGGCGGCAACCTTGCCGAATGCTACATGCACGGCTTTGAGCTGGTGCTTGAAGCGGTTCGTCAGGTGCGTGGCGCGTCGGCGAGCCAGGCTCGACGAAATGATGTGGCGCTGGTGATCGGCGGCCCGATGGTGACGCCGGCCAGCAACCTCATTCTGGGTTCAGAGGCGACGCTATGAGTGGGTCTTCACGTGCGCACTATCTTCCTGCCGGGTTGCCCATTCCGGTCAGTGACCCAGATGGGCTTTCGGCGCCGTATTGGATGGGCCTGCGGGAAAACCGCCTGCTGGTGCAACGCTGCGCCCGCTGCCGTTCCTGGCAGTTCGGGCCTGAATGGATTTGCCACAATTGTCATTCCTTTGACCTTAGGTGGACGGACGTCGAGCCGACCGGCCGCATCTACAGTTGGGAACGCGTGTGGCATCCGTCACACCCGGCGCTAAAGCAGCACGGCCCGTATCTCGCGCTGCTCGTCGAGCTACCACACGCCGGTGGCGTGCGCATGGTGGGTAATCTGCTGGGCGATCCGCGCCAGACCGTGGTCATCGGAACTGAGGTTGGAGGAGTCTTCGAACATCACCCGGAGTCCGATCCATCCTTTTCGTTGCTGCAATGGCGGCTGAAGCAAGGCGCTGACCGGGTGGACGGTCACTCGACCGGCTAACAAGTTTTGTGGATTGGCAAGAATAATCCAGACGCAGACGAGCCGGACCCGGTGTGTCGACGTTATTTCTCTTGGCTTAAGCTGGCTCAAACGAGCGCAGGATGGATGGGGCGAAAGTTCAAGTATTGCTGTGACTTAGAAGATCGCTTGAGCAGCGAGAGATCAAGAAAAATCCATCGCCAGCTAGATGACGTTGGATGCAGGACCGAAGGCGGGCAATCAATAACGGCCACCGTCGCGCTTCTGCTGGGCGATCCAATCCGACAACGTCTTTTTCGGCGTCGGCGCTGAGGTCCGGCTTGGCGATGTTCTCGGGTTCTCGCCCGCGCCCCTTGCCGAGCGGGCTCGCTGCTTATCCGTCCGGTTCAAGGCAGCACTCGAACTTTCTGCAGCTTCCTTCTCAAGACGCAGCTTTTTCAATCGCGCCATCTTGTCGCGTTCCGCATCTGCTTCGGGTCCCTCGGACAAGAGCGTCCTTTGCTGAGCATCCTCCGCCGAGACCACGATGCCCACAACCGTCGTCTCTCCAAGCGCCTTGCAAGCTTCGAGCCGCTGTAGTCCCTCGACCAGAACGAAGCGGTCTTCGTCGGGCCTGACGAGAATGGGGGTTTGTTGTCCGATTTCCAGAATGCTTCCAGCGATCTCCTCGACGACTTGAGGCTTGATTGCCTTCCTTCTTTTCACGGGAACGTAGATCTTCTCGATTGGGAAGCTTTCCGGCTTGGGCATAACGTCTACTCCGCTGTACAGGCCCGTCCGAAACGTATGCCGGGGAGGCAGATTTTAAGAATGAACCGCGCGGCTGCAATGGCAATCTTAGCGCGCCGAGGCTTGATCGGTGCGGGAGCCGGGCGCATTCTGAGCGGTGCAGCGCCAACGCGTGATTGTCCGGCGAGCGGTTGCAGTGAGAGTAGGCTATGCGCCTTGTTTCCATCCAGGATCACGACGCGATCCGTGTCATCACCTATGCTAACGCCCCATTCGGCACCATGACGGCCGTCGGGGCGGCTGAGATGTTCGATGCGGTAGCCGCTGCAGGGATGGCCCTATCAGTCCGGGTCATTGTCATTACAGGGGGCCTACCTGGCATCTTCATCCGTCACTACGACGTTGCGGAACTCTCCGAGGCCGCTGATGCGATTGAGCGCGGAGCGTCTCGCGCCCCGTCGTCGCCTGGTCCTCGGCCACCTGGTTTCCACGCGCTGACGGATGCGATTGCAGCCGTCGACAAGCCGGTCATTGCGGCAATCAATGGCCTGTGCATGGGAGGTGGCTTCGAGCTTTCGCTGGCATGCGACCTGCGCATCGCCGGGAGCAGTGTTACGGCGATCGGGCTTCCGGAAACGCGCATCGGCATCTTTCCGGGTGGTGGCGGTACACAGCGTTTGCCCAGGATCGTTGGAGAGGCCAGGGCGCTCGAGATGATCCTTCGTGGCCTGACAGTGACGGGACAGCGCGCGCACGAAATCGGAATTGTGCATGAGGTCGTCGCCGATCCGCTCGCGCGTTCCCTTGAGATCGGCGCTGAGCTATCGGGCCGAAGTGCCGAAGGCCTGGCCTTTGCCAAGCGCCTTACCCGGTCAGCTCTCGACCGTCCGTTGGCCGAAGGCCTGGCTGACGAGCGCAAAAGCTTTTCCACCGTGATGAGGACAGCTTCGGCTCGGGAAGGCCTGCGGGCCGGCCGACCACCAGCCGAAATCCAGAAGCTCTAATGTCACACGGCTCCTCTTGAGGTAGCCGGACGCTCGCACTCGAGGGCTTCCCGGTGAGCTTGAAACGTGGCTCACGAGGGCTGAAAGTCTTAATCTCCCAACGAGAGCACCTCGCAGCTATGCTTGAGCGGGGATGGCGCCATGGCGTAAGGGTACACGACCATGCTCATGATGAGGTCAGTCCTCAGGTTCACGACGGGGCGTTATCTTCAGCGCAAGAGCTTCAAATTGCCGGTCAGCGACCGAACCCATTTCTCGGGCCCGTAGAAGCCCAAGCCGTCAATCGTCTCGTTCGAGAGCGCGCGCAGCGGAAATTCGGCGAGATAGTCCTCAAAGCGGTGGAGTCCCCTGGCGAATTGAGGAAAGGGGACCAAAACGGCGCCGCTCGCCAATGGCTGCGCGCGCGTCAGCAGTACGGACAGCGCTTCGGGCGTGGCTTGCAGAATTGGTACCGGACGGTTTGCACTGGTCCAGACGGTGAGCCCGTTACCGTCGGTCAAGAGGTTTCCTCCGAGGTCCGGCTCTGCGGCGCCGATACCGATGCTCAAGGCCGCAACTGTGTTCGCAATCAACCCAAGCGGCAAGGCTGGATTCACAACAATGGCGATGCGCGCGCTGGCGGTATTCATTCGGAAACCATTCCTGCAGCCGGGTAAGTCCCAGTACACCTCGATGCTTCCCTGCCGAGAAGCTTTCCCTGATCGTTGCTGCAGTCATTCGATCAAGATGTCTGGCGCTAGCTGGCTGGCAGGATCTATTGCATAGACCGACAGGTCGTCGACACCCCGCGCACGCAAAACCTCCTCGTCGATCAAGGTCTTGCCCGAAAATGCGCGACTGTCTTGCGTAACGATAAAGTGTGCCGCATCGGCCATGATTGAAGGCGAGCGGCTGCGGCGATAATCCGACTGGTAGTGCACACGCACGGCGTCGGTCGCAATCATGGTCTTTGGCCAAAGAGCATTAGCGGCAATTCCAAACGATCGAAATTCCTCGGCCAGCGCCAGAGTGTACATCGTCATGCTGTACTTCGAGGTGGCGTACGCCGGATACTTGCCGAGCCAGATTGCCGACTTCGGCAGTGGCGGTGACAAGGTGAGAACGTGGGGATTTGACGACCGCTTCAGGTGCGGTACAGCATGATAGGCACAGATGTAGGTCGCCCTGCCGTTCACGGCACTCAGCAAATCGAACTTTTTGGCCGGAGTATCGAGCAGGCCGGTCGGACTGATGGCGCTGGCATTGTTCACGAGGATGTCCAACCCGCCGAATTCCTGAACCGTCCTTTCGATGGCGTTTGCGAGCGCATCGGCGTCGCGTACATCGACACGGAGGGGAAGGGCGGCGGTACCGAGCTTACGAATGTCCTCGGCCACTGTATGGATAGTTCCGGGAAGAGTTGGATGGGGCTCGCTCGATTTGGCCGCGAGCGCAACTCGCGCTCCTTCCGATGCGAATTTGAGCGCAATCTCCCGGCCTATGCCGCGGCTCGCGCCTGTAATGAAAACGACCTTACCGTCCAGGGATCCCATTTTCTCACTCTCCTGCGAATATCGGCGGCCGCCTATCGTTGAACGCCTTCATGCCCTCGCGAAAGTCCGCCGAGGAGGCGCAGTCGACGAATGAAGCTAGCTCGGCCGACAGTTGTTCGTCGAACGTTGCGGTATCGGCGCTCCAGACCAGGGCTTTCACCGCACGGCTTGCGGCGGGCGAGTTATCGGCTAGCGCCCGCGCCATTCGGGTCAGCTCGGCCTCGAGCTCCTGCTCTGCACATACTCTCGTGATCAATCCGCGCGACAGTGCCTCGCTTGCGCTTATGCGGTCAGAGAGGAGCATCAACTCCAGCGCTCGCCTTGGCCCCGCGAGGCGCGTCAGCGAGTGACTCATGCCGCCATCGGCGGGAACGCCCAGCCGCCGGTAGGCCACTGAAAAATGCGCCGTGTCGGCGGCTAGAACGAAATCACAGGCCAACGCCAGGGACATTGCTCCGCCGGCGCAAGCCCCGTGCACCGCGGCGATAGCCGGCTTTCCTGAGCGTCTCAGTGAAACGAGTGCGTCGTGGAAAGCAGTGATGATGTCCATTGCAAGCCGCGGGAAGGTGGCGCCGGCAGCGGAGAAAGCTCGTAGGTCTCCGCCGACCGAGAAATTTGCTCCGCGGCCTCGGATGACGACAACCTTGACGCTGGCGTCACCTTCGAGGTCGAAGGCAGCTGCCCTGAGCGCAGTCGCCAGCCCGAGCTCGACCCCATTGCCTCGCTCCGGCCGGTTCAGCCAAATCGTCCCGATCCTGTCGGCAACGACGAGTTCGATTGGAGATGGTGCTGTGGTCACGAACTGATCGTCCTTCTGATGTTCGGCAATGATTTGCCTTACTTGTTTCCCAAAATCCCGCCCGGCCAAGCAGTGGCCTTCGCTCGCTCTTTGCGCCGATCAGGTCGTTTCACTTCTTGAGAAGCGCGCACTTCGATTCGCTGACAGGCCGATAGGCGTCTTCACCTCGGATTGTCTTGACGATCTCGAGATAGTCCCACGGCTCCTTGGAATCTGATGGCTTCTTTACGCGCGCCAGGTACATGTCACGGATCACCCGCCCGTCCTCGCGCAGCCTGGCGCCATGTACGAATGTGTCCTCGACCGGAAGTTCGCGCATCTTGGCCATGACCGCGGCGGGATCATCTGTTCCGGCGGCCTTGATCGCCTTGAGATAGTGCAGCACGGAGCCGTAGACGCCGGTGTGAATCATGGTCGGCATGACGTTGGTCCGGGCGAAGAACCTCTTTGACCAGGCGCGGGTCTTGTCATCCATGTTCCAGTAGGAGGCCGTCGTCATGTAAGTGCCTTGTGCGGCCTGCAGGCCGACAGCGTGCACGTCGGTATCGAACATCAGCAGGCCAACAAGCTTCTGGCCGGCCTGAACCAGGCCGAATTCACCGGATTGCTTGATGGCGTTGTCGGTGTCCTGGCCAGCATTGGCAAAGGCCACAACATCCGCCTTGGAGTTTTGCGCCTGCAGTACAAATGACGAGAAGTCGGCGGTGTTGGTCGGATGCCGCACGTTGCCGAGGACCTTGCCGTCCAGCTCCTTGATGAAGCGCGTCGCGTCTTTCTCAAGTTGCTGGCCGAACGCGTAGTCGGCGGTGACAAAAAACCAGGACTTGCCACCCTCCTTGATGACAGCCGACGCCGTCACTTTGGACAGCGCGTAGGTATCGTAAGAAAAATGGACGGTGTTCGGGCTGCACAGCTCGTCGGTCAGGGAGCTCGCGCCCGGGCCGGAGAGCAGCGCAATCTTGTTGCGCTCCCGCACCATATTGTGAACGGCTATCGCAATTCCCGAGTTCGGAATGTCGGCGACTGCGTCGACCTTGCCGTTGTCGAACCAGTCGCGAACGATCTGCAGGCCCACGTCGGTCTTCATCTGGTGGTCGGCGCTCACGATTTCGATCGGCTTTCCGAGTACCGTCGGGCCGAACTCCTCAACGGCCATTTTTGCCGCCTCGACCGAGCCGGGACCGCTGTTGTCGCGTCCCCAGCTTGAAAGGTCCGTCAGCACGCCAATCCGGACCACGTCATTCGAGATTTGGGCCGACGCGGTCGACGCTGTCGCAACGATGATGGCCAAGGCCAAGATATTCCTCTTCACGTGTGCTCCCTCATTTTCTTTCATTGGACAGTGGAGTGTTGGTCACGCGGGCAGGATGTCTGCGCGACGAAGCCAAAACACAGATGTTGCAGCTACCCGTTTTCGAAACGTGGCGCGCGTTTCTCCAGAAATGCGTTGATACCTTCGCGTGCATCGGCGTGCGTCAGCAGGAACGGAAACCCATCGATTGCGTGGCGCATCTCGTCGCCGCCGAGACCGCGATTGTAGAAGGACTTGGCCATCTGCACAGCAAGGCGGGGCTGTGAGGCGATGCGCTCCGCGAACGCGATTGCGTCGGAGAGAAGGCGTTCGTCGGGAACGACGCGGGATACGAGTCCAAGGCGGCTCGCTTCCGCGGCGTTGACGGGGTCGCCGAGCATGCTCATTTCCTTGGCTTTCGCGCGCCCAACAATGTCCTGGAGGCGCACGATAGCGAAGCCAGGCAATAGGCCTAGCTTGATCTCGGGTACGGCGAAGCGGGCACTCTCGGCCGCCAGGATGAAGTCGGATGCGATGGCAAGCTCGAATCCACCGCCATAGGCGATCCCGTTCACGGCAGCGATCACCGGCTTGAGTGCGCGTTCCGGAGCGCTCAGGACCTCCATGGCGTCGATGAAGAAGGCGCGCGCTTTCTCCGGATCGAAATCGAAGGTACCGATATCGGCGCCGGCGCAGAATGCTTTGCCGCCGGCACCGGTGATGATGCTGACACGTACCCCATCGTCCTTGTCGGCCCGTTGCAGGCCCTCACGTATGCCTGCGCGAATGCCGGCGGTCAGTGCGTTCAGCTTTTCCGGTTCGTCGAGCGTCAAGATCGCGATCTTGCCGCGGACGACGTAATTCACGCTTCCTAATCGCAACATATGCTGTCCTGATCGTTCATAAGGCGGCTACTGCGGGATGAGTTCGGGCTCGACGATGGCGACGACGGCGTTTCGCTCGACGGTATCGCCGGGTTTGAAGTGGACGGCGGTCACCACACCGTCCACCTCGCTGGCGATGCGCAATTCCATCTTCATGGATTCCATGACGACGATCGGATCGCCTGCCTTCACGCGGCTGCCGACCTTGACGTTGATCTTCAACACGACGCCGGTCATCGGCGCGCGCAGTTCGCCGCTGATCTCGGCGCTGGCGCTGATGTATCTGAGGTAGGGGATCGCGGTCATGGTATGGGCGCGACGCGGATCGTGCACGAAGATCGCATGGTCTTTCTGGGTGATCCGCACCGTCTCGCAGCGCGCGTTGACTGCGGCAGCGAACATGTCATCGGCAAGCGGCGAAAGCTGCACCCGAATCCTGGCATCGTCCACGCCGATCAGCATCGAGCCGTCTGGCTGCAAGGGTGCAAAGCGGATCTCCGCGCTGTCGCCTGCGGTCTCGAGGTGGAGAATGGGGATCGGTGACAAGCCGTCATCGGCGGCCGCCATCTGCCAGCCGGTCAGGCTGCTGGACTGCCAGGGATTGCCGGAAGCGGCAGCGCGCTGCCGCTTCATCCAGAAATACGCACCAACCGCCAGCGCCTCCGGGTCAACGTCGCCAGCGGTGGCCGCAAGCGCATCGATCCGTTCGTCGATCAGACGGGTATGAAAAGTCGCGGCGCGGGTCGCGGGCAAGGCGATCAATCGACGGAGAAAATCCCGGTTGGTGACAACACCGAAGATCGAGGTTTCGCCGAGCGCGCGATCAAGTTGGTCGAGCGCCTGATCGCGGGAGGCGGCATGAGCAATCAGCTTGGCGAGCATCGAATCGTAATAGGGCGTAACGATCGACCCGCTTTCGACGCCAGTCTCGACCCGAATGCCGCTGGACGGGAACCTGACATGGGCGAGCTCTCCAGTGGATGGCATGAAGCTGTCATTCGGATCTTCGGCGCAGATGCGCGCCTCGATCGCGTGACCCTGGCACAACACTTCGCCCTGCTTCATAGGCAGGCCTTCGCCAGCGGCGATGCGGAGCATAGCCTCGACGATGTCGATGCCGGTAACCATTTCGGTTACGGGATGCTCGACCTGGAGCCGGGGATTGACCTCCAGGAAATAGTAGTCGGTGCCGGTGACGATGAATTCGACCGTGCCGACGCCACGATATCTGAGCCTGCGTCCGAGCCGGACGGCGTCGTCGAGGATACGCTGGCGTAAGGCGGAAGCCAGGTTGGCGGCTGGCGCTTCCTCGATCAGCTTCTGGTGGCGACGCTGCAGCGTGCATTCACGTTCGAACAGGTGGATCACGTTGCCGTCGCCGTCACCTGCGATTTGCACCTCGATGTGCCTGCCTTGCAGGATCAGTTTTTCGACGATCAGCCCTGCGTCACCGAAAGCATTCCTTGCCTCACGCATCGCGGACTCGATTTCGTCGCCAAGCCCGTCGTAGGTCGAGATCGCCCGCATACCCTTGCCACCGCCGCCGGCCGCGGCCTTGAGCATGACCGGCAGTTCGAGCCTGCGGACGATACGTTCGACTTCGAGGCGATCCTCGCTCGGAGCGTCGCTGCCGGGTACCGTGGGGACGCCGGCGGCGACAGCCTCCCGCTTCGCCGACGCCTTGTCGCCAAGTCGCTCGATGGTTTCCGGCGTCGGTCCGATGAACACCAGACCGGCTGCTTCGACCGCGCGGGCAAAGTCGGTGTTTTCCGCCAGGAAGCCGAAGCCAGGATGGATCGCCTCCGCGCCGGTGGTTTTCGCGGCGGCGATGACGGCATCGATCCGCAGATAGCTTTCCGAGGCCGGTGCGCCGCCGATCCCGATGGATTCACCGATCGCCCTGACGTGCAACGCGTCGGCATCCGCGGTGGAGTGCACGGTGGAGACCGCAACACCGAGGCGTTGGCAGGTGCGGGCGATCCGGCAGGCGATTTCGCCTCGATTGGCGATCAGAATTTTCCTGAACATGGCGGGTCCCCTGCGATTACATCCGGAACACGCCGAAATCGGTGTGCGGACGCGGGACGCGCCCGGCGAGGTCAAGCAACAGCGCCATCACGCTGCGGGTTTCGAGCGGATCGATCACCATGTCGCACCAGGTGTTGCGGGCGAAATTGTAGGCATTGGCGAAATCCTCGAACGTTCGCCGGGTCGGCGCCATGTAGGCCTCGCGCTCAGCGTCCGTCCAACTCGTTCCCTCGCGTTTGTGGACCTCGTCGCGAACCATCGCGAGCGTGGTTGCGGCCTGGTCGGGACCCATGATGGCGGAACGGGCATTTGGCCACATCATCATGGCATTTGGCCGGAACGCCCGGCCGCACATCGCGAGGTAGCCCGCGCCGTAGGCATTACCCATGATGAGCGTGTATTTCGGGACATTGGCGCTTGCCATTGCCGTAATCATTTTTGCGCCGTTCTTGGTGATGCCGCCTTCCTCGGCTTCACGGCCAACCATGAATCCCGTGACATCCGCCATGAACAGCAGCGGGATGTCGCGCTTGCAGCACAGCTCGATAAAGTGCGTCGCTTTCAGCGCGCTTTCGGAGAACAGCACGCCGTTGTTGCAGAGAATGCCGATCTCGAAGCCCATGATTCGCGCAAAGCCAGTCACCAGCGTATCGCCATAGAGCGGCTTGAACTCATGGAATTCACTGCCGTCGACGAGACGCGCAAGGACATCGCGATTATTGGTGGGAATGCGCGGATCCGAACTGATCAGGCCGTAGATTTCGTTGGGGTCGAAGTGTGGCTCGCGCACCCGGGCGACGGTCCGGGTTTGCCGGGGAATCTCGCCGAGACTGGCGACGATCTCGCGCGTGATGGCAATTGCATGGGCGTCGTTCTCGGCGAGATGGTCAGTGACACCGCTCACTCGGCTATGCATCTCGCCGCCGCCGAGTGCCTCGATGCCGACCTCTTCGCGGGTCGCCGCATAGACCAGCTGCGGCCCGCCGAGGAACATGGCGCCCTGGTTTCTGATGATGACGGTCTCATCGCTCAACGCGGGAATGTAGGCGCCACCCGCGGTGGAGGGACCGTGCACCACCGCAATTTGCGGGATGCCTTCAGCCGACATCCTGACCTGGTTGTAGAAGATCGAGCCAAACTGGCCATCGTCAGGGAAGATATTGGGCTGGTCGGGCAGGTTGGCGCCGCCGGATTGGACCAGGGTCACGCAGGGCAGGCGGTGCTGCCAGGCGAAGCGCTGCGCACGAACATGCTTCTTGCAGGTGATACCGTAATAGGTGCCGCCCTTTACGGTGGGCTCGTTGGCGATGATCATGCAGGGACGATCGGAGATCAATCCAACGCCGGTAATGATGCTGCCGCCGGGCGGCACGCCTTCGTACAGGCCGTCGCCGGCCAACTGACAGAATTCGAGGAACGGTGATCCGGGATCGATCAGCGCCGCGATTCGCTCGCGCGGCAGCAGCTGATCGCGTTCCTTGTGAAGCTTGCGTGCCCGTTCCGGACCGCCCAGTGCTGCCGCGGTCCGGCGCCGCCTGAGATCCGCAACGCGTTCGGCGTAGGCGCTGCGGTTGCGGGCGTAGTCCTCGGTCGAGGTGACGACGTCCGATTTCATGATTGCCATTGCGGGTGGTCCTGGCGGCTGCGCGGCGAGCCCGTCGGGGACCTGCCGCTGGTGTAAATCGACCGGTGGGTCGGCGGTGCGAGCGCCACAAAATCGAGGTGCTGCAAAATTCTAACAATTGTTAGAATTGATCGCACGCGGATGCAAGCAGAACTCATGCGAATCCCTCAGGCTTTCCGGAAGCGCGGCAGAGTTATGTCGTCAGAGACCTGGTCGAATGCGAGCTCGACCTCCATGTCGAAGGTGACGTCCGCCGGATCGCTCCCCGTCAGGGTGCTGATCATGCGTGGCCCTTCGTCGAGTTCGACGAGCAACACGGCATAGGGGACATCCGCCTTGAATGCGGGGCCGGGAGCCCGGTAGACCACGCTGAAGGAGTGCACTTTGCCGCGGCCGGTCGCGGGCCTGTGCACGAGCTCATCGCCGCCGCATTCGCGACATGTGGTTTGCTGGTAGTACTGCACGTTGCGGCATCGGCGGCAGTGCTGCAACAGGAGCTTGCCTTGGCGCAAGCCACGCCAGAATGCGGTCGTATCGGCATCCGGCGCGGGCAGGGGCTTTCGAGTGGAATTTTCGGATGCCATCACAGCGTTCCCTCAGTGCCCAGAATGGTCGTGGCATTGGTGGCGAATCCCGCTCCGAGGCTGTGCACCAGCCCGAGCGCGGCGCCGTCGACCTGCCGCTCGCCGCATTGGCCGCGCAGCTGCGCGATCACCTCATGGAAGTGAAACAGGGCGCCAGGCATTCCGGAATGCGCGAATGACAGCAGGCCGCCATGGGTGTTGGAGGGTATTTGGCCGCCGTAGCTCATTTGTCCGTCGGCGACGAACGGGCCGCCTTCACCCTTCCGGCAGAAGCCGAGGTCCTCAAGCATCATCACCACGGTGCCCGTGAAGCAGTCATAGATGCCGGCGACATCCATATCGCGCGGCTGGTAGCCGGCCATTGCATAGGCTCTCCGGCTGGATTCGACAGCACCGGTCGTGGTCAGGGACGGCATCAGGAAGATGTGCTCGTGGGTGTAGCATTCGCCGCAACCGAGGACGACAATCGGCTTCTCGATTCCGAGAGCCTTCGCATGTTCGGCCGACGTGAGGACAAATGCCGCGCCGCCGTCCGAGATCAGCGAACAGTCGAGCTTGTGATAGGGCGTGGTGACCATAGGCGAATTCAGCACGTCCGCTGCGGTGATCGGCGTCGTCTGCTGCGCGCCGGGGGTCCGCGCCGCGTGACGCCTGTGCACGACGGCGACCTCCGCCAGCTGCTCGGGCGTGGTGCCGAACTCCCTCATATGTCGGTGTGCGGTCATTGCGAAGGTGTTGGCAACCGGAATGCCGAACGGCATCTCGTATTGCTGATCCCGGCTTTCTGTGAGCGAACGCAGCGCCAGATCCGGCGTCAGCCCCGTCATCAGGCTGTCGGCAGCGACCAGCAGCACCACCTTGGCGAGTCCGCCGTGAACGGCGGCCGCACCAATGCTGAACATCGTCGCCGCCGTGGCGCCGGACACCTGCAACGTGTTTGAGAAGGTCGGACGCATTCCAAAATATTCGCTGAAGGCAACGCTGAAGCGATGGAACGGGGAAGCGAAGGCATGGCTCGACAGCACGCCATCCACCTGGCTCTTGGCGAGCCCGGCGTCGGCGAGTGCGTTTGCCGCGGCCTCTGCCGCAAGCGAGAGTGGACTGCGGCCTGGTACCTTGCCGACCGCCGACAATCCGATGCCGATGACGGCAACCTTTCCTCTCAGGCTGGTGTCGCTCATGTGGAGGCTTTCAGCAGGCGCTCGAGTTCGTGGCGCTGGACCTTGCCACTTGTCGAGCGAGGGAATTCACCAAAGGCAATGAAACGGAATTCGCGCGGCCGCTTGTAGCTCGCCAGCTCGCGGCGGCACAGTTCGGTGAGCTCGGCTACCGTCATTGCGGCCCCTTCGCGGCAAGCGACAAAGGCGACGGGGGCCTCTCCCCACCTTGGGTCAGCAGCGCGGACGACTGCGACTTCCGCGATCCGATCGTCACCTAGCAGGACGCGTTCGATTTCGGCGGGATAGATATTCTCGCCGCCCGACTTGATCAGGTATTTGGCGCGGTCGACGAAATCGAGCGATCCGTCGGTGTTGCGCCTGAACACGTCGCCCATGTGAAACCAGCCGCCGCGGAAGTCGCGCGTGTTAGTCTCGTCCGCGCGCCAATAGCCGGAGAATAGTGTCGGGCTGCGGATGGCCAACTCGCCGGGCTCGCCGAGCGCGACCTCGTTGTCGGAGGTGTCCACCAGCTTGATCTGGCAGAACGCATTTTGCCGCTTGGACAGGCTGGCCGGCACATCGCCTGGCGCAATCAGCGCGCGCGTCGCCGGCGGCAGGCCGGTCTCGGTCGAGCCGAAGCTGTTGAGATAGGGGGCGCCGAGCATTTCGGTGACCTCGGCAATGGCGTGCGGGGCGACCAGATCCGCCATGGCTCCGCACACCCGCACTCCCTTCACCTTGATGCGTTGCCCTTTCAGACCATCGATAAGAGCCTCTACCATGCCGGGAATGAGGACCAGCCAGCCGATGTCGTGTTGGGAAACGGCCGTCAGCAGCGGTTCAAGCTGGAAGCCGTCGATCACAACGACAATTCCGCCGCGCAGCAGGGTGGCGAGCGCATGATCGGTCGAGGCCATGTGGAACAAGGGGGCCCATGCGACGAATGTGTCGTGCGGAGCGATACCGAGTTCGGAGGAGAACACCAACGCCCGCATGACCATCGCGCGGTGCGAAATCACGGCACCTTTCGGCAGGCCGGTCGTTCCGCTGGTGTAGAGAATGACGAGCCCATCTTCCGGTTGGGCGACAGACGGGGGTGCCCGCCCGTCCGCTCGCGCGAGTTCGCTTTCGTATTGAGGTCCGATCTCCAGGACTGGATTCGCCTTGGCGGCCGGCAGAAGGCTTGCCGCGAGGTCTCCCTCGACCAGCAGCAGCTTGGGCGACACCAGTTCGATGCAATAGGAGAGCTCGCGCTCCGACAACCGCCAGTTAAGGCAAGCCGTGATGATCCCGAGATTGGCGGCCGCCAACTCGATCTCGAGATATTCGGGACGGTTGCGCGACAGCAGGCCAAGCCGGTCGCCGCGTTGCAGGCCCCGCGCGGCAAGCAGGACGGTCAACCGACGGACCCGGTCGCGCAACTCCCCATAAGTCACGTGCCGGCCGCGGTATTCGATCGCAGGCCTGTTGGCATGAAGCTCCGCGCAGGCCTCGAACAGTGCACCGACGGTTCCGATGCCGGATCCGCCGCCTGTCTGGATACTGAGCCCGGTTTCCATCAACGTTTCCTCGAGCGCTGTCTTTCGACCTTCTTGTTTCGAGCCAGTGCTTGCGCCGGCCGACTACAAATTCTAACATCTGTTAGAAATAATTGGTAGCGCTTCTTAGGCGCCAAAAGCGGGAAGATCAATATGTCCAATCGGTACGCGGCCTACACGAGGTTGAAGCTCGACTATCCGGCCGAAAGGATCCTTCGGATCACTTTCGACCGACCGGAGACCTATAACTCCGTCGACGCCGAGACCCATACACAGCTCACTCACATCTGGAGAGACATCGACAGCGATCCCGACATCAGCGCGGTGATTGTCACGGGGGCGGGCAAGGCATTCTCGGCCGGCGGCGATTTCGAGTTGATCAAGTCACTGCTCGACAATCCGGCCGCGCGGATGGCGACCTGGAAAGAGGCCAAGGATCTCGTCTACAACGTCATCAACTGCAACAAGCCAATCATCTCGGCGATCAACGGCGTCGCCGTGGGCGCCGGCCTCGTCGTCGGGATCCTTGCCGACGTGTCGATCTGTGGCAAATCGGCGCGGATCGTGGACGGCCACACCCGGCTCGGTGTCGCCGCTGGCGACGTCGCCTGTATCATCTGGCCGCTGCTCTGCGGACTGGCGAAGGCAAAGTACTATCTGCTCACGTGCAAGCCGCTGTCGGGTGAGGAAGCCGAGCGGATCGGCCTGGTTTCGCTGTGCGTCGAAGATGCGGAGCTGCAAGGCATCGCATTGGAAACGGCGCAGGATCTCGCCACCGGTGCACAGAGTGCGATCCGCTGGACCAAATATGCGTTGAACAACTGGCTTCGCGTCAACGGACCGCTGTTCGACACGTCAACCGCCCTCGAAATCCTCGGCTTTGCCGGCAATGAAGCCCGCGAAGGCCTGGCCTCGCACCTTGAGAAGCGCAAGCCAGCTTTCCCCAAGGACTGCCCGATCTAGGATCGTCTGATCCCCGTCAAGGCAACCGACCTGAGTGGTTGCCTTGATGTCTGGCTTCACGCCATGCGACGTCGCCTGGACCGGGCCAATCCGGGCCGACAGCTATCCCTTGAGCTTCTGACGGATATGGTCGATCGCCTCGGGGTTGGCGAGCGCCGACAGATCGCCGGGGTCCTTGTCTTCGAAGACTGCGCGAAGCACGCGGCGCATGATCTTCATGTTGCGCGTCTTCGGCAGGTCATCGACCAACAATACCCTTTCCGGGCGGTACGAGGTGCCCATTCCGTGCACCAGGGCCTGGGCAAGCTCTTCCGACAGCGCGCGGAGGTCTTTCGCACCAGGGCTCGGCACGCAAGCACAAACGATAGCGGAACCTTTGACTGGATGCGGGACGCTGAAGACGGCAGCTTCCGCGACCTTGCCGGTTGCGGTCAGCACGCCCTCGAGCTCTGCCGGACCGACGCGCTTGCCCGAAATCTTGAGGGTGTCGTCCGAGCGGCCAAGAATGTAGTAGAGACCGTCCTTGCCGCGCATGGCAAAGTCGCCATGCACCCAGATTCCCGGAATCGTATTCCAGTAGCTCTCGAGATAGCGCTGGTCGCCCTTCCAAAGGCTCTTGGTGAGCCCGATCGATGCATGACGCAGCACCAATTCGCCGACCTCGCCGTCGGGGACAGGGTTACCCGCCATGTCGACGATATCCGCGCCGACTCCGAGGGCCGGCCGGGAGAACGAACATGGGTTCATTGGATGGTTCGGGGTGCCGGTAAAGATGCAGCCGCCGACTTCCGTTCCGCCGGAGATATTGATGATTGGGATCTTTGACTTGCAGACGTGTTCGAAGAACCATCGCCACGGTGTCTCCGTCCAGGCCTCGCCGCCTGAAGCAGTCATTCGCAGACTCGAGAGATCGTACCGTTCGACCTCCTCGCCATGGCGCATCATGCCGCGCACGATGGTCGGTGAAACACCGAGATAGGTGACCTTGTGATCGGCGATCAGGCGCCAGAAGCGTCCCGTATCGGGATAATCGGGCGTCCCCTCGGCCACGAGGAGTCTGCCGCCAGCGAAGCTTGGAATGCAGGCGCACATCGCGCCTACCATCCATCCCATGTCGCTGAAGAAGAAAAACAGGTCCGTTGGCTTGAAGTCGCCGCAGATGATCATATCCCGCGTCACCATTGAGCCAATGAAGCTGATATGCGTCCACACGCAGCCCTTTGGTTCGCCGGTCGTACCCGACGTGTAAAGAAGGATGGCGGGATCTTCCGCGTCCATCTCGACGGTCGGAAGATTTGCTTCCTCCTTGGCGATCTCATCCCACCAGTGGTCGCGTCCCACCTGGATGGGGGTGTCGACGCCGAGCCCGCCGCGGTTTGCCACGATCACGTGCTGGACGGTTGGTGCGGTCTCCAGTGCCTCGTCGAGAACCGATTTCAGCGGAGCCGGCGCGCCTCGACGCCAGGTACCGTTCGCGGTGATGACGGCCTTCGCCTCACCATGGTTGAGCCGCGCCCTGATCGGGTCGGGACCGAAGCCGGAGAACAGGGGCATCACGATCGCCCCGATCTTCAGGATTGCAAAGAAAGCCATGAAGGTTTCGGGCAGGTTGGGCATGTAAATCGCGACGACGTCGCCCTTGCCGATTCCGAGCTTGCGCAGGCCCGATGCTAGCCGTTCGACAGCGGATGCGAACTCGGCGTAGCTCAGTCGCCGCTGCTCGCGTCTGTCTTCGCCTTCCCAGACCAGGAATGTCTTGTCCCAGACTTCAGTTCCGCGGTGCTTGTCGATGCAATTGAGGACGATGTTCGTGGTCCCGCCAACGCACCAGCGCGCCCACGGTTCGCCCTGTGCAAGATCAAGGATCTTCTCGGGCTTGCGATAGAAGCGAACGTCACAGAACCCGAACACTTCCTGCGCGAGCCAGGCTGGATCGATGTCGGCCTTGGCCGCCAGCGTGTCATAGTTCGGCTGCCCCGTGGCGCGAAGAAACGCGCTCAGGTTGCTCTTCTCCACCAGTTCCGCGGGGGGCGTCCAGAGATACGCCATCTTGCTTCCTCCTGCCTCAAGAGCTGCGCCATGTTCTTGCATCTGGCGTGCGGCGATGTATTCTAACAAATGTTAGAATTCAAGGAAGAAGATATCGTGGTTGAAAAAGAGCAAGTCAGCTATTCGGTCGAAGAGGGCATCGCGACCGTCACCATCGACCGTCCCGAACGCAAGAACGCGCTCTCGGTCGAGGCGATGAACGGCCTGACCGACGCCTGGGACAGGGTCGAAGCCGACGCCTCCGTCCGCGCGATCATCCTCACCTCAACAGATTGCGGGGTATTCTGCGCAGGGTTGGATCTGAAGCAGGCCGCAGAAATCCGGGCGAGGGACGGGGTGGATATCCTGACGCTGATGCGGGATCCCATGCAGCACGCGATGCAGAAGGTCTCCAAGCCCATCATTGCTGCCATGACGGGATCTTTGATGGCCGGCGGGATGATGCTTGCGCTGAAGTGTGACTTGAGGATCGGGCTGCGCGGCACCCGTGCGGGAATAACCGAGGTCAAGATGGGGCGCGGGTCCCCGTGGGCGGTGCCGATGCTTTGGATGGTGCCGCAGCCGCTGCTGATGGAGATGGTTCTGACGGGCGAGACGATCGCGATCGAACGGCTCGCGGAGCAGGGGTTCCTGAACTCGCTTGAGGACACGCCAGAGGCTGTGCGCGAACGGGCGCTTGAATTGGCGCGGAAGATCGTCGAGGGCGCACCACTGTCGGTCAAGGCGGCCAAGGCAAGCGTGCTTGCCGCAATGGACCTGGGGCTTGCACAGGGCCTCGTTGAGGCGGAGCGGCTGCATAAAGAGGTCTATGCCAGTCTCGATGCGATCCAAGGGCCGAAGGCGTTCGCAGAGAAGCGAAAGCCGGTCTGGCAGGGCCGATAGATTGCGATCAGGGCTTGTTGACGCCTTCGAAGATCAGCGTCTCCGTGCGACGGGCTAGTTCGAGCACGGCATCCCTGTTTTCCAGCCTGAACCATTCGATCGTCCAGTTGAGAGCGCCAATCACGAACATGCGCAATGGTACCACCTCCATGTCGGCGCGAATCTCGCCGGCGCGCCGCGCGTCGATGAAGAGCTGGTCCCAATATTCTGCGTATGCGCGCCGCAGCGGTCGGTGCGGCTTCTTCAGTTGCTCCGGCAGTTGCCCGTAGATTCGAATGTTGGCTGAGGTGAAGTCACTCGTCTCGAGGAGCGCGACGAGATGGGCTTCGATTGCAAGACCAATCTTGCGCCGGTGCGATACCTTTCCGGCACGTTCGACCGAGTTCTTCACGGTCTCGAACACGTGGCGGAGGCCGCGGTCCAGCACTTCGTCGAGAATCTGCTCCTTGGAGTCGAAATGGTAGTAAATGCTACCGGCCTTGATCTTGGCCCTGGCTGCGATCTGGCGCAGGGTGGTGGCTGAAAATCCCTGTCGGCGAAACAGCTGGGCCGCGGAATGCAGGATGAGGTCTCGCGACCGCTCGGATTTAGGGGTTGCGATCGCAGAGGTTTTTTCGGGCTCGGCCTTGCGCCCTCGGCTGGTGGATGGGACTTTCGGCCGGCGCGCCGCCGGCCTCGGGCCAGACCGGTCACCGGAACGCAGGGTTGACCGCACCGCCTTCATGCTTACCGCAAGCTCCATCTCGAAATATTGGCCTGCCGGCTCGTGCAACCAATGATCGCTGTCGAAGCAGATTCCGCTGCGTATGGCAACATCTGACAGAAGGCGTCAGCGATTGATCATTATCCATCGTCAGCCCTTTGCTCGGGCAGTGAGCGGGCCCCAGTGCTTTGCCTATGGTGCCGCTCGCTGGCGCCGTCCTGTTGAAATTTGCTCAACTTGGTCGGCAGTGGTTAGAACGAGAACTTAGGTTTTTCAATTGGTTAGGAGGTTGCGTGCGCACCGGGAGGTCAAGAAGAATCCGACGACAGTCAACGCGACAGCGCCCGCGCGCAATTATCGCGCCAGATAATTCCAAGAGTAATCGCCGCACCGTCACTCCGGCGGCTGCCAAGCGCACTTCGCTTGCTTACCGCTTCGCTGCTCTCGCAGTGCCCTTCGGGAAGCTGCGGGAAGACAATGACTCTTTGGACCCACGACGTGTTGATTGTCGCGACGGGGAGGCTTGTTTCGAACACCTGCTTAATGCTTGGTCAATCGGCCTCGAGAGGGGGACTGCTCTAGCGTCGCCGCCGCGCGCATAATTGAGTTAGCTGCGGCATCGATCGTCGCCGCGCGAAACGGAAGAATCTCGGCCTGTCGAGATTTCCTGAACGTCAATCGAGGTTTCAGAGCCCTGCGAATCGGGAGCAAATGGAAGTCCAAAAACGAGACATTGTCGCTTCGCATGCGGGCGGCAATCCGGCACCAGCGATACAAACAGCTATCGCAATTGCAGCGAGATGATCGATCCTCATGGCGATGGTCCTTGCATCGGCCCCATCAATCAACAGTACACTTTTGGAATTGGTTCCCGAGCGCGAGCGATTTCCTACCCGCGCCGGCGGAGCCCGTCACTCTGCAAGATCAATGCTTTGCTGCGGCTCTGTGCGCCCTAGACTCCTCATTCCATTTGCGATCAAAATTGGGGAACGAGATGCCTCGCCAGGACGTTAATTGGCCAATGAGACCGCCGCTCGCTGGTGAACAAACCGGCGCATGTCGCGGATAGCCAAAGGTCTTAGTAAAGACCCGCTGTCGTGAAAGCCAGCGCTCGCGCAAGATAGCCAAAGGCGGCGGTCTCCCGTTTTATTCAAATACGCCAGCCGCCCCCGAGCAGTTGCGGGGCGCGTATTGCGGCGTGATGGTTGCGTTTGTTCATTCCGAGCAGAGGTTTGTAATCCGCAGCCGCATCGACATCTACATCGACTACTTTTACAGATCGGCGAGATGCTGTGAGCGTCGCTGAAACCAGGGACGAAACTCTCACCCGCCTCAAATGGAGATCGACCGGGTTCGCGAGTTGTAAGAGCGTCGCTCTCAATGAGCCGGGAGCCGCTTCAAGAGCGGGTCGGATTGATAGATCGCCTGTCTTGGGGATGCTTGTCGATGGTCCTCTTCGCGGCAGCAATCGCTTCCTGCGTACTCTGATAGGTCATCGTCCTGACGGTTTGACCGCCCCCGAGAGGCGTGATCTCGACCAGGAAACCGCCACCAGGCTGTTCGATGACCACTAGTCGGTGCGCCGAATATTCGAGTTCGTCTGCCACGTCCGCGGTTCCAACCCTGTTTCCAGACAAAACCGCCGCAGGGTTCTGACGTTCCAATAGAGCAGGCTCGACCCACCGTGACCGCTCTCCGATCACGGCTCCACGATTATACGGAATGCGTTCCTTTGCGCGGCCATCGCTCGGGCTCGCTCCAGCGCCGCGGGGCCATGTCGGGGCCAGGATCGCCTACCTTGCAGACGGCAACGATCCGGCTGTACTGGTCTTTGTCTTTCGGACTGCAGATCACCGGTCGCTTAACCAGGTAGAGGAGAACGTCCAACGCGGTCGCAGATTGTTGCGCATCTGAAGGCAGGATCGAGAAAAGTCGCGCCTGGAGAACGCCAATCGACAAGCAGTCGGTCAAGTACACACTGAGCGCCGTGCCTCTTGCTCCGACTTCACTGAATTGCAGCCATAGCAACGAAACACATGGACCGCTTCGTACTTGCCGACAGAGGGCAGCTCGGCCAACAACGTCATATGACGCCCGCAAGCGTCACATTTGCATGCGAGCGCTTCGATCTCTTGCCTGGACATTGTTGGCTTAGCGAACGTCCCCATGCGCTATTTGCCGAGGGAACGATCATGATCCTCAAAACACGCCCGTTGTATCCGTGCGAATACGGACACTTCGTTTTTAGCAATACGATTCGCGATCTTGATAGACCGTATGGGTCATTCACATGCTCCAAATGGGCTAAGCGTCCGGCGCAGTCGCAGTGTGTAGAATGTTGGACGTCAACATCTCATAGTGAGCGGCATGACGATCAAGACGCCTCATTTTCAGCCCGCGAAGACAAAGGACGGTCGCTGGTTTGTCGCCGTCAAGACCGGCAATGGGCCCGATTCCCACATCGGAGATTTCGATACGGAAGCCGACGCCGAGCGCTGGATCGCAACCAAAGCGAAGTATTGGCCCGGTAGAGAGAGAGCTGAAGCGCCGGGCTCCACTCTCCTCCGGCCCCAGGCGAGCGATCCTAGCTCAAATGGATCAGATGAAAGCGAATGGCCGCCTTGCAGTGCGAAACCAAGGCAGTCTCATTTACGTTCCCGACTGGTCGGCTATCGCTTCTGTTTGAGGCAGGGGCAATTGGAACTGGCCGGCAGGGGCCGTCCGCTTTCCCAAGTTACGGACGGCCCCAACTTCGGCATCACAAACCAGAACCCATCGCAGCGGCAACTACTGGACTTTGAAAAGTGGGCGATGAGCTCCCGTCTCCGCCGGGACGCGGTGTGGGGCAAAAGTAGTAGCGCGCCGCAGCACTAGAAATCCTGGTGGAGGAAATCTGAGGCGAAGCCGTAATGAGGAGAGCAGGTTGGCGGCTGGCTATTGCAGCCCCAGGACGCTTAGGAACAGTCAGCGTGCGGTGGACGTTGATGCTCAGGCAAAAAGCCTGTTGGTGCGTGGATCACGTACGAGCGTCGCGTACAGGCGCAAGGAAGCTTACATGGCTGACGAATTTTCCATGGCGCCGACCGCTACGCCAGAACAGCGAATAAATCAGGCATCAGAAGCGATCCGTCGTATGGCTGAAGACAACGTGTTCGAACCTCAACCGCAGCAGGAGCGGTGGCTGCATCATTTGAGCAAAGCGACGAAGGTGGCTCCGCTTCAATCCATTGCAGCCGCATTTCTGCTTGGGGTCGTCCTGGCTCGTCGCTAGTTGCAACATTGGTTGGGCGTAAAAAAGCGCCGCGACGGCATCCATTCGCAGGTCAGCTTCTCACTGAAAAGCGGTCGAACGCAGTCAGTATCTGGATCTGGATATCAACTTCCGCCTGATAGATCGTTTTCTGCAGGTATTCGATTTCGATATTCTGATTGCTCTCGTCGACATCGATGTACCACGACCGCGGCCGGCCGTCGGCGCCATCGCTCCAGCGATAGCCCCGCCGCTTGAGCGCGTCCTTGAGCTCGAAGGGGGACCGCTCGGCCCAGATCCTGATTGTCTTGCGGCGCGCACGCTCGAGCAGCATGGAGAGCACGGTGCGATCGAGCCGGGGCAGGTTGATCGCGAGGATCTCCAGCAGGCCAGGCAATCGTCGACCGCTCGGTGCGCCTCATGAAACAGTCCGGCCTTCATCAGGAGGTAGGACAACCGCGAACCCTCGAACCCATGGCCGCGCCATTCGACCTCGCTGACCGAGCAGGCCCAGGCCTTGAGCGCGAAGAGTGCCGCGTAGCGCTCCATGAATTTGCGGTCGAAACCCGCATTGTGGGCGATAACCACGACCGCATCGGAGGCGAATTCGTTGATGCGCGCCTCATCGAGAGCATGGCCTTCGACCATCTCGTCGGTGATGCCGGTCAGCGCCGTGATCTCCGTGGGAACGGCGATCGACGGCTGGTTGAAGCAGCTGAAAGTATCTATGACCCGTCCGATCCTCCCGTCCGGAAGATAGGTGAACTTGACCATCCCGAGCTCGATGATCTCGTCGCGGGCCGGATCGAGGCCGGTGGTCTCGACGTCGAGCAGGACCGCGGTCTTGGTCGATTGCCCGTCGCTCGGCGTAAAGTCGGAGCGAGGAACCAGCCGGCGCAGCACCCGGTAGTCGGGTGACTGTTCCAGCATCCCGGCGATCTCGGCGAGGGGCGGTTGAACGGTCATGTCGTGTGGCGGACGATCATTGGGTCGAAAGTTCGCCAGTCTAGCCGATCGGACCAGTCCAGGCACCGCAGTGCCTGTGGATAGTTTTGCGGTGCGCGTAGATGGCCGCCGCTCCGCATGGACTTCTCCGTGGAACCGGCGCGTCGGTATCTCCGATCACATTATTCGGAAAAGCCGAAATAGAACTGGACGGACCACCCAACTCGCTTTTCGCAGGGGACGCGGCTCGTGGGCAAGTACGATAGCGTCGTGGCGTTCGGCCAGAAGCGTGCACTGGTCGTCTGGACACGGCTGATCCTGCCGAACGGCAATTCGATCGTGATCGAGAGCCTTCCGGCGACCGACGTCGCAGGCTACGCCGGCCTTGAGGACGAGGTGGACTTCCACACCTGGCAGTTGCTCAAGGGCGTGGCCCTGGCGACTTTGATCGGGGTCGGGACCCAACTTTCGATCGGCAACGATGAGAGCGATCTTGTCAAGGCGTTGCGGGAGAGCACGCAGCAAACGACCAATCGAGCGGGACAGCGGCTGGTGGAGCGGGAGCTCGATGTGCAGCCGACAATCACGGTGCGGCCGGGTTGGCCGCTACGGGTGATTGTTTCGAAGGATCTGGTGCTGAAGCCTTATCAGGACGTTGAGACAGTTGCGAAGGGCAGGTGAGGGATGAAGCTTGCGAAGTTGCCTGACCGCAGTCCCGTGAAGATCACCATTGTGTTTACTCCGGTACTTGCGCAACGGCTACGAGAGTACGCTGATTTCTATGCCGAGACTTATGGCAGTCGGGAGGAGGTTTCCGAGCTGATACCATTTATGCTTGAGGCGCTTCTCGCGAGCGATTCGGAATTCAAGAGAGGAAAGAAAAAATCAGGATCGCTATAATATGAGCAGCAGGTCTTGACGGTTGATTCTGAGAATTGGGCTCGGTACTAGCTTGGGCGAGCGCAGTCTTAACATACTCTGTCGTCAGCCAGACGGTAAGCAATCTCGAAACAAGTGCTCTGGGTAATGGCAGCAGCGGCGCGCAAGGAAAATGGATGTGCGCCTTTCTACAACGAGCCAACCTCGCCCCGCGAGCGGGGCGAGGTACTCAGGCTCAGGTGCCTTCGAACTTGAACGACACGCTGAGCTTGGCGCGATAGGCCTCTACTTTTCCCTTATCGTCCAGTTGCATATCGAGTTTGACGACCTCTGCAACACGAAGGTCTCGGAGAGATTTTGCAGCTTGCTCGACCGCATTGGCGGCGGCTTTTTCCCAGGAGTCTTTGCTAGTACCGACCAGTTCAATGACCTTGTAAACGCTTTCAGCCATTTCGTTCTCCTGTTCAGTAAGAAGCAGGCAGCAGGTGCTCCCTGCCGTTGACGAATCTAGCACCAAGACGTCGGCGCTGATACACGCGTCGGCGAACTCGAGCGGCCGGCCGTGTTGGGTCAGCGGATACCGCGCGGTATCATGGCCTTGATCGTGTGCATGCCAATGATGCGAAAGCAGTCGATCGTCGCCAGCCGAATTGGACAGGACGCCGATACGCGCGCTCCCACGACCTGCCGGAGATCTCGTCGATGCTGACGTCGGCTCGCGCTGGCTTTGACCGGGGTGGTTTCCCCGCGCCGGACAAGCCTGGGTCATTGAGTGTCGACATTGCCCCACCGGGAGGAGCTACTGATGGATCGCAGATCCGTACGTTAAAGGAATAGCCGCGGGGTCAGTGCTCTAGCACTACTTTGGCAGATTGTGTTTTCGCCGCTGTTTTTCAGGGATTTCCTTTCGGCAATATGGGCACTGCTGAGGCGGCGGCCGAAGGATGAGATCGACGATGGCGTGACGTACGGCTGGCATGGTTGGCTGAGGCGGAGGCCCGTTGATTCTTTTTTTTCCGCCCCGCGTATGCGAGGCGACGATGTTGCAGGAAGGCGTAGGCAATCATTGTCATCAAGGCGTGGCGATGAAGACCTTGCCATGACCGCCCTTCGAAGTGATCAAGTCCAAGCTCCTCCTTCAGCTGTTGATGCGCCTGCTCACAAATCCACCGTGCCTTGATGGTGGCGGCCAGCGTGCGCAGATCCGTCGCCGCCGGAAGATTGGCGAGATAGTATTTCTTCTCCCCGGAGGCACGTTGCTCGCCAATGAGCCAGGCTTCGTCGCCTGGCAGATGCTGCTGACCTTTATCCCATATTCGCTGCGGAGGGCCGTCGGCGGTCCGGACACGGAGAGCAGCAAATTGGGCTTTAAGCCGACCTTTCGTCCCGCTACGCCAACTCACGGTTTTCCATTTGGCGCTGGCCAGCATTTGTTCGGCCGCAATCGATAAGATATCGGGCACGTGGTGCTTTCGTGGTTTGCCACGGACTTTGGTGATCGGCCAAATGAGCTTCACATCGACCGGATACACTTTCTGGTGCCGAGGGATACCGACAGCCCAGGTCAGCCCGCGCTCTGTTAGCCCTTGTCGAAACGGTGCGCTGAGGCCGTATCCTGCATCCGCCAGCACACATCCAAAGCGCATGTTGGCTGCCATCGCGCGGTCAATCTCGGCCAAAGCGATCTCCGGCTTGGACCGTGGCGTTCGGTGTTCGACTGGCACGCGAGCGCGCTTCAAACGAGACATGTCGCTTGTCCAGCTGTCAGGCAGAAAGAGACGTAACGCGACCATCACTGGCACTTCGCCGCGTGCAAGCGTTAAAGACACCAGCGTTTGGCAATTTGCGGTTTTACCGAGAGCCGACGCGTATTGAGCCGCAACACCGACCGATCGCTCACCCTTCTTGGGAAGTGAGGTGTCATCGATAACCAGCATCGCATCCCTGCCGCCGACAAGTCGGTCCGCCTGGTTGAGCAGCTCCGTCTCCAGCGGCGTCGCATCCCAGACACCGTCCGCAATGAAATGGTGCAACTGGTCGTAGTTGCTCGTGGCAAGGCGTTCCGCCATCGGCTGAACGCTCTTGCGATCGCCCGGACCGATCAATCCCGCAACATACAGAGGACACATCCGCTGCCGGGTCTTATGACCCAGCCGGTCCAAGAACGGCATTAGCCAGCGTTCGAGTTCGTCTTCCCATCTCGGCATGGTCAGCCCTCCAAGAGCCGACCACCCATGAATCATTGAAAAATTGATTCGGGAATCCTATAAAACGCGGCAAAATCAACAATCTGCCAAAGTAGTGCTAGTTCGGCCTCCAGCTCGGCGAAGCGCTTGTATATCCAGGATCGCCCGTCGAACCGTCGCCAGACGCGTCCCCAGGCCAACTCGCTGCTGATTGTTCTCCGCGGGATGATTATGGTCCATACGTGCCAAAGCGACATCCAGTCCGGCTTCGTCATTCGACTTCTTCAATCATGTCGATCGTCCGTGTAGACGAAGCCGACGCGCCGAATATCCTGACGTGACGGCTTCGCCATGGTGGATCCGGATGGAGGGCAAAATCCGGTGCTTCAATCTCTGATCGTTTCTTGATCGAAGCAATCGAACTCGCCGGTTAAGCTTGATGTCGGGCGGAAAGGTTAAATCTGGAACCTCGCTGCTCGAACCAAGCCATTCTAGTTCAGGTTAATCTCGCGACGTCATTACACCTTCAGGTCGTGCCCGATCCATTGCGCCCATTAGGCATTCGGTAATTGCAATCTTTGATCGGCGGTTAACCGGTCTCGCCGAGACTTTACATCCAGCCTCACCGGAGACGTGGAAGTTGTCCTTCCAGCTGACCGTCTTGAAAGTGCTGGCCGGTCAGCCCGCCGGGCGAGCCTCTGTCGCCGAAATCCGGCATGCGGTCGAAATACTGATGAACAGCGGCAAGGATTGGACCGATCGCATGAAGCGATTGGCCGAACAAGCACCTGGTCTGAACATCTTCTCGGCCAGATTTGTGCTTCGCGATGCGGACGGTTGGGAGATCACGGAAGAGGGGCGGCAATTCCTCGGTGCCCTTCAGACAGCGGTCGCTGTTCGAAGGTCGCCGCTTCGCCCAGTCGACGATCCGCCAACGAGCGAGTCCGCTTCAACAAATGCGACGAAACTGTCTGATCCTCCTCGCAGGCACCGTCGCAGTGGTTCGCGGCGCCGCCGAGGGAAAAGTCGATCGAATCGGCGTACAGCGTGAAGCGCTTTGGCTGACTTCGTCGTTAGGAGAAACGCAACATTTCTCGCGCAGCATGAATCTTATTTGCATTAGTTATTGATGGGCACGGACATGATTGCTCTTCCGGACAGACGAAAGTCTGTGCGAAATCCATCGCTGGACAATGCGTTGATCAGATTTCGTGAGTTGTCATTGTGCTGTGTCGTGCGCGATGTCACAGAGCGTGGTGCAGCGCTCAAGGCAGAAGATCCGCCATCCCCCGTTCCTGATCAATTCACGCTTATCGTTCCGCCGAGCAAAACTTACTCGTGCAACGTTGTTTGGCGCGAGGGCGACTGGGTTGGTGTCTCGTTCGTTGCGTGACGAACTCCTCCCGGGATGCGCGTAAATTGCGTTGAAAACCCTTGGCGATGTAATCTGCTTCACACGCGACCCTGCCTGACTCGCACTATCCGGCTGTAATTTCAGCGGGACACCATGGACGACGAGTTTTGCAAAGAGAGAGCGCGGACTGTGCGGGCGCTTGCCGAGCAAGCTGATCCCTTCATCAAGAAGCGCTTGTTGCAGCTGGCCGATCACTACGAGCGGCGTGTCGTCATTCAGCCGGACGATGCCGATTGGGATCGGGCAGATTTGCCGGCGCTGGGCTCGCCCGTCCGGCCATCGTGACCTCCTCGTCAATCAATTGCCGACACCAGCGCGACGCCATGTTCAAGCGCGCGCTGAAACAGGGGCTTCAGGCGTTGATCGGCCAATATGGCTTCGCCGGGTCTGAAGTCCTTCGCCACGCGCCATTCGAAGCCTGCGTTTGGTAGGGGCAGCTTCGCAGGATCCAGGGCGTAGGCCGTCCGGCCGGGACCTTCAGTTCCTTGCTCAACGAATTTCTGAAGCCGGTTCATGTGTCCCCCTGATCACCAATTACGGCAGCCTGCCATGCCTGGAGGAGGCCAGCAACGGAGGACGCCATTGGTGAGGAAGCTGGAGGGTTCTTCCCGTTCGGTTCGACGATGGCCGCCTCCTTATCCGCTCCGGTCACGTTTCCAACGGGTCGGAATGCATTGCGGCCCCGAGGACACGGCTTACACTTGGATTGCTCCGATGCACGGAGCGGTAAGGTAAGGGTGTCTATGTCCGGATTGATCCTGCACCACTACGACTTCTCGAACTATTCGGAAAAGGTTCGCGTAGCTCTGGGCTACAAATCCCTGGAATGGTCGAGCGTAATCGTTCCGCCCGTGATACCGAAGCCGGATCTGACGGCTTTGACTGGCGGTTATCGCCGGGCGCCCGTCCTGCAGATTGGTGCGGACATTTACTGCGACACCCGGTTGATTCTTCGGGAGCTTGAAAGGCGGTACCCGCAACCGAGCCTGTTTCCTTCCGGGCAAACCGGTATTGCCAATGCCGTCGCGGCGTGGGCCGAGGGACCGCTCTTTCGTTCAGTTATGCTGTATGCGTGGGGTACCAACCACGACTTGATGCCGCACGAGCTGTTCGAAGATCGCGCCCGGATGAGGGGCTTACCCGACCCTGGCCCCGGGTGATGATCCGCTGTTGGAGCAGAATCTCCCAAGCGTCGTAGCCGGTCAGATTGAGGAGTGGGACTTTCTGATCGTTACCGTCTTTCTTTCTCGGATCCTTGCGATCGATGATCGTGAGAATTCTCTTCTTCATATCGACATGCGGCCAGTCAGGCCGGCAAATTTCCTCTTGCCTCATCGTGGTCGCAACAGCGTATCGGACGATGCGCCCCATCGGGATGACCTGTCGAGGATTGGTGTCGAAGTATTGGATGAGCTCGTCGAGCTCATCTTGAGTTGGGCGCCGGTCTCGCTCATCTGACTTTCCGACGAGACCTAGGTGTTTCAGTGCGAAGCGGGCCAGGCGAACTTCTTCGGCGGACACTTCGATGCCATGAACGGCCGCTGCATGCGTCGCGACGGTCCGGATAAACGACATATCGATTGCGAGGGTGGCAGGGCCGGCACCTTCCTTCGCTCGCTTCCTGCCGTACTCGATCAGCCGTGCACGATCGAGCCGGGGAAGCTTCGTCAATCCGAGATCCTCCTTAAGCGCCTCCAAGACGGCCGCCTTGGATCGGCGGGGAGGGCGGCCGACTTCGTGCATGTCCTCAATATGCAGATCGATGATGTCGCCGAACGTTTTAGCCTTGACGGCAGCGGGCGGCTTGGGGGACCCGCTGCGATCAATGCTGCGCTCCATTTCGAGCGCCCAGTCCTCACCGTCCTTGCGGCGGCGAAAGGTCTCTGCCACGTAGCGGTTCTTGCGGCGGACTTGGACCCGCCAGTTCCCGGAAGGCAGCTGAATGAAGCTGGCCACGGCCGTGTGCACTCCTTATTTCGTGTGCGCTACGTGTGCACTGACGGGTCAAAACGGGTACAAACGTGTGCAATTTCGGCTAGTTTGGAGTGCACATGTTCATGGTTCATCCTGTTGAAGCGTAAGGTAAATAATTGAAATCGCAAGACTATCGCTTTTCTGTGGCCCCCATGATGGACTGGACCGACCGGCATTGCCGCGTCTTCCATCGGCTGATGTCGCGGCGGGCGCGGCTTTATACGGAGATGCTGACGACCGGCGCCATCATCCACGGCGACCGGGCCCGGCTGCTCGGCTTCGATGCCAGCGAGCATCCGGTGGCGCTGCAGCTCGGCGGTTCCGACCCGCGCGATCTCGCGACGGCCGCAGAGATCGGCGAGCAGTTCGGTTACGACGAGATCAATCTCAATGTCGGCTGTCCCTCCGATCGGGTGAAGGATGGCCGCTTCGGCGCCTGCCTGATGGCCGAACCGGCGCTGGTCGCCGAAGGCGTTGCGGCGATGAAGCGTGCGGTGCGGATTCCCGTCACGGTGAAATGCCGGATCGGCATCGACGACCAGGATCCGGAAGTCGCGCTCGATACGCTGGCGCGCGGGGTGATTGCCGCGGGCGCGGCCGCGCTCGTCGTGCACGCGCGCAAGGCCTGGCTCAACGGATTGTCGCCGAAGGAGAACCGCGACATCCCGCCGCTCGACTACGATCGGGTCTATCGCCTCAAGGCGGCGCTGCCGCACGTGCCCATCATCATCAATGGCGGCATCACCAGCCTTGCCGAGGCAAAGCAGCATCTGAAGCATGTCGATGGCGTGATGCTGGGGCGGGCGGCCTATCAGGAGCCTTGGCGGCTGCTCACGGTCGATTCCGAGCTGTTCGGCGAGACTGCGCCGCACGTGACGATGAAGGACGTGTTCGCGGCGATGCTGCCCTATATCGAGCGGCAGCTTGCCGAAGGCACGCGGCTGCATTCGATCACGCGGCATTTCGTCGGCGCCTTCCATGGCGTCCCGGGCGCGCGTGCGTTCCGCAGGCACCTCGCGGAGAACGGCGTTCGGCCGGGGGCTGACATCGATGTGCTGCGCGAGGCGATCGCATGCGTCGACGATCGCACGCCGGCGGCGGTCGCGGCCTGAGGGCGATCGTTATGGCTTGCGCTGACGCCGCGTGACGTCTTGTGCGACCTTCAGGAAATTGAACAGATGCGGCATCCGGTTGTCGCGCCGGTAGTTCAGCGACAGCGCAGTGCCTGGATTGTGTCCCTCATAGGCGCGGTAGGCGACGCCGGGCCGCTCCGCCTCCGAGACCGATTTCGGCACGAGCGCGATGCCGACGCCGACCGACACCAGGCTGATCGCGGTCTGATAGTCCTGGGCCAGCACCTGCGATTTCGGAATGAAGCCTTCTTCGAGGCAGATATTGAGGATGTGGTCGGCGAAGCTCGGGCGCGGCTTGCGCGGGTAGAGGACGAACGTCTCGGCCTTCAGCGCCGCCAGCCGCGGGACCTTTTGATCGAGCAAGGGCGAAGTGTCTGAGAGCGCGAGAATCAGCGGCTCCTGCAGCAGCGGCTCGGACTTCAGCTCCTCGTCGTCGAGCGAGGGGCGGGCGATGGCGATATCGATCTCGCGCTGGATTACCGCGCGGTTCTGCTCGGCGTTGTTCATCGCCGACAGCGCGAGCTCGACGTCAGGATAGGCCGAACGAAACGCCTGGATCACGCTCGGCAGCACGCCATAGGTCGCCGATCCGACGAAGGCGACGCGCAGGTGCCCGGAAAAGCCTTCGCCGATCCGCTTGATCTCGCGGTGCGTGCGGTCGAGCCGCTCCAGCACGTCGCGCGCACGTTCCAGAAGAACGCTGCCGGCCTGGGTCAGCCGGATCTGGCTGCGGCTCCGGTCGATCAGCATGACGCCGAGATCGCTCTCGAGTTGCGCAATCTGCCGGCTGAGCGGCGGCTGCGCGATCGCGAGCCGCGATGCGGCACGGCCGAAATGCAGTTCTTCGGCGACGGCGACGAAATAGACCAGCCGCCTGAGATCCATGACATCGTCGCGATCGGTCACGGCTAGCCGAACGCTTGCTCGCGCGCTTCCGCGGAAGCGGCGGAAAAATCCTGCCGGGTTTGATATCGCGTGGTCATGTGCGCACGATCGAGACGATGGTTCCGACGCGAAGACTGGGCGTGGGTCCGTGGATTGTCAATTGTCCGCGGGAACGACGCCATCCGGCTAGTCCTTCCGGGCGAAGGTGCGGATCTTGTCCTCGTCGACCTCTACGCCGAGACCGGGGCCATCAGGGACGCAGATCTCGAACTCGTCGAATCTGATCGGGTTGACGACCAGATCCTCCACCAGGATTCGCGGACCGAAATGTTCGGTGCCCCATTCGAGCCTGGGCAGGGTGGCGAAGGCGGCGAGATGCGCCGCCGCGCCGATGCTACTCTCCAACAGGCAGCCGCCATAGAGCTCGAGCCCGTGCGCGGCCGCGACCGCAGCGGCGCGCTTCATCTCGAACAGGCCGCCGCTCTTGACGAGCTTCAGCGAGTAGACGCTGCCGCAGCCCATCGCGCCCGCGCGCGCGATTTCCTCCTTGGTGAAAGCCGCTTCGTCCACCAGCAACGGGATCGAAGTGCGGGCCGCGACCCGCGCCATCGCTTCCAGTTGTAGCGCCGACACCGGTTGTTCGATCAGGGCAACATCCAGCTCCTCCAGCGCGGGCATGAAACGGATGCATTCGGCCTCGGTCCAGCCCTGGTTGACGTCGACGATCAGGCGCACCTCATCGCCGAGACCGGCGCGCAGCGCCTGCAACCGCTTCAGATCGACCTGCGGGCGGTTGAAGCCGAACTTGATCTTGAACTGGCGGTGTTCGCGGCGCCGCAGCTTCTCTTTCGCTTCTTCCACCTCCTGGCTGCTGTCACCCGAGGCCAGCGCCCAGATCACCTCCATGCGTTCGCGCACGGCGCCGCCGAGCAGCACGCTGGCGGGCAGGCCGAATGTCTTGCCGGCGGCGTCGAGCAGCGCGGACTCGACGGCGCCCTTGGCGGCGAAATTGCGGGTGGCGGCCTTGCTCATCCGCAAGGCATTGGCTTCGAAGGCGAGGGCAGGCTGTCCGAGCAGCGCCGGCGCCAGATAATTCGTGACCGCGGCCTTGATCGACTCCACGCTCTCCTCGGCCCAGCGCGGCCCGCCGAGCGTCGAGGCTTCGCCGATGCCCGTCACGCCGTTGTCGAGCAGGACGCGCACCAGCACGTAACCCTGATGCGTGACTTCGGTGTTCGAGAGCTTGTGCCGGCGGCGGGTCGGCGCCTCGACGATGGTCGCGCGGATACTGCGGATCGCAGTGTCCCTTGCGTGAGCCTGCACTCGCTCCACGGGTTCGGCGATTTCGATCACGGCACGACTCATATGTCCTCGCAGGTCAGTTCAGAATGAGCCCTGCCAGGCTGGTGGGCCTGGCAGGACGTAACGGGTCTTACTCGGCCGCGACGAGCCGTTCGACGGCGGCTTTCTTGAGCTTGAAGTCGAAGTTGAGAACCAGATCGGTGTCGGCGCCGGCGGGGGCCTTGGCGAACCTGCCGATCAGGCTCTGCTTCACGGCGAACACCGAGTCGTTGTCGAGATACTTGGTCTCGGAATCGTAGATCTGCGAGATCAGCGATTGATAGCCGTCCTTCGAAAGCATGAAGTGGATGTGGCCCGGACGCCAGGGATGGTGGCCCATATATTTCAGCAGCTCGCCGCCGGCGCCGTCATAGGGGATCGGATAGGGCTCGGGGCGGAGCGCCACGAAGGCATATTCGCCGTTGGCGTCGGTCGTGAAGCGTCCGCGCAGATTGTAGGCCGGCTGTTCCGGATCCTGCAGGTCGTAGAGGCCGTTCGGCGCGTCTTCCCAGACGTCGATCGTGACGCCCTCGATCGGCCGCCCCGCGGTGTCGCTGATGCGCCCTGAGACCTTGACGGTCTGCGCGTTGTCGAACGTCTTCTTGATGATGGAGGCGCCCTTGGGCAGCACCGGCGGGTTTTCCCGGTAGAACGGTCCGAGCACGGTCGACTCGCTCTCGCCGTCGGTGACCCGGTGGTCGAGCATGTCGACCAGCACCTCGACGCCGAGGATGTCGGCGATCAGGATGAACTCGTTGCGCTTCTCGTCCGAGATGTCGCCGGCACGGCGCAGGAATTCGCATGCGGCGAACCACTCGGCGAAGGTCAGGTCCACCTCCTTGCAGAAGTCGTGCATGTGGCGGATCAGGCTCGTCATGATCTGCCGGTTGCGATCCGGAATGTCCTTGGAGAGCGCGGCGATCACGTGGTCGGTGATGGTGTCCTTGTTGACGTTCAGCATGGTCGTTCCTCCTTTTCTTGCAGTTTGCTCAAACTTGCATCCCCGTTTTTTCGGGAATATCGGTTGCTGGTCTCACCAGACAAATTCGTAAGCGGCATTCTCCAGCGTCGCGGGCGCGGGGTGCGGATCGGCAAGGCCGCCGAAGCGGCCGCGGAAGAACAGCAGCGGCTTCTTGCTGGGCTCCAGCGACATCTCGCGGACGTGGCCAAGGAAGATCGTGTGGTCTCCAGCGACGATCTCATCGGCGAGATCGGTCACGAAGTATGCCGCCGCGTTGGCGATCACAGGCAGGTCGTTGCGGCGTTCGAAGACGTTGCAGAGGTCGAGCCTTGGCTTGCCGGCGAAATGCCAGGCGAAATCCTCCATGCCCTCGGCGAGGATGCTGACCGCAAAGCGGCCGGTGTTCTGGATGTTGCACAGCATCTTCGCGCTCTTCGCGATCGAGATCGCGACCAGCGGCGGATCGAGCGAGACCGACATGAAGGCGTTGGCCGTCATGCCGTGATCGCGGCCCTGGCAATGCGTGGTGATGATGGTGACGCCGGTGCCGAACTGGCCACAGGCGTTGCGCAACTCTCGCGGATCGATGGCGGTCATTGGCTTGCGACCTCGAGTTGGGCCAAACCGGATCGGTTGGCCGGTGGCGCGGTCACGATATCCCGCCAGTTTTCCAGCGTCGCCGCGGTGGCGGCAAGGCCGGATCGTCGCAAGGCGCGAATCCGGCTGCTGGAGACGATCTCGCCATTGCCGCAGCGCACTGGCGGCAGGATGCGGGTGTTGAAGTGCTGCCGCAACAGCAGCGCGGTGCCGCCCTTGCAGGACCCGAAGCGGAAATCCTCGCCAACGATGACTTCGCGTGGTCGCAGAAGCTGCAATTCGGCGAGGAAATCGAGCGCGGTGCGCCGGACGTAGATCTGGTTGAAATCGGCGACGACGACGTGGTCAGGCGCGAATGTTGCGATGCGCTCGAGTTTTTCGCGAAGCGAAATCAGCGGCTCGGCCTGGCCGAAATACACTTTTGGCGGCGGATCGAAGGTGTAGACCACGGCTGCAATGCCGCGGCGCCGCGCTGCCGCGATGGTCTGCCGCAGCAGTTCCTGATGGCCGCAGTGGACGCCGTCAAATGCGCCGATGGTCACGACGCAGGCGTCGAGGGCCAATTCCCCATCGCGATGGAAAGCGACAGCGCTGCTGTCAAAACCCTTGCCCATGGTTCGCTCCCTTGCCGTGCTGCATCAGCTGCGGCTTGCGCCGGCCGAAAGATCCCTGCCGTCCGGTCCGTGCCATCGAGTCATAGCCCGAGCCGGGCCGGTCTGCGCGGTATGGTGTGATACCTTTCGCCCGCTCCGGGTGAGCGCGTAGCGTTTCCTCCGATGTCACGCCGTCCAAGAGCGTGACGAGATGGTCTTAAGGCCGGTGTGGCAACGCCGCCGGTCCAGCGACACAAGCGGAGGAGAAACCCATGACTACAGCAGCAGCCCTGCGGGCCGACGTGCCAGCGTCAACCACCAGCGTCTATACCGGTGCGGAATTCCTGGACAGCATCCAGGACGGCCGGGAAATCTACATCTACGGCGAGCGCGTCAAGAACGTCACCCAGCATCCCGCCTTCCGCAATTCGGCGCGGATGGTGGCGCGCTGGTACGACCGTTTCCATGAGAAGAAGGATCAGATCGGCGTCCTGACCGATACCGGCTCGGGACAGCTGACCCATCCGTTCTTCCTCGGCTCGAAGACGGCCGACGACCTCGTCAAGGGCCGCGATGCGATTGCCGAATTGCAGAAGGTTGCGTTCGGCTGGATGGGCCGCTCGCCGGACTACAAGGCGTCGTTCCTCGGCACGCTGGGGGCGAATTCAAGCTTCTATGGCGATTACGCCGGCAATGCGAAGAAGTGGTATGCCCGGACCCAGGAGCGTCTGGACTTCTGGAATCATGCCATCGTCAATCCGCCGATCGATCGCGACCGCGCCATCGAGGAGGTGCGCGACGTCTTCATGCATGTCGAGAAGGAGACAGACGCCGGCCTGATCGTTTCGGGCGCGAAGGTGGTCGCGACCGGCTCGGCGCTGACGCACTACAACTTCATCGCCCACTACGGTATTCCGATCAAGGATAAGTCGTTCGCGCTGATCTTCACGGCGCCGATGGATGCCAAGGGCATCAAGCTGATTGCCCGCTCGTCCTACGAATTCACGGCGGCGGCGACCGGCTCGCCGTTCGACTATCCGCTGTCCAGCCGCTTCGACGAGAACGACTCGATCCTCGTGTTCGACAAGGTGCTGGTGCCCTGGGAGAACGTCTTCATCTATGGCGATGTCGACAAGATCAATCAGTTCTTCCCGGCCTCGGGCTTCATCCCGCGATTCACGCTGCACGGCGTGACGCGACTTGCCGTCAAGCTCGACTTCATCGCCGGCCTGTTCTCGATGGCGGTCGAGGCGACCGGGTCGAAGGACTTCCGCGGCGTGCAGACGGCGGTGGGCGAGGTGATCGCCTGGCGCAATCTGTTCCACGGCATTGCGGATGCGATGGTGAAGTCGCCGATCGCCTGGCAGGGGACCGAGGGCTACAATCTGCCGAACCTGAACTACGGGCTGGCCTATCGCGTCTTCGCACCGATGGCCTATCCGCGGATCAAGGAGTTGATCGAGAGCCATGTCGCGAGCGGCCTGATCTATCTGCCGTCGAGTTCGGCCGATCTGGAGAGCGAGGCGATCCGGCCCTATCTCGACCGCTTCGTGCGCGGTTCCAACGGCTATGCCGCGATCGACCGGATCAAGCTGCTGAAGCTGCTCTGGGACGCGGTCGGCTCCGAGTTTGGCGGCCGGCATGAGCTCTACGAGCGCAACTATGCGGGCAATTACGAGAACCTGCGCGTCGAGACGCTGATGGCCGCGAGCGCCACCGGCGACCTTGGCGCCATGCAGGATTTCGTCCGCAATTGCATGAGCGACTACGACGTCTCCGGTTGGACGGCGAAGGACCTCGTCAACCCCGACGACATCAACCTCGTCAGCCGCGGTCTGGTGCAGGGCTGACGATCTGTTAGACGGATCAATGGAGCCGCCACAGTTGCGTGGCGGCTCCACGCTGTTCCATCTTGTCGCAGAAGGGGTTCACTTGTCATGCTGTTCCACGTCGAAATGGATGTGCGGATTCCGCACGATCTCCCGGTCGAGAAGGTCGACGCGCTGAAACAGGCGGAACGCGTCCGCGCCATGGAGCTGCAGCGTACGGGGGCCTGGCGCCATCTGTGGCGGGTGGCGGGGCGCTACGCCAATGTCAGTATCTTCGACGTGTCCGGCGCGCAGGAATTGCACGACATCCTGTCGAGCCTGCCGCTGTTTCCGTTCATGGAGATCCAGGTCACGCCGCTGTGCCGGCACCCGTCGTCGATTCACGACGACGATCGGTAGCGGTGGAGTAGGCGCCGTCGCGCTAGTCGACGGCCGTACGCGGGCGCCGGTGGCGACTTGAGGTGTTGATGCTGCCGGTGACGTCGGGGTAGCCGGTCAGGCTCAGCGTGTCGGCGCGAACGCCCCAGCTCTCGAGCCGGTCGAGGAAGCTCATGCCGAGCAGGTTGGTCTTCATCTGCCCGCGCTGCACCACCAGCGCCGGCACCGATTTCTCGACCAGCTTGCCGACCGCTAGCCGGTCGAGCGTCAGCCGAGCCGCCTTGGTGTGACCGCCGGCGGTCTCGAGGTCGACATTGTATTCGAGCATATCGATCGGCAGCCCGATCGCTTTCGCGGTTTCCCAGGTCAGCACGACCGAGGTCGCGCCGGTGTCGATCACCATCGGGGCGCTGACGCCGTTGATCTTGGCGCGGAACGCGAACTCGCCGCCCTGGCCGCGCGCGATCTGCACCGCGGGGGCGGAGCTGGAGGTGGAGGCTGCGGCGGTGATGCTGCGGCCGAAGATCTGGGTCAGATTCTCCCTGGCGCGGGCGATCTGCTCGGGGTCGCCATAGGCAACGACGGCGCCGGCGGTTGCCATCAGCAGCACGATGACGAGGAGGATACGGGTCACGGCGCAACTCCCGCCGCGATCACGCGCGCTTCGGACGCGGCTCCATGCGCTCGAGCCCAGCCTCGGCCATGCGGGCCGGCAGCGTCGCCATCACCGACAGCCGCTCCGTGCGGTCCATCCTGTGCCAGCGCGCGATCTCCGGGAGCGTGCGGCCACAGCCGAAGCAGAGCTTCGTCCTGGGGTCCATCATGCAGACTGCGATACACGGCGTCTCTGAGCTCATTGTTCAAGTGTTGAACGGTTTCGGCGGCCGGTGCAAGCCGGTTGACATGGGATGCAGCATCACGCCTCGGCATTTTGTCGCGAGCATGGTCCTGGCGCGAACGCCTTGGGTTTGTTGCCAAAGCGTTTTCGAGCGAAGTGGATACCGGTTCGCGTAAAGAGAACGCGTCAGAACCAAAATCTGGAGCCCCGTTCCGAATCCATCGAAACGGAAAGGGCTCTGGCGATAACCGCGTCACGATCTTCCGCGACATGCTCTACAATCCGGTGCCGGCACTCATGATCGACTTGCGGCGCACGCGTTTCCGGTCGGCGCCCATCGCGGGCTCGACGGGCTCCGGCGGCTGCATCGGCGGCGCTTCTTCAGTCATTGGCGCCAGCGCGCTCATCACCCGTTCCGGTGGCAAGGTGACGATCACCTCGGTGCCGATGCGCAGCTTCGACTTCAGCGTGAAGGTGCCGCCATGCATGTCGATCAGGCTTTTCGCGATCGGCAGGCCAAGGCCCGCGCCCTGTTCCGCCGACTTGATCGAGTTGGAGCCCTGGCCGAAGGAGGCCAGCACGACCGGGATCTCGTCCTCGGCGATGCCGCTGCCGGTGTCCTTGACGCTCAGATATTGCCCGCCCGACGCCGTCCAGCCGACCTTCAGCCAGATTTCGCCGCCCTGCGGCGTGAACTTGATCGAGTTGGAGAGCAGGTTGAGCACGACCTGGCGGATGGCGCGCTCGTCGCCCCAGATCCTGGGCATGCCGTGCTCGAACACCTCGTGGATGGTGATGCCGCGGCTGGAGGCGCGCAGCTTCAGGAGATGGTGGCAGTCGGCAACGACATGCACCAGCGCTACGGCCTCTTCGTTCAGCTCGTAGCGGCCGGCCTCGATCCGCGACAGGTCGAGTATCTCGTTGATGAGATTGAGCAGGTGCACGCCGGAATTATGGATGTCGGCGGAATATTCCTTGTACACGGGCACGGTATGCGCGCCGAAAATCTCGCTCTTCATCACCTCGGAGAAGCCGAGGATCGCATTGAGCGGTGTGCGCAGTTCGTGGCTCATCTGGGCGAGGAAGCGCGACTTGGCGACGTTGGCGGACTCGGCGCGGTGTCGCGCCTCGTCGGAGATCGCCTTGGCCTGTTCCAGCTCACCGATCAGCGCATCCTTTTCGGCGCGGGCCTCCAGCGTCGCCAGCGTGGTCGAATGCAGGCGGTGCGCGAGCAGGGCAAAATAGCCTTCGGCCGCAAGCGCCAGCAGCGCCAGCACGTAATTGTCGAACGCGCCGTTGAGCACGAGGTCGAGCGCGATCCCGACTGTTACCGGAACGGTCGCCGCAAGGGCTGCGATCGGCAGGCTCGCGGCCAGCATGCTGGAGACTGCGATCACCAGCAGCATCAAAAACATCATCAGCGTGTTGGAGGCGAGATCGCGCCCGGCGGGGTGGATCAGGATCGCGGTCCAGCACAGCCCGTAGAGCAGGTCGAGCAGCACGAAGCGGGTCCGCCATTTGCGGGTCACCGCGACCGAGGTCGGCTCGGCGAGGAAGCGGGCGCAGCTGCGGATGATCGCGAGATGGACGCAGAGGATGCCGACCGTCCAGGCGCCGGCCACGATCGGCCTCATCCAGAGGCCAAACAGCACGCCGGTTGCCACCACGAGCAGCATCACGACGTAGGACGCCGAGATCCGGGTCTGGGCGTATTGACGGAGCAGTTCGGCGTCGAACGCCGGGCGGGTTCCACTGGTTGACGTTAACCGATCCCGCGCCTCGCGCACCCGCTGCGCGGCGACGCGCCGGCTGTTCACCGGCGCCGTCACCTGAGGTCCTGCCGGAAGCGCTACAACTTCAGGCTTTTCTGCGGGATTACTCATCAACAACACAAATCCTGCCCACGAACCGCGCGGGCTTTTTGCATTGTCTATCTGTGACGCTAAATCATTAAGCGTTGCCTTAAAGAGCTAAGGAAAAGCGTAAACGGGAAGTTAAATTAACTTTTGCGCACGGGCGCCGCGCCGTTGCGAATGGAGGCTCGCAATCGCCACCGGTCGCGCCCCGGCGTCCGCAAACATAGGCGACGAGGTCACGTGGCAGGTGACCCGCCGGCGCGGATCACCATGGCCGTATGCGAGGAGGAACTAGCGCTGCAGACGGGCCAGCAGGCTCGACGTGTCCCAACGCTTGCCGCCCATCTTCTCGACCTCGGCATAGAACTGGTCGACCAGCGCGGTGGCGGGCAGGGTGGCGCCGTTGCGGCGGGCCTCCGCCAGCGCAATCGAGAGGTCCTTGCGCATCCACTCGACCGCGAAGCCGAAATCGTACTTGCCCTCGTTCATGGTCTTGTAGCGGTTCTCCATCTGCCAGGACTGCGCCGCGCCCTTGGAGATGGTTTCGATCACGGCGGCGACGTCGAGGCCGCTCTTCTTGGCGAAGTGGATGCCCTCGGACAGGCCCTGAACCAGACCTGCGATGCAGATCTGGTTGACCATCTTGGTGAGCTGGCCGGCGCCGGCCGGGCCGAGCAATTTGCACATCCGCGCGTAAGCGCCGGTGATGATCGGCTCGGCGCCCGCATAGGCGTCTTCGGTGCCGCCGCACATCACCGTCAGCACGCCGTTCTCGGCGCCGGCCTGGCCGCCCGACACCGGCGCGTCGACGAATTTGAAGCCGGCCTTGGTCGCGGCGGCATCGAGCTCGCGGGCGACCTCGGCGGAGGCGGTGGTGTGATCGACGAAGGTCGCGCCCTTCCGGATCCCGGCGAAGGCGCCGTCGGGGCCGATCGTGACCGCGCGCAGGTCGTTGTCGTTGCCGACGCAGCACATCACGAAATCCTGGCCTTCGGCGGCGGCCTTCGGGGTCGGCGCCGTCTTGCCGCCGAACTTGTCGGCCCATTCCTTCGCCTTCGCCGCGGTCCGGTTGTACACGGTGACCTCATGGCCGCCTTTTTTCACGAGGTGTCCCGCCATCGGGAAACCCATCACGCCGAGACCGAGAAAAGCGACTTTAGCCATATCTGTTACCTTGTGATTTGCCGTGGTGATCGCCCTTCGCCTGCCGGCAAATTCGCGGCGGGCAGGGCATTCCGTCCATGGAAGGAGCCGCACCATACCCCCTGTGCAGCGGAGGGCAACGGCCTTGGTGGGATGGCAGAAGGCGGTTTTGTGCTAGGATCGGCCCACCAGCGAACTTCACAAAAAAGGGAGTGTCTCGCATGGGCATGAGCGTCGGTGTGCTCGATCATTTCAATATCCGGACCCGGAATCTCTCCGCCACGGTGCGGTTCTATGAGGACATTCTGGGCCTGGAAAAGGGCGCGCGGCCGAACTTCGCGTTCCCCGGTGCGTGGATGTACAGCGAGGGCAAGGCGGTCGTGCATCTGGTCGATATTTCGGCGACCGACGAGGCACAAAAGCCTGACTCGGGCGTCGTCCATCACGTCGCCTTTGCCAGCCAGGGCTTCGATGGGATGCGGCAGCGGCTTCAGTCCAAGGGGATGGAATTCGACTCGCGCCAGGTTCCCGGCGGCGATCTCTGGCAGATCTTCGTCAACGACCCGAACGGGGTCATGATCGAGCTGAACTACGAGGCCGCCAAGGAAGGCGGCTCGGCTGCGCCGGCCGAGCGGCGGGACGACGTCGGAGCGAGGTAGCCTTTTGCGCTGCAACGCTCTATGGGTCGGTCTCTTGAACTTTCCAGGAGATGCGCGGTGAGCGTGACGCAGCAACAGGTTCTCGATTGCCTTGCCAAGGTGATGTCGCCACGCGGCACGGCCTTGACCAACGCCAATGTGCTGTCGGCGATCACGGTCACCGACGGCAAGGTGTTCTTCTCGATCAATGTCGACGCCGCGGAGGCGCGCGCCTGGGAGAGCGTGCGTGCGCAGGCCGAGAACGCCGTACGCGCCATTCCCGGCGTCAGCGTCGCGATGATCGCGCTGACCGCCGAGCGCAAGGCGGGCGGTGCGGCGCCCGCGCCGCGGCCGGCCGGCGGCGTCCCGCCGGCGTCCGCCCATCGTCATCCGCATCCGCCCGGCGGGCAATCGCCGATGGCCCGGCAGGCCGAGATCCCCGGCATCTCCGCCGTCATCGCCGTCGCCTCCGGTAAGGGCGGCGTCGGCAAATCGACCACGGCGCTCAACCTCGCGCTCGGTCTGCGCGACCTCGGCCTGCGCGTCGGGCTGCTTGACGCCGACATCTACGGCCCGTCGGTGCCGCGGCTGACCGGCATCCGCGAGAAGCCGCAGCTCAATGACGACAAGAAGATGGTCCCGCTACAGCGCTTCGGCCTGTCGATCATGTCGATCGGCTTCCTGGTCGAGGAAGACACCGCGATGATCTGGCGCGGGCCGATGGTGATGTCGGCGATCACCCAGATGCTGCGCGACGTCGCCTGGGGCACGCTCGACGTGCTCGTGGTCGACATGCCGCCCGGCACCGGCGATGCCCAGCTCACGCTGGCGCAGAATGTCCCGCTCAAGGGCGCCGTCATCGTCTCGACCCCGCAGGACCTCTCGCTGATCGACGCCCGGCGCGGGCTTGCGATGTTCAAGAAGGTCAACGTGCCGGTGCTCGGCATCGTCGAGAACATGAGCTATTTCCAGTGCCCGCATTGCGGCACCCGCTCGGATATCTTCGGCCATGGCGGCGCCCGCCACGAAGCCGAGAAGCTGGGGGTGCCGTTCCTCGGCGAAATCCCC